>NZ_FSRQ01000001.1:0-1200000 GCF_900143185.1 Chryseobacterium scophthalmum | reverse complement strand
CAAGTCTCAACCCAAAAAGAAAAATACGAATCTCTATTAGAATTCTCCGAAAAATAAACCAGAATATAAGTAAATACCGAGGCTAAAAAAAAGCTTACAGCAAATTGAATTTTCAAATAAAAAATAGCTAAAATGCAAGCAATAAAAATAAAAATATAGGCAAGGTATTTTGTGTTTTGAACACCAATTAACTTTGGAAATGTCTGAACTGTATCACTTTTCATATCACGAATATCGAATGGCAAAACGAGTGCGGTCACAAAAAAGAAACTGATAAAAAATATAGGAAAATTAAACGCAGGTAAAGTAAGCCAACAATTGACCAATGCCCAAACTAAACCTACATAAAATACTTTGAGTAAAGGAATTTTCCGGATGTAAGTTTCAAGAAAAAAACTGTTGTATAATAATCCTAAAACCACAATCACAAACCATTTTACCAAACGTATTTCATTATGATTAAAAATAATTAAAGCCGCCGAAATAATTCCTGTGACGAAATTTAATAATAAGATTTTATAAAAATATTTTGTTTTTTGGTATTTCGTGTACAGATATCCGCTGAAATAGGTGATGAATATCAAAAGAACTGAAGGGAAACGGAATGTGTTTTGCTCCATCATGAAAAATACTGCGAAAACTGTTCCCATTAAGGAGACATAAAGTTGGCTGTCGATGACAGATTTTTTCAGTACTTTTAAGCAATTCATTTATCAAAAATAACACTTATGCAAAGATTTTCCAAGGTTTTGTTCCTTATCCTGTTTTTATCGTGTTTCTCTAATGCTTTCAGTCAGAAGTATTACGATACACAATGGAAAAAAATACAAACAAATTATGAAAAGGGAGCTTACAAATCAAATCTTCCGGTTGTTTTGGAAATTCAAAAACAAGCTATGAAAGAAAATAATGCCTTACAGTTGATTCGCTCTCTGAAAGCAGAATTCAGCATTGTAAATAGAACCAATGACGACGAGAAAAATGATTCAGTATCAAAGTTTTTTGCTAAACTAAAAACTACAGAAAAGAACCTGAAAGGTGATGATCTTTTAGTGTACAAGGTTTTGTTATCGGGTTTTACGTTTGATTATTACAATGAGCATTCTTGGGAAATCAATGGCAGAACCAATATGAATTCTCAGGATGTTTCAGAAATTGAAACATGGAGCAAACTTGATTTTAAAAATTATTTAATCCAAAATTTTAAGGAGCTTGACTCAGAAAATCAGGTGATGAATAAAATATCTTTGATAAAATACAAGGATATTTTTTCAAATACAGATTATATTGCTTATTTCCCTACTTTGCAGGATTGGTATTCTTTGAAAAAGGTCAATTTCTTATCTAATAATGAATTGTTTACAAAGAACGAACTGGCGGAAAACAGAGTTTTGATCAATACAATTTTTGATGAATTAATTGCTAAAAGTACAGGCAATTCTAAGCTTTATTTCATGCATCAGAAACTTTCTGAGAATTGTATTTTTAATTCTTGTAAAGATAAATTAGTACAGCTTCAGAATTTAATTAAAATGAATATTGAAGGTGATTACAAAATGCTTATTACTGAAGAAATAATAGATGAATTAATTAAAGGGAAAAAAGAAAAAGAAGCGCTTCAGCTTGTCAATTCTATCAAAAATCAATATCCGAAATCTTCTTTTATTGAAAATATTAAAAATAAGGAAAATCAGATTATTAATCCTTTCTTAAGCTTCAAATATGAAGAACAAACTCAGCCGAATCTGCCAATTCATTTGGTTGCAGAGTTTAAGAATGTGAAAGAATTTTCTATAAATATTTATGAAGTAAAAGATAACTTTTTACCGTTGATGCAATTTGCGAGAAGCCCTTACGATAATGCTTACTCAAAAATAAAAAAATCGTTGGTAAGAAAAGAAGTTTTTCAGTTAAATGATCCTCAGGATTATCAGCTTCACAAAACTTCTGTTGAAATGAAGGCACTTCCTTCCGGAATTTATGTTGCCGAATATAAAGTTTCTGGTTCAAAACCAGAAGAAGGTAATAATCATAACTTTTATTTTTTAGTTTCAAATCATAAAATTATTTATCAGAATATCAACGAAAGCAATAAACTTTCTAATGAATTGAAATTAATCAGTTCTGAAAATGGGAAGCCAATCAATAATGAAAATCTTACATTTTATGAGTTTGTAGAAGGTAAAGCTTTAAATAAAGTTGTCGGTAAAACAGATGAAAAGGGAGTTTTCAAATTTCCGATGACGAATAGTAAAGATTATTACAGAGCGATTTTGATTCAACAGCCGAAAACCAATGACTTTCAGCTGATGCAAATGTATGGTAATAATAGTCGGGAAATATACAATCCGAATAAACAAACCCGTACAAAAGCTCAGATCTTTACGGACAGAGCAATTTACAGACCCGGACAAACTGTATATTTTAAAGTCATTAATACCAAAATAGACAATGAAATAGAATCTGTTGCATCAAATTTAAAACAGAAAATAACTTTAAGAGATACCAATAATCAGGAAGTTTCGGTACAGAATTTTACGACTAATGAGTTCGGTTCTTATCACGGAAGTTTTATTTTGCCTAAAGGAAAACTGAACGGGAATTTTAGGATCATCACTGATGGAAATACGAGTGGCTACAGATATATAAAGGTTGAAGAATACAAACGTCCAAAATTTGAAGTGATTTTTGAACCTGTAAAAGATGAATATAAATACGGACAAACCATCGAACTGAAAGGTAAAGCAATGATGTTTTCGGGAGTGGCTTTGAGTAACACCAACGTCAACTACGAAATTAAAAAACAAAACATTCGTTGGAGATATTTCCCTTGGTATCCAAATGATAATGATAACGAAAACTCGATTCTTGGAGAGGTTAAAACTAATGAAAAAGGAGAGTTTACCATAAAATTAGACCTTAAAAAAGACGAAAAGCTAGAAGGGATTCAGATTGATAATTACCAAATCAACGCTTCTGCGACTGATATCAATGGGGAAACTCAAACTGCGAATACCAATTTAAAAGTAGCTTCGGTTTCTCATTACATCAAAGCTGACAATATTAATAATGTTTTTGCGGATGAAAACCTAAACGTAAAAGTTGAAACCAAAAATTACAACGAACAAAATCTTAAAAAATCTTATAAGGTAAAGCTTTCAAAACTGGAAACTCCGAATAGGATTTTCAGAGACAATTTCAAAACAGAAGTTCAGAATCTGCCGAAATTTTCAAAAGAAGAGTTTATCAGTAAATTCCCACATGATTTGTATGATAAAAATGATGAAATAAAAAACTGGAAAGTTGAAAAAGTTCTTATCAAAAAAATTCAAGAGCCATCAACCGACAACCAACAACTGACAACTCAATTAGACCTTGGAAAACTGGAAGCTGGAGATTACCAATTAGAATTGTATAATATTGAAGGGAAAGACACAATAAAATCTACTCAAAATTTCAGTGTTTGGGATAAAAAATCTTTAAAACCAACCCATAAAACTTTTTTAACGGTTTTAGAACCAAAAGATGAGGTTTCGAGAGGGGAAAAAGCAAAAAGTTATGTGTATTCATCAATTCCAAATGCTTTGGTGAATGTCTTCCTACAAAATGGTTTAGGAAAAACAGTTACCGAAGTTCATCAGTTCAAAAACGGTGTGCTTGAATATGAAACTGAAATTCCAAATGATAAAAATGTAACGGGTTTAAACATTCAGTTTCAGTTGGCTTCATTTAATGATATTCAGACCGAAACGGTTGATTTGAAAATTAAAGATACTGAGCAGCCATTGAAAATAGAAACGGTAACATTCAGAGATAAAATAGAACCTAATTCTAAAGAAAAATGGACTGTAAAAATTTCAGGTAACGACAAAGAAAAGATCAATGCTGAGGTTTTAGCCAATATGTATGATATGTCTTTGGACCAGTTTTCTGTAAATACTTTTAACTGGCAAGAATTATACAGACCTTATTCATTTACGTCTTCTTATGCAATCAATACCGGTCTTGAAGAAAAATATTTTCAAAGCAGAATGGAGTATTTTGATAATAAGGTGGTAGAAATTCCTCAGTTTAACTGGTTTGATGGAAATATTTACTTTGTAGATTACAGCAGACAATTGGAGACCACAACAGGAGTGGTCAATCAGGAAGGAGTAAAAGCAGCAGCATATTCTCCGCCACCACCGCCACCGATTGCAGGCGCAAAAGCAAGTACGGCGAGAATGAAATTGGAATCTTTAAGAATTGATGATGAAGCAATAGATATTATAAATTCAGGAAGAAAACTAACAGAACAGGAGAAAAAGCAATTTGTAGATTCTTATGATATTTCAGATAACGAAAATTTAAATGAAATCCCAGTTCGTCAAAACTTAAACGAAACTGCATTCTTCTATCCTGATTTAAAAACTGATGCAGAAGGAAATGTTAACTTCGAATTCACGTCTCCCGAAGCGCTTACAAAATGGAAATTGATGTTCCTGGCTCATACAAAAAACGCAAGAGCAACAACATTGGAAAAAGAAGTGGTGACGCAAAAAGAGTTTTCTATTACGCCAAATTACCCAAGATTTTTGAGAGAAGGGGATGAATTGAATCTTCAGTCAAAACTATCAAACTTAACAAGCAAAAAATTGAATGGTTCTGCGCAACTGCAGATTTTGGACGCGTTTACCAACAAAGATATTTCAGAGAAATTTGGGTTGAGTACTTTGACGGCAGTTTCCGGATATAATAAGGAACAGGCTTTTTCTGTAAATGAAAACGGAAACTCTGCATTGACATGGAAAATAAAAGTACCGAATAACGTTTCATCAATTATTTTAAAAGTCGTTGCAAAAGCCGGACAATATTCCGATGGTGAACAAAAAGCAATTCCGGTTTTACCAAACAGAATGTTGGTGACCGATGCCGTTCCGATTTTTGTGAAAGAAGGCGAAACGAAAACTTTTGTTTTAGACAATCTTAAAAATACAAACTCAACAACGGTTTCTAATGTTTCGAATACTTTAGAATTGACGACCAATCCGATTTGGGAAATTATGTTTGCACTTCCAAGTCTGAAAAATGATCAGAATAGTTCTGCAGATGTAATCTTTAATAAATGGTTTGCCGATGTTTTGGCTTCAGAAATTTTTAAAGCCAATCCGAAACTGAAAACAGTTTTTGAAGAATATCAAAGCAAAGGTTTATTAACTTCAAATCTTGAAAAAAATCAGGAGCTGAAACAGCTGTTGCTTGAAGAAACTCCTTGGGTTTTGGAAAGTAAGAACGAAGAGGAACAGATGGCAAAATTAGCATTGCTTTTTGATGCTAGTACAATGAAAAATTCTATTAATCAGGATTGGGACGATTTCAAAAAGCTTCAAAATTTGGATGGTGGTTTTTCTTGGTATCAAGGGTATCCGAGTTCGTACGGAACGTCTCTTTATATTCTTAAAAATTTAGGGAAAATAAATACTTGGTTAAAAGAGAATGTAAAAGATTATCAATCTTCCGAACAGAAAGAATTGGTGGCAAAACTGATTGGTTATGTTGACAATGAAATCAATAAATATACTGATGTTAAAAAAGAAAATGTAATCAATAACTGGACTTTAGATTATCTAGACACCCGAAATTATTGGGAAAAACAATATCCTTTAAAAGGAAAAGGGGCAACGCTGAAATCTTTGGTAAAACAAAAAGCCAAAACAATAAAAATTACCGATTTTACATTCTTCGGACTGCATCGTGCAGCTTTATTGATGAGCGATTATGGCTTAAAAGATGTTTCTGATAAATTATTAAATTACTTAAAAGAAACTTCAGTAGATTCTAAAACTCAAGGTGTTTATTGGAAGCAAAATCTTGATGATTGGGGATGGTTCAGTTCGAAAGTTGTTAATCATGCAGGAGCTTTGGAAGCATTCAATAAACTGAAACCGAACGACCAAAAATTCATTGAAGACATGAAAATCTGGTTGATTACCCAAAAAGAAGTCAATTCTTGGGGAAGCTCAAGAGGAACTTCAGAAGTGATTTTTACGATTTTAAATTCAGGAAAATCTTGGACTTCTGCGGAAAGCGATAAAGCAACAATCATTTGGGGCGGAAAAGAACTGAAACCGGAAACTCAGGCGACAGGTTATGTGAAATCTGCTGTGAAAACAGATGTTTTAGATAAAAATCTTGCAACAGTTACAGTAACAAAACCAGGCGCAGGAATTGTTCAGGGAGGTTTATTCTGGCAATATTATGAAGATTTGGATAAAATAAAATCTTCCGAAAATTATATTTCTGTTGTAAAAGAACTGTACAAAAAAGTAAAAACAGTAAATGGTGAAGAATTGCAGAAAATCTCTCCCGAAACTCTGTTGAAAGTTGGAGATAAAGTAACGGTAAGAATGATTTTAAATACAGACCGCGCCATGGAATTTATTCACATCAAAGATATGCGAGCGGCAGGATTTGAACCGTTGAATGTGCTTTCCGGTTATCAATGGAAAAATAGTTTGGGATATTATCAATCAACAAAAGATGCGTCTACCAATTTCTATATTCAGTATATGCCGAAAGGAAAATATGTTTTTGAATATGATTATGTAGCCAATGCATCAGGGAAATTCTCAAACGGAATTACAACGATTCAAAACTATTATGCACCGCAGATGAATTCACATACAAAAGGTTCGAATGTGGTAATTATGGAATAGTTTTTGAGTATAAGGAAATTGTAAATTTTAAATCAAACAATTATGAAATTTTTAAAAGCAGTATCCGTAGTATTGATGATGTTTGTAGTGGGTAATGTTTCTGCTCAGAAGAAAAAAACAGAGAAATTTGAAAAACTTCAGATAGAAATGTTTCCAAAAGCTAAAGAAGGTTTTAAGCAGGTTTATATTCAATTGCCTGTTGCAAAAAACGAAAATGATTTGAAAGTTGAATTTTTTGTAGGCGTTGAAAAATTATTGGACTGTAACAACCATTTTTTAATGGGAAAAGTTACTTCGCAAGATTTACAAGGTTGGGGTTACAATTACTATGAAGTAGAATCTAGCGGAGAAACAGGCGGAACTTTAATGGCTTGTCCGGATCAGAAAAAGACTAAGAAATTTGTTTATTTACAACCTGAAATTGTAAGATACAACAGCAAATTACCATTGGTTTTTTATGTGCCTAAAGACTTAGAAGTTCGTTACAGAGTTTTACGTCCAGACGTAACAATGAAAAAAGCAACTCAGAAATAAATTAGTTAAGAATATTTAACCATGCTCCATACAATTTGTATGGAGCATTTTAATTTCTGGGATTTTATTTTTAATAATAATTCACCATTCAAAATCAAAAAAAATATTTCAATGAAACAAAAAAACTGATATATTTGTTTCTAAAGATTTAGACAAAAATGGAAAACGTATTTGACGCAAAAGATGCTCAGAATTATATCAATAGAATAAATAATCTTGTAGAAGAAACTCACGGTTTGTGGGGAAGAATGACGGTAGACCAAATGTTGGCACACTGCTGTGTTTCTTATGAAATGGTTTACGAACCGGAAAAGCACAAAAAACCGGGTGCGATTGCTAAGTTTATTTTGAAAACTTTCGTAAAACCAAAAGTGACAAGCGAAAAAGCATATCCACACGATTCTCCTACTGCACCACAATTTATAATTAAAGAAAGAAAAGATTTTGAAGAAGAAAAAAAGAGATTGATTGGCTTTATTCAAAAAACACAACAATTAGGAGCTTCAGCTTTTGACGGTAAAGAATCTTCTTCTTTTGGAAAATTAAAATCTCAGGAATGGAATAATATGTTTGCGAAACATCTTAATCATCATCTGAGTCAGTTTGGTGTATAGTTCGTCTTTTGAAATTAATAGAAACGGGCTTTAGCCTGTTTTACAAAAAATATAAATTCTTTTGGCTTTAGCCTAAATATAATTTTAAGAATTTAAAACCATGAAAAAACTTTTATTCTTCCTCATTCTCATATCCAATTTTGCTTTTGCACAGATGCCAAATATTTCCAATGTTTGGCTAAATAATTCAAAGCCTTATGTAGGAACTATTGGAAATGATAAAGAAACCATTAAACTTAAAATAAATATTTCTGAGCAGGATAAGAAAAACGATCAGGAATATTTTGTTTCAGGATATACAGTTGTAGAGAATAACTCTTCAAAATTTGAGGGCAAATTTAAAATCACCAAATACAAAGATTCTAAAAGCAAAGGTGTTGTTTATGGTGATTATGAGTTGGTAGAAGAAGTAAAAGGCAAACATTCCGGAGTTTTTACGGGTAAATTTATTTATACTTTTAAATGGAATAAAACCTCAGAAAAAATTCAAAGTCAATACATCGAACTGATTGGTGACTGGAAAAGCTATGACAAAACTTTAGATTTCAAAACACGCTTAAAAAATCAATAACTATGTTAAAAAAAATATTGGCAGTTGTTGCCGGAATTATTGTTGGTTCCATCTGTGTTTGGGCGGTTGAAACGCTTAATCATATGTTGTATCCTTATCCTGAAGGAATGAAACCGGGCGACATGGAAGGTTTTAAAAATTATATTGAAACCTTGCCTTTTTTAGGAAAGTTTATGGTGATCATTGGATATGGTTTGGGAGCTTTGGTTTCGGGATTTATAGCTACAAAGATCTCAAAAGACGGAAAACCTACTGCAGCATTGATTTGCGGGATCATTTTTCTTGTTTTCACCATTTACAATATGACAGTTTTACCAACGCCTATTTGGTTTTGGGTTCTTGGAATTTTAGTTTGGACATTAGTTTTAGCAGGATACAGATTAGCTTTAAATAAAAAATAATAAAAACTTACATATGAAATTAGGTGTATTTTCGCTAAGCTTAAGTGTAAAAGATTTGGCAAAATCTAAAGAGTTTTACGAAAAGCTAGGCTTCTCTGCGATGGGAGGAGGTATGGAAAATAATTATCTCATCATGAAAAACGGAAGTACTTTAATTGGTCTTTTTCAGGCGATGTTCGACGGAAATATGTTGACATTCAATCCGGGATGGGATGAGAATGCTCAGAATCTTGAGGAATTTGATGATGTAAGAGAAATTCAGAAAAAATTGAAAGAAAGCGGAGTAGAATTAGATAAAACCGCAGATGAAACCACTACCGGTCCGGAACACATTTTCCTGAAAGATCCCGATGGAAACATGATTCTTATCGATCAGCATCGTTAATTCGAGTTCCGTGTTCCGTGGTTCGAGTTTCGCGCTCCGTGCCTCGAATAACAAATCTCGAATCTCAAATCTCAAATCTCAAATTAAAATATATTATGGCAACAGTAAATGTTTATCTTACCTTCAACGGAAACTGCAAAGAAGCTTTCGATTTTTACAAATCGGTTTTCGGTGGAGAATATCCTTATATCGGAACTTTTGGAGAAATGCCTCCACAGGAAGGAAAAGAAATGTCTCAGGAAGATAAAGACAAAATTATGCATGTTTCTCTTCCGATTTCAAAAGAAACCATTTTGATGGGAAGCGATACAGGTGGAGAATGGGCTTCAAGCTTAAAAGTTGGAAATAATTTTTCAGTGTCCATTAATGCAGATTCTAAAGAAGAAGCAGACAAACTTTTCAACGGACTTTCTGCAGGTGGAAATGTTACAATGCCTCTTGCTGATACTTTTTGGGGAGCTTATTTCGGAATGTTTACGGATAAATTTGACATCAACTGGATGGTAAATTATGATGATCCTGCGAAAATGCAACAACATCCTTAAAATTTATACCCCAAATTTGAAGCACAATAAAACAATAACCGGCAATTATCTGTCGGTTATTGTTTTACTATTAAGAAACTAGTTTTTCTTTGCTAATGTGAAATCGAAAATTCGACGAAGTCAAACGCCTTTGCGAACGAAAATATTTTCAAACATTTTAAATAAAATCTTTGCGCTCTTTGCGTTAAAAATATAATTTTAAAATATAACTTAAAAAAAATAAACAAGATGAAATTTACAATTGATGAAATTAAAGCAGAACACCAAAAAGTAAAAAGTGGTGCTGATTTTCCGAATTATATTCAACAAATAAAAAAACTGGGAGTTTCTCATTACACAACATTTGTTGCTGATGGAAATACAAAATATTTTGATGTTGAAAATAATTTTGCCGAAACAGGAAAAAAATATGATGCTTTAGAAATCGCCGAAAATGTAAATCTTGAAAATTTTAAAACCAGATTAAAGCTTCACCAGCAAGGCGGTACAGATTATCCTACATTTTGTAAAGATTGTGCCGAAAATGGAGTAGAAGGTTGGAAGATGAATCTCAATAAAATGACCTGCACTTATTTTGATAAAAATCAGAATGATATTTTAGAAGAAATAGTTCCTTCACAGCTTTAAATATTATGAGTGTGAAAAATAAAGTTGTTGCATTTTTTTCTTTGTGTTTTGTAGTACTTTTTGCGTTTATTATTGGAATAATCATTTATGAAAGAAGATATTCTTCAAGATTTAAAAATACACCTTTAAAGATTTCCGAGAGAAATTTAAAAAGTGAATGGGGAGAGCCGAAGAGAATAAATCAAAACGGTGAAACTAAAGTATTATTTTACAATTCGCTTTTTACCTATTATGCTTTTTCAATAGATGAAAATAATAGGATAATCCGTAAATATCAAGACTAAACTTATCTTTTAAAGAATTTTTGCTATTATAGATTTTTAATATTAATTTTGTTGAATATGATAGATGAATGAAATAATTATTCTATCATTTTGAATATTTGTTTTGACTTAGAAAATCGAAGCGTTAAGAAAATCAAGGATGTGAACGTTAAGAAAATTCTATTGTTTGAGTGCGGGATAAAATAAGAAATCAAACTAGAATCGTAAATACGCACGAGTTTAAAATTTTTAGTGAACAGCCTTTATTTTTAGCGAAGAATTTCAAGTCTTGAATTTTTGTTTCTTTTGTTTTAAGACAAAAGAAAAAGTAATAATAAAATTATGAAGTTTTTAAAAAAGTTAGCGGTTTCTGTTTTGTGTTTTGGAAGCGTTCTGTCATTTGCTCAGGAAAGTGATTTGGGAGCTTGGTATATGTATTTTGGGAATAATAAAATCAGCAAAAAGCTGAATTTCCATAATGAGATTCAATACCGTAATTTTGATGGAATTGGTGATTTGGAACAATTATTAATTCGTACCGGAATTGGTTATGATTTGACAGAAAATAACAATAATGTTTTGCTGGGTTATGGTTTTATTTTGAGCCAGCCTTATGTAAAAGGTGAAAAATCAGAAAATATTGAGCACCGTATTTTCCAGCAGTTTATTACAAAGCAGAAGTTCGGAAGATTTAATCTGCAGCACCGTTACCGTTTAGAAGAACGTTTTTTACAGGATGATTTCAGGATGAGGTTCCGTTACTTGTTAGGATTGAATATTCCGATTAATAACAAGGTGATGTTACCGAAAACTCTTTATGTTTCAGCGTATAATGAAATTTTTCTTAATTTAGATAGTCCTGTTTTCGACAGAAACCGAGTTTATGGCGCTTTAGGATTTATCATTAATAAAAATATGAGAATTGAAGCGGGATATATGAATCAGCTTCAGGAAAATAAAAACCGTGGACAGATACAAATCGGTTTTTATAATAACATACCTTTTACTAAAAATTAATTATTTTTAAACCACAAAAGAAACAAAAGATTTTATGAATCTTACGTTGTTCAAAAGTTTTCAAAATTGTAAATGAAGTAAAATATTACCTTTTGCAACCTTTGAGATCCTCTTTCTTCAATCATTTCTTTTGTAGCTTTTGCGGTTAAAATTTATGTCTCAAAAAACTAAAGTAAAAAAGACTTTGATTCGGTCTTTAAAAACAGGATCTATAAAGAGTTTTCAAAACTCAAAAAAACTAAAATACTTTTTTATAACAACTAAATAATCACAGACCATGATTCACGATTATGTAATTATTTCCATCGCTGTACTTTTATCGGTGATGATTTTGGTGATGGTAGGGCAGAAGCTCAAAGTAGCTTATCCGATTTTTCTTGTGATTGCAGGTTTACTCGTAAGCTTTATTCCGGGAATGCCGCAAATAGAAATTGAGCCCGATTTGGTATTTCTCATATTTCTTCCGCCCATTTTATTTGAAGCAGCTTGGTTTACTTCATGGCAGGATTTTCATAAATGGCGAAAACAGATATTTTCAATGGCATTTGGATTGGTTTTCTTAACATCGATTGTCGTTGCCTACCTTTCTTCATCAATCATTCCTGGATTGACCGTTGCAATGGGATTTCTTTTGGGTGGTGTAAATTCTCCTCCAGATGCGGTTGCAGCAACTTCTGTTTTAAAAAACATGAAGATTCCTAAAAAAATTACCACCATTTTAGAAGGCGAAAGTCTGATTAATGATGCATCGAGTTTAATTGTATTTAAATTTGCTTTGGCTGCGGTAATTTCAGGACAATTTATTTTCCGTGAAGCTGTTACGGATTTCTTTACAATGGCCATTGGTGGTGTTGCAGTAGGAATCGGAGCAGGTTTGGTTTTTGGAAAGTTTTTAAGATTAATTCCTTCCAATTCTAATATAGATACCGTAATTACATTGATTGTTCCTTACGTAATGTACGTTGCAGCCGAGCATTTTCACTTTTCGGGAGTTTTGGCGGTTGTTGCAGGAGGATTATTAATGTCTTATAATTCGCATTGTTATTTAAGTCATACGTCGAGAATTCAAACGGGGAATGTTTGGAGTGTTGTCATTTTCTTGATGAATACCATTATTTTTATTTTAATTGGACTTGAATTACCGATTGTAGTTGGCGCAATGAAAGATTATACAATTTCAGAAGGTGTTTTTTACAGTATTGTGATTGGAGGTGCTATCATTTTTACTCGTTTGGCTTACAGTTATGCAATTGTTTATGTTCCAAGGCTTTTGTCTAAAAAAGTTCGGCAGGAAAATCCAAAACCCGATTGGAAAGAACCTTTTATCATCAGTTTTGCAGCGATGAGAGGAGTGGTTTCTTTGGCGGCCGCACTTTCAATTCCTGTTTATATCAGTCCGGGAGAAGCTTTTCCGCACAGAAATATTATTTTGTTTGTGACTTTTGTGATCATTCTGATTACTTTGGTCGGACAAGGTTTGCTGCTTGCACCAATTTTAAAATTCCTAAAAATTGAAGACGCAGGAAGTGAGCTTCCGGAAGAAAAGCAGGAAGCTATTTTAATGAAAAAATTAAAAGAAACCGCGCTTCAAAAACTGACTTCAGATTTCTCGGAATTATCAGAAAGTAATAGTCTCGTAAAGCATCAGATCTATAAACTGGAAAACGAAATGAAATTAATTGCCGATAAAGCGCAATGTATGGGCTCTGCAGTAGATTATGCAACCGCAATGAATGAAAATAAAGATGTTTTAAGACAAGTCATTCAGGCGCAGAGAAACGAACTTCACCGTATGAAACGTGAAAAAATATTCGACGACCACGTGATGAGAACTATTGAAATGCAGCTCGATTTTGATGAAGCTAAAATTACAGGCTTTGCCCATTAAATTAATTTAAAAATTAAATTAATATGAAATTCAAATCTCTACAACCCATTTTATGGACTGAAAATTTAGATGAAACCATCGGTTTTTATCTTCATATTCTGGGATTTTCTTTAAATGAAAGAAACGACGATTGGCAATGGGCTTCTTTGCAAAAAGATGGTATTCAGATGATGATCTCAAAACCCAATCAACATGAGAAAATAAGCAGCATCGGTTTTTCCGGTTCGTTTTATTTTAATGTTGAAAATGTAGATGAGGCATGGGAAGATTTAAAAATCAAAACCAATATCTGCTACGAAATTGAAACCTTTGAATGGGGAATGAGAGAGTTTGCTATCTATGATAACAACGGATATATTCTGCAATTTGCTCAACCTGCGTCAGAAATTAGCAGAGCGGAATAAAATTTGCTATTTTTGGTGAAATTTTAGAAATAAAAAATGAAAAATAAGATAATTGTAGGTTTTGCAGCTTTACTTATGGTAATGTCTTGTAAAAACGACGAAAAAATATTGACTTCTCTGGCTGATTATAACGCATCGATGGAAACTACAGGTTATCATTTTGGCGACAAGCTAGATCTTCCCAAAGATGTTTTAGAAAATGCAGAAAGCATTACCATTAGTTTTGGCGAAAAAGAATCTACAAGCCTTACCGTTGACCCAAAATATTTTACATTAGGTGATAATGCGGTAACTTTTAATATTAAAACGAAAGGCGGCGAAACTTTATATCAGGATGCTACAATCAATGTATACAGCAAAAGCCCTGAACAAAATTTAAACTATGAAGTTATAGCTGAATATCCACACGATCCTAAAAACTTTACACAAGGTTTCCAGATTGATGGAAATACAGTTTATGAAAGCGAAGGACAGTATGGTTCGTCAAGATTAATCACATATAAACTTGGAGAAAATACTCCGATTAAAGAAACAAAACAACCTGATGATGTTTTTTCTGAAGGAAGCACGATTGCAGGAGATAAAGTGTATCAGCTGACTTGGGAAAACAAAAAAGGATTTGTTTACGACAAAAGTACTTTAAGCCTGGTTTCTGAATTTGCTTATCCCGATATGATGGTAAAAGGTTGGGGTTTAACGTATGACGGGAAAAATCTTATTGCTTCTGACGGAACCAAAAATCTTTATTTTTTAGATAAAAATGATCCTTCGAAAATGGTTAAATATATTTCTGTAGCAGGAAATACTTCAGTATATGACCAATTAAACGAGTTGGAATATTACAAAGGATTTATCTATGCAAACGTTTGGCACAAACCTATTATTTTAAAAATTAATCCTGCAAACGGTGAAGTGGTAGGGAAATTTGATTTTACAAAAATTGCAGAACAATATACTGATGCGAAAAAAAATCCAACAGCAGATTCTGAGCATGTTTTAAACGGAATTGCTTTTAAAGGAGATAATATGTTGGTTACAGGCAAAAATTGGTCGAAAATTTATGAAGTTGCCATCAAATAGTTAAAATTGAAAGCAAGTTCAGATTGAATAAAATAAAGTATGTAAATTGGTAGCGTTCCTTTTGGAGCGCTATCTTTGTAAAAAAGTTTTTTTGAAATTAATATCTCTCTTTCTGGTTTTGGTTTTCTGTTCGGTTTCTGCGCAGAAAGTACTCCCTTTTGATACATTAAAGCTTAAGGAGACGAAAGATATGTTTTCAGACGATTACGGAAACCTCTATCTATACCGAAACAAAGATTTCAGTTTTACCAAATACGATTCTCTGGGAAAACAATTAGGCAAACTGATGTTTACTGTTCCGTTTAAAGTTCAGGAAATACAAAATCCTTTAACGGTGGCACTTTTTTCTGAAAATGCACAGGAAATGAAATTTGTAGATCAAAATCTTAATGAAATTCAGAAGATTGATTTTAAACAAAAATTCAGCTTTATAAAACATGCGTATGCAGAAGATCTGCAACAGATTTGGTTGCTGGATGAAAGTACAAAACGTCTTCTTCAATATAATTTCAGAAACGAAACAACCATCAATTCCTTTCCTTTTGATGCCAGTTTCGATGAGGTGATTGATCTTTTGGTTTTTGAAACAAAGGTTTATATTTTATCTAAAAATCAGTTCAGAGTGTATAATTTAAAGTTCGAAAAACTCTTTGAAGCTCCTGTAGAAAATGCAAAACGTTTCCGCAGAGAAAACGAAGTGATTTTAATTATTGCTAAAAATACCATATTCAAGTACAATCCTGAGAAAGGTTTAACCAAAATTTTTGACGATCCCGATGCACAAATTGTGGATAAAAATTCGCTGTCATATTTTGAAATAAAAGGCAACAAACTCTATCTTTACACCCTTGAAGATATCGCTGGTATTAAAAAACTTAAAGAAGCGGAAAACCAGAAAAAAGAACTTGAAAAATCCATCGAAAAATTGGAAAAAGAAAAGTCTGAAAAATCAGATATTCTTAAAATAATGGATGAAATTCAGGATTTAGGCTTTTAGATTTTAACATTTCAAAATAAAGAGACAGAAATATGCATATTGCAGTTACAGGAAACATTGGTGCAGGAAAAACTACTTTAACGACGATGCTTGCCAAACATTACGGTTGGGATGCCCAGTTTGAAGACGTAGATCACAATCCTTATCTGGAAGATTTTTACGCAGACATGAGTAAGTGGAGTTTTGCTCTGCAGATTTATTTTCTGGGCAGCAGATTCCGTCAGGTAAAAGAGATCAGAGAAAGTGGGAAAAACATTATTCAAGATCGTACGATCTATGAAGATGCGCATATTTTTGCAGAAAACCTGAATGATATGAAGCTTTTGTCGGATAGAGATTTTAAAAACTATGCATCGCTTTTTGATTTGATGAAAACTTTTGTTTCGGCACCTGATTTGCTTATTTATCTTAAATCTGATGTGCCCAATCTGGTAAAAAAAATCTATAAAAGAGGAAGGGAATATGAAGCTTCAATCAGTATAGAATATCTTTCTAAGCTGAATCAGAAGTACGAAAAATGGATTTCAAATTATACAGAAGGCAAACTATTGATTATTGATGTTGATAATCTTGATTTTGTAGAAAAACCGGAAGATTTCGGCTTTATTTTAGAAAAAATAGATGCTGAACTGAATGGTTTGTTTTAAAATAATTTAGCTTAAATTTTATTATGATGATTAAGGTCTTACACAACGGAAACTGTTCAAAATCTAATGCTGTTTTAGAGTATTTAGACGAAAATGGTGTTCAGTTTGAAATTATCAATATTGTGGAAGATCCTTTAAGTGTTTTGGAACTGAAAACGGTTTTGAAAAAACTGAATCAAAGTGTTTTTCATATCATCAGAAAAGAAGAAAAATTATATCTTGAAAAATTTGCAGGAAAAGATCATTCTGAAGAAGAGTGGCTTCAGATTTTATCTGAAAATCCTTCTCTAATACAAAGACCAATCATTATAAAAGGTTCGGTCGCCATGTTGGGAAGACCTCTCGAAAATGTGAAATTCTTCATAGAAAAATAGATTTTAAATCTACATAAAAATAAAAAAGGTTAGCTTATAAACTAACCTTTTTCTATTTTGAATTTTATTCAGCTTACAATAAAATGACATTTTCTATTGTTGCAACTTCTTTATAAATACGAACTACCTGATCTGCATCCAAAACAAAAGCATTGATATTGCATGCTGTATATTTTCCGTTCTTGCTTTCGCGGTTTCCCAGTGTAAACTTTATACCGTCGAAAACTTTATAAATTTCTGTAAGCTTCGCATCATCTGTCGGAATAATAAATTTAAACAGATAATCTTCTGGAAAATCATGATTGTTTTCTAGTTTTTCCTTTAATGATTTATAAAATTCGTCAGGATTTTTGTTTTCATTTCCTTGTAATATTTCCATCTTCTTCCTTAATTATATATAAATTTAATGAAAATTGAGCTATTTTCCAAATGGCGCAAGCAACGACGCCGAGTTTTGCTTCTCATGATCTTCAATGATATTAAAAAGACCGTTTACAATTTGCTCTGAAGCCAACATGCTCAATCCACCTGCGTTGACGTTAGTTTTATTTCCACCTAAAAGACTTCCCAAAAGATTGCTTCCCGATAATACAGTGTTGATGGTTTTTACGATGCCATATTTATTAAGTTCCTGCTCAACTCTTGGTGCAATTGCTGCAACAAGTTGCGTCTGAGTTTTTTCTTTCAAAATTAAAGTGGCTGTTCCTTTTTCACCCTGAATAATTCTGGTTACATCTTGTGCATTCAAGCTATTTACTGCTGTTTCCAAGATTGGTTTTGAAATACCTACAGTGTAAACTGCAGCTTCGGCAATGTATTCTCTCTCTTTAGCAACGATTGAAGGCGCTATTTTTTCTAAAGTACTATTGATATCTCTCAACTCTTTAGGTAGCGCTTTGTCTACTAAATTGTTTTGTAAGAAAGCTTCCTTGTTGCCGTAAATATTCGCTCCTTTGTTGATTCCGCCCAATAATACTCTTTTAATGACTGCTAATCCTAAATCTGAAGTAGCAAGGGTAGAGCAAGAATTTAAACTTGTGGTAATCACTGCACCAGTTCCGAAGATTAATGCAGCGGCTATAATATATTTTTTCATTGTCAATTTTTTTATCATTTTCAAATAACGCACCAAAGGTAAAGACAATTGTGTGTTTAACAAAAATTTATTTGTTTCTGAAAAGAATAGTCTTTGTATAGAGAATTACGAGGTTATTTAGTGCAAAAATCCCGATTGCTTAGATTTGAGACATTAAAAGCAGTTTTTGGGAGATTTTCATCCAAAAATAGCCTTTGCTTCAATGTGAAATATTCATTTATATCATTTTTTTTAATTGCGAAATTTATTAAAATTTAGTTTTATTTAACATATTTCACAAATTAACAACCAATTAATAAATTATTTAACTAAATTTAACATCAGTTGATATTTTTTATATTTTTGACCAAAGTCTTCTTTTGAGAAAATAGAATTTGCTAAAAAGCTATTTTACACATTTGATTTATACAAGATAAAATTAAACTATATGAAACAAACTAATTTAAAGTACTCTTGTCTTATTGCCGTTCTCTATTTTGGGATGAATGTCAATGGGCAGGTTGCTCCTAAAGATACTGTTGCGAAAGAACAGAAAATAGAGGAGGTTGTACTCATAGGATATGGTACACAAAAAAAAGAAAACATCACAGGAAGTATTGGTTTGGTTACGGCTAAAGATTTAGCAGATAAACCGAATGCAAACCCACTAAACTCAGTACAAGGAAAATTGGCTGGGGTAAATATTGTGACATCTGGTACACCAGGTGGGTCTCCTCGGGTAGATATTAGAGGGGTTGGGTCTTTGTCTGGTAACACAGTTTTCATTGTTGATGGAATGTTAACGGAAGATATTTCTTTCCTTAATCCTCAGGATATTGAATCGATGAGTGTTTTGAAAGATCCTTCAAGTTTGGCAATTTTTGGAGCTAAAGCTGCAAATGGTGCTGTAATTATTAAAACTAAAACAGGGAAAGGGAAACCGGTTTTCAATGTTAATTCTTATTTGGGAATTAAAACGGTTACGAATGTTCCTAAAATGGTAAATGGAGATCAGTATATTGAGCTATACAATGAAAAAGTGCGTAATGATGTGTTGAATCCTCAACCTTCTGATTTTATAACGAAAGCACAATATCCTGGTAATGCAGATTGGTTCAAAGAGATTTTGCGTACAAGCATTATCAATTCTAATGATTTTTCTGCTTCTGGAAGCCTAGGTAAGCTTAATTATTATGGTAGTGTAGGTTATCTTCAGGATGAAGGGAATTTAGCTGCCGGTCAAGGAATTAATTCTGGAAGTGGTTTTAATAGGTTTAATACCAAGTTAAATCTTAGTTATAAGGTTACAGATAATATCACAGTTGGAAATAATTTTTCATTCTCCAAAACCCGTACTGATGTAGCACAAAATCCTTTATTGGATGCACGTAATGCACCACCTGTTTATGATGTAATGAATCCTGCTACTGGAAATTATCAGTATATTACATTAATAAATGTTCCTAATCCAAGGGCAAAGCTTGATCTTTATCGTTCTCAAGTAAGACAGGAAAGATTGCTTAATAATGTTTGGGCAGAAATTAAATTTTTGAAAGACTTTTCTTTTAGAAGTAGTTATACCACCGATAATTATAGCCCGAGCCAGTATGAATATACACCAACATTACTTTATGTTCCTGTTAGTAGCCAAAAACAATCAACACTAATAACTAGAGATAACAGATATAGAAACTATGTCTGGGATAACACTATTACTTGGAAAAAAGATTTTGGGAATCATAATTTGGAATTACTAGCTGGTTTTTCCAGAATTAGAGACTCTAGATCAGAAGATGTATGGACTGCTAAAAATGTAAAATATGACGGTACCAATGGTTCTCTAAATATTGGTAATGGTACTGATATTTTTAATTATCATGATACCGCTGCTGCAGTTACTGATGGTAGACCAGCAGCTACACAAGATCAGCAAAGAATAGAGTCTTTTTTTGGAAGGATAAATTATGACTATGCCGGTAAGTATCTTTTAAATGCCTCTGTACGTAGAGATGCAAGTTCGCAAATATCAACAGACAGATATAAAACTTTTCCTGCAGTAAGTGTGGGTTGGGTAGTTTCAAAAGAAGGTTTTATGAGTGAGCAGAATGTTTTTGATTTGTTGAAATTGAGAGCAAGCTGGGGTAAATTAGGTAACCCGAGAGTTAAAAGAGATTTTTCTCCGATTGTAACTAATATTGGTGGAGGTGTATATTATGGTAACACTGGATATCCAGCAGGAACGGTTGACAGAGTGATTGATCCGTCAATTGGTTGGGAAACAACAACGGGTTCAGATTTTGGCGTTGAGATGGCATTTTTAAATAATAAATTAAAAGTTGAGGGAACTTATTATAACAAAGAATCAAAAGATATAGTTTATGCAGTTAATCAAGCTACGATTTCCGGAGCTAGTAATCCATATGATTATATCACTAATGCTTACTCTTTTAGAAATAAAGGTTTTGAGGTATCTGTAAATTATAATGCAAATCTTAGTGAAGGTGTTAAACTTGGGGTTTATGGTAACTTCACAACTCTTAAAAATGAGATCACAAACGTTTATCAAGATTCATTCTTAGAAACCGGAGCTAGTTTATTTGGTAATTCAATTGTAAGATTACAAGCTGGGCAAGCTGTTAGTTCTTACTATGGATACGAAGTTGCAGGCGTATTCCAAACTGATGCTGAAGCTGCTGCATCCGGGCAGAACGGAGCTAAGGCAGGATGGTTCAAGTTTACGGATCTTGATGGAAATGGAGTAATTGATACCAGAGATAAAACTTTCTTAGGTAGCCCCATTCCTAAAGGAACTTATGGATTTGGAGTAAACTTGACAGTTCATTCAATTGATTTTGGAATTGATTTCCAAGGTGTTTTTGGTAATAAAATTTATAATTATAACCGTGAGCAACGTTATGGTAATGAAAGTTGGGATCTTGATATGTATAATAACAGATGGACAGGTGCAGGTACTTCAAACACCAATTCTATGATTACTTCCAACCAATCTGTTATTTTACCAAGTAGCTTTTATGTAGAAGATGGTAGCTATTTTAGAATCAGAAATATTCAGGTAGGATATAATTTGCCTTCATCATTAGCTCAATCTTTATCAGTTAAAAAACTGAGAATATATCTAAGTGCACAAAACCCATTAACAATTTTCAAGTATAACGGATTCTCTCCTGAAATTAACAATACAGACAGGGTACAAATGGGTATTGATAATAATATTTATCCAATTTCTGCTATTTATACAATGGGTATGAATTTAACATTTTAATTAAAAAGTCATGAAAAAAATATTTTTAACAATCTCAATACTTTCATTATTTGTTAGCTGTAATGATGATTTTGTTGATATAAAGCCGGAAGGAGTAGTAGTAGCAGAGGATTTCTATAAAACAGAAGCTGATGCTATGAAAGCAACGAATGCTATATACAGCTTCCTAAGAAGTTGGGAAAACTCTGGTTTTCCTGCACAATTTGTTTATGGAGTAACGGGTGATGATGTTGAAAAAGGATCAAATCCTGGTGATGCATCTTTTATCAATGCGTATGATAATTTTTCTTTTACAACGAGTGATGACGGAATTAATGGTTACTGGACTGGGCAATGGCAAGCTGTTCAAAGAGCCAACCAGGTTATTACCAATGTTCCGAACATTAATATGGATACAGCTCTTAAAACAAGATTGATTGCAGAAGCCAAAATGTTAAGAGCTTATTTCTATTTTAATTTGGTAAGAATATATGGCGGTGTTCCTATTTTTGATGGAATACAAGCTGATTATATTAATCAACCAAGAAATACCGCTGCAGAGGTATATGCATTTATTGTAAAAGATTTAACTGAAGCATCTGCAATTTTACCGCAAACCTATCCTGCAGGTCAGGAAGGAAGAGTCACAAAAGGTGGTGCTCTGGGATTACTTTCAAAAGTTTATCTTTATATGAAAGACTACCAAAAAGCTTATGACGTTTCAAATCAAGTAAAAGGAATGGGATATTCTTTAGATCCTAGTTTTAATCACTTATTTAGACCAGCAGGTGAATTTGGGACTGAATCAGTTTTTGAAGTTAATTGTGGTTGTTCTCCAGAATTTGGTGGGAGTCAGTATGCAGAAGTTCAAGGGGTAAGAAATCAGTACGGATGGGGTTTCTTTACACCAACTCAAGCATTAGAGAATGCATTTGAACCTGGTGATATCAGAAAACAATTTACAATTCTTAGAGAAGGTCAAACTACACCGGAAGGTGATCTTATCAAAAAAGGTGATCCACAAGCAGGTAATACTTGGAATTATAAAACTTACGTTCCTTCATCACTTAACAATAATGCGTGCGGATATGGATCTATTCAAAACATAAGAATCTTGAGATTTGCAGACATTCTTCTAATCAATGCCGAGGCGGCAAATGAATTAGGAAATACTGCGGTTGCGATTACAAATATCAACTTAGTAAGAAATAGAGCTCAGCTTGCGAATACAACTGCAACTAATCAGTCTACTCTTAGAACTGCAATCTGGCAAGAGAGAAGGGTTGAATTGGCAATGGAAAATGATAGATTTCCAGATTTAGTAAGAACAGGTCAAGCTGGTACTTTCCTTGGTCCATTAGGATTTCAGACTGGTAAAAATGAATTGTTTCCAATACCTTTAAGAGCAATTACAGATAGTAAAGGTATTTTAACGCAGAACCCTGGTTATTAATAATCAAATATATTTAGAGGAGAATGAAAGTTCTCCTCTTCTTTTAGTATTTAAGTTTTAAAAATGATATAATGAAAAGGATAATACTCTCAATCGCAGCGACATCATTACTTATAGTCTCTTGCAAAAATTCTCAAGTTTCAAAACAAGAATCTACTCAAAAATCAGTTGTAAAATCTAATATTACAGATGAGCAATTGATGGATAAAGTTCAGAAAGATGCTTTAAAATATTTTTGGGATTATGCGGAACCCAATTCTATGTTGGGTAGAGAAAGATATCACGAAGACAATATTTATCCTGATAACGACAAACATGTAGTTACAACAGGCGGGTCAGGATTTGGTTTGGCAACTATTTTAGTGGGTGTTGAGAGAGGGTTTATTTCTAGAAAAGATGCGGTTAAAAGATTAACTACAATGATGGATTTTCTTGCAAAAGCAGATCGTCATAAAGGAGCTTGGTCACACTGGATTAACGGAGAGACGGGGAAAACCGTTCCTTTCGGAAAAAAAGACAATGGTGGAGATTTAGTAGAAACTGCATTTCTTACCACAGGGATTATTCAGGTGAGAGAATATTTCAAAAACGGAAACGCCGAAGAAAAAGCGCTTGCCAAAAAATGCGACGAGCTTTGGAAAGGAATTCAATGGAACTGGTATACCAAAGGCGGTGAAAAAGTGTTGTATTGGCACTGGTCACCAGAATATCAATGGGAAATGAATTTTCCTTTGGAAGGATATAATGAATGTCTGATTACCTACATTTTGGCAGCATCATCACCAACTTATTCTATAGACGCTGAAACCTATTACAAAGGCTGGACAAGAAATGGAACCTATCTTTCAGACAAAGAAAAATACGGACTTCCGATGTATGTAAAACATAATGGAGCAGAAGAATATGGCGGACCATTATTTTGGACTCAATATTCTTATATCGGTCTGGATCCTACCAATTTATCAGATAAATTAATCAAAAATTACTTCGATTTAAATAAAAATCAAGTTCTTATCGATTACAAATATTGTGTCGAAAACCCAAAACAATGGAAAGGTTACGGACCCAATTATTGGGGATTAACGGCCGGTTATTCAAGAAACAAAGACGGAAGCGTTGGTTACGATGCCCACTTCCCGCAAAACGATCATGGAGTAATCACTCCAACAGCTGCTTTGAGCAGTTTCCCGTATTCACCAAAAGAATCTATGGACTTTTTGAGATTTATTTATACTCAAAAACCAGAATTCATCGGTTCTGCAGGACCTTACGATGCAACGTCAATCAATTATGATAATTGGACGACACCACGATATTTAGCAATTGATCAGGGAACAATTTCTCCAATGATCGAAAATTACAGAACAGGATTTTTATGGAAATTATTCATGAATGCTCCTGAAATTCAGAAAGGATTAAAAAAATTAGATTTTAAATCTGAAAAATATAATATTAAATAGTTTTAAGGAGCTTAATCCCGCTTTCCGCACTCGCTATTTTGTGGATTTCGGCGGCGGCAAAGCCGCCGCCGAAATCCACAAAATGAGCTCAAACAAATGCTACAATCGGGGCTAGTAATAATAACCCAAGCCTTGTCAAGGTTTTAAACCTTGACAAGGCTCACAAAATAATCAATAGAAACGGGCTTTAGCTCGTTTTAACCTAAGAATAAAATCAAACGGCTTTAGCCAAAACCTAAAGAAATATGAATTTAAAACTAAAACACTTACCACTTTTGCTTTTACCATTTTCTTTAAGCTTAAATGCTCAGGAAATCAAAGCAGAACTGAATAAAGAAGTTAAAAGAGTAGAAAAAATCTCATATATTTTAGATTATCCTCAAAAAGCAAAAGGCAATGTTCCTTTGATTGTCTTTCTTCACGGGTCAGGAGAAAGAGGTAATAATCTGGAATTGGTGAAAGCGCACAGTCCTTTTATCTACAAAAATCTGATTAAAGAACCTGTGGCAATTTTAGCTCCTCAATGTCCTGAAAATGCTTGGTGGGACACGGTAAGCGTTTATAATTTAATTAAAGAAATTCAGAGTAAATATAAAATTGATGCTTCCAGAATTCACCTTACAGGGCTTTCGATGGGAGGTTGGGGAACACTCAAATTGGCAATGGAACATCCTGAAATGTTTGTTTCTGTGGTTTCTGTTTGTGCACCTACAGATCGGGTGATGTATGCGAATATTCATCAATATAAAAATTTAAACATGAAAATCTTTCATGGTGGAATGGATGATGTCGTATTGCCTGAAAATGCTTTTAATTTTTACCAAGCATTGCATCCGGTGAACCCATCTGCAGAATTGACAATTTTCCCGAATGATAATCACAATTCCTGGGATTCTACTTATTCAAATCCAGCGTTGTACGAATGGATGTTGTCTAAGAAAAAAGAAAAATAATTGAATTAAATAATAAAAAACTTTGAAAAATTAACTATTTAGTTTTTCTTTGCTTTAAATAGAATCATTGATAAAACAAAAAGAAATATAATTTAAGAAGTAAGATATATGAAAAAGTTAATTGTAATTGCAACTTTAGCATTGGCTCCTGTGTTTTCGGCACAGGAAATGGTTACAAAGCCGGTTCAGTCTTATCAGACCGTACAATATCAATCAAAGAAAAAGGCTTTTGTTGATGCTCTTTTAGCTAAAATGACCTTAGATGAAAAAATCGGACAGCTTAATTTACCGACTTCGGGAGATTTTACAACAGGTCAGGCTCAAAGTTCAGACATCGGAAAAAAAGTAGAGCAAGGTTTAGTTGGTGGATTATTCAACATCAAAGGAGCCGATAAAATTAAAGCAGTTCAGAAAGTAGCTGTTGAAAAAAGCCGTCTTAAAATTCCAATGATTTTTGGGATGGATGTCATTCACGGATACGAAACTACTTTCCCTATTCCATTAGGTTTAGCAGCTTCTTGGGATATGAATTTGGTACAGCAGTCAGCAAGGGTTGCAGCAAAAGAAGCAGCTTCTGATGGAATCAACTGGACCTTCTCGCCAATGGTAGATATTTCTCGTGAACCAAGATGGGGAAGAGTTTCTGAAGGTTCTGGTGAAGATCCGTATTTAGGAAGTGAAATTGCTAAAAACATGGTCTACGGTTATCAGGGAAAAGACTTGGCAAACGGAACTAATATTTTGGCTTGTGTAAAACATTTTGCGTTGTATGGAGCAGGTGAAGCGGGTAGAGATTACAATACAGTTGACATGAGTCACGTGAGAATGTTCAACGAATATTTTCCACCTTATAAAGCAGCAGTTGATGCGGGAGTAGCTTCTGTAATGGCTTCTTTTAATGAAGTTGATGGAGTACCGGCAACGGGAAGCAGATGGCTTCAGACGGAGGTTTTGAGAAATCAATGGAAATTTAAAGGTTTTGTGGTGACCGATTATACTGGGATCAACGAAATGGTAGAACACGGAATGGGAGATCTTCAGCAGGTTTCTGCTTTAGCTTTAAAAGCCGGTGTTGATATGGATATGGTTGGTGAAGGATTTTTAACCACTTTAAAAAAATCTTTAGCTGAAGGAAAAGTAACGCAGGCTGAAATCGATATGGCAGCGAGAAGAATTCTTGAGGCTAAATATGATTTAGGTTTATTCGATAATCCTTACAAGCATGGTGATGCAAAATTAGCAGCTAAAGAAGTTTATAATTTAGAAAACCGTAATATCGCAAGAAGTGCTGCAGCGCAGTCAATGGTTTTGATGAAAAATGAAAACCAGGTTTTACCTTTGAAAAAATCCGGAACTGTTGCAGTAATCGGTCCACTGGTAAACAACTCTCTGAACATGGCGGGAACTTGGAGTGTCGCTACAAAACATGCGATTTCCGTTAACTTAATGCAGGGTCTTCAGGCTAATTATGGAAAAGATGTGAAATTTCTTTCTGCAAAAGGAGCCAACATTGATTACGATGCCAAATTAGAAGATATTTATGCAGCTCATGGTAAGAAAACCGACAGAGATAACCGTTCAAAAGAAGCCTTATTAAAAGAAGCAGTTGATATAGCGAATAAAGCTGACGTTATTGTTTTGGCAATAGGAGAGTCTGCAGAAATGAGTGGAGAATCTTCTTCAAGAACTGAAATTACAATTCCTCAATCCCAGGTTGACTTATTGAATGAATTGAAAAAAACAGGAAAACCAATCGCAATGGTACTTTTCACAGGTCGTCCTTTAGCATTAACTAATGTAAAAGATGCTCCTGATGCTATTTTGAATGCTTGGTTTGCGGGTTCAGAGGCTGGAAATGCAATTGCCGATGTACTTTTCGGTAAAGTAAATCCTTCAGGAAAATTGCCGATGACATTCCCGAGAAGTCTTGGTCAGGTTCCTATTTATTATAATGCTAAAAATACAGGCCGTCCTTTAGCTCAGGATAAAGTAGATAAATGTGTATACGAAAGATTCCGTTCTAATTATATGGATGAGTGTAATACACCATTGTATCCGTTTGGATATGGATTGAGTTATTCTAAATTCAATTATTCTGATGTAACGGTTTCTAATGCAAATCCAAAAGGAAATCAATCAATCCAGGCTTCAGTTACTGTAACAAATTCTGGAAATTATGATGGCGCAGAAGTCGTTCAGCTATACATCAGAGATATGGTGGGAAGCATCACAAGACCTGTAAAAGAATTAAAAGGATTCCAAAAAGTAATGTTGAAAAAAGGAGAGTCTAAAAAGGTTACTTTCGACATCACTCCAGAAAGCCTGAAATTTTACAACGGAGATTTGAAATACGATTGGGAAGCTGGAGAATTTGATATCATGATTGGTACAAACTCTGAAGAGGTGAAACATTCAAAAATCAACTGGACGAAATAAACTTTTTTAGGTTTATTATTCAATAAAAAGCCTTGTCACAATTGTGGCAAGGCTTTTTTATAAGTATTTAGTAGAGCTATTTCTTTATAATTTTGTTGGTGTAAGTTTGGCGATTCGTTTTGATTTGAATAATATAGTTTCCTTGCAAAAGTTTTTTTACGTTTACATTTTTTTCATCATTTCTAAAAATATCCGCAGAGATTTTTTGTCCGGACATTGAGAAAATAGAATAATCAATTAACTTTTCCTGAGTTTCTACGTACAAAATATCATCGGTAGGATTAGGAAAAACTTTTAATGATAAATTTTTCTGTGCAGCTTCCTGAGTTGAAAGCAAAGAACAATTTGAAGTTACTAATACATTATTACCAACTGCTAGTTTTACTTTATTTCCATAAATAGATGTCTGATTATCTACACATATTCCTAAAAGTTGTGGCATAAATTGATAATCAGAATCCATAAGCCATATGATATTCTGATTAAAACCGTTTTTTAAATTGATACGCTTCATTAATTGATTAGAAGTGAAACTTACATACTCTAAACTTGGATTATTGCTAAGGTCTAGGCTGGTAAATAAATTATTTCCTGCATGAAACATACGTAACTGTGATAAATGGCTCACATTAATAGTAGGAATGTAATTATTAGTTATACCTAATTCTTTTAAATTTAAATTGTTAGAAAGATCAAGAGTTGGTAAATGGGCAGTGCTTGCGTGAAACTCTTCTAAAAGTGGCTGATGTAACAAGTTGATGCCTCCTGCAAAATTGTTGTTTGAGATATCTAAAAACTTCAGTAAAGAATTATTAGTAAGGTTTAATGATGTAATCGCCGTATTTCCGGTAAACAATCGCTCTAAAGCTAAATTCATGCTTACATCAATAGAAGGAAGTAAAGAATGTCCTGAAACAGCTATCGTCTTAAGCAAAGGATTCTGTGTAACATTCAAAGTCGAAATACTTGTCGGAATGGTTGTAGCTTTTTGCAAAACCAATTCTTCTAAAAGTGGGTTTTGTGTGACATTTATACTGGTCAAATTATTATCGTTGATCCATAGTTTTTTTAATAAAGGATTTTGGGAGACATCAATGGCAGAAAGTCCGCCCATAAGTGTACCTCCAATTATGATCTCTTCTAAAAGTGGTTTATTGAGAACATTGATGGATGTATTAGGAGCAACGCCAATACTCAAATACTTAAGCAGTGTTAATCCGGTCAAATCAACCGATGTCACTGCTGTACCAAGTCCTAATCTAATGTTTTGAAGCTGAGTGTTTTGACTAAGATTAAGAGGGGCAGTAATGGGATTGTTCTTAATCATAAGAATGGTTAGATTAGGATAATACTCAATTCCACCCAGATTTGTAATATTATTATTGGTATCAATACTAATATAAGTAGCGTTTTGAGCTTCACTCAAAGAAATTTGTCCATCACCATTTACATCTTGAAAAGGCAATAATGCATTTTTAAAATTAACATCTGCGAAATTGATATTTTGTGATAAAACTAGACTAAAGCTTGTCAAAAATAAAAGAGAATAGATTTTTGATTTCATATATTTTTAAAATTATCGGGTTTTGATGGTGTATTAATTTTTGTCTCTAAAGATAGAAATATTATTTTAATCACCATATGATGTATTAAAATAATTTGAAAAGCTTCTGTTGTTTAAAAGGTCGCCTTTATTTAATCAAAAAAAATTACTTGAGAACTTTTAAATGACAGAAATAATTTTAATAAGCGGTTCAAAATGTGTTGCTTTTTTGTATCTTAGAATTAAATATACTAATACGGTATTTTTGGCATACTTTTTACCAAATTGAAAACATTTAAAAAATTAAATATGAAAAAAACAATTTTATTCAGTGCAATGTTTCTTGGTTCCCTTGTTTTTGCTCAGAAAGCTCCTGTTGTAGGTGGAGACAGAGACGTTCACGGTTGTATACCTTCTGCAGGTTACACTTATTCTCAACTCAGAAATGATTGCGTAAAAGTTTTTAATCAGAAAATAAAACTGAAAGAGGTAAATCCAGAAGGAAGTTCAACTTCAATGACGGCAGTCATTTTCAGTAAAAATATGAAGAAAGCCGAGATTTTTATTCCACATCAAAGTGCAAAAAGTATTATTCTTGACAGAGAAGGAAATGGCAAGATCTGGAAAAGCGGAAGTCACATCAAAGAAAGTTATGTTTTAGTTCCGTACAAGAAAAAAGGATATCAAATTAAAAAAGATGATGTAGTCATTTATCAATAAAACAAAACAGGAAGTCAAAACGACTTCCTGTTTTTATTTAAATCTAATTAATGAAAATCATTAATACATTTTACATTGTACTTTTTACAAAATAATTACCCTGCAACAACTTCTTCAGCATATATAACACCTTCATAACAAGCATTGTAAATCGCTTTCAACTCATCCAAAGAAGGAACTCTTGGGTTGAAACCAGTACAAGGGTCTACCAAAGCATTGTTTGCGATGTAATCTAAGTTTTTATTCCAATCTTCTCTTGAAATTCCAAATTCTTTAATAGCAGATTGATTATTTACTTCAGAACGAAGTGTTTCAATTGCTTGCGCCAATTCTTCAGTAGTTTCTTTACCAATTACTCGTGCTAAATCTGGAAAACGGTTTGTAGCAGCTGAGTTATAACGAATCACATTCGGAAGGAAGATCGCATTAGAAGCACCATGAGGAATTCCGTACAATGCGCCAACTTGGTGAGACAAAGAGTGTACAATTCCTAACCAAGCATTATTGAACGCCAAACCTGCCATAAATGATGCATCATGCATATTTTGACGAGCTACAATATTGTTAGGATTTTCTACAGCTTCTTTCAAGTTATCAAAAACAATCTCTAAACCACCTTTTGAAAGTGCATCGGCAATATTGTTATCGATATTTGAAACATAAGCCTCTACACAATGGGTCAATGCATCAAGACCAGTATTTGAAGTAACATGAGCCGGCATTGAAGCACAGATTTCACCGTCAATAATTGCAACATCCGGAGTCAATTCATAAGAAACTACAGGATATTTTACTCCTTTTTCTCTGTCGGTAATTACGGCAAGTCCCGTCGTTTCAGTTCCTGTTCCGCTTGTAGAAGGAATCGCGATAAATTTTGCTTTATTTCTAAGAACTGGTACTGTAAAAGGTTTGATTAAGGCATCAAATTCCACATCAGGATATTCATAAAATACCCACATAATTTTTGCTGCATCGATCGCAGAACAACCTCCTAAACCGATGATCCAGTCTGGTTGAAAAGCATTGATAACTTCAGCACCTTTTAGGCAAGTTGCAGATGACGGATCTTCTTCTACACCTTCAAAGATCTGAGTTTCAATTCCTGCTTCAGTAAGATAGGCAACTGCTTTATCCAGCGTTCCGCTTTTTCTCATTGAGCTTCCTCCGGTTACGATCACTGCTTTTTTACCTTTAATATTTGCCAGTTCAGAAAGACTTCCTGCTCCGTGGAAAACTTCTCCTGCAATAAATAATTTGCTCATTTTTCTTTTTTAATTTTAATAGAGCAAAATTAGACAAGCCAAAACGAGTGATGTTATACAAACAAGACTATGCGTTATACATTTGCGCCAGTTCTTGTTGAAGTTCGGTCGGAGTTTCTTTGAGTTTTGCTTTTACAAACTTGTTGAGTGCGGAAGGAGAATTAAAACCAAGATCGAAAGCAATTTCTTTATGAGAAAGATCAGAAAACATCAGTTGACGTTTTATTTCCATTAAAATTCGGTTATGAATGGCCTGAATTGCCGTTTCTCCACAATGTTTTTTAGTGATCGAATTTAATTTTTTTGTTGTAATTGCCAACTCTTCAGCGTAATACTGAACGGTTCTGTACTGTTTGTAATGTTCGTTCAATAATTTTTTAAATCGAACGTAAATTGGTTTGTCGGCTGAATCATTGTTTAAAATGGGATGCAGACCGTGAACGGATTCAATTAATTCCAAAAGAAAAATTTTAATTTGAAATCTCGCTTGTTCTTTTTTTATCAAACTCGGATTTTCATAAATTCCTTTGATGATTTTTATAGCATTTAAACTTTGTTCAAAATCTTCTTGAGATAAAATAGTACAGTTTAGCTGGGTCGAAAGGTTTACATTATAAGTACTCAACTCATTTTTCAGAATATCTGAACAGAATAATATTTCTTCGAACAGAATGATCTTTCCTTTTAAATCTTCACTTATATCTGAAATAAAATGAACCTGCTCAGGAAATAGTACAGAAATCTTTCCTGCCTTTAGAGAATGGATCTTATCTTCAATATGAACCTGAAGTTTTCCATTTTCTATAACAACAATAAAGAAATGGTCTTTTTTGTGAGGTTTAAAATATTGGTTTAAATTTTCCTCATTCAAATCAAAAACACGGAATGAAAGATTTTTATCTTCAAGTTTTTGGATGTTCTTTTTAATCTCCAGTTTCTTCATTGTTCCCATTCTTAAGCTTTGTTTTAAAACGAAGCGACAAATTTAGTCTAAAACAAGATGAAATTCCAAAACACAATGTTTTTAGAAAAGCTGTTGTCAATTTTTATCACGGAATAATTTAAAATAAAAAAACTTTAAACCTTATTTAACCGCAAAAGAATCAAAAGAAATGATTGAGGAAAGAGTAATTCAAAAGTTTACAAAATATGAATTTTAGTTTATTATCAGTTTTGCTGGCTTTTGAATAACTTATTTTTGTACGAAATCTTTTGATTCTTTTGCGTTTAAAAAATCTCATATACTAAAAAGTTCACAGTTAATTTCACAAATTAGCGATAAATAATGTAACGTTTTACGTATCTGAAGCGTCTTATAGTATATCGTTTAACCAAATCCACGAAATATGAATTTAAATTCCAAAATTTTAGGTATTACACAAGTGGTAATCACAAGTCTCATGATAAATGCACAAACTACTGAAAACAAATTGCCGGGCGACCCGACATTGGTTTCATCAAAAGCTACAATAGAAAAGCTTATTTCCTATGACAAAGGAAACTTTAAATACAAAGTAGAAGATTATTTTGCAAGACCGAAAGCTTCACAATTTAAAATTTCTCCAGACGGACTTTATTTATCTTACAAAGAAAAAGATAAGGACAGCAAAAACCATGTCTATGTAAAAGATTTAAGATCGGGAAAAATTACAAAAGCATTGGTTGAAAAAGATGACTTGATAAGAAGTTATGGCTGGCTCGATAAAAAGCGTCTTTTTTACACACAGGACAAAGGCGGAAACGAAAATATCCATTTGTACGCTGCCGATATTGATGGCAAAAACTTAAAAGATCTTACACCTTTTGAAGGAATCACGTTAAATTCGGTAAGATTGATTAAAGATACAGAGTTTGTTATTGTGAGCATGAACAAGAACAATAAACAGATTTTTGAACCGTATAAGATCAATTTTAATACGGGCGAAATTACGCAGTTGTATGAAAATAAAGATGTAAAAAGTCCGATTGATGATTATCTTTTTGACAGACAAGGGAATCTGAGAGGCTACACTATCCTTGAAAATGGTTTGACGACTAAATTGTTTTATAAAGATTTGCAGACAGGTAAGTTTAATCTCGTTAAAGCGACTGATTGGAAAGATACTTTTAGCGTAATTAGTTTTAATGATAATTCTAAAAACAAAGATGAGGTTTATCTGGTGACTAATCTTGGGAGTGATAAATCGAGAATTGTATTATATGATTTGAAGAAAAATGCAATTATTAAAGAAGTCTATTCTAATCCGACATTTGATGTTTCTTCAATAGCGCAGGCTGGGAAAAGCAGAAATTATGAACTAGATTACATCAGCTATAACGGAATTAAAAATGAAACGATTCCTGTAAGTAAATTTTACAAAGAAATTCATGATAAACTGACTTCTGAATTTGGCGATAAACAGTTTGGAATTGCTTCTTCAGATGATAAAAACGAAAAATTATTAGTTGTTGTTGACAGTGATAAACTGTATGGAAAGTATTATGAATATGATACAAAAACCAAAACGACCAAGCTTCTTTTTGATTTGATGCCTCAGTTAAAAGAGGAAGATATGGCAGAAATGCGCCCAATTCAGTTTAAAAGCAGAGATGGACTTACGATTCACGGATATATTACACTCCCAAAAGCAGCTTTGAACGGTGAAAAGGTTCCTTTGATTGTCAATCCTCACGGTGGACCGCAAGGAATAAGAGATGATTGGGGGTTCAATCCTGAAACACAATTGTTTGCAAGCAGAGGATACGCTACTTTGCAGGTTAATTTCAGAATTTCAGGAGGGTATGGAAAAGAGTTTCAAACATCCGGATACAAACAAATCGGCCGTAAAGCGATGGATGATGTAGAAGATGGCGTAAAATATGCGATTGAGCAAGGTTGGATTGATAAAAATAAAGTAGCAATCTACGGCGGAAGTCACGGTGGTTATGCTACATTGATGGGATTGATCAAAACTCCTGATTTATACTCTTGCGGAGTTGATTATGTAGGAGTTTCCAATATTTTCACGTTCTTCGATTCTTTCCCGGAATACTGGAAACCTTATAAAGAAATGGTAAAACAGATCTGGTATGATTTAGATAATCCTGAAGAAGCAAAAATAGCAAAAGAAGTTTCACCGGTTTTCCAGATTGATAAGATTAAAAAGCCATTATTTGTGGTTCAGGGAGCGAATGACCCGAGAGTAAATATCAATGAATCTGACCAAATCGTTAAAGCTTTAAGAAGTAAAGGATTTGAAGTTCCTTACATGGTAAAATATGATGAAGGACACGGTTTTGGAAAAGAACCCAACAGAATTGAGTTTTATAAATCGATGTTAGGTTTCTTTGCTGAGAATTTCAATAAATAAAAGAAGACAGTTTTTATAATTAATTGAACGGGAAGTATTTTGCTTTCCGTTTTTTTATTTGAAAGAGTGAAACAAAAATGTATATTCCTCAATATTTAGACGTACAGAATTCCCCTCCTTTGGAGGGGTGGATCAATTTTCAAAGAAAATTGAGACGGGGTGGTTTTTAGCCCGGATAAAAACGGTTACCCCACAGCAAGTGATGGACAAAGCGAAGGAGCGAGGAGTAATAGTGGATAGCCGGATAAGCTTCTGAAAAAAAATATTACGACAAAAAATCGATTAATAAAAGAAAAATTGAAAATCCGAAAAAATATTTTAAATTTATTAAAGTAAAACAAAATACACAGTCGTCATAGCAATATGGAGATTGCCGAAAAATTACCAATGCCACAGAAGGAAAAGGAAAACATTATTTCTCAAACCGTATCGAGTTACGGCGGAAAACTGATGTCTTTCATTCGTCCGAAAGTGAAAAATACCGAAGATGCGGAAGATATTCTGCAGGAAGTTTGGTACCAGTTCAGCAGTTTGACCAATCTTTCTGAAATTGTAAATGTTGGCGGATGGTTGTACCGGGTAACGGCAAATAAAATCACTGATAAATACCGTAAAAAGAAAACCGAAAATCTTGAAGATTTTGTCTACGAAGATGAAGACGGAACGTTTTCTATAAAAGATATTCTGCTTCTGGATGACAGCGTAGGACCGGAAGTGAAAATGTTTCAGGACGAGATTTGGAAAAAACTGTTTGCTGCTTTGGAAGAACTTCCCGAAAAACAGAAGTTGGTCTACATGGAAAACGAACTCAACGATAAGACTTTACAGCAAATCGCCGATGAACAGGGTGAAAATATTAAAACCATCATCAGTAGAAAAAATTATGCAGTAAAGCATTTGAGAAACAGATTGAAACAATTGTATGAAGATTTAAATAATTAGAAATAAATAAAATGAATAATAAATATAAGAAAAGTTGGGCTCTTTTAATTTTATGTCCACCCTTGATATTCCTTGTCGTTGCATGGATCGTAATGTCATTGTGGAATTGCATTCTTCCCGAAATTATCGGTGTGAAAACCATTAATTATTGGCAGGCAATGGGAATTTTAATTTTAAGTAAAATTCTTTTCGGAGGTTTCCACGGAAAATTCGGACAGGGAATGAGAGATATGAAAGAAAAACACCTGAGACATAAAATGGAAGGAATGTCTGATGAGGAAAAAGAAAAATTCAAAGAAATCTGGAGACAGAAATGCTCAACCGGATTCTTCAACAGAAATAACGAATAGTTTAAAAATTTTTAGAAGTAGTAAAGTAAAAATAAGAACGAATTCGTCTCTATAAAAAAACAAGAAGTAGTAAAATTTAAAATTTAAGAAATGAAAAATTCAGTATTAAAAGGTATTTTAGGAGCTGTTGCTGTTGCAGGAGTTGCCGTAATTGCCAAAAAAGTAATCGAAAGAAAAAGATTTGTAAGAGGTATTTTTAATGAATACGGAATCAAAGAAAAATCTCCATTCGGATTGGCGGATAAAATCAGAGAAATGGATGAGGAGCAATATCAGGAACTGAAAGGAAAGTTCAAAAAAGAATTTGCAAAATGTTGCAGAAAAGATAACACTTGCGAAGCATAAGTTTGAAATAACTAAATTAAAATTGTCTTATTCAGGCGCGGGAAGCTTTGCTTCCCGCGCCTGAATTTTTTTTGCAACGGATGTTTTTTTGCCACGAATGCACGAATATTATTATGAAAAATCTCCCACAGATTTCACAAATTTTCACAGATGATTTATTCTAACAATACAATGTTTGTCATTCCGCAGGAATCTAAGCTATTTCTAGATTCGTTGCAGAGATTCCTGCGGAATGACAAACTTGACGGGAATAAAATTCAAAAAATTAAAAGATTCTTCTTTGCTGAGTGAAATGCCTTTGCGAACAAAAAATATTTTCAATAGTTTAAATAAAATCTTAGCAATCTTAGCGTTAAAAAAAGAGATTACTTCGCTTTGCTCGCAATGAAAAAATTCGTGCATTCGTGGCTTCTTTATTTTTGCCCAAACCGACAAAATCCTTATTTTTGTATTCACTTTCATGAAAGACTACTACTATTTTCTCGGTATTCCTCACGATGCTTCGGATGAAGACATCAAAAAATCCTACAGAAAACTTTCATTAAAATACCACCCCGATAAAAATCAAGACGATGATTTCTTTGCAGACCGTTTCAAAGAAATTCAGGAGGCATATGAGACTTTGAGCGATAAAGGAAGAAGAATTACGTACGACCAGAATTTAGAAAGTCAGCAGAAAAGCTTTAGATATACTGTTCCACCTTCTATTAAAACTTTTACGGCTAATAAAATTCATGCGAAAAAAGGAGAGGAGATTATCATCACCTGGCAAACCCAAAATGCTGATGTGGTAAAAGTTTTACCGTTTGGATTGGAGAAAGCTTATGGAGAAAGAATTTTTAAAATCACAGAATTTAAAAACGGGAAATTTCAGTTGCTGCTGCATGCAACCAATTCGCTTTTACACAAAACTGTTGTTCAGGGAATAACAATAACAGAAGTTTTTGAAAGTGATGGTGAAAAATTCAGAGACAGGGCAGAAGAGCTTTTCAAATCACAGCCAAGAACAGCCATGAATCCTAAAGGACAGCCAAAAATTTTCAGATTAATCTTTGGGTTGTTGATTTTAGCTTTAGCAATTTACTTTTTAATTAGTAGCCTAACTAACTAAGCCAGTTTCTTTCTTCCGGGGCATTTTTTGCACCTTTTTCCTTTCTTGAACTTTTTACAGCAAGATTTTTTGTCACCACAGAACATTTCTTCATTCTTGAAAGAAAATGCTGGACTCAATGGCGGAACTTTAAAAGGAGTGATGATATTCATGTTGCAAATATATTAATTTAGAATAAATATAATTAATATATTTTAATAAATCTGTATTTGCTGATTAGCAAAGAGTTTGCACAACTTTAGGACAATTTAATTTGAAATTTTCCTTTTAAAATGTGTAACCAAAATGACTTGTTAAGAGAATTAATATCAGGTTAACATGGGTTGTGCAATCAGCTAAAAAATCGTAATTTTACGAATCTTTTTTTACAAACAAAATCTAATATAAAAAATGAATACAGAACAGTTTGTGAGCCGTCACATCTCCGTAAACGAAGCCGATAAACAGGCAATGTTGGAAAAAGTTGGCGTTTCAAGTATCGAAGAGTTAATTTCTCAAACCATTCCATCATCAATCCGTTTAGAAAATGATCTGAATATTTCTGAGCCACTTTCAGAGTATCAAATGCTGAATCATTCGAAAGAATTGGCATCGAAGAACACGGATTATACAAGCTATATTGGGTTTGGATACCACAATACCTTATTGCCATCGGCAATTCAGAGAAATATCTTTGAAAATCCAAGTTGGTATACAGCTTACACGCCTTACCAAGCGGAAATTGCACAGGGAAGATTAGAAGCTTTGCTTAATTATCAAACTGTTGTATGCGATTTGACAGGTTTTGCTTTGGCAAACGCATCTTTGTTGGACGAATCTACGGCAGCTGCAGAAGCAATGCATATGTTCTTTAACAACAGAACGAAAGATCAGAAAAAAGCGGGAGCAAACAAGTTCTTTATCTCTGATTTGGTTTTGCCTCAAACCGTTTCTGTTTTAAGAACAAAAGCTGAAGGTTTAGCAATCGAAATCGTAGTAGGTGATCACAAAACGCATCAGTTCGACGAATCTTATTACGGAGTTTTACTTCAGTATCCTGGTAAAAACGGAATCGTTTTAGACTATACAGAAGATATCGTTGAGTACAAAAAATTAGATTTACAGGTTGTTGTTGCTTGTGATCCTATGGCTTTGGTGAAATTAAAATCTCCTGCATCAATGGGCGCTGACTGTGCGGTTGGTACTTCGCAGAGATTCGGTATTCCATTAGGTTATGGTGGTCCTCACGCAGCATTTTTCTCTTGTAGAGAAGATTACAAAAGAGATATTCCTGGAAGAATTATCGGGGTTTCTCAGGATATGTACGGAAAACGTGCATTGAGAATGGCTTTGCAAACAAGAGAGCAACATATTAAAAGAGAAAGAGCAACTTCAAATATTTGTACAGCTCAGGTTCTTTTGGCAGTAATGGCAGGAATGTACGCTGTTTATCACGGTCCTAAAGGATTAAATTATATCGCTGATCAGATCCACTTTAAAGCTAATGCGTTGAAAGGCGGATTGAAAGCTTTAGGATATGAAATCGCAGAAGAGCCAATCTTCGACACTGTGAAAATCGTAATGGCTGAAGATGAAAAAGCAAGACTAAACAGATTGATGCTTGATCATAATTTAAACCTTAACTATTTCACAGAAGGAGTTGTAAGTGTTGCAATCAACGAAAGTACTACGTTAGAAAAACTAAATGTTTTGATGGCTTCTTTCGCTCAGTTTAAAGATAAGCAGACTTTCAAATTAGAAATAAAAGAAGGATACAGCATTCCTGAAGAAAATCTTAGAAAAGATGAGATTCTTACGGAAGAAGTATTCAACAAATACCATACAGAGACAGAATTGATGCGTTACATCAAGCGTCTTGAAAGAAAAGATCTATCATTAACTCACTCAATGATTTCTCTTGGTTCTTGTACAATGAAGCTGAATGCTGCGACTCAGATGTTGCCACTTTCATGGGCAGATTGGGGAAGTGTTCACCCATTTGTACCGGTAAATCAGGCAGGAGGTTATCAGGAAATGATCAAAGAATTAGAGAAAGATCTTTCTGAAATCACAGGTTTTGCAGGAACTTCTCTTCAGCCAAACTCTGGAGCTCAAGGTGAATATGCAGGTTTGATGGTGATTAGAGAATATCACATCTCAAGAGGTGAAGGTCACAGAAATGTGGTGTTGATTCCTCAGTCTGCGCACGGAACAAACCCGGCTTCTGCAGCAATGGCAGGAATGAAAATTGTTGTTGTTAAAAATCTTGAAAGCGGAGAAATTGATTTCGAAGACTTCAAAGCTAAAACAGAACAACACTCAGAAAACCTTTCTTGTGTGATGATCACGTATCCGTCAACTTACGGATTCTTTGATGCAAATATTAAAGAAATTACTCAACTGGTTCACGATCATGGTGGACAAGTTTATATGGACGGTGCCAATATGAATGCTCAGGTTGGATATACAAGTCCAGGAAACATCGGAGCAGATGTTTGTCACTTAAATCTTCACAAAACTTTCGCTATTCCTCACGGAGGTGGAGGTCCTGGAGTTGGTCCAATCTGTGTGGCTAAACACTTAGTTCCTTTCTTGCCTACGAATGCGAACATTAATGTTGGATCTAATGAAGCCATTGCAGGAATTTCTGCAGCACCTTATGGTTCAGGATTAATTTTAAATATTTCTTACGCTTACATCAAAATGTTGGGAACTTCAGGTTTGAAAAAAGCAACGGAGCACGCAATTTTAAATGCAAACTATTTAAAAGAAATCTTAGCAGAGCATTTCCCTATTTTATATTCAAATACTGAAGGTAGAGTAGCGCACGAATGTATAGTAGATTTCCGTCAGTTCAAATCTTTAGGAATTGAAGTGGCTGATGTTGCGAAAAGATTGATGGATTATGGTTTCCATGCTCCAACAGTTTCTTTCCCGGTTGCAGGAACTTTAATGATTGAGCCTACAGAATCTGAAAGCAAATCTGAAATTGATCGTTTTGCTGAAGCTCTTATCGCTATCAAACATGAAATCGATGAGATTGCAAATGGAGAAGCTGACCAAGCAAACAACGTATTGAAAAATGCTCCTCACACTGAGCAATTGGTGATTTCTGATTCTTGGGATAAACCATACAGCAGAGAGAAAGCAGCTTATCCACTAGAGTGGGTAAGAGATCACAAATTCTTTGCTTCGGTTTCCAGAGTTGATGAAGCTTACGGAGACAGAAACTTAGTTTGTACGTGTGAGCCGATTGAAGCTTATATGTAATTAAACGTTTTTTAGATATAATAAATCCCTTTCAGTGATGAGAGGGATTTTTTTTAATTCACATTTAAAAATTACCTTTTTTTGGAGGTAAAGACAATCAACATAGCAATTCCTCCAAAAATAAATGTAACAATCGAAACTGTTTTGATAGAAATGTCACTTTTTGTAGTGTATTCTTTTCCACATGAATATAGAAAGAATGCCGTCATCAAAAGATAAGTAAAGAGTAATTTTTTATTCATAAGCGTTTGTTTGTTTTTATGTGTATTAAATAATTTTTGCAACAAAAAGTTACGAATAATTTAAATATTATTCTAATTTTTCATTATTCTTTACATAGTTGTTTGGATTGAGTAATACTTTTCGTAATTCAAAGAATTATTTCTTTTACGGATAGAATTTTCCGGTTGTGCCTTTGTAGCTGCGATAAAGCTTTTATGTATTATGTTGTCTTATTAATAGGAGACAATTCTAAAATTTTGAGTCAATTAATTGATTTGTAATACATCCACAGGATGGGGCAGGATGCTCATATTTCTGTTTCTGGGTAGATTGGTTTATCCAAAAAATTAATATTTATGAAAAACAAATCTTTACTCATTAAGCAGACTTTTACCTCCTTATTGCTTTGCGGAATTACATTCTCTACTGCAGATTTGAATGCTCAAACATTAGCATTTCCGGAAGCTACTGGTTTTGGTAGATTTACCACCGGAGCAAGAGGAGCTGCCAATCCTCAAATTTATTTGGTGACCAATTTAAATGACAGCGGTCCAGGTTCGTTTCGTGATGCGGTAAGCCAGCCGGGTCGTTTTGTTATTTTTAAAGTGGGCGGAATTGTTAATCTACAATCCGTGGTTGCTGTAGCAAGTAATACCACGATTGCCGGACAAACTGCTCCCGGAGAAGGAATTTTATTTTTAGGACCGAGAGTTTCATTTTCTGGGTCGAATAATACGATTGCCCGATATTTTCGTGTTCGTTATGGAGGAACTTCCCAAAATCAGGATGCATCAGGAATTGCAAACGGAGCGAATATTATTTTAGATCACATGACCTTTACTTGGGGAACAGATGAGGTTTTCTCTGTTAACTGGGACAACAATGGCACCGCTCCCGATAATATAACCATTCAAAATTCTATTATCGGACAGGGATTGCATCGTCATAATCATTCTGCGGGAGGATTAATGCAACCTCCTCCAGGCGGAAAAATCAGCTTAATTGGAAATTTATATATCTGTAATAAAACCCGAAATAATAAAATAAAAGGAATCAATGAATTTGTCAATAATGTGGTGTACAATTGGGGGAATTATGGAAATACTTATGGACATACCCAATCAGGAGAAGCTTACATTATGGGCGGGGATTCTGCAGGAGCATCCTATGCAAACATCATCAACAACTATTTTATTGGAGGTCCCAATACAAGTTCTACCGTTTCTACACCTTTCAGTGTAGGAAATGCCAATTTTAATTTATATGGTTCCGGAAATTATTTTGATAATAATAAAAATGGAGTTCTGGACGGAACTTTAGTTCCTCAGAATTTAACAGGATATCCTGTCGGAGATATCAACGCTATTCAGGCAACTTCGTATGATTATCCGATGAAAAATCCGACCTTGACTGCACAAGGAGCTTTTGATAATATTGTTTCAAAAGTAGGAGCATCTTATCCGAGACGTGACCAGGTCGATCAGTTGATGATCTCAGATCTGATGTCAAAAGGTACAACTGCTACTTATGTTTATGTACAAAGCGATCTAACCACACAATTTGGTTTTACAAATGGTGGAGCAGGGCACGTTTATGGCGCTCCAGCTCCTTTAGACACCGATAATGACGGAATGCCGGATGCGTGGGAAACTGCAAACGGACTGAATCCAAATGTTTTTGATGCTTTGGCAGTAAGCACAACACACGCTCCGTATCTTAATATTGAAGTTTACATTAACGGTCTACATAACACGGTTGCCCCGGATTTTATTATTCCGCCATCCAATTTAAATTTCACAAATCCAATGACAGCGGGAACTCCGGCTGCAAGTTCATTAACGGTTAATTGGAACGATAACGCAACCAATGAAACGAATTATGTATTAGAACGTTCTACAAACGGAACTGCATTTACAGTCATTGCAACATTACCTGCGAATACAACAACTTATAATGAAACGGGTTTAATGCCCAATACCCAATATTATTACAGAGTGAAAGCGGTGAATGCTACAGAATCTTCAGTGTATACTTCAAACACTTCTGTCACTACACCGCCTGTTCCGTCAGCTCCTACAAAAGCAGCTACTCCGAATCCTGCAAATGGTTTTAATGATGTCCAATTAAACAATGGAAATTTACTTTTAAAATGGACAGGAAGTACCAACACCACGACATACACCGTTTATTTTGGAACAAATCCACAGAATTTAAGCAATGTAGCTACCGTTCCTTATTCAGCTGCGCCATCATATCAACTAAGTAATTTAAATACAGCAACAAATTATTATTGGAGAATTGATTCGTCTAATACATTGGGTTCTGTAACAGGCGATGTTTGGAATTTCCGTGCATTGACACCGAGTCTTGTCGGAAACTGGCCATTTTCAGAAGCTCCTTTGTCGGGTGAACAGATTTCAGATTTAACTTCTTATGCGAATCACGGAACATTAAACGTGGTGTATGATAATGCCAATGTGAGAGTTTCCGGAAAAGAAAATTACGCATTAGATCTGGCTACTTCACCCAATACGCCATACATAGCGAGTATTCCACATCAGGATCAGATTTTATTTAATACAAATTCTTTCACGGTTTCTTACTGGATGAAAGCTCCGACAAGCATGATTCCATCGTCTTCGGCGACAAGTCTTTATGTATTGTGTAAAGGTTCGTTTACCAAAAATACAGCGACAGGAGCAACAGGAAAACGTTTTAATGTAGAAATAAAAGGCGGTCAGCTACGATATGCAATTGATGATGATGTTACGAAGAAAGAAATCACTTCCCCAATTGCCAATTATTTTACCAACAACTGGGTGCATGTTGTGATACAGAGAGATATTACAGCGCATAAAATGAGAATTTACACCAATGGGGTTTTAAGTGCTGAAGGTGATGAAACCGCAGTTACAGGAATTGGTGAAGCAAGTGATCTGATTATCGGAAATATTGGTGAACTGGAATTTTTATCAACAACCAATGCTCCGGCTCCTTACAAAGGTGCATTTGACGAACTCAAAATGTACAACTATGCATTGTCTCCAACGGAAATATCTGCTTTATACAATCAGGCGGTGTTGAGAAATGCGGAATTCAGTATCAGCAAAAATGTGGGAACGGTATATCCGAATCCTGTAAAAGATCAGATTTTCATTAAGCTTCCTGAATATAAAAAATCTAGCTTAACTGCTACCATTTTAGATATGACAGGAAAAGTAATCGTTAAAGAGAAAATAAACGCTAAAGAAAACGGAGTATTTAATCTAAATATTGCCGGGAAAAAAGTATCAGGAAATTATATATTGAATGTTTCAGGAGAGGAATTGAATAGCAATTTTAAAATTATTGTTCAGTAAAATTTAGAGCACATTTAGTTTAATTCATATTTTATAAAAAATCCTTTCAATTTTTTGAAAGGATTTTTGTTTATGAATATTTAAAGCATTTTTGCCATTAAGAAGTTGATTGGTTTACTTAAAAAAAATTATGCTTATCCGTTTTTACTAATAATCTGAGTTCGATTCTTACATTTTAACAAAATATCAATAGGAAGAGACTATCTCACTTTTGAGACAGCCTCATTGTGTTTATTTATAATAATTGTTGATGCTCAAATTATAAATTGTTGTAGAATTTTTCCATCAAATTTTGGCTGACCGGATTTCGTTCAACATTTCAAGAAATTTTTTAAGAACAACTTTATTAATTGTTTTATCAGTGCATTTTTCCAGATAGTATTCCGGAGCATAGTATCCGTAAGAATTTTGTTTATTGTTTTGAATAAACCAGATTTTATATCCTATAGAATCAGAAATCATACATGATGGAGGAGCAATAGATTTATCTTTTTGCTTAATTTTAAAATCATTCTGACTATATTTCTGAAAATCAGTAATCTTTTTTGAATTGATAATTTCAAATAGTTTATCTTTAGTATTTTCTGAAACTGATATTTCCCTGATTGATTTTTTTAAATCAGGGTTTTTGATGTAAGGCTTTGGAGATTCTTCTTTATAAATTTTTAAATCTCCATTGTTCTTGAAAATATAATAGATGTTTCTGTCAAATGCAGTCCAGCCTCCGTTGTAATTTATAATAATGGCTAAATCATTTTTATCTACAACTACCGGCAAAACAAGATTATTATCGACTTTTGATTTTAAAATAAGTTTCGGAATGTCCTGAGCTTTTAAAGAAACCAAGATCATTAGCATTAAAAAAATATATGTTTTTTTCATACTTGTATTATTGATGCTAATAGTCTCAGCATTCTGTGTTTAATTCATCAGTAATTTATAAAAATTATACTTTTACCACCAATTCCGCCTCAAAAACATCCGCAAAATGCTTTCTGATTTTGGCTTTAATATCTTCCATTTCTTCGAGAGTAAGCTCTCTTTCCAATTCTCTTTTCAAAGAAGTTACCTGTTTGTCTTTTATACCGCAAGGAATGATGTATTCAAAATAACGCATATCGGTATTGATGTTTAAGGCAAAACCATGAAGGGTAACCCAACGTGAAGCTTTTACACCCATCGCACATATTTTTCTTGCGTAAGGTTTTCCTACATCTAGCCAAACTCCGGTTTCTCCGGGAGAACGCTCGCCTTTCAATCCGTATTCGGCAATAGTTCTGATGATGACCTCTTCAAGATTCCTCATGTATTTGTGAATGTCTGTGAAGAAATTTTCAAGATCTAAAACCGGATAACCCACGATTTGTCCGTAACCGTGATAGGTAATGTCACCGCCACGATTAACTTTTACAAAAGTGGCATCAATTTCTTTCAGTTTATCGATCCCGGCAAGCATATTTTCTTCATGACCGCTTTTACCGAGTGTATAAACGTGAGGATGCTCTACCAAAAGAAAATGATTGGGCGTGGTAAGATGTTGTTCAGCAGGGAGATCCCTGTTTTTAACTTTAATATCAATAATATCTTTCATCAGTTTTTCCTGATAATCCCAAGAAGGTTGATATTCTTTGATGCCTAAATCTTCAAATTCTACGACTTTATTCTGATGTGTATTCATTCTTTAATTTGATGAAACAAATTTAGTGATTTTTACGCTCTTATGGAATGGATGAAATCTATGGCTTTGGTCTTCCAATCTCTATTTTGCAGAAGGATGTTGACGAAAGCAGTACCAATGATCCCGCCGTCTGCTTTTTGGGTAACGTTTTCAAAATCTTCTTTAGATTTAATTCCAAAACCTATCATTACAGGATTTTTGAGTGGGAGAGTGGCAAGCTTGGAAAGATATTCTTCATTTTTTAGAACAGTATTATCATTTCCTGTTGTGGATGAAGAACTTACCGCATACAAAAAACCTGAACTTAAAGAATCCAAATATAAAATTCTTTCATCTGACGTTTCGGGAGTTACCAAAAACGTAAAATTTAAATTATATTTTTCTAAAATTTGCTGGTAATTTTTTTCAAATTCAATCGGCGGTAAATCAGGAATAATTAAACCTGAAACTCCACTTTCAGAACATTCTCTGCAAAAATTTTCAAACCCAAAACTTAAAACCGGATTGATGTATCCCATTAATATAATTGGAATTCTGATCTCGTTTTTAATAGATCTCAGTTGAGAAAGTAACGTTGAAATTGTCATTCCGTTATTTAAAGCCAGTTCGTGCGCTTTTTGAATGACAGGACCATCAGCAACAGGGTCGGAATATGGCATCCCGATTTCCATCATATCAGCTCCGGAATCCTGAATAAGTTTTATAATTTCAGCGGTATCTTCCAGTTGTGGAATTCCTGCTGTGAAGTAGATGTTTAGTTTTTTCATAATAGAGTTGTATTAATGTATCATGTAAAATGTATTTATGTACTTAAAATCATTTTACATTAATACTTTTTACATTTTACAAGTTCTTTAAGTAAGTTTCCATATCCTTATCACCACGACCAGAAAGACAAATCACGACAATATCATTTTCGTTAAATTTCTTTTTATCTAAAACGGCCAAAGCATGAGCGCTTTCCAAAGCAGGGATAATTCCTTCCAGTTTGGTCAGTTCAAAAGCAGATTGCAAAGCTTCATCATCATTAATGCTGAAAAATTCTGCTCTGTTTTCTTTAAATAAATGCGCATGAAAAGGTCCGATTCCGGGGTAATCTAAACCTGCAGAAATAGAGTGTGGTTCGATAACCTGTCCGTCTTTTGTCTGCATCACCAAGCTTTTACTTCCATGTAAAACGCCTAAAGTTCCCAGAAAAGTGGTCGCAGCCGATTTCCCTGAATCCACTCCAAAACCTCCGGCTTCTGCAGCAATAATTTTTACATTTTCTTCCTCTACAAAATGATAGAAAGTTCCTGCAGCATTGCTTCCGCCACCAACACAAGCGATGACATAATCAGGAGTTGAACGACCGATGTGCTCGTGAAGCTGTTCCTTAATTTCTTTTGAAATCACAGATTGAAATCTCGCCACCAAATCGGGAAACGGATGCGGCCCAACCACACTTCCGATAACGTAATGAGTTGTCGTTGAGTTGTTAATCCAGTCTCTTAACGCTTCATTTACTGCATCTTTCAAAGTTTTTGAACCGGAAGTAGCAGGAACGACGGTTGCTCCAAGCATTTTCATTCTCGCAACATTCGGAGCCTGTCTTGCAATGTCGATTTCGCCCATGTAAACGATGCATTCCAAACCGAGAAGTGCACAAGCTGTTGCTGTTGCAACTCCGTGTTGTCCGGCTCCTGTTTCGGCAATGATTCTATGTTTCCCCAAACGTTTTGCCAATAAAACCTGCCCCAAAGCATTGTTGATTTTATGCGCTCCGGTATGATTAAGGTCTTCTCTTTTTAAATAAATCTGAGTCTTGTATTTTTCGCTTAAATTTTTCGCAAAATACAATGGAGTAGCGCGACCTACATAGTTTTTCAACAAATCCTGATATTCATTTTGAAAATCTTCAGATTCTATAATTTCAAGATAACTTTTTTGCAGTTCTTCTACATTCGGATAGAGCATTTCAGGGATAAAAGCGCCTCCAAATTCTCCGTAATAGCCTTGTTCGTCTGGATTTTTATAATTTGTTTTAATCATTTTTATAATTGATTTCAGGTTGATGTTTTACTTCAAAATTCAATGAATTGGCAATAAAACAATATTCATTTGCTTTCTGATGAAGTTCGATTGCTTTTTCGACCATTTCTTTTTCGGCAACCAAAATTTTTGGTTTTAAGATAATTTGTGTGAACTTTCCACTGCCGTTTTCGCTTTCTATCATTGTTCCTTCTGCAAAATCTTCATATTCTAAAACCAAAATTTTATTGACCGAACAAAAATGCAAATACCACAAAAGATGGCACGAAGAAACGGAAGCCAACAACAAATCTTCAGGATTATGAAGGTTTGGATTGCCTAAAAATGCAGGGTCTGAAGAACCTTTTATTTCAGCTTTTCCATCCACCGATATGGTATAACTTCTTTCATAAGAACGGTGATTTTTCGTGGATTCACCGGTATTTCCCGTCCATTTTATTTTTGATTTGTATTGATGGTTTTTCATATGAAATATTTTAAGTTTAAAAGAGTTCCGAAGGGACGATTTAACAGAGCATAGGAATTTATTCCTATGAATTTAACAATTGTTTAAATAACATTAATCCCAAATATATTTTTCATCATAATCTATTTTATATTTTTTATAATAATTAATCATCTCATTTTTGAAATCAAATTCTTTATGATGCTCTCTTTGGTTTTTAATATATTCAGAAACTGGAAAAATTTTATTAGGACTCACTGGAAAAGCTCCATAACCTTCCTGCCAAAAGAAATCTTCATATTTTTTTCCTTTCGTCTTTATCCATTTTGATGAAATTGCTTTTATTTCCTGAACCAATTTCATCAAAGCAATTTTCCTCGACAACAGACAGAGAATATGGATGTGATTGTCTGTTCCTCCTATTTGCAATGCTGTGCTTTCAAAATCTTTACATAATGTAGCAATATATGAGAACAATTCTTTTTCTATGCTTTCATCAATAAAATCATTTCTGTGTTTTGTGCTGAAAATGATATGGACGTAGTTTTTGACTAAGGATTGTGACATTTCTTTGTGTTTTTTATCTGTTTTTTGTTGATAGGATTGCGTCCTATCCTTTGTTAAGTCGTCCCTTTGGGACTTTTAAATTTATTTACAAATTCCTTTATTTTTTTTAAATCTTTAATTCCAGGCTCTATTTCAAATTTTGAGTTGATGTCTAAAGCAAATGGTTGTTGGTTGATGGTTTTGAGTTGATGGAAGTTTTCCAAAGAAATTCCGCCACTTAAAAAATAGGGAAGAGGGATTTCGATATCGTTGAGAATATTCCAATCAAATGATTTTCCTGTTCCGCCAAATGCTTTTGAATCGGTATCAAATAAGAGATAGTTGATGATTGTTGGTTGTTGGTTGTCAGTCTGAGCGGAGTCGAAGATTTTTTGTGTCTGAAATCTGAAATCTGAAATCTGATTTCCAACTCTAATCACTTTTATAATCTTAATTTCAGGATTTAATTTTTTTCTCAATTCCAAAATAAAATCTTCACTTTCATCGCCGTGAAGCTGAATAAAATTTAAATCTGCTTTTTCAGCAATTTCTATTATTTTATCTGTATTTTCATTGACAAAAACCCCAACTTTTCCTTGATGATCTATTTCTGATATTTCATCTAAATTTAAATGATTCAGAACATATCTCGGTGATTTTTCGTAGAAAATAAAACCTATAAAATCAATTTTTAATGCCACTAATTCAAGAATTTGACCAACATGAGTCAGTCCGCAAACTTTAAGTTTTGGTTGAGGATTTTCTGTTGATGGTTGTTGGCTTTCACTCATTGCTAAATTGGTAAACTGTTATATTTTTACATTAGAAACAAATTCAGAGAATTTATTTCCGGGATTTTCATTTTTCATAAAATATTCACCCATCAAAAAACCGTTGAATCCTTTTTCTTTTAAATATTTAAAATCATCTTCATTATAAATTCCGCTTTCTGCAACAGATAAAATATTTTCAGGAAGCTGATTTTTTAGATTGACAGAATGTTGTAAATCAACTTTAAAATCTTTTAAATTTCTGTTGTTGATGCCTACAAAATCAATGCTTTTATTAATATGTTCCAATTCTTCTTCTGTATGAATTTCCAATAAAACTTCTAATCCTAATTTATGAGAAAGTTCTGTAAATTCCTGAACCTGAGTTGTCGAAAGACAAGCTGCAATCAATAAAATTATATCTGCACCGATTGATTTTGCTTCATAAAACTGATAGTCGTCAACCATAAAATCTTTTCGCAGAATCGGAATTTGGATATGATCTCTTACACTCAAAATATCGTCAAAACTTCCGCCAAAAAAATCTTTATCAGTAAGAATAGAAATTCCGCTTGCCCCAAATTTTTCATAAGCGGAAGCCACTTCTAAAGGCGAAATTTCATTATTTATAATCCCTTTTGAAGGCGATTGTCTTTTAAACTCAGCAATAATTCCTGATTTTGATTCTAAAGTTTCTTTCAGAGAAAAAGTTTTTCTTCCGAAAAATTCTGAATCTTTCAATTGCTGCAAAGAAATTTTAGATTTTGAATCTTCTATTTCCTGTTTTTTTCTTGCAATGATTTTATCTAAGATGTTCATTTTTATAGTATTGATTATTTTTTGTCTTTGTCATTCAGAACGAAACGAAGTGTAGTGAAGAATCTAAAAAAGATTTCTCACTTTGTTCGAAATGACATTATACTAACATTTTCATTGAAAGATCTATTCAATTTTATCATTCCAAAAATCCCAATTCGGATTAATACTTTTGATCAGATTTTCTTTTTTCATTCTTGAATAGCCTTTGATTTGTTTTTCTCTCGCAATTGCTTGTTCTACATCTTGAAAATGTTCATAATAAACAAGATTAAAACATTTATACTTTGTTGTAAAATGAAGTTTATCTTCTGTTGTTGGATTTTTATGATGATACATTCTCATTTTTAAATCATTTGTTATACCTACATAAAGAACAGTTTTATTATAATTTGTTAATATGTAAACATAATAATTATGCGTTCCTAATATTTTCATCAGATTGTGTTTTAGTTTAGATTCTTCACTTCACTACGTTTCGTTCTGAATGACAAATGCAAAATTTCATCATTTAATCCAATAACAATTCAAGACTTTTTAATGCCTTTCCGCTTTCCAAGCTTTCCTTAGCAGTTAAAAGACAGTCTTTGTAGGTTCCATATTTCTGGGTGTGATACAAAGCAACCGCTGCATTGACTAAAACCACAGCATTTTGCGAATCTGTACCTTTTCCTTCTAATATATTTTTGAAAATTTTTGCCGTTTCTTCAATAGTTTTTCCAGCTTCGATGTTTTCAGAATCAACAGGTTTGAAACCTAAATCTTCTGCCGAATAAATATTTTCACCACTTTTTGTAATGATCTTACTGTCTTGAGTAAGGCTGATTTCGTCATATCCATCCATTCCGTGAACTAAAACAAAATCCTGATTTTCTTTCTGAAGCAGATATTGATATATTCTTGCAATCTCCAGATTGTAAACTCCAATCACAGAAAACTGCGGTTTTGCAGGATTTACCAACGGACCCAGTAAATTAAAAAATGTACGTAAGCCTAAAGATTTTCGCAAAGCTCCGACAGATTGCAATGCCGGATGAAAATAGGGAGCGTGAAGAAAACAGATATTTGCTTTTTCTAAATCCTGATTAAGCTCGTCTGATGTTTTTTTGAATTGATAACCTAAAGCCTCTAAAACATTGGATGAACCTGTAACCGTTGATGCGCCATAGTTTCCGTGTTTGGTTACTTTTTGTCCGGCTCCTGCAACAACAAAACTTGCTAAAGTAGAAATGTTGATGGTGTTTTTTCCGTCACCACCGGTTCCCACAATGTCGATGCTGTCGTTAGTATTCAAATTAACCGGAACCGCCATTTGAAGAAGTGCTTCTCGAAAACCTTTCAATTCTTCTAAGGTAATATTTCGCATTAGAAAAATACTGATAAAGGAAGTGACTTCAGTAGCGTTAAATTTATTTTGAGCAATCTCAATCATAATAGCTTTTGCCTGCGATTTTGACAAAGTGTGATGATTGAAGAGGTATTCTAATATTTCTTTCATAATAGTAAATGGTTGCTGGTTGTTAGTGATTGGTTGTTAGTTTTAAAGTATTTTTAGAATAATTTTCTATCAACTATCACCTAAAATCTATTAACCAATTAAAAAATTTCTAATAATGGTTTTTCCATCGGGGGTTAGAATGCTTTCAGGGTGATATTGAACACCATGAACATCAAATGTTTTGTGTTTCAAACTCATAATCATTCCTTTGCTGTCTGTACTGGTAATTTCCAATTCGTCAGGGAAATTTTCTGGATTTACTGCCCAACTGTGATATCGCCCGACTTCTAAAGTTGAAGGTAAATCATTGAAAATTTTATGATTACTTATTTGAATAGCTTCTGTCGCCACACCATGAAAAATCTCTGTAAGATTGATTAAGCTTCCACCAAAAGCTTCAGCAATTGCCTGTTGACCAAGGCAGACTCCTAAAATACTTTTTGTTGGAGCGTATTTTTTGATTACATCTAATAAAATTCCTGCTTCTTCGGGAATTCCGGGTCCTGGAGAAAGAATGATTTTATCATACTTCTCAATTTCTTCTAACGAAATCTCATCATTTCGGTAAACATCAACTTTTTGATTCAGAATTTGCTCAATCATTTGAACAAGGTTGTAGGTAAAGCTGTCGTAGTTATCGAATACGAGGGTTTTAGTTGATGGGTTTATATTTGTCATCTTTTCTATATTTTTTAATTGGATTTTATCCAATTCTATGTTAAATCGTCCTTTCAGGACTCATTATTATCTGTTTTTGATATTTTTTCTCACCTCGATTTTCAAGTTATGGCGAAATTGCGACCCGGCTTGAGCGGAAATCCTTTTTGTTATTGCGATTGCTGAAAAATTATAAAGATTGCTTCACTTTGTTCGCAATGACAAAAAGATTGGGAGCGGAAGACGGAATTTGTCGCCATAAAAGACTTAAACTAATCTCTCCGCTTTTTCAACAGCTTTTTTCAAAGCATTTAGTTTATTGTTAACCTCTTCCAATTCATTTTGAGGGATTGATTTTGCAACCAAACCAGCTCCTGCCTGATAAAATAATGTGTTGTTCTTGCTTAAAAATGTTCGAATCATAATTGCCTGATTGCAATCGCCATTCAAACCAATCATTCCGATGCAACCGCCGTAATAACCACGCGAATCTTTCTCGTATTCATTAATAAGCTGAAGGGCTTTGTATTTTGGTGCTCCGCTTAAAGTTCCCTGTGGGAAAGTATCTGAAACAATGTCAAAAGGATTGGTATTTCCTTCCAACTCAGCAGTAACTTCACTTACCATGTGAATAACGTGAGAGAAAAGCTGAATTTCTTTTAGCTTAGTTACAGTCACATTTTTTCCTTTTTTTCCTAAGTCGTTTCGGGCTAAATCTACCAACATTGTATGTTCAGCATTTTCTTTTGGGTCTTTTTTTAGGGCTTCTGCAGATTGTAAATCGGTTTCAAAATCGCCGCTTCTTTTAAAAGTTCCTGCAATAGGGTGAATGATGGCTTTGTTGTTTTTGATAATTAGTTGACTTTCAGGGCTTGAACCAAATAATTTGTAATTTCCGTAATCGAAAAAGAATAGATAAGGCGATGGATTGATATTTCTCAAAGCACGATAAACATTAAACTCGTCACCTTTAAATTTCTGCTCAAACCTTCTGCTCAAAACCAATTGAAACACATCGCCTCTTTTACAATGTTTCTGAGCTTTGTCTACGAGTTCCAAATATTCTTCATCAGTAAGATTTGAGGTTTCGTAGCCGTCTTTTTCGAATGGATAAACAAGTGCGTTTTTATTTTTAATTAAATCCTGTAACAACAGCATTTCAGATTTTACTCCGTCGATTTGATTTTCGATAAGATGCATTTCATCATTAAAATGATTAATGGCAATCACATATTGATACAGTCTGTAACGAAGAATAGGGATTTCAACTTCTTTGCTTTGAGGTTTAAAACTGATATTTTCAAAAAGCGGAACGGCTTCAAAACTTGTGTATCCAAAAAGACTTTGCGCAGTTTCTTCTATTTTATCGTTGGTTTTTTCACAAACAAAAACTTTAGAAAAATCGTTCAGCAATTGCGTAACTTCTATGTTTTCTAACGATTTTTTCTCCGGATTTTCATTGGGGAATTTGATTTCATATTCATGAAGATTTTTTATTTCAATTCCGGCAATGGCATTTACCGCAATGAAAGAAAAGTTATTATCGATATTTTTTGCATCAGAGCTTTCAAGCAAAATGGTATCGCGAAATTTATCTCTTATCTGAAGATAGATGTTCATCGGAGTTTGCAGGTCTCCCAATGTTTTTTTTGAGGTGGTTTTTATATTGATCGTATTGCTAAACATATTTATAATTTTTTAAAATAATGAACAAAAAAAAGACTTCAACGCAATCGTCAAAGTCTCTGTATATTTTTCTATAGAATTCAAGCTGTAATTTAACAACACGACAATAGCATCAGACCCGACGAAGAGTTTGAGTGCCACCACCAATTTTTGTTGTTAGAAATAATCATGGGACAAATGTAGAAATTTTTTTATTATCAAAAACAAAAAATTCAAAAAAAGAAAATTTATTTTTCCAGAAGTTGCAATTCTTGTTTCAGCTCGGTGATTTTTGACTTAAATTGTACATCATCATACACTTTTACATAATCTTCTAATGCAAGAATATAATCTTTTATAAATTTTATATTGGTTCTGTCGGCTTCGTATTTTATTCTTGCAGAATTAATTGGGCGTTGTAATTCGTACATTCTCAAATTCTTACCTTCCTCAGATTGTTGAAAAAGAATAACGATATTTTTCTCATATCCAGGAATGAATTTTACAGGAAATTCTTTGTCGGGAACCGGAATTCTGATTGCATTTTCTAAAGGATAAATCGCCGCAGACATCGTTGAAAAAAAAGTTTCAACATATTTGCCATCCTGTTTTTTTACAATGGCTTCGTAATCATGAATGTATTGGTCGTTCAAAGTTGAGTTGGTTTCAACATCTGAAGTGATAATTGCCGTGCTTTCAACACCGTACTTATTAAGAAACCAAGCGTTCAGATACTGCCCGGCAAAGCCATTACCTATGGATAAGGGAATGATAAATATGAGTAGCCATGCTTTCCGAGTGATGATAGATAAAACTCCGAAAAATAAAATAAATATCAATACGGAATAAAAACCATGATGACTAAAGAAAAACAGGATTTTTGATATGATGACCATTTTATTAGTTTTAAAATCACCCTTAAATATAATCATTATTAATTAACAGCCTCTTTCAAAATATCATTTAAAAAAGGCAAGAACACTCTTATTATAAAACTTTATTTTTATATTTTTGTCACCGAAATTATTAAAAAGTGAAATCGCAAATTGATTTCATTTGAAAATTAGAAAAAATAAGTATTTAGATATGAAAAAGTTATTAGCAATCGCATTTATCGGAAGTATATTCGCAGTAAGCTGCTCAAAAAAAGCTGACAAATCTCTACAAGACAGTAACGTTATGCTAGAAGAGCCAGCTGCACCTACAGTAGTAGATTCTACTAAATCTACACCAGCTCCAGTAGCAGCAACACCTGCACCTGCAACAGATTCTACAGCTGCAAAATAATGAAAAAACTGTTTTTGACAGGATTGATAAGCTTATTTATTGTTTCCTGTTCTAAAAAAGAAGATTCACAAGCTTTATCAACAGATTCTACAGATATTTCGACTCCAGTAAATAACAATATTTCAGGGAAAGATTTAATTGAAGCTTCTGATTGTATGGCTTGTCATAATGCTGTGGAAAGAACGATTGGCCCATCTTATAAAGAAATTGCTGAAAAATATTCTGAAAAAGATATCGAAATCTTGGCTTCAAAAATTATTGAAGGCGGAAGCGGTGTTTGGGGAAGTGTACCTATGCAGCCCCACCCACAAGTTTCTAAAGATGACGCCAAAAAAATGGTAGAATATATTTTAAGTCAGAAAAAATAAATGACTGCCGAAAAATCAACTCTGCACCCAAGAAATCTGCACCGAAATTCTTACGATTTTGAACAGCTGATTTCTTGTGTGCCAGAATTGAAACATTATGTTTTCATCAATTCTTACGGTACGCCAACGATTAATTTCAGTATTCCTAAAGCTGTCAAACTGCTGAATAAAGCTTTATTGCAACATTTTTACGGAGTTAAAAATTGGGATATTCCAGACCAGAATCTTTGTCCGCCAATTCCTGGGCGTGCAGATTATATTCATTATCTCGCAGATTTGTTGACTGAAAATTCTGAAGAAATTCTAAAGGATTTATCCATAAAAGGTCTCGATATCGGAACCGGAGCCAATTTGGTGTACCCCTTAATTGCCCATCAATCTTACGGGTGGGAAATGTTGGGAACCGATATTAATCAGAAATCTTTGGAAAATGCTCAGAAGATTTTAGATGATAATCCTGATTTTTCATCTCATATTCAGTTGAAATTTCAACCGGATTCAAATTTTATATTCAAAAATATTCTTTCTCCCGAAAATCGATTCACATTCTCTATGTGTAATCCGCCTTTCCATGATTCTGAAGAATCTGCAATGAAAGGAAATCTAAGGAAGACAAAAAATCTTAAAAAATCAAAAACTCCCAAAACCAATCTTAATTTTGGAGGACAACAATTTGAGTTATGGTGCGAAGGAGGTGAATTGGCTTTTATCTCAAAAATGATTGAAGAAAGCGCTTTGTTTTCATCTCAAATTCTTTGGTTTACGTGTTTGGTTTCCAAACAGGAAAATCTTTTTAAGCTGACATCACTTTTAAACAAAGTAAAAGCTGTTGAGGTGAAAACTATTGATATGGCTCAAGGCCAGAAAATCAGCAGAATATTAGCGTGGACATTTATTCCAAAAGAAAACAGGAAAAATTGGTTTTAAGATTTTAATAATTTGGGCAGCTTAATCCGCCTTCCACTCCAATCTTTTGTTCGTCGTTTCTCCTCACAAAAGGATTTCCGCTCAAGTCGGGCTGCGATTTCAACATAAAATCATAAATTGTCATTTCTATAGAATCTAAGCAACGCTGTAGAAATTCCTACGGATTGAGAAATTTACGCTGAATATAAATCTGCAAAATTTGCTTAATCTGCGAGAAAAATTTCTTACCAAAATTTAACTTCCATAAACCTATAAAATTCACTATTTTTGCAATTCGAAAAAATTGAATTACAATGCAATTATCAGAACAGGAAATCATTAGAAGAGAAAAGCTGAATAAGCTTGTTGAAATGGGAATCAACGCATTCCCTGCGGAAGAATATAACGTTACAGATACTACAGAATCTATAAAACAGAATTTTTCTGAAAGTAAACAGGTGAAGATTGCGGGAAGATTAATGTCTCGTAGAATTCAGGGGAAGGCTTCTTTTGCTGAATTGCAGGATTCTACAGGGAAAATTCAGGTATATTTCAACAGAGACGAAATCTGTACAGGAGAAGATAAAACTTTATACAACGACGTTTACAAACACCTTTTAGACATCGGTGATATTATTGGTATCGAAGGAGAATTGTTCACAACTCAGGTTGGTGAAATGACGGTTTTGGTAAAAAACTTTACGCTTTTAACGAAAACTTTAAGACCTCTTCCTCAGGCAAAAACTGATGAGAATGGAGTAGTGCACGATGCTTTCAATGATGCTGAATTAAGATACAGACAGCGTTATGTAGATTTAATCGTAAATCCTCACGTAAAGGAAACTTTCGTGAAGAGAACAAAAATGTATACTGCAATGCGTCAGTTTTTTAATGATGCAGGTTATATTGAAGTAGAAACTCCGGTTTTACAGGCTATTCCTGGTGGAGCTGCAGCAAGACCATTCATCACGCATCACAATGCTTTGGATATTCCTTTGTATATGAGAATTGCGAATGAATTATATCTGAAAAGATTGATCGTTGGTGGTTTTGACGGAGTATATGAATTCTCAAAAAACTTCAGAAATGAAGGAATGGACAGAACTCACAATCCTGAATTTACCGTTATGGAGATCTATGTAGCTTACAAAGATTACTATTGGATGATGGATTTCACCGAGAAAATGATAGAACATTGTGCAATCGCAGTGAACGGAACTACAAAAGCAAAATTCGGTGATCAGGAAATTGATTTCAAAGCACCTTATGCTAGAGTTTCGATGACAGAAGCCATTCAAAAATATACAGGTTTTGATATTACAGGAAAATCTGAACAGGAATTGTTTGACTTTGCTAAATCTATCGGAATCGAAGTAAACGAAACGATGGGTAAAGGAAAATTAATCGACGAAATTTTTGGTGAAAAATGTGAAGGAAACTTCATTCAGCCAACTTTCATTACCGATTATCCGGTAGAAATGTCGCCTTTGACTAAAAAACACAGAAGTCAGGAAGGTCTTACCGAGCGTTTTGAATTAATGGTTTGCGGTAAAGAAATCGCGAATGCTTATTCGGAATTAAATGACCCGATTGACCAAAGAGCACGTTTTGAAGACCAATTAAAATTAGCTGAAAAAGGAGATGATGAAGCAGGGCAATTTATTGATGAAGATTTCTTGAGAGCTTTAGAATACGGAATGCCGCCAACTTCAGGAATGGGAATAGGTATGGACAGATTGATCATGTTCTTAACTAACAATCCTTCAATTCAGGAAGTATTATTCTTCCCTCAAATGAAGCCTGAAAAATTAGTTCCTCAAATTGAGTTGGGAGAAGATGAGCATTTGATTCTTGATATTTTGAAATCAGGCGAGCAAATTGCTTTGGCTGAAGTGAAAACTTTAAGTAAATTATCCGGTAAAAAATGGGATAAGGCTTCAAAAACTTTAACGAAAGGAAACTTGGTGAAAGTAGAGAAGATAGACGAAGTTGTTTTGATGAAATTGGCTTAAGCTCAATTATCAAACAAAATTATATTTAAATTCCTGAAATTATTTTCAGGAATTTTTTGTTTTTTGAAACAATAATTAAATATTTTTCCGTTGTAAAGAAAACTCAAACCGATGAAATATTTTGTTTTGTTCTTTTTAATTTCAACAGGATTGAATGCACAAATGATGACTTCTGTTTATTTTATACACAATTCTTACGAACTAAATCTTGAATCTAAACAAAAACTGGATAGTTTAACACAATTGAGAACCAGCTTAAAATTCAAAATTTTTGGAAATTGTGATTCTTCCGGAACGAATGAATATAACGTGAAACTTTCAGAAAATCGTGCAAATACAGTTCGCCATTATCTTCAGGATAAAATTTCAGAAAACATCCAATTAATCAGTGTTGTTGGTTTAGGTGAAGAAAAACAAATCAATGACAACAGTACCGAGGAACTGCGTGGAAAAAACCGTAGGGTTGATATTTTTATTGAAAAAACTTTTGCTTCGGGAGAGAAAGTTTCAAGAAATGCTTTGCCCAGTTTTTTAAGTACGGAAATTTCTCAGATGAAAGTGAAAGATACTTTTGCACTTCCGAATGTCAATTTTGTTGGAGGTCGTCATATTTGGCTCCCGAAAGGGCAATCTGAGATTGTAAAACTTTTAAAAATTCTAAAAGAAAATCCTACATTAAAAATTGAATTGCAGGGACATATTTGCTGTGACTATGAAAATTTTGATGGTGAAGATTTAGATTTAAAAACATTTAATCTTTCGTTTACCAGAGCCAATGCAATCAAAGAATTTCTATTGAAAAACGGAATTGATTCCAGCAGAATTACTGCAAAAGGACTCGGTCACCTCCATCCTGTTGCATATCCCGAAGAAACAGAATTGGATAAAACTAAAAATCGCAGAGTAGAAGTTGTTTTGTTGAAGAAATAATGCTTTGAAAATCTAAGATTTATAAAAAATATTTTAAGTCATATATTTTTTATACATTTAAAATGGCTGAAATGGTCAATAAAAACACAATCTTAATCTATGTTTGATCTCAACAAAGCTATAGAGCTAATCGATGAAAAACTTGAACTTTGGTTCCGGGAAATTGTAAAAATTTTACCCAACCTGCTTTTGGCAGCGTTTATTTTGGTAATTGGATTTTTCGTTGCAAAATGGATCAGGAAACTGACATTGAAAATTTTTGGTAAAATTTCTTCCAATCATACGATAACCCATCTTTTCAGCACATTTATTTATATCACTGTTCTTGGCGTTGTTTTTTTTACGGCGCTGAGCATTCTAAAACTTGATAAGGCAGTAACCTCAATTCTTGCCGGAGCTGGAATTTTCGGGTTGGCTTTGGCTTTTGCATTTCAGGATATTGCAGCCAACTTTATTTCGGGAATTTTTATTTCGTTTCGAAAACCTCTGCATATCGGTGATATTGTTTCGGTTAAAAACTATATGGGAAAAGTAATGGAGGTGAATCTTCGTGATACTGTTATCAAAACTTTTCAAGGGAAAATGGTCATTATTCCGAATAAAGATGTTTTTCAAAATCCGGTTGAAAACTATTCTCTTCTTGGCAAACGCCGTCTCGATCTGAAAGTAGGAGTTTCTTATGATGCTGATTTAGAAAAAGTAGTTCAAATTACTGTAGATGCTTTAAAAAATATTGAAGGTCTTGCTCCTGAAGAAGAAATTACCCTTTTTTATCAGGAGTTTGGTGATAGTTCAATCAATTTTACCGTCCGTTTATGGTGTAGATCTACTGAGCAGATAGATTATCTTAAAATGGGGCATGATGCGATTATTTCCATAAAAAAAGCTTTTGATCAACACAAAATAAGCATTCCGTTTCCGGTCAGAACACTGGATGTAAACTGGCCGGAAAAAGTGTAGCTTTTCAGGAATTTAAAAATTATCAAAATTTAAAATTATTTATTTCTTTGATGCTTTTGAAAATGAAAACATCAGATAAAATAAAAAAGGTAAAATAAATAGGGAACCCAATAACAAAGCCCATCCTAAAGCAGAAATGGTTTTTGGTGAGGCTACATGTTCTAATAACGAAAGATGCTGTCCGTTTCCTAATAAAATAATATCAGGATTATGTTGGTAAGTTGCCGCCACTAAAATCATTATGATTTGGAATCCTGCCAAAGCTCTTACGGGAAGTAATTTCTTCTTATGCATCGCTCTTAAAATTAAACCTAAAGCAACTGTTGCAAAACTAATAGCCATCACTCCGAGATATTTTGAGAAGATCCATTTTGTTAAAGGGATACCGGAAAGATAAGCCGCTAAGAAAACCAATAATCCTGTAATGACTACAAAAATCATTGTTTGATGGGATTTGTGAATCATTAATTCTAATTCCAATCTATCGCTAGTTTCCCGTAAAGAAAAAATGGATGCCAAATAGGCACAAAGCGAGACGGTAAACAATCCCACCGCAACGCCGAACCAATTGAGCCAACTGAAAACATATAAATCTAAAAAGTTATTTGCATCTGGATTGATCGATTGTGAAACAGTTGCAGCAGCTATTAAACCTAAGAAAAAAGGCGTTAAAAGACTTGCATAATAGAAAATCTGAGTATAAATAATCTGCCATCGGTCTTCCACGGCATCGTAATGTCTGAAAGTAAATGCTGTACCTCTTGCAATAATTCCGACAAGCATTAATACTAATGGAATGTGAAGGTAAGTTGACAAGGTGGTGTAGATTTCAGGAAATCCTACAAACAGAATTACAATGGCAATGATGAGCCACATGTGATTGGCTTCCCAAACAGGAGCAATCGACTCGTACATGATTTTTTCGGTGTACTTTCTGTTTTTCTTTTTGGTCATTAATTCTACGATTCCGGCTCCGAAATCAGCGCCGCCCAAAATCACATAAAGACATACGGAAAGCCATAGAAAACCAATTACAACGTAGATCATGATTTTTTGTTTTTAGAATTAAACTGAGGGTCTGTAGGATCGTAAAGTTTGGGAACCATTTGTATCTGTCTTCTCAAAAGAAAAATAATAATTAATGATAATGAAATAAATATAGCCGTAAAAAAATAAAATGAATACTGAATTCCGGGCATCGGCGTAACAGCGTCCACTGTTTTCATAATTCCGTAGATAATCCAGGGTTGTCTGCCGACTTCTGTGACTGTCCAACCTGCTTCCAAAGCAATATATCCAAAAGGTGTAGCAAAAAGAAATGTTTTTAAAAGCCAGTTTTTATTCAGCCAATCTTTTTTGAAAAAGAAAGCATAAAGATACAGGCTTCCAATGCAGATCATCACAACGCCAAAGAAAATCATAATCTGAAAAGCATAATGTACAACAGCAATAGGTGGCCATTCATCTCTCGGGAAATCATTTAAACCTTTTACTTCAGCATTAAAATCATTACTCACCAAAAAACTTAAAACTTTTGGAATTTTTATAGCATATTTAATTTCTCCTTTTTCTTCATCTGGAATTCCACCCAATACAAAAGCTGCTCCTTTTTCGGTTTCAAAATGAGCTTCCATTGCGGCTAACTTTATAGGTTGTCTTTCAGCCACAGATTTTGCAGCAACATCACCACTCAAAGGTGCACCGAAAGCACCAATCATTGCAAAAGCTGCAGCAATTCTAAATGCTTTGGTGTGAAATTCTACATTTTTCTTTCGCATAATTAAAAAAGCATGAACTCCCGCAACCGCAAATCCTGTTGCACAAAAAGCGGCAACTGTCATATGTAATGCCTGTGGAAACCAAGCGTCATTAAACATGGCTTTTATAGGGTCTATATTGAGGTATTGTCCATTGATATAGTCAAATCCGATTGGTGAATTCATCCACGCATTTGCCGCAACCACTAAAATCCCTGAAGCTAAACCGCTTAAGCCAACCAAAAATCCACAAAACCAGTGAAACCATTTATTAAATTTATCCCATCCGTAAAGGAAAAAGCCAATAGCAATCGCTTCAATAAAAAATGCTGTTCCTTCAAGAGAAAACGGCATTCCGAAAATAGGTCCTGCATGTTTCATAAAACCAGGCCAGAGCAACCCGAGTTCAAATGAAAGCATGGTTCCGGAAACTGCTCCGGTTGCAAAAAGAATTGCAACTCCTTTGCTCCACGCTTTGGTAAGACCTTTGTAAATTTCGTTTCCGGTTTTAAGATATTTCCAGTGGGCAAATGCCATTAAAAAAGGCATAACCATTCCAACACAGGCGAAGATGATATGAAAACCTAAAGAAAGCGCCATTTGGGCGCGTGCAGCAATAAAATCATCCATAAAATTTAATTTTTCAAGTTTAAAGTTAAGGATAAATTGTTGAGAAGAAATATGATTTAAAACATTCCAATCAATTCAAATCTGCATTGTAACTTTATTGTTTTTTTTCGTTAAAATAAACTCTGTTTTTTAGGATAAATTCTGATATTTTATGATGGAAATTACTTTCATAAGTCGAAAAAAATCACGATATTTGTGGGTCTTTGCATTAAGCAAATTTATTTAAATTTATATGAGTCAAAAACAATATACAGCTAGTAGTATCCAAGCCTTAGAAGGGATGGAGCACGTTCGACTAAGACCATCTATGTACATTGGAGATGTAGGAACAAGAGGTCTTCATCATTTGGTTTATGAAGTGGTAGATAACTCTATTGACGAAGCTCTTGCAGGTCATTGTGATACGATATTAGTTACCATACACAAAGGTGAAAGTATTTCTGTAAAAGATAACGGTAGAGGTATACCTGTAGATTTTCACGAGAAAGAACAAAAATCAGCACTTGAGGTTGTAATGACCAAAATTGGAGCGGGTGGAAAATTTGATAAAGATTCTTACAAAGTTTCTGGTGGTCTTCACGGTGTGGGGGTTTCTTGTGTGAATGCACTTTCTACTTTGTTGGTGGCTACAGTTAGCCGTGACGGTAAATTATATCAGCAAAAATATTCTGAAGGTAAAGCTTTAACGCAGGTTGAAGAAATTGGTACTACTGACGAAAGAGGAACTGAAGTTTTCTTCCAGCCGGACGGAACTATCTTCCAGGAATTGGTGTATAATTATGATACACTTGCTGCAAGATTAAGAGAATTATCTTTCTTAAATAAAGGAATCACTATTACTCTTATAGACGAAAGAGAGCCAAACGAAGACGGATCTTTTGCTGTTGAAGTTTTCCATTCTGAAGGTGGTTTGAAAGAATTTGTTGAATTCATCGACGGAAACCGTGAATCAATCATGGAGAATGTTATTTTCATGGAAGGCGAAAGAGAAAATATTCCTATTGAAGTAGCAATGCGTTACAATACTTCATTCAGCGAAAATCTTCACTCTTATGTTAATAATATTAATACGCATGAAGGAGGAACTCACTTAGCTGGTTTTAGACGTGCTTTGACGAGAACGTTGAAGAAATATGCAGATGATTTAGGAATTCCTGCTAAAGAAAAAGTAGAAATTACGGGTGATGACTTCCGTGAAGGTTTAACGGCTGTAGTTTCTGTAAAAGTAATGGAACCTCAGTTTGAAGGACAGACAAAAACTAAATTGGGTAACTCTGAAGTTTCAGGTGCTGTTGATAAAATTGTAGGTGAAATGCTTACCAACTTCTTGGAAGAAAATCCAAACGAAGCAAAACTTATTGTACAGAAAGTTGTTTTGGCTGCAAAAGCAAGACAGGCTGCAAAGAAAGCTCGTGAAATGGTACAGAGAAAATCTCCGATGGGAGGTTCTGGTCTTCCTGGAAAATTATCTGACTGCTCATCAAAAGATCCTGCAGAATCTGAATTGTTCTTAGTCGAGGGAGACTCGGCAGGTGGAACTGCAAAGCAGGGTAGAGACAGACATTTTCAAGCGATTCTTCCGTTAAGAGGTAAAATTTTGAATGTTGAGAAGTCAATGCTTCATAAAGTTTACGATAACGAAGAAATTAAAAATATTTATACGGCACTTGGGGTTTCTGTAGGAACCGAAGAAGATAGCAAAGCCTTAAATATGGCGAAGTTAAGATACCATAAAGTAGTGATTATGACCGATGCTGATATCGACGGTTCTCACATTTCTACTTTGATTCTTACGTTCTTCTTTAGATTTATGAAAGAAATGATTGAAAACGGATATATTTATATTGCACAACCGCCTTTATATTTATTAAAGAAAGGGAACAAAAAAATATATGCTTACAACGAGAAAGAGCGCGAAGAATTAACTTTAGAAATGTCTCCGGACGGAAAAGGTGTAGAAGTTCAGCGTTATAAAGGTCTTGGGGAAATGAACCCGGAGCAGCTTTGGGAAACTACTCTAAATCCGGAACACAGAATTCTGAAGCAGGTAACGATTGATAATGCAGTAGAAGCAGATAATGTATTCTCTATGTTGATGGGAGATGAAGTTCCACCAAGAAGAGAATTTATCGAGAAAAATGCAAAATATGCTAAGATCGATGTTTAATCATCTTTTTAAATAATATTTTAAAGGCTCCATTTTTATGGAGCCTTTTTTTGATTAAAAAAAATCTAATAATTCTCATATTTATGATAATTTTTTAACATTTTATTAAGATTTTTTATATTTTTGAGGAAAATATTAACAATGATGAAATTATGGTGTGTAGGAGCATTTTCTTTAGCTTCTTTTTACTATGCACAAAGTTATCCGGTATCAGAAATTAGTGATGTTTTAAAAAAGAACGCAAGTGCTGTCATCCGAAACGAAAGCACAGTTTTGGAAATCAATAAAGTGGACGAAATCGTTTATCGGAACTCTTCAGCAATTACAGTAATCAATAAAGATGCGGTTGGTTTTTCGCTTCCAAAAATATATTATGAAAAAGGAAACACGGTTTCTAACGTCAAAGTAACAGTATATGATGAAAAGGGTGCTAAAATAAAAAGCTATTCTAAAAGTGATTTTACTGATGTTGCAGCTAATTCTCAGGGTTCATTTTATTCTGATAACAGGATGATGTATTTATCTTATACACCTACAAGTTATCCTTATACCATTGAGTTTAGTTACGATCAGAAAGATCAGAATACAGTTTTTATTCCGGATTTTACACCTTTTAATGACTTTAATATTTCGTTACAGAAAAGCAGTTTTAAAGTTATCAATAAATCAGGAATCAATTTACGCTCGAAAACTTATGATTCGCCTTTTGGGTTTGCTTCGGTAAATGTTTCAGAAGGAGATGGCGGGAAATTGTATACTTATCAAAATATTCCGGCAATTGATCAGGAAGATATGGTTCCAAGTCCTAAAAAAATACTACCCAAAGTAAGTTTTTCTTTGGATCAGTTTAATTTGGTTGGAAAAAAAGGGAATATCACAACTTGGAAAGATTTCGGTTTATGGTATTATAACAATCTTTTGACACCAGTTTCGGTTTCTACTCCGCAAATAAAATCTGAAATTGCTGCGCTTAATCTTTCAGGATCTACGGAAGAAAAAGTGAAGAAAATCTATCAGTATATGCAAAGCAAAACACGATATGTTTTCGTAGCCTTGGGAATTGGAGGTTGGCAACCGATGATGCCGGATGAGGTTCAGAAAAAAGGTTATGGCGATTGTAAAGGTCTTACCAATTACATGAAAACGCTTTTGGATGAAGCGGGAATAAAATCTTATTATGTAATTATTAATTCTAATTCTTCACCAATAAGTTTTGATATAGATTTTCCAAAAATGGGAGGGAATCACGTGATTTTGGTTATTCCAACAGAAAAAGGAAATATCTGGCTGGAAAATACATCTCAGGAAATGGCTTACAATCATTTAAGTTTCAGTACAACCGATAGGAATGTTTTAGCTGTAAAGCCTGATGGAATTGAGATTATGGAAACCCCAAGCTATTCTTCACAGCAAAATAAAGAAAAACAGGTTTTAAATATTCAGTTAAATCCCGATAAAACGATTACCGGGAACGGTAAATTTACTTATACCGGAAATCAGTATGATTTTAATTTAGTATTTGCAGGATTAGGGCAGTCTGAGAAAAATAATACCATAAAGAATACACTTTCTATATTAGATTTTGAAAAGGTTGAGATGTCTGATTTTAAAAATAACAGAGATTTGGCAACAATCGATTTTGATCTGAATTTTAAAGCTGTTAATTATTCTAAAATGGTAGGTTCTAGTTATATTTTCAGAGCTGTTCCTATTTATACCAATGCTAGATACCATCAGGATGAAAACAGAAGTCTTCCTTTTGAAAATCGCTTTTCTTACGAAGACGAATATGAGATCATTTATAAGCTTCCCGCAGGATATATCATTGAAGAAATGCCGGAAAACGGAAATGTAAATTCAGAATTTGGTACGTATAAAATTTCTTTTGAAAAGAAAGAAGATAAGCTTATTGTAAAAAGGTTTTTTCAAATGAAAAAAGGGCTTCATTCTAAAGATAAATACAATGACTATGTAAGTTTCAGAAAAAAAGTAATGAATGCCGATAACTCAAAAATTTTAATTTCAAAAAAATCATAAATGAGAAATATAATAACCCTATTTTCTGTATTTTGTATAAGTACAGCTCTTTTTGCGCAGAATCAACAGTTCCTAAAGATGCCTAAGTTTAATAAAGCTGATCTTAAAAAAGAAAAATCAGAAATTGATCCTAAAGCTCCTGCAGAATTATTGTATAGATCTATACATTATCGTATAGATAATAGCACAGGAAATCTTATAAAAGAATATACTTATCGTGTGAAAATTTATGAAAAAGATAAATCTGAAGATTGGCACAATTTAGAGGTTTCTCTTTATGATAACAACTCTGGAGATCGTGAGGTTTTAGCTAATATGAAAGCCCTTGTTTATAATTTGGAGGGTGATAATATTATTGAAACTAAAGTTGATAAAAGTTCAAAATTTAAATCCAAAGAAAATAAATATGTTACAGTTAATAAATATGCTTTTCCCAATATAAAAAACGGATCAATTTTAGAATATCAATACGAAGTTTCTTCTCCTTTTGTATATGAAATTCCACTGATTTATATCGAATTGGATGTTCCTTCAGTTTATACAGAATATGTTTTTGATACGCCGATGCAAATGTCTTATAGTGTAGATTTTACAGGAAGTTTAACTCCGAAATATAAAATAATGAAGGAGGATATTATTTATGGTTCACAACATAAGACTTATAGATTCGGTTATGATAATTTGAAAAGCTTCAAAACTGAAAAATATGTAAAAAATAACGATAATTACAGAACTAAAATTAGAGCAGAACTTCATTCAACTTATTTTGGCGATAATCTTAAAATGTATACATCCACTTGGGAGGATATTAGAAAGAAACTTTGGAATCATGATGATTTTGGTTTACAGTATAAAAAAGATAAACTGGTAAAAGAGTTACTTCCTGCAGGAATTCTTGATGATAAAGATGATATGTCTAAAGCCAATAAAATTTTGGATTATGTAAAGACTACCTTTACATGGAACCAGAATAATGGTATCTATGCAGAAAACGGAATCAGAGATCTTATAAAAAATAAAACAGGAAATGATGCAGATCTTAATCTGATGTTAATAGCAATGCTGAGAAGTGCAAACATTACAGCATATCCGATTCTTATTTCTACAGTAAGAAATGGATATTTAAATTTAACATTTCCGAATCTAGGTAATTTTAACTATGTGATTGTAGGAGCAGAAATCAACAAAACATTTTATCTTTTTGATGCAACGTCGAAACAGTCACAAGCAAATCTTTTACCATCACGAGTATGGAATGATAATGGGCTTTTGGTGAAAGATGACAAATCAGAACTTATTTCACTTACTAATATTAAAGTAAGCCAGAATAGCCATACAGTTAAAGCAAAAATAAATCCTGATGGTACAATTTCAGGTGCTTATCAAGATCAGGATGAAGGGTTGATGGCTATGAATGCAAAAGAAAATTTTGATGAAAATCCTGATAAGTATAAAAAACAGTATAAGGAAAACTTTTCAGTAGGTTTTGATAATATCAACTCTAGAGTTTTGGAAGGGGGAGAGTTTCGGTCTACTATGAGTTTTAACTCAAACAATATGATTGATAATGTAGGAAAAAAAATGATTATGAATCCTCTTTTATTTTTACATCAGACCAGGAATGATTTTGATCAGCAGGATGAAAGAAAATATATGATTGATTTTATTTCGCCAATTAGTAAAACGAAAGTTGTAGAAATAGAAATTCCTGAAGGATATGATGTAGCAGATCTACCAAAAAGTAAAAAAATCGTTACTGAAGATAAAGAAATTAGCTATTCTTACACAGTAGAGAAAAAAGATAATAGAATTATAACGATTTCTGAATATAATATTGCAAGTGCAGATTATCCTAAAGAATATTACCCTGCATTCAAGAAAATCTGGAAAGTAATTTCAGATTCTGAAAGCCAAGTAATGAGTTTGATTAAAAAATAATCGATTATTTATACAAATTTTTAAAACCATTCATTTTTTGAATGGTTTTTGCATTCTAGTCGAAAAATAAATTATTATGAAAAATAAAGTTGTACTAATCCTGTTCTCGGCAGCTTTCCTTTTGTCTGCATGTAAAAAGACAGAATCAGAAAAAGTTGACACAAAAACTGAGAATAAAAGTCCTGAAAAATTCACAATAGATTCTCTTAAAGTAAATGATTCTTTGAAGGTTAACGATAAACTTTCTGTAAATTATGCTTCAAAAGTATTGGTTTTCCCAACTTTAAAAGATAAAGCCCTTTTAGACAGTATTTATTACGATAAAACAGGAATTACTGATTACTCAAAACAAGGATTACAAAATTTTTTAGATAAAGATAAAACCGAATTTTACGCATCAGTAAAAGAAGACAGTAAAGAATGGATTTCCGATATTCAGAATCCGCAAACCTGTGAAGCTGGCTCGTTTATGAAACTGATTTCTCAAAACGATGATTTTCTTCAGATTGAATATTTACATACTTCGTATCAAGGCGGAGCGCATGGTAATTATTCTTTCGATACACGAGTTTTTGATTTAAAAAACAACAAAAAATTAGATTTAAAAGATATTACCACAATGCCTAAAGCAAAACTGGAAGAACTTTTAATGAAGAATATTGACAAACTTCCGAGCGGAACCACCGATTCTGATGGTCCGGTTAAAAATTCAGATATGCTTTTGGTGGATGTAATTCCGGCAAACAAAGATTTTTATTTTGATGAAAAGAATTTATATTTTCATTACAGTCCTTACGAAATTGCAGCTTTTGCAGCCGGAGATATTGTAATTCCTGTCTCTTGGAAAGAGCTCGACGGAACAATTAATCCGGAATTTAAAAAGAGAATGAAAATTAACTAATATTAATGCTTCCAAATCAGGAAGCATTTTTTACTTTTGTGGCAATGGAAAGAGTAGCTTTTATCATCAATCCTTTTTCGGCAAAAAAAAATTACCAGCCATTTCTGAACGAACTTAAAAATAAAGTGCAAAATCCTCTGTACTATATTTCTGAGTCTATTTTGGGAACTGATGATTTTATCCAAACACACTTCGATGAGGTTGATTTTTTTGTTGCCATCGGAGGCGACGGAACGATCTCTACGGTCGCGAAACAACTCATTAATACCGAAAAAGTATTAGCTATTTTTCCGGCAGGATCGGGAAATGGTTTTTCTAATGAAACACAATTCAGCAAAAATTTAGATGAATTATTAGATAAATTAAAAGCTAAAAAATCTCGTAAAATAGACACTTTTACGGTGAACGACAGACTTTCGATCAATGTTTCAGGAACTGGTTTTGATGGGAAAGTGGTTAAAGAATTTGAAAAAACCAATCGCGGATTCAAAAATTATATCAAAGTTTCTTTGAAGACTTTTTTTAATTATAAACCAATCAAGCTTAAATTTTTCGATGAAAATTATAAGCAGTACAATGGGAAGTATTTGATGGTGAATATTGCCAACACCCGTCAGTTTGGTAACAACGCTTACATTGCGCCAATGGCGAGTAAAAGTGACGGTCTGGTTGATATGGTTCTGGTGAAAAAATTTCCGTTGACGTATTCGCCGCTTTTTGCATTCAGAATGTTTACTAAAAAACTGAAAGAAGATGATTACATCACGTATCTTCCGGTTTCAGAAATAGAGTTTAAAGTAAATACCAAAAACTGGCATCTTGATGGAGAATTCAACAAAATAAAATCTCCGATTCATGTGAAAGTTCAGCCTTCAAGCCTGAATATTTTAATTTAAAATCATTGTGAAATAAAAAAGCCTTCCGTGAAGAAGGCTAAAAACACAAATGATGAAAAAATTATCATTACGATAATAATGTATTACAAAGTAAATACTTAGAACCTATATTTTTTATGGTTTTAATCATATAGATTAAAAAAACTTAATTTTATTGCCTATTACTTATTGTTTCATGAAGGGCAATTCGGTTTCCTTCACTGTCTTCAAATTCGGCAACCGCAAAACCATGTTTTTCGTTTAAGGTTTTTGGATAAAGAATTTTCCCCTTGTTTTCTAAAACTTTTTTTAATACAGAATCAATATTTTCGGTTTTAAAATAAATAATCACCCCATCTTTTGTTGGTTTATAAACGTCTCCTTTTGCCAAAGCTCCGGAAATTCCGCTTTGGGTTTCTTCGAAAGGGAAAAGCATCATTTCATAATCGTCAATTATTTCTTTTTCAAATTTAAAATTAAAAACATGGGTGTAAAATTTTTCCGCCCGTTCAATATTGGTAACAGGAATTTCAAAATATACTATCGGATTATTTCCATTCATCTTTTTGTTATTATTTTGTTCGTTGCAGGCTAAACAAATTCCTGCAATAAATAGTATTATGAATTTTGTGAAAATTTTCATTAAAACAATCTTTAAACTTCCAGTTTTTTCTCAATTTCATTAGGGTTTTCCAGGCAATATTGAAGCTGTTTTTTATCTAATTGCTTTTCCCAATTGGCTACCACTACGGTTGCGACAGAGTTTCCGATGACATTCGTTAAAGCACGACATTCACTCATAAATTTATCAATTCCTAAAATCAAAGTCATTCCCGCAATCGGAATTTCAGGAACTACAGCCAAAGTTGCCGCTAAAGTTACGAAGCCAGCTCCTGTAACTCCTGCAGCTCCTTTCGAACTCAGCATTGCCACCAAAAGTAGCATCAGTTGCTTTTCAATAGAAAGATCAATATTTAAAGCTTGCGCAATGAATAATGAGGCGAGAGTCATATAAATATTGGTTCCGTCAAGATTAAAAGAATATCCGGTGGGAACCACCAAACCCACGATCGCTCTGGAACATCCTGCTTTTTCCATCTTTTCCATTATTCCGGGAAGTGCAGATTCTGATGAACTTGTTCCTAAAACCAACAAAAGTTCTTCTTTCAGATAATACATCAGTTTAAAAATATTAAAACCATTGTACCAAGCTACGGCTCCCAAAACCAAAACGACGAATAGGATAGAGGTGATGTAGAAAGTTCCTACAAGAAAAATTAAATTTAAAACGGAAGCTAAACCATATTTTCCAATCGTAAAAGCCATTGCTCCGAAAGCTCCAATCGGCGCTAGTTTCATCAGCATATGAACTATTTTAAAAATAGGAGCAGCCAAAACCTGTAAAAATTCTGTGATTTTCCCGCTTTTTTCTTTCGTTAAAACCAAAGCAATTCCCATTAAAATAGCCACCAAAAGTACCTGAAGAATATTATCTCCAATCAATGGACTGAATAGTGTTTCCGGAATAATATTCATGATAAATCCGGTGAGCGTTGTATCATGTGCTTTTTGCTGATATTGCGAAACATCTCCCGATAAACTTGCTGGATCAATGTTTAAACCTGCTCCGGGTTGAATAATATTTCCTACAATTAAACCGATTATCAATGCTAACGTTGAAAATGTAAAAAAATAGAGCATTGCTTTTATGGCAATTCGTCCTACTTTTTTCAGGTCTGTCATGTGGGCAATTCCTAAAGTAAGCGTAATGAAAATGACCGGAGCAATGATCATTTTAACCAATTTAATGAATCCATCACCTAGAGGTTTCATTTTTTCGCCTAATTCGGGGTAGAAATTTCCTAAGAGAATTCCTAAAGTAATGGCAACAATTACCTGAAAATAAAGTTGCTGGTAGAATTTTTTTGCTTTCAAAAGAGATGAGTTTACTTTTTTAAGAACGAAAAATAGGAAAATTTGAAACAAACTTTAATTTAATTTGGTGAAAAGTTTAATTAAATTTAAAAGCTTCAGTTGAAATTGTTACCTAATTTTCCAAATCTCTAATCTTAACTTTGAATATCGAATCTCGAATCTCAAACCTCGAACCTCAAATAAAATTTATTCTACTGCAACAGAGTCATCACCACGACCATCTGCAACAGCATGAATATTTCCATTATCGTCTATGACAATCATTTCCGTTCTTCCTAATTGATTCACCCTTTCAGCTTTATACCCTAATTTTTCTAAATCTTTAATCGTTGTTTCCGGAAAATTCTTTTCAAAAGATACTGTTTCAGGCAGCCATTGATGATGGAATTTCGGAGAATTAACAGTCATATTGGTATTCAATTTAAAATCAATCACATTCACAATCGACTGATAAACAGAAGTTGGAATAGTCGTTCCGCCCGGAGTTCCTACAACCATATACGGTTTTCCCTTTTTCAAAATAATGGTTGGTGTCATCGAAGAAAGCATTCTTTTATTAGGCTGAATAGCGTTTGCTTCGCCTCCAACTGCACCAAACATATTGGGAACACCAGGTTTTATTGAGAAATCATCCATTTCATTATTCAAGAAAAAACCTGCTCCCGAAACAACAACTTTACTTCCATACAAACCATTTAAAGTTGTGGTAACTGCGGCTGCATTTCCGTCTTTATCAATCACTGAAATATGCGTGGTTTCCGTAGATTCTTTGGGCTGATTAATGACTTTTCCTACTTCCGAACTTGGCGTAGCTTTACTAAAACTAAAACTTTTCCATCTGTTTTTCAAATAATCATCAGAAATTAAATAGGCTGTTTTATCCTGAATAAAATCGGGATCGCCCATATATTCAGCTCTGTCGGCAAAAGCTCTTCTTTCGGCTTCCACCATAATCTGAACTGCCTGCGTGGAATTTTGTTGATATTTTTCTAGATTTTCATAACCCGACATCTTTAGCATCTGTGCTAAAAGAATTCCGCCGCTTGAAGGTAAAGGCATCGAAACAATATTGTTTCCTTTATAATCAAATTCGAGTGCCTTTCTTTCGGCGACTTTATAGTTTTTCAAGTCTTCTAAAGTGATGATTCCGTTTTCTTTTTTCATTTCTGAAACCAGAAGTTCGGCAGTTTTTCCTTCATAAAATCCTTTTAATCCTGATTTTTGAATTAATTTTAATGTTTCTGCCAATTCTTTCTGTATCAGAATGTCACCTGATTTCCAAACCTCGTTTTTTACAAATGCATTGGAGTTTTTATTATATTTTTGAAAATATTCTTTATGGGAATTTAATAATCTGGCTTCCTGTTCAGTAATAGCAAAACCTTTTTCAGCCAAATCAATAGCAGGTTGAATCAGTTTTTCCATCGGAAGATCGCAATGTTTTAAAGTTGCAAAAAATCCCGCTACACTTCCAGGAATTCCGACTGCTAATCTTCCGTTTTGAGACAAATCGGTATTGGCTTTTCCATTTTTGCTGAGGTACATATTTTTGGAAGCGTTTTTAGGAGCTGTTTCGCGATAATCGAGCGTAAATTTTTCTCCGTTATTTTTTACACCTACCAAAAATCCGCCACCGCCAATATTTCCGGCTTGAGGATAAACAACAGCTAAAGCATATTGTGTAGCGACCACTGCATCATAAGCATTTCCGCCCATTTTAAGAATTTTTGCTCCGGCTTCACTTGCCAAAGGATGCGCAGAAACTACAACTCCTTTATTTTTCACTTTAACTTCTTTTACAATATTAATATCAGTGTACTGTGCTGAAAGCGAGCAAGAAAGCAGAATGCAGGAAATAATAATTTTTTTCATTTGTAAAAATTGTAATCGAATTTACAATTTTGTTTTAAAATAGGGTCTAAAATTTCTATTTTTGCTTTTATCATAATAATAAAAAGTAAAATGGAGTCTTATACGGAAAAAATATTGATTACAGGGGCTTTAGGGCAAATCGGAACTGAGTTGACGAACAGATTGGTAGAGATACATGGCGCTGATAATGTAGTTGCTTCAGGTCTTGACAGATGGCAAAAGGGTCTTACTTCTGCCGGACATTACGAAAGAATGGATGTTACCAACACGCAATTGGTAAGACAGGTCATTAAAGATTACGAAATCACAACAGTGTATCATTTGGCTTCTCTTCTATCTGGAACATCAGAAAAACAACCCATTTTCGCATGGAAATTAAATCTTGAACCACTTCTTCAGTTTTGTGAGCTTGCAAAAGAAGGTTTGCTTAAAAAGATTTTCTGGCCAAGTTCTATCGCTGTTTTCGGAAAAGGAATTCCAAAAGAAAATGTAGGTCAGGATGTAGTTTTAAACCCTACAACCGTTTACGGTATTTCTAAAATGGCGGGAGAAAAATGGTGCGAATATTATTTTGATAAATATGGAGTAGATGTAAGAAGTATCCGTTATCCTGGTTTGATTTCTTGGAAAACTCCTGCAGGTGGAGGAACTACAGATTACGCTGTTGAAATTTTCTATGAAGCGATTGAAGAAGGAAAATATACAAGTTTTATTTCTGAAAATACAGGAATGCCGATGTTGTATATGGATGATGCGATCAATGCAACGTTACAGCTAATGGATGCTCCAAAAGAAAGTCTTACCGTTCGTTCTTCTTATAATTTAGGTGGAATGTCTTTTACTCCAGCAGAATTGGCATCAGAAATTAAAAAAGAAATTCCTGAATTTGAGATCGATTATAAACCGGATTTCAGACAGGCGATCGCAGATTCTTGGCCAGCTTCAATTGATGATTCTGTTGCTAAAAAAGATTGGGGATTATCTTATGATTTCGGAATTTCTGAGATGTCGAAAGATATGATCAAAAACTTAAAAGTAAAATTGAATAAAAATTAATTAAGATAATTATAGAATATTTTTTAAACCACAAAAGCAGCAAAAGATTTTATTATGGAGTAAGCTGTTCAAAAGCGCACAAAATTAGTAATAAATTAAAGTTTTACATTTTGTAAACTTTTGATTTTTTGCAATCGTCTCTTTTGACTCCTTGTGGAAAAAATATCATTTTTATTAATTATAAATTTCATCTAAAATCTATTGAATGATATTGCTCACTTTTAACATCGTAAACTTTGAAGCTGGAACCAAAAACAGCAGCATTATTTCTGATGATGAAAGATTGAAAATTTCCGAAAGCAATACCAAAGCAATTCTCAGGATTTTAGATCTTCACGATATAAAAGCAAGTTTTTTTGTAGAGATTTCTATTGCAGAAAAACTTCAGAATTTACTAAAAGCAATTTCTGCTCAAGGGCATGAAATTGTTTTTTATAATAAAGATTCGAGTCTTGAAAAGATCGATCAGGTAAAAAAATCAATTCAGGAATTTCTTGAAAAACAGATCAAAGGAATCCGCCAGAAAGACAATCAGTTTTCTTTGGAAGATTTAAAATCAATCGGTTTTAATTATATCTCAAACATCGATCACGCTGATATTCTGTTTCCTTTTAAACGATTAAAAAGAACCTCTGAAATTATCGAAGACAACGGGTTAAGCATTGTTCCGGAAAGTATTTCTCCATACAGTCAGTTGCCTTATAACGATTTTGTCTTTCAGATTTTGCCGATGCAGTATTATCAGAATATGGTTTTTGAAACCTTGAAAAATGATGATTTTGTCTTAATTTATCTTGAATCTTGGCAGTTTACTGATATCAATAAATATCAGTTTAAAGTTCCGTTTTACCGAAGGTTTTATTTAGGAAAAAAGATGGAGGATAAATTGGAAGCTTTACTTTCATGGATCAATGAAAAGGAATTGGCGACCTCAAGAATGAAGGATTATATTTTTTAGTTTTGGGTTTCGGGTTTTGGGTTCCGAGATTCGAGTTTAAAGATTCGTGGATTGAAATTCGAGATTTAAACCTGTAACTAAAAACCTCGAAACCCAAATCCCTGATTGCGAATCTCGCAACACGAAACTCGTATCGCATAGCTCGCATCTTTAACTCAATTCAAAAAGCGTAATTTCTGGTAAAACCCCAACTCTTCCTGGGTAGCCTAAAACTCCAAAACCTCTGTTTACATAGAGCATTTTTCCTTCACTTTCGTACAAATCAGCCCATTTTGGATAACGATATTGTACAGGAGACCATTTTATATTTTTTAAATCTAAACCAAACTGCATTCCGTGTGTATGTCCTGAAAGCGTTAAATGAATATCTTTAGGATGTTTTTTCACAACGTAATCAAAATGAGTAGGGTCGTGGCTCATTAATATTTTAGTGGCGCTTTGCGGAACGTTTTCCAAAGCTTTATCAATATCTCCATATTGTGGAAAAGGCTTTAATCCCCAGTTTTCAACACCTAAAATATAGATATTTTCTCCGTTTTTTTCGATAATTCTGTTTTCATTACGAAGCATATCAAATCCGGCTTGTCTTTGATAATCAATTAAGGTTTCAAGATTTTTGTTTTGTTCGTCCTTAGAATTCCATTTTACATAATCGCCGTAATCATGGTTTCCTAAGACTGCAAATTTCCCGTCTTTCGCTTTAATTTTAGAAAATAAAGGAATAAATGGTTTGAATTCATCTGCAACATTGTTGACCATATCTCCCGTAAATAAAACTAAGTCTGGATCTTGTTCATTAATTAAATCAATGGCGTGCTGCAGTTTGCTTGGGTCTGAAAAACTACCGCTGTGAACATCGGAGATCTGAATGATTTTATATCCTTTAAAACTTTTAGGAAGATTAGCGAATTTTACTTTTACTCTTCTTACAGTATGTCGGTATTTTCCAAATGTGATCCCATCAATAAACAAAGCTGAAAGTACACCACCTAGACCTAATCCCATTAAGCTTAAAAACTTCCTTCTTTCCGGGAAGAAATTCTCAGTAGGTTTTGTTAATCCTACCAAATAACCTCCTGTTCTGAAAATATCGTCAACCAATAAAAACAGAACAATGAAAATTTTAGGTAAAATAAAAATTAAAAATAAAGAGATCGTGATCTGAGCTCTTTCTGTACTTCGGTCGCTTCTTTGGAAATGGCTGACTTCATAGGCAAAAACACCGTAAACAGCTAAAGATAGAACGATATAGCCTAGTCTTACCCAGAAATTATCTGTTAAGGTTCTTATTGCCTGAAAAATATAAACTTCTAAAAATAAGAAGATTGCGGCTATGAATAAGAAGTTTTTTTGCATAATCAGGTTTAAAAAAAGCACAAAAAATAAATTTCCTGTGCTTTTTATATTGTTTAATTAATATTCTTATGGAAATTTATAAACGATCGCATTGATGTTCATTCCGGCTCCAACCGAAGTCATCACAATGTTCCCTTTATCTTTAAACGTATGACCCTCCATTTTTCCTTTAATTATTAAATCAAACATGGTAGGAATTGTTGCTACAGAGGTATTTCCCAAATCCTGAACTGTCATAGGAGATACAGAATGATCGTAATCTTTCACATCATAAAGCTTGTGAAGTCTGTCTATCATTGCATAATCCATTTTAGCATTCGCTTGGTGAATCAATATTTTGTCGATGTCTTCAATAGACAATTTTGCGTCTTCGATAGTTTCTTTAATAGCTGCAGGAACATTTTTAAGAGCGTACTCATAAATTTTTCTTCCCTGCATTCTTACAAATAAACGAGTCTGATCTGATTCTTCGTTGATAGAAGGTCCGTTTGCAAGATAATTAAGCTCAACACCATTATCACAGATTGTATTATGAGCAATAATCCCTACATTTTCTTCGTCAGTCGCTTTTACTACTACAGCTCCGGCTCCGTCTGCGAAAATCATTCTGTTTCTATCGTGCGGATCGGTTACTCTGCTTAAAGTTTCAGCTCCAATGACAAGGATGGTTTTTGCAACATTAGCTTTAATTAAATTATCAGCCAAAATCATCGCTTCAACCCAGCCCGGACAACCGAAAATCATATCATAAGTAATACATTTTCTGTTTTTAATGCCCAGTTTATTTTTAACTCTTGCAGCCATTGTCGGCATAAAATCTACATATCCGTTTACGGTAACTTCACCAAAATTACTTGCGTAGATAATATAATCAAGCTCTTCCTGGTCTATATTTGCGTCTGCAATAGCAATTTTTGCAGCTTCAAAACCGATTTGTGAATTTGAAAGATCTTCGTCAATAAATCTCCTGTTTTCTATTTCTGTAATTTCTACAAATTTTGCAATAGTTTCCTCAGCAGGTTTGTCAATCTTCACCCCGTCTTCTGTATAAAACTCTGAATCTAAGAAAAAATCCCTTCCAATTATTCTATTCGGAAGATAAGATCCGGAACCAATAATGATCGTATTTGGCATTCGCTTATGTAATTTTTTAAAGATGCAAAGTTAATAATTAATATTAATAAGAAAGAATTAAAAATATTATTAAATTTGCAAAAATTGTTTCAGCCAATCTATGAAAAACAATCCGTCTTTAAAAGGTTTAATTATTGCTGCTGTGGTATTTATCGGTGCTTTTGCCATTTACAACTTCTTTTTAGCAAAGAAAAATTATTACCTTGTAGATAATCCTACTCCCAATACCTACTATTTTAAAATAAATAATGAGCCTGAAGGTATTATTTCGGCAGGCCAATCTGTTCAGGTAGACTTACAGAAAGGGAAAAATTCTATAAAAGTTTTTGATCAGAATAAGAAAATGCTTTATGATTCTGCTTTTGAGGTAAATAAAATTCGTGGTCTTTTAAATATTGCCCATAAAGATTATTATATCAATGAGCAATATTATGGGTACAATCTTAAAAAAGATTCATTACTTTTGGCACTGGATAAAACCATGATTGACGGAAAACAATATTATGGGGGAGCTAAACGTTTTAATAAACTCTATACAGAAGGTTTTTATTATAATGTAGATGAAGACTATGATCAGATGATCAAAAATATTCAGAAAGTAGAGTCCCGTACAAAGATTTTCCGCAAGCAGGATTATCTTAATTATTATAAAGAATACTATAAGTTTTAAGTTTTGACAAAAGATATCAACCAAGTAACGCCTTACAATTCTGAATCTAGCAAAAAGAGTCAGGTAGAGGATATGTTCGACAACATTGCGCCTAAATACGATTTATTAAACCACGTTTTGTCTATGAAAATAGATGTATTGTGGAGAAATAAACTGGTAAAATGGATGAATCACGACAGCCCGAAAGAAACGTTGGATGTCGCTACAGGAACCGGAGATTTGGCCATTGCGGTAGAAAAAGGAACCGGTGCAAAAGTAGTGGGATTAGATTTGTCGCAACAAATGTTAAATGTTGGCGTTATTAAAATAAAAAAACTTAATTTAGACGGCAAAATTTCCATGCAAAAGGGCGATGCAGAAAATTTACCTTTCGAGGACAATAGATTTGATGCTGTTTCCGTTGCTTTTGGAGTGAGGAATTTTGAGAACCTTACCAAAGGTTTGGCAGAGTTGAGAAGAGTGGTTAAAGAAAATAAGAGTGTTTATATTCTTGAGTTTTCAAAGGTAGAGGGTTTTTTAGGACCATTTTATATGTTTTATTTCAAAAATATTTTGCCGGCAATCGGCAGATTGGTTTCTAAAGACAACAGGGCGTATACTTATCTTCCCGATTCTGTAAATGCATTTCCTTTTGGAGAAAAGATGAGACAAATTCTTTTAGATACAGGATTTAAAAAAGTAGAATACAAAAAATTAAGTTTAGGTATAGCCACAATTTATAAAGCAACAAAATAACCTATGAATAAATTTCTATTAAAAGCTCTGGTTTTAGCCTCAGTAAGTTTTGCAACAGTTGCAAATGCTCAATTTAGAACCCGTAACAGGATGGACAAGTTGGAAGACTTTGACCAGAAAAAAGTGAGTTGGGGTTTTTATCTGAATGGTAATTTACTGGATTATAGAATTGTACTCAACCCAAGATACGGAATGTATGAAAATCATAATTTGGTATCTTCAAAAGAAAGCACAAGCTTTGGGGCGGGTCTTATAGCCAAATTCAGATTAAATGATTATTTAGATGTAAGAGTAGAGCCAGGTTTGCAGTTTGCTCAGAGACAACTGACTTTTAATACCCAATCAAATAATATTTATAGTGATGGAAGTTTAACGAATCCTCCTTTCATTCCGATTGCTTTAACAGAAAAAGATAGGGTAAGAGATATTAAATCTACTTTGGTAGATATTCCTGTTATGTTGGAATTACACGGAGACAGATGGTACAACTCAAGACCATATGTTGCAGCTGGTGTGAATTATATTGTTAATTTACAGTCAAACTCAGATTCTCAGGATGATAACATGCAGCAGGTTTTCAGATCAACAACGCACAATTTTGCTTGGTCTGCAGAGATGGGAATTCAGTTCTATTTTAATAAATTTAAATTAACTCCCGCAATCAGAGGTACATTTTTCATGAATAACGAAATGGTTTCTGATAATGCTTCAACGCCTCCATATTGGTCTGCAGCAGTTTCTACACTACAAACAAGAGCGGTTATGTTTGTTTTGAAATTTGAATAATATAATATAAAATTAATATAAAAAGGAGGTGCTTGGCATCTCCTTTTTTATTTTTGTCAAAATATAGAGATTATTATTTTCATCGGTACTAATATTTTCCTATTTTTGCTAATAGTTAGAAAATTTATAAACCTGAAATGCTTCAAGAATTAGAAAATAATTTTTCAGAAATAGAAAAAAAGATTTTGAACCTCCAAAAAAGTTATCAAAATTTATCTGAAAAATATTTAGAATTAAATAAAGAGCATACTGAGCTGAAGACGAGATACGATGAAGAGAGAAAGAAAAATCAGGTATTGGCAGAAGAACAGAAAAATATAAAATTGTATTCAGCAATATCAGGAAATCCTGAACACAACAGACTCATGAAAAACCACATCAACAGATTGGTAAAAGAAGTAGACTTTTGTATTGCACAGCTTCAAAATAGTGGATTATAATGGAGGTAAGGAGAATAACCATCAACATTGCAGGAAGAGTATATCCGCTAAATGTACCCGCAGCAGAAGAAGAAACTCTGCGTAAAGTGGGGAAGCAAATAGAAAATATGATTAAAGATTTTGAACAAAATTTTGATGTAAGAGATAAACAGGATGCTTTGGCAATGTGTGCCCTAAAACTGGGAACCAACGCAGAAGTAGTTGCTCTGAATCATGATAAAAATATAAAATCAACCAACGAAAGATTAACAGAAATTAATCGGTCACTGGACGATATAGGAAAATAGATTTTTTTTTCCGAAACAAACTGCCTACAGTAATTCTAACACATTAAGGTAAACTCAACGCTAAACAATTTAATGTTCGAAAGTCTTTTCAATGGCGCGCTGCATTACGCAGATTACAGAGAGAAGAAATCAGATCAAATCGTGAAGATTAGGAGTTTACTCTAAATCACTGGATTGCTGTGGGTTTTTTTATTTAAGTTAACAAGACAATTAAAACTCAATATATATATGACAACAGCCATTATAGTAGGCGTTATTTGCTTAGTAATCGGTGCAGTAGCAGGGATGTTTTTCTCTAAAAGTTCACTGAATACAAAAGCTAAATTCATTGTAGATGATGCAAAAAAGAACGCTGAAAACCTTATAGAAAAAGCTAATGTACAAGCTGAATCCATAAAAAAAGAAAAGAATCTTCAAGCTAAAGAAAAATTCTTAGAACTAAAGTCAGAGCACGATGCAGATATTCAGGCTCGCGAAAAGAAAATGCAGGACGCTGAAAAAAGAACGAAAGACAAAGAAAATAAGCTGAATGACGAGCTTAGCAAAGCAGGGAAATTAGAAAAAGATTTAGACAGACAGATTGCTGATTATGCTAAGAAAAACGAAATTTTAGAAAAAAAGCAAAGCGATCTGGAGCAGGCAACTGCTAAGAAAGTTGAAATGCTTGAAAAGATTTCAAACTATACTGCAGAAGAAGCTAAAGCAGAATTGGTGGAAACCATGAGAGCAGAAGCAAAAACCAGAGCTCAGGCGCATGTTCAGAGCATTATGGAAGAAGCTCAGTTGAATGCGAAAAGCGAAGCAAGAAAAATCGTTATTCAGACTATTCAGAGAATTGGTACAGAACAGGCGATTGAAAATTCAGTTTCGGTATTTAATATTGAGTCTGATGAAGTAAAAGGTAGAATTATCGGTAGAGAAGGTAGAAATATCCGTGCTTTGGAAGCAGTTACAGGTGTAGAAATCATCGTTGATGATACTCCGGAAGCTATTCTTCTTTCATGTTTTGATCCGGTAAGAAGAGAGATTGCAAGACTATCACTTCACAGATTGGTTACAGACGGTAGAATTCACCCTGCAAGAATTGAAGAAGTTGTAGAAAAGACAAGAAAACAAATCGAAGAAGAAATTATCGAAGTTGGTAAAAGAACCATTATCGATTTAGGAATTCACGGTTTGCATCCTGAATTGGTGAAAATCGTTGGTAGAATGAAATACCGTTCTTCATACGGACAAAACCTTTTACAGCACTCAAGAGAAGTTGCCAACATCGCTGCAACAATGGCTGCAGAATTAGGATTAAACGTAAAATTAGCTAAAAGAGCAGGTCTTTTACACGATATCGGTAAAGTTCCTGAGCAGGAATCTGAACTTCCACACGCACTTTTAGGAATGCAATGGGCTGAAAAATATGGTGAAAATGCAGAAGTAATCAATGCAATCGGAGCTCACCACGACGAAGTAGAAATGACTTCTTTATTGTCTCCAATCATTCAGGTTGCCGATGCAATTTCTGGAGCAAGACCGGGAGCAAGAAGACAGGTTTTAGAATCTTATATCCAAAGACTAAAAGATCTTGAAGCTGCAGCATTAAGTTTTGAAGGTGTTTCTTCAGCTTATGCAATTCAGGCGGGTAGAGAACTGAGAGTTATGGTAGAAAGTAGTAGAATAAACGACGAAATGTCTTCTCAGCTTTCTTACGATATTTCAGAGAAAATTCAGAATGAATTGACTTATCCGGGACAAGTAAAAGTAACGGTAATCAGAGAAACAAGAACGGTAAATATCGCAAGATAATTAAAGTTTAAAACAAGAATATACTTAGAAACCTTTCATTTAATTGAAAGGTTTTTTTATGTATTTTTTTGAAGATTGAAAATTACTTTTATGGATGTTTTAGGCTAAATGGAATTATGTGTAATAATTTGATAATATTAATTTATTGTTTGTGATTTATTTATAAATAATACTTACATTTGGTACTCAAACTATATTGTTAAATTTAAAAACTAATCACATGACAAACATTTTGAAAAACGCAAAAAAATTAAAACAAGCAGATCTTAAAAACATCGTAGGAGGAGTAAGCGGAAACCCTGATTTATCTCTTTGTGGATGCGATTGTGCAGGAGCTGTTACAGGTCCTTACTATTGTGTACAGTATATCGGTTGCCCGCAAGTGTATACTTGCAAAGATGTATATTAGATCTAGACATTAAAAAATATGAATCTGCCCCAAAACTGAGGCAGATTTTTTTATTTTTAATGTTATATTTTATCCTTTCTATATTTTTGGAAGTTGATTTATATTGTAAATATTAAAAGATAATTAAACTTTAAAATTCAATTATGTATAATAATTTGATAATATTTATTATTTATTTGCGTTCTATTTAGAAATGATATTTAAATTTGATCATCAAACTATATTATTTAATTAAAAAACAAATCACATGACAAACATTTTAAAAAACGCTAAAAAATTAAAGCAGGCTGACCTTAAAAACATCGTCGGAGGAATTAAAGTGGGAAACCCAGATTTATCTCTTTGTGGATGCAGTTGCACAGGAGCCGTTACCGGTCCTTCATATTGCACACAATATATGGGTTGTCCGCAAGTATATAATTGTAAAGACTAAAATAATAAAACCCTTCCAAAGATAATTTGGAAGGGTTTTTACTTTTAACAATAAACCTTTATAAAAAAGGTTTCATTTCGTCTTCAATCTGAGTTCTCAGCTCCATAAGACGTTTTGCATATTTTTCCTGTTGTTTTTCTTCTTCGGTTTCAGGAATCCATTTCGGAACAGGAAGTTTCTTTCCATTTTCATCTACGGCTACAAATACAATGATACAATGCGTTTTCTTGTCAAAAGTAGGCTGCTTCAAATTTCTTGAGAAAACATTAATCGAGATATGCATACTCGAAGAACCGGTATAAATTACCTGTGCTTCCACTTTTACAATTTCACCAATTTTAATAGGTTCGTAGAAACGAATTCCTCCAACGTAGACTGTTACAGAATAATTCCCACTCCATGTTGTTGCACATGCGTAACCAGCTTGGTCGATCCACTTCATTACACTTCCGCCGTGTACATTTCCGCCGTAATTTACATCTGAAGGCTCAGAGATAAACTGAAAAGTAACAGGTTTGTTATCCATTTTTTTAATTTTAATAAAGGTATTTAATAATTTTCAGAATTTTATATTTAGCCTTACTTTTGGGGAAAATTTAATTTATGAAGAAAGTTTTTCACCTCAATACTTGTGATACCTGCAGAAAAATTTTAGCACAGTTTGATCTTTCAGACTGGGAAAAAAGAGAAATAAGAAAAGAACCGATCACCAAAGAAGAATTGGCTGAAATGTATGAGCATACAAAGTCTTATGAAGCATTATTCAGCAAGAAATCTACGCAAATAAAATTGAGAGGATTGGATGTGAAATCTTTAAAAGAAAACGATTTTAAAGATCTTATTTTAGATCATTATACTTTCCTAAAACGTCCGGTTTTCCTTACAGATAAAGAGATTTTTGTAGGAAATGATAAGAAGAATGTAGAGGCTTTGAAAGTGTTTTTCGGCGTTAATTAATTATTGTCATTGCGAGGAGCGAAGCGACGAAGCAATCTCAAAATAATTTGTTTTTACAAACAAGTTTTTTTTTACTGAAAAACGTTAAACAAAAGACGGAAATTTTAGCCCCGATTGAAGTGAAAATCCTTTTTTTGCAAAAAAAAAAGATTGCAACGGAAAGCGGGAATAGCTCCTAAAAAAAACCGCTTCATCAAAATGATAAAGCGGTTTTTTCTATATTTAAAGAATATTCGATTATACAAATGGCATTTTCACCACTTTCGCCGGAATATTTTTGGTTCTTACCTGAATAAAGATTTCTGTTCCTAATTTGAAATGAGGCTTGTCTACATAAGCGATTCCCAAACCGATTTTTTTCATTGGCGACTGAGTTCCCGAGGTAACTTTCCCGATTACATTTCCTTCAGCATCTACCACAGGATAATCATGTCTTGGAACGCCTTTGTCTGTCAATTCGAAACCAACTAATTTTCTGGTAACGCCAACCTCTTTTTGTTTTGCGAAAATATCTTTAGAAACAAAGTCCTTATCAAACTTTGTAATCCAACCCAATCCCGCTTCAATAGGAGACGTTGTATCGTCAATATCCATTCCGTAAAGACAGAATCCTTTTTCTAATCTTAAAGTGTCTCTTGCAGCCAATCCACAAGGAATAATACCTTCTTCAGCTCCGGCTTCAATAATAGCATCCCACAGTTTTTCTGCAGATTCGTTGTTGAAATAAATTTCAAAACCACCGCTTCCTGTATAACCAGTGTTTGAAATAATTACATCACTTACTCCGGCAACAGAACCAACAGTAAAGTTGTAATATGGAATTTCAGAAAGGTTAGTTTCTGTTAATTTCTGAAGAATTTCAGTCGCTTTTGGTCCCTGAACTGCCAATAAAGACATTTCGTCTGAAGCGTTGGTCATTTTTGCTCCGAAACTGTTGTATTTTGAAATATGATCCCAGTCTTTATCGATGTTTGAAGCATTTACAACTACAAAATATTTTTCATCTGCCATTTTGTAAACAATAAGGTCGTCTACAATTCCTCCGTTTTCGTTCGGAAGACAAGAGTACTGAGCTTTTCCGTTTTCTAAAACATCAACATTGTTTGTCGTTACAAACTGCAAAAGATCTTTTGCACCTGATCCTTCAACGAAAAACTGTCCCATGTGAGATACGTCAAATAATCCTGCTTTTTCTCTTACTGCAAAGTGTTCTTCCGTTACTCCGGAATATTGTACAGGCATTTCAAATCCTGCAAAAGGTACTATTTTCGCTCCCAAAGAAACGTGTTTGTCGTACAATGCTGTTTTTTTCATAGGTAGATTTATTTCTATTTTTTAATTTTAAAACTTTCAAAAGTCTCGTTAAAAACTTTCATATAATTTCCGTTCCAGTGTTTCTGTTGGCAATTGATGCTTACAAGAAACATATTTTTATCTTTCTGGTACAGTTTTGTAATCCAGAATAGTTTTTCTTTCTCATCAAAATATTCATACTGATATTCTGAATATCCTTTTTTGCTGCCTGTATTTTTTACTTTTTTCTCGTCATCAGGAGAATTGTACAAAGCAAGGATAAATTTTTTCACTTCTGCTTTTGGCAAATCCAGATTATGATATTCTGAAATGGTGATTGCGCCAATTTCATTGGTTGGGAAAATGTTTACAATTCCATCATCGTTCGTCGCTTTCCATGTATCGGGCATAGCGATTGAATAGTTTTCGCTTTCATAAAGCTCTTTTCCCAAATTCTGCGAAAACGAGAAAACGCTGAACAAGAATGCGGTAATAAAAAAGGTTTTTTTCATAAGTGTGTGTTTAAAAATGATGTTTGTATTCTTCCAGAATAATTTTAAACCATTCTGTAAATTGTTCGGGATGTTCCGAAATTTCTTTATCTAAATTTTCCAGCGAAATATAGCGAACTTCTGCCACTTCATCTTTATTCAGATTGAAATCAGAATTGTAAGTTCCTGTAAAGACGTGATCGAGTTCGTGTTCCCAAAGTCCACCTCCAACATCAGCTTTATAGATAAAATGAAATTTTTCTGAAAGTTCTGCATCAATTCCCAATTCCTCATTCAGCCTTCTTTTTGCGCCTTCAAGATAAGTTTCTTCAATTCTGGGATGCGAACAAACTGCATTGGTCCATTGGTGAGGAGAGTGGTATTTTTCTGCAGCGCGTTTCTGCAAAAGCATTTCTCCGTTTTCATTAAATAAAAAAACCGAAAAAGCACGATGAAGAAGTCCATTAATATGAGCTTGCTGTTTTTCCATCAAACCTAAAACTTTATCCTCGGGATTTACTAATACTACCAATTCTTTCATTCCTACAAATTTAAGTTTAAAACGTGATTTTGTAAAATAAATGTTTAGTTTTTTTAATTATTTATGAAATATTGGCTTTTTTGAATGCGAAAAACATTCTCTATATTTATGAAAAATGCAATGAAATATTAAGTTTCGTTAATTTTAAATTTGATTTTGTGTTAAATTTTTAACATAAATTAAGATTAACGTCACTGTTTGGATGAGAAAGTGTAACTTTGCACTTTAAAATTTTGAAGCGATGGAACTAGATTATATTGAGCATATCAGTCCGATTCTAAAAGACGGAATTAAAAATTATCTGATAGATATCGACGGAACAATTACAGAAGATGTTCCCAACGAAGAGCCGGAAAGAATGGTAACTTGTGAGCCATTTCCAGATGCACTAGAAACCGTTAATAGATGGTATGACGAGGGACATCAGATTTGTTTTTTTACTTCAAGAACTGAAAATTTAAAACAAATTACCATCGATTGGCTAGATAAACACGGTTTCAAATATCACAGCGTTTTGTGCGGAAAACCAAGAGGTGGAAATTATCACTGGATTGATAATCATCTGGTAAGAGCTACAAGATACAAAGGCAAATTTACTGATTTGGTAGAGAAGCAAGTTACAATAGAAGTTTTTAAAGAAGATTAAATCATAGAGAAGATTTAAAGATTAAACGAAAGGTGAAAACCAGATATTCTTTTAATTTTTAAATCTTTTTACATTTTAAATAGATTATAAGTTAGTTATGAAAGTTTTAGCAAACGACGGTTTAGATCAGTCTGGGATTGATGCATTAACTGAAAAAGGCTTTGAAGTAATTACCACAAAAGTTCCGCAGGAGCTTCTTTTAGATTACATCAACGAGCACAAGATTCGTACAGTTTTGGTGAGAAGTGCGACACAGGTAAGAAAAGATATTATTGATAATTGTCCATCGCTGGAAATTATCGGTAGAGGTGGAGTAGGAATGGATAATATTGACGTAGATTATGCAAGAGAAAAAGGAATTCATGTGATTAACACGCCTTCTGCTTCGTCAGAATCGGTTGCAGAATTGGTTTTTGCCCATTTATTTTCAGGAGCCAGATTTTTGCAGGATTCTAACAGAAAAATGCCTTTAGTTGGGGATACAGAATTTGCATCGCTTAAAAAAGCTTACGCTGCAGGTATTGAATTGAAAGGAAAAACCATCGGAATCGTTGGAATGGGAAGAATCGGCCAGGAAGTTGCTAAAATCGCTTTAGGCTTAGGAATGAGAGTAATTGCTGCTGATAATATGGTCGGGAAAGCAAGTATTAAAGTAACTTTCTACAACAATCAATTCATCAATGTTGATATTGAAACTGAACCTTTGGAACAGGTTTTAAGACATTCGGATTTTATCACACTTCACGTTCCGGCTCAGAAAGAAGGTTATATGATCGGTAAATCTGAGTTTGAAATGATGAAAGATGGTGTTGCTATCGTTAACTGTTCAAGAGGCGGTGTGATTGATGAAACTGCTTTAATTGAAGCTTTAGATTCAGGGAAAGTAAGATTTGCAGGGCTTGATGTTTTCATTAACGAACCGACTCCCTCAAAAGAAATTATTACGCATTCTAATATTTCTGTAACTCCGCATACGGGTGCTTCAACTTTGGAAGCTCAGGATAGAATAGGGCTTTCTTTGGCAGAGCAGATCTCAAGTATTTTTCAGATTCAGTAAAAATATTGTTTTATCATGATAAAAAATCCGCCGCAACTAAAAGTTGCGGCGGATTCGTTTTTTATATAAAATTTTATTATTTCTTTTTCAATTCATCGCGAATTTCAGAAAGTAACTGTTCTGTAGTTGTTGGTGCAGCAGGTTCTGCAGGAGTTTCAGCTTCAGTTTTTCTCATTCTGTTAATTGTTTTTACAAGCATGAAAACAACAAACGCAAGAAGGATAAAATTGATCGCTACCGTAATGAAATTTCCGTAGGCAAAAATTGCCGCATCCGGAGCAAGTTCTTTAGCCTTTGCAAGTGTTGATCCTGCAGGAATATTTTCAGAACCTTTTCCCATTGCGAAATAAATACTGCTAAAGTCTGGTTTTCCAACGATTGCTGCAACGATGGGCATGATTAAATCATCAATCATACTCGTTACAATTTTTCCGAAAGCACCACCGATGATTACCCCCACCGCTAGATCGAAAGCGTTGCCTTTAATGGCAAATTCTTTAAATTCTTTAACAAATCCCATAATTTATATTTTTAGTTGTTTTACACAAAAGTATCATTTAAAAATAATAAATCTTAAATGTTTTGGGTATTTTTTTTGCTTTAAATTATTAGAAATTATAATTAAATTGAAAAAAAACGATCAAAATGAAAATTTTTACTGTAGAAAATATCAGATTGGCTGATCTTTATACCATTCAGAATGAACCGATTTCATCTGTTCAATTAATGGAAAGAGCTTCTTCACTTTGTGCAGAATGGATCTTTTCAAATTGTAAACATCATACAAAATTTGCAATATTTTGCGGAAACGGAAATAATGGCGGTGATGGTTTTGCCATTGCAAGAATGCTGTATCTGAAAGGTTTTGATGTAGATGTTTTTATCAATAAAGAGCAGTTGAAATTTTCTGATGATGCTTTAATTAATTATAATAGACTGAAAGATATTTCCGGGATTTCAGTGATAGATTTTCATGAAATTTCAAAATACAATTTTGATGAAAAAACAGTAATCATCGATGCGCTTTTCGGAACCGGATTATCAAGAAATCCTAAAGGTATTTTTAAAGAGGTGATTGAAGTTTTAAACTCAAAAAGTAATCCTAAAATTTCGATTGATGTTCCTTCGGGATTATTTGCTGATCAAATCAATGATGAAAATTCAACCATATTTAAAGCAGATTATACATTGACTTTTCAATTCTGGAAAAAAACTTTTCTTCATCCTGAAACCGGAAGTTTCACTGGAAAAGTAATTGTTTTAGATATCAATTTAGCTAAAGAATTTATTGAAAATACTTCAACCGATGATTTTGTAATTGATGATGATGTCTTTCAGAATATTTTTAAAATCAGACAAGAATTCGCTCATAAAGGAACTTATGGAAAATTAATTATTGTGGGCGGAAGTTACGGGAAAATCGGAGCTGTAGTTTTGGCTACAAAATCAGCTTTGAAAACGGGTTCCGGCTTAACGTTTGTTTTGGCTCCCAATTGTGGTTATGAAATTCTGCAGACAAGTGTTCCGGAAGCAATGTTTATGGATGGTGGTGAGAAAAAGATTCATCAAATTGAAAAAGTGGAAAATACTGTTTACGGGATTGGTCCTGGTTTAGGAACAGAAAAAGAAACGAAAAAAGCTTTGCTGGAATTTCTTGAAAATCATCAATCTCCTTTAATTTTGGATGCTGATGCTTTAAATATTATTTCTAAAGATAAGAGTTATTTAAAATTAATTCCGAAAAAATCAATTATTACCCCGCATCCGAAAGAGTTTGAAAGACTTTTCGGAAAAACTGAAAACTCATTTGAAAGGTTAGATTTAGCCAAAACAAAAGCAAAAGAATTGGGGATTTATATCGTTTTGAAAGATCATCATACGCAAATGGTAACTCCAGAAGGAAAAGTTTTCTACAATATCACCGGAAATTCAGGATTGGCAAAAGGCGGAAGCGGAGATATTCTTACCGGAATTATTACCTCCCTTTTAGCTCAAAAATATTCTGAACAAGAGGCCGCTATTTTAGGCGTTTGGCTTCACGGAAAAGCTGCTGATTTTGCTGCCGAAAAATACTCTAAAGAAGCAATGCAACCTACAGATGTAATCGATGAGATTAGTAATGTCTTTCTTCATTTAAACAAAAAAGCCACAACTCAGTTGTGACTTTCAGATTTGTATGTGTTTTAAAAATTATTCAGGTTTTGCATTTTCAGCTTCTGTAATTTTTAAATTTTTAGAATAAAGCATAATGATAAATCCTGCAATCATAAACGGAATTGATAAAATCTGTCCGGTATTTAATCCTGCAAAAGAAATAAACTCGTCACCTTGAGGTTCTTTCAAAAATTCTACAAAGAATCTGATTGCCCATAAAATGATAAAGAATAAACCAAATAACCATCCTTGCTGATATTTTTTGTCAGTTTTTCTGTATAAAGTCCAAAGTAAAATAAACAATAAAACATAACCTACTGCTTCAAATAACTGAGTAGGATAACGCGGAATTGTTACACCATATTCACTGCTTTGTTGTGGAAAAAGAATTGCAAATGGTGAACTAGGATCAACTGGTTTACCAATGATTTCAGAGTTGAAAAAATTCCCCATTCTTACAAAAGCTCCGCCAATAGCAACTACAATTCCTAATCTGTCATATACCCAAAACGGATTTTTCTTGATGATTTTAAATGAATAATAAAGCGTTGTTAAAATCACGGCAATTGTAGCTCCGTGACTTGCCAATCCGGAAAAACCAGTGAATTTTAAACCGTTTTTTGTGCTGATTGGTAAGAAAACACTCCAAAAATCTTCTTTAAATAATTCAGGCTGATAAAAAATAACGTGCCCCATTCTTGCTCCCAGAATTGTACCGATTAAAGTCCAAGTAAAAATAGGCTCTACATATTTCAGGTTTACATTATCAGTTTGATACATCTTTGTCATTAAAACATATCCTATCCCAAATGCGAAAATAAACATTAAGCTATAAAAGTGCAGCGTAACTGGTCCCAATTTGATTCCTGGACTAATATCCCAAATTTTAAATGGAGTTTCTAATGAAACAGTGTCGGTTGGAGCGACTGGTTTTTTAGTTTTTAATGCATATTTCAGCGTTTCAATTTTATCTTCAGAAATATTTGAGTTTTCTACAAGCTTGAAATCTTTATCAAAAAATTGATAGTTTGCGCTCTTGTAACTATTGATAAGAATTGCATTAGAATGGTAAGGATCTGCTTCAACATTGGTTTTGGTGAAAATAACCAAAGTATTGTCATTGGTCACTACATCAGCAAATTTATTGATGTTTCTAAATTCTGTACTGGCATAAATTTTTACAGGTAACTCGGCAGAATTAATTTTTAATGTTCCGTCAGATAAACTGTCTTGATGATTCTGTGCAAAAAAACACTGGGTAACCAATGCGAATAGTACAAAATAAATTCGGAAGAAAATATTACTCATTTTTATTTGTTTATTATTGAATATTTTATTTTTTTGGAGGAACGGGATCATAACCGCTTCCGCCCCAAGGATGACATTTTGAAATTCTTTTTATGCCCAACCAAAATCCTTTAAAAATACCGTGAACCTGCAGAGATTCTACCATATAATGTGAACAGGTAGGTTCGTATCGGCAATTCTTCGGAAGTAAGGGCGAAATAAACCATTGGTAAAATTTGATGAGAATTACCAAAGGTGAAGTGATGATTTTGTTAAATGAAAGTTTCAAAACATTGCAAAAGTAGGGTAAAAAATTGAAATTTAGTTTAAATTTGTTTGAAGTTTCAGAGAGTAAACGGATGATCCGTCGGATAAATTGATAGCTTTATCAATTCTGTTTACTTTCGCCAAATATTTAAAATTCAAATAGATAAAATCTTGAATCACAACACTCCTTTAGCAGAAAGATTAAGACCAAAAACCTTAGATGAAGTTTTAGGGCAGGAGCATCTTACCGGTGAGAAAGGTACCATCCGAAAAATGCTTGAAAATGACACCTTAAATTCTCTTATTCTTTGGGGACCTCCAGGAACAGGAAAAACGACTTTAGCTGAAATTATTTCGGAAAAATCGGGAAGAAAATTTTTTAAACTTTCGGCAGTTTCTTCAGGCGTAAAAGATGTGCGTGATGTGATAGAAGATGCGAAAAAACAGAATCTTTTTTCAGGAAAATCTCCCATTCTTTTTATTGATGAAATTCACCGTTTTAATAAATCCCAACAGGATTCTCTTCTTCATGCCGTAGAAAAAGGTTGGGTTGTTCTTATTGGCGCAACTACCGAAAACCCAAGTTTTGAAGTGGTTTCAGCATTGCTTTCAAGAAGTCAGGTTTATATATTGAAATCTTTGAGCCACGAAAAGCTTGAAGAGCTTATTGATATTGCATCAGATAGGTTTAATAAAGATGAAGGAACTGATTTTACGATTAAAGAAAAAGAAGCTTTCATTCAGTATTCTGGTGGTGATGGTAGAAAGCTTATTAATTCTGTGGAGTTGGTACTGAATCAGTTTAAAAATTCTGATAATAAAGAAATTTCAAACGATGATGTAATGTCGGTTCTTCAGGAAACGATGGCGCTTTATGATAAAAATGGTGAGCAACATTATGATATTATTTCGGCTTTCATAAAATCAATGCGTGGAAGCGATCCGAATGGTGCAGTTTACTGGCTGGCGAGAATGATTGCAGGCGGAGAAGATATCAAGTTTATTGCGCGAAGAATGCTTATTCTTGCCTCTGAAGATATTGGTTTGGCAAATCCGAATGCTTTGGTAATTGCAAATAACTGTTTTCAGGCAATTAACGTTATAGGAAATCCGGAATCGAGAATTTTACTGAGCGAAACGGCGATTTATCTTGCAGTGTCTCCGAAAAGTAATTCAGCTTATATGGCAATTAATGATGCTTTGGCTTTTGTGAAGAAAACCGGAAATCTTCCTGTTCCTTTACATTTGAGGAATGCTCCGACAAAATTGATGAAAGATTTAGATTATGGTAAAGAATATAAATACGCCCATTCTTTTGAAGGGAATTTTGTGAATCAGGATTTCTTGCCGGAAGAAATAAAAGATGCCAAATTCTACGAACCCGGAAATAATGCTACCGAAAAGAAGATTTACGACGAGCTTAAGAAAAAATGGAATAACAAGTATTAGTCATAAAAAAAACGGATATTCAAAAGAATATCCGTTTTTTTATAATTTGATTTTTTATTTTGCCGTAGTCGTTATGAATACAGATTTTACACCGTTGTAGTCTTTAACTTCTACTTGTTGTGCAATTTCTGCATATATTCTCATAGCGGTATCTTTAAACTCATATCCTTCGATGATAACAGGAGTTTCTTTAGGAAGATTGTTTTGCTCGTTAAGTTGTGCTAAACTAATATTGTCTAAAAGACCTACATTGTTTTTAAACTTAACCTCAGTAAGACCTTGATCTGCAATAAAGCTGAATTTTTTAAATTTTTGAGGTAAATTGGCAGACTTATATGCCTGTGTACTTTTTACATATTCTTTTTGGTTTTCAAACAACGTTGTTGTACCCACCATATCTTCTAAGATAGCAAATTTTATCTTTGTATTTTTCTGAGCAAATAATGTTGCAGAAGCAAAGATGAATAAGGAATATAGGACTTTTTTCATAATTAATAATATAAACGTTAAAAACGTGATAAATATACTTACTTTTTATAAAATATCAAGGGGGATTTTAAATTAATTCTAAAATATTGATGAATAATAGTTTTTGAAAGGATTTTAAATATCTTCATTGGCTGAATTCTCATTCTTTTCCACGAGGTTTTTAAGTACATTTTTAAATTTTTGAAACATAAATGAACTCAGCAATAAAATAATTCCCAAAATAATGAAAGCGATAATTCTGGAAACGTTATCCATTTGCCAAACATCATATAGGTATAATTTGAGAATGGTAATACCGAGTAAACCAAAACCAATTTTGTTAAGTTCAGGAATGTTTTTTTTCAAACCTGCAAAAATAAATCCACAAGATAAAATTGCCCAGATGATAGGAAGATACAGAATGCTGAAATGCTCCTGCAATTGAAAAACATTTTTATAAGTGGTGTTATTCGAAAAAATATAAACTCGGTAAAGTTCAAAACTTACAGAAAGAATGAAGACAAATGAAATGAGTAAATAACCGGCTTTCTGCTTTAAAAACTGTGATGGTGGAATCAGTTTTATAATTAAATATAGAAGTGGCGCCAAATAAATCAAATGAATCCAATAGAAACTTAGTCCTATTTCTTTTGTTATTACTGCGTGTACAATTTGTGAATTGGTAATATGTGCAATAAATAAAAACAACAAAACATAAATCAACAGATTTTCTAAGTCTTGAAAAATGCTTAATCTTTTCTTTAATATTAATAATAAAATTGTGAAAACAATACTGTACAAAAGGCAGTAAGTAAGAATAATAACGATATTTAGTGACGAAAGCTGATAAATCAATTCAAATAAAATGGAAAAGTAAATCACTCCAAAGCATAAAACTTTAAAAGCATTTTCAAAAAACTCGGCATCGCTTTTTTCTTTGGATTCTTTCTTCAGTAAAATTAAATTGAAAAAACAACTTGCAATAACTACCAAACTCGTCAGAAAAACAGGATTGAAAATTATAGTTAAATGTTTTTCATTATTTATATATTCAGTCCAGGTCATTATTTGAGATAAAATAACCAACGGAAAAAGCAGATAGAAAAATATTTTGAAAATACTGTGACCGGTTTTTTTCCATATATATAATAAAAGAGAAGCTTCTATCGCCCAAACACTCGTGATGAGGTGGGGTTTAAATTGTAATGCAACAGCCAAAGTCAAAAGACTGATGCCAATTCCGGCAAAAACAGAATAATTTCTTTCAAATTTTTTATTCTGATATTCTCTGAACGCGAAAAAGATATTGATAAACGCAAAGCTGAGCGGGAAGATACTTAAAGGTTCATATTTTAAAATAGAAAAGATATAAACCAATCCGATGATGCTTGAGAAATTAATCAGAACCAACATTAAAATATCAAGCTTGGAAAGCAGATTTGTTTTAAAATAATTTTGAAGTGCAAAAGCGTAAAATATAATATATGTTACAATGTAAAAGATGATACTTGTAAGGTCAGTTTTCTCGATAGTCCAGAAATAAAGATAGATCGCCGTGAAAATAAATGCAATCCAGCCTACACTTTTCCAGTTTTTCAAATAAACGGTAATCAGCATTCCAATATTTAAAAGAGATAAATACGTGAAAAGGAAAATATAATTGCTTTGTCCGGTACTGATCATTAACGGCGCCAGAAAACCTCCGAACAATGAAAAAATAATCAGCGTCTCACTATTATAACGATAAGAAAGGAAAATTGAAAGCAGAGTAATCGCACAAGTAATTACAAATGCCGTATTCTGTGTAAACAAATGATACTCTCTGAATGCGATGGTTGTTGTAAAATAAAGCACCGCAATTCCGCCACCCATAATGATGGATGAAAAAATAGTATAATTTTTCCTGATAAAATGAGCAATGATGATAAGAATAAATCCTGCAAGAAAACCAATTCCCATTCTTGCGCTTTCACCAATCCAGTTTTTATCGATGGCATATTTTACAAAATAACCGATTCCTAAAACCAAAGTAAATATGCCAATAATCGTAAGAAAATTCTGCTTAATAAAATCAAAAAGCGGAGTCAGCCAGTCTTTTTCCGGTTCTGAATCTTCTTCAATGATTTCTGATTTTACAGTTTGCCCAACCTCGATTCTTTCATTAGACAAGGTTTGAAGTTTAATGGTTTCTGTGGAACTCTGTTCTTGTTTTTCAATATTGGCTTTATCTTTTGATAAATCAGAAATTTTCTGTTCCAGAATTTTAATCTTTCTGTTCAGGTTTTGATAAACTAAAACAATCAGTAGAATTAATATCGTGATAAGTGCGTAAATCATTCATTTGATTTACTACCAAATATAGTGATTTGAAAGTTTAACCGTTAAAAAATCTTAAAACAGATTTAATCATTTTCTTCTTTCCAGTTTTCTTCAATTAATTTCATTAAAAAATCCGGACATTTAATTACTTTTTGCGTTTCTGAATTTAAAAAAAATAGAGTAGTGGAAGCTTCGGTGATTTTAATTCCTTCTTCGTTGTAAATTTCATATTCAAATTCTATTCTTACTCCCGGATTTTTTTTCATAAAAGTGTGAATTTCTAATTTTTGATCGTATAGTGCTGGTTTTAAATACTTAATTTTATAATCAGAAACCGGAAGCCAAATTCCTTGCTTTTCTATCTCGTCATAAGAGATGCCGATGCTGCGAAAAAGTTCCACACGACCCAATTCAAAATACGTTGCATAATTGCCGTAATAGACGTATTTCATGGGATCGGTTTCTGCGTAACGTACTCGTAATGAGTGTTTTGAGTGTATCATTTTTATCTCTTAATTATACATACAAATATATTTTTAAATAATCAATATGAGAAATATTTTTTTATGAAAATAAAAAATGAGACCTTTGTCTTCCTCCTAAAACGACTAACCAAAGAATTAATCAGGGCATAAAAATGGGTGAAAATTTAATGATGATATGGCAGAAATGCCTTCAGTTTATGCGTGACAATCTTAACGCAGCTGAAGACAATTCTGATCTTAAAAAGCTTGAAAAATCTTTCGATTTACTATTCGACAAAGTACAACCAATTTCATTGGTTGAGAACAATCTTACGTTGATGGTTCCGAGTGATTTTTACAAAGAATATATTGAAGATAACTATCTGTCATTGCTTTCTGCTGCTCTAAAGAAAAATATCGGTAAAGGGGTAAAACTTTGGTATTCTGTAATGGAAAATAAACCAAGCGGTTTAGAAAGACCAGTTACCATGAATATGAAAGGGAAGTCTACTCCCACTCCGAAAGTTCAGGAAACCATGCCTCAAGGATTTTCCGGAAATATTGTGAATCCTTTTGTAGTTCCGGGAATTAAAAAAGTAAATATTGATTCTAACCTTAAAGCAGATTTCTCTTTTGATAATTATGTAGAAGGTGAAAGCAACAAGTTTGCTTCTACCGTTGCAAGATCAATTGCTAAAAGACCTGGAGCAACTGCTTTTAACCCTTTGTTTTTATATGGAGGTTATGGAGTTGGTAAAACTCACTTAGGTCAGGCTGTAGGTTTGGAAGTGAAAAGCCAGTTTCCGGATAAAGTAGTACTTTATTTATCATCTGAAAAATTCATTCAACAGTTTATTTCGGCTGCTAAAGCTCATAAACAGACAGAATTTGCCAATTTTTATCAAATGGTAGACGTTCTGATTATCGATGATATTCAGTTCTTGTCTGGAAAATCTGCAACACAGGACAGTTTCTTCCATATTTTTGATTATTTGCATCAAAATGGAAAGCAGATTATCCTTACTTCAGATAAGGCTCCGGTTGATATTATGGATATTCAGGACAGAATTGTTTCCCGTTTCAAATGGGGACTTTCTGCAGAGATCAAATCTCCGGATTTAAATACACGTAAACAGATTATTCAGGCTAAATTGAGCAGAGACGGTATCGTTCTTACCGAAGATATGCTTGATTTCCTTGCTGCGGAAGCAAAAACCAATGTAAGAGAATTGATTGGAATTATTAATTCTGTAATCGCTTATTCTACGATTTATAAATCAGATTTAAGCTTAGAATTATTGAAAGAAACGATTAATAAAATTGCGGCTAATCAGAAAAAGGTCATCAACATTCCTTATATTCAGGATGTAGTTTGCGATTATTTCGGAATTAAAAGAGAGCAGCTTTTATCTAAAACAAGAAAAAGAGAAATTGCACTTCCGAGACAATTGGCGATGTATTTTTCAAAAGAATATACCAACGCTACCTTCAGTAAAATTGGTGAAGAAATGGGAGGTAAAGACCACTCAACTGTAATGTACGCTTGCGATACCATTAAAGATGTTTCTAAAATTGATAAAGAAATTAAGAAATACGTAAAAGACTTAACAGAAAAAATCAAAAATTAATTCTGTACAAAATATTTATAGAAAGGAGAATAGGCTTATTCTCCTTTTTTATTTAGCTTTGTTTGAAGAAATATTATTAATTAAATTTTTAAATGATATTGAAATGAAAATTTTAATGGTCTGTCTCGGAAATATTTGCAGAAGTCCTTTAGCAGAAGGAATTATGAGATCAAAACTTCCTGAAGATTTTATAGTAGATTCAGCCGGAACAATTGATATGCATCAGGGAAGCAATCCTGATAAAAGATCGGTAAAAACCGCTGCCAAATACGGAATTGATATTTCAAAACAACTTTCCCGACCAATTACTACAGAAGATTTAAATCAGTTTGATAAAATTTACTGTATGGATTTGAGTAATTTAAAAAATGTAATTTCTTTGGCTCAAAATGAAGAGCAGCGAAGCAAAATTTCATTATTGATGGAAGCTGCTGATCTCAATCATGCTTCAGGAGAAGTTCCGGATCCTTATTGGGACGGAATCGATGGCTTTGAAAAAGTCTATCACCAATTGGATGAAGCCTGCGAAAAAATCGCCGAAAAACTTCTCATTTCAAAAACTCAAAACTCATAATTCACAACTCATAACTTACAAAAAATGCTTTTTCTACTTCCCGCTTATCTTTCAGAAAATACTTCAATCAGCCATTTTTCACCTGTCATAAAAGATTACATTATGCAGACCGATTATTTTTTTGTTGAAAATGAAAAAACAGCAAGAAAAGTCGTGAAGTTTTTTGCACCGGAAAAAAAGCAGTCAGATTTGAAACTTTTTTTGTTGGATAAATACACAGAAAATGCCGACATCAAAGAAGCTCAGGATCGAATGATCGACGGACAGGATTTTGGTTTGCTTTCTGAAGCCGGACTTCCGTGTATTGCAGATCCGGGAAATTTAATTGTAAAATGGTGTCACGAAAAAAATATAAGAGTGATTCCTATTTCTGGACCTTCTTCGATTATTTTAGCGTTAATTTCAAGTGGTTTTAACGGACAGGAATTTACTTTTAACGGATATTTGCCGATTGATAAAAGTGAAAAGAAAAAGCAGATTATGCACTTGGAATCAATTGTTCAGAAAACAGGATATTCTCAGATTTTCATGGAAACGCCTTATAGAAATAATGTGCTTTTCGAAGATTTAACCAAATTTTTATCGCCGAATACAAAACTTTGTATCGCTGCAAACATTAATGATCCTGAACATGAGTTTATTAAAACCAAAACAATAAAAGAGTGGCAAAAACAAAAACCGGAACTTCATAAAATTCCTGCCGTATTTGTTTTAGGAAAATAATGTCATTGCGAACTGAAGGTGAAGCAATCTTTAATAAATAAATGTCTGAAAAACATCTAAAATAATAATTTAACAGCCATTAACACCCTCTTTGCATCATTCTTGTCTATTGACAGATATAACTTTAAAAAATCAAATTATGTCTGAAAAAAAATTAGCAGGACTTTGGATCGATTCTCAAAAAGCCATCGTCGTAAAAAATCATGATGCACAGAATGCCTTTAAGTTTTTTCTTTGCAGCCCGGTGAAAGCGGTGATACAGCATGGCAACTCAAGTGAAAATGCAGGGAACAATGCAGAACAAACCAATAAAGTGAAATTCTTTAAAGAAGTAGAACACCTTCTGACAAATTCCGAAGAAGTTTTAATTACCGGTCCGGGAACGATTCAGGAAGAACTGAAGCATTATCTTCATGACACGGCTCAGTTTAAAAATTTAAAAATAACCTTAGAATCGTCTCAGCAAATGTCAGATGAACAGGTTTTAGAAACTGTAAAATCGCATTTTAATGCTTAATATAGTTTCATCTAAATAAAAAAATCCGAATGTCATTTGATATTCGGATTTTTTATGATGTTGAATTAAACTCAAATTATTCTTTTTTCTTTCTGTTTCTCCATTTTTTCCAAACCAAAATAACAATTGGAATTAATAAAAAGAATGGCCAAAGAGAAATGATTCCTAAGAAAAATGCTACAAAACTATTCCAGCCTTCTGTGAAAGAATCTCCGAAACGATTTCCAAAACCAATTTTTGAGGTTGCAGAGCTCCTTACTTTTTCTTTGTACAGCATTAAATTCAAGGTACTATAGTTTACTCTATCGTCAATAAAGCGAAGTCTGCCTTCAGCAACGTCAATTTCATCTTCAAGCTCGCGAATATTTTCCTGAATTTCCAGCATGTCTTTTGTCGTTTTTGCACTTCTAAGCATATCTCGGTATTTTTCGAGATAGATTTTTTTGTTGGCTAATTTTATTGAAACATCGGTGTATTCCTCGGTTACGTCATCGGAAGCAATATTTTTTGATAAAACAGAACCAATTCCGTTTGAAAAAGAATTGATTAAACCATCAAAATTTTTGTGTGGAACACGAATGGTAAAAAACTGTTTTTCATCAATATCAGTATTGTTAAAACGCTCAGTTTGTACATAAGCGTTGTTGCTTTTTACAATTTCATTAACTTGTTGATGTGCTTTTTTAATATCACCCACTTGAATCTCAAGATCACCATTTTTGATGATTTTTTTAGAGATAGTATTTTGAGTTTTCGAAGTTATAGGTTCGTTATCTACAGTTTTAGCCGAAACCATTGCCTCTACTGGTATTTCTTGAGCAGGGGGAGCATTATAACTCATAGCTTTATCTTCTGAGATAATCTCAACTAAATCAGACTTTATTTCTTGTTGTTTGCCGGATTTGTTGCAATTGATAAGAATTAAGAGAAATAAAGGGATAAATAATTTTTTCATAAATCGATTTTGTGAATTTGAGCAAAAACTATGCTTAAAATTTAGAATTACTTTTATATTTTTATTGAATGAAAAAAAGTCTTTTAGCATTTGCATTTTCGCCGTTCTTAATTTTTGCTCAGGAAAGCCCGAAACTGACAGATGAAATGGCAATAAAGTTATCCGAAAAACCGCTTCATTGTATCAATCAGGAATATCCGAACAAAACAGCACACATTATTAATAATGCGAATGAAGTAACTTTGAGCCCGAAAGATCTTCACCCAAGTTTTTATGGGTGTTTTGATTGGCACAGTTCGGTTCATGGTCATTGGATGTTAGTTCGATTGCTTAAAACCAAACCAGACTTATCAGTTGCTAAAGACATTGAAAAAATATTAGACAATTCATTTACTAAAGAAAATCTACAAACTGAAGCTGATTATTTTTCAAAATTTCAATTGACGACAACTTTCGAAAGAACTTACGGCTGGGCTTGGTTATTAAAGTTAGATGAAGAATTAATGACCTGGAACCATCCAAAAGCTAAAATCTGGCATCAGAATCTAAAGCCTTTAACAGATAAAATTCTGAGTTCTTGGAAAACATATCTTCCAAAACAAACGTATCCCAACAGAACAGGAGTTCATCCAAACACAGCATTTGCAATGGTTTTTGCATTAGATTGGGCAAGAGCAACAGGTGATAAGACTTTTGAAAATGAGTTAATTGAAAAAGCAAAATATTTCTATTTAAATAATACCAAAACTCCGGCATATCTTGAACCAGACGGTTCAGATTTCTTTTCTCCGAGTTTGGAAATTGCAGATTTGATGAGACGAATTCTTCCTCAGAAAGAGTTTGTAAAATGGCTTGACCAATTTTATGAGAAAAGAAGTATCGAAAATATCGAGAAAATTCCTGTAGTAAGTGATTTGAGCGATTATCAAACCGTACATTTAGTAGGATTGTCTTTTACAAAAGCATGGTGTATGAAAGGAATTGCAAAATCTCTGCCCGATAATCATCCGCTGAAAAAACAATTTCAAAAAACAGCAAATATCTTTTTAAATAATGGACTTCCATTATTATTTCAAGGGAATTATGGTGGTGATCATTGGTTGGCAAGTTTCGCAGTGTATGCTTTGGAAGATTAAATTTAAATGGATAAAATGACTGCTTTAGAAAAGTTCGGAGTTGATATTTTTACACAACATAATATTTTCGAAAGAATATCTGTGGATAAACCTTTCCGTCCGGATAATCCTGCCTTTATCTTTATTAAAAGCGGTTCTATAAAGCTTCGTCAACATTTTAACGATCTTGAACTTACTGCAAATACATTTATGGTGACAGATCCACAAACGGTTTATGAGATGATTTCTGTGAGTGATGATTTCCAATCGAGAATGGTTTCTTATAAACGTGAATTTATTTCTGCTTTGTCATTGAAATTCAATAGGTTGATTACGTATCGCTATTTCCGTCAGCAAATGAATGTAGGAGTTCCTTTTTCTAAAGATGATTTAGATCTTATTTGGAAAAGCGTTAATTTCTTAAAATCTATTTTAGATTCTGAAACTGAAATGACCTATAAAAAAGAGATTGTAGAACATCTTTTTTCAGTTTTCTGTTATCAGATAGCAGGAATTATTTCTAATGAAGATAGCCGTGCAATGAATCAGATGTCGAGACAGCAAGAAATCGTTTTTGTTTTCCTAAATGATTTGTCGTCTCACCATCTTAATAATAGAACAGTAGAGTTTTATGCCGAACGACAATCAATTACAACGAGACATCTTTCGTCGGTAGTAAAGTCTGTGACGGGTAAGTCGGCTAGTCAAATTATTGCTTCTATTGTAATCAATGAGGCAAAAGTATATCTTAACTCTTCAAAAATGCCTATTTCAGTGATTTCTACAATCCTTGGTTTCAGTGATCAGTATTCATTTTCACACTTTTTTAAGAAACATTTAGAGATAAGTCCGAGTCAATACAGACAACAATATCAATAACTGAATCCTACATTTGAACATCTTTTTCCAGAATTCAAACATTTGTTTGAATCTATGCTTCAACTAACTTTGCATCTGTAAAGCAAGGTAAAATGGTAAAAAACATAAAAACAGCTCTATCAGTTCTGATAGGTCTTTTTCCTGCGCTGTTTTTTTCACAAGAAATAAAACAGATGACAGTGGATGAAGTTGCCCAATTGGCAATTCAAAATCATCAGCAACTTAAAGTTTCAGCTCAGAATATCGATATTGCAAAACAGCAGAAAGATATTACAAAACTTCAGAAGCTTCCTACGATTACAGCTTCAACAAGCCAATTCTATTTGGGAAATGTAATTGCAATTGATAAAGATTTTTCCAACTCAACTACGATTCCGATGCCGCATTACGGAAGTTCGTATGGTGTTCAGGCGACTCAACTCATTTTCAAAGGAGGTTTGGTGAATAAGTCTATTGAGTTAGCAGGACTTCGTGAACAGCTTTCAGAATTAGATTTTGAAAGCAGAAAACAGGATATCAAGTTTTTGGTGATTTCTAATTATTTAGATATTTATAAAATTTTAAATCAGGAAGTTGTTATTCAAAACAATAAAAAACTGGCTCAGGAAAGGCTGAAAAATATCCAAAAGTTTTATCAGCAGGGAATGGTTACCAGAAATGAAGTTATTCGTGGTGAATTGGCGATTAAAAATTTAGACCAGGGAATGTTAACCTTAGTCAACAACAGAAAAATCCTTAATTATAATCTGAATATCGCTTTAGGATTAAATTCCGAAACTCAGATAATTCCCGTAGAAAATTTAGGCAATAAAGAGACCGGAATTGGGATGGATTATTATCTGAATTTAGCTAAAGACAGCAATCCACAAATGAAATCTGCACAAACCAATATTGCTGTTGCCGATAAAAATATAGAAGTTATTAAAACGGATAAAATGCCGACACTTTCAGGTTTTGGAGGATATACTTTGCAAAGACCAATTACGACAAGAAATCCTGTTTTGGATATGTACTCGAGCGGTTGGCAAGGCGGTGTTTCTTTGAGTTATAATATTGATAATTTATATAAAACCAAAGAAAGAGTGAAGCTTGGTGAGCTGCAGAAAAACCAGGCAAATGATGCGATGACTTTGGTGCAACAGAATCTTGATATGACAGTGAATGCAGCGTACACAAAATACCAGGAAGCGATTCAGCAAACTGCAATTCTGAATGATGCTAAAAGTTTAGCAGAAGAAAACTACAAAATTACAGAAGCTAAATATCTTAATCAATTGGCTGTGCAAGCTGAGATGATTGATGCACAACTTCAGAAATTACAGTCAGAATTAGATTTGGCAAATGCTGAAATCAATGTCTTATATCAATATTATAATCTGTTGAAATCAACAGGAACGCTTTAATAAAAAACATTCAACAACTAAACCTTTGTGTTCTTATATAAGTGAAACGCCTTTGCGAACTTAAAAACAGTCAGCAATAAAAAAAACTTTGAGGACTTTGCGTTAAAAGCGACACAAAAACACAACTATTTAAAACTGAAAATCAAGATAATGGAAAACAAGGAACAAAACACTCAAGATACAAAACCTGCGGTTTCAAGCGCAGAAGCTAAGAAAAAGCAAAATAAAAAGAATAAAGTAAGAGCTATCCTTTCAAATATCATCGTTTTTCTGGTGATTGGTTTGGGCTTATTCTGGCTTATTCGTCAATATTTTCACATTGGTGATAAAACGTATACCGAAGCTGCTCAAGTGGAGGAATTTATTAATCCGATCAATACAAGAGTTTCGGCTTATATCAATGAAATTAGATTCATCGAACATCAAACGGTAAAAAAAGGAGATACTTTGGTGATTTTGGATAAAAGAGAAATTCTTACTCAATTGGGTCAGGCTGAAGCGGCTTATCAAAATGCTTTAGCTCAAAAATCGGCAACAAGTTCATCGGTAAATACGGTTTCTAATAACGTAAGTGTTATGGAATCTAATATTGCCGGAGCAAAAGCCAGACTTTGGAATGCCGAACAGAATTTAAACCGATACAAAAATCTTTTAGCTTCTGAAGCAGTTACAAAACAACAATTTGACCAGGTGAAAACAGAGTACGATGCTCAAAAAGCGGCATACGAAACCTTGGTTAATCAGAAGCAGACGGCCAATCTTTCTACAACTGAAGTAAAAAGCAAATTAGGAATTAACGATGCAGAAATCAAAAGAACAAGATCTGCATTGGAAATGGCTAAAATCAATCTTTCATATACTGTAATTACCGCACCTTACGATGGAGTGATGGGAAGAAGATTGATTGCTGAAGGACAACTGATCCAGCCGGGTCAACAAGTAGGAACAATTGTTTTGAATGATCAAAAATGGGTAACCGCAAACTTTTTAGAAAGCCAAATGCCCAATATTAAGATCGGACAAAAAATGAAAATGACAGCCGATGCCTTAGGTAAAAAAGAATTTGAAGGTACGGTAACAGCGGTCTCTGCAGCAACAGGTTCTAGATATTCAAGTGTTCCTACAGATAACTCTACCGGTAACTTCATAAAAGTACAGCAGAGAATTCCGGTAAGAATTGAGTTTACAGCATCCAATAAAAAGGAAGATATCGCTAAGCTTAGCGCAGGGATGAATATGAATGTTTCAATTAATTAAAATTAACGACTAAAAGATTTCAGATATCAGATTCCAGACTTGATGTATGAAAAAATGAAGAATGCTGGAAATCTGATGTCTAATATCTGAAATCTAATATCTATAAAAAAATGTATAACAAAGGTCTTTTCAGCGATTGGGTTCCCAAGCCTGTTCAGCTGTTACTTATAGTTTTGCTGCTTGTGGTCGTAATGCCTTTAGGAGGTGTTTATGCCGGGAATATCAGCTTTATGACGAGCGGAACCGGTCATCTTACTGAATATTTTATGTGGGCAAATTATGCCACAACTATTGGGATGGGAGCTTGTATGCCGGTTGTTCTCAGATTTAAAATGAGATATAAAGTGCGTGATAAAGTGGTGCTTTTATTGGTGCTTTTAGGATTGTTAAGTTACATCAATGGAACTACTATGGAACCTGCAATTATCATTGTAAGTGCTTTGGTTATTGGATTTTTAAAAATGATGATCACCATCGAGCTTTTTCTTCCGTTGATGGTCATCATGGGTGGAAGAGGGGTTTTCTACGGAGTATTTTATACATTTGTTTTAACTTTGACGCAGATCTCCGGTTACTATGCGGTAGAAATTTCGATGCTCTATAATTGGCAGCAGTTTTTCATCATTGCGTCACTACAGTGTTTCGTGATGGCTTTAATTTGCTGGATCTTTATGCATAATAAATATTTTGCTTTAAAAGTTCCGTTACATTACATTGATTGGCTGAGTATCCTTTTATTTGTTTCTACTTTCATGTTTTCGGCTTATGTTTTTTCATTTGGAAAACAGCAGGATTGGTTGAATTCTACAAGGATCATTAATGCGAGTATTGCTGCGTTTGTTAGTTTTGCTTTGTTGGCAATTCGTCAGATGACCTTGAAAAGACCTTATTTGTCATTCAAAATTTTCAAGCGAAATAATGTTCAAAACGGATTGTTTTTACTGTTTTGTTTAGGAATGTTCTTAGGAACTGCTTCAATTCAAAATATTTTTTCAGTCGGAGTTTTAGGATATGATCAATTGACCAATGCTAAACTGAATTTAATGATGATCCCTGGATTAATTCTTGCCGGAATTGTCGCTGTTTATTGGTTTAAAAAAGAAAAACCTCTTAAAACGTTCATCTTTTCAGGATTTTCTGCGATGATAGGGTATACAATTATTATGTACTTTTCAATGGTGCTCGAATTCAATTATGAAAGTTGGTATTTGCCGATGTTTCTGAAAGGTTTTGGGATGGGATCGCTCTTTATTTCAGTGTGGTATTATACTTTAGATAAGTTGGAACTCGATGATATGTTGGCTGCGATCGGATTGGTTTTGGTTTGGCGTACATTTCTTGCGGTAGGCTTTTTCTCGGCTTTGTTTTCGTGGTTTCAGTATCAGTTTCAGATTGAAAGTTTAGGCAATTTAGCGGTTTATTTAGATGGAATGACGCTTACTTCACAAAATCTTTCAGCCAATTTAAAAAGTATTCAGCTCAATGCGATCCTTTCTGCCAACAAGAAAATTTTCGGCTACATTATCGTTGCAGGTTTCGGAATTTTACTGTTTGTTTTGACGCATCATTTTGGGGAAGAAAAATTCAAATATCCAAGATTTATTAGACTTATCAATGGGAAATCTGTCATTGCAAGAAGAAGACTTCAAGAACGCAGAAAATTATTAGAAGAAATAAAAGATGCGGCAGGACCGGTCATCTAAAGATACCTTGTTTTTACTTGTAAAGTCTCGTTTTATTTTCAAAACGGGACTTTGCTTTTGGAGAACAATCACTATCAAAAATAAGTAGAATTATTACTTATTAATCATTACCAATTACTCATGTTTTTCCGTAGCTTTTTCCCGCTATCCACTATATCTTTTGTTCCGCTTCGCTCCACAAAAGGATGCCGTTTCTATCGGGGCTATAAAGTAGAAGTATATCAAAAATAATTCCCTGTTTTTTAAAAAGATATTCTAAAACCACCCCGCCTTCTCCCTTTGGTCGAATCCACCCCTCCAAAGGAGGGGAATTCAAAATGTTACCAAATTTATTACTATTTGTCACATTCAGGATATTTTCTACATTTGTGAGGTAATCTTCACAAAGACATGAAAAATATTTTATTATTCTTATTTCTCACTTTCTCACTTTTATCGTATTCACAGGATAATTATGTGCATTCTATAACCAAGAAACAGCAGTTTCTCAATCTTTCCGGAAAACCGTTGACCGATAAGTTTACCAATATGAAGTCTGTAAAAGTGGTTTATGATTACGGTGCGAAAAAATTATATTTCTTTAACAGTACAAGATATACCTATCATTATGATTTCTGCTCGCAGGTTTTGGGATTTAGCCAGGAAATCGGAGAGTTTAACAAAGAATCTTACAATCCGACCAACAAGAGAACCTATCTTCTTGCGAATATCAATTATTTGGAAGATTCTGATGACTGGGTGATGGAACTGGCAGCTTCTGATGAGATGAATGCAGGTTTGATCAATTTCTTTTTTAATGAGGTCAATAAAAATGTGTTTTTCAAAGATAAGTTGAAGTTTTATTTGAATTCTCCCCATGTAATAGGTTTAAATTCAAAAAAAGCATTAAAAATACCAACAGTTTTCTCAGATTTTATTTTTAAAAGAATTACAGAACAGTCGATTGAGAATGCTTCTAATGTGGGAATTTTGAAAAAATATGATTTGCAGAAAAAACAAGATTTCAATCCTAAATCTGATGAAATTATCATCATTAATACAACTCCGGAATTTATTCCAACAGTTCGTGGAATTATTATTACCGAGCTTCAGACTCCTTTAAGCCATTTGGTTTTACTGGCGAAAAATAGAAATATTCCGGTGTATGTTGATACGAAAGTTTGGGATAAACAATCTGTCAATAACCTTTTAGGTAAGAAAGTGGAGTTGATAACCAAAGAAAATTCATATTCATTAAAAGCTTCACAAAAACCAATTCCAGCTAAAAAAGCAGTAAAAGAAATTATTCTGAAGAAAGATCTTTCGGTTACCAATTTGGTCGATTTAGAAACAACAACGCCTTTAAATATTGTCAATTCTATCGGTTCAAAAGCTACAAATCTTGGACTTTTAAAACAGATTCAAAAAGAATTAAAGTCGTATAAAACTCCGGAATACGCTTTTGCAATTCCATTTTATTATTTTGATCAGCATATTAAGGATAATCATTTTCAGGATAAAATCAATGCATTGTACGCGATTCCGAAAGATTCTGTAAAACTGTTGGAGAAAGAACTAAAAGCATTCAGAAAAACGGTAAAAAACTCAAAAGTGGATCCTGAACTTTTGAAGAAAATTGAAGAAAAGCTCAATGCACAAAGTGATTTTAAAAACTTCAGATTCCGTTCTTCAACCAATGCTGAAGATATGGAAGGCTTCAACGGAGCTGGATTATACGATTCTAAAACCGCAATCATCGGAGATTCTGCAAAAACTGTTGAGAAAGCTATTCTGGATGTATGGTCGAGTTTTTGGAATTTCCGTGCGTTTCAGGAGCGCGATTTGTTTGGGATCGATCATGAAAGCTGTGCAATGGGAGTTTTGGTACACCGTTCTTTTCCAGACGAAAAAGCCAACGGAGTTTTGGTCACAAGAAATTTGTACCGTGATCAATATGCAGGAATTACCGTAAATGTTCAATTAGGTGAAGAGTCTGTAGTAAAACCTGAGCCAGGTGTAACTTGCGATGAATTTTACTGTCACAATTTCAATTATTTAGGTTCGTTTGTGGTTGATTATCGTTCTACATCAAGCCTAAACAGTGGAAAACCGATTCTTACAGAAACAGAAATTAAAAAGTTATTTGATATTTCTCCTGTGTTAGAACGAAAATTATATCTTCTTTGGCAGAAACGAAAAATGACCAAGAGAAGCTATCCTTTAGATATTGAATTCAAATATTTAGGGGATGAAAAGCAATTGTACATTAAGCAGGCAAGAGCTTATATGGATTGAGTTTTCTCTCGCAGATTGAGCTAATTTCGCAGATCATTAAATTAAAAATCTGCTTAATTTCCTAAATCTGCGAGAAATTTAATTCTGCTATTTTTCAAAAAGAATGTCATTTCTACGTAGGAGAAATCTAAAAAGATTAATGTAATTATTAATGAGAAACCTTTAAAATCACAATATTATCATTCAGATTAATACTTTTAATGTTATAGCTGAAATTTTTCAATTTTGTTTTTTCGGTTAAAACTCTTTTGCGTTCTGTTTCTTCCAATTGAAGAAAATCTAATGAGGAAATAACTTCAATCGAGTTTTTTTCAGAAACGATAGGTGATTTTTTTTCGAAATAATTTAAGATCAAATAAATTACAACAATCGAAATGTTGATCCCTAAGAGAATTTCAAGATTTTTAATGGGCAAAAGTCCGTCTAATAGCGAAAGTGTGATGGAGACAAATAGAAAAACAATGGTCTGAATGGTAAAAGTTTCCGTTCTGAAACGCAGGATCGAGAAGATGGCAAAAAGACCAAAACCCACTCCGAGACTATATTCCGCTTTGGTAAAAACCAAACACATAAAAAATGTACAAACGCTAATTAATCCCAAAAGAGGGTGCAGTCTGATGTTACGGTTTCTATTTGAAAAATAATAAAGAGTAAAGATCGATATACAAAGTATCGCTAAACGTTCAAAAAGTTCCTGTAGTTCCAAAATTGTGCTTTAATTTCTGACAAATATACAATTTAGAATGAATGGTTTTTAGAAAAAATAAAATTCGTTAGTTCGAGTGTTTTTCCATAGCAAAGAGAAGGAAAAATATATCGAGAACTCTTTTATGATGCCTGTTCTCGATACAAAATTCTTTCAGAATTTCTACTCGAACTGACGTGTACCTAAAAACAAAAAAAGGGAAGCATAAATCTCAAGACTTACGCTTCCTCTATGTCATTATTATTGTTTCAAAATTAATTTCTGAACAATTGTCTTACATCTGCAGAATCAAAAGTATAAGTTGCACTGTTTTCAGACTTATCTAATTTTTTACTGATGGTTAAAGCCCAAAGAACTAATTCTTTGCAGAAGTTTTTGTCTTCTTTGCTAAATTCTGAAGCATTTTCTTCAACAACGGTGGTTAAAGGTGCAATGCTGTTAAATTTATTATAAAATTCTTCATCGGTATCGGTATAATTTAATTCCAAATGATTTTTGTTGAACCATTTAATCAAATCGGTGTACGGAGTTTTGATGCCTTCTTTTTCTAGTTTTGAAATGCGGGGAAAAATACTTTCAAACTGAATCATCACCGCTTTGTCAATCAGAATTTTTGCAACATAATCAGCGCCTTCCTGTTCTCCTTCGTAAACCAATTCAATCTTTCCGGTAATTGATGGAATGATCGATATGAAATCAAGCAGACGAACGGTAGTTTTATCGGTTCCGGTTTCTATTAATCGTAATTTTGCTGCTGCGACCAAGTTTTCCATTGCACTGATCGTCAAACGGGCACTTACACCACTTTTCGCATCAACATATTCGCTGTCACGGGCTGCAAAAGCCACTTCTTCCAATAGGTTTTTTGCTAAATCAGGAATCTGAATCTGTGCTTTATCTTCTGCAGAAACCTGAGCTTCCTGTTCGGTAATCTGTTTTGCTAAAGCAATGGTTTTTGGGTAATGTGTGAAAATTTGAGATCCGATTCTGTCTTTCAACGGAGTTACAATGCTTCCACGATTGGTATAATCTTCTGGATTTGCCGTAAACACAAACTGAATATCCAAAGGCATTCTCAACTGAAATCCACGAATCTGAATGTCACCTTCCTGCAAAATGTTAAATAGAGAAACCTGAATTCTAGCCTGTAAATCGGGCAATTCATTTAAAACAAAAATCGAACGATTCGCTCTTGGGATCATTCCATAATGTAGAACACGCTCGTCGGAATAAGGAAGCTTTAAAGTTGCTGCTTTAATAGGATCAATATCGCCAATTAAGTCGGCAACATTTACATCGGGAGTTGCCAGTTTTTCAAAGAAACGATTTGAACGGTGAACCCACGAAATTGGAGTTTCATCACCCAATTCAGCAATTAAATCTCTCGCAAATTTTGAAATCGGCTGAAACGGACTATCATTAATTTCAGAACCTTTTACGATTGGCATATATTCATCCAAAAGATTGACAATGCTTCTTGCAATTCTGGTTTTTGCCTGTCCTCGTAAACCTAATAAATTGATATGATGTCCCGCTAAAATTGCCTTTTTCAATTGTGGAACTACAGAATCTTCATAGCCCCAAAGTCCTTCAAAAACGGGTTCTTTTGCTTTGATCTTTGCAATTAAATTCGCCTGAATTTCTTGGCTGATGGTTTTATCGGTATATCCTGATTTTTTTAATTCTTTGAATGTTGTATCGTTTTTCATTTTTTGTAATGATGTTGTTATTAATGGTTGGGTGTTGGATGATTGAAGCTGGAGGTTAAGCTAATTAAGAAATCAAACAATGACTTTACTATAAAAATTTGCCAAATATTGATTTGTAAACTTTATAGACACCCAACATCCAGCTTCCTACATCCAACTTTATATTCTCTTAATCCTATTCTTCTCGTAATCCTCAAAAATCATTTGTCCTAAACCTGAAAGTCCTGTAAGAAAAGCTTTTCCTTTATTTTGAGCGGTAAAAGCATTAACAAACTGACGAAGATAAGGATCTTGGGCAATCATAAAAGTTGTAATTGGGATTTTCAATTTTCTGGCTTGTGCAGCTTTATTGAGACATTCCGTTACAATTTTCTGGTCTAAACCTACACTGTTCATGTAATATTCACCGGTTGGAAGTTTCAGGCAACTCGGTTTTCCGTCGGTGATCATGAAGATCTGTTTGTTGGTATTTCTTTTTCTGCGAAGAATATCCATAGCCAATTCTAATCCTGCAACGGTATTGGTATGATACGGACCGACCTGCAAATAAGGAAGATCTTTGATTTTTATCGGCCAAGCTTCGTTTCCGAAAACGATAATATCGATGGAATCTTTGGGATATTTTCTTTTGATCAATTCTACCAAAGCCATTGCAACTTTTTTGGCAGGTGTAATCCTGTCTTCACCATACAAAATCATCGAGTGACTGATATCGATCATTAAAACCGTACTCATTTGAGCTTTATGTTTGGTTTCTTCTACGATGAGGTCGTCTTCGGTCATTCGCAAATCTGAAATTCCGTTGTTGATCTGTGCGTTTTTCAAGCTTTCAGTCATATTGACGGTAGAAAGATCGTCGCCGTATTGAAAATTTCGGTTTTCGCCATCGCGCTCGTCACCGACTCCAGATTTGTTGGTTCTGTGATTTCCGATTCCGCTTTTTTTGAGTTTGCCAAAAATTTGATCTAAAGCATATTCTCGTAAAGCGGCTTCCAGTTTGGCTGTAAGAATATTTTTACCTTTCCCGGTTCCTGAATTTCCATCTTCGGAATCGTCTTCTTTTTTGATGTAACCTCGCTTTCTTAAATCTTCTTCAAAATCCTCAAGCGTATACTCGTCGGTGAAAATATCATACTCTTTGTCGAGCATATCGAGCCATTCAAAAGCCTCCTCGATATCTCCTGAAGTGTGGGTCAATAAATCTTTGAACACATCAAAAACTCGGTCAAAATGTGAAATGTCTTCCGGAATATGTTTGCTGAAAGTAAATCCCTGTTGAAAATTTAAATGTTTATCTGTCATGAGATGAATCTCGTTTTTAGAAAAGACAAGTTAGGGAAATATTGTAAGAAGAAATGCAGTTGAAAATAGAAAATGTGGATAATTCCGATAGTCACAGATAATTTAATTCAATATTTTTTTTGTTTTAAATTCTATTAAATTGATATTGGTTGGTAATTGGTAACTTGTTTTTTCTTTGATTCCCATCAAATAGTGTAAGTTTATTTTGCTTTAATACGTATTTTCTAAAAAATTGAAATGAAAATTCAATAGTCTCAAATTTTTGCAAGAAAAATAATGTGAGATTAAAAACTGATTTTGGGTGTTTATAGACAGTGCTTTTGCGAGTGGAACTTATTCGAATTAATATTGGACTTTTAATGCTAATAAAGATTGTGAAGCTTAAATTCAAGAAACTATATATAAACAGTACTTGACAAACAGGAGAAGCTATTATTTAATCAAACCTGATGATTCTGATAGAAAAAATTAACATACTCCTGAAGTACTATGGTTGTTGATATTACAGGAAACAGTAATACAACTATGCCTGTTAATTCAAAAATAAATTGTAATTATAAAAATAAATTGTAATTTTGATACAACAAAACGGAACAAAAAAACCACCTTCCGGTGTTCTGAATGTTAAAAAAAATGAATCCCTCTCAGCAAAATTGCAACAAATTCGGCGCTGATTGAAAATTCAAAATCGAAATGTTTATTTTTAAATTTCCATTTCATAGATTTCAAATTTAAATTAATATTTGTTCTAGTTTAAGCTAAAAAATTGCTAGACCTCGACCGTCTAGCTTTTTTATGTTCCTTAAAACTTATGTAAAGTTACAAAATGGATTGTGTAGTTACTATAGGTAAAGACTAATTACCTAAGTTTTAACCTTGAAAGTTTTCCACATTTGCATAGAACTCCCTTCACCATTGATTTACAAGTATTTATGTGATAAAAATAACACTATTGCGTAATAAACTATTAAACATTAATAAGTAATTGGTGTTTAATAGCTTGATATTTAACCTATTAAATCTTAAACAATTATTTGTTAAAAAATAACAAAATCGGACATAAATACTAATGTACACAGTACTTTGACAATAAATGTTAGTTATTTTATTTCTCAATTACAATGTGAATAATTCAAGAGTTATGAAAAACCTTAATTATCTAGACTCAACTAATATCTTCGGATAGAAAATTTCCCCTTATTATCCCACAAAACAATCCTGATGCTTTAAGAGGGTTGGAGTCATCACAATTGACTTATTACTAAAATAACGAATAATTAGTTTAAATCTAAATATAGCTTTAAATTGATATTACTAAATCTTATCTTTGCATCCATAATTACCACTATGAAAGACTTAATGGGACGTGCAATCTGGGATTATTTTCACAATGAAAATCCTGAGGATTTGCAGACTGAAACTTCAATTTCCGAACTCGATGAACTTCCGGTAGACTATCTTTTCAGAGATTTTGAAGGGATGAATAAAATTGAAAAGAAAGCTTTAAAACTAGCTGACGGAAAAGTTTTAGATATCGGAGCTGGAGCAGGTTCACATTCGTTGTATCTTCAAAATGAAAGAAATTTAGAGATTACTGCTTTAGATATTTCGCCAAAATCAATTGAGGTTTGTCAATCAAGGGGAATTCAAAAGGCGGTTGCTCAGAATATGCTTGAGTTTTCGGGAGAAACTTTTGACACGATTCTTTTGTTAATGAATGGAACCGGAATTTTTCAAAGCTTGAAAGTAATTGATATTTATCTTAAAAAGCTTCATTCTTTATTAAATAAAAACGGACAAATTTTAATTGACAGCACCGATATTCTGTATATGTTCGATGCGGATGAAGACGGTGGAGTTTACATTCCTGCAGAAGGATATTATGGTGAATTGGATTATATTGTTCATTACAAAGGGGAGTCTGAAGATCCTATCAAATGGCTGTATCTTGATTTTAATACCTTAAAAAATGCTGCTGAAAATAACGGTTTTAAAATAGAAAAAGTTATTCAGGATGAAGATTCTTATCTGGCAAAACTGACGAAGAAATAATTTGATTTTTTAAAATTATAAGTCTTTATTATTACAATAAATTGAAAGTCAATTCCGATAGGTTTTGGCTTTTTATTTTAGATTAAATCCAAATTATATTTTTAATCAATTGATTTGTAGTTGATTGTGTTGTTGTCTTTGTCAAAAATAAAGAAAGGGACTTTCCACGGAATCATTTTTGTATTTATAATTATAATCACACTAAAATATACAATTATGAATACCAACAGACTTTCACCTGCGCTGGAAAAAGCATTGAGTGACCAGATGAATAAAGAAATTCACGCTTCACACACATTTTTATCGTACGGAATTTGGGCAGATGACAAAGGTTATCAGGGAATTGCCAATTTTTTATACCGTCATTCGCAGGAGGAGAGAAATCATTCCATAAAATTTATGGAGTACGTTTTAAACAGAGGGGGAAAACCAAAAGTGGATGCAATTCCGGCTCCGCCTGCAGATCCGGAAACTTTATCGGCTTGTTTCGATGGTGTTTTTAAACATGAAGTAGACAATACAACCTCTATTTACAGGCTTGTAGATTTGGCTTTGGAAGAAAAAGACTGGGCAACATGGAACTTTATGCAATGGTTTGTTCAGGAACAGATCGAAGAAGAAACTTTAGCTTCCAATTTAATAGATAAATTAAAAATTGCCGGTGGCGATAGAGCTACAGACGAATCATTATTCAACTTAGACAGCGCAATGGCATCTGCTCCAAATGATGTTCCGCTGGCTCAGGAAGCAACAGGGAATAATCCATAAATGCAAATAGCAAAAAAAAATATTTCTGAAGATCCGTCAAATTATTGGCGGATTTTTTATTATGAATTTCACCGTAAAATCACTATATTTGCACGCTGAAAGTGAAAGGTAATATCACCTGCACTTTAAACCTTAAACTTTGAATCTAACGTTATGAAATGTGGAATCGTAGGCTTACCGAATGTAGGTAAATCAACTCTTTTTAACTGCTTAAGCAATGCTAAAGCACAGTCTGCCAATTATCCTTTCTGTACTATCGAGCCGAACTTAGGAACGGTTTCTGTACCGGATCAGAGATTATTTGAGCTTGAAAAACTGGTAAACCCTGAAAGAGTTTTGCCTGCTGTTGTAGAGATCGTAGATATTGCTGGTCTTGTAAAAGGAGCGAGTAAAGGAGAAGGTTTAGGAAACCAATTCTTGGCAAACATTCGTGAGTGTGAAGCGATTATTCATGTTTTAAGATGTTTTGATAACGGAAATATTATCCACGTTGAAGGTTCTGTAGATCCTTTGAGAGATAAAGAAATTATCGATATCGAGCTTCAGTTAAAAGATATGGAAACAGTGGGTAAAGCTGTTGACAAAGCAAAGAAGTTTATTAAATCTGGTAAGAAAGAAGATCTATTGACATACGAGACACTTCAAAATCTTCAGAAACATCTTGAAGACGGTAGAAATGCAAGAGAATTTGCGATGGATGATTTTGCAAAATCAATCATTGGTGAAGTTCAGCTTTTGACCAATAAACCGGTTCTTTACGTTTGTAATGTAGATGAAAATTCAATTAAAAACGGAAACGAGTGGATCGCAAAAATTGATGAAATGGCGAAAAGCGAAGGTGCTGAAACAGTAGTTTTGGCAGCTCAGATCGAAGCTGATATCAATGAACTTGAAACTTTCGAAGAAAGAGAAATTTTCTTGGAAGAATTAGGTCTTACAGAACCTGGAGTAAACCGTTTGATCAGAAAAGCTTACGATTTATTAAAGCTTCAGACGTATTTTACAGCAGGTGTAAAAGAAGTAAGAGCTTGGACAATCGGACAAGGTTGGACTGCTCCTCAAGCTGCAGGAGTAATTCACACAGATTTCGAAAAAGGTTTTATCCGTGCGGAAGTAATCAGATACAATGATTATGTAACGTATGGCTCTGAAGCAAAAGTAAAAGAAGCTGGAAAGCTTTCTGTAGAAGGTAAAGAATACATCGTTCAGGACGGTGATGTAATGCACTTCAGATTTAATGTTTAAAAATATTAAAAGTTAGTTATATAGTATTTTAAAATACGCTTCCATGAATTTGGGAGCGTTTTTTTACTATTTTTAGAGAAAATTAATAATCTTGAAATATCTAGTCTTTTTACTGTTCGTTTTTTCATGTTCTAAAAATGAAGAACAGACCAATTGTTTTAATGATAGATCTGAAACACTGAATCCTGAAGAGAAAATACCACAAACTGTTACAGGCATTCTTGCTCACAAACCTGAATATCTTCAAATTGTTGATTTAAAAAACTTTAGAACATTTAAAGAAGATAGTATTTATGAACATGACTTTAGGATACAGGCTTCTGAAATTCAAAAATACAATAAAGATTTCGGCATTTTTGATTATAAATTTGAACGTCAGTTTATATGCTTTGCAAAACAGGAAGTTGGGGATACTTTGTATTCTTTGGCAAAAAATGATGCAGGTTATTGGCTGCTGAAAATTCAAAACCGTATTCCTTATGCGTATTTTCTGGGTCTAAGTTTTAATCAGTATTACATTAATATTATTCAGGAAAAGCCTATTATTCAGGATGGATTTCTGCAAATGGAGGGAAGTTTTGCTGAAAAAATCAAGAAACATTATTCTTCGGCAATTGAAGACGGAAAGTTGTTTAAAATAGAATTAGAAGATTTAATAAAAGATACCGATAAGGATGGGTATAATGATATTTTTGAGCGTAGTTTTGGCTTAAATCCAAATAATAAAGATTCGGATGGCGATGGATTAAATGATCTTGATGATATGAATCCTTTGTATAAATCTGAGAAAAATAAATTTTCAGAACTTTATCAGCGTGCTCTTCCGGTTCCTTTTTCAGAAAGAAATTATAAAAAGCTGTATTACACAATCAATTTTTATAACAGCGACTGTAATTATTTTCATCAGGTTGATCCGTATATCAGAACGATATTTGTTTCTGAAGACAAGAAGAAAAAGACCGATTACCTTTCTGTTACTGACGTAATTAAGAATAAGATTATTAAAATTACCAAAAGCGATAAAAATCCAAATCTTTTCTGTGTTTATGAAGAAACAAAAAGCGGAGCATTAAGCTATTGTAAAGAGTTTAAAGACGGAAAATGGGAATCTATAAATGCAGGAGAATGTCTGTAGAATTATAAGTTCTTCTTATATTTGAATTATACAAATTCCGCATTATGGAAAAACTAGCTCATGCTTCTCTGGAAGATTTTTATCTTGAAATGACTAAAGGATTGGGAAAAGATATGGAAAGTATCTTTCCGAAAGGTCTTCACAAAGATATTGGTCATTTTAATGTATTTGATATTGCGCAGACCATCGCCAATATCAAAAAGACTTCTGAAATGCCTTATAACAGGAGAAAATATTATAAAATAAGTTTAATCAGAGGGAAAAACAGGGCAGAATATGCAGATAAAGTAATCTCAATAAAAAAGAATGCTTTGCTTTTTGCAACCCCGAAAGTTCCTTATCATTACGTACCTGAAGACGAGAATCAGTCTGGTAATTTCTGTGTTTTTACGGTTGATTTTTTTACTAAAAATTCTTCGAAAAATATTCTTGAAGATTTGCCATTATTTCAACCGGGTAGTATTCCTGTTTTTGAGATTGATGACGAGCTGGCTGATGAAATTGATTTGTTGTTTGGAAAAATCAAAAAAGAAATAGATTCTGACTATGAATTTAAATATGATTTGATCCGAAATTATGTTTCAGAACTGATTCATTACGGACAAAAGCTACAACCCGCAGAAAAAGTTGGAAATTCGCATAATGCAGCAGTGAGAGTGGTTTCTTTGTTTATCGAATTGTTGGAAAGACAGTTTCCGATTGAGTCTTCCAGTCAGCGAATTCAATTGAAAGTAGCTAAAGATTTTGCAGATCGATTGTCGATCCATGTGAATTATTTAAATAAAAATTTAAAGGAAAAAACCGGAAAGACAACCACAGAATTTATTGCTGATCGATTGATTCAGGAAGCTAAAATATTATTAAAACAAACCAGTTGGAATATTTCCGAAATTTCTTACGCTTTAGGTTTTGAAGAGGTGGCTCACTTTTCCAATTTTTTCAAACGTAAAACGTCATTTGCTCCAATGGAATTTCGTGCGTGATTTGAATTTTGCAAATTTCAGATTGATTGGAGTAAATAAATTCGTTTGAAATTGGCTCAACTTTGTACCAACAAAAGATCAAATATGAATAACAGAACAAAAATTGCCCTTGTAACAGGCGGAAGTAGAGGTTTAGGTAAAAACTCAGCTTTAAAAATTGCAGAAAAAGGATTGGATGTAATTATTACTTACAATTCTAATAAACAAGAAGCGGATAAAACCGTAGCTGAAATTCAGGCTTTGGGAAGAAAAGCAATTGCTTATCAATTGAATACAAAAGATGTGAGATCATTCGATGAATTCGTTAAAAAAGTAGGTGATCATTTAGAAGAAAATACGGGAAGCAGAAACATTGATTTTCTTATTAATAATGCCGGAACGGCTTTGTATATGCCGATTGCAGATGTTACAGAAGAGCAGTTGGATGATATGGTAAATATTCATTTTAAAGGAGTTTTCTTCCTTACTCAGAAATTTTTACCATTTATGAACGATAATGGCGGAATTATCAATCTTTCTTCAGGTTTGGCAAGATTTGCAATGCCCGGTTCATCGGTTTACGGTTCTATGAAAGCGGCAGTTGACCAATTAAGCAAATACATGGCGAAAGAATTAGGCGCAAGAAAAATTAAAGTCAATGCTGTTGCACCGGGAGCGATCGAAACCGATTTTGGTGGCGGAAGAACAAGAGATGATGAACATGTAAACGCTATGGTTGCTGGTAATACGGCTTTAGGAAGAGCTGGTTTGCCAGATGATATCGGTGGAGTAGTAGCTTTTTTATGCACCGATGATGCAGGTTGGATTACCGCACAAAGAATTGAAGTTTCCGGCGGAATGTTTTTTTAAAATAATAAGGAGTAGGCAATGTCTGCTCCTTTTTCTTATCTTTAATAGATGAAATGACATTAGATTCAGCGATAATTTTATGATGATTAAAGAGTTTTTAGACCAGTTTCCCTATATTTTAGTAGGTATTGAAGTTTTATACTTTGCAGGTGTATTTTTTCTTGCCGCTAAAATTATTATAGATACCAAGACCACGAGCAAAACGCTGGCTTACCTTATGCTGATTGTTTTTCTCCCTTTCGTAGGGATCATTATCTACTTTGTATTTGGGGTAAACTACCGAAAGAATAAATTTTATACGTTTAAAATTGAAGGGAATGAAGAAGTTTTTCAGAAGATTTTAAAGTTTGTTAAAGAAACTCATTATACAACACTAAACAGTCGGAAAGACGAGCTGAATCATTTTATAACCACCATAAATTTTCTTTATCATTCAGGATATTCTCCTTTAACACAGGAAAATGAAGTAGAAATATTGGTGAATGGAGAAGAAAAGTTTTCTAAAGTTTTTGAAGTCATCCAAAAGGCAAAACATCATATCCATTTAGAATATTATATTTATGAAAATGATGATATTGGAAATAAACTAGCTGATCTTTTGGTGCTAAAAGCAAAGGAAGGAGTAGTCGTTCGCTTTCTGTATGATGACATGGGAAGCGGAAAAATAGGAAAAAAACTTTTAAACAGATTAAAGGAAGCAGGCGTTGAAGTCTCTCCGGTGAATAAAATTACTTTTAGAATTTTTGCCAACAGAGTAAATTATCGTGATCACAGGAAAATTATTATCGTAGACGGAAAAGAAGTTTTCACGGGTGGTATCAATGTTTCAGATAAGTATATTAATCCCAATTCCAAACAATATTGGCGAGATATTCATTTGTATATTAAAGGGAATGGCGCTTTTTATTTTCAGTTTTTATTTTTAAGTAACTGGACTTTTGCTACTGAAAAAATTCCCAAATTATCGCAGGAATATTTCGAATATGAAAATTTAGGTTCGGAAAATAAAATCGTACAGGTTGCAGCAAGCGGTCCCGATACAAAACCTTCTATCATGCTGAGTACAACCTCGGCTATTCTTTCTGCTAAAGAAAAAGTGTATATTGTGACGCCTTATTTTATTCCGGTGGAAACTGTTCTGAATGCGATAAAGCAAGTAGCTCTTTCCGGGCTGGATGTGAGATTAATGGTTCCGAGATCAGGAGATTCTGTGATTGTGAACGCTGCTGCTTACTCTTATTATGAAGAATTGTTAGAAAATAATGTCAGGATTTTCTTTTACAAAAAAGGGTTTATTCATGCTAAAACAATGGTGATAGATGATAATTTCTCTTGTGTAGGAACGGCAAATATGGATGTTCGCAGTCAGGAGCTTAATTTTGAAGTAAATACCCTTGTGTTTGATAAAGAGGTTAATCAGAAACTACAAAATATATTTCTCAGCGATATGGATGATTGTGACGAGATTATATTAAATGAATGGAAAAAACGACCAAAGCATAAAGTTTTCTTTGAACATTTAGCGAGATTGCTTTCTCCACTTATCTGATTTAAATAGAATTTGAAATTAAATTTTAGCTAGATTTTCAATCGCCCTTTCTAGGGTTTCATTCTTCTTTGCAAAACACAGTCTGATCACATTTTCATTTAATTTATCCTTGTAAAAAGCCGAAAACGGAATACTTGCCACTTTATGATTGATCGTTAATTCTGTTGCGAAATCAAAATCATTTTTATCTGAAATTTTGTCGTATTTCAAAGCCTGAAAATACGTTCCTTCACAATCGAGAAGTTCGAATGAAGTTTGGGCTAAACCCTGTCTCAGAAAATCTCTTTTTTCCTGAAAAAACTGATTCAGTTGATTGTAATGTTCATCATTTTTCATGTATTCTCCCAAAGCCATCTGAAGTGGCGTATTTACGCAGAAAACATTGAACTGATGTACTTTTCTGAATTCATCGGTCAAAGCTTTTGGAGCAGCACAATATCCAATTTTCCAACCTGTGATATGGAATAATTTTCCGAAAGAGGCTACTAAAATACTTCTTTCTTTGAGTTCGGGATATTTACAAATGCTTAAATGTTTGTTTCCGTCAAAAACAATATTTTCATACACTTCATCACTCAAAATTAAAATATTAGTGTCTTGTACAATTTTTATTAATTCCTGAATATCATTTTCTTTTAAAATTTTGCCTGAAGGATTGTTTGGGTTATTCAGAATAATCATTTTTGTTTTTTCTGAAACTAAATTTTTCACAACATTCCAATCGATTTCGTAATCCGGAGCTTTCATTTGAAAACGTTTTACAACACCTCCGAAAAGCTCTACGGTCGGTTCGTAACAATCATAAGCGGGTTCAAAAACAATCACTTCATCATTTTTCTGAATGAAAGTGGCAATCGCAGTGAAAATTGCCTGAGTTCCGCCTGCGGTAATCGTAATTTCAGTTTCGGGATGGTAAGTCGCTTGATGACTGTTCTCAATTTTTCTTGCAATTTCCTCTTTTAAACCAATAATTCCCCCTAAAGGAGCGTATTGATTAAACCCTTTTTTAATGAAATCATTTGCTAAATTCAGTAATGCTGAATCTGTTTCAAAATCGGGAAAACCTTGTGAAAGATTAATTGCCTGATGTTGATTGGCGAGTTGAGACATTTGGGTAAATATGGTGGTTCCTACGTTGGGAAGTTTCGAAGAAGGAAGTTGTATCATTTAAAAATTCTTTATGAATCTAAATTAAAGCAAATTTTCAAATATTTTAAATTAAATTTCAAGAAATATATGGTTGTAATATTAAAATTTAACTAAAAATATTAATAAATAGAAACCTAAAAATTCGGATATTTTTCGGCGTTTTTGTACTTTTGTATGTTTGCTGAAATAACATATGTCACAAGAAATACAACCTATCTATTCCGAAGATAATATCAGAACCCTCGATTGGCAGGAACATATTCGTTTGCGTCCCGGTATGTACATCGGGAAGCTTGGCGATGGCTCGTCTGCTGATGATGGTATTTATATTTTACTGAAAGAAATTCTGGATAACTCGATTGATGAATTCAGGATGAAATCCGGTAAAAGAATCGAAATAAAAGTTGATGACGGAAAAGTCACGATCCGTGATTTTGGGCGTGGAATTCCTTTGGGGAAAGTCGTCGATGCCGTTTCAAAAATGAATACCGGAGGTAAGTACGACAGCAAAGCCTTCAAAAAATCTGTAGGTTTGAACGGTGTCGGTACAAAAGCTGTAAACGCACTTTCAGATTATTTCCGTGTGCGCTCTTTCCGTGAAGGGAGAATGAAAATTGCAGAATTTTCTAGAGGTATAATAACTGAAGAACATGATGAGAAAGAAACTTCAGACAGAAACGGAACCGAGATTTCGTTCATTCCCGATGCAGATATTTTTCTTCATTTTAAATACAGAAAAGAGTATATCGAAAGAATGCTCCGCAATTATGCGTATCTGAATCCTGGATTGAAAATTCTTTTTAATGGTGAAACATTCTTTTCTGAAAACGGATTGAAAGATTTGCTTGAAGAAGAATTGGAAAGTGATACTTTGTATCCGATTGTACATTTGAAAGATAATGATATTGAAGTTGCGATTACCCATACTGATAAATCTCAGACGGAAACGTATTTTTCATTCGTTAACGGACAAAATACAACGCAGGGTGGAACGCATTTGAATGCTTTCCGTGAAGCGTATGTAAAAACGATCAGAGAATTTTTTAATAAAAGCTTTGACGCTTCTGATGTGCGAAAATCTATCGTTGCGGCGATTTCAATCAACGTTGAAGAGCCTGTTTTTGAATCTCAGACGAAAACAAAATTGGGTTCGAATGATATGGGACCAAACGGACCAACTGTTCGTACATTTATTATTGATTTCTTAAAAAGTAAATTAGATAATTTTTTACATAAAAATCCTGAAATTGCTGAAGCAATTCAAAGAAAAATCTTAATTTCCGAAAGAGAAAGAAAAGAACTTTCCGGAATTCAGAAACTGGCAAGAGAAAGAGCAAAAAAAGTATCTCTTCACAATAAAAAGCTTCGTGACTGCAGACAGCATTACAACGATCAAAAAGCCGAAAGAAAAGCGGAGACACAGATTTTTATCACCGAGGGAGATTCTGCATCAGGATCTATCACAAAATCGAGAGATGTTGAGACTCAGGCTGTGTTTTCATTAAAAGGTAAACCTTTGAACTGTTATGGTTTGACCAAAAAAGTGGTTTACGAAAATGAAGAATTCAACTTACTGCAGGCTGCTTTAAATATTGAAGAAAGTCTTGAGGATTTAAGATATAATCAGGTGATTATCGCAACCGATGCCGATGTCGACGGAATGCACATCAGACTTCTGATGATTACGTTTTTCCTTCAGTTTTTCCCGGATGTGATTAAAAACGGACATTTATTTATTCTTCAGACTCCGTTATTCAGAGTTAGAAATAAAAAAGAGACAAGATATTGTTATTCTGAGCAGGAAAGAGTAAAAGCTTTGAATGAATTGGGTAAAAACCCTGAAATTACCCGATTTAAAGGTTTGGGAGAGATTTCACCAGACGAATTCAAGCATTTTATTGGAAAAGATATTCGTTTAGAACCCGTAGTGATAGGAAAAGATCAAACAATTGATCAACTTCTGGAATTCTACATGGGAAAAAATACACCGGATCGACAGGTTTTCATTCTTGAAAATTTGGTAGTAGAAGATCAGGATATTAATAAAAAGGAGATTTTAGATGAAGTTGAACTTTAAGAAATAAAAAAAACACAAACAAAAAACGCAAAAATGCACGATGAGATTAAGTAACAGGAAAAAAGCACCTGTATATAATTTTTTCAATACCTTTTTATTGATAATGTTAGCTGCAGGAATTACAGGTTTTATTTTAAATGAAATGAGATTTAATATTTTGGACGGCAAAAGTTACCTTTTGATCATTATTCCATTAATATTATTGATTATTTTTCACCTGAATGGAAGACAGATTTTTGAATATGATAGTGATGGAGAAGCATTGCATTTCAAAAACAGAAATGTGATTCCGTTTTTAAATAGGCCACTAAGTGATGAATTCCCAAAATATAAGCTGATTAAATTTGAGATGGTCTCCATTTTCTTTTTAAAAAGACTTTATATAACGATTTCGAGTAAAAATAGTGGCTCGGCAATTCTAAAGTATGAAGTTTCTTATTTAACAAGAAAAGAAACCATTGATTTAAAAGCATCCCTCAATAAAGTAATAAAAGCGAATAAAGAGAAAGACATCAAGAATAAGTAATGATAGAAGACAACTCTCACGAAGGCGAAAGCTTAAAAAAAGTTTCAGGACTGTATAAAGACTGGTTTCTGGATTATGCATCTTATGTAATTTTAGACAGAGCGATTCCGTCTGTTTATGATGGTTTCAAACCCGTACAGCGTAGAATTATGCATTCTATGCGTGAATTAGAAGACGGACGTTATAATAAAGTAGCCAATATTGTTGGTAATACAATGAAATATCACCCTCACGGTGATGCCTCCATTACCGATGCAATGGTAGGAATCGGGCAAAGAGAATTGTTGATCGACACTCAGGGAAACTGGGGGAATATTTATACCGGAGATTCTGCTGCGGCGGCAAGATATATCGAAGCAAGGTTAACTCCTTTCGCTTTGGAAGTGGTTTTTAATCCCAAAACAACAGAATGGTCTAAATCTTATGACGGTAGAAATAACGAGCCGATAGATTTACCGGTAAAATTTCCTTTGCTTCTTGCACAGGGAGTTGAAGGAATCGGGGTTGGGCTTTCTACAAAAATTCTTCCACACAATTTTAATGAACTGATTAATGCTTCTATTGCTCACTTGAAAGGTAAGAAATTTGAAGTTTTTCCGGATTTTCTGACGGCAGGTTTTCTTGATGTTTCAGAATATAATGACGGTCACAGAGGTGGAAAAGTAAGAGCCAGAGCAAAGATTTCTCAGGTCGACAAGCATACTTTGATGATTTCTGAGCTTCCTTTTTCTAAAACAACAACAGACTTAATTGATTCTGTTTTAAAAGCCAACGAAAAAGGTAAAATTAAAATCAAAAAAATTGAAGATAATACTTCAGACAAAGTTGAAATTCTGGTTTACCTTCATAACGAAGTTTCGCCAGATAAAACGATTGATGCTTTGTATGCATTTACCGATTGTCAGGTTACGATTTCGCCGAATGCGTGTGTAATTGTTGGTGATAAACCAATGTTCCTGAACGTTTCGGAGATTTTAAGAATGAATACCGATCATACAGTTTCTTTATTAAAAAAAGAACTGGAAATCGAGCTTCATGAATTGCAGGAAAACTGGCATTTTTCATCATTAGAAAGAATTTTTATCGAAAACAGAATTTACCACGATATTGAAGAGGTGAAAAGTTGGGAAGAAGTTCTGAAAACAATTGATGCAGGTTTAAAACCTCACACTGCTCATCTTTTAAGAGAAGTTACTGAAGAAGATATTTTAAGATTAACTGAAATCAGAATTAAAAGAATTTCAAGATTCGATTTAGATAAGTTTAAAGAAAATATTGCTGCATTAGAGGGTAAAATAGAGCAGGTAAGATTCCACTTGGCGAATCTTATAGCCTATGCAATTGAGTATTACCAAAATATTCAGAAAAAATACGGAAAAGACAGAGAAAGAAAAACAGAATTAAGAATTTTTGATACTATTGATGCGACAAAAGTTGCCGTTGCCAACGAAAAATTCTATGCTAATTTTGAAGAAGGTTTCATTGGAACTTCTTTGAAAAAAGACCAATATCTGTTTGACTGTTCAGACATCGATGATATCATCACGTTCAGAAAAGATGGAAGCATGAAAGTTGTAAAAGTGGAAGCCAAAACTTTCATCGGAAAAGACATTCAGCACGTTGCCATCTGGAAAAAGAACGATAAACGCACGGTTTACAACATGATCTACCGTGAAGGCAGAGACGGACCTTATTACATGAAACGTTTTTCGGTAACTGCGGTTACAAGAAATACAGATTATGCTTTAGGTTCAGATAAAAGAGGCTCTGAAATGCTTTATTTTTCGGCAAATCCGAATGGTGAAGCAGAGGTTGTAACGGTTTTATTAAAACCAAACCCGAGAATCAGAAAAAATAAAATGGAAATTGATTTTTCTGAACTGGCAATTAAAGGAAGAGATTCTAAAGGAAATTTGGTGACCAAATATTCTGTAAAGAAAGTCGACCTGAAAGAAGAGGGCGTTTCTACTTTGGCGCCAAGAAAAATTTGGTTTGATGAAACGGTAAGAAGACTGAATGCAGATGTAAGAGGAACTTTATTGGGGAGTTTTAAAGGGGATGATAAAATCTTAATCATTAATGCTCAAGGTGAAGCGAAATTGGTGAGTTTCGATCTTGGAAACCGTTTTGATGATGAATATATCGTTCTTGAAAAATGGAGACCAAACCAGCCCATAACCTGTATTTATTACGACGGAGAAAAGGATATGTATTTCATCAAAAGATTCTTGCTTGAAAACAATACCAACCTGCAAACCTTTATGCCTTCGGAACATCCTAAATCTTTTATCGAAAGAATTATAGTTTCAAACAATACAACGGCGGAAATTATTTTCGCAAAAGATAAAGGGAAAGAACGCGATCCTGAAACCATAAATATCGATGAATTTATTGCTGTAAAAGGTATTAAAGCAATCGGAAATCAGTTTACAAAATTTAAGGTTAAAAATATCAACATCACAATTCCTGAGCTTGAAGAAGAGGAACCGGAAGTATACGAAGAACCAGATTTTACTTCATCAAACGATGATGGTGCAATCGGAAATTTGTTCGGAAGTGATGATAACGAAAATACTGCAGAATGAATATCATAATTTTAGTTATTGCTATTACTGCAATTATCAGTTTTATCGCATTTAATAATAAAGAGATATTTGAAAAATATAAATTCAATGTTGGAGCTATTCGACATAGAAAAGAATATGTCAGAATACTTTCTGCAGGATTTCTACATGCAGATATAATGCACTTATTGTTTAATATGATGACTTTATATTTCTTCGGTCCTGTAATTTTAGAAGGATTTGGAAATATAGGATTTCTTATTATTTATATTGGATCTATTCTTTTAGGAAATATTTTTTCATTATTTATTTACCAAAAACAGCCGTGGTATTCTGCAATTGGAGCGAGTGGCGGAGTTTCAGGTATTTTGTTTGCAGCGATTGCAATGATGCCCAATATCGGAATCTATTTCTTTTTTATTCCTATTCCGATTCCGGGATTTATTTTTGGACTTCTATATTTTGGATATTCTGTTTACATGATGCTAAATCCTAAACAGTGGGATAATTTAGGACATGCAGCGCATTTAGGCGGAGCGTTTTTCGGGTTGGTTTATGCTGTAATTGTTCAACCCCAAAGTGCAATTGAACATTCGATGTTTATCGGGATCATGTCACTTCCGCTCATTTATTTAAGTTATCAAGTTTTTGTTAAAAAAAATATTAAATAAAAAACACATTAAATAAAAATACATATGAAACAAATTATTTTTCTCTTTTTGCTGATTTTTAGTCATTATTTTTCAGCTCAAAACAATTTTACTTTAGTTACTCCAAAACCTACGGATCAAAAAGCTGTTAAAATTGCTTTTTCTACTGATAATGTTGGATTTATCATTAACAATAATAAAGAATTGTTAACAACAAATGACCAAGGTCTGAATTGGAGTATTAAACAGATATTAAATTTTCTTCCGCGTGATATAAAATTCAGAAATAATATTGGATTTATTGTGGGTGAAAATACAATCCTTCGTACAGCAGATTATGGAGCGACTTGGAATTCAATACCTAATTATGGAACAAGTCTTAATTCCATCAATTTTATTAGTAATGATATTGTTTATATTTCCGGACAAACTCAAATTTTAAAATCTTCAGATAATGGAGTGACATTTCCTGAACAGAAAATAATGAACGGAATGTCGGTTTCTATGTCGGTTTTTACCGATGCAAATACAGCTGTTGTTACATGTTTTGACGGAAGAATTAGGAGGACGACCAATGGAGGAGATAGCTGGACGACGAATTATTCGGATAATAGTTCTGCAAACACCTTATATACATTAGTTTTCCCTTCTCAAAATATTGGATATGCTAATAAAGGATTCGGAGAAATGCTTAAAACAATAGACGGAGGACAAACATGGACAGCTTTTGGATATAGTACTTATTATAAGGAAACTTATGGAATGCAGTTTTTTGATGACAATAACGGAATTGTTGTAGGATATGGTGGTGCAGTTTATAAAACTACAAACGGAGGGACGTCTTGGCAATGGATGAGTCCAAACTCACCTTATTCCACCGATACTGATTATAATTTAAATTCACTTTATTTCTTTAATAATCAAACGGGTATTTGTGTTGGGAATAATGGCAGAATTATTAAAACCCAAAACGGAGGAACTAACTGGACTAACTATTCCCCGACTTACGATGTAATCAATGAGATTCACTTTATTGACCCGAATAAAGCCTATTTTAAAACTAATTTAGGAGAACTTTTTAAAACGCAGAATGCAGGTAATAATTGGCAGAAAGTACAATATCCTGCACACCAGTCTTATAGTAATGGATTTGTGTTTTTAAATGAAAATGTAGGCTATTCCTTTGGAGCTAATCAAGGTTTGGTATATAAAACAACAGATGGTGCAATAACATGGACTTCGAGTACTCTTATTCCTTATGAATCAATATATAGCTTCAGTTTTTTGAATGAAAATATAGGATTCGCAAGTGGCGGATATAGCAGTCAATATGCAGGATTTTATAAAACGACCAATGGCGCAAACTCTTGGCAGAAAATATCAGATGAAAAATTTTCATTTTTAAAATTTTTTAATAACAATGTTGGATATGCTGTAAAATCGGGTATTTTCTATAAGTTGTTTAAAACTACAGATGGAGGAATTACTTGGAATCAGTGCTTTGATACTGGATCTTCAGACATTCATTTTGACTTTTTAAATGAAAATCAAATATTTTTAAAAGGAAATAATGGAGATTTCTTTAAATCCAATGATGGTGGAACAACATGGATACAATCTACAGCGCCTTATTATTCTTTTGATAAAGTCAAATTTATTAATTCTACAACAGGTTTCATTGCTGATGACAGAATGGTTTACGGTACAATTGATGCGGGAGTAACCTGGACATTGCTTTTAGATAACAATTACAATTTTGATATCATGACACTTGAAGCTTCAGGTGATTATCTTTATATTTCTGGAAATGGAGGCAAAATTTTCAAATATTCTCTTGCTTATCTTGCTGCGAGTGAAGTTAAACCGGAAAAAAATTCTGTAAAAGTATATCCTAATCCGACGAGTGATTTTGTAAATATAAAATCTGATAAGAAAGTTTCGGAAATAAAATTAATTGATATCTCAGGTATGATCCTTAAAACAGTAAAAGCAGCCGCTCAAATCAATATTTCTGAATATCCGCACGGAATGTATTTCTTGGAAATTGTGTTTTCAGATAACACGAAACAGGTTTCAAAAATTATAAAGAAGTAATATTCTAGGAATCTAACTTAAAAAAGACTGTTTTCCATTAAAAACAGTCTTTTTTTTATTATGTTGAAAATTACTATTCAGCCCAGGCAATTGGGATATAAACATTCACATAACCGTCTTGTCCAACTGAAGATGGTGTCAAAGTTACTGTAGTAGAGCCGTAACCAACCCAACCTCCTTGACCTTGATAAGCCGAAATTTCATAAGTTCCTTCCGGAAGATCATTAAAATATCCTGGTAATTTTGCAAAACCACCAACATAAGTGATATATCCGTCATAAACATCACCTGTATTGACGTCGGTTGCATAAATTCCACCCATGTCATAAGTTCCGTTCATGTAGTTTACTCCGTTTTGAGTAGTCCCTACTTTTAGCTGATAAGTCTGTTGTTTCCTACTATTCTCACTTTTATTGGCAAGATTCATTTCAGAATCTGTCAGAGTTGTCGCATCAGTGCTGCAACTGAAAATCGTAAATAAAACTCCGCAAGCAAGCAGAGTGCTTTTCATTGAATTTTTCATAAAAATAATTTTTGTTTGGTGTGATAAAATTAAGAATATAAAAATAAAACGAAATTTGATTACAATTAACTTTATATGAATTATAAAAATTATTTTGTTGGAAAGCGCAAAGGCGCATTTTTTTTCTTTTTAAGGCGCAAAACACTTCGATTTCGCTCAGTGTGACTAAAAAACTTCATAAAGAATTTAGAAATAAAACAGTTGAAATTTTATCGTAGATAAAATTCTTGCGCCTTAAAACAGTTTATATTATAAATTGCGCCTTTGCGATTGCCAACTTATTTAATTCCAAAAATAAAACGGTCGTTTTCGCTCAGATCTTTTATCAGTTCAGCTTGCGCAAAATCTTTGTATAATTCTAGCGTTTCCGTTCCTAATTTCTGATTGATTTCTAAGAAAAGCAAACCATTTTTATTCAAATGTTTTTTAGAATCTTCAGCAATTTTTCGGTAAAAAATTAAAGCATCGGAAGTTGGAGAAAACAATGCCATTGTAGGCTCAAATCCCTTTACAGAATCTGCAATCTCGTTCTCTTCATTAATTCCAATGTAAGGCGGATTTGAAATGATAACATCGAAGTTCTGATTTAAATCTAAACTCAAATAATCAGCATGAATAAAATTGATATCAAGCTGGTGAAAATCTGCATTTTTTTTGGCAACTTCTAAAGCTTTTTCCGAAAAATCAATCGAACTAACTTCCGCTTCCGGGAAATGTTTTTTTAAAACCAGAGGAATAATTCCGCTTCCGGTTCCGATGTCTAAAACTTGGAGATTTGAGATTTGAGATTTGAGATTTGAGATTTTCTGAATCGTAATTTCAAGTAATTCCTCAGTTTCAGGGCGTGGAATAAGCACATTTTCATCCACAAAAATTTTCATCCCATAAAATTCGGTTTCGCCTAAAATCTGTAAATAAGGTTTTCCGGTTTTTAACTCTGAAATGATTTCCTGAAATCTGTTTGTATTTTCATCAGACAATTCTAAATCTGCAGATTGTCTTTGCTGAAAATTATTTAAGCCAAAAATATGTTCAGCAAAAATCTGAAATATAAAAACCGTTTCAGAATCTGTATAAACTTCCGAAAGTGAATCTGAAAAATGCTTTTTAAGTTGTGATAGCGTCATTATCTTGTGAAAACGAGTTTTGTATCGGTCGATTTTTCCTCATCAATTCTGTAGCCTTCATAGTTGAAAGCTTTCACATCGTTTAATGTTTTTGCATTATTTTCTGCGCAGAATCTTACGACTAAACCTCTTGCATGCTTCGTATAAACTACAATTGTTTTCAGTTTTCCGTCTTTTATTTCATAAAAATCAAAATCGATAACCTGATGATTGAGTTTTTTTCGGTCGACAACTTTTATATATTCGTTGCTCGCCAAATTCAGAAGAATTTCGTTTTTCTTCATCTCAGAATTAAGCTGTTCGGTTACTTTTTCTGTCCAAAATTGGTAGAGATTTTTATTGTTTTCAAATTCAAAATTTCTTCCCATTTCAAGTCGGTATAGCATTACTTTGTCTGAAGGTTTTAGCAAACCGTACAAACCGGAAAGCATTCTGTAGTTTTTCTGAAGATAATCAACTGCATTTTTGTCTAATGTTTTTGCATCCAACCCACGATAGACTTCACCCGTAAAAGCGAACATTGCAGGAGCAGATTCTTTTGCGGTGGGTTTAGATTTCCATTTTTGGTTTCTTTCCCAGTTTTCGTCTGCTAATTTTGCCGAAATTTCCATTAATTCGGAAAGATATTTTGGCGATTTATGTTTTAAATGAGATTGAATTAATTCTGCTTCTTCGATGAATCTTGGAGTAGAAGTTCTCAATAAATCTGTTGAGTTTTCTACGTTCATTAATTTTGCTGGAGAAGTTATGATTTTCATAAGTTAAGTAAAGATAAATGTTTAGAATCAATAAAATTCATGATCATCATCGAGATAAAGTCTATCAGGAAATGACAGATTATTAGAATTTTAATGTTTGAATATTTTTTATAAAATAAAGCAAATACGATCCCAATAAAGAAAGGGACAACAACCTGACCGATTGTTCCGTAAGTGCTGTGTAAAATGCCAAATAAAAGTGCTGAAACAACCACACCCAACATTGGACTGTTGTATATTTTTTCAATTCTTGGCTGAATATAAGCCCGCATCAGTAATTCTTCAATAATTCCTGCGGTAAGACAGGTGAAAATGATAAGGAAATAGTTGTTGTTAAATAAAATTTTAAACTCCAGAAGTCTTTTGCTAGCTTTTTCTTCGGTCAAGAAAATAATAATTGCATTCAGAAAAGCTCCGCCAAATACACAAATAAAGTATAAAGCGATTACAGCACCCAAATAAAATAAAGGGGAATACTTCTTTTCTTCCCAAACAAAAAATGATCTGTTTTCAATAAAAAAATTATAGACTAAAATCAAAATTAAAACCAACCACAGAGAAAGTCTGTCGTAAAAAAAGAGATCAGCCGTTAAGGTTTTATAATTCAAAAATGAATTAATTGTCGGGATTGAAAACAGCATTGAAGCGGCAAGTAATACGAAAGTAAGTATTATGCCTAAAGAATATCTTCCGCTAAGACTCATTTTATCAATCGTTCTAAATTTCTCCCTTTCCTTGTCTGATAATTTCCGGCTCGCCCGATGTAAGATCTACAATGGTTGAGGCAATATTGTCTCCATAACCAGAATCTATTACAATATCAACTAAATGATCGTATTTTTCAGCAATCAGTTCCGGATCTGTAGAATATTCAATAATTTCATCATCATCTCTAATGGAAGTTGATGCAATCGGATGTCCTAATTTTTCAACAATCAACTGCGGAATTGAATGATCGGGTACACGAATACCAATTGTTTTATGCCCCTTATATGCTAAAGGCAAACTTTTATTTGCTTCCAGAATAAATGTAAACGGACCAGGAAGATGACTTTTCAAAAACCTGAAAACAGAAGTATCGATAGGTCTTGTAAAGTCTGATAAATGGCTTAAATCATTACAGATAATCGAGAATTTTGACTTCTCAAGCTTCTGTTTTTTTATTTGTGCCAGTTTTTCCATGGCTTTGATATCAAAAATATTGCAGCCTAAAGCATAAATGGTATCAGACGGATAAATAATCAGTCCGCCATTGTTCAGGGTTTTAATCACCTCATTGATAAGGTTTTCCTGAGGATTATCGGGATAAATTTTCAAAATTTTTGCCATAAACAAATGTACGAATATTTAAATAAATTTTATAAAAATGCTTTATTTAAAAGGATTGCTTGCAGTTTTGAAATATATTCGTATATTTGCAATCCAATATCGCGGGATGGAGCAGTAGGTAGCTCGTCGGGCTCATAACCCGAAGGTCATCGGTTCGAGTCCGGTTCCCGCTACTAAGTATAACGTTTTCGGTAAACGTTTCAAAAAATATACCGCGGGGTAGAGCAGTAGGTAGCTCGTCGGGCTCATAACCCGGAGGTCGCACGTTCGAGTCGTGTCCCCGCTACTAAGAAAAGTGTTTTCGGTAAACACTATAAAGATATATCGCGGGATGGAGCAGTAGGTAGCTCGTCGGGCTCATAACCCGAAGGTCATCGGTTCGAGTCCGGTTCCCGCTACTAAGTATAACGTTTTCGGTAAACGTTTCAAAAATATACCGCGGGGTAGAGCAGTAGGTAGCTCGTCGGGCTCATAACCCGGAGGTCGCACGTTCGAGTCGTGTCCCCGCTACCAACAGGAGAATCAGAAATGGTTCTCCTTTTTTTTGTTATTTATGCTAAAGTTTAAAATAAAAAAGATCCCGCTTCATTGAAACGGGATCTTTTTTGTTTATGTAGTTCCTTATTTAACCAAAGTATCGAAAGGAGCCAATTTGAAATCTTCAGATTTTACCTGCTCAAAATAAGATGCTTTTGTCATACCTTTTAATTTACCTGCTGCTTTTGAAGCTGCTGTAAAGTCAGTATCGATTTTAGTAGCAATCTCTGTAGGTTTAAAATCTTTTTTCACAGAATCATCTTCTACTCCTAAATATCCGTTTTTCTTTGTGATGTAATTAATGAAGTTATCGTAATTACCTAATGTGTTTCTGAAATACAATGTGTGATAATTCATACATTTTGTTGCTTTTTTAGAAGATTTATTGACAATGCAGCTTGCCATATTTCCTCTGTAAAGATCAAACTCTAATGCAACAGCATCGTATTCTTTTTTAAGAGCAGTTTTTCCATTGGTAAGAATAGAGTTGTCATTCTGCGATTCGCTTATTTTTTTCAAATGTTCCAAAACTAAAGGAACGGTGTTTTCAATTTTTGTTTTTGCTTCAGTAACCGACCCGAAAACAGAAGATGTCTGCGCTGATGTTACATTAAATATCAACAACATTAAAACAGAAAGTAGAGTATATCTTTTCATTAGAAATTTTTAAAGCACTAAAATAAATATATTTTCTCATTCTGTGCACATTCATTTTAATTTTATTTAATAAAATTTAACAAGTTTTAAGAATTTACGCTCATATTTAGCTTTTCTCTGATGATTAATAATTGCATATTTTTTATTAATTAAAAATTTAACATATTTTAATATTTTTTATTCAATTGATTATCAATGATTTATTTGTTTTTAATTTTTATCACTAAAAAAATAGTTGTTCGAGTGAAAAATATTTCTACATTTGTATAACTAATTTATTAGTGATACGATTTTTTTAGTAATTTTATCACTTAATCTAAATTAAAATTATGATCATCCAAACTTTAACAAAAGCAGAAGAACAGGTAATGCAGTTTTTATGGAAACTCGAAAAAGGTTTTCTTAAAGATGTTTTGGATCTTTATCCGGAACCAAAACCTCATACCAATACAGTTTCTACGATTCTGAAAGTTTTAAAAGATAAAGAGTTTGTAGATTATAATGTGTACGGAAGACAGCACGAGTATTTTCCTTTGGTAACCAAAGAGCAATATTCTGGGAAAACGATGAAGAGTCTGGTGAAAAATTATTTTAAAGGTTCTTACAAAAGTGCCGTTTCTTTTTTGGTTGAAAAAAACGAAATGACCGTTGAAGATCTTGAAATGTTATTAAGCGAACTTAAAAACAAAGACTAATATGGAAGCTCTGATTTTTTACTTCGGAAAAGTAATCATCTGTTCGGGTGTAATGTTTTTGTATTATCAGTTGTCTTTAAAAGACAAGACCTTTCATCATTACAACAGATTTTATCTTTTGTCGGCAATGTTGATCTCGATTTTGCTGCCTTTGATTAAAGTGGAAGATTTCACCATTGAGGTTAATGAGAATCTGTTTGTGTTGATTAATAAGCTACAAAATTTAAATACAAATAAAACCATAAGCCATGACTACATTTATTTTAGAATTATTTTTTCAGCTTTGGGGCTGGTTTCTCTCTATTTTTTAGGGAAATTCATGTATGGGATTTTCAGAATCCAACAGCTCAAAAGTCAGTTTAAAAAAGAAAGTTTTGAAGGAGTAAATTTTTACCAGACCAATCTTTCTGAGGCTCCGTTTTCGTATTTCAAAAATCTTTTCTGGAAAAACTCTATTGTTATCAATTCAGAAGTTGGAAAGCAGATTTTAAAGCACGAAATGGTTCATATTGAACAAAAACACTCTATCGACAAGATATTTATAGAGATTCTTACTTCTGTTTTTTGGTTCAATCCGTTCTTTCATATCATCAAAAAAGAAATCAATTTAATACACGAATATCTGGCTGATAAAAAAGCCGTCAAACAATCGGACACAAAAGCATTTGCGCAGATGCTTTTAGCAAGCCACTTTTCCGGAAAACCGTTGCCTGCGACCAGTCCGTTTCTAAGTTCAAACCTTAAAAAACGACTCAAAATGTTACAAAAACCTCAAACAAAATTCGGGTATGCGCGCAGAATATTTGCCTTACCGGTTTTATTCACCGTTGCATTTGCATACATGGTTAATGCGAAAAACAAAGAAATAAAAGAAGTAAATAACGAAATTGAAAAAGCAGTTGCTGAAATTAAAAGAGACACTATATCTCCAAAAAATGAAGTTGATCAAATTGTGAAAATACAGCAAGAGAAAATTTCAAATGCAAATGAAAAACTGAAAATTCAGTCTGAAAAAATTAAAACTCTAAGTGAAAAATCAAAAGAAAAAGCTGCTGAACTTCAGAAAATAGCCAAAGAAAAAGGGGAGAAAAGCTACGAATTTGAATTGAAAGCAAAAGAGCTTAAACAACTTTCCAGTGAAATGGATAAGATTACCCGCGACAAACAGTTTTCTACGGATTTTGAAGATCTACTAAGTAGAAGAGACAAAATGCTGGCTGAGAAAGATGCTAAAGTTATCCTTAAGGACATGAGTTTTAAAAGAGTATTTCCTGATGGAGATAACTATAAAATAAGCGTTAATGGAGAAGAGCTTGATTTAGAAAAAATGTTTGATTCTAAAGAATTCAAAGAGAAAACAGGTTTAACTGATGAAAAGATCAAGTCTTTGAAAAGTACTTTTTTATCGCCGGAATTTAAAAAGAAATATGATAATATCAATAGGTTTTATATAAACGGAAAAGATGTATCTGCAATTAGCCCGGAAGATTCTAAAAAACTAGAAGTTTTTAAAGATTATGGTTACAGAATTTTAAATGATAATCTCGATCGTAGAATGGATCAAATAGCGAAAGGCAAAAATAATCTTTCTAAAAAAGACCAAAGAAAACTTGAAAGATTATCAAAAGAAAAAGCAGAACTTTCTAGAAAGCAAGCAGAACTCTCTAGAAAACAAGCAGAAATCATCAGAGAAAAAGCTCAAAACAATCCGTGGATTGTTTCAGTAAACGCTCATGCACCGAAAGTAAGTTACTCAGCAAGCTCTTCTTATACAGATTTTTCAAAGCCTTCTAATAGTAAATTTCTTTCTACAGGCGGAACTTTCCAAACAAATGTGAAAGATATGATTAAGACTAATTCTGTGGGAGATATAAAGTATTTTATTGATGGAAATGTAAGTTCGAATGAAGAAATGCAAAGTCTTGATCCAAAGAATATAGAATCTATTAATATCAACAAGACGAAAATTTCCGGTAAAGACGCGGGGGAAATTCATATCAAAACAAAACAAAAATAATTTTTAATTATTCACAAAATAAGTTTTAGAATGAAAAAACTAATAACCGTTTTCAGTGTATTGCTCATCGGGATCTTTGCCAATGCTCAAAACAAACGTTTCACTTACGAATATCGTTTTATACCAGATTCTACCAATGTAAGTGATGTAAAAACGGAGATGATGAATCTGGATATTGCAGATTCGGGATCTAAATTTTACAGCTACACTGCTTATCATTCAGATTCTATTATGAGAGTTGATTTGGAAAAACAATTGGCTTCAACCGGGATGATAAATGTTAAGACTGATGGACGAAAGGGCTCAATAAGATATTCATTTTCTAAAAAATATCCGAAATATGAAGTTTTCCTTCATAACAGAATTTTGAGAGATCAGTACAAAGTTTCTGATGACCGAAAAATAGACTGGAAAATAAGTTCCGAAAAGCAAAAAATCGGAGAATGGAATACCCAGAAAGCCGAAACTGAATTTGGAGGAAGAAAATGGGTGGCTTGGTTCACGTCAGATATTCCGATTCAGGATGGCCCGTACAAATTTCATGGTCTTCCCGGTTTAATTGTAAAGCTTGAAGATCTTAGTAAATCTCATGTTTTTAATCTGCAGGCTGTAAAAAATCTCACGGAAATTCCAAAAGATGTTTTTGGAGAAAAGGAAATTTTAGTCAATCAAAAGCAATATGATAAATTGGTTAAAGAATATGAAAATGATCCTACAAAAGGATTAAAACAAATGCAGATGGGCGGTGTTACGATGATTATGAAAGAAGGTACTGGTAATCAAATGAAAGATCAGGAAGAACGTCTGAAAGCAAGAATAAAAAAAGATAACAATAGAATAGAACTTAATAAAACAAAATAGAATGAAAAAAATATCTTTAGTACTTTTATTAATTATAGGATTCTCAAGTTTTGCTCAAAACCGTTTTTTCTACGATTACAAATTTATTCCGGATTCTACAGATAAAGCAAACGTTTTGAAAGAAATTATGCTTTTGGATATTGATAAAAGCGGATCAAAATATTACGGTCAGGAAAAGTTTATAGCAGATTCTACTTCACAAGCAGATTTAGAGAGACAATTAAAATTGAGTCCCAACAATATTAGTATCAGTAGAAACGATAAACCGGGAATGATTACTTACAAGGTTACCAAACAATATCCTGATTTTAAAACCCACCTTTTTACAAGGATTTCCAACGACAGTTATAAAATTGAAGAAGATAAAAAACCTGAATGGAAAATTCTTCCCGACAAGCAGAAAATTGGTGAATACAATGCTCAAAAAGCGACGACGAAATATGGCGGAAGAGAATGGACGGCTTGGTTTTCTACAGATCTGCCTTTTCAGGACGGACCTTATAAATTCTACGGACTTCCGGGTTTGATTGTGAAAATTGAAGATAAAACAGGTTCACATTCCCTGACTTTAGTTGGAAATAAAACGATTCAAACTACTACAGAAAAGGAGATGAATCTTCCGCAAGGAGTTCAGCTTTATGGAATGGGAGGTAAGGATATTGAGATTAATAAAGCTCAGTTTAAAAAAGCATGGAAAGCATATAAAAGTGATCCTACGAAAAATATGCGAGAAATGATGTCTAAAAGTTCTGATACCAATAAGGTTATTTTTAAAACGAAAACAGCCGATGGAAGAGAGATCTCAGATCCTAATCAGGTTTTCAGAGAAATGGAGAAAAAAGCAAAGGAAGGTTTTAAAAAGAATAATAATCCTATCGAGCCGGAATTGTATAATTAGTTATTAGTTGTTAGATTATTTGAATTTAAACTATTAAATATTTTCAGGAACTGTAAAATCTCATTCATAATAAAACAAGCGAGGAAATTTTTCCCCGCTTGTTTTTATTTTAAATTCTTTGAATAATATAATTTTTGATTTTTACATAGGATGTCAACCCATCAACTATCAACCAAAAACGATCAACAAAATAAATTAGCTTACTTTTTTCCAGTCAACCACTGATCCTGAAGTTTCTGTTCTGCAGGAGTAGGATTGGCTTTAAATGTAAGCGTTTCCAGCGTTATTTTATCTAAAACAGCTTTTCCTTTCAAATCAATTTTGTCCATTTTATCGCCGTTTTTACGAAGAACGGTTACGGTAACGTTTTGTCCGTCTTTGATCGATTGTGCATAGCCAATAAATTCCTGTGCATTTTGAATATTGATGGTTTTTCCGTCTAAAGCAAAAACTTGATCGGTAATTTTCATTCCGATGCTTTTTGAGAATGGTGACAATGCAGAATGATCATCAAAAGCAAAAGCATTGTTCTTCTCATCATATCCGGTTTGTGCAGGATCTTTGATAAACCAAAACATTGGCGGAGTTTCCTGTTTCGTGATTTCAACACCCACTTGAGCTAAATATTCTGCATAAGGAGTTGGCTGGCTTCCTGCAATATATTTATTGTAAAAATCTTTTACCTGCGGATATCCTGTAATGGTTACCAATTCGTCAATCAGTTTATCATCTTTAAAAGGTTTGTTTTCACCAAATCTCTGAGATAATTTTCTGATCATATCGCGATAACCCATTTCTCCGTTTGACAGTTTTCTCAACTCAATATCAAGACACATCGTCAAAAGTGTTCCTTTTTCGTAAACATTTCTGTACTGGTCTTTGTACTGATCCTGAAGAATATTTTTACTCATTACCGTAAAAGGCATGGTATCATCATAACTTTTAGAATTTTTGATCTTGTCGCCGATTCTTTGTAAAAACTGATCTTTGGTAATTAAACCTTCCTGAATCTGGAATAAATTGGCAAAATATTCGGTTCCGCCTTCATACATCCAAAGATGCTGAGACATTTTAGGATCTGCATAATCGAAATAATGAATTTCTTCAGAATGCGTTTTCAAAGGATTCACAGTGTGGAAAAACTCATGAGAAACTACATCAACAATAGATTCGTCAATCGCTTCTTTAGGCATCATCTCGTGAAGGACAACACTTGTAGATTCGTGATGTTCCAATGCTCCGAAACCTTTTATTTGCGGACCTTCAGTTCCTGCAAGATAAAGCATGATCGCATATTTCTTATTGGTATTCATATCGCCCAAAAATTTCTTTTGAGCAACGACCATTTTTTCTAAATTTTCTTTAAAATCTGCAGCTTTATATTTTCCTGTCGGAGAATAAACGCCTAAAACAAGATCCATTCCGCCTGCATTGAATGTAATGTAATCAGGTTTTGAATACATTAAAGGAGAATCGGTCAGTTTAGCGTAATTTGCTAATGTAAAAGTATCTGTTGCTTCAGATTTATCCTGATCTACCAAAGCGGTCGTTCCGTAAAAATCATTAGGTTTCTGAATTACCAATTGATACGGAACATCCTGCATATTGTCGATATAACCTACAAAACCGTGTGTATTAATCAAATAAACTTTTCCCTGCTCAATATCTGTTCCGGAAGGTGAAAATACAGCTTTATGTTTGTCTGTGTCGTTTTCCTCATCGAAACTGTCGTTTACTAAATACGTAATTTTACTTAAAGCTTTTGCGTTTTTTAGGGAGTAGGTATTGTCATTCACTTTGGTAAAAGCGATTTCTTTTCCTTTATTATCTAAAAATTTTATTCCTTCAATAAATCTTCCGTAATCATCCACAGAATAAGTTCCGGGAACCGTCTTTGGAAAGTGAAATTTTACGTCATTCGATTTCATTTTCGGAAATTCCATCGTAACGGCGATTTTATCGTCTTTTACGTTTACCAAATCAATATTGGTCTTGATCGACTGCGCTTGAACGAAAGCCACCGCAAGAATTCCTAAACTGAGTGCTATTTTTTTCATTAGGTTTATTTTATTGATAAGTAGTTGATTTTAAATTGAGATTGTTACAGAGAAATTTATAATTTTTTGCTAAACTTTAGTTAAAAAAAGCAAAACCATACTTATGATTTTGCCTTTTAAAATTTCATTAAATCTGTTTATACTTAATATAATAATTCTTGCTAAACTCTACCGGATCTGAATTTTTAAGCTTCAAAGTCTGCCAAGATTCACTCGGTGAAATGGTGTATTCACCAAATCTTATCGGAAGGTTTAGGTTTTTTACACCTTTTACAAAACGGTATTTCAATTCTGTTCCTTTTTGAGCATATTCTAAAATAGGAACATCGGTTGTCCGTAAATATTGGTTAAAAATCGATGTGAAATCGAAACCCGCTTTCTCTGAAATATATTTTTCAACTTGTTCGGTTGTGACGGTTTGATGATAAAAATCTTTATTTAAACCTCTTAAAATTTGTCTGAATTTTGCATCGTCATTAATAATCTGTCTCATTGTATGAACCATACTTGCGCCTTTCGCATACATATCGCCGCTTCCTTCATTTCGTACACCGTATTTTCCAATAATAGGAACGTCGTTTTCAATATTATTCTGAATTCCCTGCGCATACATATCCGCAGATTTTTTATCCATATAATTTTCGGTGAAAAGAACTTCAGAATAATTAGTAAAAGCTTCATGAATCCACATATCGGCTTGATCTTTTGCCGTAATATTATTGGCAAACCATTCGTGTCCACTTTCATGAATAATGATGAAATCCCAGTTTAAACCAACTCCGGTTCCTGAAAGATCTCTGCCTAAATATCCGTTTTGATAACCATTTCCGTAAGCGATATTGCTCTGATGTTCCATTCCCAAATGAGGGGAATCTACCAATTTGTAAGAATCTTCATAAAAAGGATAAGGACCAAACCAATATTCAAACGCTTTGAGCATCGGTTTTACCTGCTGAAACTGTTTTTTTGCTTTATCTAAATTATAGTCGATTACCCAATAATCAAGATCCAGTTTTCCTTTTTCTCCGCTGTAAGAATCTTTAAAATTTACATACTTTCCGATATTCGGAATAATAGAATAGGCATTGATCGGGTTTTTAACTTCCCAAGTGAAGATATTTTTATTGTTTTCTGTCTTTTTGTTGATTAATCTTCCGTTTCCAACTCCAACTAAATCTTTTAGAGTAATAATCTTCATAACAATCCCATTGTCTGGTTCGTCACTCCAAATATCTTTTGTAGGAAGCCAGACTGAAGCGCCAATTCCTTCATCAGCAACGCTCATCCAAGGATTTCCTTTTTCATCTTTTGTGAAAATCCAGCCTCCGTCCCAAGGTGCTCTTTTTGCAATCGTTGGATTTCCGGAATAGCCAATATCAATGGTGTATTTTTCTCCCTTTTTAAAGTTTTTATGAGAGGAAATAAAAATAAAATCACCTTCTCTTTTAAATGGTTTAGGAGTAGGGAAGCTACATTGTACAACATCAACTTTCATTGGCTGTTGCAGATCAATCTGAAAAACAGGATTTGAAATATCTTTCGTAATCTCAAAACTTATTTTATTATTTCCCGCGATACTTTTTTGCTGAAAATTGGGTTCCACAGAAAGTTCATACTTTTTTACATTCCAGAAATTTCTGAATTCGGTATTAGAACCTTTTAAAGTGTCCTGTTTTGTAAATGTTTTACCTTTTTCGAAAAACTGACCGAAAGCTAAACCTGAAACTAATAAAAGCGAGTAAGATATTTTTTTCATTAAGATGAAATTTGACTAAAGCCAAAATTAAAGAATATTGATTGGAATCTATTCATAAAAAGATATAAATCTCTTGAGTAAAGGTATATTTTTTTCTCCGTAAACATATCTTGAATAAGGATGGTAGTAGGGATTGTCAATTATATCTTTATAACTGAAATAATTAAATTTTGAATTTTTCACATAATCAAAAATTCCTCTTGCTGTCTTTTGTAAATATTCAGAATGCTTTGTTTTACGATAAGTGTAAAAATGAAAAAAACCTAAATAGACGGGTTTGTTTTTAAATTCACTAATCACTTTGTGTAAATCAATATATAATAAATCCTGATTAGCATTTTCAGCCTTTTGATAAGCAAGGTTTATTTTTGGTTCACAGATGTTATATAGATTGTAAATTTGAATTATACCATTAAGTTTTAAATCTTTGTCTACATGGTTACCATTAAAAATTGTAGCAATCCTTCTTATGGTAGGATCATTACCAGATACTGACCAGGTTTCGCTATTTATTTTTTCTCCTAAAAAATTTGAAATGTTTTGGTAAGTCGAATCGTCTAATGCAATTCCGGGCTTCGCGCTCCCCGGATTTTTCATTACTATAGAACCAATTAAGTCCCAAGAATCTCCGAATTGTAAAAGTGTTTTTGTACGAAATTGTAATCCATTATGTTCTATAAACTCTGCGAAAACTTTCATGTTTTTTTCATATTTAATATTTATCAAATATATAATCTGAAATGCAAAATCTATATTATTTCTACTGATTAATTGATAGCAAGAAAACAAGCGGCGCGAAAATCGAAGATTTTCGCGCCGCTACTATTTATATTAATTTTTTTAAGATTTTTGAACCGTTTTTAAAGCGGCATCACGTTTTTGTACCTTTTTATAAGTGTAACCACACATTACAATACTGAATTCATACAATAATAAAAGCGGTAAAGCTGCCATAATCATACTCAAAACATCGGCAGGAGTAATAATTGCGGCAACAACCATAATCAAAACAATAGCGTGTCTTCTGTACGTTTTCATAAACTTAGGATTCAGAATTCCGATATTGGTCAAGAAATAAATTAAAACCGGAAATAAAAAGACAACGCCCATTCCTAAAACAACCTGTAAAAATAGAGTAGTGTAATCACTAAGGTCATATAACGGAATAATAATGTCTGAAATTTTAAAAATAACTCCAAAATTTACCGCAAAAGGTAAAATCAGGAAATATCCGCATAAAACTCCGGTCATAAATAAAATCCAAACTGAATTGATAATGAAAAGCGAATTTTTTCTTTCATTAGGATGCAAAGCCGGACTGATGAATCTCCACAATTCCCAAACGATATAAGGAAAAGCTGCCACAACTCCACCAAAAATAGAAACTGCCATCATCACATTAAATTGCTGATACAATCTCTGAACTCGCACCGGAAATTCATCAGGTAAAGTAATACTGTCTTCACCCAAAATCCATTGTGAAAATTCATTCACAAGTTTAAACGTAGGGAAATCATTTCGGGTAGGACCAAAAAAGATGTGATCCATAATCCAGTTGATATTAAAACCGACAACAACTGCCGCGATAACAATAGCAAGAATAGAGCGGATTAAATGCCCTCTCAATTCCCCAATATGTCCGAAAAAGGACATGTCTTTATCTTCTGCCATAAATATATGTTATGAATTCTGAGATTCGATTTGCAATGATAATAATTATTTTAGTTAATTATTGTTCTGATAAGCTAATTCTTTATCTAATAAAGTTTTTAATTCGGAGTCAGGAATAAATTTCACATGAAATGTAAATGGAATTTTGTACCATATTTCTTCTTTAATCGTATATACGCCTAATTCTTTTAAAATGGATTTTAAAACTTCAAATTGTGGTTGAGCATTGGCTACAGAAATTTCATAAACTTCATACTGATCTCCGCCATCATTTTCTGTTTTTATATTTCCATGAATTAAAAATGAACCTAATAAATAAGATAATAATTGGTTTTTTGTTCCTTTTAAAACTTTGTCATGATTTAATCTCCCACGATAATTTTCTGTACCTTTTGTTTTAGAAAAAGAATAAAATTGATTGATTTCTTTTTCATAACTATCAGAATTAAGAGAAACCCAATTTGCTAAAGTTTCAGAATTGAAGTTTGAAAATTTTAAACCGGAAACTTCTTGAAGCCTTTTAATTTTATTAGTTTCATCTTTATTGACCATTAAAACGTAGCCTTTATAATCACTGTTTTTTAGTTCATAATTTCTACCGGAATAATTATCAACTGCTCCTAATAAATAATACGTTTTATCAATTTCCTGAGCATTTAGATTAAAAGATAAAAAGGCAAAACAAAATATGATGAAATTTTTCACTTTAATAATCACAGAAAAATTAATTAATTCCTTCGTCTAATAATGTGTGCAGATCAATAATTCCAAAGTATTGTCCGTTTTCTGTTACAATTAATTGTCCGATGTTGTTGTCTTTTAAAATTTTCATGGCTTCTTTCGCCAAAACATCTTTCTCTATTGTTTTAGGATTTGCAGACATAATATCTTTCGCCAAAACTTTAGAAATATCATCTCCTTTCAATAACATTCTTCGCAAATCTCCGTCGGTAACAACTCCGATAATTTTATCGTTATCTGTTACTACAGTGATTCCATGACTTGATGCACTGATAGAAATAATAACATCTCTGATCGAAGAATCTTCTGAAACCTGAGGTTTTTGTGAAGAAAGGAACTGTTCAACTCTTGCCGTTAAGTTTTTACCTAAACTTCCACCCGGATGAAATTTTGCGAAATCATTTTCTTTAAAGTCATTCATTTCCATAAGGCATACAGCCAAAGCATCGCCTAAAGCCATTTGATTGGTTGTAGAACTTGTTGGAGCTAGTTTATTCGGGCATGCTTCCAAATCTACATGAGTATCTAAAATGACATCAGAAAATTCTGCAAGTTTGCTTTTTCTGTTTCCTGTCATTCCAATGAGTGCAGAAGAATAATCTTTTAAATAAGAAACAAGATTGGTAATTTCAGGTGAATTTCCAGAATTGGAAATACATAACACCACATCCTGCTTTTGAATAACTCCTAAATCTCCGTGAATTGCTTCCGAAGCATGTAAAAACTGAGAAGGAGTTCCTGTAGAATTTAGCGTTGCAACGATTTTATTGCCCACATGAGCCGATTTTCCGATACCAACTACGATAAGTTTTCCGGTAGCAGAATGAATCAGTTCTACTGCTTTTACAAATTCGTCTCCAATTCTTTCTTTTAATTTTTCCAGTTCGGAAATTTCTATGGTCAATGTGCTTTTTGCTATTGAGATAATATTGTCTCTTTCCATTTTTATAACGAAATTAGTATGTAGATTTACCAATGATTTCAATTTATACTTAATATAAATTTGATTACTAAAAAATTCTATTACTTTTATTTTAAGTAAAAATTTTATAACTTTGGATTGGATGCAAATTTAGCAATACAAAATTAGATGAGCGCAAAAAAAGCCAATTTATCAGGCGAATTAAAAAAATACTTCGGATTTTCTACCTTTAAAGGACAGCAGGAAGAGATCATTAATAATCTCTTAAATGGAAAAGATATTTTTGTTCTTATGCCTACAGGAGGCGGTAAATCACTGTGTTATCAACTTCCGGCTCTTATTTCTGAGGGAACGGCAATTGTTGTGTCACCGCTTATTGCTCTTATGAAAAATCAGGTAGATGCAGTAAACGGTCTTTCTTCTGAAACGGGTGTAGCCCATGTTCTTAATTCTTCTCTTAACAAAACTCAGACCAAACAGGTCTTTGATGATATAAAAAGTGGTAAAACAAAGCTGCTTTATGTAGCTCCGGAATCTTTAATTAAAGAAGATTATCTGGAATTTTTGAAAGATGTTAAAATATCTTTCGTTGCAATTGATGAAGCGCACTGTATTTCAGAATGGGGGCATGATTTCCGACCGGAATACAGAAATTTAAAACAAATCATCGATAAAATTGCAGATGTTCCTGTCATCGCTTTAACGGCGACGGCAACCCCTAAAGTACAGGATGATATCCAGAAAACTTTAGGAATGAGCAATGCTTTAGTATTTAAAGAAAGTTTTAACAGGGCTAATTTATTTTACGAAGTAACTCCAAAAGTTAATATTGATAAAGAAATTGTAAAATTTATCAATAAAAATAAAGGAAAATCAGGAATTGTTTATTGTTTAAGTCGAAGAAAAGTAGAAGAATTTGCCCAGCTTCTTCAGGTAAACGGTATCAATGCGCTTCCTTATCATGCAGGTCTCGACCAGAAAGTGAGAGTTGCTAATCAAGATAAGTTTCTGATGGAAGAAGCAGATGTAATTGTGGCAACGATTGCATTTGGAATGGGAATAGATAAACCGGATGTACGTTTTGTGATTCATTATGATTTTCCAAAATCTTTGGAAAGTTATTACCAGGAGACCGGTCGTGCAGGTCGTGATGGAGGAGAAGGGTACTGCCTTGCTTTCTATGATCCTAAAGATATTGAAAAACTGGAAAAATTCCTGGCTCAAAAACCTGTTTCTGAAAGAGAAATCGGCTTACAGCTTTTAAATGAAGTAGTAGGTTACGCTGAAACTTCGATGAGCCGAAGACAATATATATTATATTATTTTGGTGAAACTTTTGATCCTATAAATGGTGACGGAGCCAAAATGTGTGACAATGCATCAAATCCGCCGAAGCTGAAAGATGCTACGGCTGATCTAAAGAAAACCTTAGAATTAATTAACGAAACGAAAGAGAAATTTAAATCTAAAGATTTGATTTCTGTAATTGTTGGAAAAGAAACAGCGGTTACAAAGTCGTACAAATTAGAGCAAAGCTCATTCTTTGGTTTTGGAAAATCTGAAAAAGATAATTATTGGAAAACAATTCTAAGACAAGCAACTGTACAGAATTTTTTACAGAAAGATATTGAAACATACGGTGTTTTAAAAATTGCCGAAAAAGGGAAAAAAGTCTTATCTGGTGATTTTAAAGAACCATTTTTGATTGCTGAAGACCGTGAATTTGATCTTTCACAGACAAAAGCTGAAAGCGATCAGGTGCAAATGCAGTCAAGTGGAGGTTTAGATCAAAACCTATTTGTTCTTTTAAAAGAACTTAGAAAAAAAGTAGCCAAAAAACATGGGATTCCACCTTACACGGTTTTCATGGATCCTAGTTTGGAAGATATGACCGTTCAGTATCCTATTTCTGTTGAAGAAATTGCCAAAATCTACGGAGTCGGAGAAGGAAAAGCTAAAAAGTACGGAAAAGAATTTGCAGATTTTATAGCAAAATATGTTGAAGACCACAACATAGAACGTACTCAGGATATGGTTTTGAAGCAGGTGGCGAATAAATCTAGCCATAAAGTTTTTATCATTCAGAGTACCGATAAAAAAATTGACCTTGAAGATATCGCAAGAGCCAAAAATCTTTCGATGAATGATCTTTTGAAAGAGATGGAACGTATTGTTTATCAGGGTACGAAACTGAATATCGATTACTATATCGAAGACAATTTTGATGAAGATGTAGTAGATGATTTTATGGAATTTATGAACGAATCTGAAAGCGACAGTATGAAAGTTTTGCTTGATGAATTCGGAGATGAGCTTTCTGATGAAGAAGTAAGAATGCTGAGAATAAAATTTATCAGCGATGTAGCCAATTAATTTTTGATAAAATTAAAATGGAAAATCCAATATTAGAAGCAAAAAGAGAACTCATTCAGTGGATAAAAGAAATGAATGAGCTTGATGATATTGCAGAATTACTTGAGATTAAGAATAGAAAAACTTCAGTTCATCAAGTTGCAGAATCTCAAGCTGAATACGTTGTAAAAGATGACTTTGATGAACGATTTGCGAGAGGAATAACTGGCGAAGATTTGATGAGAAAAGTTTATGCACATATTGAATCTTTACCTTGGAAAGAGAAATAATTTTTTCTAATGATGTTAAGGTATTCCTTACAGATTTAGTAGATATTTTATATTCAAAAAACTATTTTGGTTTTGAAGAAGATGCTAAATCTTATGTACAGGAAATTATTTTCTATATAATGAATTTTGATTTTCAGGTTAATATTTATGAAACTCCTGAGAATTTTAAAAAGTTTGGAAGGAAATTTTTTAAATATAAAGCAAACAACAATACGTCTTGGTATATATTTTTCGATCAGAAAGAGCATAAATTTTTAATAAATCATATTACAAATAATCATTCTCAGGATTTTCCAGACCTATTGTGAAACAAAATTCCTTTGAAAATATTTAAAAAAATCTTAGGATGAATAAGAAAATTTCTGTCATGTTTATTCTGCCGGATCTTGAAACCGGAGGTGCAGAAAGAATCGTTACCACCATTGCAAATCATCTTTCCAGAGATCGTTTTGAGCCTATGATTTTGCTTTTACGGAAACAAGGTGGTTACTTAAATTTTCTAAAAAAAGATGTAGAAATTATTGACATCGATACCGAAAGAATCAGACATTCTTTAAAGCCTATTCTTTCACAAATTTACCGCAGAAAACCCGATATTGTTTTTTCGGGATTTGGAGAAGTAAATGCATATTTGTCTGTATTTATCAAGCTTTTTCCGAAAATTAAATTTATTGCAAGAGAAACCAATGTCGTTTCAGAGCATATAACGAGAAAAGAAATAAAATTCTTCTATCATTTTTACAACAATTATCAGCAGATTATTGCGCAAAGCGACGATATGATGAATGATTTGGTGAATAATTTTAATATTAAAAGAAATAAAATCACCAAAATCAATAATCCTGTAGATTTTGAGTTTATCAATGAAAAGCTTCTTATTTCTACAAAACCTGAAAGTTTTAAATACAATTATAAAAATGTAGTTGCCATCGGCAATTTGTCTGCGCGAAAAGGATTTGATAATCTGTTAAAAGTTTTTTCAAGACTTAAAAATGAGAATATTATTCTCCATATTTTAGGAGATGGCAGAGATCGGGAGATTCTTCATCAGATGAAGGATTTTTTAGGTTTGAAAAAAGTTATTTTTCATGGAAGACAGGAAAACCCGTATCAGTTTCTGAAGTTTGCCGATTTGTTTATTCTTTCTTCACGTTATGAAGGCTTTCCGAATGTTTTGTTGGAAGCCGGAGCTTGCGGAACATATTCTTTGGCAAATAATTGCAGAGGCGGAATTAACGAAATTATTCAGCACAACACCAACGGTGAAATTGCAGACATTGAAAATCACGAAGATTTTTCTCAAAAAATTATGCAGATTTTACATCAGTCATTTGATCAGGATGCAATAAAAAATTCTATAAAATCTAGATTTTCCAAAGAAATTATTTTAGATAGATATGAAAAAATCTTATTGGATCTAATAAAAAAATAAGTTTTACAATCTCAAAAATTTTAAATGCAAAGATTTGTTTCTTTAATATTTCTACTGATCCTATTTTCTTGTAAAAAACAGGAAGCTGTAGTGATTAAAGAAAATAAAGATACTATCGAATACGAATCCACAAATTGGCAGGAAGGTTTCCGTCTAACTCATTCAATTGATCTTGATTCTGTTTGGGGTAAACCTATGAGATATTACATTACAAATAAAAACTGCGATCCTGTTGCAAGAGATTTTTATTTGGGAGTTTACAGACCAAAAGATGAACCTAAAACAGAAAAACTATTAAATTTAGTTACAACAGATAATGATTCTTTAAGACCTTTTTATCGATGGATTTTAGATAAGACGATATTTATTCAAGATGGCGCTTTAGGAGAATACACCGGACTTCCTGCAAGAAAATATGCAGAAAAATTCCCAAAAGAATTTTTTGAGTACATGGAGTTTGATGAATCTGGAAAAAAGTATTCTGATTGGTGTAATTCTATTTTATACAGCGGTTTTAATGATTTTGAAAATTCTGATAACACAGAAGAAATTAAACAGGGTCTTATTAAAACAATGACCCAGAATTGTAACAATTGTAATGCAAATTATGAAAAAAGAATAGTGAAATTTGCTGATGATTGTGTTTAAAATGAGAATATTACTAAATGAAAGCTTTTATATTTCCTTAAATTTGCGTTTCAATTTTATTTAAAATCAATATTTCATTCATGAAAAAACTTCCGAAACTGGGTTGTGCCTGCGAAAAACACGACTTAAGTGTATCTGAATATAGAACTTCAATAGTTGGTACAGATTTTACCAGTGGTAAAAATGCAGAAGTAAGTATAATTCAATGTAGACTTTGCCAAAGAATTTGGCTTAATTATGCTATAGAATTTCCTGATTCCCAAGAATCCGGAAGATGGTTCAAAGGAATTATCGCTAAAAAAGAGGTTGCAGAAATGAAACCAGAAAACGCAATAAAATATCTGGAAAACCTTCCATGGTACATTTGCGGGGGTTCTTATTTTGGAAATAAAGAAGTTTTTGGAGAAGGGAAATTGAATTTGTAAATTAAGTTAGATGTCAGAAGCTTTAAAAATATTCTCAATCATTTAAACATCCATCATCCCGCTTCAGACTTCCTACTTAAAAAAAATCAATTAAACTTCCATCCTCTAACATCCATTACCCTGCAACAAAAAAACTTGACAAAACTCACTTTGTGGCGTGGTAATTAATCATTAAATTTGTAAGAATTAATCATTTCAGATAATAATAAATAAAAATATAAAATGAGTCAATTTGATGTTACCGTAATCGGTTCCGGTCCTGGAGGTTATGTAGCTGCAATTCGCGCTGCACAATTAGGTTTCAAAGTAGCAATTATCGAAAAATATTCAACGTTGGGTGGAACTTGCCTTAATGTTGGATGTATTCCTTCAAAAGCGCTTTTAGACAGCTCTGAGCATTTCGAAAACGCAAAGCACAATTTCGAAAACCACGGAATTATCATTAACGAGCCAAAAGCTGATATCGCAAGAATGATTGCGAGAAAAAATGAAGTGGTAGAGCAAACTACAAAAGGAATCAACTTTTTGATGGACAAAAATAAAATCACTGTTTTTGAAGGTCTTGGAAGCTTTGAATCTGCTACTCAAATTAAAGTAACTAAAAACGACGGTTCTTCTGAAACGATCGATTCTAAATATACAATCATTGCAACAGGTTCTAAACCTTCATCTTTACCGTTCATTACTTTAGATAAAGAAAGAGTGATTACTTCTACGGAAGCTTTAAATTTAAAAGAAATTCCTAAGCATTTGGTAGTAATCGGTGGTGGTGTAATCGGTCTTGAATTGGGTTCTGTTTACCTAAGATTAGGAGCTCAGGTTACTGTTGTTGAGTTTATGGACAAAATCATTCCTACAATGGATGGTGCTTTAAGCAAAGAATTGACTAAAGTTCTTAAAAAACAAGGAATGAAGTTTATGCTTTCTACAGCAGTTTCTGCGGTTGAAAGAAACGGAGATTCTGTAAAGATTACTGCAAAAGATAAAAAAGGAGAGGAAGTTACTGTTGAAGGAGATTACTGTTTGGTTTCTGTAGGAAGAAGACCTTTCACAGATGGACTTGGATTGGAAAAAGCAGGTGTTGAGCTTGACGAAAGAGGAAGAGTAAAAACAAACGACCATTTACAGACTAACGTTGCCAATATTTATGCAATCGGAGATGTAATTAAAGGAGCGATGTTGGCTCACAAAGCTGAAGAAGAAGGAGTTTTCGTTGCTGAAACTTTAGCTGGACAAAAACCTCACATCAATTATAACTTAATTCCTGGAGTTGTTTACACTTGGCCTGAAGTTGCCGGAGTTGGTAAAACTGAAGAGCAATTGAAGGAAGAAGGTGTAGCTTACAAAATCGGAACTTTCCCAATGAGAGCTTTAGGAAGAAGCCGTGCAAGTGGTGATATCGATGGTTTGGTGAAAATTATCGCTGACGAAAAAACGGATGAGGTTCTTGGTTTCCACATGATCGGAGCGAGAGCTGCAGATTTGGTTGCTGAAGGAGTAATTGCAATGGAATTCCGTGCAAGTGCAGAAGACATCGCAAGAAGTTCTCACGCTCATCCAACTTACGCTGAAGCAGTGAAAGAAGCTGCTTTGGATGCTACAGGAAAAAGAGCTCTTCACATGTAAGAGTTAAGTAAAAAGTAGAAAGAGCTAAGTTTTGGCGAAAATATAAAAGAGAAGTTTTGGCTTCTCTTTTTTTTGTCTGAATTTCGCTTGGATTCAATATTTTGAACAAAGTTAAAACAAATGATTTTAAATTTTATTTTAATTGAAATTGTTCATTTTTGGCATGAAAATAGAGTGGGAATTCACTATAGAATGAAATCATTATGAAAAAAATATTTACAGTTTGTTCAATCTTATCCGGTCTATTGTTTTTTGCGCAGGAAGCAGGAAAAGCGGGTGAACTTTTAAAAAACGAAGTCTCTAAAAGAGAGATTGAATCTACAACCTCTAAAAGGCAAGATTCTCGAAATAATAATTCAGATAATTCTTCAGGATTCAGAAATTCAAATAATCAGAATAATACAAACAGAAGACCTGCAAATCCGAATTACCAATGGAATAATAACTATGGATATGCAGAAGTTTTCCTGAGAATTCCGGAGCAGGGAAGTTTTAGTGTGGAATTAGCGGATCAGTCGATTTCAAACAACTCAGGTAAATATAGATTCTTTGATCTTCCTTCGGGAAGAATTCCTATTTCAATCTACGAAAACGGATTTTTGATGTACAGAACGACTTTGAATGTCAGAAATAACAGCAGATTGGTTCTCGATTTTTTCACGAATGAAGGTTTGTATCTTTTAGATTCTTATCCGCTCCAAAATGGCTATTACGGTTTTAATAACTGGAATGATATCTGGAACAATCCTTATGGGAATTCAGGAAATATTGGAAACATAAATTATCCTAATGTCATGGATAATCAAACTTTCCAGCAATTTTTAAGTAAGATGAAAGAAGATGCTTGGTTTGATGATAAAAAAATCATTTTCATTAATCAGCAAGGTCGTCACGCTATGTTTACATCGGAGCAAATAAGTGTTCTGGTAAAAGATCTGAGTTTTGATAAGAATAAAATTGCTTTGGCTAAATCTTTATTCTCGAAATGTGTTGACAAACAGAAATATTTTGTTGTTGGAGATGCATTAGATTTTGAAAGTAGCAGAAGAGATTTGATGGACTTTGTATCTAACTATTAAGATTTTTCAATGAAAAAAATGATTCCGTTTTTGCTCATTTTTTTATCAGGATTGATTTCTGGTCAGAATATTGAGCCTGTAAGAAAAACTGTTCAAAAAATTAATCAGACAACAGATTTTAAAATTAAAACAGTTCCCTATTCTTATTTTATGGATAAATCTGAGGTAACAGATAACGGAATTGAATTAAAAGGATTTTATAAAAACGGTGCGCTTAAAAAGATGGAGCATTTTGTTGGTTTATCAGCCTGGAACATTGTAACCGAATATTTTTTTTCGGAAAATCATCAATTGGTTTTTGTACATTCAACAAAATATCAAACGGTTGACGAAAATGGATATTTAGAAAAACCTCAAAAGTTGTCTGAATTGAGATGTTATTATGAAAATGATAAGCTGATAAAATCTGTCGGAACATTTAATCCTGATGAAAAAACAGATTATATGAAAGAATCCCAAAATCTTATCAGTGATTTAAGAAATTACAATAATTAAATTTAAATGTAAAAAAACTCAAACTCATTAACTCTAAAACTCTCCAACTTATTTTCCTTACCTTTGCAGACTAAATTTATCATTAATGCAACTCGGAAAAACCCAGACTTTAAAAATTTCAGAAAAAAACAATTCAGGATGGATGCTTGAATCAGAAACAGGCGATACGGCTTTTATGTCTAAAGTTTTCATTCGTGAAGAAAAAGAAATTGGTGATGAGATTGAAGTTTTTGTGTATCAGGATGATAATAAACTGAAGGCAACGACTGAAATTCCTTTGGCTGAAGTAGGCGAGTTTGCAGTAATGACTTGTGTGCAAAGTCTTCCAACCGGTGCATTTATGGATTGGGGAATCATTAAAGATGTCTTCATTCCTTACAAACAACAGAAGGCAAAAATTATTGAAGGTAAAAGATATCTTGTGCATCTGTATGTTGACAATGATTTGAAATTGATTACCGGAACAACAAAATTTAAAAGAAATCCACAGTACGAAAATCTTCCTTTCAAACAAGGAGACAAAGTAGATTTGCTGATGATGAATGAAAGTGAACTGGGCTGGAATGTAGTAATCAACAAAAAGTATATCGGATTAATCTATACTTCGGATGTTTATAAAAAACTATATCCGCTTTCAGAAGAAGAAGGTTTCATCAAAGATATCCGTGAAGACGGGAAAATTGATGTTTCGCTACAGCCTGTAGGTTTTGAGAATATCGATGAATTCAAACAAAAGATTCTTAATAAATTAGAAGAGAATTTCGGTTTACTGCATCTTTCAGACAAATCTTCACCAGAAGAAATTAAAGATGAATTGCAGATGAGTAAAAAGAACTTTAAAAAAGCTTTAGGCGGATTGTATAAAGATAAAATCGTAGATATTTTAGAAGATAAAATTAAGTTAGCTTAAACGAAATTAATTTACCAAAATAAAAAAACGAGCAGAAATTTCTGCTCGTTTTTTTGTTTTACTCTCTATTCTTTATCAAAAGCCAGCCTGTATAATTTCTACCATCTGATACTTTTATCGAGTACCAATAATTTCCTGTAGGAATTGGTGAACCATTTATTTTACCATCCCATTCCAGAGGTTTTTTGTTGATGATCTGTTTGAAAACCAAAACTCCTTTTCTGTCGAAAACGTGAATTTCTGAACCCGAATAATTTTCTAAACCTGCAATTTTCCATTTGTCATTTATTCCGTCTCCATTCGGGCTGATTGCGTTCGGAATATTAAAAATAGAAAACGGTTTCTGACCAATGATACAGCCTGATTTTGTTCTTGCATAAACAATATATTCTCCCATTCCTAAATTGCTGAAGACATTAGAATCTTGCCAAGAAGAGTTGTCTAAAGAATACTCGTAATTTCCGGAAGCTGAAAGAATAACCGTTGCAGAATTGTTATTGATATTTACCGAAACAATTTCCGCTAAAACAGAATAGCTCAGCTGAATATTATCAGTATTGCTACATCCAAACATATTAGTAACAATAACAGAATAATTTCCGGGACTTGAAACATTGATTGTTTGTGTGGTTGCACCTGTATTCCATAGGTACGATGTAAAGCCGGTTCCTGCGTCTAGAGTTACGGTTTTGCCTTTACAGAAATCAAGATCTTCCGGAAGTGTAATAATTGGTTTTGGATTTAAAACTAATTCTAAAACAACATTTTTAAAACACCCATCTGCCGTTGCAACTTTTACATTGATCACATTTGAACCTATATTTAAAGTATAATTTGTAGGAATTGTAATTGGAGCTCCCGTTTGAGTGGTATAGTTGAAAATATAATTATTAGGATTTGCAATAAGGTTGCTTTGGTATGAAGTAAGGTCGACAACCATTGTATTTCCTGTAGAAACATTACAAAGTGACGTCCTGTAATTGTCTGCTGGAACATTGTTTTGTGAAAGTGTTACTGCAATTGCCAGTTTTTCAGATTCACAACCATTTAAAGTTTGGGTAACGAAATAAGTTTGCCCATGAACGAGCGGAGTGGTAAGCGGTAAAACATTTCCTGCAGCATCGTAATATATTAAACCAGTTCCGTTTACTACTAAATTTGCCAATCTAGGATTTGCCGATTCACAGAAATCCTGATCCATATTTGCAACAGGTTTGGGTGTTGTGTTTAAAGTAACCTGAATAGAGATTTTAGTACTTTCACAACCGTTAATCGTTTGTGAAGCAAAATAAGTTTGCCCATTTACCAGTGGAGTAGTTGTAGGTAAAATATTATTTGTAGCGTCATACCATTTTATATTTTGACCTGTGATTTGGAGGTTTGCTATTGTTGGTTGATCAATTGCACAGAAAGGTTGAATAGGATTTGCAATTGGGCCTGTATCTTGCAAAGAGAATACTTTAAAAGGAACTTTTTCACTCTCGCATTCTTCAACATATTGTACAACATAATACTGAACTCCGGGAGTAATATTTGAATAATTACCCAGAATATCTCCATTTGCATTATAAAACCTTATATTTTGATTATTATTGATATTAAGTTGGTTAAATGTCATACCATATACATTGCTGCAAAAATAAAAATCACTTACTGATAATGGAAGTGGTGATGTTTTAATAATAACTTTAACTGGAAGCCTTTTAGGATTTAAAGGACAAGATTCATCCTGTACTGATGCATAATATGTTACATTGTTCTGTAATAGTGTATTTGCAGGTAGAGGTACTATCGATAATGGTGAATCATACCATGTTGTATAAGATGTGTTTGGATGTAAATCCTGTATTTTAGGATTTGATAATGAACAAAAGGTTTGTGTTTTGGCACCATCTGGAGTTCCATTATAGCATTTACCAAACTTTTGTATAAACCCACTTATATCCCCACTTGTATATTTTATATTTTTAATATCTTGATCAGGATCAAAATCTTGGTAATCATCATAATATCCGACTAATATTATATTTCCTTCGTAATCTACATTTTGACTATAAGATGATGATGAGAAATCACTTTTATTAAAAATTAATTTACCGTCATTTCTAAATTTCAGATAAAAGGCTTTAGAATTTTGGGATAAATAATTATAATTTAAATTTATGTCCAATCTATGAACTGTTTCTTCAGAATTATTATGACCATTAATTACTTTTATAATCTTATCGTTTTGATAACTCACAAAGAAGTTTATTGTATTATCGGGATTTAGTTTAATCGAAAGAAAATCATAGGCATCCTCACCTTTAATGATTGACCTCCAAACCAAATTTCCAGTAGTATCAATTTTATAAATAATATTTCTTCCTCCATCTGGAGCTTGAAAAGTTTGATTTGGAAAACTGACAGTTTGTGGTTGATAATAGGTTGTTGCAGTATAAATATTATGATCGCTATCAATATCAATTTTCGAATTCGATGCAAATCCTCCACTGCTATAATAGGTGAGATTTCGATGCCATAAAAAATTACCGTTATTATTAAACTTTGCAACAAAACTTCTGTTAGACGAACTTGTATTCGCAGGATAAGTGACGTTATCAATTTTTAAGTATGCTTCATAATTACCTATCACAATGATATTGTTATTTTTATCTGTTTTTACGGTATTTATAGAAGGTGTATTGTGTGCGTGTATTGGTCGAGCCCAAGAGAAAGTTCCATCTTGCAGATTTTTCATAATAAATAATCCGTTTGGAGCTGGTAAGGTGTAAACATTTGTAGGACTCGGATCAAAATCAGTTATAGCAACTGGTAAATAATTTACATAATTTCCTGTTGAAATTATATTGTTATTTTCATCTATTGTACAGGTCATATTCCCGACATAATTGTAAATATTCCCGAATATAAAATTACCTGCGGAACTTAGTTTTACAAGAAAAGAACTGGAAGAAGTAATACCGGTGTCAAAAATTGTATTTGAATTAGGATTTAATTTTAAATTTTGTCCGTCTGTGTATCCTGTAACAACCACATTATCTTGCTTATCGATAACTAATGAGTTTATACCGGAGCCATAACTGGAGCTTATTTCTTTCACCCAAATCACATTTTTATTTTTGTCAAACTTAGCAATTACAGCTCTGGATAGCTCTGTGCTTGAAGTCGTATTACTAATACTTCCAAATGTTATATTATTTACACTCGGAAACGCAAGTCTTCCATATCTTCCTCCAACGTAAATATTTCCTTGAGAATCTGTATCGCTAAATGTAATAAAATGCTGGGATTGATTAATGGTACTTGTAGTTTGAAAATCCCAAATAATATTCTGCCCAAATAAAAAAGCACAGCTAATTATTGAAAATAAGAGTAAAGTTTTTCTCATCATTATTAATTTTCCGCAAATATAATCAAACAAAGATCTTATACGAATTAATAAATCATGAATACGTGATTCTGAGTGTAAAATATGATGCAAATCATATTAATTATTTTGTTTAACAATTTTGTCAAAACAAATGATTGATATATATTTGCACAAAATTGTTTAACAAAAATGTCAAAACAAGAAAAAAAAGATCAAACCCAAGAGTTAATCAAGCAAACCGCAAAGAATTTATTCTTTGTACAGGGTAAGTTTGATGCCACAACGCAGGAAATAGCAGATGAAGCAGGTGTCAATAGAACACTTATCAATTATTATTTCAGATCCAGAGATAACCTGATCCAGATTATTTTTGATGAAGCTCACCGAGTAGAAAAAGAAAAGTCTGAATTGATTATGAATTCAGATCTGCCTTTCAAAGAGAAGATTGCCAATTTTATCGATGGCAGTTTACAGACAAGCCTTCAATATCCTTATCTGGAGACCTATATTGTTTCACAGATCAATAAAGGAAGCTGTCATAAAAGAGATGTTGAAGAAGACGAACTGAAAAAACTGTATGCAGATATTGAAAAAGAAATGGAATTAGGGAACATCGAAAAGATGGCACCTGTGCAATTTGTACTCAATATGATTTCGCTGCTGGTGTTTCCAAGTGCGGTGCGTCCTCTCTTTTTAGAGAATATGATGATTGATGATAAAGAGTTTGATGCGTTAATCGCAGACCGAAAAGATATCATTCTTAACATGCTTTTTAAAAATTAATTAAAAACTGTTAAAGTAATTTAAGAATTAAATCGTCCTTTAGGAATAAAGATTTTAACAAAGACAACAAAAAATAAACGAAGTATAAAATTATGAACAGAAAACGTATAACTGCTAAAAAGCTCAAAATTGGTGTAGCTGCAGCATTTATGATGTTGGCCTCTTCATCAGCTTATGCGCAACAGCAGATTTCTCTGCAGGAAGCTATTAAACAGGCGTTGCAAAATAAAGCTGAAGCTAAAAAAGCGGCTTTACAGATTAAAAAAGCAGAGTACAAAATCAATGAGGCCAGATCTGGAGCTTTACCTCAGATTGGGGCTACTGCAGGAGTAACTTACAATCCGGTAATTCAGGAGTCATTGCTTGAATTTGGAGGCGAAAGAATTCGTGCACAATTGGGGCAGGCTTGGCAATCACAAGCGGTAGTGACTCTTAATCAGACTATTTTTGATCAGAGAGTTTTTACAGGTCTTAAAGCAGCAAAATCTACAAGAGAATTTTATGTTTTAAATGCTCAATTGACGAACGAACAGATTATTGAAAATGTAGCAACAGCTTATTATCAGGTTTTTGTACAGGAAGAAAATCTTAAAACTTTAAATGTAAGTTACACCAATACTGAAAAAGTAAGAAATGTAATTAAAAGTTTAGTAGATAATGGTTTGGCAAAAGGAATCGATTTAGATCGTACGAATGTTCAGTTGACGAATATCAGTTCGAGCAGACAACAATTGGTCAATGCAGTAGAACTTTCAAAAAACTCTTTGAAGTTTTATATGGGAGTTCCTATTGAAACTGATATTGAGCTTGAAGAAAAAACGATTGAACCTCAACCTCAGCTTTTGGCAGATGCTGTAAATCTTGAAGGTCGTTCTGAATTGAAAGTTCTTCAGAAAAACAGAGAGCTTTTAGTGTATAACAAGAAAGCTACTGAAGCCTATCTTTATCCTACTGTTGGATTGCAGGCAAACTACGGTTGGGCTGGAATGGGTAAAAAATTCCCTTTAACAAACGGATTGAATAACGGAGTTCTTTGGAGTGACTATTCTGCGATTGGTTTAAATATAAACATTCCGATTTTTACGGGTGGTTCTACGAAATCAAAAATTCAGCAGGCTGAAATTGATATCTTAGATCTTGATCAGGATATTCAGAATACACAGCTTCAGTTAAGTCTTGAATATAAAAATGCAGTAACCAATATTGAAAATTCATTGATCAATATTGAAAGCATGAAAAACAACGTAACACTTGCCGAAAAAGTACAAAAAGATACGCAATCAAATTATCAGTACGGTTTAGCAACGCTTACGGAAGTTTTAGATTCTGAAAATGCATTAACAGATGCAAAACAGAATTATACAACTGCTTTATTAGACTACAAACAGGCTGAAATTAAATTAATAAAAGCTAAAGGCGAGCTTAATACTTTACAAAACCCATAAGAACATGAAATCGCTATGAATTGTAGTACAAAAAAAATACTAAATATTTGGCGATTGCATTTGACCTTTAAATAATAAATAACTTCAAATGAAAAAAACTTTAATATATATCATCGTAGCAGCTGTACTTGTTGGTTTGGCAGCTTGGAAAATTGCTGACAACAAAAAGAAGCAAGATACTGAAGTAAAAGAGGTGGCAAGACAGGTTGACAAGATCAACGTGAACGTGATCACTGCTTCAAGAGAAAATATTGATACCGATTACAGCGCAAACGGAACTTTTCTTCCTAAGCAGGAAATGCAGCAGTCTTCTGAGATCTCAGGACGTATTGTAAGCGTTTTGGTAAAAGAAGGTTCAAAAGTTGGAGCCGGACAAACTTTGGCTACTATCAAAAGAGATGCAATCGAAGTTGATGTTACTCAGGCTCAGAATAATTTGCAAAATGCGATTATCGATAACCAACGTTACGAAAATGCTTATAAAACTGGTGGTGTTACTAAACAACAGCTTGATAACTCAAGATTACAGTTGAAAAACATGCAGGCTGCAGTAAGAGCTCAAGGAGTTAAAATTAACGACACAAGCATCAGAGCCGGAATCAGCGGTACCATCAACAAGAAAATGGTGGAACCGGGAACTGTAGTTTCTCCGGGAACAGCTTTATTCGAAATTGTAAATATCAATTCATTGAAGCTTTCGGTTTTGGTTGACGAAAGCCAAATCGGAAGAATTCAGCTAGGTCAGGAAGTTCCAATTAATGTAAATGTTTTACCAAACGATTCTTTCAGCGGAAGAATTACATTTATTGCTCCTAAAAGTGATGCTTCTTTAAACTTCCCAGTAGAAATTGAAGTTCAAAATAGAGGGAATTTGAAAGCGGGTATGTATGCAACTGCGACTTTCAAAACCAACAATGGTGCTGAAACTCAAAATATGTTGACTGTTCCTGCGGAAGCTTTCGTAAACGGTGTAAGTTCAGGACAATTATTTATCGTAAGCAACGGAACTGCTAAATTAATTAAAGTTCAAACCGGAAAAGTGTACGGCGACAAAGTTCAGATCTTAAGCGGATTGAATGGTGGTGAACAAGTAATTACCAGCGGACAAATCAACCTAGATAACGGTTCAAAAATCAATATCGTAAAGTAACAGCAGATGAAGTTAGCAGAAATATCCATTAAAAGGCCGTCCCTCGTTATCGTATTATTTACGATCCTTACGTTGGGAGGTTTATTAAGCTACTCCATGATGGGGTACGAGTTGATTCCGAAATTTGAAACTAATATGGTAACCATTTCTACGGTTTATCCGGGAGCTTCACCTTCTGAGGTAGAAACTTCGGTGACCCGAAAGATCGAAGATGCTGTAGGTTCTTTGGAAAACGTAAAAAAGGTAGAATCATCTTCATACGAAAGTTTATCAGTGATCATGGTTCAGTTGAACACAGGTGCTGATGTAAACTATGCTTTGAATGATGCTCAAAGAAAGGTAAATGCTATTTTGGCAGACCTTCCGGAAGATGCAGATCCTCCTTCTTTGCAGAAGTTCTCATTGGATGATCTACCGATCATGACTTTGAGTATTACCAGTAATAAATTGAATAATAAAGAGCTTTATGACCTTTTAGATAAGAAGATCGAGCCTATTTTTTCAAGAGTAAATGGTGTTGCTCAGGTTGACCTTGTTGGTGGACAGGAAAGAGAAATTCAGGTGAATTTAGATGAAAAGAAATTGCAGGGTTACGGTCTTTCTATTGGAGACGTGCAGCAGGCAATTCTTTCTTCTAACTTAGATTTCCCTACAGGTGCTTTGAAGACCAGAACTTCAAGGTCTACCATCAGACTTTCCGGAAAGTATAGAGATGTGAATGAAATGAATAACCTTGTTGTTTCTAATAAAAATGGAGCACAGGTGCGTCTTTCAGATATCGCTACTGTTTTTGACAGCCAAAAAGATGTAGAAAAAGTGGCAAGATTCAATCAGAATTCTACCATTTTAATGCAGGTGAAAAAACAATCTGATGCCAATGCAGTAGCGGTTTCAGAATTGGTTCAGAAAACTATTGCTCAGGTTCAGACAGATTATAAAGTTCAGGCGATCAAAGTAAGTATCGTAGATGACTCTACAGATTTTACGCTTGAAGCAGCAGATCACGTAATTTTCGATTTATTCTTAGCGATTATTTTGGTTGCTATTGTAATGTTGCTATTCCTTCATAATATAAGAAATGCATTTATTGTAATGGTTTCTATTCCATTGTCTTTGATTGCTACGGTGATCGGAATGTATTTAATGGGATATACTTTAAACTTAATGAGTTTACTTGGACTTTCATTGGTGGTAGGTATTCTTGTGGATGATGCGATTGTAGTTTTGGAAAACGTTTACCGCCACATGGAAATGGGGAAAAGCAGAATTCGTGCAGCGTACGATGGAGCTTCAGAAATTGGATTTACGGTAACGGCAATCACGATGGTAATTGTGGTGGTATTCTTACCAATTGCAATGAGTTCGGGCTTGGTATCTGATATCTTAACTCAGTTCTGTATAACGGTTGTTATTGCAACATTGTTTTCATTATTGGCTTCATTTACTATTATTCCTTGGTTATCTTCAAGATATGGTAAATTGGTTCATTTGTCAGGTAAAAATCCTTTCGAGAAATTTATCCTTTGGTTTGAAAAGCAATTGGAGAAATTCACACACTGGATCACAGGAATCTTGGAGTGGGCTTTAAAATCAACTTTAAGAAGAATAATGACCGTAATTGTTACTTTCATTATCTTAATTGCTTCATTTATGTTGGTAGCATTCGGATTTATCGGTGGTGAATTCTTCCCTAAAATGGATAGAGGACAGTTCCTTGTTCAGATGGAATTACCTAAAGATGCTTCTGTAGAAAAAACCAATCAAATAACTCTTGAGGTTGAAAAATATCTTAGAGCAGATAAAGATGTTGTTGATATGATTACAACAGTAGGTCAGCAATCATCAGGTTTTGGTGGTGCACAAGCAACTTTGTATCAGTCAGAAATTCAGGTAATTTTAGTTGATAAATCTGAACGTAATGAAAGTACAGATATTAAATCTGCTAAAATTAAAAGAGCTTTAGAAGAAAAATTCACCGGAGTTGAGTTTAAAACAGCGCCAATCGGATTAATGGGAGCAGACAATGCACCAATCGAAATGGTAGTAACTGCTCAGGATAACGAAACAGCAAACAAAGAAGCAAACAGAATTCTAGAATTGCTTAAGAAAGTTCCTGGTTCTGTAGATGCTGAATTGTCAACTGACTCAGGAAACCCAGAAGTTCAGGTGAATATCGATAGAGATAAAATGGCTTCTTTAGGTTTAAATCTTTCGAGTGTAGGACAAACGATGCAAACTGCATTTAATGGAAATACAGACGGAAAATTCAGAGCTGGAGAGTATGAATATGATATCAACATCCGTTTTGGTGATGCCAACAGACAGTCGATCGAAGATGTAAGAAACTTGATGTTTACAAATCCTCAAGGGGAACAGATAAGACTTAGTCAGTTTGCAGAAGTGAAAATGGGTTCAGGGCCAAGTTTGCTAGAACGTAGAGACAAAGCGCCTTCTGTAAAGGTGAAATCTAAAGTTGTAGGTCGTCCTGTAGGAGATGTTGCCAACGAATGGGCAGCGAAGTTTATGGATAACGAAAAAACAAAACCTGCAGGTGTTTCTTATATCTGGAGTGGTGATATGGAAAACCAGACTGAAGGTTTCGGTACTTTAGGAATTGCTTTATTAGCAGCTATTGTATTGGTTTATTTGGTAATGGTTTCATTGTATGACTCGTTTGTGTATCCGTTTGTGGTATTGTTCTCAATTCCTTTGGCATTGATCGGAGTAATGGTTATTTTGGCCATCACCGGAAATTCAATTAATATCTTTACGATGTTGGGGATGATCATGTTGATTGGTTTGGTTGCGAAAAACGCGATCATGATCGTCGACTTTGCCAATATGAGAAAAGCTGCAGGAGCAACTACGCACGATGCTTTGATTCAGGCAAACCACGCTCGTCTTCGTCCGATCTTGATGACTACTATTGCGATGATCTTCGGTATGATCCCGATCGCAATTGCAAAAGGAGCAGGAGCGGAGATGAACAACGGATTGGCTTGGGTAATCATCGGTGGTTTGACATCATCATTATTCCTTACTTTGATTATTGTACCGGTAGTATATTCACTATTCGACTCAATGTTAAGAAGAATGGGTAAACATGAAAAGCCAGACTATGAAGCTGAAATGAAAGCTGATTACGAACATAGAGAACTAAGTGAAGACGGGTTTACCGCAAAACACGTAGATTAATATAACAACCTTTAATTAACCTAAAAGCGCATCAATTTAATTGATGCGCTTTTTTATGTCATTGCGATGAGCGAAGCGTCAAAAGATAAACAGAATCTTTGTCATTCCGGTAGGAATTTAAGCAGAATTATTAGAGATTAACTTTGAAAAGATTCGTATTGGGATCTCTACGAGATGACAAAGTGGATGTGACTTTGCTAGGCAAAATCTTTGCTTCTTATAAACGTAACCTAAATCAAACACTTTGCGCCTTTGCGATTAAACAAAATAAACAAAATAAAAAAAGCCTCCGGAAAACCGAAAGCTTATCATTCATTTTTCATGCAGAGCATTAGTCTGCCATCACTTCACCAGACTTTCTAAAGGTAAAATTCCCATAGATATGTCTTCTTGCGAAACGACTTGGCGAATCTGCATTCACCATTTTGATATAGGTATTTCTAGGAACACCAATATATTCAAACATTTTACCATTCAAATGTTGCACTTTCAAAATAGATTTCTCCAAATAAAAATCAGTAATGATTGAAGTGGTAATCGTTTCTGTGTATTCTTCTTTGTATTTTTCCTGCGTTTCAGGGTTGATGCTTACCAAAAAATGATAGGCCTCAATCACAGATTTGCTTTTTTCTTCTGCAGCCAGTTTCCCTTCTTCATCATTCACAAATTTATCAGGATGTGTATCTTTCATCACATTTCTGTAAATTGTTTTCAAATCTTTCAAAGTAGCGGTATTGTCTACCTCAAGAAGTTTTCTGTAATCACCTATTTTTTTCATAACGTACAATCCTTATTTCGGGGTGCAAAATTAAGAATTTAAATTGAGAAAACCGTAAGTTTTTGATTATTAATTTATTTGAGATTAAAAAGATATGTTTAAATTAAGATTTAAGAAAGATTAATAATACTAAATTAAATTTTAATTAGTTTTTCATTAACAACTTTAATAATTTTTCCGGTAGCAATTAATTGTAAATTTTCATATAGCTTGAAACCCATTCCTGCTTTTAATTTTGCGTGAAAATATGCTTGAGATAGGATATCAATTTCTGCATTCACAATATCTCCAGGGAAAGCATAATCTGTCCCAATATAAATTTGACGAGCAGAAGTTTTGTAATCATCAAAGTTGAAAACTAATTGACATCTATAATCACTTTTTACATAATTTTGTCTCCCTCCTTCATTTTCTTTTTTTAAATGAATTTTAGCTATAAAATCACATTTTGAATTTTCAGTTTCTAATTTATTCTCATTAAAATATTCATAAGCATAACCTTCTAAATCTCCACCTTCAGAAATTAGATTGTCTTCTTCATCATAAATTTTAAGGGATTCTTGTGAACCTCCAATACTTGCCGAACCATCCAAACCAAGCAAAATTGTATAAAAGGTATCATCTAAAAGATAAGAAATGATCTTTTTTAATTTTTCAGTTTCAATATCATTAAGATTTAATTCTTCAATTTTTGTTGAAACAAAAGTTCTGTGTTCTGATTGAATATCAAAAGTTGAATGGAGAATATTTTGTTTTTCTAAATAGAAGTTTTTTATGAAATCTTCGGATGTCATTTGAGATTTAATTAATATTAAAAAAATTACTAATTAAGAATTTGGTGCTCTTAAAATACAAGCCCATAAATTACCATGATTAAACCAAGAAAACAAATATTGATTTTTTAATTCAAATAATATTTTTTTTCCACCAACACTTGTATCATAAACTTTGGCTTCGGATAAGAAGTTATTAGAAATGTCATAGCTCCAATTCTTAGATGCTTTATTTTTAGGGTTTATAAAATGTTCATAATCCGTTAAAACTAAACAAGTAGTAAAAGAAACATAATTGTTTATTAAATATAATTCAGAATAATGTAGATCTTTATAAACTTCACACATGAATATGTCACTTCCTCCTCTGTTTTTACCTGAGTATGCTAATTTTTTATAAAACTTTAATTCAATGGAATGTTTTTTATGGATTTTTGAATCTTTATAATCTATTATAATGTCTGCAATAATCTGTCTGTTATTTATAATATGTGATGATTCTAATTCTATTTCAAACCTTTCATCAGGAGAGAATTTTACTAACTGTAAGATATTACTTAAAATATTTGCATAATGAAGTTGTAGAGATGCTTCTTTATTAACCCTTATTTCATAATTACTAATTTTTGACAAGCAAACTTTCCAAGCAAAATCAATTGACCATTGTATTTTTTCGTCTAATACATCAGGTATATCATTCATGTAATTTTGAATTCATTTTAACAAAAGTAAATATTTATTTTAAATAAATTATAATAAAAAAAGGAGCCCCAAAAGGCTCCCGAAAAAATAAATATCAATAAATTAAAGCGTCTCCAAAGCAAACTCCTCATTCATCTCCCTCGAAGCCTCCACCATGGCAATCAGCGCCTTTTCCGTTTCATCCCAATGACGGGTTTTCAAACCACAATCAGGATTTACCCAAAGTTGCTGTGCAGGAATCACAGATTGTGCTTTTTTAAGCAATTCTACCATTTCCTCTTTGGACGGAACTCTCGGTGAGTGAATATCATAAACTCCCGGTCCAATTTCATTCGGATATTTGAAATCAGCAAAAGCATTCAACAATTCCATCTGACTTCTGGAGCATTCAATTGTGATTACATCAGCATCCATATCGGCGATATTTTGAATGATGTCATTAAACTCAGAATAACACATGTGTGTATGAATTTGCGTTGCATCTTCCACACCGCTTGCCGAAATTCTAAAGGCTTCAACTGCCCATTTCAAATAGTTTTGCCAGTCAGATTTTCTCAACGGGAGTCCTTCACGAATTGCTGGTTCATCAATCTGTATAATTCTGATTCCCGCTTTTTCCAAATCATTTACCTCATCACGGATCGCCAAAGCAATTTGTTTACAAGTCGTTGAACGAGGTTGGTCGTCACGAACGAAAGACCATTGAAGAATCGTTACAGGACCAGTCAACATTCCTTTTACCCATTTTTTAGTTAAAGACTGTGCATATTCTGACCAATAAACCGTCATCGGATTTGGTCTGTGAACATCTCCAAAAATTACCGGAGGTTTCACGCAACGGCTTCCGTAGCTTTGAACCCAACCGTTTTGTGTAAACGCAAATCCAGCCAACTGTTCGCCAAAATATTCCACCATATCGTTTCGCTCAAATTCTCCGTGAACCAACACATCGATCCCGATTTCTTCCTGCCAACGGATCGTTCTTTCGGTTTCTTGTTTCAATAAAGTATCGTATTGTTCAGCATTCAATTCCCCTTTTTTGAATTTTGAACGCCAGTTTCTCACTTCTTTCGTCTGCGGAAATGAACCAATTGTTGTTGTCGGAAACAAAGGAAGTTGCAACACTTCTTGCTGCGTTTCTTTTCTTATAGTAAATGGCGAATTTCTTTGTGCATCTTCTTCTGTTGTTACATCAACACGGTTTTTCACATCCTGATTGTGAATTAATGTGGATATTTTACGGTTTTCAATCGCCTTTTTATTTTCAGCTAAAGTCTGTAAAGCATTGTAATCCGGATTTCCTGAAGCTAATTTTTTTAAATGAACGATTTCATAGACTTTTTGTTTGGCAAAAGCCAGCCATTGCTTGATCTCAGGAGATAAAATGTCTTCGTTTTTCTCAGAATCAAGGTCGAAAGGAGAGTGGAGTAATGAACAAGACGGAGCAATGAAAATTCTTTCCGAACCAATTTTTTCAACGGCTTTTTTAATAAAATTTAAAGACTGGCTGAAATCATTTTTCCAGATATTTCTTCCGTCGACAATTCCTAAAGAAAGACTTAATGTTTCAGGAATTGTACTTAAAACTTCATCCAATTGTTCAGGACAACGAACCAAATCAACATGCAAAACATCGATCGGAAGGGAAGTAGCCAACGCCAGGTTGTCTTTTAATCCTTCAAAATAAGTTGCAACAATAAACTTTAATTTCGGGAATTGCTTTCTGATCTCAGCATAAATAAACTGATAGGTTTCTTTCGCTTTTTCAGTTAAATCTAAAGCTAAAAACGGCTCATCAAACTGAATATATTCCGCACCGTGATTTTCAAGTTCTTTTAAAATCTGAATATAAACCGGAAGCAAGTTTTGAGCTAAATCCAATTTGTCAAAACTTTCTTCTTTCTCTTTTCCTAGTAATAAATAGGTCAACAAACCGATAATCACAGGTTTTGCATTAATTCCCGCCTGTTTTGCGCTGATGAATTCTTTGATGATCTTATTGGAGAATAATTTAAACTCCTGATCTTTCTGAAATTCAGGAACGATGTAGTGGTAATTGGTATCAAACCATTTCGTCATTTCCATCGCGGTGATATCCAATCCATCTTTCTGAAATCCTCTTGCCATCGCAAAATAAAGATCGATTTCAGATTTTTTGAAAGCAATTTCCTGATAACGTTCCGGGATTGCTCCAACCGTTAAGGTCATATCCAAAACCTGATCGTAATACGAAAAATCGTTGCAAGGAATAAGATCGATTTCTGCTTCCTGCTGCAGTTTCCAGTTGTTTTGAGTGATGGTTTTTCCGGCTTCTAATAATTCGTCTAAAACAATTTTGCCTGACCAATATTGCTCGCAGGCTTTTTTGAGTTCTCTGTTGCTACCAATTCGCGGATAGCCAAGAAGGTGTGTTTGCATTTCTTAAAAACTTTTAAATTAAATAATGATTTTAAAAGCTCTTCAGATGCTTCGTAATGCTCTCTTAGAAAGAGATTTTGTGGAGTAGAGTAGATACCATGAATATGTAATTTTCTTATCAATAATTTTTAAAATTTGACCATTAAGAAGATTTAAGTAGTTAAGATACATTAAGAAACATCGAAGATGTTTTACATAAGCGTAACATTTAATAATTTGAGATGGTCAAATTATCAGAACTTAAAATTCTCAAATTCTTAATGTTGAATTTTTTGACGCAAAGTTTTAATTCAAATTTCTATATTATTTAAGTAGGCAAAGAAGAATCAATAAATTGATTTTAAGAAGCGGACGTATAAAAACATCCACTCCATCAGCGACAAAGTCGCAACTCTTTGCTCCCTAAAAATAAGAAGTCATAACAAAAAATCTTTGCGTTTAAAAATTAAAAAAGTTAGAATTTTAAACCAAATTACATTCAAAAGTATCATCTGTAAACCCAAAAACTCCAATTTGCGAGAGCATTGATCATTCGGAACAGGCAGGTCTCCTGACTTGTAACGGTTTTTGTCATCCTTCCCGTTTTCACAGTGGATATTCTCGGACAAAAACTTTTGGTGTGTTACTTACAGTTGCGCGACAGTTCGTGATTCTCACACGATTCCCTATTAATTTATCTTAAATAAAACCTTTTCCGTTTGATGAAGTATGTGAAAGAACAATTTCTTTGGTAAAGATAGGGTTAAAGTGAATTGATTGGTTTTAATTTAAAAATAAAGGATATTGTTCTTTTTATTTTAATTATAAAAGATATTTATTCTTTAAATTTGAAAATTATAATCAAAAAAAAGAATATTATTCTGTGGAAAGACTCGACGAAAAGGATTTACAACTATTAAGAATCCTCCAAAAAAATGCAAAACTGACCGTAAAAGAGTTAGCTAAAGAAGTAAATCTTTCAGCATCACCTGTTTTTGAACGGATGAAAAGACTGGAACAGGAAGGGTATATTAAACATTATGCAGCTGTTTTGGAAGCTGAAAAACTCAATCGTGGATTTACTGTTTTTTGCCAAATTAAACTCAAAATTCATGATCGTTCTGTAGGAAACCAATTTGTGGAAGATATTCTGCAGATCGATGAAGTGGCAGAATGTTATAATATTTCAGGCGATTTTGATTTCTTACTGAAGGTTCAGGTAAGAGATATGAAACATTATCAGGATTTTGTGTTTAATAAACTAGGAAGCGTAGATTCTATCGGAAGTACACACAGTACTTTTGTGATGGCGGAAGTGAAGAATATTTATGGGGTGAGTATTTAATCAAATATTTTCAAAAGGAATTATTTTATCATCAGTCAATCTCTTTTTCAAGCGATCTGCATATTGATTGGCAAACTTTTCTTTTTCGACTTTTGGAAGACTCATATAATGATTATCTCTGATTTCTTTTGCATCATAATCTTCATCATCATTTCCAGGTCTCTCCACAACTTCTAAACAATGTACGTAATGCCCAAATTCATGCAATAAAGTTCTGTAAAGTTGAGTATTTCTTGAAGATTCTAATTTTAGTTCAGAAACAAAATTTCTTTTATTTTCAATGAAGAGGTGTCCGTCTTCTTTTAACCGTGTAAATTCTTTTTGGTCTTCAATGGTTTGTTTTTTAGACCAGATTAATTTTTTATTTAAATCAATAGAATCTAAAACTATTGCAGGGAAATATTCGTTTTCAAATTCAAAACTATAGATTAATCTACCCCAAACCGGAGAAATTATTTCTTCTTTTCTTTTGGGTTGGCGAAGAATAATAAATCTCAATTCTCCATAATCTTCTTTAGGTATATGCTGAATAATTTTTGCTAAATCATTCACCGAACAAGAATGAAAGCAGTTTTCCCGGGTTTCTTCAGTTATAAATAAAAATTCATGTTCATTGATAATTCTAATCTCTGTTTGAAACTTTTCTATTCTTTCATAAAAAGATTTCAGTGTTCCGTAAGGAGTAGAAATTTTCAATTTATTATCCTGACTAAAACCTTGATTTTCGGTTCCTATATTTCTGTTTCTTCTTGTTGGATTAAACATGGGACTAAATTACAAACTTGGTTTTACTAAAAATAAATTATTTCAAATTACGATTCGTGTGATAAATCGATGCGAGTTCCTCTGTAGGAATTCTAACTGAATTTACATCATAAATATTGAAGTTTATCGACTGATGATCTTCATAAGTTTCAGCATAAAAAATTAATGCATATTTATTATTTCTAAAATAGATCGGCTTTGAAAAACTATAAACAATAGAACACATCAATTGTTCTTCTTTGGTTGGGAAATTTTGTATCAAACCATGATCGATGATCAGATCTTTAAAATATAAAGCTTTTGAATTTGGAAATAAATGATCATTCCACAAAAAAGTTTTTAACTTATTCAATTCTGAAATAAGATATTCCCGCTCAGATTTAGAAATCGAAAAATAATTCTTTTTACCATAATCTTTTTCAAACTTATTTGTTTTCGTTAAAATTTCTATAGCTTGATCAATTGATTCGCCATCAATATCTTTTGTGTAATATAAACTGTCGCATTTTACATTTCCATAACTTTCTCTGCTCTTCATTTCTAAAGGGATATCGAAATAATCGAACTTTTCTTGACTTGAAAATAAATTAAAACTTGAAATTAAAATGATTAAAATAAATTTTTGTTTCATTTTTTTACAATTTATTTGATCTATTCAGTATCAATATACGTCAGTTTTGCCCCTTTAATAAATTCTTCCAAAGAAATGTCTTTTGTAGCTTTATCATTCATCAATTCAAAAAGATAGGTTGAGGTTGTGTTTAATCGAATGTCTTTTAGTGAAACTTTAAATCTCTTTGTTTTTATGTTTGAATTAAAAAAAGTCAGTTCAGAAGTGTTGCTCAGCTTGATATTATTCACATCAAAAGAAGCTTTTGGATCTTTCTGAAGTTTTAAAAACCTTTTCTGGGTTTTATCGGTCGACTCATCCAGGAATTTCTGCATTTGATAATCGGTTAAAAGCTGCGGATAGATCAGACCTTCTTTCAGAATTGTAGCAGTTATTTTATCGGATTTGTCATAATAAACTGTCTTATCATCAAACTGTATCAGATTATCTTTTACAAGAATTTTACCTACAAATTTTTTATAATTTTTCTTTTTATAATCGGTTTTAAAATGGTCAACGATGGCAGCATCTTTCGTGCTCATTTTTTCATTTTTCTGGGCAAAAAAATTAGAAGAAAGCAATATTGAAAGACCAATTGTGAATATAAATTTCATAATACTTTAGATTTTTGGATTTAAATATTTAAAGAATATTTTTAAGACGAAGATGTTGCAAAAGTATAATGGTTTTGGCATCTTTTATTTCACCATTATCAATCATAGAAAGGGTTTCATCAAACTGAAGCTGTAAAACTTCGATGTTTTCACCTTCTTCTTCCAATCCGCCACCTTCGTTTATTTTCATATCATCAGAATATTCGGCGATAAAAAAATGCAGAATTTCGGTAACAGATCCAGGCGACATATAAGCTTCGAATATTTTTTCGACTTTCGAAATTTTATAACCGGTCTCTTCTTCAGTTTCTCTTTTAATGCAGTCTTCGGGATTATCGTTGTCTAAAAGTCCAGCACAAGCTTCAATCAACATTCCGTCCGGATTTCCGTTGATGTACGTCGGAAGGCGGAACTGTCTCGTTAAAATTACATTTTTAGTATGCGTGTTGTACAGTAATATAACGGCCCCGTTTCCTCTGTCATAAGCTTCCCGGCTTTGGGTTTCGGTGTGTCCATTTTCTTTTTTTATATTGAAGGTTACTTTTTTTAAAGTGTACCAGTTATCAGATAAAATCTCTGTTTTCTCGATACTTACATTCGTCTCTTGCATTCTATATTGTATGTCTTTTTATTTATTAAATTAATTCTTTCAATTGTCAAAGTTTTGTCTTTTTATTAATTTGTCATTCCGACGAAGGAGGAATCTATTAACCTTTAAAAAGATTCTTCATTCCACTTCGTTTCATTCAGAATGACAAGTAATTTATACCAATTAATATTGAAAATCATTTACTTCTTCAGCAAATCTTCCAAAGCCATTTTCAAATCAGGAAATTGAAATTCAAAACCTGCCTTCTCTATTTTCTCTGATGAAGCTCTAAAACCTTCCAGCAAAGCGTCTGCCAATTCACCAAATATCAATTTCAAAATAAATGATGGAACATTCGGCATGAACAAAGGCTTGTTTAAAACATTCGCAATTAATTTCGTCAAATTTTCATTTGTTGTATGTTGTGGCGCTGAAACATTGTAAGAACCTTCAATTTCAAGATTTTTTAAAGCAAACTCATACATCCTGCAAATATCATCAATATGGATCCACGGCATATATTGTTTTCCGCTTCCAAGTGGCGATCCAATTCCGAATTGTATCGGAGTCATCATTTTTGCCAAAGCGCCTTCATTTTTAGAAAGAACAACAGCTGTTCTTATTTTTACCACTCGTTCTGCGATATTTTGCTCTTTAAATTCATCAGCAGCTTTTTCCCAAACTATGACAACTTCACTTAGAAAGTCATTTCCGGGAGCATCGTTTTCAGTGAAAATTTTATCTGTAGTTTTTGTTCCGTAAAAATTAATTCCAGAAGCTGAAATAAAAGATTTTAGCTTTAAATTTTTCTTTTTAAGTGTATTTAAAATCAATTTTGCAGAATCTACACGACTCGAAATCAATTCTTTTTTTCGGTCTTCTGTCCAGCGTTTTTCAGAAATATTGGCTCCTGCAAGATGAATGATATGGCTTACGTTTTCAAAAGCATTTTCGTCAACAATCTGGTTTTCAAGATCCCATTCAAATTCGTTTTCAGCTTCTTTCTTGCGGGTTAAAAACCGTATGGAATATTGGTTTTCCAGTTTTTTTGAAAGCACTCTTGCAATGGCTCCGCTTGCACCGGTGATTAATACAATTTCTTTCATTACAGTGTTTACATTAATTTTTTACAATGAGAACGTAATCTTCTTCAAGAATTTTATAGCCGTGATCGTAAATAAACTTGTATTCCGAACCGTTTTTATACACTTTTATATTGGTGAAATAATTAAAATCAAAACCTAAGCCATCGAGTTTAGATTTTGGAATTTTGGTTTTTCCGTCGATATTTATTTCATTCAGAATGCGGTAGTTTTTACGGAGTTTATTGTTTACATTCCGCATCAGGTTGCTCGAATCTTTATTTTGCTTATTGTTGTAAGCATTTCTACAGGCATCATTACAGAATTTTTTATCAGATCTTCCAATGATTTTTTCGCCGCATTCTATACATTCCATATTTTTTTAATTTTTCAAATTGTGTTTGTGTCTTTTATGTAAAAGTCGCTTCCATTTTGTACTGTTGGGATAACTTCTGTGTTTAGTCATATTATTAAAAACCAAAGCCACCAAAAGTAAAATTAAGCAACCCGAAAGAACCGGAGAAAGTACATACCAATATCCCAGTTCAGGAATTTTACCCGTTGAGCTTACTGCAATTAACGCCGTTGCTCCACCGGGTGGATGAAGCGTTTTTGTATATTGCATGGCAACAATTGAAAAAGCAACAGCGAGTGGTGCAGAAAGCCAAATAATATCAGGAACAATTTTAAAAACGGTAACTCCGATTAATGCTGAAATTACATGTCCGCCAACAAGATTTCTAGGCTGAGCGAGTGGACTTTGAATGGCTCCGTAAATTAATACACAAGAGGCTCCGAATGAACCGATTAAAAAAATATTCTCTTGTTTGAATAGATATTGAGACTGCAGTAGAGCGATCAATCCAATTCCGAAAAACGCACCCAGAAAAGACCAAAAATGTTCTTTATAATCAACAAGTGTTTCTTTATAAATGACATATTTTGAAACTCTGAGCGTTCTTTTGAAAGTTTTTTTCACAATAAATTTATTTGAAATTTAAAGGTACGAAATATCCGTTTGTAAACGGGTATGAATGAAATCATTATTAAATCTAGGTAGTTTGTTTGTCATTCCGCAGGAATCTAAAATATGATGTAGAGAGATGTTTGCAGCACGACAAACTATTAACTCTCGCAGATTAAACAAATTTTGCAGATATAAAAGCTTAAAATAATCTGCTTAATTAACTCAATCTGCGAGAAAATTATTTCTAATCTCAATTGTTCCTTTTGCTTCTTTTTGCAATAAAAAAGACCAAATATTTTTTAATGTCATTTAAAAACATCAATTTTGCGCCATCAATGGGGTGCTGCTAATTGCGGCTGAGATGATACCCGGGAAAATTTTCCACACCTGATCTGGGTAATTCCAGCGTAGGGATTTTTTGATTTATCATCTCATCATTTAATTTATACAAGTTAATTTGATGCAGGACATTTTACAACAGATCACCTTACCAGAATGGTTTGGGGTTTTCTTTTCAGTATTTCAGGTTTTATTGGCAAGAAAAAACAATTCCAATAATTATCTTTTCGGTGTTGCCGGAATTTTATTAACGCTTTACGTGATGATTCAGTCTAAACTCTACGCAGAGTTTACGCTTAATCTTTACTATCTGGTAATGAGCATTTACGGATGGTTGTACTGGAAATTTGGAAAGAGAAAGTCTGAAACATCAATTTCTGAAACGACCAATAATGAAAAATTAATTACCGCAGGAATTGTGATTGGAACCTTTAGTATTTTCTATTTTTTCCTGACAAATTTTACCGATTCTGATGTTCCGATTTTGGATTCTTTAGTCAGTGCTTTTGCATGGGCTGGAATGTGGTTGATGGCTCGTAGAAAAATTGAAAACTGGATTTTACTCAACATCAGCAACATTATCGCAATTCCGTTATTGATTCATAAAGACCTTTATTTGTATGCGGTTTTGACGGCTTTCTTATTTATTGTCGCAATTTCTGGTTATCTGGAATGGAGGAAAATTATTAAAACTAAATCGGTTGTTGTTTAATTAAAATTCTCAAACGAATCGAGATTATCTGCTTAATCTGTTAAATCAGCGAGAAATAATTAAACGCAAAGTTTTATATTAAAAATACATATTTTAAAGGAGCAAAGATGGCGACAAGTCGCTGATGAAGCTTGAAAACATATGCTTAGAATCAATTTTATTGATTATTCTTTGCCTCTTAAATAAAAGCGCACAGAAATAAAACTTTGCGTTAAAAAAAATAAGAATTATAAAGTCCCATTTAGATTAAGGAAATTAATCTGTTTAATTATTCAGAGATAGATAAAAGGTATGTTTACACCTAAAGAAATAAGAGAAAAAATGCATGGAGCTTCTGAAGTCCCACAGTCAATCATGGCTCAGATCCATCATGAAAGATTGCTTCAGATTTGGGTCCCGAAAAGGTATGGCGGATTGGGATTACGATTAAAGGAAGGCTTGCAACTACTTTTTGATTGGTCAAAAATAGACGGGAGTTTAGGCTGGATGTTAACCTTATGTTCGGGTGCTAATTTTTTCTCAAGAAATTTAAACCCCAATATAGCTAAAGAGCTTTTTTCCAATTCAAAAACCTGTTTTGGCGGAAGCGGAATGATTGGCGGAACAGCTGAAAAACAAACCGACGGAACTTTTTTGATTAACGGACTTTGGCATTTTGCAACGGGCGCTCCCCATTTAAGTCATTTTACCTTAAACGCAAAACTAACCGAAAACGGAAATCCTTTGCTTGATGAATCAGGAAATGAACTCATCAGATCTTTTGTTATTTCTAAAAATCTGGTTGAAATAATTCCGAACTGGAAATCGATGGGAATGAAAGCAACCGGAACTTATTCTTTTAAAGTTGATAATGTAAAAGTTTCTGAAGATTACAGTTTTATTTATGATGAGTTTTTTACGGATGATGCTTTAGATAAAATTCCGTTTAGGATTTTTGCAGATTTGACATTGTTGGTTAATTATCTTGGAATGGCTTCTCATTTTTCAGAAGAAGCGATTAAAATCCGCCCTCATCTTGATTTAAAGTTTTTCGATAAAAAAATAGAAGATGCGATGGTAAAAGTGATTGAATTTGCCAATGAAATTGAAGGATTATTAAACATGTCTGAAACGATAACTCAGGAAAAACAATCAGAAATTCACGATTATTCTTCAGATTTGGTTGAAAGTTTATCACAACAGATTTTGCAGATCTACATTCAGTTAGGAATTAAAGCGAGTCATACCGATTCTACAGTTTATCAAGTTTTCTGTGATTATTTTACGGCGACGCAGCATTCTAATTTTAGGAGAGAGTTTAAGAATTAGAATGCAAGAATATAATTTGAAGGTGGAAGAACATTAAAATATTTTTGAAGCTATTTTATTCATTTACTAGTTCTATCCAATAATTTACCAAATCTTCTTCAGAAAATAATTTGGAAATGTTTTCTTTAACGTTTATGCTTTGCCTATCTCTATTTTTAATTTCACCCTGAAATGGTTTCGTTATCGAATAATACCACTGCTTCTCAATTAGTAAATCTTTTGGTGAAAATCTTTTTATAGGACCAACTATTTTATATGAATCAACAAGTATTGTATCAATTTGTAGGTTTTCATACGGATTATCTATTTCAATTGAATCATCCTGAAATAATTCTTTAACAATTTCCTGATCTGTAGGGTTACTATAAATAGTTGTCCAAAGATAAACAGGCTGATTTGACAAATTTAAAAAACCTCCTTTTTCAAGAATATTATTATCAACTTGAATATTTGCATTTACCAAAACTTTATCACAGTATGAATAAACCTTATGTTTTCCAAACTCAAGACTTACGTTAAATTCTTCTTTAGGTTTAATTATATGTTGCTCATCATCTATTTTAACAATCATCTCTTTGGAATAAGGATTATATATTACAATATCATTTTCATGAGATTTACTGATTAAGAAAAATGTAAATAATAGTATCGCAGGAAGTAAGCCTAAAAATATAAAGAATAAATTTTTATTTTTCATTTGAGAATTTTAATGAGTTATCAAGTTGATGAGATAAGTTCAAATATAATCAATAAAAATTTTAGGGTATGATTTTTTTACTATCCGTTTTCAAACGACTACAAACGAATTTAAACAGTTTATAACCGACTAATTTTTCCAAACTGGCGAATCTTTGCAACAGAGATTTGAGAAAACAAGTGAACGTCTCTTATCTAAATCGCTAATCTTAAAAATATAAAGTTATGTCACTAAGAAACAAAGTAACCTTAATCGGTTTCACAGGAAAAGAAGTTGAAACAGTAAACTTCGAAAACGGAGGAATGAAAATTTCAGTTTCATTGGCTACAAACGATCATTACACCAATGCAAAAGGTGAGAAAGTAGAAGAAACACAATGGCACAATTTGGTTGCTTTTGGGAAAACGGCTGAGATTTTTCAGAAATATGTTCCAAAGGGAAAAGAGATTGCCATTGAAGGGAAATTAACGTACAGATCGTACGATGATAAAGATGGTGTGAAAAGATATATTACCGAAATCAGAGTAGATGAACTTCTGCTTTTAGGAAGTAAATAATTATAAACTTTAAAATCACAAATAATGAAAATAAAAGTTTTAAAAATCAGAATAGCAGATGAATTTCTGCGTGAAGACCAGAAAGTAATTGATCAGTTTCTTGAAGATCATGATATTATTAAAACTGAAACGGCATTTGTGCACGACGAACAGTTTTGGTCGGTGGTATTGTATTTTAATGATGTAGAATCTGCCATTAATAAAACGAGTGTAAAAGATTCTAAAGCTGTAAAATATTTTGCCGAAGACGAAGCTCTGAACAATGATGAAATTAAAATTCTGGATGCACTGAAATTGTGGCGTTCCGAGAAAGCAAAAGAGCAAAATCTTCCGACCTATTTTATTGCAACCAATAAAGAACTCGTGTCTGTTGCTAAATATAAACCTGCAAAAAAAGAAGAGTTGCTCGATATCAAAGGCTTCGGCAAACATAAGATTGAAAACTACGGCGAAGAGATTTTAGAAATCTTAGAAAGCGTGTAAAATCAAAAACTAAAACACAAATGATTAAATGAAAGGCCGGAGAAATAAAATCTACGGCTTTTTTATTGATTTAAAAGTCCTTTCAATTCCTTATTTTTGCAATCTAGATTATTTATCAATCATCAATTATCATTTATAATAATGAAGCCAAGCTTAGCAAAAGGAACGAGAGATTTTACATCGCTGGAAGTTTCAAGAAGAAAATACATCATCAATATATTACAGAAGAATTTCGAATTATTTGGATTTCAACCTTTAGAAACACCAAGTTTTGAAAATCTTTCAACATTGACAGGAAAATACGGAGAAGAAGGAGACCGTTTGATCTTTAAAATTTTAAATTCAAGCATTAACGAAGCTAAAGAGGATAAGAAAACTCAAATGTTGACTGATTTTCAGAAAGCTTTAGACAAACCTTTCAGTGCAGAAAGTCTTACAGATAAAGCGCTTCGTTATGACTTAACAGTACCTTTCGCAAGATTTGTAGCGATGAATCACGGGAAATTGACATTTCCTTACAAACGTTACCAAATTCAGCCGGTTTGGAGAGCAGACCGTCCGCAAAAAGGAAGATTCAGAGAGTTTTATCAGTGTGATGCCGATGTTGTAGGAAGCGAAAGTCTTTGGCAGGAAGTTGATCTGGTTCAATTGTATTTAAAATCTTTTGCTCAGTTAAAAGTTTCAGTAACCATTCATGTCAACAACCGAAAGATTCTTTCAGGTTTGGCAGAATATGCCGGAATTACAGATAAACTAATTGATTTCACAGTTGCTTTAGATAAGTTAGACAAGATCGGAAAGGATGGAGTAGTGAAGGAGCTTTTGGAAAGAAATATTTCTCAGGAATCGATCGATAAATTAGATTTCCTTTTCAATCAGTCGAATGATGCTTTAGAAAATCTTCTTCAGTTGAAAGAAAAATTTGCTGGAAATGAAGTAGGTTTGAAAGGTGTTGAAGAACTTGAATTTGTGATTACGCAATCTCTAAATTTGGGTGTAGATATTCAGAATCTTGTTTTTGATATTACTTTGGCGCGTGGTTTAGATTATTACACCGGTGCAATTTTTGAAGTGAAAGCAGATGAAGCGCAAATGGGTTCTATCGGTGGTGGTGGAAGATATGATAACCTAACCGAAGTTTTTGGGGTGAAAAATGTTCCCGGAATCGGAATTTCTTTTGGCTTAGACCGAATTTATCTGGTAATGGAAGAGCTTAATCTTTTCCCAGAAGAAGCTACATCAAATGTAGAATATCTATTTGCCAACTTTGGTGGAGAAGAAACTTCAGAAGCTTTAAAATTAATCATCCAATTAAGAGAAAAAGGAATTTCTGCAGAGCTGTATCCTGAAAGCGCAAAAATCAATAAGCAGTTTACTTACGCTGAAAAGAAAGGAATTAAAAACCTTGTTTTCTTAGGTGAAGAAGAGCTGAAAAACAATACGGTTACTTTTAAAAACTTAGAAGCAGGAGAACAGAAAACGGTTTCTTTGGAAGAGTTTCTTAATTCTTAAATTCTCTGCAGATGAATACTTTTCACATTCTGAATGGCGATTGTTTAGCCGAAAAATTTCCAAAAAATTTGGAAGGTGAAATTATTATCTGGAGAGAAGCTTTAATTGATGGACCTGTTTCGGACAATAATTTCTTTGAAAATCGTAAAAAATTTATCACAGAAAATTACGATTCAGAAAGCGACTATGATGAATTGGTCGTAAAAGAATTTCAGAAAATACAAAATATTCCAGAGGATTCTGATGTGTTTTTCTGGTTTGAAGACGATTTGTTTTGTCAGGTGAATTTTTGGTTTTTAATTTCGAGTTTGAATTTAAATAAGAAAAAGATTTTTAGAGTTTTCCCGAAAAATAAAGAAAAAGGATTTGCGGAAAGTGATGAAAACGATTTACTGGAACTATTTGATTCGGCAAAAGAAATTAATGATACCGAAAGAAAATTAATTTCAAATCTTTGGGCAGATTTCCAACAGAATAATTTATCGAAAGGGAGCTCATCTGAAATTGTAAGAAACCTTGAAGAACTGATTACTGCTAATGAAAATAGGTTTAACAGAACTTTGGAAAATCAAATAAAAGATATTCAAAAGAATGCAGAAACTTTTGAAGAAGTTTTCAAAATCTTTAATCAAAAATATCCGATTTATGGTTTTGGAGACTTGCAGTTAAAGAGATATATTGATCAGTTTCTAGATTATTCTTAAAAGAAATATTGAGATTATAGTTTTTAGAAAAATAAAGTATAATTCTTGTAGATAAAATATAAAATTCCGGCTCGAAGAGCCGGAATTTTTTTCTGTTATTTAACTTTAAAAGTAGAAGATATGGAATGTTGGGAGGATTTTTTTCGTGATTTTCTCCATTCCCAAGGCGCTGTAGGAATTTTGTCATTCCATAATCCTAATTTCAGTTTTCTTGCCTGCTTTTCCAGATCATCATAACTGTTGTCTTTAGAATATTTTTTGTAATGCCAAGCAAAACCATTTTTCACTAGTTCTTTATTAAGATTTTTCCCGTTCGATAATATGATCTCGGCAAGCAATCTTTTATTGCGATCTTTTTTCCAGCCAGTAGAAAGTTTAACTTTTTTTCCAAAGCATAAATCAGATGCAAACTGTTTTGCATTGTTTCCGAACGGCTGTTTTTTTTCCGGACAATCAATGTGGGAAAGCCTCACGACTTGCGGTTTTCCATCCATTAATATTTCTACAGTATCACCGTCTTTTACCCCGATTACTTTGTAAGATTTATTTTGCGAAAATATAATAATTGGAAAGAGAAAGAGAAGAAAAGTTTTATAAATCATTTAAATATAATTACATTATCATTGTTATTCGCTTTCAATAATACCAAAATCTACAGATGAGATTTTTTAAAAAGTATGATCGATTACGATTGCCTCTACATTATTCTTAGTACACGACAGAAAAGCTTAAATATCTTTTTTGCTGCAAAAGTATCAAAAGAAATGATAAAAAAATCTATTCAAATGGGATGTATTCAATTAATTTATTTTACGCATTTTTAAAACACTTACTCTCAGTATTTTGACAACCTGAGAGTAAAATTATCAGTAATGAAAATTTTATTTTCAATGATCTGGGCTTTGATAAGTATTTATTTAGGGTACATTTTTATCAGAAGGTTTTAAGTAGAATGGTATTTTTAGTAATAAATCTTTCCTTATTAAAACTTTTTTTGAATCGAATGCATCAATATTTTCTTTAATTAAATCATCTGCATAATCGTTCTTTTGAAATTGATAAACGTCCTTGATTATCTTATTTTTTTCAAAGATTAAATTTACAATCTCTTCAACATGTGTTGTGCTGTCCGTAAGTTTATTCAAATCAAGGTTTTTGTTTTCTTCATTCAAAGCCATTTTATTAGGCAAAGGATTAAGCTTGCTTTTCCATAAGCTGTCTTTTTCTGAAACTTCATTTGTAACTGTTTCTTGAGATACGGGTGAAACGTCTGGAATTACTTCCTGTTTTTTTTCTTTCTCATAAAACATTGTGAAAAATATCAATGCACCTATCAATAAAATATTCAAAACAAAAGAAATAATGAGAAAGACTGCATTTTTACTTTGTTTTTCTTCAGTATGATTAGAAAATTCTGCAAAAGACGGTCTTTGTAACGGAAAAGAACTCGTATTTTGATTATTGGTTAAAGATGAAATTTGGGTAGGGTAATCTAATTTTCTTTTTTCTTCCTCAAAATTTTTCTTACAATCGTTATAAAGGCGAAGCACTTCATCAGGCTTTTTATCAGATTTTAGTTGTTGAATAAATTCATCATATTTTTTCAAAAAATTAAAATAAAGATTACTGATTTTGTTTACATTGTTTTTTGATTCGTCAATTTTTTTTGCATTTTCACTCTGTTTTTTCTCATTCGATTCAATTTGTTTTTTTAAATCGTCCACAATTTTTTTCCTTTCAATCTCTAGTTTTTCCTTTTGATTTTCGAGTGTAGAAATCGTATTGAGAACCTGTTGTTTTATTTCAGTTTGAAAGTTTTGAATTTCTTCTTCTAAAATATTGACGTCAATTAATCTGAAAAGTCTTTTTTGAGATACAAACTCAGCGATTTCTTTACTATCAATAAAAAACAGAGTATCATATTTTGGTAAAATTTCCAACGCTTTTTTAAACAGATTCTGAATTGAATTATTGTCTAATTTATTGGTGAAAATAACCAAGTTTTTATCTGAACTTTGCCAGTCTATAAAACCTATTTTTCTGCTGTTGTATTTAATTTTTTCAAAATCCTGATCAAAAACATTCGTGAGATTAAATTCTTTTGAATGATTGATATTTAAAACATTATTGCTTACATTATTGTTCTTTAATTTTTGATGAATCTGGTGCAATGAGTTTAATATCAAATTTTCATCAGCAATTTCGTCAGAAAAAATCAAACTTGTCCCAATAAAAGTACCTGTTCTATTAGAATTTTTTTCTTTTGCATAGGTATAAACAGAATAAGAGATCAAAAACTTATCGGCAATACCTTCTTTTCTAATCGAATAAATACGGTCATTGGGAGATAATAATTGTATGGCATCTGTTTTTAAATCGAAAGTTTTTAGAGCTTTTTCTAAAATTTTATTTCCATAAATACAGGATTGTGTAAAACCATTCGGTGTCCCAAATGTTGCATAACCAAAGACATTTATATTTTTCATTTATTTTGAAAAGCTAAATTTTATTTTTTCCCAGAAAGTCCCTTCGTAATCCAAATTGTAGCCAACAATATTGTGATAGAGCCACTTTGCAATGACTTCTGCCGATTCCAGATTCAATAGCGTTATTTTTTCAATTCCGGCCTGATTCTGTACATTTCCTATTGTAAAATAGGTTTTGCTGAGGTTATAAGTGTCAATTCGGTTATTGGTCATACTCAATCTTTCGCTGATGAAATTTTCAAGATGTTGTTCGTTATCTACGCCTGTATTTCCAGATTTATCCCATTTGGAAATCACAAGAAGCACATTTACATTTTTCAGATTCTTTCCTTTTTTTTCCAGATAATCTAAAAATTCTACAATTTTAGAATCTTCATTGTGCGCTTTGTCATAGCTTGTTACAATCAGAAAGTTCAGCGGAATGTCTGAATTTAAGTACGCTTCAATATCTGCATGATATCTTCCGCCTCTTGAAATTTCGTTATGATTTTCCCCAGCCGTTTCTAAAAATGAAATATTAATGGAAGGAACTTTTTTCGATTGATTATTCGGGTCAAATACAAAATCTAATCTTGTCACCTGATCTCTCGTACTTCTGTTGGGAAGAATGCCCTTTTTTATATTTTCAAAAAAATCAGCCAACAAAATTTGAGCTTCCCTGGAATTTGGACTTCCCAATTTTGGTCTTAAAACTCCGGCATAAGAATTTAAATAATACAAAATTGCCGATAAAATAACAGATTTTCCTGAAGCTGAAGTTCCGTAGAAGAAGACGAAATTACTGTCTTTATTTTTCACAGTGGTTGTACTGCCGTTTGAAGTGGGAACAAAACCATCATCTTCTATTTCAGGATGGGTGTAAATATTTTCATTCGTTACAATCTCGTTTTGAGGCTCTGTAAAATCATCGAATTTTTTAAAATCGTTATCATAATCATAGTTATCGAAGGAAAAAGGTTTGTCATTATTCATAATGGTAATTATTTATTTGGGATTAATGTTCTGCCTTTTTTTCTGTTTCCTAAAACGCTGTTATTGGTTCTGTTATCCGGACTTGTCACCAATAAAATAATAATTACAATCACAAAATCTAACAAAATACATCCCGCCAAAACAACAAACTGGTACATTCCGAAGTTTTTAACTGCATGTTCAAAAGCATAACCGATTTTTCCAACGTCTTGCGTTTTAGAAAGTAAAGGCTCGAATTTAAATTTTTCTTCTCCCAAAACATTGCTGCCTCGGTTTCCAAGCTTGTTATAATCTGTTAAGGCATTGTCTATAAGGGCTTGTGCCAAAATATCTTTATCTTTTTTAGGCAACAACAAAAACTCCTGTATTCTTTTATTCCATTTCAGAACAGAGTTATTAATGTCAGATTTTAAATTTCTTTCGTCTGGCGACAAATCCATTACCATATTATCGATTTGACTTCCCATTCTTTGAGCCAAATCTTCATAATCATTTCCAATCGGAGTTAAAAGATCTACTTTTTGCCCTGTCATTTTTTCAATATCTCTGATTAATGACTGCGCTCTTGAGCCGATTCCCTGATTTGCAGGATCAATAATTTGAGCCATTAATTGTTTTTTCTTAATCTCGATATTTCTTGTGGTTTCTTTCGGGTATTTATAATTTAATTTTGCTTCAATATTATTTTCCAGCGTATTAAAATCTTCATTAATCGTTTTTAATTCGTTGGTGTAGATATCGGTACGCATAAATCTTGTGTATAATGCGTTGAAATTAGCAATAAAGCAAAATGATGCAATAAATATGTAAATTCCTACCAAGCTTCCAGTAGATTTACCTTCAAGTTTTGCAGCACGAAGCATCCAGCAAAGGAATAATAATAGCAAAGAAAGCACAAGTGCTATTACAAATGATGCATTGCCGAAGATCTGTTCAAGCCCGACCCAGGTTTGATAAAAGCTCACGCTGATTAATAATATTGCGAGCACTCCTAAAAATAGATCTGATGCTCCTAAAGAATTTTTACTCATGGTTGGTATTTTATAATATTGTTTTTTTCTTTTTCTAAAACAAGAAATTTAGTATTCTAATTTTTCCCAAAACTACAGTGGCATTCTTATATTTTTTTACGGGAAACCATAAAGCGCGAATATTTCAGGAAAAAATTATATTTACAGAAAAAAACAATGGAAAATTATTTAGACATCAACAGGAAATCCTGGAATGCCAAAGTAGAACCACATCTGAAATCGGATTTCTATTTTGTTGATGAATTTTTGAAAGGAAGAACTTCATTAAATTCTATAGAGCTTGGGCTTTTAGGAGATATAAAAGGTAAAACAATTCTGCACTTGCAATGTCATTTTGGGCAAGATTCTATTTCGCTTTCGAGAATGGGAGCAAAGGTTACCGGAATTGATCTTTCAGATAAAGCGATTGAAGCGGGAAAAGATTTAGCAAAACAATGCAATACAGATACAGAATTTATTTGTTCTGATGTGTATGATTTACCTACTATTTTAGACGAAAAATTTGATATAGTTTTTACAAGTTATGGCACAATTGGCTGGCTTCCCGATCTTGAAAAATGGGCGCGTGTAATTGATCATTTTTTAAAACCAAACGGGCAGTTTATCATGGCGGAATTTCATCCTGTAGTTTGGATGTTTGATGATGATTTTAAAGATATTGCGTATAATTATTTTAATGAAAAGCCCATTGCAGAAACTTATGAAGGAACCTATGCAGACTTTTCTGCCGAAATCGTTCAGGATTATGTAATGTGGAATCATTCTTTATCCGAAGTAATGCAGAATCTGATGAATAAAAACTTAGTAATAGAGCAGTTTCAGGAATTTGATTGGTCACCTTACCCGTGTTTTAAGCACATTGAAGAATTTGAAAAAGGAAAATGGCGCACAGAAAAATTTGGAAATAAAATACCTATGGTTTATGCCCTTTCAGCACAAAAAAAGTCATCGTAATGATGACTTTTTTGTATATGAATGTTAAAATGAATATCTAAGTTTATCGATTCTAATCTTATAATTTAGATGCAGAATCTTCTACTTTTGTTTTTGCTTCGTCAAATTTACTTTGAGCCTGGGAAGCCACTTCATTTGCTTTATCTTTCAAATCATTTCCCCATTTGTTCAAATTATCCTTAGCAGAATTGATTTTGTCTTTCACAGCTTGTTGCTGTTCCGGAGTAGATTTTTTGTATTTCCAATATGCTAAAGCACCTATTCCTAATAAAGCTAATAATCCGTTTGTCTTATTTCCCATGATTTCTGATTTTTAAAAGTTATAATATTAAAATTTTGTTATTAATAACTATGTAAAATGTGTGCCAAAAAATTTATGGGAATAATAAAAATATGTTAAAATTATTTAAAGATTTCAAATTGATTTCCATCAAAACTTGCAAAAACCATTGTAGGGTAAGATTCTTGATGGTAAATGTTTCCGTTTTTATCAATCGCAATAGCTCCTGCAAAGCCATCGATTGTTTTTAGCTCAGTAAAAGTTTTGTCAAAAGCATCTTTTAAACTCATTCCATCTGTCACTCTGGTTACAATTTTGGCAGAAGTAGCATTGCTTACAATATCTTCACCCACTCCGGTGCAGCTTACTGCGCAAAATTCATTGGCGTAATTTCCAGCTACCGTTGCAGAATCTGAAATTCTTCCCGGAATCTCAAAACCTTTACCTCCGGTAGAAGTAGCAACAGCTAATTTTCCGTTTTTATCGATCGCAACACAACCAACAGTTCCTTTTCCTCCATTTTTTAGCTTTGCTTCGTATTCTTTTCTTCTTTGAGGAATTTCTGTTGAGAAATTTTCAAATCCGTTATTGTTAGCATAAATTTTAGCTCCGTTTCCACCTAAAACCCGGTCATCTTCTTTCATTAATTCTTTTGCTACAAAAATCGGATTTTTCACATCCTGAATATTGATAACACCGCTCATTTTCTGAGTTTCACCATCCATTAGTGCTGCACTCATTCTGATAACGCCGTCGCTTTGAATTTGAGATCCGATTCCTGCATTAAACAATTCATCATCTTCCAAAAGAGAAACCGCGTAAGCAACAGTATCAACTGCAGAATGGATTTCTAAATATTGATATGCCTTTTCAGCGATGTTTTTTAAAGAATTTTGTTTGGCTACTTTCACTTCGTGGCTCTGGTCACTTTCAGAAAAAAAACCTCCGTGGATAATGATTTTCATAAAAATTATAGTTGATGATTGATAGATGATAATTGATATTAAACCTTCGATTTTAAATAATTTGATTTGAAATTACAAATCAAAATCATTTATTATTTATCGATTATCAATGATTATTTTACGTTTGAGGTATCGGATTAAACTGTGAGTTTTCTATCGTCAGTTTTCTTGTCGTCAAATCATAATGATCGTTCATCGACATCACGTGAACGGTAAGATTATCTATTGAAATTGGCTCACCTAAATTGATATTGGTAAGATTAGTGTCTTTAATGAATCTTCCATCAACAATAATTACTAAACCAGATCCTACAGCGGTCATGGTATCATTATGTATAAAAAGTCCGGTGTCTTCACCTAAACCGATTCCTAAAGTTCTAGGATTGTTTACCACAGCTTGGAAAAGTCTTCCAATTCTTCCTCTTTGTACGAAATGCGTATCTACAATTACATTATCGATTAAACCTAAACCTTGAGTTGTTTTAATTTCACCTTTCAACAAAGCCTCAGAACTGCTTCCTTGATAAATCATATTTTCAGAAGCAGCAGCAGCTCCTGCAGAAGTTCCGGAGTAGATAAAATCCTGCTCCATATATTTCAGCAAAATAGTGTCATGAAATCTTGTACCGCCCAAAATAGAAGTCAGTCTTAACTGATCACCACCCGTAAACATTACAACATCAGCTGCATTTGCTCTTGCAACAATAGCATCCGAATTGGCTTCTTCACGGTTGTGAATATCAAGAATGTTGACATTTTTGGCTCCCAAAAATTCAAAAGCTTTTTTATATTCAGCACCTACTATTTGAGGAATTTGCGAAGCCGTAGTAATGACTTCGATAATTGAGTTTTCTTTATTCTTAGATTCAGTAATGATTTTTCTTAAGATTCCTCTCTCAAAAAAGTTAAGATTTTTTTCAACATTCTGATCGTAATCGGTCTCAGAAAAACTGCCTTTATTAACAGCCCCACCGATAATAATTAATTTTCCAACAGGTTTCATAGCTTGCAAATTTAAAAAATAATAAATTGTTAATGAAATGTAAACCGATTTTTAACGTATTTAGTTTGATTTCTAATTGATTACAGAAATTGTATTTTTTTAATAAATCTTTAATAACGCTATGGTTTTGTTTCATGTTTTACATTATCTTTGATTTAGAAAGATGTTTTTATTAATATAATAAGGTATAACTAAAGTATGAAAATTAAGAAGATACAGGCTTTGCGTGGTCCAAATATTTGGAGTATAAGAAGAAAGAAGCTGATACAGATGCGTTTGGATCTGGAGGAAATGGAAGATTTTCCTACAAATAAAATCGAAGGTTTTCGTGAAAGAATAGAACATCTTATACCTTCGCTCATTAGTCACCGTTGTTCAGAAGGAACGAGAGGAGGTTTTTTTCATAGAATAGAAACCGGTACCTGGATGGGGCATGTCATTGAGCATATCGCTTTAGAAATTCAGACTTTAGCGGGTATGGAAACAGGATTTGGAAGAACACGCGAGACAAAATCTCCCGGAGTTTACAACGTCGTGTTTGATTATATCGAAGAAAATGCAGGAATCTATGCAGCCGAACAGGCGGTAGAAATTGCTTTAGCTTTAATTGAAAATAAAGAATACGATATTAACGCTTGTATTCAAAAGTTAAAAGAAATCAGAGAGCGTGTAAGATTGGGACCTTCTACAGGAAGTATTGTTGAGGAAGCAGTTTCAAGAAAAATTCCGTGGATAAGATTGGGAAGCAATTCTCTGGTTCAGTTAGGTTATGGTGTTAATCAACAAAGATTTCAGGCGACAATTACCGGAAACACAAGCTCGATTGCTGTAGATATTGCATGCAATAAAGAGCTGACGAAAAGAATGCTTCATGATGCTGCAATTCCTGTTCCGATGGGAGATTTAATTGTGGATGAGGAAGAACTACAAAGCGTCATCAAAAAAATTGGTTATCCTATCGTTATCAAACCTTTAGATGGAAATCACGGAAAAGGTTCTTCAATCAATGTTAACGATTGGGTTTCTTCTGTGACGGGTTTAGAATACGCTCAGAAATATTCAAAAAAAGTAATTGTTGAAAAATATATTACGGGATACGATTTCAGAGTTTTGGTAATCAATAATAAAATGGTTGCTGCAGCGAGAAGAGTTCCAGCTCATGTTGTTGGTGACGGTGAATCTAATCTTGAGCAATTAATTGAAAAAGAAAATCAGGATCCAAGAAGAGGATATGGTCATGAAAATGTTCTGACGGAAATCACAGTCGATAAAGACACTTTAGAATTACTTGAAAAACTTCAATATACTTTAGAAACTGTTCCTCAAAAAGGAGAAATAGTTTATTTAAAGTCTACAGCTAATCTTTCTACAGGTGGTACTTCGATTGATGTTACCGATATGGTGCATCCAGAAAATATCACAATGGCTGAAAGAATTTCAAAAATCATCGGTTTAGATGTCTGCGGAATTGATATTATGGCAGAAAACCTTACCCAGCCTTTGAAAGAAAGCGGTGGAGCGATTATTGAAGTGAATGCAGCTCCTGGTTTCAGAATGCACTTGGCTCCGAGTGAAGGTCTTCCGAGAAACGTTGCAGCTCCGGTTGTAGATATGTTGTATCCGCAAGGAAAACCTTTTACTATTCCTATTATTGCAGTTACAGGAACTAATGGAAAAACAACCACGACGAGATTAATTTCACATATCGTAAAAAGTAACGGTTATAGAGTAGGCTTTACCACATCAGACGGAATTTATATTCAGAATACAATGTTGACGAAAGGTGATACAACAGGTCCTATTTCAGCCGAATTTATTCTAAAAGATCCAACTGTAGAATTTGCAGTTTTGGAAACGGCAAGAGGTGGAATTCTTCGTTCCGGTTTAGGTTTCGGACAGTGTGATATCGGAGTTTTAACCAATATTAAAGAAGATCATTTAGGAATGAATGATATTCACAACCTGAAAGATTTAACCAAAGTAAAAAGGGTAGTACTCGACAGTGTAAAGAAAAGCGGATGGAGCGTTTTGAATGCTGAAGATGAATATTCAATGAGAATCATCAACGATTTACCGAGTAATGTCGCTATTTTCAGTTTGGATGAAAATAATGAATACATCAAAAAATTCGCTAAAGAAGGGCGCACAACCTGTGTTTATGAAGAAGGCTATGTAACCATTAAAAAAGGGGATTGGAAAATAAGAATCGGAAAAGTAAAAGATTTCCCGATTACAATGGAAGGAAAGGCAAAATTCATGATAGATAATGTTTTGGCGGCTAGTTTGGCTTGTTATCTTTATGGTTTTGGAATTGAGGATATTTCAAATTCACTTCGTACATTTATTCCAAGTGCACAGTTGACTCCGGGAAGACTGAATGTATTTAAATTTAAAAACTTTAAAGTTTTAATAGATTTTGCACACAATCCTGCAGGCTATGAAGCGATTGAAGATTATCTTAAAAATGTAGAATCTACCAAGAAAATCGGAATTATTTCCGGTGTGGGAGATAGAAGAGATGAAGACATCAGACTGTGCGGAAAAATTGCCGGAAGAATGTTTGATCATATTATCATCAGAAACGAAAAACATCTTCGAGGAAGAACAGAAGAAGAAATCAACGGTTTGATTATTGACGGAATGCAATCTTCGGGAAGAGATGTTAGCTACGAAACGATTCCTAAAGAAATTGATGCGCTGAAACACGCAATGGGAATGGCAGAAGAAGGAACTTTTATTACAGCTCTAAGTGATGTAATTTCTAATGCGATTGACCTTGTACAGGATTATCAGGCGAGGGAATTGCTTGAAGACGATAAATTTTAAAATAAAAAAAGGAGTAAAGTTAATTTACTCCTTTTTTTATTTCCGGCTGCTCAGAATTAGCGTAAATCATGCCTATAGTAAGGTTTTTGTAATCCTTTAAAATCTGTTGATTAGATTTATTTTTTAGGCTGTCTCTATAAAATCCGATCCTCTTTGTTTCAGAATAAAAAAGCTTATTGGTTTCAACGTCTTGTTCTTTAATAAAAAGCGTTAATCTTGCAGGTTGTATTCCTTTTTGCTGAAGTTGATATTCATCTTTTCGATTACTAAATCTTAAAACAATGAAACTCATTTCTTCAGACCAGCCGCCGCCAACGTAAGCTATCTCAAAATTTACTTTAAGGTCTCTTAAAAGGTCTTTTACTTTTTTATTGAGGTAAAATTGTTCATTTTCTTTAAATTTTCCAATTTCCTGTTTAGAATAAATTTTTTGTTGAGCATTCAGCTTAAAAGTAAAAACTAAAATAATCGGCAAAATGATTTTTAATACATATTTATTCATTTTCATAAACTATTGTTCCCCAAAAAAGCATTAAAACTGCTTGTCCAAATTTTATCTTTTTTTACTACCAGTTTTTCTCTATTTTTTGGAGCTTAATCAAGTAAGGAATTAAAACAGCAACTTCAAGTCGTAATTCAAAATTTTTAGTAAAAAATGGTAAAACAAACATTGAAATTCCACAAACTACTAACCCGATAATTGCGTCTATTTTTGCGATTTTTATTCCCCAATCTTGTTCAAACCACAATCCGTACGAGACAATGCCTTTTAAAATAAATAAAGCTGTGAGGAAAAATCCTATTAAACTATATGCTTTATCAGTTTCAAGCCCGTAAAGAGATAAGTTAATTTTGCCCAAGAAAAATCCGAAAGCCAGAATTAAAACACCAATAAAACCGCAAGCAAAGAAAAGCCAAGTGAAAACTTTTATCCAGATAGGCAATAGATTTCTTCTTCTTTTTGTGTCTAATTGATGATCAAATTCATCAAAAACTGATTTTTCTTCCATATGTATTTATTATTTTTATTCTTCCCCAAAAAACGCATGAGAACTGCCAATCCAGATTGCATCTTTTTTGTTAAAATCTACATTTACCATTGCAGCTTTTGTCATTCTTGAAAGGTTTTGAAGTAAAATTGGTCTTTCTTCATTTTCTTTCCAGATATAAAGTAAACGAATTTCGGCTCTTGAGAAATCTCCGTTGATATCTTCAAAAACTGGTTCGTAGTTTACTTTTCGCTGCAAGATATAATTTTTTTTATCTAAAATAGCATCAGTAATCTCTTTTGTGGGATTTAGATTTACACCGCTACCTGCAAAAGAAAACAAAGGTTTTAAAACAAAATTTTCAAGGCTTTCATTTTCAGGAAACTCGTGCAGAAAATAGCTTTTCGGAACAAACTCGTGTTTTAGCAAAGGCAGAAGATATTTAGAAATTTTAAAAAACCAATTCGGATGAGTAATCCATTCTACATCTACATCTTCACGGAAATTAAACTCAGTTTTAAGATCAGGAATTTTATCAAGCTCATCAAAAATGACGCGGTTATAAATTCTTTTGATTCTGATCAGTTCACCATTGCGCTCATAAAATAAGTGATTTCCCTGCTTTTTTACTTTAGTTAGACAAACAGTTTTTATTCCTAAAAGTTTTTCGGTTAAAGCAAAATCAATAGCCGTTTTCTGTTTTTCAGGATAAATTTCAAGCAAAACAACGTTTTCAGGATTTTCTTTACCAACAATCAATTCATATAAATGTTTCTGATAATGTTCATCCGAAATATTATTTTTTAATTGATTTAAGAATGGATAAACCTCACAAAAAGTATCTTCATAAACATTCTGAAATGCATACAGCGAAGGAAACGCTTGCAATTCTATCAGTTGAGGTTCTATTTTACCGTTTTCGCTTCTGCAAATCCCAAAATCTATGGTGAAAAAATGAGGTTGTTTGGTATCGTTGGGAACTTTACAGTTTTCAGGAATCGAGTTTTCTAAAGTTCCTTCGGGGAAGTTTTTAATCTGATCAATAATACTTTCACTTGCCGAAACTAATTTTTCTTTGAATTCATGAGTTAAAAAAATAGGACTTTCAGACAATCTGAAGGTAGGTTGTATGCCGCTTTTTTCTTCTAATATCGATTTTATCTGATCGTATTTTTCGCTGGTGAATTCTTCGTTAAACTGTTTTCTGTATTTTTGGATCATAATTTTTTTCTTTTGTGATTTAAAAAATCGAGCAATAATGCTCGATTTTAATTGTTTTTATTTGAATTTTTTATCAGGCTGTTGCCGTATTTTGTTTCAAAATATTTTTCTTAGCATCGCTTAAAAAACGAGGTAGAATCTGAGATTGTGTAAGAACGATTTTGTCTTCGTCATTAATTCTGTCTACGGTTTCCAGATATTTTTCCATACCGTAATTTTCAATCATAGCTTCTTTATTTTTCTCGTCTTTCAGATTTTCAATCATTCCGTCAGGATTAGCTTCAGGATGAAACTGTGTTCCGAAAATTTCATCAGAAAAACGAACTGCCATAATTGCCCGCTCCAAATCGATATGAGGACGAGATTTTTCAATCGCCACCATTTTCATATCTAATTCTTCAAAACGCTCTACATTAGGCTCAATAAACTGATATGCTCTGGAATCTACAGCATAAAAAGGATCGGGTAGGTTTTTGAATAAAAATTCAGCTTCACCTTCTTCCGTTTTATGAATTGGCTGCACTCCAAAAGAATAAGATTTTCTTTTACAGATATTTCCTAAATCCCAATGAATACTTGCCAATTGGAAAGAATGACAAATCAGAAAAAGATATTTTTTTGTATCATTATGTTTGTTATATTCATAAACTGAATCTAAAAAATCTGCAAATTTCTGCTCCCATTCAAAGCCTTCACGGTGAGGATTTCCCGGTCCACCTGAAGAAATGAATATATCAAAATCTTCAATGTCTGGAATTTCATTTTTATGTCTTACATCAAAACCTGTAATACTTATATTTTCTTCCGATTGCTTCTGGAAATTCTCAGAGATTTCTTTTATATTTTTAAATCCCTGATTCGCCTGATTGTTGTTCATATCCAGCAAAGCAATTCTTACATCTTTCATAACCACATAATTTCTGCAAAGTTATGAAATTATTATAAAGCAGTTTGGTTATGCGTGATGCCGTACTCTGTCTCAGATATCATATAATCAACGACTTTCTTTAAGTCGCCTGTTTCTTTATAGACGGCTAATTGTCGGTCTGCACCGGTTCCGTTTTCCAAAATTTTCCAGGCATATTCTACTTCTTTTCTGCATCCTAAATCATCTACAACATCATCAATAAACTCTAAAAGTTCTTTTAAAAGATCAGGATAAGGTACCGATTCTTCTTTACCAAAATCAATCAGTTTAGAATGAACTCCATCTCTGGAAGCACGCCATTTATTTTCGTTAAGCAATAATCTTCTGTAGCTTCTGAAGCTTAAATTCTGCTGGTGAAGCTTGTAAATTTTAGCCACTAAACTCTGCATGATTGCAGCCAAACAAACCGTTTCTTCAATTCTTAGAGGCATATCACAAATTCTGAACTCAATGGTCGGATAAAATGGATGAACACGCAGATCCCACCAGATTTTCTTAGCATTGTCAATCGTTCCGGTTTTCACCAAAAGATCAACATAACTGTCAAACTCTGCCAACGAATTAAAGTAACTTGGAATTCCGGTTCTTGGAAATTTGACGAAAATTTCCTGTCTGTAAGATTTAAAGCCCGTGCTTCTTCCAATCCAAAAAGGAGAGTTTACGGAAAGTGCATAAACATGTGGAAGGAAATAACGCATTACATTCTGTATTCTCACGCCTTCTTCACGGTTAGGAATTCCAATATGAACGTGTAATCCAAAAATAAGATTTCCACGGGCAACATCGCCCATATCGTCTACAATTTTGTTGTAACGTTCACCATTTGTAATCGTGTTGTGTTCCCAGTTTGAAAAAGGATGAGTTCCACCGCCGGAAACACGAAGTCCCTGTTCATGAGCTGTATTGATCAAATGTCTTCTAAGATTGGTGAGTTCAGCCTGAGCTTCCTGAATATTCTGGCAAATTCCGGTTTCCATTTCAATCATTGATTCGTGCATTTCATGTTTTAAATTTTCGCTTAAAACAGCTTTTCCGCCTTCAATAATTTTTGAAACATGAGAAATTAAATCGCGGCTTTCAACATCGATAATCTGATATTCTTCTTCGATTCCTATTGTAAATTGATGCATTTTTTTTTCAGTGTTTTTTTTAGGTTTTTATTTTACAGAGTCTTTTACAAAAGTTCCCCACGAAATATTAGGTTTTCCGGGAACATATTCTTTAGCTTTTTCAATGGCTAATTTTGCAGAATGTTCTACAATCCATGCAAAATTTTCTTCTCCTACAGAGTTTTTGTCTGCATCCGGAGCTGGGTTACAGAAATCAATTGCATAAGGAATTCCGTCTCTTACCGCAAATTCTACGGTGTTGAAATCATATCCTAAAGCCTGATTCATTTTAATGGTATAATCATGAATTGTTTTCAATAATTTTTTCAAATCTTCACCTTCTGTTTGATGAGTAGTTTCATATCTCAAGTGAGGTGCATTTCTTGGCTCATACGGCATAATGTGAACGTATTTTTGTCCTAAACAATATACTCTGTAATAATCCTGGAAAACAATTTCTTCCTGCACCATCATTACTAATTGTTCTGTTTCGCTCAGTTTATCCCAAAGATCCTGCGGGTTTTCTACTCTGTATACGCTTTTCCAGCCACCACCATCATGAGGTTTCATATAAGCCGGAAATCCTACGTAATCAAAAATATATTCCCAATCATGTGGAAACTTTAGGTTTCTGAATGAAGTTTCTGAGGTATCTGTAGGTCTTTCGTGTGAAGGAAGTAAAACGGTTTTAGGTAAAGGAATTCCAAGTTTCGTCATTAAAGCATTGTTGAAGAATTTTTCATCAGCACTCCACCAAAAAGGATTATTGATTACATAGGTTCCGTTTAAAGCTGCATTTTTAAGATAAGCTCTGTAGAAAGGAACATCCTGAGAAATTCTGTCGATAATCACGGCATAACCATAATCTGCACCTTGCTCCAGTTTATCTATATTCACAGCTTCAGCGATTACTTCTCCACCTCCAAGTTCGTTTACTTTATCAATAAATGCCCACGGAAATGTATCTTCCATCCCGAATAAAATTCCTACTTTTTTTGCCATAATTTGTTTTTTTAATGATTTAATATTAATATTTGAGTTGTTTTAATTTAAAAAAATGCCCCGATGTACGTTGGAAAAGTCATTCTCCAAAGTGGCCAGTCGTGATTGATCCATTTTTTTTCGTCATACCAGAAATCAATTCCTTTTGAGGCTAAAATCCCTGCCATTTCCACATTTTTATCTTTGCATATATCTTCATCAGAAGTGCTTAAAACAATGTGCATATGCTTATATTTCCACGCTTCATCGTTTTTTACAAATTCTCTTGGACAGTTAAAATAAACGAGTTCACCATCATATCCATCCATGAAATTTCGAATGCTGAATGCTCCCGAAAGACAGAATAAATGCGAAATCACATCAGGAAATCTGAATGCAAAATTAGCTGCATGATAACCTCCGAAACTCGCTCCTGCAATCGCAACACGATGGATCTGATGAAGTTTTTGGATATAAGGAACAAATTCCTGAATCAGAAACTGGACATATTTTTCGTAATTTTTTATTCTTTGTTGCGGCGAAATTTTTTCGTCATAAAAAGTCCATGCATCAATGGTTTGAACGTTGTATAATTTTACTTTTCCCTGTTCAATAAAATAATTGATGCTACTGTTCAGGTGAAAATCATGATTTTGAGTATATAAACCCTGTGAAGTCGGAAACATAATAATCGGATAACCGTAATGTCCCGTAACTTCCACTTTAAGGCTTGTTCCTAAGATATTAGAATAATAATCTGTATGTTCTATATGTGGCATATTTTATTGTTTGAGCTTTTATTTGTGTTAATATTATATGAACTTAATGAATTCAATTCCACCCAGTTGATCATCTTGAAGAATATCCAGAACAATTGTTTTATATTTTGGATGTTCTAAAATAATATTTTCTTTAAACTGCCATTTTGATCCAGGTTTATTTGCACCTGTAGAATCAACAAATTTGTAATATGCTTTACTTTCCCATTTTCCAAATTTGATGGTGTTTAAATTAGTTTTTAAATTAGATTCTTTTGGTAAATTAAATGTTATAAAATCTATAATTTCTTGAATGTCAATTTTTCTATTCATTAAAATTAAGAACTCGGTTTATCTTTCGGGGGAAGTACATTCAGCATCTCCGCATGAATCTTTTCAGCTGCAGAATCAAGTCTGTCCTGAACAATATCAGAATCTTTCGATTTATAAACAATTCCTACATGATAGTCGATTGGAAGAAATTTCACGACTTCTTCACATTCAAAATCTTTATAATTGGGAGCTAAATCTTTAATCAGCGCAACAATCAATCCCGAATAATATCCAGTCGGTTTTGAAACTTCGTAATGATTTCCTCTTAATAGTGCATCTTCAATTTTCGCCCATTCACGCCAGATATTAATGTTGCTCGAAGCTTCTACCAAATCTGGAATATGGGCGCCTCCAACTCTTGAGGAAGTTTCGAGGAAATACCATTTTTTGTCTTCTTTACCACGAATGAATTCTGTGTGAGTAGCACCATTCAATAAACCAAAATTGTTTAAAACTTTAGCATTAGCTTCTTCCAAAGCTTTAAATTCTTCAGAATATCTTCCTAAAGTTTTGGTTCTGAAAACCCCGCCTTCATGAGAAACCTGCATCGGTGGAGCTAGGTATTTTGAAGCAGAAGTAAAAACAATTTCTTTATTGAATGTTAAACTGTCTACATGATAAACATCGCCCGGTTTAAAACTTTCGAGAAGAAATAAATGTCTTTCTTCACCCAGTTTTTCCAAAGCATTCCAAAGTTCTTCCTGAGTTTTTAATTTTTTAATTCCTGATGCTGAAGCTTCTGAACGTGGTTTTAAAACCCAAGGCGGAGAAACTTTTTCGGTGAAATCTTTTACTTCCTGATCATTAAACACAGCGGTAAATTCAGGAACGTTGATTCCAGAATCTTTTGCTTTTTGACGCATGGCCAGTTTATCTCTGAAATAACGGTGCGTTGTCTGTCCCATCCCGGGAATACGGAATGTCTCACGAATCAGTGCAGCTTTTTCAACATCATAATCATCCAAAGCGATTACAGCATTTACTTTCCTGGTTTTCATCAAGTGAGAAAATCCCTGAATAAGATGATCGAGATTCCAGACCGAAGGCTTTATCTCCGGCATATAGAAAACTTCATCGACAGCGTGCCATGGCCAGTTTTTGTCTTTTAAATTTTCCGATGTTACGAGGATGATTTTATTACCGAGTTTTTTCATCTCGTCCATAAAATCGTAACCTTTATAATAGCACGAAATACATACGATGGTTTTCTCCTTCATATAATGATTTTTAATTTTTATTAAATTATAAAAAATAAAAGCTTATGATTATTGATTATTTAATATTAAAAATTGATAATCGGTGTGCTTTTGAAAATTACTAATCAAGTATAAGAAGAAAAATTTTAAAAAACTAATTTTTAATGATAATTTTCGATTAAATCGGCCAGTAATTGCACTCCAAAGCCGGTTGCTGCTTTTTCTTTTGCGTATCCTACACTTCCAAATGCAACTCCTGCAATGTCGAGATGTGCCCAGTTGGGATGGTTTCCGATGAATTGCTCCAGAAATTTTGCAGCAATAATACAATCTCCGAGAGGTTTCATTGAAATATTTTTAAAATCGGCAACATCAGATTTAAAATCATCCAACCAAACATCCCATAATGGCAGATTCCATAATCTCTGATTAGTCTTATCACCGGTTTTAATTAAAAGATTTTTCAAATCCTCATTGTTAGAAAACATCGCTCCACAAGTATCTCCAAACATTCTTACAGAACTTCCTGTAAGGGTTGCAAGATCAATTAAAATATCGGTTTTATAATTTTTTGAAAGGTAAGACAGGCCGTCTGCAAGAGTCATTCTGCCTTCTGCATCGGTGTTTAATACTTCAATTGTTTTTCCGTTGTAAGCCGTGATGACATCGCTTGGTAAGTAGGCATTTTCAGAAATTGCATTGTCTGTAATCGGTAAAATTGCTGTAATGTTAACGGGAAGTTTCATTTGCGATGCGTAAATTAGCGCTCCAATCACTGCGGTTGCGCCTCCCATGTCAGATTTCATGTAGTGCATATTGTCTGAGGCTTTTAAGGAAATTCCTCCAGTGTCAAATAAAACGCATTTTCCTACAAGTCCAAAAGTTTTGGCATTTTTCTCCGTTGTTTTATATTCCAAAATAGTAAAAGCTGCATCATAAGCACTTCCCTGATTAACAGAAAGGAAAGCTCCAAGACCTAATTCTTCACACTTTTTTCTATTAAAAACAGTGTATTTCAGCTGATTTTTCTTGGCTAAATTCTTTAGATAAGTATTGAAAATCTCAGGCTTTTTTAAATTGGCAGGTTTATTAAGCCAATCCTGACAAGCTACTTGTCCTTCACAGATCGCATCTATTCTTGAAGAAATAGTATCTAATTTTTTCTGGCTTAAATTCCCAAAATGAAGCTCGAAAGATTTATTCCAAAAAGGATGGGTTTTATCAAATGGGTAAGTGTAAGTTCCCAATAGTAATCCTTTTGTGAACTCTTCAAATTGTTTTTGATTGATGAATTCAGAAATTAATAACGTAGGTACGGTTTGTATATTTTTTTTCTGAGTCTGAGAGAATTTTACTCCAATTTGCTGAAATTCAAAATTCTGTAAAGTTTCTTTTCCAAGACCTATATAATAAGTGATGGTTTTTTCATTGGTTTCAATAAAGACTTCATGTTTTTTTCCTGAAAAAAGAAGGGCAATATTTTTGTTGAATTTTTTAGAGTTTAAAGTCCAGGATTCTTCTGTGAATAATTGAAAAATCTGAGCGTATTGTTTATTTTTTTTGTTGAATAATTGCATTTTTAAATCGTTTTATTTTTAATATTTTCCTGTTGTGGTGTTACTTCAACAGGATTTTCTGTATTGTTATAGAAAAGCCATTCAATCGCTCTAGGAAATTCCTGTGACCAATAAAATTCGCTGTGTTCTCCGTCGGGATTGATATTGGTTTTAAATTCAAAATCAAAAAGATTTTTCTTTTCCCACCGTTTTAAATAATTTTCAAAAACCTGAATTCTTTTTACCATTTTAGCTCCTTCCTGTTCGCCTCCATAAAGATAGATTTTAGTCTTAAAAGGAACTCTGAAACTCATCATCGGAAAGTTATTATTAGGTTCTATCCAAAGCGAAGGTGAAAAAATAAGCAGTTTAGAATAAACTTCAGGATAAAGAAACCCACTGTACAAACTAATGAGCGCTCCTAAAGAACTTCCGCCGATCCCTGTGTTTTCGCGGTCTTTTTTTGTGCGATAATGTTCATCAATAAAAGGTTTTAAAGTGTCTGTAACGAATCTGATGTATTTTTTTCCTTCAGATCCGTTGGCAACGTTATCATTATCAAAAATATATTCTTTAATTCGGTCTTCGCTTCCGTGTTCTACTGCGATTACAATAACATCTCCACGACCGTATTCCGCAAGAATAGATAGCTTTTTGTCGATTTCCCAGTTTCCATATGCACTGCCTTCATTGAATAAATTTTGAGCATCCTGAAGATAAAGAACAGGATATTTTTTATCTGAAATATAATAATCGTAGGGGAGAAGCGCCCAAACTTTTCGGTAACGGTCAAGCTGCGGAATGTAAAATTCTTCAGAAATAACCTCAACAATAGGGAAGAACTCATCTTTAAATGGTCCCCAGTTGAATCTCCATTTTTCTACAAAATCATTGGTTGTTCCAGATTTTTTTTTGACTTTTCTGTTGGGCGTAATGTTTCCATATTGATCCAGTTCTACATTTTCCCACCCGCCTTTTGTGAATTTATATTCTATGTCATCACCGAGCAATTGGTCTTCAATGTCAATGCTGTAGGTGTTTTCATCCAAAATTGTAAGTTGAAAATTGTAATCTTTCGGATTCCATTTATTAAAATTTCCGGTGATGAAAATAGGTCTGTTGTCTTTTTCTGCCGTATTGAGCGTAAATTTCATTATGTGTTTTTAACGGTTTTAAAACTTTTAAATTTATAAAAAATATTTTTATGAATTCTTTTTAATATTGATTAAAAATAGCTTTTGCCAAGGGAAAATTTTATATATTTGGTAGTCATCGTAATTCTGTAAAAGATATATGTTTATGATGATGTAGACCAAAACCGATTATGATGAATTTTGTAAAAACCTACACCCTTTTTACGGATCATGATGTCTATCTTTTTAAAGAAGGTAAACATTACAGACTCTACGAAAAGTTTGGTGCTCATTCTGTTGAGAAAGACGGAATAAAAGGGGTTTATTTTTCGGTTTGGGCTCCGAATGCTAAAAAAGTTTCCGTTATCGGGAATTTTAATAACTGGAATCACCGCGAACACATCCTTTTTCCGAGATGGGATCAATCCGGGATTTGGGAAGGCTTTATTCCTGCACTTTCCTTGGGTACACTTTACAAGTATGCAATAGAAACTGTACAGGGGAAAATTTTAGAAAAAAGTGATCCATATGCTTTAAGTTGGGAACAAAATCTCCAGGCTGCATCAATGGTTTCTACCAATTGGTATGAATGGGGAGATCAGGAATGGCAAGAAAAACGCTGGCAAAAAAATAGTTTAGATGCTCCGATTTCCGTTTACGAATTACATTTAGGTTCGTGGCTACGAAACGAAAACAATCCTGAAAAATTTCTTAATTACAGAGATATCGCCTCGAAACTGGTTCCTTATATTAATGAAATGGGTTTCACTCATGTAGAGTTTATGCCTGTGATGGAATATCCTTATGATCCGAGTTGGGGGTATCAGATTACCGGTTTTTTTGCGGCAACGTCTCGTTTTGGTTCTCCGCAAGATTTAATGTTCTTAATTAATGAACTTCATAAAAATGATATTGGCGTTATTTTAGACTGGGTTCCTTCGCATTTTCCGGGTGATGCAAATGGATTGCATCGTTTTGACGGTTCTTATTTATATGAACATGAAGATCCCAGAAAGGGGTTTCATCCCGATTGGAAATCTTATATTTTTAATTACGGACGAAATGAAGTGAAATCTTTTTTAATTTCAAATGCTGTCTTCTGGCTCGATCGTTATCACGCAGACGGACTTCGGGTTGATGCAGTAACTTCGATGCTTCATTTGGATTATTCAAGAAATGAAGGTGAATGGGAACCGAATATTTATGGAGAAAATGTAAATCTTGAAGCAAAAGCTTTTCTTCAGGAATTTAATACAGCAGTTTATAAAGAATTTGGAAATAATATCATGACCATTGCCGAGGAAAGTTCAGACTTTCCAAAGCTGACAAAACCTGTCCACGAAGGCGGAGTAGGATTTGGTATGAAGTGGATGATGGGTTGGATGCATGATACTTTGTTTTATTTTAAAGAAGATCCAATCAATAGAAAACATCATCATAACAAACTGACTTTTTCTTCGATGTATATGTATAATGAAAATTATATGATTCCGCTTTCGCACGATGAAGTGGTACACGGAAAAGCCAGTCTGATCTATAAAATGAAAGGCGATGAATGGCAGAAATTTGCTAATCTCAGAGCTTTATACGTTTATATGTTTACGCATCCAGGAGCAAAATTATTGTTTATGGGAGATGAATTCGGGCAAACCAATGAATGGAATTTTAAACAGAGCTTAGATTGGCATTTATTGGAATATCCGGTTCATAAAGGCTTGCAGACTCTAGTGAAGGATCTGAATCATCTGTATAAGAACGAAACAGCACTTTTTGAAAATCAATTTGATCAAAATGGTTTTGAATGGGTTGAAGCTAATGATAAAGAAAATTCTGTATATATTTATTTAAGGAAAGGAAAAAGACGGGATGATGTTTTTATGGTCATTTTAAATCTTACCCCAAATGTTTTAGATTATAAAGTTGGCGTAAATTTAGGAACACACTGGGAAGTAGTTTTGAATTCTGATGATGAAAAATACAGTGGAAGCGGAGTTGAGGCGAATATTTTCAGAGAAGATCATGATGAATGGATGAATCGCCCAAGATCAATAAGCCTGAATCTTCCTGCGCTTTCCGGAATTGTTTTAAGACAGAGAAAAGATAAAAAGTATAAATTAAATAGGATTAAACAACACAAAAAATGACAATATTTCACCTCAGTACAGAATGTTATCCCGTAGCAAAAGTTGGCGGACTTGCAGATGTGGTCGGTGCTTTGCCAAAATATCAGAACAAAATAAAAGAGGTCAACGCAAAAGTAGTAATGCCTTGGTACAATAAACATTTTGTGTACGATTATGATTTTGAAGTGGTTTTTGATGGGTTTATTCATCAAGGTCCCAATATGCTTCAGGTTCAGGTAATGAAAGAAACTACAGATGTTTTGGGATTTGAATTGTTTATGGTGAAAATTCCCGGTTTGCTCGATCGTGAAAATCCATACGGCTATGAAGATGAAAGTTTTCAGTTTTTAGCTTTTCAGCAAGGAGTTTTACATTGGTTAACGGCGATGAAAATTCGTCCTGATGTGTTGCATTGTCATGATTACCACACCGGTTTGGTTCCTTTTATGATAGAAAATTGTGAAGAGTTTGAATTTTTAAAAGGTGTAAAAACCATAGGAACGATTCACAACGGAGAATATCAGGGAATGATGAGTTGGGATATGGTCAATTATATGCTTCCTTTTGATCATCACAAATGGGGACTTCTCGACTGGAATGGATTTATTAATCCTTTGGCGAGTATGATCAAGTGTTGTAGTGCTTTTACAACGGTTTCCGAAGGGTATCTTGAAGAACTGTTTGTAAGTTTCAGAGGCCTTGAAAGTTTGGTAAGAGAAGAATTTTCTAAAGCTTATGGAATTATCAACGGGATTGATACCGATGTTTGGAATCCACAAACCGATCCGATGATCGATTTTAATTTTAATAGTAAGAATGCGCTTAAAATAAAGAAGAAAAACAAGGCTAAGCTTTGTAAAGAATATGGTTTAAATCCTGAACTTCCTTTGTTTGCTTTTATCGGAAGATTTGCTACTGAAAAAGGTGCAGATTTGCTTCCTGATTTAATTTGGCGAAGCATTAAGCAGAGTTTTGGAGGTTTGAATATTATCGTTCTCGGTTCAGGAAATGCTTACATAGAACAACAGTTGAAAGAATTAGATTCAGTTTATTCAAATTTTGCGACAGATATTGGATATAAAGAGCATCTTTCTCATAAAATTTACGCTTCGGCAGATTTTTTGTTGATGCCTTCAAGAGTTGAACCTTGCGGCCTCAATCAGATGTATGCAATGCGTTATGGGACTGTTCCTGTCGTGAGTTATACAGGTGGATTGAGAGATACTGTAAAAGATATTACAACAGGAGGTTCCGGCTTGAATTTTACCTATCCCGGAGTTGACGATATTATTCACGCGATGAGTCGTGGTGTGAATATTTACAAAAACAAAGCACAAATGGATGAATTGGTTTTGTCTAATATGAAATTTGACTTTGCCTGGGAAAAATCAGCTGAAAAATATTTAACATTATATAAAAATTAAAAAAACGCAGATATTTATGAAACACAACGTTATTTCTATTGTGTTGGGAGGAGGTAGAGGAACAAGGCTTTTTCCATTGACTTATACAAGGTCTAAACCCGCTGTTCCGATTGCAGGAAAATACAGATTGGTAGATATTCCGATCTCGAATTGTTTGAATTCAGGATTAAATAAGATCCTAGTTTTGACTCAGTTTAATTCGGCTTCTCTTAACTCGCATATTAAAAATTCTTACCACTTTGATATTTTCAGTCAAGGTTTTGTAGATATTTTGGCTGCAGAGCAGAATGTTGACAGTGACAGCTGGTTTCAGGGAACTGCAGATGCGGTTCGCCAATCGATGAAACATCTTGAAAAATACGATTATGAGTATATTCTTATTCTTTCAGGAGATCAGTTGTATCAGATGGATTTTAATGAAATGCTCGATTTCCATATCGATAATGGAGGTGATGTTACGATTGCAACCATTCCTGTCAACGCAAAAGATGCAACAGGTTTTGGAATCTTAAAATCTGATGATGATGGAAACATTACTTCATTCGTAGAAAAGCCAGGATTTGATGAACTTGAAGGCTTACAGTCTGAAGTTTCAGACGAGAATAAAATGAAGGGAAAAGAGTTTTTAGCTTCAATGGGAATTTATATTTTCTCTAAAAGCATTCTTAAAAAAATGTTTGAAGATGGAGCGGGAGATGATTTCGGAAAAGATATTATCCCAAATTCTATAGGGAAATACACTACGTTAAGTTATCAATATGAAGGTTACTGGACGGATATTGGAACCATTGAATCTTTCTACGAAGCCAACTTAGATTTGTGTCACGATTTTCCACAGTTCAATCTTTTTTCATCAGCACCAATTTTTACGCGTGCAAGAATGCTTCCGCCATCAAAAGTGAACGGTTCGTATGTAAGCAAGGCTGTTTTCGGAGACGGATGTATTATTATGGCAGATAAAATTGAAAATTCTGTGATTGGAAACCGTACAAGAGTTGATAAAGGCAGTACGATTGTAAATTCTTATATTATGGGAGCTGATTTTTATCAAAATACTACAGAAATTGTAAATAATGACAGAAAAGGTTTACCTAATATGGGAATCGGGAAATACTGCTACATTGAAAAAGCAATTTTAGATAAAAACTGCTTCATCGGTGATAATGTAAGAATTATTGGCGGAAAACATCTTCAGGACGGTGATTACGGAACACATTCGGTACAGGATGGAATTGTTGTCGTGAAAAAAGGTGCGATACTTCCTCCTGGAACTCACATTGGATAAGAGAGGTTAGAAGTTTGATGCTGGAAGATGGATGTTTTGAGAGATTATAACTTTGAAGTTTGGTTGTTATTAATCAAAACTTAAATATTTGCATATTAACATCCGCCATCAAGCTTCCATCATCCATCAAAAATAAAAAACAAGAGTGATCAAGATATTGGTCACTTTTTTTATTTGTATTACTTTTGTACGATGCGTTTTTTCAAAATCATAGCGGTTATTATAGTTTTGTTAGTGGGAGCTTATGCGGCTTCCATGTATTATTTTGTAGATGAAAGTAAAGAATTTACGATAGAGAAGGAAGTAGATTATCCTTTAGAAAAGGTCTTCAATCAGTTTAATAATTTACAGAATTTCACCCGTTGGAATAATTTTTTCTCCAGCTCAAAAACCATTACGATTGATTATTACACACCTTACGAAGGAAAAGGAAGTGCAATCAGCTATAATGATCCTAAAAGCGACGATGGTGGCGAAATGTTTATCCGTTACGAAAACCCAAACAAAACGTTGAGGTATCAGCTTTTCGAAGATGAAGATGAAAATCCTACTTTAATTGATGTGAAATTTACCGCAGTTTCTGCTGAAAAAACAAAGATCACTTGGTATGTTCATACTCCGAAGTTATCAGTTTTATCAAGAGCTCAGAATTTTTGGACGGAAGATAAATTTGCTGATAACATCGAGAAAAGCATGCTTAATCTTAAAAATGTTTTAGGAAATAAAGTAGAAAAAGATAACCAGCTGGCTGCCATAAAATATGACAGTCTTATGGTGGAAAAGGAAGAGGAGAAAATGATTTTGGGAGTAAATGTAAGTACTTCTAATAAAAAAGATGCTTTGTACAGAAATATTGTCATGAATTATAACAAAATAAATAATTTCGTGACGATGGATCTAGGTAAAAAAAGTGATGAAGTGGGGTATCCCGTTCTTATTACCGATGCCGATAATTTTAAAGACAATGAGGTATCTTATTTTTTCGGAATTCCATTATCAAAAAAAATTGGAATTTCAGATAATAATTTCAGTTTCAGATCTGTGAGCCCAACAGAAAATTATGTAATGTATTTCAAAGGATCTTATCCGGCAAGAATAAAAGCAATTCAGCAACTTATACAAAAAGCAAAGAAAGATGAAATGCGCTATGGTGATGTTTATCAGACTTTTATAGAACCGCCTGTGGAAGGTCAGGATGTTAATATGAAACTTTCTCTCTCTGTTTACAGATGATTTTTTCCCAATTCTCTTTTTTATATTTTTTTTAAGGTTTTGAGGTTATCCCAACTCGGTTTTTTTTATTAAATTTGAAGATTAATACGTTAAACAAAATTTAATAATAGATAAACTGTAATAATGGACAGATTTTCATTCCTAAACGCAGCTCATTCTCAGTTAATTGAGGATTTATACCAACAATACTTAAAATTTCCTGACTCTTTAGAACCATCATGGAAAGCCTTTTTTCAAGGCTTTGATTTTGCCATTGAGAACTACAGTGATGACGAAAGCATCCAGTACGTGCAAAATTCGGTGAAATCTTCACCTGCAGTGCAGCAGATTTCTCAGGCGGCTTCAAACGGTGAAGTTCCGGAGCACATCAAGAAGGAATTTAAGGTGGTAAACCTTATTGAAGCTTACAGAACGAGAGGTCACTTGTTTACAAAAACCAATCCGGTGCGTGAAAGAAGGCATTATACGCCAACTTTGGATATTGAAAATTTTGGACTTGACAAGTCTGATTTAAATACAAAATTCAACTGCGCTGTTGAAACAGGTATGAAAGGTCCTGCAACTTTACAGGATTTGATTACACACTTGCAAAGCATCTACTGCGATTCTATTGGTGTGGAATACATGCACATCAACAACGTTCAGGAGAAAGACTTTATCAAGCAGTGGCTTCAGGTAAACGAAAACCACCCAATTCTTTCGGCGAACGAAAAAACTGAAATTTTATTAAAATTAAATCAGGCGGTTGCGTTTGAAAATTATCTTCATACAAAATTTGTTGGGCAAAAAAGATTCTCACTGGAAGGTGGCGAAACTTTAATTCCTGCTTTGGATCAGTTGATCTCAAGATCTTCTCAGTTAGGAGTTGATGAGGTTGTTCTGGGGATGGCTCACAGAGGAAGATTAAATGTTTTAACCAATATTTTCGGGAAATCTTACAAGCAGATTTTCTCAGAATTTGAAGGAAAAGAATTTGAAGAAGATGTATTCTCTGGTGACGTAAAATATCACTTAGGTTCATCTAAAAAAATAAAAACAGCTTCAGGAGAAGAGGTTGCAATTAATTTGACACCAAACCCGTCTCACTTAGAGACTGTTGCTGCTTTGGTAGAAGGTATTTGTCGTGCAAAAGTAGACGATAAGTATAAAGATTACTCTAAAGTTTTACCAATCATCATTCATGGTGATGGTGCATTGGCAGGTCAGGGTATTGCTTACGAAGTTGCTCAGATGATGACTTTGGACGGGTACAAAACGGGAGGTACAGTTCATATTGTTGTAAATAACCAGGTTTCATTTACAACCAATTATATGGATGCAAGATCTTCTACGTATTGTACAGATGTTGCGAAAGTAACAGAATCTCCTGTAATGCACGTAAATGCAGATGATGCAGAAGCGGTAGTTCATGCGATGCATTTTGCTGCTGATTTCAGAGCTAAATTTGGTAAAGATGTTTATATCGATTTATTAGGATACAGAAAATATGGTCATAACGAAGGGGATGAGCCAAGATTTACACAGCCTAATTTGTATAAATTAATCTCAAAACATCAGAACCCAAGAGAGATCTATAAAGATAAACTGTTGAAAGACAACGTTACGTCAAATGATGTAATTGCAAAAATGGAAACAGAATTCAAAGCGCTTTTAGATAAAGACTTTGATGCTTCTAAGGAAATCGAAAAGAATGTGATGGATATTTTCATGGCAGATGACTGGACGAATTTCCCGATTGCAAAAAGAGGAGCTGTACAAGATGCTGTTGACACAAAATATGACTTAGCTAAGCTGAAAGAATTGGCAATTAAAATGTCAACACTTCCTGCTGATAAAAAATTCATCAATAAGATTACAAGACTTTTCGATAACAGAATCAAAGCTATTGAGGCAAACTCTTTAGATTGGGCTCTTGGAGAGTGGTTGGCTTATGCTACACTTCTTGTGGAAGGTCACAACGTAAGAATTTCTGGTGAAGATGTAGAAAGAGGTACTTTCTCTCACAGACACGCTGTTGTAAAAACTGAGGATACAGAAGAAGAATATGTTCCTTTAAAAGAAGTTTCAGAAAGCAGATTTGATGTTTTCAACTCTCACCTTTCAGAATACGGAGTTTTAGGATTTGATTACGGGTATGCAATGGCATCTCCGAATACTTTAACGATTTGGGAAGCTCAGTTCGGAGATTTCGTCAACGGAGCTCAGATTATTGTTGACCAGTATTTGGCTGCAGCAGAAGAAAAATGGAAGATTCAGGACGGTTTGGTAATGTTGTTACCTCACGGTTCAGAAGGACAGGGTGCAGAACACTCTTCAGCAAGATTGGAGAGATTCCTTACGCTTTGTGCTAATGAGAATATGGTTGTTGCGAATATTACTTCTCCGGCAAACTATTTCCACTTATTGAGAAGACAGTTGAAATGGGCATTCAGAAAGCCATTGATCGTGATGAGTCCAAAATCTTTATTAAGACATCCGAAAGTGGTTTCGCCGCTTGAAGATTTCTCAAACAAAGGATTCCAGCCGATTTTAGATGATCCTACTGCAGATCCTGCAAAAGTTGAAAAATTAGTTCTTTGTTCAGGTAAATTATACTTCGAATTATTAGCTAAAAAAGAAGAATTAAATTGTGAAAATGTTGCATTGGTAAGATTCGAGCAGTTATATCCGCTTCAAACTGATGCTATCGAAGCTATTTTTGCTAAATATGATAACAGAAAATCAATCATTTGGGCTCAGGAAGAACCAGAAAACATGGGAGCTTGGTCTTATATCTTAAGAAATTTCAGAGATACAGGAATTCAGGTTGTTTCTCCGGTACCAAGTGGTGCACCGGCTCCGGGAAGTCACAAAATGTTTGAAAAAAATCAAAATGCTGTAATCAACAGAGTATTCGACAGAGACGATGCTCCGGCTAAAAGACCAGTAACAGCTTAATAAAAAATAGAAACTAGAAATTAGAGGTTAGAAATTAGTCTTTCATCTTTTATCTATTTTCTCAAAGTCTTAATAAATATCAATTAAAAAAATAAAAAATACGATATGTCAATTTTAGAAATGAAAGTTCCTTCACCGGGAGAATCAATTACAGAAGTTGAAATTGCAACTTGGCTTGTAAAAGATGGTGATTATGTACAAAAAGATCAACCAATCGCTGAAGTAGATTCAGACAAGGCAACTTTAGAATTACCTGCAGAAGAAAGTGGTATTATCACTTTAAAAGCTGAAGAAGGTGATGTGGTACAAGTAGGTCAGGTTGTTTGTTTAATTGATATGGCTGCAGCTAAACCGGAAGGTGCTGCTCCTGCTGCTGAAGCTCCAAAACAGGAAGAAGCTAAAGCTGCTGAACCTGCAAAAGTAGAAGCTCCAAAACCAGCTCCGGCTGCTCCTCAGTCTTACGCTACAGGAACTCCTTCTCCGGCTGCCAAGAAAATTCTTGACGAAAAAGGAATTGATGCTGCTCAGGTTTCAGGTTCTGGAAGAGACGGAAGAATCTCTAAATCTGATGCTGAATTAGCTGCTGTTCCTGCAATGGGAGGAAGCTCTTTAACAGCTACAGGTGCAAGATCTACTACAACAACTAAACTTTCAGTTCTTAGAAGAAAAATCGCTCAGAGATTAGTTTCTGTAAAGAACGAAACTGCAATGTTGACAACTTTCAACGAAGTTGATATGTCTGAGATTTTCAGATTAAGAAAGCAATATAAAGAAGAATTTGCTCAAAAACACGGAGTAGGACTTGGTTTCATGTCTTTCTTTACAAAAGCGGTTACAAGAGCATTACAAATGTATCCTGATGTAAATGCATCTATCGACGGAGATTTCAAAATTAATTATGATTTCTGCGATATTTCAATTGCAGTTTCAGGTCCTAAAGGATTGATGGTTCCTGTATTGAGAAATGCTGAAAACATGTCTTTCGCAAACGTTGAAGGAAACATCAAAGATTTGGCTATCAAAGTAAGAGACGGTAAAATTACGGTTGACGAAATGACTGGTGGTACTTTCACTATTACAAATGGTGGTACTTTCGGATCCATGTTGTCTACGCCAATTATTAACCCGCCACAATCTGCAATTTTAGGAATGCACAACATCATCCAAAGACCGGTTGCGGTTGACGGACAGGTTGTAATCAGACCAATGATGTATGTTGCAATGTCTTACGATCACAGAATTATCGACGGTAAAGAATCTGTAGGATTCCTTGTTGCGGTAAAAGAAGGGATCGATAATCCGGTAGAAATTCTATTGGGTGGAGACGAAAGAAAAGGCTTAGGATTATAATATTTTTTTAAATAGATATATATCTACAATCTCGCCTTGAAAAAGGCGAGATTTTTGTATTTAATGTTTTAAATTGAATGAAATGTTTTCTAAAATTACTTCTAATATCAAAGTTTCGGTAGACCCTGAATATGATAGTATGAACTCTTATCCTTCAGAAAACCGTTACGTTTTTAAGTATAACATTGTGATTGAAAACGATGGTGATTTCCCGATTAAAGTCCTTAAAAGAAAATGGCTTATTTTCGATGTAGGGTTTGGGTTTACAGAAGTTGTAGGTGATGGTGTGATTGGACTGACTCCCGATGTAGAAATCGGAAATAACTTTGCTTATTTTTCGAATGTGATGCTGCGTTCAGGCGTAGGAAATATGAGCGGAAAATATTTGGTTGAAAACTTATATACCAAAGAGCAGTTTGAAATAGATATTCCTAAATTTAATTTGGTGTCTGAGGTTTTAAGCAATTAAATTAAACCTAAATTATTTTAAAATATCTAAATAAGAGAATTTTTTGAGTGGAAATTCAAAGATTAAAGCATTTTAATTTTCTGCTTCATGAACTCTGAAACCTCATCATTGCTGGTAAGAAACAGTTTTTCAAAAGCTAAAAGCGAAATTCTTGCGCAAGCTTCTGCATCATCTCCGGCTCTGTGATGTTTAAACTGAATATCGTGATACTCCGCAAGATGTTTTAAGCCATATTTCGGAAGATAATTCCAAGATTTTTTGGCTAACTGAATACTGCAGAGATAATTCAATTTTGGGGTAAACATTCCGTAATAATCAAGACATCCCTTTAAAACTCCTGCATCGAAACTTGCATTGTGAGCAATCATCAAAGTTCCGTACATCATATCCTGTACTTCATACCAGATTTCATCAAACCTTGGTGCGTCTTTTACATCACTCGGTAAAATGCCGTGTACATCAATGTTTCTCTGATGAAAATAAGGGTAACTTGGCGGTTTTATCAGCCATGTTTTGGTCTCCACGATTTTAGAATCCTGAACAATACAGATTCCCAATTCACAGGCAGAATGCTTCTCGTGAGTGGCGGTTTCAAAATCTAATGCGCAGAAGTCCATAAATTATTAATAATAAGTGATGATTGATATTATTTTTTACCTCCTAAAAAGTGCTTAAAAATAAGCCACTTTGTTTGGTAATATTCTGATTTTTGATGCTTTTGACGGCGCTTAATTGTTTCAGGAAGTTGAGCATAAAAGCCAAAATGTCCTCTTGCAACTGCCCAAAGATGTGAAAATCCGTTTTTGTAAGCAAAGTATAAAGATGCAATTCCGTCTAAACACAACCTGAAAAAAATCAACCCAATCAATTTTGGAAAAGGCAAATTTTTAAGCATCATTGAAAGATTATTTCTGATGTTTAAATATGTTTTTTGTGCGCTTTGCTTATTTAAAGTTCCGCCACCAACATGATAAACTTCAGATTTTCCGGTATAAAATATCTTCTTCCCGGAATTGATTAACCTCCAGCAAAGATCAATTTCTTCCTGATGCGCAAAGAATCTTTGATCAAAACCATTCTGTTCCCAAAAATCTTTTGATCTGATAAAAAAACAACATCCTGAAGCCCAGAAAATTTCAGTTTCGTCATCGTATTGCCCTTTATCTTCTTCCACATCGTCAAAAACTCTTCCTCTGCAGTAAGGATAACCTAAATTATCGATCAAACCACCTGCAGCTCCGGCAAATTCAAAATAATTTTTATTATTAAAAGATAAAATTTTAGGCTGAATCGCAGCAATTGAAGGATCTTTTTCAAATAAATTTAAAACAGGGTTAATCCAGTTTTCTGTCACTTCTACATCAGAATTCAGAAGACAGTAATATTCCGCATTTATTTTTTTTAAACCTTCATTATAACCGCCTGCAAAACCATAATTTTTATCATTAATTACAATTTTTACAGTAGGAAAGTTTTGTTTTAAAAAATCAACAGAATCATCTGTCGAATGATTATCGATAACGTATATTTCAGCTTCTTCAGAAAAACGAATAACGCTCGGAAGAAATTTTTGTAACCAGTTTTTACCGTTCCAGTTTAAGATTGCTACGGCAATATTTTTAGAATTTTCTATCATTTATTCGCCGTCATAAGTTTTTATAGAATCCTGATATTTCCATTTTCTGTGTGACCAAAGATAGTTGTCCGGGTTTTTTCTGATGGTATTTTCAAGCAGCTGATGAAATTTTCTTACCACTTCATTCTTTACAAACTTTTCTCCATCTGGATAAATTCTGTGATAATTAACCTGATAAAAACCTCTTTTTACCTTCTTCATTTCACAGTAAATAAAAATCAGCTCCATTCTTGTTGCCAGTTTATCATAACCGATAAAAGCAGGAGTTCGCTGATTTAAAAATTTTAAACCATAATTGACGTGAGCAACATGCGGAGTTTGATCTGCCACAAACATATAAATAGATTCCCCGTCGTTTTGGTTCCTGAAAATATTTAAAATCACTTCATTGGCTTCAAGAGCTTCATTTCCGAATTTATTACGGACTTTCTTCATCTGATCTTCCCAAAAGCTGCTGTTTACTTTTCTGTAAACCGGATGTGAATTTTTTTGCGGAGTTAATGTTGCCAAAGCATTCATCCATTCCCAATTGAAAACATGTCCCGCCATCAGAATGATATTTTTACCTTCAGCTTTAGCCTCGTGAAATAAATGCTGATTAATATGCTGCATTCTTACACGCGTTTCGGTCTCAGAAATACTAAATGATTTTACTGTTTCTGCTAAATAATCTGAGAAATTTAAATAGAATTTCTTCCTTATTTCTTTAATTTCCTGATCTGTTTTTTCAGGGAAAGAATTTTTTAGATTTTGGGTAATAATTTTCTTTCTGTAGCCTACAAAATAGAAATTTAAAAAGAAGATAATATCCGAAAAAATATATAATATTTTTAGCGGCATCTTAGAAATCAGGAAAAGTATTTTTATCAGAAGATTCATAAAGTATGCAAATTTAGTGATAAAAAAAATATGGTTTCATTTTTGCTGGTAATAACTATTATTTTTATTTTTAAAGTATGAAAAAAATGTCGTTAGTAGCTCTTCTTGCCTTAAGCACATTAGCTTTTGCACAGAAGATACATCAACCAACAAAAGTTAAAAATTCAAACGATAAAGCTTTGTTGGTGAAAAGTGATGCAGCAGAACTGGAAGCGAAGAAAAAAGCTGCGGCAGAAGAAAAAGCAAAGCTGCCCAAGCCTTATGATTCTAAAGCAGATGCGCAGGCTGATATCAATAAACTTGTAGCTCAGGCTAAGAAAGAAGGAAAAAATATTATGATTCAGGCGGGAGGAAACTGGTGTATCTGGTGTTTGAGATTCAACCAATATGTACAGACAACTCCGGAATTGAAGAAAATTGTAGATAAAAATTATCTTTATTATCATTTAAATTATTCTCCGGATAATAAAAATGAAAAAGTTTTTAGTCAATACGGAAATCCTGGAGAGAAATTCGGGTATCCTGTTTTTATTGTTTTAGATAAAACGGGCAAAATGATTCATGTACAACAAAGTGACGTTCTGGAAGAAGGAAAAGGCTACAGTTTGGAAAAAACGAAAGCATTTTTCAACCAATGGGCTCCGAAATCATAAAAAAGTAAAACCGAGAAATTTTCTCGGTTTTTTTATTTAAAGAAATCTTTTGATCCAGCTTAGCTTTTTCTCAGAATAAGGCGGATATTTTATATTCGGTTCGCCCCAGGTTGCTCTTTCTAAAATGGCTTTTTGATGTGAAAAGGTTTCAAAACCAAATTTTCCGTGATAATTTCCGATCCCGGAATTTCCAACGCCACCAAACGGAAGGTTTTCATTTCCTAAATGCATGATCACGTCGTTAATACAACCTCCGCCAAAAGAGATTTTATTTTTAAAATTTTCTTTTTCTTCAGAATTATTGGTGAATAAATAAGCGGCCAAAGGTTTTTCGAGTTCTATAATTTCATTTAAAATCAAATTAAAATTGGTAAAAGAAATGACGGGTAAAATAGGACCGAAAATTTCTTCCTGCATCACTTCATCTTTCCAATTAATATTTGTTAAGATTGTGGGTTCTATATATCGTTTTTCTTCATCATAATTTCCTCCAAAATAAGTTTTATCCTGCTCAATAAGCTTTATTAATCGCTGAAGATTTTTTTGATTAATGATTTTTGTATAATGTTCAGATTGAGGTTCATATTTAAATTGCTGAATGTTTTTTCTCAGCATTTCTAAAAACTGTTCCTGTATAGATTCTTCAACCAATAAGTAATCCGGAGCAACACAGGTTTGTCCGGCATTTAAAAATTTTCCCCAAACAATTCTTTTAGCAGCGACTTCAAGATTAGCGTCTTTAGTAATGATTGCAGGTGATTTTCCTCCCAATTCCAGAACAACCGGAGTTAAATTTTCTGCTGCAGCTTTGTAAACGATATTCCCGATTTTTGTGCTTCCAGTAAAGAATATTTTATCGAATTTGAGCTTTAAAAGTTCTGTGGTCTCGTCAATTCCGCCTTCATAAACGTATAAATATTCCGGTGGAAAATTTTCATTGATGATTTTTGCCATCACTTTCATTGTATTTTCGGCAATTTCGCTGGGTTTTAAGATACAGCAGTTTCCGGCTGCTAAAGCTGCAACAATTGGAGATAACGAAAGCTGATAAGGATAATTCCAGGCTCCAATAACCAAAATATTTCCTAAAGGTTCGTTGTGAATTCTGCTTTTTCCGAATTGATTAGCAAGATTTGTTCGTACTTTTTTGGGTTTTGAAAGTGATTTTAAATTCTTTAGATAATATTTAATATCATTTAAAACAAATGAAATTTCTGTGGTAAATGTATCAAATTTTGATTTTCCGAAATCTTTATAAATCGCTTCATATAAAAGGTTTTCGTTTTCTAAAATCAAATCCCGAAGTTTTTCAAGATACATTTTTCTGAATCTTAAATTTTTCGTTTGCTGTGTTTTGAAAAACGCTTTCTGCTGTGATACAATTTCCTGAATTTCCATAAGTTAAATTGAAAATTTTAATGTACTTATCTGTTTTGTTGAATGAAAAATATTTACAATAAGCTTACCAATATTTTATTCATAATTAAAAAAGACACTTTATTAATGAAAATTTATATTTTATCATTGTTTTGTGATAAAAAAGTTATTAATTTTATTTCACCAAATTATTAAGATGAGAAAAATTCTACTACTAACTTTTCTTTTAATAAGTTATATTTTAAAATCCCAATGTACAGGATGTACAATTACAAATCCTACCAACCCCAATTTTCATTTTCCGGATAATGAAATTGTTTGTTTTACTACTAATACAACGTTTAATAATCCCACTTTTGGTTCCAATGTAAAGGTATGTATTGCGCCCGGAGTTACGGTTGAATTCGTGAACAATATTGCAGGAGTGAATAATGTGATGATTTATTTTGACGTGCATGGAACACTTCTTTTAGATCAAACAGTTACCACAGTTGCCGATCTTAATATACATGTTTTTAATAGTGGAAATATATCTGTAGGTTCCGGAAATGGAAATCTTACGTTAAACGGGCAACAGAATATTATTTTAAACGAAGGACTTATAGAACTGGGTGTTTTACAATTTGGAGACAATACTAATAATAACATCGATAATTATGGGAATTTAAATATCAACGGCAATGTTAATATGAGTAATTCTTCGGTGACTAAATTTAGAAATGAAGGTGGAGGGCTCATTCAGCTGACCGGAAATTATAGTAATAATGAAAACAGTGTTTACATCAATTGCGGAACGATTGTTTCTAATAATGGATTCAATATTAATGGAGGAGCTGTTTATAATACCGGTTTTTTTACAGTCGGAGGTGATATTAATATGTCGGGAAATTCCAGCGAAATTCATAATTACGGACTTTTTACTTCTACCGGAAATATGAATAATGCTCCCGCAGATGCTATTATTTATAACGAAGGAAAACTTTCTATAAATCAGTATCAAGGAGGAAATGCCGCATTTCATGGTCCTTCTTCTTCATCAAAAAAAGGATATATAGAAGTTGGAAATGCAATACAGGTAAATAATTCGGTGATCGGGCCTAATCTAGATTTTAAACGAACTACAGGAGTTTCTGATCCCGGTACAGTTTTTATAAACAGCAATCCTTCTTTTCTTGCCAATGTTACGTATGACTGTGCTTCAACAAATAGTTGTAGCGCACCTCTTATATTTATGCCTGGATTTTGTCCGACAATTAATGGTGATTTACCTCCAATGGCAGTAGATGATGCGTATACTATTGCGGCAGGTAATAATTCCACTGGGATTGTTTTAGATAATGATTTTGAAACATTCGGTGGAGCGCAAGCAACTGTAACGAATGTTATCATCTCTCAGGTTTCAACTTCCAATTCCGGAATTAATTTAAATACTGCGAATGGGCAAGTGGAAGTTAATGCAGGAACTCCTTCAGGAACTTATACTTTAGAATATCAGATCTGCCAGCAAGCCAATCCGTCCAATTGTGATACAGCCATTGTTACGATAACTGTTCCCGGAACTTCTACTTGTTACAAACCTGCTGCAAATACAGGAACAGTACTTCCTTCAAAAGTTGGAATTACCGCGTTGGGAAGAGCAGAATCGGGAGATGCAAATTGGCCTGCAGTAAGAAAAGGAGCTTGGATGGTTTTAGAATCTAAGACCAAAGGTTTTGTTTTGAATCGATTAACGGATGCAGAAGTTTCTTTAATTCCTGTAGCAGATCTAAAAGAAGGGATGATGGTTTACAATCTCACTCAAAACTGCCTTCAAATCAATATTAATGGAACTTCTACAGGTTGGAAATGTTTTAATAATCAAACTTGTCCGGATTAATTTTAAAATTAAATCAAAATGAAAAAAACAATTATACTGATAGGTTTAATAGCTTCTGTTACAGCGTATTCACAAGTTGCAATTGGGAAAACTATTTTGGAATCTGCGTCATCATCATTGGAATTTGGAAATGAAAACCGAGGAATGATGCTTCCTTGGGTGACGAATGCTTCAGATTTACAAAACACTGTCAACGGAACGCTGGTTTTTGATCTTTCTGATAAAAAAGTGAAATCTTTTCAGAATAATACCTGGGTAGATCTTTCTATCAACACATCAGGAATTGCCGACTCAAGCTTACAGGATAATCTTAATGATAATTCTTCAGCAAAAACTTCTATAGGAACACCCACAACAACTGCAGGAATTTTAGTTTTGGAAGATAATAACAAAGCCATGATTTTACCTAAAGTGGCAAGTCCGCATCTCAATATTATCTCTCCGGACGCAGGAATGATGGTTTATGATACCGTCAAAAAGCAACTCGCAGTTTTCAATGGTTCGGTATGGACATTTTGGGGCGAATGAAATTTAGGCTGGAAGTCTGAAGAGGGAAGCTGGAAGTTTAATAAGCACTATACTTACTTCCGACTTCCATCATCAAGCTTCCAACCTTAACAAAAGCTTACAGAATATTTCTTACTGCAATTTTTACCGGATGATACAGTAAAACGACAAATGCTGTAATTAATGCTAACCAAAACAATCCTGTGAAAATTTCCATATTGGAAAGAAGAATGGCTTGTGCATTAATTTTAGTTTTAAAAGCTCCTGCTGTCATAGATATCGACTCGTTTACCGGAAGTTTTGATATGTTTGCTCCAAAGATCTGACTCCATTGTGAGTAGAAAACAGGATTGGTATCGGTAAATTCGGAACTCAAAGTGTCTGAATGTTTTAAAGTTAAAAATAATATCAAATTTTGCATTAATGCATATCCTATTGCGGTTGTCCAGAATCTTGTGGAAGTTCCGACTGCCGTTGCATTAGAAACATATTGTTCGGGCATTCCTGCAATGAGAAAAAATACCAAAGGCGTGAAAAGCAATCCTTGCCCGACTCCCTGAAGAAATAATGGGGGACAAATCGTTTGAAGCGTTGTATCTGGATAAAAAGTATAAGTAAACCAGGCACAATCTATTGCTAAAATGAGAAAACCAGTGAAGAAAACCAATCTTGATGAAGCTCCTTTTGTAATACAAAGTGCAGACAGAAAAACGCCTAAGAGTGTTCCTGCAACATTCCAGTACTGAATTTCTACAATATAATCCCACGGCCATTTCCAAACGGTTGCCATAATATTGTAAACGTTATTGATGCTTGCTCTTAAAATATAAAAGATGAAGAAAAGTATGACACCAACGATCACATTTTTAGAACTGAATACTTCAAAATGAAAAAAAGGTCTTGCCGAATTTCTTTGTTTTAGCATAAATAAACCTCCGGAAATCATGCAGATAAAAAGACAGATGACGATAATATTTGATTCAAACCACATTAATCTCTTTCCATAAATAATTGCATATGCTCCAGATTGCAAACATAACCAAAGCAAAAACCAGCTCGCAATATCCAATTGGTACAATGGTTTCTTCGCAAAAAACCTGTTTTTATTGAAAATAGCCACCGCAATAATTAAAACAAAAACATGAAAATAAACCATCATTAAAATCATGTGCTGAAAATCGTAATCTTCAATACTCGACTTCAAAAGGGAAGTGGTAATCGTTCCGCCGGTGAGAATTATGGTATACATGAAAAGATAGGCAATCTCTTTGGCGTGTTTTGTTTTCAGTTCCGCAATGATTAACGGTAAGAATATAGCGCCTTCCAAAACTCCAAAAATTCCTTCCAAGACACGAATGACCAGAATAATATGATAGTCATTGGTAATGGAAAGAGCATAAAGAATAAGAATGGAAACGGAAGACATCAGCAACGTGTAGTATTTCACGCTGAAATACGCCATAAACCGCTGTATCACTAAAAGAGTAACCACAAATGTTCCGTACATTAAGATCATCAAATATTGAATGTCATCCGAATCCGCATCCATAAATGAAGAGGTAAAAGCACTGTTGGAATGCAAAAGCGACAACAACATCAGGTGAGGAAAAAGAGCTAAGATCAAAAGGGGTAATTTCAGCCATTGAGGCACCCATTTATGATAAACTGTATTGTGATGCATGATTTTTCTTTAAAAAGCGAATCAGCTTATTAGCCAATTACCGATTGTGTTTTATATTATTTTGTTTAATTTTTTAGGAGCTTGATCCCGCTTTTCACTATATCTTTTGTTTCGCTTCGCTACACAAAAGGATGCCGTTGCGATCGGGGCTAGAGTTGAGTCATTCCTTCAACGTTTATCATTATACAGAGCTTGTAATTCCGCAGGGATCTAGGCTCCAATCTTTCCTATAGAATACTATGTTTAGATCGCTACGGAATGACAAACTTGCTTAAAGAGTTTAAATAAAATTATTATTAGTGAAAAAATGCGAAAAGACAAAAAAGCAAGGGATAAAAGTAAAGGTAAGATGGCAAAATTGCGATTCTGTCTTTCCGCTAAAATATTTTAATTTGAAAATTTGACAATGAGATAATTTGAAAATTTCGAGCAGAATGTTTTTACTCTAAAACTCTAAAACACTCCGACACTCAAACTCTATATCTTTTTCGCGCTCACCAGAACATTCATTCCGGAAAGTAGCTTTTCGTTATTCTGATTGTTCTCAAGAATGATTTTCACCGGAAATCTTTGTTCTATTTTTACGAAATTTCCTGTTGCATTATCCGGTTTTACCAAAGAAAACTGTGAACCTGAAGCTGGGGAAACAGAAACTATTTTTCCTTTGAATTCAGCATTTGGATAAGCATCTGCAGTGATGATAACTTCTTTATTCTGATCAATTTCTCCTAACTGTGTTTCTTTATAATTGGCAATGATCCATTTTTCTTTGCTTACAATTTGTACCAAAGCCTGACCTTCTTTAATCAACTGACCTTCCTGAATGGTTTTCTTACCGACCCAACCGTCGTAAGGTGCTGTAACCACCGTGTAAGAAAGGAAAAGTTTGGCATTATTAAGATTTGCAGAGCTTTGCTGAATCTGGCTTTTTACCGGAGCAACTTTTGTTTCCTGTTCATTTACACTGGCTCTCACTGCATTTTTCTGTTGCTCTAAAGCTAAAAGGTTTGCTTTTGCCTGTTCATAAGAAGCTTTTGCATTTTCAAATTGCTGTTCAGTGGCGGCATCTTCAGAAACCAAGTTTTTATATCTTTTAAAATCCTGTTCGGTTCTCCAGATGTCTATTTTAGCGGAAGCTATTTTTGCATCAATAATTTTAGTGTCGCTGGCTTTTGTATTTACTCCGCTTTCGATGGTGTTAATGTTCTCAGAGTTTGCATTAAGGCTGGCTTCAGCCATTTTTACCTGATTGACAAATTCGCGATTGTCGATAATAATTAAAGTATCTCCTTTGTGAACGAATTGATTTTCGTTAAACTTAATAGTTTGAATAAACCCCGAAACTTTGCTTGAAACTGGCGTAATATATTGTTCGATTTGCGCATCGTTGGTCGTCACGTTTTTTCTTGAAAAAAGATAAAAGCTTAGCATTCCGGTAATTCCGGTGATGATGAGGATCCAGGCTAATAAAGTAATCGTTTTGTTGATTCTTTTTTCCTTTCGTGTTAATTGCTTTTGTGCCATAGTTTTTATAGGTTTCCAATAGTGTATTGGAGTTGGTAATATTTTAGTTGACGATTTATTTTTACTGAAATTAAATTAGATTGAGCTTCCAAATAAGCGTTGTCTGCATCGATTAATTCGGTGATAAGGCTTAATTTGTTGGTGTATTTCTTTCTTACAATTCTGTAGTTTTCCTTAGCCTGATCAATTGCTTCTTGTGCGATGCTCACTTTCTGATCGGTTTCTTCAAACTTTTTGTAAGCTTCATAAACATTATGTCTGATATTTTCTTCATTTTCTTCGATCTGCAATTTGGCAAGGCTAATATTTTCCTTTGCTTCCTGCATTTTGTATTTATTTTTATACAGACTTTCGATAGGATAAGTAAGATTGACACCAATCATTCCTAAACGATAGGCATAAGGTTCGGGCGGAAAAAACATCATATTCGGATATTTCATAAAATATTCTCCACCTGCTGTAATTTTGGGTAAATAATTAGCTTTTGTAATTTTTTTATCTAATTCCTTCAACGAAAGATTTTTGGTTGCCATTTCAACAGTTTCGTTTTTATGCAAAGCAGTTTCCGTTAATTCATCCACGTAAGGAATTTTTGCATTTTCTGAGATCAGATCTTCCGTATCAACATGCATTTCTTGATTTTCGGGAAGTGACAGAATGGTTTTTAATTTATGTTCTGCAATTTGTACATCATTATCCAGTTCTGTCCAGCTCATTTTGTGATTGGAAAGCTGTAAGGAAGTTCTCAAGACTTCATTTACCGTTACAACACCGTTTGCTTTTAAAGCTTTTACCTGTTTAATATTGACAGAATCTTCATGCATTTTATCATTGATTAAACCTTGCTGTTCTTTTAAATGATGGATCTGAAGAAAAGCAGTGATGATCTCCATCGTTAATTGTCTTTTATCTAAATGTGTTTTTAGTGAAGAAATTTCAGTGTCAATTGCTGCTTTTTTTTCAATATTTTTAATTTTTCCACCTATGTAAACTGGGATTGAAGCCGAAAGCGTAAAATCATACATTCCATTGATGATATCATACTTTGTTGCTTTTCCAAATACGCCATTTTCATGTTGAAAAAGATTTGAAACCTGATTATAACTTGTGTGAAATTCAATATCCGGAAGCTTTTCCATTTTGAGATCTTTCTCTTTGGTCTCGGACATTTCATTTTTTAAATGACTGATCTGAATTTTTTTATTGTTTTTTAATCCAATCTCAACAGCTTGTTGCAAACTGAGATGTTGATAATCGATCATCTGTGAATGTAGAAAACTGCTTATCAATAATAAGCACAACGCCATACAGTGATATCTGTGTGCGCCAAATATCATTTTCATAATTTAAATAAAAGTTTTTTGCTAAATTGATTTTGATTCTGCAAATTTACGGGGTGAAGCTTGAGACATGATTTGTGAAAACAGAAAAATATTTGTCCATTTGCGCCAAATTGATTTTTTTATTACCTTTATTCGATGAACGACAGTCATTTTGGAGCCGTTGAAGAATTGGATGCCGAATTTTATATCTATCATGTTCTTGCAGATAATGTAAAAACAGAAATACATCATCACAGTTCTGCTCAGTTAGTGTATGCAGAAGGCGGTATTGTACATATTTTTACCGATTTGAAACATTGGTATTTACCAGCAAGATGTTTTATGTGGATTCCTGCTGGAACTCCGCATTATATTTTTTCTACAAGCCCGAAAGTTGACCTTTATAACTTTTATTTTAAAAAAGAAGAAAATGAAAATGGCTTTTTTGATGAAATTAATATCTATTCAGTCAGTCATTTGCTTAGAGAGATGATTTTATATACAAAAGACTGGGATGGGAAAATCACAAAAAATGATGGTGCTAATTATTATTTCCTTAAAGCTTTAAAAGGTATTTTACCTGAAAAACGAGATAAAAAACTGGCATTTCCGATCCAGCATCCTTTTCCCAATGATGAAACATTATTGAAGGTTGCGCAATACATTCACGCCAATCTTGAAAAGCCCTTAACCATCGAATCTACCGCAAAAGAATTTGGAATGAGCACAAGAACGCTTTCGAGAAAGTTTAAAGAAATTTTGGGGATGAATTACGTTCGTTTTCTACGTGCTTTGCGAATTACCCGTTCTCTGGAATTAATGATCGAAGAAAAATACAATATGTATGAAATTGCTATGATGGTGGGGTACAACAGTCTTTCGTCTTTCAGTAATATTTTTAAAAAAGTAATCGGAATTCCTCCGACGGAGTATCAGCAAAAGCTGAGAGGGAATGATTAGGTGGAGAGTGATGTGTTTGAGAGTTGGATGGTTTTAGAGCTAGTGAGTTTTTACTGCGAAGTTTTTTGTGTCGTTGCGAGAAATGATGTGATGAAGCAATCTCTTTAAAAGAATCATTAATAAAGATCTTCATAAAGTTTGTCATCCTGACAGGATCTAGGCAATGGTTTTTACAAATCAGTCTCTACAAAAAGAGTTTAGATTCCTAAGGAATGACAAAGTGGACGTAGATTTTAATTTTATATCGAGATTACTTTGTCGCTACGCTTCTCGCAATGAAAAAACTTCTAACGCACGAATTCCCTTCCTTTGGAGGGGTGGCGAAAATTCGAAAGAATTTTTGACGGGGTGGTTTATGAGGCTAAAAATTGCTTCTTCACTAAACTTCTCGCAATGACAGAAATGGAATGAAAGACAGATTTCCTAGCCCCGATAAAAACGGTTACCCCGCAACAAGGAGTGGGAAAGTTTGAGGGTTTTGGTGTGGGAATGGGTTTAGAGTGAGGAGTATGAGTGGTTAGCGGGAAATAGCTTCTAAAAAACATACTAAAAACAAAAAACCACTTCAAATGAAGTGGTTCATATTTTTGAGAAAATCTCTTTAAATCTTATGCTTCTTCAGTAGAAGGAGTTTCTTCAACTTTAACTTTAGGAGCAGCTGGTTTTGGAGCTTCTACCGGTGCGTCAGATACGATGTCGAATTCGAAGTTGTATTCTACATTTCTGTGTAATCTTACGTTTGCAGTTACTTTACCAGTTCTCTTAATAGTGTTTCCTGGGATTTTGATATACTTCTTATCAACAGAAACTCCAGCTTTAGCAAGAGCAGCAGAAAGATCTGCATTGTTGATAGATCCGAATAATTTATCACCAGAACCTACTTTTGCAGGGATAGTAATAGAAGTTTTCTTTAATTGATCTACTACAGCAGTTGCAGCAGCAATTAATTTAGCTTCTTCTTCTTTTCTAGCTTCCAAAGTAGCTTCAAGAGCTGCAATGTTTTTAGGAGTAGCTAAAAGTGCATAACCTTGAGGTAACAAGAAGTTTCTTGCATAACCTGGTTTTACGCTTACTGTGTCGAATTCAAGACCTAAGTTTTCTACGTCTTTTTTTAGAATAATGTTCATTGTTGTTGTCCGTTTTAGTTTTAGAGCCAAGAACCAAGAATCAAGAATCAAGACTTTAAAAATCTTTTATCTCTTATCTTTTATCTCTTATCTAAATCGTTAGAATTAATATTTATTCAGCAACAAAAGAAGAGATTGCTCTCTTCTTTTATTTATTTTTTTAGCTTATTTCAATAAGTCAGCTACGTAAGGCATCAAAGCTAAGTGTCTAGCTCTTTTGATAGCAGAAGAAACTTTTCTTTGGTATTTCAAAGAAGTTCCAGTGTATCTTCTAGGTAAAATTTTACCTTGCTCGTTTACGAATTGTAATAAGAAATCAGCATCTTTGTAATCAACGTGCTTAATTCCGAATTTTTTGAATCTACAGTACTTTTTATCAGTTTTAGTGTTGATATCAAGTGGTGTAAGGAATTTTACTTCAGATTCTCCTCCAGCTGAGGCTTGTTTAGCCATATCATCTATTGCCATGTCTTGTCTTTTTTAAATTTTGGGTTAATAAATAATTAAGCTCTTGAAGCTTTAAGTTTAGTTCTTCTAGTTACAGCGTACTCTACAGCGTGCTTGTCTAGTTTTGTAGTAAGGTAACGAATTACTCTTTCGTCACGTTTGAATGCTAATTCTAAATCAGCAACTACATTACCTTCACCTTTAAACTCGATTAAAGTGTAGAATCCATTCTTTTTTAATTGAATTGGATAAGCTAATTTTTTTAATCCCCAATTTTCTCTAGTGACAATCTCACAGTTCTTTTCTTTCAAAAGATCTACATACTTGTTCACTGCTTCCTCCACCTGAGCTTCAGATAGAACGGGAGTTAAAATGAAAACAGTTTCGTAATTGTTCATAATGTTAAATGAATTTGTTAATTATTTCGAGGTGCAAAATTATGAAATCTATTTGTAATATACAATATGAAGCAGGTTTTTTATTGGAATAAAAAAAGACCCGCAAAAACGGGTCTTTAATTCATTTTAGAATAAATTGATTATTTCTTGATTATTTTCGCAGACTGTAAACCGGTTTCTGTTTCTGCAGTTATTACATAAGTTCCAGAACTTAGACTTGAAACATTAATTGCAGGTTTGTTTGAATCAATCATTTCAGTTAGTACATTCTTACCACTTAAGTCATATATTTTTACTGATTTTATTTTTGATACTGAATCAATATTTAAAATATCAGAAACAGGATTAGGGTATATTTTTAGGTTTGAATCTTTTTTAGTCAAGTCATTTACAGATAAAGAAGTAGCCACATTTACGGTGTAGTCTTCCGCTTGTCCATAACTACCATCTTCACAAGGGAGGGTAAGGTCCGTTGTTCCGTCTAGCTTTTTAATTCTCATTCTGGTATTTCCAAGAAGAGCAGTTGCGGGAACGGCGATAGAATGTACCGCCTGAGCAGCATCAGTTCCTGTAGAATTTGTAATCGTTTGTGTTACAGTATATACTTCCCCGGCATCACTTAGGCTTCCGTTTTGATTCCAGTCAATGAATACTGCAAAATTGTTTGTGTAATTTCCACCAGTATTACCTTTTAAAGTAATATCATAAGACTGTCCTCTGGCTACGTTGGCTGTTTGTGTAAGGAAATATTCATGACTGTTTCCAACGTATGCAGTTGCACTACTTGTATTATTGATTCCTGCAAAATTTACTAAAGTAATTGGTTCGTCAGCATCGTCCCCGAAAAAATCTGAAAATACAAGTGGTCCACAATAAGAAGGTGGTGGTGCAACATAAGTAAAATCTACTTTAATGTTATCTACCATCAACATAAATTTGTCATTACTGTTATTAACGAAGGCAAATCTTACATTTTGACCAATGTATGGAGTTAGACTTACAGCTCTGCTCGTCCAGTATTTGTTTTCGCCTGAGGTATTGTAAAGCTCTACAGTAAAATCATTAACTGTATTTCCTCCGTTTGGAGCAAGCATTACTTTGTAGCCATCAGGATAATCTCCGTCTTGTGCTTTGGCGTCCCAATATAAAGTGGGTGAAGCTCCAGAAACAGGAATTGTGGGGGAAATTAGCCAATCATTTGATGTTCCTGCGGGAGTATACCAAGATGTACTCATTGCTGCATAGTTTCCAGCCGGTCCTCCAAAACTTCCGTTAGCTCCTTGTCTGTCGATACGATTCCAGCCATTGGTTATGAAATTTACAGCCGAAGCGGGTGTTAATCCGTCAACATCTATTATAGTCCAAGCTGTGATTCCCTGACCGTTTCCATCGAAATTCTCCTGAAATATCTGGCTGAAACCAAATACAGGAAGTCCTAAAAGTAGTACACTGAGTAAATGTCTTTTCATAGTATTTAGTTTTTTTGTATTCTTTCCCAAGTTAAACAAAAAAATAATTACATTTCAAATGTAAGTGATATTTAAGATGTGTTTTTAATTAAATTTTAATCTTTCCTAATTTCTGTTAAGAAATTCATTTTCAGTACATCATACAAAGAATGTCTGCTTACTAAAATTGAAAATAATGAAGAAACCATTCCTGCCAACATCAAATGAAAAATCAAAGAATGTCGGTCTGTCATTTCTAAAACAATAATTGCTGATGTAAATGGAGCTCTCGTTATTCCCGTAAGAAAAGCGACCATTCCTGCGAGAATGACAACGTTGGTTTCGTTTGGAGTTAAATGAATAATACCTGAGATTACAGAACCAATACTTGCGCCCGCTGTTAAAGCCGGGGCAAAAATTCCACCTGCGCCACCGGAAGTAAAAGATAGGGCAGGACCAAGCATTCTTAATATCGGAACATACCAATCTTCATGTTTATCTGGAGTGAAAAGAACCCGTTCCATAATTTCTTTTCCAGAACCTAAAACTTCGCGGCTTATAAAAAATGAAATGAAAGCAATCACTAAGGCGCATACTACAAGAAATAATACATTGGATCTATCGGTTTTTAATTTTCTTTTTTTCCAATCACTTATCTTAAGCATAGTTACTGAAAGTTGACTAGCTAAAATTCCTGCAATTCCTCCAACTAAAATTATGGGGAACATCACCATTAATGAAACATCATTCGTTTTGGGATAGCCTAAATATAAATAAGAACCAGCCAAAGTTTGAGCCGTTAAACCGGCAATAATAACAGCGGTAAAAAGTGCTGTTTTAAAGTAATTAATATGTGTTTTTGAAAGTTCTTCAACGGCAAATACAATTCCGCCAAGAGGAGTGTTAAAAGCGGCTGCAAGTCCGGCAGCAGCTCCGGTCATAATCATGTTTTTCTTGGATATTTTTGGCCACCATTCAGGAAGATATTCGTTAACTTTTCGAAAAATTGAACCTGCGATCTGAATGGTAGGACCTTCTCGTCCAACTGCACCACCCCCGATAACTAAAACTACGGATGAAATAATTTTAAATACAATAATTTTGATACTTAAAAGACTTCTTATTTTTCTGTGTTCTTTAGGATTTGCCAATTCTACAGCCGCCATAACCTGCGGAATCCCACTTCCTTTTGCGTTTGGGGCAAATTCTTTTACCAACCACCATGATAATACAAATCCTATTGGTGCTATAATAAAAATCATCCAGTCGTGCCAGTCTAAAATGAAGTGAAGCAGATTTTCGCCCCAGGCAAATATCTTAGCATACATGACGGCGAAAAAACCCGTAATCACCGAACCTATCCAAAAAGGAATTGCCTGAAGCAAATTATGTTTCAGTTGTTCGTTTCGGATGTTGTCAAAAGATTTTTTTAACCCTTTTCGGATGTAGACCAATATTCTACGCATAACCTCAAATCTAAACTAATTTTTAAGGATATGAAAATTTTAAGTCTAATTTTGATAACTAAATTCTGAAATTCATAATAGTTTTGATTTTAAGCAAACTTTTGAATTTAATTTGAGTATTAAACAAACAAAAAAACCTCCGAAAAAAATTCGAAGGTTTATATTTAAAATCGACAGTAAACAAATCGCTCATTGCCAATTACTCATTACTTATATTTCTGTGTTAAGATCCCAGTTTTCAAGATAATCGTGAACATGTTTCAACATCATTCCACCTAAAGAACCATCTACTACTCTGTGATCGTAAGAGTGAGACATGAACATTAACTGACGGATTGCGATTACATCACCATCTTTAGTTTCAAGAACAGCAGGTTTTTTAACGATAGCTCCGATTGCCATAATAGCAACTTGAGGTTGAGGAATAATAGGTGTTCCCATTAGGTTTCCAAAGCTTCCTACGTTAGAAATCGTGTAAGTAGCACCTTGAGTATCTTCTGGTCTTAATTTTTTGTTTCTTGCTCTGTAAGCTAAGTCGTTAATTGCTTTTGCTAAACCTGAAAGTGATAACTGATCAGCATTTTTAATTACAGGAACAATAAGGTTTCCGTCTGGTAAAGCTGTTGCCATACCGATGTTGATATTTTTCTTCTTGATGATATTGTCACCATTGATAGAAACATTGATCATTGGGAAATCCTGAATAGCTTTTACAATCGCTTTTACGAAAATTGGCATGAACGTAAGCTTTTCACCTTCACGTTTTTCGAACATATCTTTGTTTTTTGCTCTCCATTTTACAACGTTGGTTACGTCTGTTTCGATGAAAGAGGTTACGTGAGGAGCAATTTGTTTTGCTTTCACCATGTTTTCAGCGATGATTTTTCTCATTCTATCCATCGGAATGATTTCGTCACCTGCAGAAGTAGAAATAGTTGTTGCCGGAGTTGACGCCGCTTTTACTGCTGGAGCAGAAGTTGCCTGCACTGCCGCAGCTTGTGGAGCTGGCTGGTTTCCTCTGTTGGCAACGTGTGCCAAAATATCTTCTTTGGTAATTCTTCCTTCCAAACCGCTTCCTTTGATAGTTTTCAGTTCAGATTCAGAAATATTTTCTTGTTGAGCGATAGATTTTACAAGCGGAGAAAGGTATAAATCTCCCGAAAACTCTACATGAGAAGTAGCTGTCGCATTTAAAGGCTCTTCAATTGCTTGAATTGTTGCTGCATCCGGAGCCGAAGCTTCAGCTTTCACTTCTTCAGAAGCTGTATTTCCGCCTTCTCCTTCGATTTCTAAAATAGCGATGGCTTCACCTACTTTTGCAACTTCGTCTTTCTGTTTAAGGATTTTTACAATTTTCCCCGAAACTGGTGTCGGAACGTCTGAATCTACCTTATCTGTTGCAATTTCCACTACTGAATCATCCTCCTTTACCTGGTCGCCTTCATTGAATAACCAAGTGATAACTGTAGCTTCCATCACGCCTTCACCCATAGAAGGAAGCAATAATTTGTATTCTGCCATTTTTAAATTTTAGATTTTGACAAATATATAAAAAAAATCGGTTTTTTTATGAAATAGATAATTTTAGAAAAATTCAATGTAAATATTTTCTCCCACATTCAGTCCAAAAAGTGTTTTTGCACCATTTTTTTTGCTGCCTTTATAGATGGTTAATTCAAGTTGATCGCTGTCATTAAAGATGGCTGCAGATTGCCCGTGATACTCGGTTTCTCTTTCCCAGTCTACCACCAGTTCTGTATGGCTTGAATATATTTTTGAAAGACTTAAGTTCCTGAATTTGATGGTGAAACTTTCAAAACCTTTAGCTAAAGTTTCAAAAAAATCTTTATTAATATTTGAGATTATATTTCCGAAATTATCAATATAGGTTACTTCACCAATAATCATTTTTTCAGGTTCATTATAAACCGGTTTTGGGAACAAAAGCTGTTTTGCAGATTCTATCTTCCTACCAATCACTTCAGGCAGTCCGCCATTGGCTAAATGTACCGCAACGGGTACAAAAACATCGGTAGAAGTGAAGCTAATTATATCATCAAACCTGTTATTGAGGGTAATTTCGTAAATAGCTTCAGGTTTAATGTCAAAAAAAATCAAACTTAAGAGCCCATTATCTGCTGCTAAAAAATAGTGTCCTCCTGCTTTATACAAAATATTTTTTCTTGATTTATGAAAAAAACTATCAACAGAAAGAATGTGGATGGTTCCGCTCGGAAAATATTTATAGGCGTTTCTTACAATATAAGACGTTTGAATTAAGTTATATGCCTGAATATCATGGGTGATATCAATAGTATTTACCTCAGGATTTAAAGACAGAATTTTTCCTTTCATAGCCGAAACTCTGTAATCTAAACGTCCGAAATCTGATGTAAGGGTAATAATTGACATGAATAAAAGGGATAGAATTGCAAATTTATCTAAAATAAAAAGAAAGAAACGGCTATTGTGGATAAGAATTTAATTTAAAATTGAAAAAAAACATTTAAATTTAAATTCTAATCTAAAAATATTTGCATGTTTGAATTAACGTATGATTTAGAAGGTATTGATTCAAAAAACTTCTATGGAGTTAATAACCAATATTTCAATTTAATAAAATCAAGCTTTCCGACACTTAAAATCACGGGTCGTGATCATTTTATCTTTGCGATGGGAAATCAGGAAGCTTTAGATATATTTAAACAAAAGCTCGACGACATTGTGTCGTTTATTTCCAAAAATAATTCTATCGGATTAAAAGATATCGAAAACTTCCTCAATCTTAAGGATGAGAATGAGAAACATTTGGTTTTTGACCAGGACATAATTGTAAAAGGTGTCAACGGGAAAATTATTAAAGCTAAGACAACCAATCTTAAAAAACTCGTAAAAGAAACCGAGAAAAAAGACATGGTTTTTGCAATTGGTCCGGCTGGAACAGGGAAAACTTATACCAGCGTTGCTTTGGCGGCGCGAGCTTTAAGAGATAAAGAGGTTAAAAGAATTGTCTTGACAAGACCTGCTGTAGAAGCTGGAGAAAGCCTTGGTTTCTTGCCAGGAGATTTGAAGGAAAAGCTTGATCCTTACTTACAACCTTTGTATGATGCACTTCGCGACATGATTCCTCATGAAAAACTGGAAGGTTTTATGGAGAAAAAAGTAATAGAAGTAGCACCTTTGGCTTTTATGAGAGGACGAACTTTAGATGATGCTTTCGTAATTTTGGATGAAGCTCAAAATACAACGCATGCCCAAATGAAAATGTTTTTAACGAGAATGGGGATGAATGCTAAATTTATTATTACCGGAGATCCTACTCAAATCGATTTACCACCTAAACAGCATTCTGGTTTGAAAGAAGCGATGCGAATTTTGAAAGATGTGAAAGAAATTGGTTTTGTGTATTTAACAGAAGAAGATGTAGTACGCCATCCTGTGGTGAAAAAAATCATATTGGCTTATAACGAAGAAGATAAGAGAACACGGGAATAGCCTAGTTTTTATATTTTTTCAGAAATGTTTAAAAGTATTTTGTGATTCCAGTAAAAGTGATATATTTGGAATCTTAAAATTTGTTAAAAAATTCAAACTATGAAAAAATTATTACTTATTGCTTCTGTTGCTGTAATGGGAATTACTGTTAAAGCACAAGAATTTCGATTTGGGCCTAAAGCAGGTTTCGCAATGTCAACGCTTAAAATTGATGAAAAACAAGACGATCTTGGTAAAAGAAATATGGATCCTAAATATACTTTCTATATAGGAGGTATGGCAGAATACAAAATCAATGATAATTTTGGTTTCCAGGCGGAAGTTTTATACTCACCACTTGGAGGGAAAGAGAAAATTGACGGAATAAATGCAGGAGTTGTTTTTGTGGGTGAACAAACTAAGGTTAATTTGGGAACTCTTTTGGTACCAGTTTCAGCGAAATATTTTATTACAGAAAGCTTTTCAGTTGCTGCAGGCGCTAACTTTGGAGTTATCCTTACAGCGAAGCAAAAAACGGTAATTGGTTCTGATTTTATTAGTATAGACGTACAAGAAGAGGGTTCAGGTGAAATGGATATTAAAAAAGACCTCAAAACACTCAATATTGCTCCGTTTGTAGGTGTTGAATACATGTTGGAAAACGGACTTTTCTTTGATGCAAGATACAGTTTAGGAGTATCTAATCTTTCTAATGACGGAAGTGGAGGGAAAGTTACCAATAGTTTCGCACAAATCGGGGTAGGCTTCAAATTCGGAGGAAACTAAAAAAATACTTACGAATCTATTATAAAGCAAGGCAATTATTTGTCTTGCTTTTTTATTTAAATAAAATCCTGCGGCATTATGTTTGCTGTAAAGCATCATTGAGTTAATAAACATTTAAATTTTTAAAATGAAAAAATTACTATTACTAGGTGCATTTGCATTGTTTGGAGGGGCTTTACAAGCTCAGGAGGGTTTTAAACTGGGAGCTCATGTTGGTGCACCTGTTGGTGATGCAGCAGATTTTGCTTCAGTTACATTAGGCGTTGATGCTGCATATATGTGGAACGTTACAAAAGGTTTAGATGTCGGGATTGCGACAGGATATTCACATTTCTTTGGTAAAGATCGTTGGGAAGATTTCGGATTTATTCCTTTAGCAGCTTCAGGAAAATATAAATTTAATGGGCTGCCTCTTTTTGTAGGTCTTGACTTAGGAGGTGCAATTTCTACTAAAGATGGTATTGATAGTGGTTTGTATGTATATCCGAAAGTAGGATTTCAATTACCTAAAGCAGAACTGTATTTAGGATATCAAAACATTGGAAGCGAAAGAGGAGATTGGGACAGAGATAGAGACAGAAGAATTGATTCTAATTTTGGTGCAATCAATTTAGGAGTTAATTTCTTTTTGAAATAAATTCTTAAGCAATGATATTGAACTCTGATTGAAAAATCAGAGTTTTTTTATGTTAATTTTTGAAAATAAAAACATTTCTATCTCTTAGATGTAATTTCTACATGATAAAACCTAATATTTATGCGTGATATTAATCACATTAACAAATTTTAATATTTACTGAGGTCGGTATAAATTTGCAGTCAAGAAAGTATAAAATTATTCAAAATGAAAAAATTATTAATTGCAAGTGCTGTTGCACTTTTCGGGTTATCAAACGCTCAGATTGCTAAAGGAACTGTTTATTTATCTGGATCTGTTGGTTATTCTCAAGAAGAATCTAACAACGGAAACTCTAAAGTAGAAAACTTCAACGTTCTTCCTACTGTAGGATATTTTGTTGCACCAAACTTTGCAGTAGGTGTAGGAGTTGGTTACCAAACTCAAAAAAGCACTGTAATCTCTACTACAACAACACCTGTGTCTACAACAGTAAACACTGCAGAAGTTAAGAATCCTGCTTTTGTAATTGCTCCTTTCGCTAGAAAATATTGGACTTTGTCTGACAAATTATATTTCTTCGGTCAATTAGCAGTGCCAATGCAGTTTGGAAAAACTGAAACTGTAGATTCTTCTGTAACTACAGTTGGAAATACTACATCTTCTTCATCTGTTTCAACAGAAGCTAAATACACTCAAGTAGGTGTTACAGTTAAGCCAGGTTTAGATTATTTCTTAAACAAAAACTGGACTATTGAAGCTACAATCGGTGAATTCGGTTACAATAACTTCAAACCAAAAAATGGTGATGCAGTAAACAACTACAGCTTCGGTTTAAACCTTGCTAATGTAGGTATCGGTGTTAAATATGTATTTGCTAAATAATTAGTAAACATTAATTAATATAAATCCTGAGATTTTTTCTCAGGATTTTTTTACATTTCAAAACTAAATATATCAAACAATAATGAATAAAATATTACTTACTATTGCAGTATTGGTAGGCGGATTAGCTTCTGCACAAATAGCTAAAGGAACAGTTTATCTTTCCGGGCAAGCGGGCTATTATAAAGAAGGAAAAGAAAGCTCAAACAATTATGTAGAAAACCTGAAAATATTGCCAACCGCAGGATTTTTTGTTTCTCAAAATTTTGCTGTAGGATTAGGCATTGGATATACAAAGAATAAGACTTCTCAAAACTATATACTTTTTGAAGGAGGTACTTCATATATTTATTCGAAATATACCAAAGAATCTGCTTTTGCAGTTAGTCCTTTTGCCAGAAAATACTGGGCTTTAAGCGATAAGCTTTACTTTTTTGGACAGCTGGAAGTTCCTTTAGAATTTGGTAAAACTGAATTGTACGAATATCAGTCACAACCTTTCAATCCTATCATAGGAAATTACTATGTAGGAAATACAAATACTTACAATGCCAATTATACTTCGGTAGGAGTTAACATAAAACCTGGTTTGGATTATTTTATTACAAAAAATTGGACAGTAGAAGCTACCATCGGTGAATTTGGATTTAATTCTTATAAGCTTGATCTGGAAGGTGCCCAAAACATTAATAAAACTGATTTAGGAGCTAAACTTTCTTCTGTAACATTAGGAGTAAAGTATGTTTTCGCTAAATAATTATTAATAAAATTTAAAAGAATAAAATGAAAAAAAAATTTTTTGCAGTTACAATTGCTATTTTCGGATTTTCAAATGCACAAATAGCTAAAGGAACAGCTTATCTTTCAGGTCAGGTTTCTTATGCTCACGAAAAAGATAATAATGTAAATAGTAAAAAGACCAATGTTACTATCATGCCAACTGCAGGATTTTTTGTTGCTCCCAATTTAGCAATCGGAGCCGGAATAGGCTATGTAAATACCAAGTTTACAAAAGATCAAACCATCAATGGAATGGCTGGAGTTTTTAGATTTAACAATATCAATGAGCAGTCTGCATTAAGAATTGCTCCTTTCGCAAGAAAATACTGGACTTTATCTGAAAAATTATTTTTCTTCGGACAACTTGAAATTCCTGTTGAATTTGGGAGAGAAGAGTATGAAGCACATTCTAGTTTCGTGGGTGATTTTGGTGATTATTCTGTTAATAACAGCAATGGTAAAACAAAATTTACTACTGTTGGAGTTAATATAAAACCGGGATTAGATTATTTTCTAAATAAAAACTGGTCTATTGAAGCTACTTTAGGCGAATTTGGATACAGTAATTATAAAGTAAATGACACAGATTATTCAAAAGATATTTACAATTTCGGAGTAAATCTGGCTTCTGTAGGAATCGGTATTAAGTATGTTTTTGCGAAGTAATTATCTGTAAAAAAATAGTAAAAACACTGATGTTTTCTCAAGGTTTTTTTAGTATTTTCGCCGATTCAAATATCAATAAACTATGAAAAAATTATTATTAGTTGGTGCAATAGCACTTTGTGGGTTATCTAATGCTCAAATGACTAAAGGTGACTGGGTGATCAGCGGAAATACCGGGATGGGTTTTAATAATGTGAATACTACTTTCAAAGCTGAAGGAGAGTCTGAAGACGGTCCTAAAGTAAGTACGTTTTCTATAACACCATCAGTAGGTTATTTTGTTATCGATAAATTAGCTGTAGGAATTGATCTTGGTTTCACAACGATGACTACAAAATATGACGGTGAAAAGTCTACTACTACAAATTTTGCTGTAATGCCAACCGCAACGTATTATTTTGCAAACGATTCTAAATTTGTTCCTTTCTTGGGAGCAGGAGTAGGTTATGCGTCAGTAAAAAACAAAGCTTCTGTAGACATTATGGGAGTAACAACTTCAGACGAAATGACTACTGATGGTTTAGCATGGAAAGTAAAAGGAGGTATTACTTATATGGCAACTCAGTCTTTAGGTATTAACTTAGGAGTTTCTTACGATCAGTTTTCAAACAAGGAAACTTATTTTGGTACAGAAGTTAAAACTAATGTTAAAACTTTTGGAGCAAACATCGGTTTCTCTTATTTCATCAAATCTAAACCTCAAAAATCTGATAAATAATCATTTATCAATTTGATTTAATATAATCCGATTCAAAAATTTGAGTCGGATTTTTTTATAAAAACAGGTACAAAAAAACTCTCAGAAAAAATCCTGAGAGTTTGTATATTTTAAAAAGATCTGTCGATTATTTTCCAAACATTCCGCCCATTCCCGGCATATTTGGCATCTTGCTCATCATCTGCATCATTTGTTTTCCTTGTGGACCCTGCATCATTTTCATCATTTTTCCCATTTGGTCAAACTGTTTCATCAAAGCATTTACGTCTTCAATTTTTCTTCCTGCACCTTTCGCAATTCTGTTTTTTCTCTGAGTATTGATAATAGAAGGTCTTCTTCTTTCATCCGGAGTCATAGAATGAATAATTGCTTCGATATGTTTGAATGCATCATCACTGATTTCAACGTCTTTAATGGCTTTTCCAACTCCCGGAATCATTCCCATCAAGTCTTTCATATTACCCATTTTTTTGATCTGATTGATTTGCTTTAGGAAATCATCAAAACCAAATTCGTTTTTGGCGATTTTTTTGTGAAGTTTTTTTGCTTCCTCTTCATCAAATTGCTCCTGAGCTCTTTCTACTAAGGAAACAACGTCTCCCATTCCTAAGATTCTGTCGGCCATCCTTTCTGGGTAGAAAAGATCTAAAGCTTCCATTTTCTCACCTGTAGAGATAAATTTGATTGGCTTTTCAACTACCGAACGAATCGTTAAAGCAGCTCCACCACGAGTATCACCGTCTAACTTCGTTAAAACAACTCCGTCAAAATTTAAAGTATCGTTGAAGGCTTTTGCAGTATTCACGGCATCCTGACCTGTCATTGAATCTACTACGAAAAGTGTTTCGTTGGGTTGAATCGTAGAATGAACAGTTTTGATTTCCTTCATCATCTGCTCATCAATTGCAAGACGACCTGCTGTATCGACGATTACAACATCATGACCGTTAGATTTAGCAAAAATAATCGCATTCTGAGCAATACTTGCAGGATCTACAGAACCTTCTTCTGTGAAAACAGGAACACCAATCTGTCCACCAAGAACTTTCAACTGATCAATTGCAGCAGGACGGTAAACGTCACACGCAACCAATAAAGGCTTTTTGGTTCTTTTAGTTTTTAAATAATTAGCAAGCTTCCCGGAAAAAGTAGTTTTACCCGAACCTTGAAGACCTGCAATTAAAATTACAGATGGTTTCCCTGAAAGATTGATTCCTTCCTGAGAACCTCCCATCAAGTCTACCAACTCGTCGTGAACAATTTTCGTCATTAATTGTCCCGGAGTAAGCGAAGTCAAAACGTTTTGTCCTAAAGCTTTATCCTGAACTCTTTTGGTAAGATCTTTAGCAACTTTATAGTTAACATCGGCATCTACCAACGCTCTACGAATTTCTTTTACGGTCTCCGCAACGTTAATCTCGGTGATTTTTCCACGTCCGGAAATATTATGAAGGGCTTTGTCTAATTTATCCTGTAAACTATTAAACATACTTTAATTAATTAAATGGTTTGCAAAAATAACAATTTTATATCTAAAAACCTTGATATGATTGATATTTAAAAAATAGTGAAGGAAAGAATGGGGAAATAGCTCTTGTCAAGATTCAAAACTTTAACAAGGATACTGAAGAAATTAATAATAAATTTCATTTTTCACATTCGGGAATTTAAAAGTAGAATTGCCGGGAACTACTGCATCCATTTTCGGAGGTGCTATTTTTTTATTTAATTTTTGTGATTGTAAAACTTTCTTTTCTCCATTTTCGCAATTTTCAACAGTTTTCTGATAAGTAGCATCGCCTGTACTGATGTTGTAATCGAATTTCACCCAATAATCACACGGCGCCCCAAAACTTGCCGATGCACCAATGAGATACCAATCACCATTCTGAAAACGATAGCGATGTGTATATTCCCATTTATCTCTGCTTCCTCCAAAATGATCGATGACAATGCTTTTCTTGGCAATAGAAATTCCGTTAAAAGGATTTCCCATCATTCCTCCACTTTGTGAAGAAAGTAGAGGAGAAGAAGTTTGATGAATGATTTTCCACTTTTCATTTTGTTTTTTATAAATAGCAAGTATTTGTTCAGCATCTTCACGATCTGTGTTTGGCATTTCGTAAACTGCAACAGCTTCTTCGTTTTCATCTTCATCTAAATTTCCGTAGGCAATTTCTTTTAGTTCCCAATATTTTGGAGTGAAATTTTTAATATCATCAGATTCTTTTACCGTGATTTCTGCATCATAAGAATTAGCTTCAATAGCACGTTTTTTTTCATTCAAATAAAAGTCATTTTCTTTGGCAATTTTTGGGATGTTTTTTCTTATTTCATTAATGATTTCTGGTACTTTAGGAAGTACATCGTCCTTTTGTTGACTGTCTTTTGTGTAATATTCAATTTCTCGAGTTTCAATCGAAGTCAGTTTTTTCTTTCCAATAATTCCATTATTTGCTTCGCTGTACAATCTTTTTTTAACAATCCAGTTTCCTTCTTTATCGTATTGATATTCAAATTCTTCGATACTGCCAATCGAGCCATCGTAATATTTGGTCTGGTCAAAAGTAATATTACCATATTGATCATATTTTTTGTAATTTTTTGATGCGATTTCCGTTCCTAAAAGATGATAACGAGATTCTATAGTTTCTGTATAATCATTATTATAAGTGAATTCTGTTTTGTTTTCTAATCCTTTTTGATTGTACCAAATTTCTGAGATGAGGTGTCCTTTTTTATCATATTTAAAATAAACTTTTCTGCCTTCTACAACGTAATCTTCAATTTCATCAAGCTTATAAATACCATTCAATAAAGATAATTTCTGAACTTTAGACTGATAAAGCGGACTGATTTTGATTAAATTTTTCTGATTGAAAATATAGGTTTTATCAGGATCTGAAATACTATCTGAACCAATTTGAGAAACCGTTATTTTTTTCTGGCTCGCAGAATCTTCTACTTTATATTTTGTGTAATTGCTTAAAGATATTTTTGTGTCATTTTTTTCTAAATTGATTTCTTCAGAAATGATTTGATTTTTATCATAAAAATACCAACTTGAATATTGTGATTTTCCGTATTCTCTATCGTATTGGCTTTCTTTTAAGACTAAATTCCCAGAAGATTCATTATAAAAATATTTTGAAGTTGAGACACCGCTTCCTGAAATTTCTTTTCGAAAACTTCTTCTGCCATCTTTTCTATAAATAGTATGATTTGTTAAGTGTAAAGTTTTTCCTTCAAATACTTTGTCGTCTTTTGATTTTTTTTGGTTGCTGTCGGATGTGTAGCTTTTTACAGAAAATACATTTCCTTTTAATACATTTCTATCTTCAGAAGGTTCTGAAAATGCTCCGATGTCGAGGTTTTCATTGATTTGCTTACTGGGAATATTTTGTTGAGAGCACATTGTAGTACTTACTAAAAATAAAGCTAACTGTAAAAATATTTTCATCACGATAGAATAGGGGGTTCTCTCTCAAAGATAAAGCAAATCTCAGTCAATTTTAAATTTTAATTTATTGATGAGTTTTTTATAATTATCAAGAGAAATGATTAAAACGCGTAGTTAATAATGAATTTTTATGACTTATTGTTTTAGTTATTTTAAAATAAAATTCAGCGATCAACAATCTGCGAAATGTCATTTTATATTGTTTAAATGATATTGATAAATTTTGGTAGTTTTGCAACCAATGGAAAAGTTTTTAGTTGTCTTAAAAGGATTAGGATTTTTTTTACTCTTGTCGGCATTATTATTTATTGCACAGTGGCAATTGGCAGAAAATAATGTAGTGGTGCTCAATTATAAAATCCATATTCTTATATTTTTTATTACGTTAATTAGTTTAGTAACGATTTTAGTGGTTTTTGCCTTAGAAAAAAAGAATATCATAGGCTTTATTTTTCTTGGGTTTGTGGTTTTTAAAATTTTCGCAATCGGCTATATTGCTGTGTTTCAGAAAGATTTTGAGCTGAATATTATACCTTACTTCGTTATTTACTGGATTTACCTACTGATAGAAGTAGTTTTTGTTTTAAAATTAGTTAAAAAACAAGACTAATATCATGTAATATAAAATTGAAGAATTGCTAAAAATCGAATAAAAATTTATATTTTTGCAAAAATTTTAGAAATAAAAGTCTAGTCATGAGTTTTAAAAAACTGTTAATCGCCCTTTATCTTTTTGTCTTCTGCTTCTCTTTTGCAGAAACACATGAAGGTACTGCGGAAGCTGCAAAGGATGAAGTATACAATCCGGTTCCATTTATTATGCACCATATTGCGGATGCACACAATTGGCATCTTTGGGGTGAAGGCCATAATTCTGTAGGAATTTCTTTACCTGTAATTCTTTGGGATAATGGTTTGAAAGTTTTCAGCTCTGAAAAATTCGGACATGAAGAAGAAAAAGTTGCTGAAGTAGATGGTAATTTCTACAAAGTACACCACAACAAAATTTATTCGACAGATGCTAACGGAACTTTGAATATGCACGACGGGCATCCAACAAACAATGAGCCTTTAGATTTTTCTATCACTAAAGTAGTTGCTCAAATGATGTTGGCTGCTATTATTTTATTAATCATCGGTTTTGCTTCGGCAGCAAGTTATAAAAAATCTCAGGTTCCTTCAGGAATTGCAAAATTCATCGAGCCTCTTGTAGTTTTTGTAAGAGATGATATTGCTTTACAAAACATCGGATCTGTAAGATATAGAAAATATGTGCCTTATTTGGTTACTTTATTTTTGTTCATCTGGCTTCTTAATATTTTAGGTTTGCTTCCGGGAGCTGCAAATACAACGGGTAACATTGCATTTACAATGGTTCTTTCAGTATTTACTTTATTAATTGTAAACTTAAGCGGTAGAAAAACATATTGGATGCACATGTTAGATCCTTTAGGAAAAAATATGCCATTCGGAGGGAAAATTTTAATCTATATTATCCTTATTCCTGTAGAATTATTAGGAATTATTACTAAACCTTTTGCATTGATGATTCGTCTTTTTGCGAACATGACTGCAGGACACATCATTATCATGAGTTTGATTTCTTTGATTTTTATCATGAAAACTTACTTCATTACTCCGGTATCATTAGGTTTAGCATTATTTATCTATGTATTGGAAGTATTGGTAGCGGCTTTACAGGCTTATATCTTTACAATGTTGACAGCATTATTTATCGGGTCGGCTGTAGAAGAGCCTCACCACGATCACTAATTAGAATTAAAAAAAAATAACTTTTTAAATATAATATTATGACAGGTAGTATCGCAGCAATCGGAGCTGGTTTAGCAGTAATCGGAGTTGGATTAGGAATTGGTAAAATTGGTGGTAGCGCAATGGAAGGTATTGCAAGACAGCCAGAGCAATCAGGAAAAATCCAAACTGCAATGATTATCGCAGCAGCTCTTATCGAAGGTGCTGGTCTATTCGGTATCGTAGTAGCATTACTAGGTAAATAAGAATAGTAAACAAACAGGATTCTACAAACGGTTGGTTTGTGGAATCCTTTTAAAAAAGTTAAAAAACAAATTAAAAATAATAATTGATATAAAATGGATTTATTAACTCCTTCAATTGGTAACATATTCTGGACAGCAGTAGTATTTTTATTATTGGTAGTTCTTCTTAAAGCTTTTGCTTGGAAGCCTATTCTTAGTGCTGTGAAAGAAAGAGAAGACAATATTCAGGATGCTCTTAACCAGGCTAAATTGGCTAAAAAAGAGATGGAAACTCTTAAAGCGGATAACGAAAGAATTATGCGTGAGGCTAAAATCGAAAGAGATGCTATGTTGAAAGAAGCTAGAGAAATTAAAGACAGAATTGTAGCTGAAGCTAAAGATGCAGCTAAGTCTGAAGGAGATAAATTGATCGAAGCTGCAAGACAAACAATCAACGAAGAGAAAAATGCTGCAATGGCAGACATCAAATCTCAAATCGGTATTTTGTCTGTAAATATCGCAGAATCTATCTTAAAGCAAAAGCTTGAAAACAGCGAAGCTCAAAATGAGTTGGTTCAGAATTATTTAAACAAATCAAATCTTAACTAAGAATGCTTACATCTAAAGTAGCTAAAAGATACGCACAAGGTTTACTGGAATTCACAAACGAATCTGGGCAAACTGAAGCGGTTTTTTCTGAAATGAAAGATGTAGTGAAGCTGATGTCTGAATCTAAAGATTTGAACAAATTTTTCCTTACACCTTACATTGATGCTAATAAGAAAACTGAGATTGCCAACGAAATTTTTAAAAGCTTTTCGCCTGTAGCTCAGAATTTAATTAAACTTATCATCAAAAACGGAAGAGAAAACCAAATTAAAAATATTGCACAGCAGTATATCAATAAAGTTGAAGATATTAAAGGAGTTCAAAGAGTTACGATTACTACCGCAACACCACTTTCTCAGGAAAATATCGATCAGATTTTAAAATCTACTTCTTTGGTAAATGCAAGTAATAATGCAGATGTTGAGGTAAATGTAAAACCAGAAATCTTAGGAGGTTACATTTTAAGAGTAGGAGATCAGCAAGTTGATGCTTCTGTGAAATCAAAATTGAATAAGATTAAAAAAGACTTTCAGTTAAATTAAGAAAAAAACAACCATACAATGGCAGAAATAAATCCAGCAGAAGTATCTGCGATCTTAAAACAGCAATTGGCCAACTTCGATACTCAATCTAATGTTGAGGAAGTAGGTACAGTTCTTACCATCGGTGATGGTATTGCTCGTGTTTACGGGTTAGAAAATGTACAATACGGTGAGTTGGTGAAATTTGCTAGCGATGTAGAAGGTATCGTACTAAACCTTGAAGAAGACAACGTAGGTGTTGCTCTTTTAGGGGAAAGTAAATTGGTAAGAGAAGGAGACACAGTAAAAAGAACAAACAGAATTTCTTCTATCAAAGTAGGAGAAGGAATGTTAGGTAGAGTAGTTGATACTTTAGGTAACCCAATCGATGGTAAAGGTCCTATCACAGGAGATCTATACGAAATGCCATTAGAAAGAAAAGCTCCGGGTGTTATCTACAGACAGCCTGTAACTGAGCCTTTACAAACAGGTATTGTTGCGATCGACTCTATGATCCCTGTAGGAAGAGGTCAGAGAGAGCTTATCATTGGTGACAGACAGACAGGTAAAACTACTGTTGCTATTGATACAATCATCAACCAAAAAGAATTTTTTGATGCAGGAAATCCTGTATATTGTATATATGTTGCAATCGGACAAAAAGCTTCTACAGTAGCTCAGATTGTAAAAACTTTATCAGATAAAGGTGCTTTAGCTTATACAGTAATTGTTGCAGCTAATGCTTCAGATCCGGTTCCAATGCAGGTTTACTCTGCAATGGCAGGTGCATCTATCGGTGAATTCTTCAGAGATACTGGTAGACCGGCTTTGATCATTTATGATGATTTATCTAAACAAGCGGTAGCTTACCGTGAGCTTTCTCTACTATTGAGAAGACCACCGGGACGTGAGGCTTATCCTGGAGACGTTTTCTATCTTCACTCAAGATTATTGGAAAGAGCGGCAAAAGTAATCGCTGATGATACTATTGCAAGCCAAATGAATGATTTACCTGAATCTCTAAGACCTTTAGTAAAAGGTGGTGGTTCATTAACTGCACTTCCAATTATCGAAACTCAGGCGGGTGACGTTTCTGCGTATATTCCAACGAACGTAATCTCTATTACTGACGGACAGATTTTCTTGGAGTCTGACTTGTTCAACTCAGGGGTTCGTCCAGCAATCAACGTAGGTATTTCTGTATCTCGTGTTGGAGGTAATGCTCAGATTAAATCAATGAAAAAAGTTTCTGGAACTCTTAAATTAGACCAGGCTCAATATAAAGAATTGGAAGCGTTTGCTAAATTCGGTTCTGATCTTGATGCTTCTACTTTAGCAGTTATCTCTAAAGGAGAAAGAAACGTAGAGTTGTTGAAGCAGCCGGTTAACTCTCCACTTCCTGTAGATAGCCAAGTTGCTATGATCTATGCAGGTACAGAGAACTTAATGAGAAACGTTCCTATCAAGAAAGTAAAAGAATTCCAAATCGAATACATCGAGTTTTTAAGATCTAAGCACCCTGAAACTATGGCTGCCCTTAAAGCTGGAAAAATCGATAACGATATTACAGGTGTTCTTAAGCAAGTTGCTACAGATTTAGCTTCAAAATATAACTAAAATTAGTTGATGGTTTTTGGTTGATAGTTGACAGAATTTTCTAAAACTAGCAACCAACAACCGACAACCAACAACTAACCCAATATGGCAAACTTAAAAGAAATACGAGGAAGGATCACTTCAATTTCATCTACGATGCAAATTACACGTGCTATGAAAATGGTTTCGGCAGCGAAACTAAAAAAAGCACAAGATGCCATCGTAATGTTGAGACCTTATTCTGAAAAACTTCAGGAGATCATTCAGAATGTAAATTCTAGTTCAGATCCTGATCAGGTTTCTGTTTACGCTCAGAAAAGAGAAGTAAAAAAAGTACTATTTATTGCTGTAACTTCAAACAGAGGTTTGGCAGGTGCTTTCAACTCATCTGTTGTAAAAGAATTAAACCACCAGTTTCAGAACAACGCTCAGTACGAAATTGAAATTCTTACTATTGGTAAAAAAGTTTATGATGCTGTAAGAAAAAACCGTTCGGTGTTTTCAAATGAAAGTGCAATTTTTGATAATCTTACTTTCGATAAAGTAGCAAACATTACTGAAAGTGTAATGACAAGTTTTATTGAAGGTAAATTTGATGAAGTTTATGTTGTTTACAATAAATTTATCAACGCTGCAACTCAGGAAGTGATCACAGAGCAAGTTCTTCCGATCTCAATGGTTGAAACTGAGAAAGAAGAAGGACAAACAGAAACTGATTATATCTTTGAACCTAATAGAAATGAGATTTTGGATAATTTGATTCCTAAATCTATTAAAACTCAGGTTTTCAAAGCTGTTTTAGATTCTGTAGCTTCAGAACACGGTGCGAGAATGACGGCAATGCACAAAGCAACAGATAATGCTGAAGCCCTTAGAAATGATCTTAAGATTTTCTATAACAAAGCAAGACAGGCTGCAATTACCAACGAGATCCTAGAAATTGTTTCAGGAGCAGAAGCTTTGAAAAACTCGTAATAAAATATTCAAAAAATATGAAAGCACCGATACCTTCGGTGCTTTTTTTGTTATTATTATTTTGTATATCTTTGCATAAATAATTATAATTTCTAAATGGATTCTGACATAGTCAGGCTTTTGCTAGCCTTGTTTCTTGTATTGCTTAATGGCTTTTTCGTAGCCGCAGAATTTTCAATTGTTAAAGTTCGTTACTCTCAAATTCAGCTTAAAGCTGCCGATGGCGATTCTATGGCAAAACAGGCAGAGCATATTATCAAACATCTTGATGAGTATCTTTCTGCAACACAGCTTGGTATTACTTTAGCATCTCTTGCTTTAGGTTGGGTGGGCGAAAGTGCGATGCACCACGTTATTGATAATGTATTTCATTCTTTAAATATAAATCTTGCTGAATCTACTGTTACAACAGTTTCTTTGGTTTTAAGCTTTCTGATTATTACAGTAATGCACATTGTTTTTGGTGAATTAATTCCAAAATCGATTGCGATCAGAAAAGCAGAAGCTACTACAATGGCAACTGCGGTTCCTTTGAGAGTTTTTTACACAGTTTTCAAACCATTTATCTGGTTGATGAACTTAATGTCTAACGGGGTTTTAAGATTAATCAAAATTCATCCCGCTTCAGAACAGGAAATTCACTCAACTGAAGAACTTCAGCTTTTGGTAAAGCAATCTGCCGATAGCGGAGAAATTGAGGAAGAAAACTACGAGATCATAAAAAATGCATTTGATTTTACCGATCATTCTGCAAAACAAATCATGGTTCCGAGACAAAATATCCTTTCTATTGACTTTTCAGATGATCTGAATGTAATTATTGATAAGATTATCGAAAGCGGATATTCCAGAATTCCGGTGTATGAAAACTCTATCGACAATATTATTGGGGTATTTTATACAAAAGAAATTATCAGAGAATTCGTTAAAAGAAAAGGAAACCTTAATCATGACGATTTAAAAAGTCTTATGGGAGAAGCTTTCTTTGTCGTTGGAAGTAAGAAAATTTCAGATTTATTAAAACTTTTTCAACAGAAAAAACGACATTTAGCTATTGTAATTGATGAATTTGGTGGAACTGAAGGAATTATTACCTTAGAAGATATTTTGGAAGAATTGGTGGGTGAAATTCAGGATGAAGAGGATGATGAAGAAAAATTGGTTGATAAAATTGCTGAAAATACCTATTGGGTAAAAGCAACTCAGCCATTGGATGAAATCAACGAATCTTTGCCTAAAAAATTGACTGTTTCTGAAGAAAGCGAGTACAATACATTAGCCGGATTTATTTTGCATGCTTTGGAAGATATTCCGGAAGAAAATCAGGAATTTGATTTGGAAAATTATCATTTCAAAATCTTGAAAATGAACAATAAGAGCGTCGAAATGGTTGAATTGGTATATATTGAACCGAATATAGTAGACGATATTTTAGATAAATTAGACGTTTAAAATACATAAATAATGATTTTTTATAACAGCATAAAAGATTATGAAGATCCAAAACGACAGTACGAAGAGGAAGTTCTGGTTTTGGATGATACAGATGAAGTGTACAAACTGATTCTGCATAACGACGATATTCATACTTTTGACGATGTAATTGAAGCATTGATTCAGATTTGTAAACACGATCCGATACAGGCAGAGCAATGCACCATGTTGGTTCATTTTAAAGGCAAATGCACCGTAAAAACAGGCTCAATGGATATTTTGAAGCCGATGCACGAAAAATTAATTGCAAGAAGCTTAACAAGCGAAATCGTATAATACAGACTCCGACATTTATGTCGGAGTTTTTTGTTTAATTTAAATTTAATTTATCAAAGAATACAATCTTTTTTCAAGCTAAAAAAACATCCGGCTTCAGACTTCAAACTTCCATCATAAATACTATCTTTGTAAAAACTCTAAAGAAATAAATAGAATGCTTGTAATAGGAATTGCCGGAGGTACAGGATCGGGCAAAACTACCGTTGTTGATAAGATTATTCAACAGCTTGATATTGAGGGAATGAATATTCTTTCTCAAGATAATTATTATAATGATAATCACAATCTTACACTTACAGAAAGAGAAGCTTTAAACTATGATCATCCGAAATCCATCGATTTTGATTTATTGATTAAACATGTAAAAGCTTTGAAAAATAACGAAACAATCGAGCAACCTCTTTATAGCTTTGTAACGCACGGAAGAACAGGGGATCATATAACCGTTGAGCCGAAAAATGTTTTGGTAGTTGAAGGAATTCTGGTTTTAACCAATAAGGAATTGCTTAAAGAATTTGATTTAAAAGTATTCGTTCACGCAGATTCAGATGAGAGACTGATCAGGAGGATCAAAAGAGATACACAGGAAAGAGGAAGAGATCTGAACGAGGTTTTACACCGTTATCAGACTACCTTGAAGCCAATGCATCAGGAATTTATTGAGCCTTCAAAAAACGAAGCCGATTTAATTATTCCAAATATGAGACAGAATTCTGTCGCAATTGATTTTTTAACGACCGTTATTAAAAATTCATTAAGAAAACACTAAAAAAATGGCAGAAAAAGAACTTATTAAAGATATCAAACCAAAATCTGAAATTTTTAAATTTTTTCAGAGTTATGTTTTAAACAAATATATTCTGACGATTTTCTTGTTTTTGGTGTGGATGATTTTCTTTGATCAAACTTCTTTTTTGGTAATCCATGAGCTCAATGGCGAAATTAATAAGTACGAAGAACAGCTCGATTATTACAAATCGGAATACGAAAAGAATGATAAATTCTACAAAAAACTGATGAATAATAAGTCTGAAAAAGAAAAATACGCCAGAGAAAATTATTTTATGAAAAAGCCTAACGAAGAGATCTTCATCCTCGTTGTAGACAGCGCAAATATTGCTAAAAAATAAACTTTAACGTGAACTGTGAATGTCAATTAGAGTCGCTGTCAATTTAAAATAAATAAGCGGATCAAAATTGTTCATTACCCATTACATATTACCCATCATTTATGTCAAATTCAGAAACTTTCTCAAGCTGGAAAAATCTTGTTAAAAAACAACTTAAAACGGAAGATATTTACACGATCCTGAAAAAAGAAAATTTAGAAGGAATTGATGTAAAACCTTTTTATAATTCTGTGGAAAAACCAATGGTAAACCTTCCGAAAGTAGAAGAAAGCACCCATTTGGTAGCAACATACCACGAAAGTCTTGAAGATGATGTTTTTGCATTTTTATTGAATGAAAATGTAGAAAATCTTGTAGGAAAAACTGTTTTTGTTAACAATAAGGATTTGGCAGAGCACATCAGTCCGCAAGATGAAGATCAATATTTCTCTTTGATTGATGTTTTTAATGAACAAAATGCAGAAATTAATGATCAGCTGGTAAAAGAGCTTTTGGCAAAAGATTTTAAAAGAAATATTTGTGTAGATATTTCGCTTCATCAAAATGCCGGAGCTGCAATTTATCAGCAATTGGGGATTGCTTTGGCAAAAACTAAAGAATTGATTGAAATTTACGGAGCAGAAATCATCAATAAGCTGATTTTTAGGATTGCTGTCGGAGGAAACTATTTCTTTGAAATGGCTAAAATCCGTGCTTTTAAATTGGTTTTTAATCAGTTATCTAAAGAATATGATTTAAACGAGATTCCATATATTTTTGCTGAAACCTCACTTAGAAATAAATCAATTTCAGATAATGAAAATAATCTTATTCGCTCGACTTTAGAATTGGCTTCTGCCATGATTGGTGGAGCAGATGCGGTTTACAGTACGAATTATCTGGTTGAAAAAAGCACAGAAAATTCAGAAGAAATTTCTTTTAAACAACAGATTGTCTTGGCTTACGAAAGTATCATCAATGTCTTTGAAGACGCATCCAACGGAAGTTATTACATAGAAGATATTACCAATCAAATCGCTGATAAATCTTGGGAATTCTTTGTTGAAATCGAAGAAAAAGGAGGTTATCTGGAACTTTTAAAACAAGGAATTATCCAGAAAAACATCTACGATCACGCTGTTGAAGAACAAAAATGGGTGGAAGAAGGTAAAATAAAACTGATTGGCGTTAATTTATACCCCAAATTAGAGCTAAAAAAATCTATTGAGGAATTATATCATCAAAATGAATTAAAAGCCGTTCGTTGGGCTGAAATGTTTGAATAATGAAAAGGCAATAAATTGTGTATTTGAATATACTTATCATTTGTTATTTCAGAAAATTTGAAGGATTGGGAAAAAATAAATAGTTTTATTAATAAGCGATTATTAAAATAAAAAATGCTTCGACTCCGCTCAGCATGACATTTCTAATATTACTACGTCATTTTATTACGTTGTCATGCTGAGCGAAGTCGAAGCATCTCTTTCAAAGAATCTACAAATCTGTGTTAAATAAAATAATTTTAAATAAAGACATTCAAAACTACATCAATGCAAATCTCACCGCAGATCTGCATTCTTTATTATTAAAAAAATCTCCGTTTCCTGAAGTTTCTATGCAGGAAATTGTTCAGCAGATTAAAGGAAAACAGGTTGCTCAGAAAAAGTTTCCATTTCTTTTACAAGACGGAATTATTTTTCCGCCACAACTCAATCTCGAACAGTCTTCTTCAGAAAAAACAGCTTTTTACAAATCAGAAATTTTAAAAGGACAGAAATTCATCGATTTAACGAGTGGTTTTGGGATTGATGCTTATTATTTATCTAAAAATTTTCATGAGATTACTTTAGTTGAACAAAATAAAGAACTTTTAGATATTGTACAACATAATTGGATTGTTTTGGGCAAGAAAGCAAGCTTTATTGACTTAAAACTGGAAGATTTTCTTATTGAAAACGAAGAAAATTTTGATGTAATTTATCTTGATCCGGCTCGAAGAGATCAAAATAAAAATAAAGTTTTTCTGCTTGAAGATCTTTCGCCAAATATTCTGGAAATTCAGGATCAATTGCTTTCTATTTCGGAAGAAGTCATTATAAAACTTTCGCCTTTAATTGATTTAAAATATCTGATTTCGGTTTTAAAAAACATTTCTAAAATTGAAATTATTGCCGTTAAAAATGATGTAAAAGAGATTGTGGTTTTTCTTTCTAAAAATTATTCAGGAGAAATTATTTGTAAATGTATTAATCTTGAAAGCGATGAAAAAGATTTTAGTTTTGAAATAAATGCTGAAAAACATTCAGAAGCTGAATATTCAGAACCTCAAAAATTTATTTATATTCCGAATAATACCATTCTCAAAGCAGGGATTTTCAATCTGATTTCAGAACAGTTTAAACTTAAAAAACTACATCCGAATACCCATTTGTATACTTCTGAAATTAAAATTGAAGATTTTCCTGGAAGAATTTTAGAAATGGAAGTGATTGATTCAAAACAGATTAAAAAGAAAGAACAGTTTAATTTGATTTCAAAAAATTATCCTTTAAAACCTGAAGAAATCAAGAAGAAATATCAGTTGAAAGATGGCGGAAATCAATATCTTATTTTTACACAATCCAAAAAAGGTAAAATAATATTAAAATCAGTCTAAAAATGTTGCCGAAAAATGCAATATTTCTTACTTTTGGGCAATAAAAAATTATAGAAGAAATCGCAAAGATTGTTTGAGCAACAAACATCGATCGATAAAGTGATTTCATTAGATTTAAAAATAAATATCTGCATATGAAAAAATTAGTTATATGTTTAGCTCTTGCAACGGTAGCGGTAAGCTGTAAAAAAATCCAGGCTGGAGGGAATAAAAATATCATCAAACTGGAAGAAGGTACAGAAAGATATTCTGATGATCATCAAGGTGGTTCAGAAGCTCATGGTACAGCTCACGAAGCGGCGGCTCCTGCACATGCAGAACCAGCTAAAGATGCTCACGGAACTGAAGCTCCAAAAACTGATTCTACTGCTGCAAAGAAACAAGAGCCTGCAAAAGCAGAGCACTAATTTTCTGAAAATAAAATATATGAATCCTGCTTTTTTGCAGGATTTTTTTGTTGAAACAAGATTAAATTTTTTCAAAAGAAATTAAAGCTAATTTGTTTGCTGTGGCGATACAATTTTTTTAATTTTAACAAAATTTAATTTACAATGCAAGAAACATTAAATTACATCAACGAAAACAAACAGCGTTTCGTAGATGAATTGTTTGAGTTACTTAGAATTCCTTCTATTTCTGCCGATCCGGCTTACAGCAATGACGTTTTAAAATGTGCTGAAGTTTGTGCAGAACACCTTAAAAATGCAGGAGCAGATAATGTTGAAATATGCAAAACAAAAGGATATCCTATCGTTTTCGGTGAAAAATTAATTGACGAAAACCTTCCAACAGTTTTGGTGTACGGTCACTACGATGTGCAGCCTGCAGATCCTTTAGAACTATGGAAAAAACCACCTTTTGAGCCTTATATTGAAAAAACTGATCTTCATCCTGAAGGAGCGATTTTTGCAAGAGGTTCAGCAGATGATAAAGGACAATTTTTTATGCAGGTGAAAGCTTTTGAAGCAATGATGCAAACTAATTCTCTGCCTTGTAATGTGAAATTTATCTTAGAAGGTGAAGAAGAAGTAGGTTCTATAAGCCTAGGAGATTGGGTAAATGAGAATAAAGAAAAGCTGTCTTGTGATTGCATATTGATTTCAGATACTCATATTTACAGCAATGAACAACCAACAGTTACAACTGGTTTAAGAGGTTTAAGCTATGTAGAGGTTGAAGTTGAAGGACCAAACAGAGACTTGCATTCAGGACTTTATGGAGGTGCAGTTCCGAATCCTATTCACGTGCTTTCAAGAATGATTACCAAATTAATTGATGAGGACGGACAAATCACGATTGATGGTTTCTATGACAACGTAGAAACTGTTTCTGATGAAGAAAGAGCTGAAATGAATAAGCTGAAAGATAATCCTGCAGAATTTAAAAAATCTATTGGTTTAAATGATGTGGAAGGTGAAAAAGGATATACAACTTTAGAGAGAACTTCAATCCGTCCTACACTAGATTGCAACGGAATTTGGGGTGGTTATACAGGTGAAGGCGCAAAAACGGTAATTCCGTCTAAAGCTTCAGCTAAAATTTCGATGCGTTTGGTTCCTTATCAGACACCTGAAGAAATTACAGAAAAGTTTACAAAATATTTTGAGAAAATTGCTCCTGCAAATGTAAGAGTAAAAGTTACTCCACATCACGGTGGAATGCCTTATGTTTTACCAACCGATACCAAAGAATATTTGGCGGCTAAAAATGCAATGCAAACTGCTTTCGGGAAGGAAGTTCTTCCATACAGAGGAGGAGGAAGTATTCCTATTACATCGATGTTTGAGCAGGTTTTAGGAGCTAAATCTGTCTTGATGGGATTTGGTTTAGATTCTGATGCAATTCATTCACCAAATGAACATTACGGTTTGTTTAATTTCTATAAAGGAATTGAGAGTATCCCAATGTTTTTTGAGAATTATTCTAAGTCTTAAAAAGTGAATTAATTTATTAAATAATAATCCTTAAGAAATTTTTCTTGAGGATTATTTATTTAATATTGATATTTTTTGTTGGATTGAATTATTTTCTTTAATTTTAGCATATAACTTAAATTAATATATCATGAAGAAAATTTTACTATTAAGTGCCCTAGTTGGGTTAAGATTATTGAATGCTCAAAATGTTTATAGCTATGGTTTTGATACCGTTTTTTCTGCAAGTTGGGCAATGACGAATCAAAGTACCTCTGCTAATGCAACTACAATATGGAGTAAGGCAACCTACACATCATCCTCTACATCTACTAATTCCATTTTTAGTAGCGGGATTGGCGGAGTTCCAGTAGGGCAAGCTGGTGGAGCTAATTCTTTTGCATTAGTAAATTATTCATCTACAACAGGGTCAGGAACTATAAGTAATTGGTTGATTAGTCCTGTTGTTAATGTTAAAGATGGTGATGTAGTTAGCTTTTACAGCAGAAAAGGAACTGACGGAACAATGGATTATCCAGACCGTTTGGAATTGCGCTATAGTACTGCAGCCACAACCGTAGTGCCTTCAACAGGTCCTACGGATCTCGGTTCTTTTACTACTCTTGGAGTTACGATAAATTCTGCACTTGCAGCCGGCTTTGTGTATCCAAAAACTTGGACTCAATATAGTTTTACTATCACTGGAGTTGGTAGTACGCCTGTTCCTATAAAATTCGGTTTCAGATATTTTGTAACAAATGGTGGAACTACAGGTGCTAATTCGGATATTATAGGTATTGATACTTTTTCAGTTGATCGCGTTAATTTAGGTGTAAACGATGCAATTGCTAAAAAACAATTACTATCAGTATATCCTAATCCAACTACAGATTTCTTGGCGATTAAAACGGAAAATAAAATAGGCAGTGTTTCTGTTTTTGATATTTCTGGTAAAAATATAAATGTAAAATTAGATGGCGACAAAGTAGATGTTAGAAGTCTTCCAGCAGGAACTTATTTAATCAATGTTGAAACAAAAGATGGTGTTTCTACAGAAAAATTCATCAAAAAATAAATTACTGATCAATCTCAGTATATTAAAAACGCTCCAATTGGGGCGTTTTTGTTATTTTAGAGTTTTAAAAAGATTAATCAATGATAGAAAATAAAGTAGCATATATTACGGGAGGAACAAAAGGAGTAGGATACGGAATTGCAAAAGTATTACTTCAAAATAATGTTTCAGTTGCATTTTCGGGAAGAAAAAAAGAAGAGGTTGAGAAAGTAGAGAATGAATTAAAACAATATTCAGCTAATGTTTTAGGTTTGATTTCAGATGTTAAAAATATGGATAATGAGTCTAATGCAGTCAAAAGCATCATAGACAAATTCGGAAGATTAGATTTTGTAATTGCAAATGCAGGATTGGGAATTTTCAAACCTGTTGATGAACTAAGTTCCGAAGAATGGAATGAGATGATTGATACCAACTTAACTGGAGTTTTTCATACTTTAAAAGCTTCAGTGGAAGAATTGAAAAAAACAGAAGGATATTATATTACAATTTCAAGTTTGGCAGGAGCCAATTTCTTCGAAAACGGAACAGGTTACAACGCTTCCAAGTTTGGTGTAGTAGGCTTTACTCAGGCTGCTATGATCGATTTAAGAAAGTATAATATTAAATCTACTGTAATAATGCCGGGCTCAGTTGCGACAAATTTTAACGGAAATATTCCTTCAGAAAAAGATGCCTGGAAAATTCAGCCGGATGATATGGGGAATTTGGTATTGGATATTTTGAAGATGAATCCAAGAGTTTTACCAAGCAAGATTGAGTTTAGAGCAACAAAACCAAAGTCTTAGAAACTTATAATGCGCTGAATAATAATTAAATAAGTATTATGCATGCATAATATATTTTTTATTTATATTTACAAAACTTAACAAACAAAAATAGCTTCCGAAAATCTCAGGATTTTAACAGGCTGATAATAAAAATTTATAACGCACATGGAGCCGTAAGGCGACATTTGGTAAATGAAAATAATTAAAACAACATATGAAATCGCCATGATTTGGAAACGCTTTTACCAATGAAACAAGCGATAACATATGGCAATTAAAAACAATAAAATCTACATATGAAAATATTAGTTTGCATCAGTAGTGTTCCGGATACTACTTCAAAAATCAATTTTACAGCAGATAAATCTGCATTCGACAAAAACGGAATTCAGTGGGTAATCAATCCGTTAGACGAATTCGCATTAACGAAAGCAATCAAATTACAAGAATCTCAGGGAGCAACTGTTACAGTTTTAAACGTAGGAGATGCTGGAACTGAGCCGGTAATCAGAAAAGCTTTGGCAATTGGTGCAAATGACGGAGTAAGAGTAAATCTTGACCCGAAAGACAGCTATTCTACAGCGAAAGAAATTGCTTCTGTAGCTCAGAATGGAGGATACGACTTAATTCTTTGTGGTAAAGAATCGATTGATTACAACGGAGGTTCTGTTCCTGGAATGGTTGCTCAGTTGTTGAATCAACCTTTTGTAAACGCTTCTGTTGGTTTGGATGTGAACGGAGCTGAGGCGACTGCTGTAAGAGAAATTGAAGGTGGTAAAGAAACTATTTCTGTGAAATTACCTGCTGTAATTGCTGGTCAGAAAGGATTAGTTGACGAAAAAGATTTGATTATTCCAAACATGAGAGGAATTATGTCTGCAAGAACAAAACCTTTGCAGGTTGTAGAGCCTACTTCATCTGAGGTGAAAGTTCAGGGAGTTTCTTATGATTCTGTTCCACCAAGAGCAGCTGTGAAGATCGTTTCTCCGGATAATTTAGATGAGTTGGTAAGACTTCTTCACGAGGAAGCTAAAGTGATTTAATAAGAACCAAGTAAAAAGTAAAAGATTCAAGTGGTTTGATTCGGAGTTTAAATTTCAAACGTCAAATCTCAAATCTTGAACATTAAACCTTAAACTTTAAACAAAATTAAAATGGCAGTATTCGTATACGCAGAAAATATAAACGGTGTTTACAAGAAAGCAGCTTTTGAAGCAGTTTCTTATGCTAAAGCAGTGGCAGATCAGGCGGGTGATACCGTTACGGCAATCTCCGTAAACCCAACAGATTCTTCAGATTTATTGTATAAATATGGAGCAACAAACGTAATCAATATCAAAGACGAAGGTCTTGAAAATTTCTCAGCAAAAGCTTATGCACAAGCTGTAAGTGAAGTTGCAGACGGAAATATCCTTGTTTTTCCTCACACAACAGATGCTTCTTCTGTAGCGCCAATGTTGGCTGTAATGAAAAATTATTCTTTAATTACTAATGTTTTGGAAGCTCCGGAAAGCCAGTCTCCGTTTCAGGTGAAAAGAAAAGCGTTCTCAGGAAAAGGTTTCATGCATGCAAAAGCTGAAGGAACAGGAGTAATTCTTACTGTTTCTCAAAATGCTTTCGGTGTTAAAGAAAATGCAGTTTCTGGTTCAGAAGAGGTGAAAAATCTTTCTGTTGCTAATGAAGATACTAAAGTAATCTCTCACGAGCAGAGTTCAGGGAAATTAGACTTGAAAGAAGCTGAAGTAGTAGTTTCTGCAGGTAGAGGAATGAAAGGTCCTGAAAACTGGGGAATGGTAGAAGATTTAGCAAATGTTTTGGGTGCTGCAACAGCTTGTTCAAAGCCGGTTTCAGACATCGGATGGAGACCTCACACAGAACACGTAGGTCAAACAGGTAAAGCAATTGCACCTAATCTTTATATTGCAATTGGTATTTCTGGAGCGATTCAGCATTTAGCTGGAGTAAACTCTTCTAAAACAATCGTTGTAATCAACAGTGATGCTGAAGCTCCGTTCTTCAAATCAGCTGATTACGGTGTTGTAGGAGATGCTTTCCAGATTATCCCTGCATTAACAGAGAAAATTAAAGCACTTAAAGGATAGAAAGGTTAATGGGGAATTTTGCTTCGCAAGTCAATAGTGAATTTTAAAATTGACAACGAAGTTAATTGACATTTGACCATTCACAATTTAAATAATTACAATAAAAGCTCGGCTTCCGGGCTTTTATTTTTGTCTAAAAAGTAAAACCTACAATAAAAAATTAATTTATATTTGTAGTCATGGATTATAAACAGCTAATCATACGCGGAATATCGTACAGCCAGACCCAATCGGGCGCTTACGCATTGCTATTGGAACATGAAGAAACAAACATTAAATTGCCCGTTGTTATCGGTAATTTTGAAGCGCAATCCATTTCTTTAGGCTTAGAAAAAGACATTCATCCGCCACGCCCGCTTACACACGATTTATTTACAAAATTTATTATTTCTACGAATTATAAATTGGTTTCGGTAATCATTTATCAGATTGTAGACGGCGTTTTCTTTTCAAATATTAATTTTAAAAATTCCGAAACCGAGGAAGAGCTGATTCTTGATGCAAGAACTTCAGATGCTGTTGCAATGGCAGTAAGATTTGATGCGCCAATTTACACAACACAGCAGGTTTTAAACGAAGCCGGAATTTTATTGGAATTAGAAGAAGTAGCTAAAGAAGAAGAAACTTTTTCTGAAACAGTACAACCAGAAGACAGCTTGACGTCTGTCTCAATGGAAGAATTGCAGAAATTGCTGGATGAAGCCGTAAAAGAAGAAGATTTTGATACCGCTCTTGAAATTCAGGAGGAGATCAAAAGGCGAAAAAAGAAAATAGATTAAAGAGATATTTACAATTAAAAAATGAATTTAAAATTACGATTGACCATCCTGAGCTTTTTACAGTTTGGGGTTTGGGGAGCTTATCTTACTTCCATGGGAAATTATTTGGGCTCTGTAGGATTAGGTTCCAAAATTGGACTTTTCTATGCAATGCAGGGGATTGTTTCCATTTTTATGCCTGCGATTATGGGAATTATTGCAGACCGATGGATCCAGGCTCAGAAACTTCTTGGAATCTCACATTTTCTTGCCGCAGTTTTCTTGATTTGGGCTGGTTATTATGGAATGTCAGCAGGAGAAAATGTTGAATTTTCAAAACTTTTTCTTCTTTACGGATTAAGTGTCACTTTCTATATGCCATCCATTGCACTTTCCAATTCTGTTGCGTACACAGTTTTGGTAAATAATAATTTTGATACGATAAAATCATTTCCACCCATTCGAACTATGGGAACAGTAGGTTTTATTTGTGCAATGCTATTTGTGAATTTTGCAGGTATTCAAGATGGAAATTTTAGTTTTAATTTTTCAAATGAATCGGGTTTCCCAAGTTTTCAGAATAGTTACAGCCAATTTTTTGTTTCGGGTATTTTAGGAATTATTCTTTTTATTTATTCATTTACCTTACCGAACTGTCCGGTTAATAAAAGTGATGAAAAAAGAACTTTATCTGATGCTTTAGGCTTGAAGGCTTTTGCTTTGTTTAAAGAGAAAAAAATGGCAATTTTCTTTATATTCTCAATGTTCTTGGGTGTTTCTTTGCAGATTACCAATGGTTATGCAAATCCATTCATAACAAGTTTCAAAGAAATTCCTGAATTTGCAAATACATGGGGCTCAAATAATGCTAATGCTTTAATTTCTCTTTCGCAGGTTTCAGAAACACTTTGTATCTTATTAATTCCTTTCTTTTTAAAACGATATGGAATTAAAAAAGTAATGTTAATGGCAATGTTTGCATGGGTTTTAAGATTCGGATTATTTGCAACAGGAAATCCTGGAGGAGGAGTTTGGATGTTTGTTTTATCAATGATTGTTTACGGTATTGCATTCGATTTTTTCAATGTTTCAGGATCACTATTTGTCGATAAAGAGACAGATAAAAGTATTCGTTCAAGTGCACAAGGAGTTTTCATGATGATGACTAACGGTTTTGGGGCAACAATTGGGATGTTGGGAGCTCAGGAAGTTGTAAATCACTATGTTTTCTCACAAACAGATCCTTCTTTACAGCTTGCAGGATGGCAAACTTCATGGTATATTTTTGCAGGTTATGCATTAATAGTAACTATTGCCTTTGCTATTATTTTTAAGCATAAACACGATCCCAATCAATTAAAAGAAGTAAAACATTAAATTTATTTCAATAATTAAAGAAATATAAATTGCACTTTTGAAAAAAAGTGCAATTTTTTTTTACTTTTAGGCAACCATTTTCAAACTGTACCGTCTTATAGATAGAAACTACTACATGAAGCATTTAGAAGAGAATTTTAAACTTGCCAAAAAATACGATCGGAGAGCTCAGAAAGCACTTTACGATTTGTTTTCAGCTAAAATGTTGGCGGTTGCAAATTCTTATACTAATAATATTCATGATGCAGAAGATGTTTTGCTGAATGCTTTTCTGAAATGTTTCAATAAAATCAACGATTGCAAAGACTGGAAAAGCTTTCCATTTTGGCTGAGAAAAATTGTAGTAAATGACTCAATATCCTTTATCAGGAGAAACAAGAATATTTTGTACACAGATATTGAAGTTGCTGATGAAATTTCTGAAGAAGAGCTGACTGATAACTTTAGTGAAATCAATATCGAAGAAATTTTTTCTAAAATGCCAACGGGTTACCGATTGATTTTTAATCTCTACGTTTTTGAAGATAAAAAACATCAGGAAATCGCTGAAATTCTGAATATTTCAGAAGGTACAAGTAAAAGTCAGCTCAGCAAAGCCAAAAAATGGATTGCTGATTATTTAAAATCAAAAGAAAATGGACAAAAAAATACGGAAACAGTTAAAAACTGACTACGAAGACCTCGAAATAAAGCCTTCTGCGAACCTTTGGGATCAAATTGAACTAGGATTAGATAATGATTCTGAAACTGTGCAGAAACCCTCGTTTCAATGGTGGAAATATGCTGCAGTAATTGTTCTTTCACTATCATTTGGAACCTTGTTTTACTACAATTCTGATCAGTTTTTTAAATCTAAAGAAACACTTGTAGTTAAAAAGCCTGTAGAAAATAACAGTAAACCAAAAGACAATATTGAATCTGTCGCTGATAATAAAATTGAGGAACTCAACAATACTTCTGAAATAAGTATTAAATCAGAAAAAGCTCAGAAAAAACAATCGGAAATATTAGTTCATACACAATCTGAAGTCTTAAAAGAAACTCCGAAAATCGTCAATACAGAACCTCAAATCAGTCTAAAACCTGAAGTTGAGATTAATAACAAACCTGAACAGCAAATCCCTGAATCTCCTCAATTAGCAAACGCACAACCTGTTGTGAAAGCTAACAAAGTAAAATATGTTACTGCAAATGATCTTATTTTTCAACGAAAATACAGCACTGAAAAGAAAGAAAATGCTCAGGAAAACGGAAAAAGGCTTGGGATTATTACGATTAATAGAATCAACGTAAGTCCGGAGTTTATTACCATTTTTAACGGTAGCAATAACAATACAAGCGAACAAAAATAATTCATCAGATATGAAACAAAAAATACTATTAACAGGAGCTTTTATGTTTCTGTTCTTAATCGGCTTTTCCCAAAGTAAAACAACTTTGAGAAAACAGATGGAGAATTACACCAACAAAATCGACAGCGTGGTTGTTGAAGAACGAAACAAAATGAATGCTGAATTTGATTTGCTTGAAAAGAAAATGAAAGCCGGTGAAATCTCTGAAAAAGAGATGAATGAACTGAAAAATACAGCAGCCATTCGATACGAAGCGATTATTAATGATGAGATTGATCGGCAGAAAGATGAATACGAAGAAATAACAGGGAAAACGGTAAGGAGAGCGCTTTTCAAAAGTAATATTACTAAAAATAATAATCTATTCAGAACAGCAAGAGGAGCTTTACTGGATCTTACATTCGAACAGCCTGAGTTTGATGATCCCGAAGATCCTAAAAATTATCTTGAAAGTTTTGGGTATGTTGCAGGAATTTCCCTAATCAACTTCACAGATAATAAGTTTTTTAATTTCTCTAAAGGAAATGAACTGAAAAATTCTATGTCCGGAAATTTTACTCTCCGTTACGAAAATCAGTTAGGTAAAACGACAAGCCCTGTTTTTTATCGTGTAGGATTAGGATGGAGACTTGAAAGCATAATTCCTTCCAACGACAGAATTTTTGCACAAGATGATAAAAACCTTTATTTAACAGATTTTGCGGGCAATAATTTTAAGAGTGCGTGGTTAAGAACCGATTATATCTATGTTCCTGTAGAAGCAATTTTCGTGTTAAATCCAAAATATAAAGAGTACAAAGGAGTGCGTTATATTGATAATACCAAAAAACAATTGCGTATAGGATTAGGGCTGTATGGTGGAACTAAAATAAATGACAAAATTCATCTTCAATACAAAAATGATTTTGGAAATCGTGTTTATAACCGTGAAGGAGTATCAAAAGGATTGAATCCATTTATATTTGGAGGTAAAATTTCGATAGAATATTTTGGGTTTAATATTTTTGTGATGAAAGATTTTACCCCTATTTTCAATAATGATGCATTGATTGGTAACAAAAGAGGAGTGCAGATTGGTATAGATCTTTGGGCAATAACATTTTAATTTTCAGAAAGATTTTACAATACTTTTAATGATAATGGTTCGTAAACAGTTAATATTGACTGTAAATTGGTTTATGAATAGTAAATATTAATTATTAAATATCTATCAAAATTAAATTAGTGTTAAATAATTGATAAATTTTACGTTATACTTTTATCTAAATAATATTATCATTCTTAAATAAATGATTTTAAAACATACTTACAAAAAGTATGTTTTTTTTTGTATTTTGGCATTCTGAGATTCATTTAAAATTGTAAAATAAAGTAATGAAAAATTTACAGCTTTTAGGATTACTTTTGGTCGTGGTGGGCAGTTTTTTACCACTTGTTCATGTTCCTATCATAGGAAACTGGAATTACTGGCAACTCGATCATTATTTGGCGATTTTTTGCTGGATATTCTGTGCATGTGCACTTTTCGGGATTGTAAATAACCGTGCAAAACTCGTCAATACTTTTGCTGTATTTCTACTTATTTTATTTGTATTCAGCTTATTTGCAATAAAATATCAGGCTTCAAGCTACTTCAGTTTTTTACCATTCAAATCTTGGACGAAAGCTTTGGCCGGAACAGTAAAACTACAATGGGGATGGTTTGCAGAGTTTTTGGGAGCATTAATTATGCTTTTCGTGAAATCTAAAAGAGAAAATTAAACTATAGTATAAAAGAGAAAAAATATGAAAGAAGTATTCATCGTTTCCGCAGTAAGAACTCCAATAGGAAGTTTTATGGGTAGCTTGGCTACAGTTCCTGCTACAAAATTGGGCGCTGCAGCGGTAAAAGGAGCATTAGATAAAATTAATCTGGATCCTAAAAACGTTCAGGAAATCTATATGGGGAATGTTCTTCAGGCAGGCGAAGGTCAGGCTCCGGCAAGACAGGTTGCTTTAGGAGCAGGGTTGTCAAACGAAACTCCATCTACAACTATAAATAAAGTTTGTGCTTCAGGAATGAAAGCTGTTTCAATGGCTGCACAGGCAATTAAAGCTGGTGATGCAGACGTAATTGTTGCAGGAGGTATGGAAAACATGTCGATGGTTCCTCATTACTATAATGCAAGAAATGCTACAAAATTAGGTGATGTGAAAATGCAGGACGGAATGATTTTAGACGGTCTTACAGACGTTTACAACAAAGTTCACATGGGAGTTTGCGCAGAAAAATGTGCAACAGATTACAGCATTACAAGAGAAGATCAGGATAATTTTGCAGTACAATCTTACACAAGATCTGCAAAAGCTTGGAGCGAAGGGAAATTTGCTGAAGAAGTTGTTCCTGTTTCAATTCCACAAAGAAAAGGTGACCCTATCATTTTCGCTGAAGATGAAGAATATAAAGCTGTAAATTTCGACAGACTTCCTACACTTCCTACCGTTTTCAAAAAAGAAGAAGGAACAGTTACTGCAGCTAATGCATCTACTTTAAATGACGGTGCATCTGCTTTAATTCTAGTTTCTAAAGAGAAAATGGAAGAATTAGGATTAAAACCTTTGGCAAAAATTGTTTCTTATGCTGATGCAGCTCATGAGCCTGAAAACTTTACAACAGCTCCGGCAAAAGCTTTACCAATCGCTCTTAAAAAAGCAGGTTTGGAAATTTCAGATATCGATTTCTTCGAATTTAATGAGGCTTTCTCTGTAGTTGGTTTGGCAAACAATAAAATCTTAGGATTAGATGCTGCTAAAGTAAACGTAAACGGTGGAGCAGTAGCTTTAGGACATCCACTTGGAAGTTCTGGTTCAAGAATCATTGTTACATTGATTAATGTTTTAAAGCAAAATAACGCTAAATATGGCGCTGCAGCTATCTGTAATGGAGGTGGTGGTGCTTCTGCAATTGTTATTGAAAATATATAATTATTGTTTTTATATAAATCTTGGAATCCGGAAGCGAAAGTTTTCGGATTTTTTTATACCTAAATAATAAAAAACTTGCTCCGGAGGAGCAAAATCTTTGTAGATAAAGTTCCCAGAGTATTTTGAGCTCCGTAGGAGCGACACGCTTATCTGTTCTTAAACATTTTTAAAACACTTCTAATTTTAACAAATCAATAAAATTTAGACTAAAAAAAATAAAAACTGCCGAATGTTCAGCGGTTTTTCTATTTTTGTGCAACTAATTCGTTTGAAAATGTCTGAAACTGAAATTCAACCTACTCAAAATATAAAAAATAATCCAAAGATCATGAAAGCTTGGGCGGTCTATGACTGGGCAAATTCCGTGTATTCTTTGGTAATTACTTCTGCGATATTTCCGATTTATTATACGATTCTTACGACAGCTTACAATAAAAAGGAGTTTGTTCCGGAAGCAGGAGAAGTTCAGGAAATTCCTGTAAGAAACATGATCAAGATCTTCGGAGACGCCTATGAGCCTGAAGCGGTTTTAAGTTTTTCTTACGCAATCTCATTCTTTTTAGTCGTTTTATTGTCTCCATTTTTATCTTCTTTGGCAGATACGATTGGAAATAAAAAATCATTTCTTCAGTTTTTCTGTTACTTAGGAGCAACTTCTTGTATGGGATTAGCTATGTTTACAGGCATGGAAAACATCTTTTTAGGATTGCTGTTCAGTATTACGGCGAGTGTAGGTTTTTGGGGAAGTCTGGTGTTTTATAACTCATTTTTACCAGATATCGCTACTCCGGATAAACAGGATGCATTGTCTGCAAAAGGATATATTTACGGATATATTGGTTCTGTAGTTTTATTGATTATCTGTTTGGTTTTAATTCAGGTCGTTGCAAAAGGGCCGGATCAGGCTAAAATTTATATCAGAATCAGCTTTTTATTAACGGGAGCTTGGTGGTTTGGTTTCTCACAATATACATTCAAACATTTACCTCAGTTTGGAGATGTGAAAGAAAAACTTCCTAAAGATCTTGTTCTTTTAAATTATAAAAACATCTTTAAAAAACACCAGGAACAGGGAGGTTTTTTTGAAGTATTAAAAGATAATATCAGTTTCTATAAAGATATTGCGAAAGAGAGTTTCAGAGAATTATTCAGTGTTGGGAACAAGCTTTTTTCAGACAAAGCTTTGAAGTTTTTCCTGTCGAGTTTCTTCTTTTACAGTGTTGGGATGCAGACCATCTTTTTAATGGCAGTTCCTTTCGGAAGTACGGTGATTTTTCCTAAGGAAGCTGATAAATACAAGTTGATCATTACAATCTTAGTTATTCAGATTATTGCGATTTTCGGTGCTTTCTTATTTTCAAGATTATCTAAAAAAATTGGAAATAAAAACGTAATTACCATTGCTGTAATTATCTGGATTGCCTGCTGTTTATCTGCATATTCTTTAAACAAAGAAAATCCAAATGTTCAGCTTCAGTTTTATGGATTAGCTGGTTTGATTGGTTTGGTAATGGGTGGTCTTCAGGCAATGTCGAGATCAACTTATTCAAAACTTTTACCAGAAAATTCTATGGAAAATACAACGTTTTTCAGTTTCTATGATGTACTTGAAAAGCTTGCAATCATTTGTGGAATGCTTATTTTCAGTGTATTTATTCAAAGGTTTCACAATATGCAATATGCATTTATTTCGATGTCGGTATTTTTTGCGGCGGGTGCAATTCTTATCAGATTCTTAAAAACGAAGATATAAGTTGTACAATGGCTTAAAATTTGTTAATATTCAGCAGAATAATAGTAACTTTGCATAAAGATTTTTAACACAAAATGACGAACCCTTTATTTTACGCTAAAATTATCCTCTTCGGAGAGTACGGAATGATAGAAGACTCACAAGGTCTTGTAGTTCCTTACAGTTTTTATAAAGGCACTTTAAAGTTTTCAGACTCAGATTCAGAATTTGAGAAAAAATCAAACTTTCATTTACAGAAATATGCTGATTTTCTGGAGAACTTAAGTCTTCCCGAACAATTCAAATTAGATGTAAACCGTCTGAAAGAAGATATTTCTAATGGACTTTTCTTCGATTCTAATATTCCTCAAGGATATGGAGTTGGAAGTTCAGGAGCTTTGGTTGCGGCCATTTTCGAAAAATACAGCTTTACAAAACACGACCCTGAAAGTATTTCAAAAGAAAATCTTAAAAATATAAAAGCCGTTTTTGGCGAAATGGAAAGCTATTTCCACGGTAAAAGTTCAGGAATGGATCCTTTAATTTGCTACATGAATCTTCCGATTCTTATTGAAAACAAGGAAAATTTAGATAAAGTAGCGATTCCAAAAGAAGAACAAGGAAAAGGAGCAATTTTCTTGATTGATTCAGGAATTACAGGCGAAACAGGACCGATGATTCAGATTTTCTTTGAAAAAATGAAGACCGAAGGTTTCCGTAAAACGCTAAAAGAAGAGTTTATTCGTTACAATAATGCTTGTATCGATTCTTTCCTTAAAAAAGATATGAATCCGTTTTTTAGAAACCTTAAAAAGCTTTCTTATTGGGCTTACGAACATTTCCGTCCGATGATCCCTGAAAGTATTTTCAACATCTGGAAAAAAGGTTTAGATTCTAATGCTTATTACCTTAAACTTTGCGGAAGTGGCGGTGGTGGCTATATTTTAGGTTTCACCAAAGACTATGAAAAAGCAGAAAAAATGCTTGACGGTTTCCAGAAAGAAGTGATTTATAGATTCTAAAAAGTTGGAAATGAGTTCTGAAAAAGAGAGTTTCCAACAGAAAAATTATATCCGAAAATCTTTATTTTACAGATTATCACAATTCGTGGGCTTTCTTTTAGGCGCACGTTTTTTTGTGGCTGTTTTGCTTACTTTCGCACTGTATGTTTCTACTTTTTTTCTGTTTAATCAGGAGGAAAGTTTCAGGAAATTTGTATTTGATTTCAAAGTTCACGGCATTATTTTCTGTACCGTTTTAAGCATTCTTGCAGGTGGAATTATCAATCAGTTCTACGATTTTGAAAAAGATCACATTGTAAAACCTTTTCGTACAAGAATTCAGAGCTTTATTCAGCAGAAATATTTTTTGTATGTGTATTTGGCTTTAACGGTAATTTCACTGGGTGTAGCAAGTTTTATTTCGTATCGGGTTTTGATTTTCTTCGTTGTTTATCAGTTCTTTATGTGGTTTTATAGCCATAAATTAAGTCGGATTTTAATTTTAAATAATCTCACTTTTGTCAGTTTAACATTATACCCTTTTTTTGGGATGATGGTTTATTATCAGACTTTTTCAAAGAAAGTTTTTTTAATGGCTATTTTTCTGTTTTTGATTCTTTTATGTATTGATATTGTGAAAGATACCTTAACGAAAAGTGTTGATAAAGCTTTTGGTTATACTACAATTCCAAACTATTTTAAAAGTAAAAATACCAAGATCATTCTTATCTCTTTGCTGATTGTAACGATGGCAGTTTCGATGAAACTTATTCTCAAAACCGGAATTTTAGGTTTTATGTCTTATTATTTTACCGGAGGTCTGTTTGTGATGGTTATCTGTGTTTATCTGCTTTTAAACTCCTCAAGACGAACTAAATTTCTTACACTCAATATTTTACGTTTCTGGGTTTTTATTGGAATTCTTGCAATGCTTCTTAACGGAATTGAAGGTAAATTGTAGAAAAAAAGCTTTAAAAAAGCTCAGGTTATTCTTACATTTGCAAAATTAAATTAACAAAAAGGAATGCCCATTTTCAACGATACCAAAGTTGCATTTGCCGATAAAACTGATGCACAATTAAGAAAAGCCTATTGGATGTTTAAAATGATTGAACAGCCTGCTTTAACAAGTCTTGGAACTTCTGTCCTGAATTTTACCGTTCATAATAATTTCCCATTCGTTACCGGAATTGTGAAAAACACTTTGTTTGAGCAATTTGTAGGTGGAGAAACTCGTGAAGAGAGTATGAAAGTGGTAAAACAGCTTTTCAAAAGAGGGGTTGGAAGTATTTTCGATTATTCGATTGAAGGGAAAGAAGACGAAGAAACCTTTGAAGCAGTGTGTCAGGAAATTAAAGATATCATTAAATTTTCTGTAGGAAATCCTGCTATTCCTTTTATTGTTTTTAAACCTACCGCATTCGGAAGAATTGATTTGTATGAAGCTGTCGGGAAAAATGCAGAACTGACTTCAAGCCAAAAAGAAGAATGGCAAAGAGTGGTAAAAAGATTTGATGAGGTATGCAAACTTTGTCATGAACATGATAAAAAAGTGATGGTTGATGCTGAAGAAACCTGGATGCAGGACGCAGCAGATCAGCTTTGCGAAGAGATGATGGAAAAATATAATCAGGAAAAACCGATTGTCTGGAACACTGTTCAAATGTACAGAACCGGCCGTCTTGAATATATGGAGCAGAACCTTCAGAGAGCCAGAGAAAAGAATTATTTTATTGGTTATAAGATTGTTCGTGGCGCTTACATGGAAAAAGAAAGAGCAAGAGCTGCAGAAAAAGGGTATGCAGATCCTATTCAGCCAACCAAAGATGCATCCGATAAAAATTACAATGCCGGAATTGATTTTGTGATGAATCATTTAGATAAAGTTTCTGCGTTCTTTGGAACTCACAATGAGATTTCATCTGAATTGGTAATGGATAAAATGAAGGCTAAAGGTCTGGAAAATAACAATCCTCACATCTATTTTGGGCAACTTTATGGGATGAGTGATAACATTACATTCTATTTGTCTGATAAAGGCTATAATGCAGCAAAATATCTTCCTTACGGACCTGTAAAAGACGTTGTTCCTTATCTTACAAGAAGAGCCAGAGAAAACACTTCTGTTGCCGGACAAACCGGAAGAGAATTAGGTTTAATTAAAAAAGAATTAGACAGAAGAAGAAAGTAATTTCTCTTTAGAATAATATAAAAGCTCGGTCATTTTGATCGAGCTTTTTCGTTTTTAAAATTTCAATCAGTGTATAATGTTCTTAAAAATTGAGTTTAGATTATTGTGATATTCTTTTAAATTTTAAAGAAAGATAGCCCTAAAAAAGTTGAAATAAATTCTATTAAAAGTATGAATTCAGTGGTGGAAGTTATAAAGATTGTCAAAACATTTGGATGGGTAAATCGCATCAAAGTAGATGGGGAAAAATGCATTTTTAGACTAAAATAACAGTTGTTTTTTTTATTTAAAAACTAAAAATAGACCTTAAATTATTGTGATATTCTTTTAAATTTTAAAGAAAGATAGCCCTAAAAAAGTTGAAATAAATTCTATTAAAAGTATGAATTCAGTGGTGGAAATTATAAAGATTTTCAAAGAATTTGGATGGGTAAATCGAATCAAGTAGACGGAGCAAAAATGCATTTTCAGAGTTGAAAATTTCTAAAATAAAGTTGTTTTTTTTGATTTAAAACTAAAAATAGACCTTAAATTATTGTGTTTTTTCACAGATTTTTCAAGAAAAATAGTCCTAGAAAAGCTCAAATAAAGTCTATTAAAAGTATGAATTGCGTGGTGAAAATTATAAATATTTTCAAAGATTTGGATGAGTAAATCGCATCAAATCTATAGAACAAAAATGCATTTTCAGAGTTGAAAATTCCTAAAATAACAGTTGCTTTTTGTGTTTGAAAACTAAAAATTGAGCTTAAATTACTATGATTTTTTCTCAAATTTTAAGATAAATAACCCTTAAAAAGCTCAAATTATCTCTATTGAAATTATGAATTTAACAGGAAAAATTGTGGCTATTTTGAAAGTTTTAGATGTGCAAATTGCATCAAATTGAAGGAACAAAAGTGTATTTTCAGGGCTGAGAATTTCCAAAATGACAGTTATTTTTTGTGTTTGAAAATTGAGCTTAAATTACTATGATTATTGTTGAATTTTTAAGATAAATAATCCTGAAAAGTTCAAATTATCTCTATTCAAATTATGAATTTAACAGGAATAATTGCGTAAATTTTGAAAGTTTTAGATGTGCAAATTGCATTAAATCGAAGGAACAAAAGTGCGTTTTCAGGGCTGAGAATTTCCGAAATAACAGTTGTTTTTTTGTGTTTGAAAACTAAAAATTAAGCTTAAATTATTGTGATTTTTCTCAAAATTTTTAGATAGATAATCCTGAAAAAAGTTCAAATTACCTCTATTTGAAATTATAAATTTAGCAAGAATAATTACGTGAATTTTGAAATTTTTAGATGAGCAAATTGCATTAAATCGAAGGAACAAAAATGTATTTTCAGGGCTAATAATTTCAAAAAAAATAGTTGTTTTTTGGGGTTTAAAAACTAAAAATAGAGCTTAAATTACTATGTTTTTTCTCGAAATTTAAAGATAATAATACTATAAAATGTCAAATTATCTCTATTCAAATTATGAATTTAACGAGAATAATTAAGTGAATTGTGAAAGTTTTAGATGTGCAAATTGCATTAAATCGAAGGAACAAAAGTGCGTTTTCAGGGCTGAGAATTTCCGAAATAACAGTTGTTTTTTTGTGTTTGAAAACTAAAAATTGAGCTTAAATTATTGTGATTTTTCTTAAAATTTTTAGATAGATAATCCTGAAAAAAGTTCAAATTACCTCTATTGAAATTATAAATTTAGCAAGAATAATTACGTGAATTTTGAAATTTTTAGATGAGCAAATTACATTAAATCGAAGGAACAAAAATGTATTTTTAGGGTTGAGAATTGCAAAAATAATAGTTGTTTTTTTGTATTTAAAAACTAAAAATAGAGCTTGAATTATTGTGATATTCTTTTAAATTTTAAAGAAAGATAGCCTTAAAAAAGTTCAAATTACCTCTATTGAAATTATAAATTTAGTAAGAATGATTACGTGAATTTTGAAAGTTTTAGATGTGCAAATTGCATCAAATCGAAGGAACAAAAGTGTATTTTCAGGGCTAATAATTTCCAAAATAACAGTTTTTTTTGTGTATTTGAAAACTAAAAATTGAGCTTTAAACTACTATGATTTTTTCTCGATTTTTTAAGATAAATAATCCTTTAAAAGTTCAAATTATCTCTATTCAAATTATGAATTTAGCGAGAATAATTACGTGAATTTCGAAAGTTTTAGATGTGCAAATTGCATTAAATCGAAGGAATAAAAATGTATTTTCAGGGTAGAGAATTGCCAAAATAACAGTTGCTTTTTTGTGTTTAAAAAACTAAAAATTAAGCTTAAATTACTATGTTTTTTCTCGAAATTTCAAGGTAAATAATCCTAAAAAAGCTCAAACTTCCTCATTTTAATTCTGAATTTAGCAGAGAAAATCACGAAGTTTTTGAAAGTTTTAGATGAATAAATTGCCTCAAATCAAAGGAACAAAAGTGTGTTTTCAGGGCTGAGAATTTCCAAAATAACAGTTGGTTTTGTGCTTGAAAACTGAAATTTGAGCTTAAATTAATGTGGTTCTCTTCAAGTTTTTAAGATAAATTAGACCTAAGAAAGTTCAAATTATCTCTCTTTAAATTATGAATTTGGATGGAATAATTGCGAAGATTTTCCAAGTTTTAGAAGAGTATATGGTATCAGATTCACCGAAATGAAAAATGTGTTTTAAAGAATAGAAGTAAGACTTTCAAAATTTGCTAAGCTTATTTAACTACTATTTTATCTTTGAAAAAAAGCCTGATTTTAAAATTAGTCTTTCTTATGGCTCAAAACTTTCAAATTTTCCATTTTCATAAAATAAAATGATACGTTTTATCTTATTCGATTGATTTCCAATAACTTGACTAATGATTTCTTCGTTTGATTTTTCTAATCGCTGAGAATCGAATATTTTTTCGTTTGCTTTACTTTGATACGTTTTAATCGATTCTGAAGGGCTCTCAATTATGACTGGTTCTTCAGGTTCTTTACTGCCAAAATCTTTATCGTTATTCATCATCGTAAATAAATCGGGTAGGGAAGTTGGTTTTTGTTTTTCTTGCGTTACTGGTTCTTCCGTATCGGGAAGTTCAGACTTCAGCATTTCGCCATCACCTGTCACTAACCAGTCCCATAAGATTTCGGGAAAGCGAGATTTTATTTTGATAATAAATTCTAGAGACGGCTTATTTCTTCCGGAAGTTACATGAGAAATAGACGAACGCTGTACATCTATCTCATCAGCAAATTCCGATGAAGTAAAACCTGAATATTCTATAACTTTTGAAATTCTTTCATTTAAACTCATAAAATAACTTGTAAAATATAGTTAACAAATGTAAACAATAAATTTACAAAACACAAATACAAATGTAAATAGCTGTAAATTGATAAATACACAAAAGTAAATTATTGTAAGTTACTGTAATACAGTGTTTTTACACAAATGTAAAATTTATTCCCATAAATTATTAAACAACGTTTCCACAATCTTTTGCTGAAAGATTCCACTTAAACTAAGTGAAGAAGCAAGATTGTTAATGTAAATTTGAATAATAATTGAAGATAAACGACAGAGTTAAATTCTTTTTTTTGAGATTAATAAGTACCGTTAATCCCTTTAAAAACTCTATTGAGTTGAAGAGAGCTTAAGTAGTATTAAAAACAGGTTTTAACATTATTCTTACCGATAAATTTTAATGCACCGTTGTCATTTACAATTGATAAACACTTTTAATAATTTTTAAGGATAAATGAATAATTATTTTAGAGTTTTTCCTAAAAATCTTAATTAAAAGTCTTTTTTTATACTTATTAAGATGATTTAGAACTGAAGTTATTCACAATTAACATTTGTATATTGATTAAAAAATGATTTTATCAACAAATATTTTGTTTAAGTTATTTAAGCACATTCTTGCGAAAACATGTGTAAGTTCACTTAAAGTACATTTCGTTTTCTACTTCATTTAAATATTGTAAGTATTTGATTATTAAATTATTGAACTTACTTAATTGAGATATTGTTAATTAACAATTTTACTAACAGACAAAATGGCAGTTTGTGTTGTTTGTTCTTTTTACAAATGTGAATTTTATTTTTAAAACCAAAATGGTTAATTTTGAAAAATGTAAATTATTATTAATGAACTTTGAACATTTCTACACTGCAAATTCTGATTTTCCTAATCGCTATATTTCTCCTGAAAAATTATTTTCTTACTTACAGACGAATCTCAAAGATTACATTCAAGAGATTGGAAGGTCTTATTTAGATAAACCCATTTATAAGTTAAGTGTAGGAACTGGTAAAATCAATATTTTAGCTTGGTCACAAATGCACGGAAATGAATCTAATGCAACGCATGCGATGTTGGATCTATTAAAGAGTTTTGATAAAGCGCCCGAATTAAAAGAAGATCTTTTCAGTAAGATCAATTTAGATTTTATTTTTATGCTAAATCCAGATGGTTCTGAAAAATGGACCAGGCTTAATGCATCGGAAATAGATCTTAATAGAGACTTCCATAATGAAGCAAGTAAAGAGATTAAATTTCTGAAAAATCTGGCAACTTCAAAGAAATACGATTATGCTCTGAATCTTCACGAGCAACGCACGATATTTACCACCGATGGAATTCATCCGGCAACATTATCATTTTTGGCTCCATCAGAAAATGTAGAGCGAACTGTTACCGATAATCGAAAAAAATGCATGGCGGTAATTGCGGATGTTTACAACCACTTGAAAGAATTAATTCCTAATCAAATTGGAAGATATTCTGATGAGTTCTATCCCACTTCTACGGGAGATAATTTTATAAAAGCAGGAATGCCGACCATCCTTTTTGAAGGCGGACATTTTGCAGATGATTATTCCAGAAAAGAAACCAGAAAATATTATACGATTGCTTTGTACTATGCATTAAAATCAATAAGCAAACTTGACTCAAATATTACAGGTTGGGAAGCTTATCAAGAGATTCCCGAGAATCAGGAAACGCATTATGATGTTGTGTACAGAAACGTAAAATTAAATACGGACCATGAATGTATTTTGGATATTGCGGTTCAGTACAGAGAAGTTTATGAAGAAGGGAAGGATGAAATTTCATTTATCCCTTTTGTGGCAGAAGCAGGAGATGTGAAGAAAAGAAAGGGCTGGCTGGAAATTGACTGTACCGGAAAAAAATATATCTCCGATACCAAATATCCTAAACTTGATGCAGAAGTTAATTTCAAAATAGAAGACTAAAAAACGCGGAACAATTTGTTCCGCGTTTTTGTTTTATATTCTTTCATGCTGATCAAAATCAAAGCATAGCAAAACAATATTTTTAAATCTGATTAGTTGACAACTTTAATTCCGTTGGCTACGAATCTTATTTCCTCTTTAGGTTGAGTAATGGCATCAATTTCTGCCTGAGGTTTTTTAGCATCTTCTGCGTAATGTTTCTGCTCATCAATAGAAGTTACTTTTCTTTCAGCAGTTCCGTCTAATACAACTGTTTTTCCTTTCAAAGCTGTTGGAACGAAGAATGCATAATCTTTCATTTTTACAAAAAACTGAGAATTATCTTCAGTTTGAATGGTTAACCAACATCCTTTTTTCTCGCAAACGTCTGTTACTTTACCTTTTACAGCTACGTTCTCAACTTTTTTATTTTCTTTCTTAAGCTTTTTGCCTAATTTTTCAACAGAGATAGCTTTAGATTCTACAGAAGAAGCTACAGCAGACCCATAAGTGTCTCCTACGATTGCATTACCTTCCGGCGGACCCATTTTTTTCTTTTCCTGAGCAAAAGCCAAAGTCGATACGCTTACTGCTGCTAAAACTAATATTGCCTTAAATTTCATTATTAATATTTTTTCCAAAATTAACAATAATATTTGAATTTAGAATGATTATAAACTTGATAAATAACAGGTCATTTAGAAATCGAAAACAAAAATGAAAAACAATTGCAGATTTATCTATATTTGAACGGAATATTTGAATATGCAGAAAAAACTAAAACTATGGGACGCCATTATGTTGGTAATGGGTTCGATGATTGGAAGCGGAATTTTTATCGTAAGCGCCGATATGATGCGGAATCTGGGTTCCGGATACTGGATGATCGTTGTTTGGGTGATCACCGGAATTATGACCGTTGCTGCAGCAATAAGCTATGGTGAGCTGTCATCGCTTTTCCCAAAAGCTGGTGGGCAATACACTTATCTTACAGAAATTTTTGGTAAAAAAATGGGTTTCCTCTACGGATGGGGATTGTTTACCGTGATTCAGACCGGAACAATTGCTGCTGTTGCAATGGCATTCGGAAAGTTTACCGCATATCTTGTTCCAGAATTAAATAATGCTGCACCTATTTTTCAAAGCGGAACATTTCAGATAACCTGGATTCAGATTTTGGCAATCGCAGTGATTATTTTATTGACCTACATCAACACAAGAGGAGTAGAAAGTGGCAAGCTCCTTCAAAATGTTTTTACGGGATCAAAAATCATTGCTCTCCTTGGATTAATTGCTTTAGGATTCATCTTAGTAGACGTTTCTCACTTGGCTGAAAATTTCAGCTTTGGAACAGATTCTTTCAACAACTTAAAACAGGACGATAAAGGCATCTTTTTACAATCGGGTTGGGAATCTATCTCCGGAATGACTTTGATGGGAGGAATCGCTGCCGCAATGGTTGGTTCGGTGTTTAGTTCGGTTGCCTGGGAGAGCGTAACTTTTGTTTCAGGAGAAATCGAAAACCCCAAGAAAAATGTTGTGAAAGCAATGATCTTGGGGACTTCAGCTGTAATGTTGTTGTACATCGCGGTAAATTTTGTTTACATTAATGCTTTAGACAGAGATTCGATTGCTTTTGCTGCCAATGACAGAGTGGCGGTTGCCGCTTCACAGAATATTTTTGGAAGCGCAGGAACGGTGATTATCGCTGTTTTGGTAATGATTTCTACATTCGGATGTAATAATGGATTAATTTTAGCCGGAGCAAGAGTTTTTCAGACGATGGCAAAAGACGGATTGTTCTTTAGATCGGCTGTTGACAACAACAAAAATCATGTTCCCGGAAATGCACTTTGGATGCAGGGAATTTGGGCATCATTACTTTGCTTGAGCGGACAATATGGTAACCTTTTAGACATGATTTCGTTTGTCATTGTATTGTTTTACATGATTACCGTTTTCGGAGTAATTTACTTGAGAATTAAACAACCTAATCTTGAGAGACCTTACAAAACTTGGCTATACCCAATTACTCCGATAATTTACCTTTTAATCGGAACCGCTTTTTGCGTATTGCTTTTAATTTATAAACAACAATACACTTGGCCGGGATTTTTAATTGTTCTTCTCGGGCTACCCGTTTATTATCTTATCAATAGAAATAAAAAAACAGATCAATAATTTTTTTAGGGGCTAATTCCCGCTTTCACTACTCGCTTTTTTCTTTCTTTTTTGGCGGCTTTGCCGCCGCCAAAAAAGAAAGAAAAAGAGCTCAAACATGCCGTTCAATCGGGGCTATAAAATTCGGCACTATTCAAAAAGTATCCTATTCATCAACTGATCAAATTTAAGATCAACCATGTCAAGGTTTCAAACCTTGACATGGTTTTTTTTAACAGTCCAAATTGAGAAGTAACTGAAAAGTATTTATTTTATTATCAGCGTATTTTTTCAACAAAATTTAATTCCTATTCTTTAAAAATTTTTAAAGAAAATCATCAAATCAATTTTACATCTTTTTTATAAGCTTAGCGAAGCAAATTTATTTGCCTTTGCTTCTTAAATATAAAATTTCAATATAAATCTTTGCGCTAAAAAGTTTTTGTATGCTATATAAAAATTCACAAATATTTTTATTCCAAATCTCGCTTAATACATCAATGAATTTTCATGTGAAAGTTCATAGCTTTCAAAATGTAAAAAAATCCTTTACTTTTAATAATAATTTTAATATTCCATAACTCATTATTTCCCAAAAATGATTAATTTGGTATTTCGTTTTAATTAACACCAAAGAGAAATAACGAAATATCACTTATGGACACACCAAATTACAGAATGCCTTTTGTACCGTCTACACTCATGTCCGAAGGTGGAAGTATCGATACCTGCGATATGGGAGAAAGCATCGCTCACAATATTATGCTTTTGATCACGACGAAAAAAGGAGAAAACAGATATGATGACAACTACGGAAACGATGTTTGGAATCTGGAATTCGATAATGGCGTAACATCAGCAGTTTGGGAAAGTGTATTTGTAAAAAGTCTTAAAAGACAGATCTTACAATACGAGCCGCGAATTGTACAGCCACAAGTTGATGCTCATGTAAAACTTGTAGAGCATAACTATGATACCAAAGAACATACGGAAATCAAGAAAAAAGTAAAAATAGGAATTAATGCAAAAATGGAAGCTACAGGGGAGCGTTTCAGTTTTTCTACCGAACTTTTTCTAAGCCCGATGTCCATCGACTAAATATTTATTTGTAAAAAGATTTTATGAATTTAGATCAGAATATTTATTCCAAAGAATCCGTAAAAGCGAGAATGCTTCAGAATGCTACAAAAGTTTGGGGATTGAAAAGTCCACAGTCATTAGATCCTTTTGTAAAATTACTGATTGATGCATTCAGCACCGAAGTTTTTAAAGCGAATAATGAAATTCAAACCGTTAATGCAAGAATTTTAGAAAAACTTGCCAAGCTATTAACACCGTCAATTTATACCCACCCGATTCCGGCTCATGCTTTGGCTTATACTTCACCCGATGAGTCCTCTGAAATTTTGCTGGAGCACACTGAGTTTTTTTTCAAAAAACACATGAACTCCACGGTAAAATCAGAATCAGATAAACAGCTGAATATTCCTTTTACACCCATTGGAAGCGTAAGAACAAATAAAGCACAGACTGCAATTATGTTTGTCGGGAATACCTGCTACAGTTTAGATGAAAGACTGAATAAAATTCCAATCTCAAGATTTCAGGGAAGACCGGAAGATTACAGAAAAGTAACCATCGGAATTGATGTTTCGAAATTTACCAACGAAAAGTTTCCGAAAACATTAAGCCTTTATTGCTCAAATCCTGCCTTTGAACATCTTGATTTTGTGTATAAGCTTTTACCTTACAGCACGGTCTCAAGCAACGGAAATCCTATGTTCATTAAGGAAGGAATATCTTATGTGAAGAATAATGAGAAAGAAGGATACGAACAGATATTTCATGAGCAATCAATAAAAACAAAAATTATTGAGGATATCAAAAGTATTTACAGTCATAAGTTTGTTGAGGTTACAGGTCTTTCAAGAGATCTTTTTACAAAAGAACTTCCACAGGATTTAGATTTTTTAAAAGGAAGAGAAGAAATTGAAAAATACCTGAACGGAAAAGAATATTTATGGTTAACTTTTGAGTTTCCGCCACAGTTTTCGGCAGAAATCTTAGATAACTTTACTTTTGTCTTAAATGCTTTTCCGGTATACAACCGTGGCTGGAAAAAAACAGAATACAGTTTAGATATCATGGGAAATAATATTCCGTTGATTACCGAAGAAGCTGAATATTTCCTATATGTAGATGAAGTTCAGGATGGAGAAGGAAGAAAATATACCGAAATTCCTTTCACACCTTCAGATAATCTTAAAAAAGGTTTGTACACCGTAAGAAAAGGCGGGATGGAACGTTTCAACAACAGAAATGCGGTTGATATGATTTCTAATGTTCTTGAACTGACAAGAGACGAAATTGCAGCATTTTCATTATTAAACCGTGATAATGTAAAAGGAATGTTGGGAGAGATGTCTGATAAAATGAAATCGATGGTGCAAAAAGTAAACAACGCCAAAAGAAATATCAGACAGGAGCTCAATTACGTGATTATGGAACCTGTTGAAAAAACAGGCCATACTTATGCAGCATTTTGGATTACGCATTGCACTTTTGCCAATCACATGCGTCCCGGAACCGAACTTTCGAACCAGTTGAAGTCGCAGTCTATGATTTTGCTGACAGAAACAATTGGCGGAGCAGAAGAGCAGAAAGGTTCAGACAGTATTCAGGCTTATAAATATGCTTTAACGACGAGAGATAAAATCATTTCTCTGGAAGATGTAAAAAACTATTGCCGAATGGTTTTGAAAGACGAAATGAAAGATGTTCGTGTTAAACGCGGAACCATGATCAGCAACAAACCAAAAGAAGGTTTTGTAAGAACCGTTGAGGTGGAAATCGTACCCAACAATTATTCTTTCTATGGAAGAATGTATTGGGAAAACATGGCAAACATTTTGCGGAACCAAATCGTAGCAAAAGCAATCGACGGAATAGAATATCTCGTGAAAATAAGCAACGAAGACACCGATTTTTTTGAAAATTAATTTTAACATCCAAATATAAAATATGAAAAAAATAATGATGGTTGCACTCGCTTTGTCGCTGAGCGTAGCAAGTGTAAGCTGTAAAAAAGGAATGGATAAAATAGGAAATGCCGTTCTGAAAGCCGGAGAAAACGAATCTCAGGCGATTATAGATTTTAATAACGATTTTTTAGATTCTTACAAAACCTCTTCAAGACATATTGAAAATATCGTAAAATATGCAGAAGCTGCCGTAAAAAAATCTAAAGGCGAAACAGTTTACAGCATGCCGGTTGTAATTGGATCTATGGATTATTCGCTTAGCAAAATAAAAGATGTTCCGTCTGGGTTTGAAAATGATAAAAAGGTAATTGAAACAGATTTTAATACCTACAAAGCAAAAAGAGAAAGCATAGAAAAAAAATACGAAGAACTAAAATCATATATTACTTCCGAAGATTATAAAGATGATAAAGGTGTGAAAGCTGAAGCTTTGCAAAAAGATATTACAGCAGAAGCACAGGCGTTTTTTACAGCGGGAGAAAATATTTTAACAAAAATAAAACCTGCAACCGATGCAGCAGAAGAAGTGATTCTTAAAGATCATCCGATGAAAGAGTTTATAGTTTCTTCTAAAGGTTTGATGAGTTCTATGGATTCTGTGATGGATGTTTTAGATAAACAATATACAGGAAGTTTTAATGAAGCTGAAGCACAGAAAAAGTATGATGAGTTTGAAAAGGTAGTTACAGATAACAGCAAAAAAGTTTTTAATGTAAAAGAACAGCAGTACGCTTACAAAAAAACTCAGTTTGAAAGTGTAAACCAAAAAGCCTCTGACTTTTTAGATAAATTCAGAAAGCTAATCAGAGATTCAAAATCTACAGGAAAAATTCCGGATAGCAATATTCAGGAAATGGATTCTGCTTACGAATCTGTTTTAAATTCTTACAACTCGTTTGTGAAATAAATTAAAATATCAACTAAATAAAAAGTACCGATGGAAAATTTCATCGGTACTTTTTTATACAGAAAACACGGGAAATTTTTAGAGGTAATTATTACCCATTGTGCATTTTGATTCGTTTTCGTCACTTCGAGTAGAATTTTGAAAAAAATTGTATCGAGAAGCTCTTAATTTCGAGAACAAATTCTATTCTCGATACATTTTTTCTCCCCTTCATTATGAAAAAACACTCGAATTGACGAAAATTTAAAAAGAAAATTAAAATATATATAGGCATAATTATTAATAACAAATCTATAGATTTAAAATTAAAATGGATAAAATATCTCTAATTTCACAGATGAGAAACTAACATTTTTTAACACAATAAATTCCATAAAATTCCGTAATTTTGCACATCGTGATTTTCAGGTAAAGTCACCCCAAATTATGAGTAAATCAACTGAATATATAGAAGTTTACGGAGCTCGTGAACACAATCTTAAAAATATTAATGTAAAAATTCCGCGCAACGAATTGGTCGTAATTACAGGTCTTTCGGGAAGTGGAAAATCTTCATTGGCTTTTGATACGATTTTTGCAGAAGGTCAGCGTCGTTACATCGAAACTTTTTCTGCTTATGCGAGACAGTTTTTGGGAGGATTGGAACGTCCGGATGTTGATAAAATCGAAGGTCTTTCGCCCGTGATTGCTATTGAGCAAAAGACAACCAATAAAAACCCTCGTTCAACTGTAGGAACTGTTACGGAACTATACGACTATCTTCGTCTTTTGTTTGCGAGAGTTTCTGATGCTTATTCTCAAACGACGGGAAAAAAGTTGGTAAGTTATACGGAAGATCAGATTCTGGAAACGATTAAAGAAAATTATAAGAACGAAAAAATAATGTTGATGGCGCCGGTTGTGCGTTCCAGAAAAGGGCATTATCACGAACTTTTTGTTCAGATGGCCAAAAAAGGATACGGACAGGCAAGAATTGACGGTGAATTACAGGACATTGAATATGATTTAAAACTTGACCGTTACAAAACCCACGACATCGATATTGTAATCGACCGTTGGATTATCGGAGAAAGCGCATCTGAAGCCAGAATGGAAAAATCGTTGCGTACCGCAATGGAAATGGGAGAAGGTTTAATCGGGATTCAAAAACTGGGAAGTACAGAAATTGAATATTTCTCAAAAAATTTAATGGATGCTGAAACCGGTCATTCATTGGCTTTACCGGAACCGAATACTTTTTCATTCAATTCACCGAAAGGAAGCTGCCCAAGTTGTAAAGGTTTAGGAACAATTAAAAAAATCAACACCGATTATTTTGTTGAAAATCCTAAATTATCAATCAATCAGGGGGCTTTGTTGCCTTTGGAAGATATTAAGTCTAATAAATATGTACTTTCTCAAATCAAAAATATTCTTGAAATTTTTGGTTTAGGATTGGCAACGTCTTTTAAAGATATTCCGGAAGAAGCGTTGGACTATATGTACAATGGTTGTCATAAAGAATTTAATAAAGATTTAAAATACGCAGGAATTTCCAAAAAAATCAAAATCAGTTTTGATGGTTTGATTCCTTTTATGGAAGAATTGATTGAAGAAAGAGAATCTTACGAAGCAATTTTGCTGGAAAGACATTTCACCACGGAAGAAACCTGTCCGGAATGTAAAGGAGCGCGTCTTCAACCTTCAAGTTTGAGTTTTAAAATTGACGGAAAAAATATTGCTGAAATCAACGGTTTAAGCTTATCGGACTTAAAAGATTGGCTGGCTGATGTAAAAGATAAATTTTCAGAGAAAAATTCTATTATTGCTCACGAAATTTTAAAGGAAATCGAAACCAGACTTCAGTTTTTACTGGATGTAGGTTTAGATTATTTAAGTTTGAGCAGAAGTTCAAAAACTCTTTCTGGTGGAGAATCTCAAAGAATTCGTTTGGCAACACAAATTGGTTCACAATTGGTCAACGTTCTTTATATTTTGGATGAACCAAGTATCGGATTGCACCAAAGAGACAACGAAAGGCTTATTAATTCATTAAAAAATCTTCGTGACATCGGAAACTCTGTTTTGGTTGTAGAGCACGACAAAGATATGATCATGGAAGCCGATGAGGTTTTAGACATTGGTCCAAGAGCCGGAAAATTTGGTGGAGAAATTCTTTGGCAGGGAAAACCGAAAGATTTGCTGAATGCCGATACAATTACCGCAGATTATATTACAGGAAAAAGAAAAATTGCCATTCCGGAAGTGAGAAGAGAAGGAAACGGTAAAAATATTATACTAAAAGGAGCAACAGGAAATAACCTTAAAAATGTAACGCTTGATATTCCTTTGGGAAAATTGGTTGTGGTTACAGGAATTTCAGGAAGTGGAAAATCTTCTTTAATTAACGGAACTTTATATCCGATTCTAAACAAACATTTCTACAGAGCGGTTCAGGAACCTTTACCTTACAAAAAAGTAGAAGGTCTTGATAATATCGATAAAATTGTAGATGTAGACCAGACTCCGATTGGAAGAACGCCTCGTTCAAATCCTGCAACCTATACAGGAATGTTTACCGATATCAGAAATTTATTTTCAGAATTGCCTGAATCTAAAATCCGTGGCTACAAACCGGGAAGATTTTCTTTCAACGTAAAAGGCGGAAGATGCGAAACTTGTCAAGGTGGCGGTTTGAAGGTAATTGAAATGAACTTTTTACCGGATGTTTACGTTCATTGCGAAACCTGCAACGGAAAACGTTTCAACAGAGAAACTTTGGAAGTTCGTTACAAAGGAAAATCGATTTCCGATGTGTTGGATATGACGATTGATGAAGCGGTAGATTTCTTCCAGCCGATTCCTAAGATTTTTGCAAGAGTAAAAACTTTGCAGGATGTTGGTTTGGGTTACATCACAATGGGTCAACAATCGACCACACTTTCCGGAGGTGAAGCGCAGCGTATCAAATTAGCAACAGAACTTGCAAAAAGACAGACCGGAAATACATTATACATTCTTGATGAACCAACAACGGGACTGCATTTTGAGGATGTGAAGATTTTAATGGATGCTATTAATAAATTGGTTGAATTAGGAAATTCTTTCATCATCATTGAACATAATATGGATGTCATCAAATTGGCAGATCATATTATTGATGTAGGACCGGAAGGTGGAAAATACGGCGGTGAGATTATTGCCAAAGGAACTCCTGAAGAAATTATCAAGTCGAAGAAAAGTTTGACAGGGAAGTATTTGAAGAAGGAGATGTAAATTGGTCTCATAGTTGCCTTATATAAAGAAAATCTTATGAAATCAATTAAAATTTATTTAGCTCTGTTGGCTTTTTCCTTGACTATTGTGTCTTGTGAAGTAAGGTCAACAACGCATGTTAAAACTTCGAAATCAAAACCTATTCCTCCGGGACAGGCTAAAAAGATTTATGGGACAAAATCTGCAAAACCTTTTGCTCCCGGACAAAATAAGTAAAATAATTAATATCAAAATTATATAAAGCTACAACTCTTGTTTGTAGCTTTTTCCTTTTAAAATTAGTTATAAACCATCTTTAATTTAAAGCTAAACTATTCTCCAATGTTAACTTTTTAAATATTTTTAAATAATAATACTCTGGTTATCAGTATTTTGAATTTTAATGTTAACTCAATGTTAACTCAATGTGAAATTTGTATGAATATTTTTTTATATCTTTGATTTAGAATTCAAAACAAGTTTAATATATAATTTAAAATCAAATGGTTATGAAAAATAAAATTCAAATATTTGTTGCTTCTCTTTTCGCATTAGGATTAACAGCAATCGCAGGTAACGTAAAAGCTCAGACAACTTCAAACAATACGATTGAAGAGATTCAATTAAATAAAAATGATGCATTCAGCGAGATCAGAAATCTATTGATGGCTAATTTTGATTTTACCAATCAGGATTATAAACAAGGAATTGTAAACTCTGAAGTGAAATTTGATATTGCAGAAAATGGTAAAATTGTAAATGTACGTTCAAAAGGAGACTGCAAAAATGTAAGTAAAGAAATAGAAAATGTATTGTCTCATCTTCAGTATAAAATAAATGCCAACAAACTGAATGAAAATATGCTGGCTTCTTCTTTTGTAATGCCTGTAAGAGTAGACATCAACAATAGATAATAATACATAAACTGTATATAATTTTCCTTAAACTGCTTGAAAAAGCAGTTTTTTTATTTCCGGTAATTGTATACATTTGATTTTAAATATTTTCTGCCGTGAATCCTATTCTTGATGTAGTTATCCGCTCACTTTGCGTTTACCTTTTTATGGTAATTGCCATCCGTTTGTTTGGAAAAAATCAGCTTTCACAACTCAACGCAGGAGATGTTGTTTTGTTGTTGTTGATTTCAAATGCAGTACAGAATGCAATGGTTGGTGAAAATACTTCCTTAGAAGGTGGAATTGTAGCGGCGCTTGTTTTATTCGCTGCTAATTTTACTTTAAAAAGATTGATGTTTTCTAATCGTAGCTTTGCGAGTTTTATGGAAGCAGATCCTGTAATTTTAGTAAAAGACGGAAGGGTAGATCAGGTTGCTTTAAGAAAAGTGAAAATTACTTTTGATGAACTGAATGAAGCGATAAGAGAACATGGAGTAGAAACAATGGAAAATGTAAAGCTTGCTATTTTGGAGGTGGATGGAAATATCAGTGTGATTTCTGAAGATAAAGATGATCAGCAGACTCACTATTCGAGAATTAAAAGAAAAAATAAAAGAAAATATCATTAAAAAATGAACTACGAGATAAGAGAAATGCTTCCGCATGACGAAACTAGAGTTTTAGAAATTTTCAAACAGGGAATTGACAGCGGAATTGCCACATTCGATACCGAATTGCCAAGCTCAGAAGCCTGGAATTCCAGCTTTTTAAATGACTGCAGATGGGTTTTGGAAAATGAAAATAGCGAAGTGATCGGTTGGTGCGCTTTAAAACCTGTAAGTAAAAGAGATTGTTTTAAAGGCGTTGCCGAAGTAAGTATTTATTTTGATAATAATTACCTTGGGAAAGGTTTGGGTTCGGTTCTTTTAAAAAAACTGATTCTCGATAGTGAAAACCACGGATTCTGGACTTTACAGTCAAATATTTTTCCTGAAAATGAAGCGTCTATAAAATTTCATCAGAAAAACGGTTTCAGAATCGTTGGTAAAAGAGATAAAGTTGGTCAGCTTCACGGTGAATGGAAAGACCTCGTTATGCTGGAAAAAAGGAGTCCGAATATTTTTTAAATAGTAAATAGCAGTCTTTTGGCATTTTGATTGTACCATTCATTTCATCAATTTAAATTTTAAAATTATGAAACTCCTGAAAAATACAATCGCTATCATTATTACAGCAGGATTTATATCTTCCTGTATTCCGCATCCGAGCCGAAGACCAATGCCTCCCGGTCATGATAAGAAAGTTGAAAAATTAAAAGAGCATCATCCAAGAAATAGAAATAGGTAATTGATTTTATACTATGATTATTCTGAAATAATAATAAAATTTCTTAAAAATTGTGAAAAATACAGAGGTAAACAATTATTGGCACTAGTATTGTAATTTTGATTTTTAATTTGAAATTGGTTAATATGAAAATCTTATCTAAAGTAATTGGGCTATTCTTGATTGTTTTCTCAATCATGCTTTCTCAGGCTGCACCTCTTCAAAGAGGGCATGGTCATGGACCACACAAAAAGCATCATTATCACGGTCATCACAAGCCAAAGTATAAAAAAGTTGTTTATTATAAAGCTCCAAGACATTATAAGAAGCATTATTACAAACCGGCAAGACCGCATCATTATTCTCATAAGAAATACAGACATCCGCGAGTTTATCATAGCAGACCGGTAATTGTTGTTAATTTATAAAAAAAAGGCTGTTTCAATTTTTGAGACAGCCTTTTTATTTATCCTTTAAGTTGAGTTTTACTAAAGATTTTTCTTCTTAGGATTTAAAGAAGTATTGAAAATCATAACATCCTGACCAAATTTAGTTTCGATTCTTTCGGAGATGTTTAATAATTCACTTTCCATAAACTCAGTTCTTTTTTCTTCGTTATCAAAGATTAAAAGAAGGTTATAATTTTTTCCTTCATCAATAAAATCACTGTGAACTTCAGATAAGATGTATTTATCAACATCCAGAAGGTTTTCAGCCATTAAAACTAAAGTTTCATCCACATAGTTTTCCCACTCATCTATGCTGCTGTTTATGCAATGAAAAGTTATACTTAATACACTCATATTTTAATTTTTTTTAAGATATTTTGCTTGATTTCTCAGGCAAAAATCGGTAAAAATTTTGTAACTTAGCACGTTATTAATTATTCAAAATAAATAGTTTTCAGACCAATTTTTAAAAGTCTGATTATCATTACAATAAAACTTATATATGCAAAAAGAAGGAGAAAGATTAATTCCTATCAACATTGTTGATGAAATGAAATCATCTTACATTGATTATTCGATGTCGGTTATTGTTTCGAGAGCATTACCGGACGTAAGAGATGGTCTTAAGCCAGTACACCGAAGAGTGCTTTATGGTATGTATGGTTTAGGGGTTTTCTCAAACAGAAAATACTTAAAGTCAGCGAGAATTGTTGGGGATGTTTTAGGTAAATATCACCCACATGGAGATTCTTCAGTTTATGACGCAATGGTAAGAATGGCTCAGCCTTGGAGTTTACGTTATCCACAGGTTGACGGTCAGGGTAACTTCGGTTCGATGGATGGTGATCCACCTGCAGCAATGCGTTATACCGAGGCAAGACTTAAAAAAGTTTCGGACGAAATTTTATCAGATCTTGATAAAGAAACAGTTGACTTTCAAAATAACTTTGATGACAGCTTAACAGAGCCTACTGTAATGCCTACAAAAATTCCAAATCTTTTGGTGAACGGTACTTCTGGTATCGCAGTAGGTATGGCGACGAATATGGCGCCTCACAATCTCTCTGAAGCTGTAGATGCAATTACTGCATATATTGATAATAAAGAAATTAGCATCGATGAACTGATGCAGCACATTGTTGCTCCGGATTTTCCTACAGGTGGAATTATTTACGGATACGATGGTGTAAGAGATGCTTTCCATACAGGAAGAGGAAGAGTGGTTCTTAGAGCAAAAGTAAGCTTCGAGGAAGTACACAATAGAAATGCAATTATCGTAACCGAAATACCTTATCAGGTAAACAAAGCTGAAATGATTGCCAGAACAGCTGAGTTGGTAAAAGATGAGAAAATTCCTGGAATCTACGAAATCAGAGATGAATCAGACAGAAACGGAATGCGTATCGTTTATGAATTGAAAAATGATGCAATTCCTAATGTTGTTCTGAACTTATTATATAAATATACTTCGTTACAAACTTCTTTCAGTGTAAACAATATCGCTTTGGTACACGGAAGACCGGAACAGCTGAATTTAAAAGACATTATTCACCATTTTGTTGAGCATAGACATGTGGTGATTGTAAGAAGAACGGAATACGAACTTAGAAAAGCAAAAGAAAGAGCCCACATCCTTGAAGGTTTCATGAAAGTGATTGGTTCTCAAGCTTCTTTAGATAAAGCAATTTCAATTATTCGTCACAGCGCTAATCCACAAGGTGCAAAAGAAGGTTTGATCGAAGCATTTGAATTATCAGAAATTCAGGCGCAGGCAATTCTTGATCTTCGTTTGGCTCGTCTTACAGGAATGGAGCTTGATAAGATCCGTGACGAATACGATGCTATTATGAAAGAAATTAATAATTTAGAAGATATTTTGGCTAATGAACCAAGAAGATTCCAAATTATTAAGGAAGAATTAGCTGAAGTAAAAGAAAAATACGGTGACGAAAGAAGAACAGAAATCGATTATTCTGGAGGTGAAATGTCTATTGAAGATATTATTCCGAATGAAGCGGTTGTTCTTACTATTTCTCATGCAGGATATGTGAAGAGAACGTTGCTTTCAGAATATAAAATCCAAAGTAGAGGTGGAGTTGGTAACAAAGCGGCTACAACAAGAGATTCAGATTTCTTGGAGTATATTGTTTCTGCAACCAATCACCAATATATGTTGTTCTTTACTGAAAAAGGTAAGTGTTACTGGTTAAGAGTATTTGAAATTCCTGAAGGTTCTAAAACGGCAAAAGGAAGAGCGGTACAAAATTTAATCAACATCGAACCAGATGATAAGATTAAAGCATACATCAGAACCAATGATCTGAAAGATGTAGATTACATCAACCAGATGAGCGTTGTAATGATTACTAAAAACGGTACGATTAAGAAAACATCTTTAGAAGCTTATTCAAGACCGAGAGTAAATGGTATTAATGCTATCGAAATCAGAGAAAACGATCAGTTATTAAGTGCTTATCTTACTAATGGTGAATCTCAGATTATGATTGCTACCAAAAATGGTAAATGTATTCGTTTCCCTGAGGAAAAAGTAAGAGAAGTTGGTAGAGGATCTATCGGGGTTCGTGGTATTACGATGGAAGAGAACGATGAGGTTATTGGTATGATTGTTGTCAACGATTTGGAAAATGATACCGTTCTTGTAGTATCTGAAAAAGGATATGGTAAGAGAACTGCAGTTGAAGACTATAGAATTACCAACAGAGGTGGAAAAGGAGTTATTACTTTAAATATAACTGAAAAGACGGGTAATCTTATTGCTATTCAGAATGTTACAGACGAAGATGGATTGATGATTATCAATAAATCCGGGGTTGCTATCAGAATGAATATGGACGAAATGCGTGTGATGGGTAGAAATACTCAGGGTGTAAGAATGATCAATCTTAAAAAGAATGACGAGATTGCAGCTATTGCAAAAGTATCAATGGATAAAGATGTAGAAGAGGAGGTTATTGAAGGAGAAGAATCTGAAGAAAATATTTCTACAGAAGAAAATGCTTCACCAAAGGCAGAAAATACAGAAGAAAACCCGACTGATGGAACTGAAAATTCAGATTCTGAAGAATAATATAAAAATATAATTAAAATTCTTATTTATGAAAAAGCTAATTTTAGGTATAGCAATCGTTTCTTCGGTTTTTGCTTTCGGGCAGAAGGAAGATAAAAAAGATGTAAATGCTCAAGTTCAAGCTACTAATAAAGCGGCGATGGATGCATATAATGCAAAAAATTATACGGTAGCAGGACCAAAGTTCATAGAACTTTATGATTTGTTAAAAGCAAACGGTCAAGAGGATAAAACTTACAAGTATTATGCGGGTTTGAGTTATGCTTTGGCAAACAACTTAGATGAATCTATAAAAATTTATACTGATTTAATTAATTCTGGCTATACAGGAATTCAGACAACTTATACTGCAAAAGAAAATAAATCAGGACAAGTTTCAGCTTATGATAAAGCAACTTGGGACCTTTTAAAGAAAAGTTCATCAAAAGATTATTCTGATTTTAAAACTGAGCAAACGAAAAGTGTTGAACCAGATTTATATGAAACTTTATCTACTTTGCTTTTAAATGCAAAGAAAAACGATGAAGCTTTAGCATTGATTGAAAAAGGATTAGCAAAATATCCTAATAATGCTAAATTAAAAGAATATCATGGTTCTGCATTATATGCAACAGGTAAAACTGACCAATTTATGGTAAACCTTAAGGAGCAGTTAGCAAAAAATCCTAATGATGCTACCAATTGGTATAATTTAGGTGTTTTACAATCAAAAAACGAAGCCACAGCAACTGATGCAATTGCTTCATTTAATAAAGCAATTGAGCTGGCTGGTAATGATACTAAATTAAAGGATAATGCTTATCAAAATTTAGTTTATACTACTATTGGTGATGATAATAAAGCGGTTGAAGCAATTAATGCAATCAGAAAATCAGATCCGGATAAAGCTACAACGTTAATTGAAGCAAGAAAAGAGAGATTTGGTAAGGCGTTGCCTCATGCTGAAAAATGGTATCAGGCAAATCCTAACAATATTGATGCTGTTTCCATTTTGAAAGACATTTACGGAATGCTTAAAAATCAAGCTAAAGTTACTGAAATGAAAGCTAAAGAAGCTGAACTTCAGGCTAAAGCTAAATAATATTTTAAATATTTACACTAAAGAAAATCGTCTCATTTTGAGGCGATTTTTTGTTTTTGAATAATTATTAAATAGGATGACCACGAATGCACGAAATATATTTATCAAAAAACATTCGTGTATTCGTGGCAACTTAATAAGAATTATAAAAAAATTAACTTCATATTTATAAAGCTTAGAAGAAAATTCATTCTAATTAATTTTGAATAGGTATTAAACATTGCTTTTCTCAGCAAAACAGAAAATATTTCCAAGTTTTATACTCGAATAGCCATTGCTTTTTATTTTAGAAGAATTAATCATCGCTTTAGCTAAAATATTGGTTGGTAAAGGTTTTTGGCTTTCAAAAAGCCCCAATGTATTGGCAAATTTTATAATTCTGCTTCCCAAAACTTCACCGGTTCTTTCAGAATCTTTTCTTTCGAGCATTCCGGGTTTGAAAATGGTAATTTTATTAAAATGAAGTTTTTTTACAGCTTCTTCAAGCTCGCCTTTCATTTTAGAATAAAAAATTTTTGATTTAGGATTGGCTCCGTAAGCAGAAACAAGAATATAATCATCTACATTATTTTCTTTTGCAGCTTTTGCAAATTGATATTGATAATCGAAATCAACTTTTCTCTGTGCATCTTTGCTTCCGGCATCTTTAAGTGTGGTTCCGAGACAAGAAAATGCAACATCACCTTTAACCAGATTTTTCCAGTCTTCATATTTTTCAAAATCAACAACATGAGTTTTTAACTTTTTGTTTTGAATAGATAGAGGTTTTCTTACAAAAACATTCACTTCCTCAAAATCGTTATCCTGTAACAACTGATTTACCAAATCTTTTCCTGTTGCACCTGTAGCACCGATTACTAAAGCTTTCATAATAAATAGTTTTGCGTGATGATCAATTCCTTTTTTAAATTTACTAAATTTGAGGTAATTATTTAAGATAAAAGATAAAAGATCTTTTAGTTAAATTAAAATATTAATTATAATTCATCATTTATCATTTATCATTTATGATTAATCAGTTATCAATTATTATTCATTACCAATTAATTATTACCCATACGAAATGGATGCCAACGAAATTTTAGATTATTGTCTTGCAAAAAAAGGAGTGACAGAAAGTTTTCCGTTCGATAACGAAACTTTAGTTTTAAAAGTAGGAGTTAAAATTTTTCTGTTGATGTCTTTAGAAAGACAGCCTTTAAGTATCAATGTAAAAACAGATCCTGAATGGAGCGAAGAACTTCGTGAGCAACATCCACAAATTACAGGCGCATTTCACATGAATAAAACCCATTGGAATTCTGTTTCTTTAGATGGTCTAAAAAGAGATTTAGTTTTAAAAATGATTGATCAGTCGTATGATTTGGTCTTTAAATCTTTGACAAAAAAAGCGAAAGAGGAAATTCTGAATAGCTAAAACTCAAAATTCTCGGTCAATCTTTTATCCTCATCCAATCTTTCAATCAATTTTTCTAAACCTTCAAATTTAATTTCCTCATGAAGAAAATCTCTGAATTTCACAGTAATTTTTTCATCGTAAATATCTCCTTCAAAATCAAGAATATAAACTTCAACGGTTAGTTTTTCTCCGTTTACAGTAGGATTGGTTCCTACACTCAACATTCCTTTATATTGCTGGTTGTTTACAAGAACTTCAACAATATAAGCACCTTTTTTGGGAAGTAATTTTATATTTTCAGTTTCAATATTGGCGGTTGGATAACCGATAGTTCTGCCTAATTTCTTCCCATGCACAACCTTTCCGGAAACAGAGTAGGAGTAACCCAACATTTCGTTGGCCTCCAAAATATTTCCTGCTAATAAAGCATTTCTGATTTTTGTTGAGCTGATATTATTTTCGTGGATGTTGATCGCTTCCATTTGCTCTACTTCAAAATCTAATTCTTTAGAAAGTTTTTGAAGCAATTCAAAATTTCCGCTTTTATTTTTCCCGAAAGAATGGTCGTAACCTATGATCAAATATTTGACATTTAATTTCTCAATTAAAATCTGACGCACAAATTCTTCACCGGTAAGATTTCTGAATTCGTCATCAAATTCTTTTAAAAACAAATTATTGATGCCATATTTTTCCATCAGTAAAGTTTTTTCATCCAAAGTATTAAGAAGTTTCAAGTCTTCATTTGGATTAAAAACAAATCTCGGATGCGGCCAGAAAGTAAGAACTGCAGTTTCCAGATGATAGGTAGAGCCCACTTTTTTCAGCTCATCGATGATACATTTATGGCCAAGATGAACTCCGTCAAACATTCCCAATGATAAGGCCAGAGGCTTTTGAGAGGGATAATCACTAAAATTTCTGAAAACTTTCAAGATGAAAAAATTTTGACTGCAAATATAGTTATAATGTACTTATTAATGTAACAATTTACCAATGTAATAGTGTAACAATAAAAATAGACACTTTATTGAGCCATTTATTGGTAAATTGCTAGATAACTAAACTGTTAAAAAAGCATGATAAAAATCTTTTTTTTAGCAATTGCAGGTTTGTGAAGATTCATTATATTTGCACCAAGAAAAAATTTAGCAATGGCAAACCAAATTAAAGGAAAAATTTCTCAAATTATTGGTCCTGTAATCGACGTAGTTTTTAATAATGTAGAAGCTATTCCAAGTATCTATGATGCTTTGGAGATTACAAAAGAAAACGGTGAAAAAGTAGTATTAGAAGTAGAGCAGCATATTGGTCAGGATACTGTAAGATGTATCGCGATGGATGCAACTGATGGTCTTAAAAGAGGTCAGGATGTAATTGGATACGGAAATCCTATTATCATGCCAATCGGTGATGCGGTAAACGGAAGACTATTCAACGTTGTTGGGGATGCTATCGACGGACTTCAGAATATTTCTAAGGAAGGTGGTCTTCCAATTCACAGACCAGCTCCAAAATTTGATCAACTTTCAACTTCTGCAGAAGTTTTATTCACAGGTATTAAAGTAATCGACTTAGTAGAGCCTTACTCAAAAGGAGGTAAAATTGGTTTGTTCGGTGGTGCGGGTGTAGGTAAAACTGTATTGATCCAGGAGTTGATTAACAATATTGCAAAAGGACACGGTGGTCTTTCTGTTTTTGCCGGTGTAGGTGAAAGAACGAGAGAAGGAAATGACCTTTTGAGAGAGATGTTAGAATCAGGTATTATTAAATACGGTGATGATTTCATGCACTCTATGGAAAACGGAGGTTGGGATCTTTCTAAAGTAGATTTAGAAGTAATGAAAGATTCTAAAGCTGCATTCGTTTTCGGACAAATGAACGAGCCACCTGGAGCAAGAGCGAGAGTAGCACTTTCTGGTCTTACTTTAGCTGAGTACTACAGAGACGGTGGTGAAACAGGACAAGGTAGAGACGTACTTTTCTTCGTAGATAACATCTTCCGTTTTACACAAGCTGGTTCTGAGGTATCTGCACTTTTGGGTCGTATGCCTTCTGCGGTAGGTTACCAACCAACTTTGGCATCTGAAATGGGTGCGATGCAGGAAAGAATTACTTCAACTAAAAATGGTTCAATTACTTCAGTACAAGCGGTTTACGTACCTGCGGATGACTTAACTGACCCGGCTCCTGCTACAACGTTTGCTCACTTAGATGCAACAACTGTACTAGATAGAAAAATTGCTTCGTTAGGTATTTATCCAGCGGTAGATCCATTGGCTTCTACGTCAAGAATCTTGGCTCCGGAAATTATCGGTGAAGAACATTATAACTGTGCTCAGAGAGTAAAAGAAATTCTTCAGAGATACAAAGCTCTTCAGGATATCATCGCAATTCTTGGTATGGAAGAACTTTCTGAAGAAGATAAATCTGTAGTTTACCGTGCTAGAAAAGTTCAGAGATTCTTATCTCAGCCTTTCCACGTAGCTGAACAGTTTACAGGTATTCCGGGATCATTGGTAGATATCAAAGATACCATCAAAGGATTCAACATGATTATGGATGGTGAATTGGATCACTTACCGGAAGCTGCTTTCAACTTGAAAGGAACTATCGAAGAAGCGATCGAAGCTGGACAAAAAATGTTAGCGGATAACGCATAAATTATTAACAATTTGAGATTTGAAATTTGAGATTCGATGGTAATTTCAAATTTCAAACATCAAATTTCAAATTTGTTTCTATGAATATAAAAATTTTAACACCAGAATACGTAGTTTTTGAAGGAGAAGTAGACTCAGTATTGTTGCCTGGAAAGAATGGTGAGTTTCACCTGATGAAAAACCACGCAGGAATTGTTTCTTCATTATCAAACGGTAAAGTAAAGCTGTTTACAAAATCTGTAGACGAAGCTTATGCTAAAAACTTTGCCAAAGAAAATGAAAATCAAAACGAAGTTTTTACGTATCCTATAAAAAGCGGTGTTGTAGAATTTAATAATGATAAAGGAATTATCCTTTGCGAATAATTAAAATCGAAGCTAAATATATTTTCAAAAAAGTGTAACTTTGGTTACACTTTTTTTTATGCTTTGTAAAATCTGATTTTATGAAACAAAGTTTAGTCATGTTCTTTACTGTTTTGAGCTTCATTCTAAATGCTCAAATTATTAAAACGAAAAGAGGCATTGTTAGTTTAGACGGAATTCATGTTGCGAAAATATCAAGCAAATCTGGAGAATATACTTTTATGGATTTGAAGGAAACTCCAATTTTCACGATGGAGTTTGTAGATAAGAGCGTAGTAGATTCTGTACGAGATAGTTACGTGAAGTTGAATCGTGTGTACAACCGCGAAAAAACTTTAGATATGGATTATATCTCTCCGTCCGCATTTTCCGGTGACGAAAAATCTGCAGTTTATACTTGCATTAGAGCGTTGAAAATTATCGATGAAAGAGGAATCAACGTAAAAAACTTGGATGAACTTTTCAAAAACATGCCGAAACGCAAGCTTGATACCAAAACAAAGGAAGCTTACACCATAAGATCTAAAATCGACAGATTAAATATTACCGTAAATAATGTAGGCGAAATTTTAAGCAATGGTGTTCCGGTTGGATATTTCACTAATTTACCTGTAAGTTTTGGCTCTGAAGATACGATTTCAGATAAAACATTTATTGATATTGAAATGTATGATGCTAAAAGTAAATTGGTTGGACGATATAGTACAACGACGAAAAGAATTACTACAGCAGGCGGAAAAGTTTTTACTTTATACAGAGAAATGTCAGGTCGGGCTTCTATTCTGAAATTTCCTACTTATAAAGCTCTTGCTGAAAGAATGGCAATTTTAGACCCTAATTTTATTAAAATTAGAGAAAAAGTAGAAGTTGGAGAGGTTATAAAAGATGGAGTTGAAAAAGATAAAAAATAAATCTCTATAATTTAAGAAATTCAATAGGAATAGGCTTTAGCCCGTTTGATTAAAAAAAGAATTCTAATGGCTTAGCCAAAAAAGATAAATCCTGAAAACTTACTTTTCAGGATTGGTTTTTTTTCAAAGTTTGTCATTCAGTAGGAATCTAAACTTAAATTTTAAAATGTTATTTCTGAGATTCCTACAGATTGACAAATTGATGTTTATTTTTTATGAATTGAAAATTTTAGAAGAAAATATTCAAAATTTACAAACTCAAAATAATTCCATTCTCTTTTAGTTGCTGCATTGGTTTTGAAAACCAGAATAGCTCAAAATCTTCAAAGTTTTCTTCAAAATTAAGCTTAAGTTGCTGAAGCGTGATACGTTTCGGATTTTCAAAAGTATTTTTAGAAATAATTTTTATCAGCCAATCTGCTTTTTCCTGCTCAAAATCTACCTTAACAATATTGGTTCGTAAATGGAACGTAATTTTCGTATACGTCCATGAGTTCTGTTTTTTTGTTTTTACGTAATTCTCAGCGATTACGTTTTTCGCTAAAAATATAACTTTAGAATTTCCTTTAAAACTAAATTGATCTTCATCTAACAAACAGTCGTGAATATAATCCGAGTGAATAGTTGTTTTTGGAATTTTAAAATCAAACCAATCCTGCAAAGGAATTTCAAAATTAATTCCGTGCATGAAATTGAACAGAGATTTTTTTAAACCAAAACTAAATTTACTGTGATCGATTCCGGTTTTGTCTTTGAAATCAATATCATTATTGGCAAACTTAATTTCCTGCTTAATTGGAGTCACGCCAAATTCTTCAGGATTTTGTCCGACCGGAGAATGCGCTGTCATGGCAAACTGATGCCAAAAACCACTTTGTAAAATTCCCATTTCAAAAAGCTGACGAACCATTTCCAAAGAATCCACAGTTTCCTGAATGGTTTGAGTAGGGTAGCCATACATTAAATAAGCATGAACCATAATTCCTGCTTCTGTAAAATTTTTGGTAACTTTCGCAACCTGATCTACAGAAACTCCTTTGTCAATTAATTTCAACAATCGATCACTTGCAACTTCAAGCCCGCCCGAAACCGCAACGCAACCCGAAAGTTTTAAAAGAAAACATAAATCCTGAGTGAAACTTTTTTCAAAACGAATATTGGTCCACCAAGTTACCACAAGATTTCTTCGTAAAATTTCCAAAGCAACTTCTCGCATCAGAGCGGGAGGAGCGGCTTCGTCTACAAAATGAAACCCGGTTTCGCCGGTTGTCTTAATTAATTCTTCCATTCTGTCAACTAAAATTTTGGCAGAAATGGGTTCATAAATTTTGATGTAATCTAAAGAAATATCGCAAAAAGTACATTTTCCCCAATAGCAACCGTGTGCCATTGTCAATTTATTCCATCTTCCGTCGCTCCATAAACTGTGCATCGGATTGGCAATTTCAATGACTGAAATATATTTATCTAACTGTAAATCAGTATAATCTGGAGTTCCTATTTCAGATTGTTTGTAATCGTGTTTGGTAGAATTATTTTTATAGGTAACTTCTTGGTTTTCAATTAAAAAAGTTCTTTTGAAATGAGATTCTTCGCTTTGCTCAGAACGACAAACATTTTCATAAACTAATTCTAAAGGAACTTCACCATCATCTAAAGTGATGAAATCGAAAAATTCAAAAACTCTTTCATCTTTAATTTCTCTTAATTCGGTATTCGGAAAACCTCCACCCATTGCAGTTTTAATGTGCGGATAATTTTCTTTTATAAATTTTGCTGACCGAAAAGCTGAATATAAATTTCCGGGAAAAGGAATTGAAAAACATACTAATTTCGGCTGAACCAGCTCTAATTTTTCATGAAGAATTTTTAAAGTAAAATCGTCAATAAACGTTTGAGAATCATTTAGTTTTGAATATAATTCGTCAAAAGAATTGGCACTTTTTCCTAATCTTTCTGCATATCTGCTAAATCCAAAATCTGAATCTACATTTTCAACAATATAATCAGATAAATCTTCTAAATATAAAGTTGCCAAATGTTTAGCTTTATCCTGAAGTCCCATATTTCCGAAAGCAAATTCCATATCGTCCAATTGGTTGAATCGGGAAGCTTCGGGAAGAAAATTCATCGAACAGATCTGTCTCGCCAAAGTAGGATTTTTATTTTGAAGAAATAAAATAACCTGATCAATTGTTTTTAAATATTCATCTCTTAAAGCAAAAATTCGCTGTGAGTTTTCTGAAATATTCTGCAGATCAATTTCGGTATCAAAAATTTTCTGAATTCCGTCTTTTGAAAATAACTCCAAAATAACTTCGATCCCCAAATCAATTTGATAGCTTGAAATATTTTTAGTATTGAGAAAACCTTTAATATAAGCTGTCGCAGGATAAGGAGTGTTGAGTTGCGTGAATGGTGGAGTAATAAGAAGAAGATCTTTCAAAGGGAATTTTTTTTGCAAATTTATTCTAAATCTTTATGAATCTGTTTGGGTTTTGAAAAGTTTTTTGCCACGAATGCACAAATATTTTTTTACAAATAGTAAACAAATTCGTGTATTCGTGGCAAAAAAATAAAAATAGAGTGTCCAAAATTTTTGAACACTCCTTATTATTTTAAATTAAATTTCTTTGAAACTTAAACCTTTTTCAGATAATAATTTTTGCTCCTGCTCTTTGTAGTATCCATTTTTCAATTTGTCATGAATAGCATCAAATGCAGCCAATGTTTCGTTGATTTCTGCATCTGTGTGAGAAGCGGTAGGAATTAATCTTAATAAAATCATTCCTTTAGGTATTACAGGATAAACCACTACAGATGTGAAGATTCCATAATTTTCTCTCAAGTCTTTTACCAACAGAGTTGCCTCTACCGGAGAACCTTGCATCATTACCGGAGTTACACAAGTATTGGTATCACCGATGTTGAAACCTCTTTCGCTAAGTCCGTTTTGTAATTTTAAGGTATTTTCCCAAAGTTTAGCTTTAATTTCAGGTCTTGTTCTTAGCAATTCCAATCTTTTCAAACCTCCGATTACCATTGGCATTGTTAAAGATTTAGCAAAAATCTGAGATCTTAAATTGAATTTCAAATATCTGATGATTTCTTTATCACCTGCGATAAATGCTCCGAAACCAGCCATTGATTTTGCAAAAGTAGAGAAATAAACATCAATCTGATCTTGACATCCTTGCTCTTCTCCAGCTCCGGCTCCGGTTTCACCAAGAGTTCCGAAACCGTGTGCATCATCTACTAAAAGTCTGAATTGATATTTAGATTTTAGCTCGCAGATTTCTTTCAGTTTACCTTGTTGTCCTCTCATTCCGAAAACCCCCTCAGTAATTACCAAAATACCGCCACCAGTTTCTTCTGCAACTTTCGTCGCTCTCTGAAGATTTTTCTCAAGACTTTCGATATCATTGTGTCTGTAAGTAAATCTCTTACCGGCATGAAGTCTTACACCGTCTACGATACAAGCATGAGAATCTACGTCGTAAACAATTACATCATTTCTGCTTACCAAAGCATCGATGGTAGAAACCATTCCTTGATAACCGAAATTTAATAAATATGCTGATTCTTTTTGTACAAATTCTGCCAATTCTTTTTCCAATTGCAAATGCTGATGCGTTTCACCAGACATTGCTCTTGCTCCCATCGGATAAAACATTCCGTATTCTGCAGCAGCTTTAGCATCCGCTTCCAAAACTTCAGGATGGTTACACATTCCCAAATAGTCATTGGCACTCCAGAAAATTACTTCTCTTCCCTGAAACTGCATTCTCGGACCGATAGGACCTTCTAGTTTAGGGAAAATAAAATATCCTTCACCATAATCTGCAAACTGTCCAAGAGGTCCTGGATTTTCTTTTATTCTTTCAAAAATATCCAACATTATATTCGTAATTTTTAAGTAAAAAAGCCTTTTGTGAATTACAAAAAAGGCTTTACTTGTATTTGTATTAAAATTTTATTTGATGATTTCTGTCTTAAAGACTTCTTCGTAATTGTGGAAACAATTGTTGATGAAACCTTGCTCAGCCATCCATTTATCACTGTACACTTTGGTAATATATCTCGATCCATGATCAGGGAAGATTAAAACAACCAAATCAGTCTCTGAAAACTGATGAGAATTGGCATACTGCATTAATCCCTGAGTAACTGCACCGGTTGTGTAGCCTCCCATAATTGCTTCTTTTAATGCAATTTCTCTGGTTCTGTAAGCAGACATTTCGTCGTTTACTCTTACAAACTCATCAATTTTATCAAAAAGAAGAGCAGAAGGAATTAAATTTTTTCCCATTCCTTCAATCTGATAAGGATGTACATCTTCTTTGTGAATTTCTCCTGTTTCGTGGAAACTTTTTAAAATAGATCCATCTGCATCAACACCGATAATTTTAATATCCGGGTTTTTCTCTTTTAAAAATTTTGCAGAACCGGATAAAGTTCCACCCGTACCTGTACAAGCAAAAAGGTGAGTGATTTTTCCTTGAGTCTGCTCCCAAATTTCAGGACCAGTTGTATGATAGTGCGCATCAATATTCAGCTCATTAAAGTACTGATTGATGTATACCGAATTTGGAGTTTCGGCAGCAATTCTTTTAGCTACCTCATAATATGATCTAGGGTCATTCGCAGGTACATTCGCAGGACATACATAAACTGTAGCTCCAAGAGCTTTCAGATAAGCTATTTTTTCGGGTTTTGTCTTGTCGCTCACTGCCAAAATGCATTTGTATCCTTTAATGATGCAAACCATTGCAAGTGAAAAACCGGTATTTCCTGAAGTGGTTTCTACAACTACAGAATCTTCCTTTAATAAACCTTTTTTCTCAGCGTTTTCTATAATATGAAGTGCGATTCTATCTTTAGTGGAATGTCCAGGATTATATGATTCTAACTTAGCATAAATGGTTGCAGGAATTTCTTTAGTTACGGTATTTAGTTTTACCAAAGGAGTACTCCCAATCAAGCCAAGAATATTATCGTAAACATTACTCATTATTTGTTATTTTTCAATAAAAATCTGACCGCAAAAATACAAAAAAATAAATAATTTTTAAACTTTTAGTCAATTATAAGTTCGCTAATTGTGTAAATAGGTGATTTATTTTTGCTTGCAGCCCACCGAACCAGACAAAAACCACGCCATAATTTTTAAATTTTGTTAAAATTAATTTAAACTAATCTAAAAACCCTATTTTCGCATAATTGATTTTATACTATGAAAAACTGGACTTTTAGGCAATGGAACACCCTTCTCGGATGGGTGACTTTCGTTATTGCATTTTTCACGTACTTATCAACGATAGAACCCAATTTTAGTTTTTGGGATTGTGGTGAGTACATTTCTTCAGCAGTAAAATTAGAAGTAACGCACGCTCCCGGAGCTGCTTTATTTCAGATTGTGGGAGCCGTAGCTGCCATTTTTGCTTTAGGTAAAGGTGAAAATTACTCTATCGTGATCAACGCAATGTCGGCATTATTCAGCGCATTTACAATTTTGTTTCTGTTCTGGACGATTACTCATTTTGTAAGAAGACTTCTTAACAAAGATTTTGAAGAAATCACAAAACACCAAGAGATTTCTATTCTTTTTGCAGGAGTTATCGGAGCTTTATGTTTCACCTTTTCTGATACGTTTTGGTTTTCAGCGGTGGAAGGTGAAGTGTACTCAATGGCATCGATGTTTATTGCGCTTTTAGTTTGGTTGATTACTAAATGGGAAAACGAATATCTTGAGAAAGACAATGAAAGATGGATTATTTTAATTTTCTTCATTTTAGGACTTTCTGTGGGAGTTCACATGATGGGAATGCTTGCAATTCCTGCTGTTTGTTTGGTTTATTACGCAAGAAACTATCAATTTACCTGGAAGAATTTCATTTTTGCCAACCTGATTACTTTAGGAATTTTAATTATTGTATTTAAAATTATTTTCCCTGTAATCATGTCATTATTCGGAAAATTAGAAATATTCTTTGTGAATGGTTTAGGATTGCCTTTCCATTCAGGAACAATTGCTGGTTTTATTATTATGGTAGCACTTTGCTATTTCTTTATAAAATATGCAAGACAAACGAAGAAAAATATTTTTCAGACGGTAGCTTTATCTGTTGTTTATATGATGATTGGTTTCTCTTGTTGGATGGTAATTCCGATCAGAGCAAATGCAAATCCGCCAATGAATCTTAATGATCCTGATACTGCAATTGGTATGCTTGATTATTACAATAGAGAGCAATACGGAGACTGGCCTACAATTTATGGTCAAAACTATACTGCATTTTTGGATGCAAACGGAATTCAGAAAAACGAAGACGGTAGTTTTAAAACTAAAAAGACCGGAGATGTTTACGAGAAAGATGAAAAAACAGGAACTTACAGAAAGACAAGCGAGCGTTTCAATTATATTTTTGATAAGTCTCATGTAAGCTTAATGCCGAGAATGTTTAATGACGATAAAGATGTAATGTCAAATTACATTTCTATGTACGGCGCACCAGATTTTCAGTTTAATTATGCAAACGAAGATGTTGCAGACAGCCCGGAAGCAAAACAGATTTTTGATGAACTGAGAACTAAATATGAAGACGGATCTATTACTGCTTCAGACTATTTAAAAGTAAGGCCTTATAATTTAATCACTGTTCAAAAGCCATCTTTGATGCAGAATATGGATTATTTTATTACGTTCCAAAACGGATATTATTTCTTAAGATATTTATTGTGGAATTATGCGGGGAGACAAAATGATCTTGAAGGAACCAGAGATACTACAAGAGGTAACTGGATTTCAGGAATTGCTCCACTTGATAATGCAATTTTAGGAAATCAGGATGCAATGCCTGCGAAATATAAAAATGAAAGTACAGTTGCATTCTTCTTTTTACCATTATTATTAGGAATTTTAGGATGTTATTTCCAATTCAGCAGAGATTTTGGAAGGTTCTATGCTATCTTATCTTTATTTGTTTTAACAAGTGTCGGAATTATTTTCTACACCGGAGTAAAACCTTTCGAGCCAAGAGAAAGAGATTATGCGATGGTTGGTTCATTCTACGCTTTTGCCATTTGGATTGGTTTGGGAGCCGGAGCAATTCTCTGGTATTTACAGTCTAAAGTAAAATCAAATGCCGCAAACATCGGTTTCGGAGTTATTTTGTTGGGTGTTCCATTTATGATGGGCTTCCAAAATTATAATGTACACGACAGAAGCAATAGATATACAGCGTATGATTATTCTTATTCAGTATTAAAATCATTACCAAAAGAAGATATTTTATTTGTTTATGGTGATAATGATACGTATCCGGTTTGGGCAATGCAGGAAACGGAAAGATTCAGAGATGATGTGAAAGTGGTTAACTTTACTTTGCTTTCAACTCCTTGGAATATCGATCAGGTGAAGAGAAAAACGTATAATTCAAACCCAATTCCTAGTCAGCTTACTCACGAAGATTACAGAGACGGTGTGAATGATCAGATTTATCTGATGAAAAACAGCGACTGGAAAAATATTATTGCCAATCTTCAGGAAGGAGGAGCTCCACAAAGTATGATTCAGCCTTTTGAAAAATATTTGGTTCAAGATTCTATGACTTTGAAAGAAGCGATGAATTTTATTAAAATGAAATCTCCTGAAAAAGATGAAGTTTTAAAAATGATTTTTGGAGAAGAGCGTTACGAAAAATACAATTTCCTTCCGGTAAGTAAATTTGTAATTCCTGTAAACAAAGCAAATGCAGTAAAAGCAGGAATCATCAATGCTTCAGACCTTCCAAATACAGTAGATCAGATTGTTGTTAACTATAAATCAGGAACTTTATACAAGAATAACCTGATGATGTTTGATATTTTGGCAAACTTCGATTGGAAACGTCCGATCAATTTCTCTTCAGGTGGAGTTTATGAAAGCGAAAACATTTTCTTCTTAGACGAATATCTTCAGTTTGACGGTTTCAGTTACAGATTGGTTCCGATTCATACACCAAGAAGCAGCGACGGAGAAATGGGAAGAGTAGATGCAAACTCATTATACAATGTTGTGAAAAACTACAGATGGGGTAATTTCAAAAACTTGAAAGTTCATTTTGATGAAACAGCAACTTCAAACATTATGAGCTACAGAAGCTCTGCAAGTAGAGCAGCGGCAGCTTTAGCATTATCTGGTCAGAAAGCAAAAGCTTTAGAAATATTAGATATTGCTGCAAAAGAAATTCCTGCAGAAAAATATAATGACCCTCGTTCTTTAAGCTCAATGGTTTATGGATATATCGTTGCCGGACAAGAAGAAAAAGGTCTGAAATTAGCCGAAGTTCTTAAAAAAGGAATTTTTGAAGAATACGATTATTATTTATCTTTAAGCCCGTCTGAACAAGGATATGTAGGAAGACCGATGAGATCAAAACCAATGGAATATTCATTAGTAGTGACTTCAGTAACCGATGCTTACAAAAAAATAGGTCAGAAGGAGAAAGCTTACAATTATCTTGTGAAATCTATTGAGCCGATTGATAAGAAATTTAATGTATTCATTAAAGATCTTCAGCAAATGGGTAAAGAAAAAGCAATGAAAGAATCTGAAAATGTGCAGAAAATCACACCTTTCTATCAATATTTATTTGATGTGATGGAACCATTCGATTCTACTTATGCTAAAGAAAAAGAAGATCAGATTACCACAGCGATCATCAAAGCAACTCAATAAAATAAATACTTAAAACGGAACTTCGGTTCCGTTTTTTTTTATGTTTGATATTCCTGAAATTTAGGATTATCTTTGTGTAACTAAAAAAACGCAATGGCTGAATCTCAAAACAAGAATCTCCCAATCTACGCTGTATTTTTTGCAATTATTGCAAAGCTTTATTTTTTATTAACTCACCACATTCAGGAGGATGCATTTATCACTTGGCGGGTTGCTCAGAATTTAATGGATTACGGAGTGATCGGTTTCAACGGAGCTACGAAAATTTCAGCATCTACAACGCATTTGTACGTTTTTGTTTCCTATATTTTTAATCTGATTTTCGGGAAAGAAAATTTTATAGAACCGTTGCTTATTTTTAATACGACGCTTTTTACAATAGGAAGTTTATTGCTGTCACATCTTTTATTTAAAAACAATTGGCATAAAGCAATTTTCATCTTTTTATTTGGAATTTTGCCGCCTGCAATAAAAATTTCAATTCTCGGAATGGAATACGGAATTCTGTTTTTCCTTGAAATGGCATTGCTGTATTATGGTTTCAAAAAAGAGAAAAAATGGGCTTTTATTTTGCTTCCTACATTCATATTATTTACCAGAATCGACACTGTTATTTTCCTCGGAATTGTATTTTTAGTGGATATTTTTTGGAATAAAAAAATCAGATGGAGTTATATTTTAGGGGGAATTTTGGGAATTGCAGTTTGTGTTTCTTTCAATTGGTTCTACTTCGGTGAATTGGTCAATAATACGATTGTTGCAAAGAAATTGGCGTATGATAAAGTATATACTTTACATCAGAATATAGAATATTTCAGATTAAACTATGGCAACTTTTGGGGAATGTTGAAATTACCCGGAGATTTTAATCCGATTACGATTGTGATTGCACTTTTTGAACTTCTTTGTTTTATTTATTTAATAAGACAACGAGAAAAAAGAAACTATTTTCTTTGGATTATTTTTCTGTTTGCATGGACAAAACAGATTGTTTTTCTTTCGCAAAAAAGCTTATTTGATTGGTATTACTGGGTTCCGCAGATTTTACTGTTCGTTCCGGTTTTAATCTTTGTTTTAGAACAGAAAGTAAAGCGAAATCTTTGGTTGACTTTATTAATTTTGATTTATATTTTACCAATGCTTGCTTTCCAAACCATACATTCTATTGCGACAGGAAATGGTGAATGGAACTATAGAAGATCAATCGGATTGTTTTTAAATACATATGAAAAAGATAAAAAACAGTGGATTTTGCTGGAACCGGCTGGTTATGTTCCTTATTTTTCACATTTAAAAACGATTGATGAAGTAGGATTGGTTGATAAGCAAATTCAGGAAGAAATTAAAAAAGACAAAACCAATTATTGGATCAATACGGTAAAAAACAGAAAACCAAAATATCTGCTTTCTTACAGAGATTTGTTTGAAGATAAAGATTCAGTATATTATAAAACAAATTACCGTGTTTTGAATGAATTCAGAATAAAAGATCATCTGAAAAGTGAATACCCGGTTTTAGAAAAAATTTATAAACTGAAACCTTCAGGAACAGATTATAATTTGTATGAAAAGGTAAAGTGATTTGTATTAAGTAAAAAGTAAAAAGTAAAAAGTAAAAAGTAATTTTGACCCTAAACCCTAAACCCTAAACCCTAAACCCTAAACCCTAAACCCTAAACCCTAAACCCTAAACCTTATGCAATACTGTGCTTTTCTCCGCGGCGTCAATGTAAAAGGAACCAATATGAAAATGGCGGAAGTCTGCCAAGTTTTCAAAGATGCTGGAATGGAAAATGTAAGCTCGGTTTTGGCTTCGGGAAATATTGTTTTCAGTTCAGATAAAAATACAAATGAACTTAAGGCAATTCTTGAAAAAGCAATGTCTGAATATTTTACTTATGAAGCATTTCTATTTGTAAAAACGGCAGAAGATACAGAATTGTTTTGGACTAAAAATCCTTTTGAAAAGAAAGAAGATTTTCACACGTATGCATTTGTTGGAAACGAAAATGTAGCAAATATTCTAATGAATGAGTTTGAAAATGCTTCAAAATCTGAAAATGAAAAAGCAGAGATTGTCAATAATATCTTTTACTGGCAGATTTCAAAAGGAAATACATTAGATTCCAGCTTTGGAAAAGTTTTAGGTAAAAAAAGCCTGAAAGATCAGTTTACCAGCAGAAATATTAATACTTTTGAGAAGATTCTTAAGAAATTTTAATACTCTCTTTTTGTCATTGCGAGGAACGAAGCAATCTTTAACTTTTTTCTCTTTTAAAGTAATTTTTAATTCTAAAAACCGTTTACAGGTTAAGGCTATAAATAATTTCCAATTATAAAACTTTCTCAGTATTTTTACTGAACTTTTAATTTAAATAAAAATAATGATTCAACATTTAGATAACATACAGCACAAAGATTCAAAAAACTTTTTTTTAATTGCCGGTCCGTGTATTATTGAGGGCGAAGACATGGCATTAAGAATTGCTGAAAAAGTAATTGAGCTCACCAATAAGTATAATATTCCTTATATTTTTAAAGGAAGTTTTAAAAAAGCAAACCGTAGTAGAGTAGATTCTTTCACAACAATTGGTGAAGAAAAATCTTTGGAAATTCTTAAAAAAGTAGGAGAGACGTTTAATATTCCTACCACAACAGATATTCATGAAAATGAACATGCTGCTTTGGCTGCACAATATGTAGATGTTCTTCAGATTCCTGCATTTTTGGTTCGTCAAACAGATCTTTTGGTTGCTGCAGCTGAAACAGGAAAATGTGTTACTTTGAAAAAAGGACAGTTTCTTTCTCCTGAATCAATGAAGTTTGCCGTTCAGAAAATTACTGATTCAAATAATCAAAAAGTGGCAATTATAGAAAGAGGAAATTCTTTTGGATATACCGATTTGATTGTTGATTACAGAGGAATTCCTACAATGAGAGAATATGCTCCGGTAATTCTGGATGTTACGCATTCTTTACAGCAACCTAATCAAAGTTCAGGAGTTACAGGAGGAAGACCAGATCTTATCGAAACAATTGCTAAAGCAGGAATTGTTGTTGGTGCAGACGGACTTTTTATAGAAACTCATCCAACTCCGGAAACGGCGCTTTCTGATGGAGCAAACATGCTAAGATTAGATTTATTGGAAGATTTATTACAAAAACTCACAAGAGTTAGAGAATCTATACTATAATTGTTAAAAAATACTTAATTTTAGAAATTATAAATAATTCCTTTTGAAAAAACTAGTTTTACCACTAAGCCTTATGGTACCTGTCTTGGTATTCTCACAAGCAAGAAAAAGAGATACTACGACGACAAGGGTTTCCTATATTGAGGAAGTTGTTTTCCAGAAAAAAGTTACCGGGAGAACCAACGATGTTACTGCAGTAAGAATTTCAGCTAAAGATGCCAAAAATGTCGCGAGTATTTCTGGCGGTGTAGAAGGAATGCTAAAAACACTTCCGTCGGTAAATTCAAACACCGAGCTTTCTTCACAATATATGGTGCGTGGTGGAAACTATGACGAAAACCTTATCTACATTAATGATATTGAAATTTACAGACCATTCCTGATCAGAAATTCTCAGCAGGAAGGTTTAAGTATCATCAATCCAGATATGGTTTCTGCGGTTAACTTTTCTGCGGGAGGTTTTGAGCCGAGATACGGTGATAAAATGTCTTCTGCTTTAAATATTTATTATCGTGAACCTAAAAAGTTTGAACTTTCCGGTGAAGCGAGTTTAATTGGCGGAAGATTAACCACAGGTTTTGCATCAGGAAAAGAAGATGAAAACGGAAACAAAAAATTTACGGCTTTATTTTCGGGAAGATACAGAAATACCAATCTGGTTCTGAATACTTTAAATGAAGACACCGATTTTAATCCAACATATTACGATTTTCAGTCGTATCTGAATTATCATGTGAACAGTAAACTTTCACTTTCATTTATCGGATATTATTCAAAGAACGACTACGAAATGGTTCCTAAAGAAAGAAGCGTAGATTTTGGAACGATAAATCAACCGATCAATCTATCTGTTTTTTATAATGGTAAAGAAAATGATCAGTATAAAAACATGATGGGTACGTTTTCTGTAAACTACAAGCCGTCGGATAAATGGAGATTTACGCTCGACAGTTTTTCTTATCAGAATCGTGAAAGAGAATATTATTCTATTGCATCAAGCTATATTCTGCAGACTTTTGATCCGATTACAGGAACTCCGATAACGTCTTATGATGTTGGCGGACAAATAGAGCATGCAAGAAATGATCTTTTTGTAAGAACATACGGAACACAGTTCAGAACCCGTTTTTCACCGAATGTGAATACCGATATTGAATTAGGTTTTAAATATGAAAAAGAAAATCTTCAGGATTTAACCAACGAATGGAAATTGGTGGACTCTTCAGGTTACAGTATTCCGCATCCGATTGATGATCCTAGATTTCCAGATGCTTCAGATTTAGATTTATTTTACAGTATTTCTGGAGCAAATCATATTCAACCGACAAGATTATCAGCTTATGCACAGTATTCTCAGAAGTTTTACTGGGGAGCAAGTAAAGTTTTGGTAAATGGAGGAGCAAGGGTTGCACACTGGAGTTTCAATGATGAGACTATTTTCTCGCCAAGAGCTCAGTTTGCAATAAAACCTGACTGGAATACCGAAATGTGGTTCAGACTTTCGGGAGGTGTTTATTATCAAGCTCCTTTTTATAAAGAAATTAAAGATCTAAATGGTAATTTTAATCCTAATATAAAATCTCAACGATCTATTCAGGCAATTTTAGCGAATGAAACCGAGTTTGAGTTTGAAAACCGACCATTTAAGCTAACCACAGAATTATATTATAAAAAAATGGATAATGTAATTCCGTATTATATGGATAATGTGAGGATTCGCTATTCTGGTCAAAATAATGCTTCAGGTTACGCTTACGGAATTGATACAAGATTATTCGGAGAATTTGTTCCGGGTGTAGATTCTTGGCTTTCTGCAAGTTATGCAAGAGTTTTTGAAAATATTGACGGAAGAGGAAATATTCCGAGACCGACAGATCAACGTTTCAGATTTGCAATGTTTTACCAGGATTATATGCCTAAGTTCCCGCAAATGCGTGTAAATCTTACATTAACTTACGCAATGGGATTACCAAACGGAGCGCCGGTTTTCACAGATCCTTATCAGTATCAGAAAACCTTGCCTTCTTACAAGAGAGTAGATTTAGGACTTTCGTATGCATTTGTAGATGCTGAAGCAAAAAAACAAACTTATGGTTTCTTAAGTAATTTTGATGAATTGACTTTAGGTGTGCAGGTTTTTAATGCATTTAATATTAATAATACGATTGCCAATCAATGGATTACCGATGCGAATAGTAGTATCATGTATCCGGTTCCGGTACGTTTGACGGGAAGATTTTTTAATGTAAAGCTTGAATTTAAGCTTAAATAAAATATATAAAAGTTTTTTGCCACGAATACACGAATTTTATAATTAATTTGTTAAAAATGATTCGTGCATTCGTGGCATTTTAAAAACCATAATTAGTGAAATTAAAATGAAAAAACATATCATCACTTTTCTGTTTTCAATATTTGCCGTTCTATCTGTAACTGCACAATCGAAAACTAACCCTCAATTATCAAAACTATATCAGAATTACATTTCTGTAAAATCTGCATTAGCTTCTGATGATGTTAAGAAGACATCGGCTGCAGCCGGAGAATTTTTGAAAACAGCTTCATCAGTCAATTCAAAATCTTTAGACGAGAAAAAGTTGAATTCATTAAAATCTGATGCAAAAATAATTTCATCAGCAAAAAATATCGATGCACAGAGAAAACCATTTTACAGATTATCTGAAGTAATGATTGCCGTTGCTAAAGAAAACAAAATTTCTGATAAAACCATTTTTGTACAATATTGTCCGATGGCAGAAGGAAGCTGGTTGAGTAACGAAAAACAGATTATAAATCCTTATTACGGAAGTTCGATGCTTAAATGCGGTTCGGTAAAATCTGAAATAAAATAATTAAATGAAAAGAAACTCAATTCGAGTTTCTTTTTTTATATCTCGAGTTTTAAAACTTTTTCTACCATTTTCTGATTGATACTTTCAGGAATCGAACGCATCAAAAAATTCCTTAGTTGATTTCCTTTTTCCCATTGAGAAATTTTACCGATTGTCCAGCTATTTTTAACAATCGTATCTACTTTTTTTCTTCTGATATTCTGAAATTCTTCAAAAACAGAATTGAAGTTTTGATTTTTTTCTAATAATTTACCAATCACATAAGCATCTTCAATCGACTGACAAGCGCCTTGTCCCGTATTTGGAGTTGTTGCATGAGCTGCATCACCAATTAAACAAAGATTTTCAGCATACCATTTTGGAATAGGAGCAAGGTCGATGATATCATTCAGAATAATATTTTCCGGTTTTGTGGCTTTTAAAATGTCCAAAACCAAAGAATCAAAATCGTTGAAGGTTTCTGTTAAATCAATATTTTCTTTAAATTTATTTTCATTCACCAAAGCATACCAATAGACTTTTTTGGCTGAGATTTTTACAAAACCAAAACGTTTTGCTTTTCCCCAGATTTCCAAAGCATGATGGTTGTATTTTTCGGGAAGTTCAAGATCGGTTAAACCACGCCAACATTTTTGTCCGGCATTTCTGATATTTCCATTCCCAAAAATCTGGTTTCTGATTTTAGAATGAATTCCATCGGCTCCGAAAACGATTTTACTTTCTGTTTTAAAACCATTTTCAAACTCTAAAAGATAATTTTTTTTCTTCTGAATTTGCTGTAATGAATAATTGAGTTTGATATTTTCAAAACCTAAATTTTCGGCTAAAATATTCTGAAGTTCAGCTCTATGAATGGCAACATTACAAGAATTGAATTTCTTTTCTAAAGCCAAAACGTTTGTCGTAGAAATAGTTTTTAGCTTTTCATCGGTAATAAATATTCCGTGAATTTTATTTCCTGCATTTTCAATTTTCTCTTTTAAACCTAATTTATCAAAGATCTGCATCGCATTCACAGCCATCATAATTCCGGCTCCGACAGGTTTTATTTCCGGGGCAGATTCATAAATGGTAAAATCTAAATGGTGTTGTTTTAGAATATTTCCTAAAGTTAAACCACCAATTCCGGCTCCGATGATTGAAATTTGATTCATTTATTAGCTTTTAGATTTGTTCAATTAATAAGCCACGAATACGCGAATAATTTTAAATAATAATTAGGAAAATTCGTGCATTTGTGGCAAGGATTTATTTAAAATTTTTCAACTCGTTTAATAATTGATTTTGCTTGTTGATGAAATTATTTAAGCTATTTGTTTTTAAAGGATGAGCATTTTGGTATTTTTCAATTTCGGGAAGTGTTTTTCTGATTTTAAATGCTTGATAAAAACTATAAATTTTGTGATTATTTATGTTAACTTGTTTTGCTAGTTCTTCAAATTTCATCTTCTTTTGAGTGAATTTTTCTGAACTATTTGTTACAATAGCAAGAATTTCTTTTTTCAGTAAAGAATCATTTATCGCCTTTGCATTAGATTCTGCAATGTTGTAATAATCATTTGAATTATTAATTATATCGCTATAGAGTTCCTTCATTATTTTGCTGTCGCTGGTAATTGCATTAACTTTTTTGTCAAGTTTTTGAAGTTCAGCATCATTTTTTATTAATTCAGAATAAATTCCATCTAAAATATTTTGAGCGTTACTCATTCTTTTAATTGGGAAACTTGATTCTGTATTTTCGGCTGCTGTGTCAACGATTTTATTTTCTGTGTCTTTTTGTTTACAGGAAATTATGAATAAAAATAGAGTAGAGGTAATAATTATTTTTTTCATGTTTGTTTTTTACTGCGTTTGTCATTTCGACGATAGGAGAAATCTCTGAAAGTTCTCTTTAATTTAAAATATTGAGATTCTTCACTTCGCTACGCTTCGTTCTGAATGACAAACGTGGTGGTTAATTTATTATTTTAATGAGTTGAAGATACTCAAAAAATTGTCATAAAAAAACGGAGCTTGAAAAATCAAACTCCGCTTAATAATTATGTAAACTAAAAATTATTTACCTAAATAAGACTTCAAAATCTTACTTCTTGTATTATGTTTTAGTCTCTTGATTGCTTTTTCTTTAATCTGACGAACTCTTTCTCTCGTAAGATCAAAAGTTTCTCCGATTTCTTCCAAAGTCATTGGATGTTTTCCGTTTAATCCGAAATACAATCTTACCAAATCAGCCTCTCTCGGAGTTAAAGTGTTTAATGCTCTTTCAATTTCAATTTGAAGAGATTCAAGCATCAAATCTTTATCCGGGCTTGGAGATTCTCCAGAACGTAAAACGTCATAAAGGTTAGAATCTTCACCTTCTACCAAAGGCGCATCCATAGACAAATGTCTTCCAGAGTTTTTCATAGATTCTTTAATATCTTCCTCGCTCATGTCAAGAACTTCAGCCAATTCTTCCGGAGAAGGTGGTCTTTCGTTTTCCTGCTCAAGGTGAGCGTAAGCTTTGTTGATTTTGTTGATCGATCCGATTTTGTTCAAAGGCAATCTTACAATTCTAGACTGCTCTGCCAAAGCCTGTAAGATCGACTGACGAATCCACCAAACCGCGTAAGAAATAAATTTGAAACCTCTGGTTTCGTCATATCTTTTTGCAGCTTTCATCAATCCTAAGTTACCTTCATTAATTAAATCGGGTAAAGAAAGACCTTGGTTTTGGTACTGTTTCGATACTGAAACTACGAAACGAAGGTTGGCTTTGATCAATTTTTCCAATGCGACTCTGTCGCCTGCACGGATTTTTTGTGCCAAATCTACCTCTTCGTCTGCCGTAATTAGTTCTACTTTACCAATTTCCTGCAAATACTTGTCTAATGAAGCGGTTTCCCTGTTGGTAACCTGCTTGGTTATTTTTAATTGTCTCATTTATTTTATTCTCAAAAATAGAGTTGCTATTATATTATACGTTTGAAACATTAAAAAGGTTACACAGGTTACAATTATTTTTTATTTAATTAAAACGAAGTTGAGAATTTAGTTGTAAATTATTACCCTTTGTATTTAGAAATAAAAAAATTATAGGTTTTTTCAAAAAAATGAATCTTAAATTTTTTTATAAGGAGCTTTTTCCCGCTTTCCACTGTATCTTTTTGGTAGCGGTCTCCACTTCGTTCCGTCCGCCACCAAAAAGAATGTCGTTTCTATCGGGGCTAATGATAACTTACCGCTTTAAAAAAAACCTAACAGGTTTTGAAAACCTGTTAGGTTTAGGAGAAGAACTTCCACAAAAAAAGCGAAACCGAAGTTCCGCTCTATAATGTAAAATAGATTGACAATCAACTAAAAACCATCAACTATCAACTCTTAAAACAAATCATTCAACAATTTCGCCAATCTTAAACCTCCGTAAAGAAGCTGTCTTTCCATTGTATCATTAAATTTGTACTGATAATCGTAAGATAATTTAGAACCATCCGGAGTTTGAGCATAAATTTTATTAGCTATCTGATGAGAATCGTACAACCAGTTTTCTAACGTTCCAGATTGAATTTGCTTTACTTCATCCTTAGATTTAATATCTAAAAGTTTTGCATATTCTGTGTAGCTGTATTTTTGTGAATCTACTAATTTTCCGTCCCAAACTGAGTGAAGATTTGTTTTATCTCCAAAATAAGTAACGTTAATTTTGTTTCCACCTAGATCCTCCGATCTTCCGGTGTGCATTGGTTGTGCCAAATCTCCCATCATGTGAATAAGAAAAATTAAAGCAATTTTTCTGTCTTTTTCAGAAGTTTTTTCATCTTTAATCTGGCTAGATAATACTTTGATTTGCGAATAAAGATTAGCTCCGGCCTGCGCTTTCAAATCTTTTTCAAACGCTGTAAAATCTGTCTGTGGATCAATGTTTACATAATGCCAAGCTGAAGCTTGTTTCCAGGCACCTGTAGTGTCAGATTTAATAAAATCTGGCCAGTTTGCCCAATACGCCATTTTTTCCTGCCCCAACATTTTTCTGATTTCTCTCTTTGCTTTTCCGGAAAGATGATTTTCTGCAATCTCAGCAATCACTCTGTGACCCGTTAATCCCCATGCATACGAATACACTGAACTTGCAACGAATGCCAAAAGCAAAATTTTAGAATAAATACTTTTCATTTCTTTAAATAATTTTCGAATTGCAAAGATAAGTCAGCCTTATGGAAATTTGACTTTAAAATTCTTTTTTGTTGGTTTAGGCACTGTTAATTTTATGTAAAGTTTATTTCTAAGCTTGCCGGAATTCCCTTTAAACTTTAAATATTTCTATTTTAATAAAGATTAATACACAAGAAAATCAATATTTTATATTAAATTACATCTTTAAATATGAAAATTTGAGATAAATACTTTTTCAATATAAAGAGATATTTTATCTTTACGATACCAAACATGATCACAGGAAAAAAATATGTACGACAACAGCACAATAGATATGCATTACAACAAGCTGCAGACAGATTTTAAGGCTGAAGCAGTTGCTGTAAATCTTCTTAAATATCACAGATCTGTAAGCAATATTTTTATTGATAGAATAGGAATAAACGACAGAGCTTATCTTAAAGATATTAAAAGTATTTCAAGTCATTATTTAGGTTTTGACGAGGAAGTTCTCAATATAAAAACATATCGCGAAGGTATTTACGATTATCTTCCGGAGGGTATTTTTCATCCGCCATCACTCAATACTTCAAGAAAAAATGTAGAAAGTGTTGTAAAAGAAATCCGTAAGCAGAAAAGAGTAGAAGACGATGCGCGAAAGTTTTTCAGACCTTTTGAACTAGAGATTTTTTTTACAGAAATCAGCGCTTTACTGAAAGAATATGATTTTGATTTGGCGAGTGATACAGATTCGCTTCTTACGATCTTCAGTGAGCTTTGGCCAATTATTAAAATGCTTGATAAGCAGAATGCCTACATTTTTCTTCATGTTTTACCGTTTTTTCACGATATCAGAGGTGATAAAAAATGGTTTGAGCGTTGCATGACCGCATTTTTAAAAGTTCCCGTTGAGATTACTTTTACCCCCAACGAAATCGACAGAATGAAAGAAGACGATTCATCTATTCTTCTTGGAAATTCAAGATTGGGAGTAACTTACATTGCAAGCGGAAAACATATGGATGGTGAAAGAAACTGGATTGTAAATGTAGGTCCGATTCCTTATGACGATATGAAAAATTATATTCCGGGGCATCCTTTCAGAAAAGTTTTACAAGCTTTGTACGATTATTGCCTTCCAGTTTCTGTAGATGTTGAAGAAAATTTTATTACAGAAAAAAAAGACTATTCTTTTGTGCTGGAAGACGACCAAAGAAATGCAAACAGGCTCGGTTATTCTACTTTTCTGTAAAATATTTTATTATATTTACAATTCATCAATCAAACTAAATATTAAAAGAAATAAATGGAAATTTCTTCAGTAAAAGGTATATTTTTCAGGTATATTTTCGTCCCGCTTATTGCTATTATCATGATGGTAATTCTAGGGGTAATCAGAAAAAACAAACCTGCAATAAAAATCAGAGTTATTATTATTTATGTACTCTTGTGCAGTTTGTGTCTTGCATTACCTGGGCTTTTTGGTTTTTCAGGAAACTCGTTTAATCCGTATTGGTATCTTATTTCACAGGTTATTTATCTTATTTTCGGGATTATCCATGTTAATTTGATGCATACATTTTTCAGAAAGCACTTTCAGTCGCAGACTTCAAGTATTACTTTTGAAGCTATTTTATCGGTAACCTGTGCTTTGGTAGGAGCTTATCTTTTTGTTCTGATTTTCGGATGGATCAGCAAAGGAGCAGGATATCCTGTAATGTCTGCAACCAGCGTCCTTATATTTTTTGTACCGATGGTTTTTTATTACTGTTATATTCAGTTTATCAGTATTCCGGTTGATATTTATAAAACGTGGAGGTATTCTCCAGATCAGAAACCACCGGATTTTGACGGAGCAGACTTTGACCGTTTAATGGTTTTAAATGTTGAATTGAGTAAAAACCTCGAAGATGCAAACCGTTTTAGAATTAAGGCTAAAACTTTACCGACAGGAGTAACCTTCGGAGACTGGTTTTTCCGTGTCGTTGACGATTACAATCACAAAAATCCTAAATCTGTTATTCATTTAACAGACGAACACAAAGAATCTTATTACTGGATTTTTTATACCAAGAAATCATTTTTCAGCTTTAGAAAATACATCGATTTCGATCAGGATATTACGACGAATACCATTTCAGAAAATGAAGTAGTAATCTGCAAAAGAGTTATTCAGCACGAAGAAGAAGGAAAAAAATAAATCAAATCAAAATCACACAAATAAAAGTATTACAATATGATACAGCCCATAAAACATTTTGCTATCAACTGGGTTGATGGAATGAAAGTTTCGCAGAGACATCTCAACGATCAGGATAATTTTTTAATAGATACGATAAGAGATGGAAATTCTCTTGGGATTACCAATTATAACTACGGTTTGCTGCCTTTGTCAAACGAGTTTACCGATAAAACTATTTTTGATGTTCATAATACAGCAACCAATGATGTACAGTTATTTATCAAAAATTGTAGTGCTGTAACTTTGGCAGGTTACAGATTGGAGCTAAAAGACAGGAGAGTGAGCGTAAAATCTCTGGCTAAATCTTTAAATCTTGATGAAAACCAAATGGATGGAGAATATTATATTTTGATATCTGTAAATCCGTTTGATAAAGTACCTTTTGGAGATATTGATCCTGAAGAAATTCCACCTAGACATCCCAATTCACACGCTAATTATCACATTGAATTGCTTCCGATAAGTTCACTGAACAGTAATCATTCGGGAGGAAATTATTTGGTTGTTGGAAAGGTAGATTTTAAAGGAAATATTGCACAAGTAAATACTAATTTTATTCCACCGTGTACATCGATTCAGAGTCATCCGGTTTTAATTGATTATTACAATGGATTTGCAAAATCTATTGGAAACTTACAGCAATATGCTTTCAAAATCATTCAGAAAGCTTCGCATAAAAATCAGAATACAGCTTTAGCATTGAATGTAAAAGCTTTGTGTAATGTTTTGGTAAGTACTTTTGGAGATATGTATTTTCAGTTCAGAAATATTATTCCGTATCAACCACCGGTTTTCTTGATCGAAACTTTTGCCACATTAGCTTTAAGAATGTATAATTCAACACAAGTTTTAGTTCCCGGAGAATTGGAAGAAATGCTGAATTATAGTTTGGAATGGAGCGAAATTGCACCACATACTTTATTAAATCAACTTTCTACTGTTGCAGAAACCAATTATGATCATCACAATTCCGGTGAACCGCTATTATACATCAGTCAAATGTTGAGAAGTCTGGAAACTATTTTCTCAAAACTGAGCGAGTTGGATTACATCGGGCAAAGAAGAGAAAACATTATTGTTAACGAGCAGGAAGTGTCTTCAAACACCAATCCGAAAAGAGGTTGGAGTGTTTTAGACTAATAAAAAAATAATTTTAAAAATAAATAAATCCCGATACTTCAAATTCGGGATTTTTTGTATAAAATTGTTACGTTTAAAGTAAATTATCATCTGTGAACATCTGTGTAATAAGTGGGATAACATATAATTCACGCAGATTATACAGGTTTTATAGCTAAAATATAATAGTAAAAAAAATGAATACAGATAAAATAAGACAGGAAATAAGAGGATTATCAGACGGAAAATTATTCTTTAATAATGCCGGTTCATCTTTAATGCCTAATATTGTGGTAGAATCTATGATTGATTATCTTCAACAAGAAGAGCAGTTTGGAGGATATGAAGTAGCCAATAAAAATGCAGAATTGCTTGAAAATTTCTATACCGAAACTGCAAAACTCATCAATTGTAAACCTTCAAATATTGCTTTTATGACAAGTGCAACAGAAGCATTTTCAAAAGCGCTTTCAAGTATTATTTTTAAAGAAGGAGATACAGTTATTACCACGGTTGATGATTATATTTCTAATCAGATTACATTTATTTCACTTCAAAAAAGATTAAACGTAAAGATTATCCGAATTAAAAAACTGGAGAATAACGAATTAGATTTAGAAGACCTTGAAAATTTAATCAAAGAACATCAGCCAAAACTGGTTGCAGTGACTCATATTCCGACCAATTCAGGATTGATTCAGGATATTGAAGCGGTTGGTAAAATCTGCCGTCAATATGATATTTTGTATTTAGCAGATTGTTGCCAATCGGTTGGACAAATGGTTGTTGATGTAGAAAAAATAGGTTGTGATTTTTTAACCGCAACTGGAAGAAAATTTATGAGAGGAGCAAGAGGAAGTGGATTTCTATATGTTTCAGACAGAGTTTTAGAACAGGATTATGCACCGATTTTGTTGGATATGAGAGGTGCGCATTGGTCGGAATACAATAATTACGAATTGTTTAAAACAGCCAAGAGATTTGAACATTGGGAAGTTTCTTACGCTGCTGTTTTAGGAATGATGGAAGCTGTAAAATATGCCAATATTATTGGTTTAAATAATATAGAAAATTATAACAAAAAATTAGCTGAAACACTTAGAAAGAATCTTGAAAAAGGTGGTTTTAAAGTTTTAGATATAGGAAAAAACTTAAGCAGTATTGTTACTTTTTGCGGACCTGATAATGATTTGGATAATATTCAGAAAGTTTTGAAAGAAAATAATGTTTTCTTCTCTGTAAGCTATAAAAATTCAGCATTGATTGATTTTACAGATAAGAAGGTTGATGGTGCAGTAAGACTTTCACCTCATTATTTTAATACTTTAGAAGAAATTGAAAAGGTTTCTGATATTTTACACAAGAGTTTGAAATAATATTTCAACAATTTCTAAAAGATAAATAGATAGATTTTTTTTGATTCGAAACTTTCATTAAATTCGTGAAAAATCAAAAAGATAATGAAGATCAAATTGACCATCTGTCTTCTTGCGTTTCTTAATTTCTATGAAGCTCAGGAAAATATCTCGTATCAGAAACCGTCTGCAGAAATTTTAAAGCTTGCAGATTATGACCGACCGCCAAGTGTTTTGACCAATTCTAAAAAAGATTGGGTTGTTTTTGTGTATCGACCAACCTATAAAACGTTAGACGATCTCAATCAACAGGAAATGAAATTGGGAGGATTAAGAATCAATCCGGTAACCAATATTTCAAGCACGGTAACGTATTCGAACAATCTGAAAGTGCGTAAAATGAATGATAAAACGGAGGTTCAGGTTAAAAATTTGCCTGCAAATCCGAAAATCAGCAACACCGCATTTTCACCGGATGAGAAAAAGCTGGCTTTTACACATACTACTGATAAAGGAGTTGAGCTTTGGATCGTTGATCTTGAAACGGCAACGGCAAAAAAAATTACCAAAGATAATTTGAATGCCAATTTGGGAAATCCGTACAACTGGATGAAAGACTCTCAAAGCTTCTTGATTAAAGTTCTTCCTGAAAACAGACCCAAACTAACAGATTCTTCAAAAGATCTTCCAACAGGGCCAATTGTTTCAACAGCAGATGGAAAAGTTTCTCAAAACAGAACGTATCAGGATTTGCTTAAAAATCCACAGGATGAAAAGAATTTTGAAATTCTTACCGCTTCAGAATTATATAACGTAGATTTAAACGGAGGTTTAAAAAAGATAAAAGATCAGGATTTATATTCCGGAATAAGTTATTCTCCCAATGGAAATTACCTGATGTTGACGACGATTAAAAAACCTTTTTCATACATCGTTCCGCTCAACAGATTTCCAATGACCACTACAGTTTATGATGCAAAAGGAAACGCAGTAAAAGTAGTGAATGAAGTTCCTTTAAATGAAATAATGCCGAAAGGTTTTTCATCTGTAAGAACCGGAAAAAGAGATATGGGTTGGAGAGCCGATCAACCCGCAACTTTGGTTTACGCTGAAGCTTTGGATGGTGGAGATCAGTCGAAAACTGTTGATTTCAGAGACGAAGTTTTCACTTGGGAAGCTCCATTTACAGCTCAACCAAAATCTTTCTTTAAAACCAAACAAAGATACGGTGGTGTAAGCTGGACCAACAATCACTATGCTATCGTTGGTGAAAGTTGGTACGATACAAGAAATACAAAATCTTATTTAGTTGATTTAAATACAGGTAAATCTGAAGTAATAGAAGATAGAAATTATCAGGATGTCTACAGTGATCCCGGAAATTTTAACACCACAAAAAATGACTTCGGAAGATATGTTGTAGATATGAAAGGGGAGAAATCTTATCTTATTGGAGACGGATTTACAAAAGATGGTCAACATCCTTTCATCGATGAAATGGATATGAAATCTTTGAAAAAGAAAAGACTTTACACTTCAAATCTTAAAAATGCTAAAGAAGAAATCATCGATATTATCAATCCTGCAAAAGGAGAGGTGTTGACGATTCAGCAGTCGGCAAGTCAGTATCCGAATTATTTTAAGAAAAATATTAAATCTAATAAAACAGAAGCGGTAACCAATTTTGCCAATCCTTTTGAAAGCATTAAAGATGTTTATAAAGAAGTGATTACTTACAAAAGAAATGACGGAGTTACTTTAACAGGAACACTTTATTTGCCGGCAAACTACGACAGAAAAGCTAAAAAAGAAAAGTTACCTTTATTAATCTGGGCTTATCCTACAGAATATAAAGACAAAAATACTGCAGGACAAAATACTCAGAATCCAAACGATTTTACCTTCCCATATTACGGTTCTTTTGTGTATTGGACGGCAAAAGGATATGCTGTGCTTGATGATGCTGCATTCCCAATTATCGGAGAAGGAAAAACAGAGCCGAATGATACTTTCATTCCACAGTTGGTTGCTAACGGAAAAGCTGCGATTGATGCGGTAGATCAGTTAGGGTATATCGACAGAACAAAAGTTGCAGTTGGAGGACATTCTTACGGAGCTTTTATGACGGCAAATCTTTTAACACATTCTAAAGATTATGCGTGTGGAATTGCAAGAAGTGGAGCGTACAACAGAACATTAACGCCTTTTGGTTTCCAAAGTGAGCAAAGAAACTATTGGGATGTTCCGGAAATTTACAACAAAATGTCACCATTTATGAATGCTGATAAAATGAAAACTCCAATGTTATTGGTGCATGGTGATGCCGATAACAATCCCGGAACTTTTACTTTGCAGACCGAAAGATATTTTCAGGCTTTAAAAAACCTCGGAGCGCCTGTGAAAATGGTTCTTCTTCCAAAAGAATCTCATGGTTATGCAGCCAAAGAAAATATTCTGCATTTGCTTTGGGAACAAGATCAGTTCCTGGAAAAATGTTTGAAGAAATAATTATATTTAAAACTCGTTCTTAGGAGCGAGTTTTTTATTTTATTTGTATTAAAATTGAAAACATGCCAATCATAAGACGTTCAGAACAAAAAAACAAACACTTGAAGATTTTTATAAGGAATTTATTCCTAAACCTGAAGATACATTCGGAGATGTTGGAACACCAATGTTAGAAGTATTGGAATTTTTGAATGTATGCTTTAAAAATACCGTTATTTATGGATTAACATCACATTCCCATCTGCTTTTGTTCAATAATAATAACAGCGAAGATTACTATGTTTCACTTGTTGGTTATAAATCTAAATACTATAATGAGTTCATTATCGAATATTTACTTTCTAGTGACAAAAGTCCATGGGAAGGTGCAGTGGTCAAAGGAGGAACAGCTGAATTGGAAGATTTCAAAAAGATGATTATTATTTCTATGACTGAATCTGGAGGATGGAAAGATAATCCCGAATTAGAAGATTGTTTTAAAAATTATAAATCTTAAAAACTGTTTCTTTAATCTTTTTTTATAGAATAATTCATATTCTATTCATTTTAGTTTTTGTAATTTTCTGCTGATAAAAGTGAGTATAAATAACAGATTCCGAAAGGTGTCTATCTGAAATAAAAATAATGTTAAGAACGAACCAACCATTTCTAAATTATCTTGAGATACTTTTCCATAATCAGGAACATAAAGGAAATATTATTTTAGAATCCTTCGAAAAAGACGAAAAATTATTGACACAAGGCGAAGTTTCCGACAAAATAATGCTTATTAAAAGCGGAATTACCAAATGCTTTTTTACAGAAGAAAGTGATGAGGAATACATTGTTGAGTTTTTGGGAAAAGGAGAAATTCTTGGAGAAATAGAGATGATGAAAAATGTTCCGTGTATCTGCAGCATTGAAGCGATTACTGAGGTTACTGTATTTACCATAACGATTCCGTATTTCCAGTCGTTGATTAAAAGTGATCTTAATTTAAACAATTTACTGTTGGATGTTTTTGCAGAACGTATTGCGAACACCTCAAACCGATCTTCTTATCAGCAACTTCACGCTACAGAACATACGCTGTCTCAACTTCTCGATTTAAAAGCAAAAGAAATGAAAATTTCAAAAGAAGATATGGCTTCCTATTTGGGAACAACTGTAAAAAGTCTTACCAAAGCCATAAAAGATTATGAAAAGAAAAAGAAGGTGTAAATTAAATCCAAAGATTTATTTTTTCGAAATTCAAAACAAAAAAGCTGGTGAAAATACCAGCTTTGAATATTTTTTAAGATACAATCCTTGCTTATTCAGGTTACGGAGAAAGTGTTCAAAATACGTAAAGCCAAGAGCTACTGAGTTTCAGATAAATCATATTCTCTACTCTGGTGAGATGGAATATTGAGGGAGCTTTATATAGAATGTGTTTTGTTTTTTGGTTTTGCCCTCCGATTTATGAAAAAAATCGTCCTGGCTTTTAGTATTATAATTCTGTAAAGTATGGCTTTTTGATTGTATAGATTTATTCATTTCTAAATGATGAATTAACCTTCAAAATCGCCACAGTCATGTTCTTTGAAAAGAGGCAAAGCTTTTTTGATTGTAAAATATTTTGATATTCTTTTGTTTTTCAAGTCTAACTTTTCACCTTCTATAACCAACTCGTAAACCGGAGCTTTATCTATTTTAGCTAAAGTATAAGTTCGTTCTGATGTTTTTATAATGGTTTTGTTTCCTTCGTTAAAGAATGACAAATTATTGATTTCAAAAGTATCATTTTCATCACAGACGTTCGTCCATATTATTTTGTTTTTTGTTACAGATAAGCTTGCTAAATCGCATGAATAACAATTTCCGGAGAATTCAATACCATATTTTTCATACACATTGGTGCTTTTGCTATCCAATACATCAATAGGAATTAAGTCTGAAAGATCACTTGGTAACTCTGAATCTGCTGTGATATTCTTTTCCGAAGCAGATGTAGTGATGGTGTCTGCTTTTGTTCTTAAAGAATCTATTTTGTCCACTTTTTTGTCTGTAGCAGGTGAACAAGAAGCTAACAAAGCTATCACAACTGAACAACTGATTATTACATTTTTCATACTCGTAAAATAATTTTAAAAATACCAAATTTATCATTTGTAAAATTCTCTAAAATACAGCATTTAAAATATCCCTGTTTTCAGCCATTTATTCCTTATATGAAGTGGTTTTGTTGGTCGCTACTGTGAATACCGATACCTTTGGCCGAAAATATAGAAAATGAAAATCTCTTATCAGTTTATTATATCATCAATGATTGTTGTCTTTGTGGGGTGTAATCCGAAAGATAAAATATCAGAAACTGCCAAATCCGAAGCGAAGTTTATACAGAAAATAATTACCCTTGCAGATTTTAAAAAGATAAAAGGTGTAGATAATGTGCAGGACGTTCCGTTCCAATTATTTACCAAGCTAAATTCTGTGCAGTTTTTTGTAGCTCCCGATAAAGATGCAGCTCACCTGAAAAAAGCTAATCATAAACTAGATAATTTTTATGGTTTTGAGGAGTTTGATGATTTTTATTCCATTCATTACAGTATTGATAATAATATTTCGAACAGCATCGAAGCTTTTGTTTTGAAGTCTGAGTTCACCGCTGCATTTGATTTAACTTTAAAAGGAGCAAATCTTTATGAAATCAGAAGCAGTACTTTTAAAGAGTCTGACGATTTTAATAATAAATCTTTTGAAAAGTTTGGTACAATTGCCGAGATTTCAGAGCATGAATTTAAAGCAAGCTCAAAAAACCGAATCGGTGAAGCATTGGTAAAAAATCCGAATATAACGCTGAAAGATAATAATTGGATATATAATGAAAACGGTAAAAAAATAATCATTACCCAACGTGAAGATATATCTACTGAAACGGGTCCACTTGCTAATGAATATGTAGGACAATCACCTTTCTTAAATCTGGAGGTTTTCAAAGAAAATACTGATGAAGCCGTAGATTCTTTCTATTCTTTTTACAATATAAAAAATGCACCCATGTTTGAATTGGGTACACAGGGTTATCCACAGATTCTGCCTACTAAGAGCTGGGTTACCTACATTTCATCCAATAATGATGTGGGGAGTAATTTTGTGGTCACCCAATATTTACTACAAACCAAAAGACAGGAGAACCTTTTGTATGCAAATTTCACCAACTTCAAAATTGCTGATGAGAAAAAGGCATTCTGGACAGCGAACGATACTTTTTATGCTGAGGTTTATCCACTCAATTCAGCTTCTTCAAAAGGTAAAAAACAGAAAGCTGCTTATATCAAAATTCAGTTAAAAGCTAATCTATTTTAAATCCAAAATGCGTTTGAAATAAAACAAAAACCCCTGAAATCAGCCAGTGTTTATCGAGGTAAAGTCTAATATCTTTGCTTCAATTATTTAAAGATAAACAATGAAAAAAATAAGTTTAACCATCCTTTTTTCTTTATTAAGTCTAATGACTTTCGCACAATCGTTAAAAGTAATTATTAAACAAGACGGAAAAGTAATTAAACCTGTAAATGATGTTTATGTGCTGAAAAAATCGACTTTTCTATTTGAAATCACGTCCAACAATCTCGATGGATTTTTAATTGGAGCGACTATGAATAAAGATATTTACACATCCGCTTTAGGTATTTACAATCCCGATGTGCCGTGGTTTCAGAACACAGGAATGGCTGAAGAATTATTTAACAAAGACAAAGAATTGTTTTTAATGGATCAGGCGCCGTCTTATTGGTATTACAATGATGCAAAAGATCATAGGTTTGATCAAAATCCTAAAGGAAATTCCAAACAATGGACTGCAACACGTACCATTACAAGATTTTATGACATCATGGTTGATCAGGCAATAGATTTAAAAGATTTTAATGGAAATGCTTATATATTGATGTATGAGCCAACATATAACGAAGAATATGATCTGATAGGAAAGAAAAATCTATTTCAGGCTGAGTTGAAATTTGAAGATTAATGATTACACATCCAATTATTTGATTATATAAAAAAAGGTCTGCTTACATGATGAAAGCAGACCTTTTTGTTAGGCGAATATTTTTATTCGATGATCAAACCGTATTCAATAGCTAATTTAATCGCTGAGCTAAGATTAGAAGTTTGAAATTTTTCAATAAGATTTTTTCTGTGACTTTCTACGGTGTGCGGACTGATAAAAAGCTTTTCTGCCATTTGATTGGTCGTAAGTCCTTTTGCTGCTTCGGCTAAAATTTCCTTTTCTCTTCGGGTTAATTTAGGAACCTGATTGAGTCCATCCGCTGATTTTTTTTCCAATACTAACTTGGTTTGAGAGCATAAAAACCTTTCGCCGGAATATACGGTAGTAATACCTTCCAGAATTTCAGAAACTGAAGCATTTTTTTGAATGTATCCCAAAGCGCCTTCAGCCAAAGTACTATTAATTACAGGCAGTTCGTTGTGAACGCTGAGCATAATAATCTGTAGATTTTTATACTTTTTCTTTAAAGGTTTTATAAGTTCGATGCTGTTGGTGTCTACCAGATTGATGTCCAGCAACAAAATATCGACTGCTTGTTTTGCCAGTCGTGCATTCATTTCCGAAACACTTTTAAAACAATCTACTACATCTATCGTATTGCTGTTTCCTAAAATATTTTTCAGACCTTCCAATAGAAGAGGGTGATCATCTGTTATCGCTACTTTTATCATGATTGATTAATCGGAATTTGAAGTTCTACACTGGTACCAATATTCATTTCAGATCTGATGTTCATTGTTCCTTTTAAAAACTGAACTCTTGATTCTATATTATGAATACCTGCTGTTTTTTTTAGGTTTAAACTTTTTGGGTCAAAACCTTGGCCGTTATCTTCTACAGTGAGGTTTAATACATTTTCTTCTTCGCTTATCTGAATAATAATTTCGGAAGTTTGGGCATGTTTTATTGCGTTGTTGACGAGTTCCTGAATGATTCTGTATACTATCAGTTGCTTTTCTTCTGATAGAGAATTGCTGTAATTGATAAATTCGGTATGGATTTCTAATGCGGTATTTGACATCCGTGAAGCAAACTCCTGAATACCCACTTTCAAACCATATTTCATTAGAAGATCAGGCATCAGATTATGTGCTACACGTCTCAGTTCTTCTACAGCGCCATCAATTTGGCTGATTGATTTTGAAATTCCTTCTTCTATATTTTCAGATTGATGAGGATTTAAATAAGATAATTGAAGTTTGGTTCCCGAAAGCAAACCGCCCAATCCGTCGTGAAGATCGCGGGCTAAACGACCGCGTTCCTGTTCCTGACCTTCAAGCAACGCCGTAAGTGTAGAAATTTTTGAATTTTGTTTTTCTTTTTCCATGGCTAAAGCATGCAGTTCGTCTCTTTGTTTCATCGACTTTGCACGCTGTTTATAAGCATAAAGTAACAAGATGATTAAAGCTATTGAGATGATAATAAAAACAATAGAGTAGGTGTTGATCTTTTCTTTGAAGGTCAAAAGCTTTTTATAATTGCTAATGTCATTGTTCTTTTGTTCGGTTTCTAGTTTTGATAAACGAAGCTGTTGCGCTCTTTTTTCAGATTCGAGTTCTGAAAATTTTAACCGTTCCCGCTGATTTTCTTCCACCAGTTTTAAGTTGCTGTAAACCTGTTCACGCTTTGCGCGAAGAATATTGATCAGCTTAATCTGTTGCGCTTTTTTATCACTTTCCAATTGTAGCTTTATGTACTTTTGTTCCTGTCGTTCTTTATCAAACTGTGATTCTAATCTTTTTGTAACATCCAGTTTTTCCTGATCGTAGACGCTTTTGTATTTGTCTACATAACTTTTATAATAAGTCAGCGCTTCTTCGTAATTACCTTGCTGCTCGCTAATTCGGGATAACGATTCGAGAATAGACAATTCTATATTATGATCTCTAACCGGACTTTTCCCGATTTCCATGGAAGCTTTCAGAAAGTAAGACTTTGCCAGATCATAATTCTTATCCTGAATAGCTAACTCCGCCAAAATTCCAAATGAAGAAGCGATATGAATCGCATCACCTGTTTCCAGACTCTCATTGTTAGCCAATTTGGCATATTGCATCGCCTTATCTCTATCAAAATCAGTATATAAATTAGCTAAATTGATGGCTGCATAAGAAAGATTGGTCTTGCTGAGCATCGCCTCTTTGTTTTTGTTGAAAGTTTTGACAGACTGCAGATAATACTGTTCTGCTTTATTTCTAAAATCTAAATTTGATGGATTTTGAGCATATTTTTGTTCATACACATAACCCATTCGCATTAAAGCATCAAAGGTAAGATTAGGATCATTTTGTCTGGATGCCAACAATAAAAACTGCTTGCTGTATTTTTCTTCAAGCTGATATTCATTGAGGTTAGAGTAAATGGTAGACAATTCTTTGACTACGGTAGCAAATCTTCCATACAGTGTTGAGGTCGTTGTTGAATTTTCATAATAATCAATAGCTTTCAGGTAAGCAGCAACGGCATCGGTTGTTTTATTATTGCGTATTAAAATCCAGCCTTTTGCATACTGAAAGTAGCCTTTAGCTTCGTTATTGTTCGTTTTTAAGCTATACGCATTTGCCATATCGAGGCTTTTTAAGGCTTCGTTTCCTTTATTATCAAGACGATAATTCATGGCTTGAACAGCATATAAAATAGTGGCGTATTTTCCTTCAGTTTGCTTTTTTGCAATGGCAATATTAGTTTCTAAAATTTGGTAGGATTTTGATTTTACGTTATGTAAAAACAATGCTTTGGCATATTTTGGAGCTAGATTTAGCTGCTCTGTTGTGTTGTTTGAAGCGTTGTTGTATTCCTTCTCTAATTTGCTTAAAACATCTTGTGCCTGAGTAAAAAAAGGAAAAATAAGTAAAATAAATATGAATAACAACTTGTGCGTCAAATCCTTGTCTCTATTAAGTTTATTGTATTAAAAAAAAGTAAATATAACTAAAATACCCTGCTAATTTATTTCGAAACCATTTTGTTCAGCGAAAGATTTCCACTTCTGAAACTTCTTTTCATTTTTAAATAACAAATCTTCCCCATAATAATGAAGCAAACGTTGGGTCGCGTATTCGTAGGCGCTGTAAGAATTAGCCTGTTCGTAATACTTAATAGCTTTCTTCACATCTTCTTTTACACCCATTCCATGTTCGTAGATGATTCCATAATAAATACCCGAATAAGACTGATCATAATCTTTCTTTAGATAAACCAAAAGGTTGTTGTAATCTCTTAATTGATAATAGATCTCTGAAATTTTATCGTAATTGTAGTAATATTTTTTCTCGGCTTTTTGATAAAAATCCAAAGCTTTATCGTAATCTCTGATTACATGTTCTCCAAAATAATACAGATCACCTAAATTAGCAAGCGCCATTCCGTCACCAAGTTCAGCCGCTTTTCCGTACGCCTTAAGGGCTTTTTTAATATTTAAAGAATATCCTATTCCATTTTGATACAAAGCGCCAATATTATTCCAGGCTGCAGGATGATTTTGCTGTGCTGCTTTTTCATAATACGCAATTCCTTTTTGAGGATCGAACAAGGTTTCGATTTCAGGATCTGTGAGTAATAAACCTATTTCTACCCAACTGTCGATGTCATTTTTTTGAGCTGATAATTCAAACAAACGTAACGCTTCTTGATGATTTTGATTTTCTTTTGCATCAAAAGCCATTTTTTTAATGATTTCTACATCCATGAATTGTTCAGAGTTGCTGCCTGTCTGTTTTTTCCGACGATCATAAAAAGAAATAAAATATTCTAAATCTTTTCCCCGAAATGAAAACCTATCCAGATAAATCGATCCATAATCGGGATTTTTGATCTGATGAATACTTTTATCTTCATTTATTCTGAACATATTATCATTCTGATACAGAAATAATAAACCTTCTTCTGATCTATAATTCAAAGGATTAGAAATATAATTATACAACTCCGGAAACAAGCCATTCTCGAAATCAAACAATTGATAACCTTCTTTTTTTTGAACTGATAAAAAACCATTATCTAAATAACGGATTTGTTGAATGTCGGAATGAGGAGCAATTAACCACTGATTTTGGTTTGCATCAAAAAGTCCTAATCCGTTTTGAGTTTCCAGGCTAAAAATATTGTTTTTATATCCGATACTTGATTCTGCTTTTACTTTAGTAATGTATTCATTTTCTAATAGAAACTGATGTTTTAAGGTGTGATAGATTCTCCAGTTTTTATCTTTACGAATGGCTAATGTTTCAAAATTATCTATCAAAATCAGTTGGTCTGCTTCGTCAATTATAAGTTTGCCGTTTTCGTCAATCAATTTCCCTTTTTTGTCAAATTTATTAGGTTTAATCCAAAAACAAGTACTGGTTTTCAGGATGCTGCCTTCCAAAAAATCACCAAGATAATTACCTTCTTTTGTATAATATTTACGCTTTCCTGTACCTTTTTGTTTGGTGAAAAAAAGTTCCGGAAAATAATCATATTCATATGGATTTTCGCTTTCAACGGGAAGAATAATTCCGTTTTCATCATTATAAACTCCGAATTTTCCGTCTTTTTCTATACCTAAAAATCCATACGTAATTCTTTCTATTGTATCATAGTCAGCGGGAATCATCCAGGTGTTTGAATAAATTTTTAAAATGCCTGATTTTCCCTTTGCTTTTACTTCTCCTAAAGGTTCGAGTGCAAAATCAAACACATCAAACGCCTCCTCATAAATTGGAGGAACTAGTTCTTTTCCATCGCTTTGCAGGTAGCCAAACATCTTATTTTTCTGAATTACTGAGATTCCGTAATTATAATCTGCTTCAAAAATTTCATCATAAATTGCGGGAGCCAAAACTTTACCTTTTGCATCCTTTAAACCAAATTTTCCATTTTCTTCAAATATCGAAGATGCTATTTTTTTATAAGCAAGTTCTTCAAAATATCCAAGTCCGTAATTGATCCAGTCAGTTTGTAAAATTTCAAGAAATGAGGTATAACCTGTTCGTGAAAATAAAGAATCTAATAATGAAAGATTTTGCGTTTTTACAGCCTTTTTATACAGCTTGCTTTTTTGCTGAATCTCCAATAACCATTGCTTTGCCTGTTCTTTATGCTTTTCTTCGTTCATATTAAAAACATCTGTAGCATTCAATACGAAAGAATCAAAAGGCAACGCTTCCAGGAATTCAAACATTTTGTTGACGGGTTCGTAATATGCTTTTTTATAATGCAGCTGATACGAATCTGCTAATAGATTGAAGAAATAGCGCAACTGAACAATTCCCTGCTCTTTGTTTGAGAAAAATTCAACGCCATCCACTTTGATGTTTTCTGCAATGAGAGGGTACAATAATAGTGGAATTTCATAGTTCCATTCACCTAGGTAAGTGTCGAAAGACTGATTGGTTTGCTGATCGTAATTGTATAAATAAATTCGGTGTGCCATTTGTTAAAATTGCTAAATCGCAGTTTTTAAATATCCTTGTTTGTTGCGGTTTAATCTGATATCCACTTTTGAAATTTGTGTATGAACTTTACAGATTTTTCGACTTTTAATTCTGATTTAATTTGTATTTTTCAATATTAACGAGAATTAAAAACTCAGACAATCCCTATTATCAGCTATATTGCATAATAATTTTAAGCATCAATTATTTTTATCTCTCGTAATTTATGATAAAGAGTGAAGATGTATTTAATATGAAAAGACTACAATTGAGGAAAAGAAGCTTAAAATATTTTGTAATAAACACTAAATAGAGTGGCAGAAAATAAAATAAAATTTCATCCAACTTTTGAGATGGATTTATAATGAAATTAGAATTTAAAAAGGTAGAATAACAGAAATTATATCAGAAAGTGTTCCTTAATAACTGATGCTGATTTTTTCTATAAGGTTATGAATTTTTGTTAACCACATCTATCAGGTGATCGATATCAAATGGTTTTTCTATATAATCATCAGCATTACAATTTTCTGCTGTTTTCGGTAGATCATAAGATGTGGAAGTTAGGATAGCTGATAAATCTTCAGTTTCAGGATCTGATTTTAATTCTGCGATAACCTCAGAACCGGTTTTTTTTCCTTTGATATGATCATCTACAATCAGAACGTCTGGTTCAATTTCATCAAGCTTATCGATAGGTTCTGTAGTTAATGATGGAACAACATCAAATCCTTCGTCTTTTAGCACTTCATCCATAATGTTAAGGGTCTCTTCATTATCCTGAATCAGCACAATTTTTTTATCCATTACCTGTAAATTTTACGGCACAAATATACAAATAAAATAAAGTGAAAACTATCTCCCTCATTTTGGGGTTATTGCAGGCAATTTTAAGCTAAAAATTTTTAATCCAACCAGATAGGATAGGAGAACTGTAGCTGGAGAGTTTCTCTTTTTTGACCAATATAAAACTAAAATTTATTAAACATTAATTAAACTTTGCTGGTCGTTTGTAAGAAGAAACATGATTTATCAAAAAATAATTTCGGATATCTATACAACAAAAAAACGTTCCTTGTTTGGAACGTTTTTTTATCTAAAAAATTAATTAAATAGAATCATCGGGACATTTAAAATCATCACTGCAGGTTGCACAAACTACAATGCCATTGCAATAATACATGCAGAAATCTGGTTCCGGTAATGGCTTAATTCCGTTTCCTGTAATTGTTTTTAATTGATTTTTGTTTAATTTTTTTAAATTTTTCATAGGTATTGTCTTTAAAGTTTGATGATAACGTAAAGATAATTAAAATATGAATACAATATACTTAACTAAATTATTTTATCTAAGAAAAAATGAAATAAATTAAAGATTGAAGATTAAATGGAAAAGGAATATCTGAAAAGATAATTTATAAAAAAAGATAGTCTTCATTGTGAAGACTATCTTTTTTATTGCGGAGAGAGAGGGATTCGAACCCCCGGACCTGTTACAGTCAATAGTTTTCAAGACTATCGCAATCGACCACTCTGCCATCTCTCCTTAAACTCCGATTGTATCGTTGTTTTCAGTGGTGCAAATATAGAACGTTTTTTTATTCCAACAAAGAAAAAATTAACAATTATTGTAAGTTTTTAGCTAAAATTCAAAAAATGAATTAGTTATAAAACTTAAATTTCTTCGATGACTTCTTCATAACTCACGGGATCTGCTATTTTCTGATATTGTTCCCATTCGGCTTCCAGGGTTTTATCGGTTTTCATTTCCTCTTCAAGCTTTAATGTCTCTCTGTATTGTTTTGCTTCAGCCAAAAGCGTCCATTTACAGTTGATTCCGATTGTTTCAATATGATTTTTCAGATCGCTTAAATCGAGTCTGAAAAATTCTTTTCTTGGATTAATTTTATTGAGCTGATTTTTAAGAAATTTCTTGTGAAGTTGTCGTTCCAAAGCGGGAGCATCATCTGAATAAATCATTGCATGCACGTCAAATTCAAAAGGAACACTTGCATCACCCAATTCACGAACCCGGTCTAAAGGCTCTAAACGTCTTGTCATCCCGATTTTATAAACATGTTCACCAAACGAACCGATGTTTGAAATAACATACACATTTCCGGTTTTGGTCTGTTGCGCCATAGAAATGGCTCTTTGATTTTTTTCTTCTGCCTGTTCGAGTTTTCCTTGCAGTTCTTCTAATTTTTGCTGAAAAAGAGCTTTTTGTTCTTCATTGGCTCTCGAAACTTGAGCTTCGGCTTTTTCAATCAGTCTTTTTAAAGTTTGCTCTTCTTTTTCGGCATCTTTTATTGCTTTTTCAAATTCTTTTCGGGCTTTTTCTTCTTCACGGATTTGTTCACGAATCTGTCGCTGCTCTTCAAGTTCAGCCGCCCGTAATTCCTGTGCTACAACTGCCCATTTTAGCTCTTCAAGTCTTGCCTGATGATAAATTTCTGAAATTCTTGCATTACGGAAAGCTTTTCCATTAAAATTAACCAACTGAAAAGCATCCTCAATTTTCTGTTTTAAAATTCCGTAATTATCTTTTCTTACAGTTGACAAAATAGAATCTACTTTTCCGTTGTAAGCATCTATTACAAAATCCACGGCTGTTTTGTGTCTTTCGTTATCCATATATTCACAGATTCCGGCTTGTCGGTTGACAATCATCATCTTATTATTCTGACGGAGCTTTTTAAGATTTTCACCTGCATCTTTATGACCAAAATCTTCAGCAAGCTCATCTAAAAGAGTGTAACTCGGCACAAGATATTCATTTCCGTATCCTTTAATAACGTTTTTCATGGCCTGAATTCTGCTCGCAATTTCATCAGCTTCTCTTAGACTTCGGTATGCATCTCCGCCAATAGTTTCTGCTTTGTTTTCAGCATGATCGATGATTCTTTTAGATTCTCTTACGGCGTTTTCATACAAAAGTTCGATTTCTCTCTGTTTCTTTTCAGTAAGTTCTTTGATACTTCTTCGGGATTCTTTAGCATTTTTCTCAGCTTCAGATAATTCCAGATTACCTCTTTCTCTCAGCTTTTCGTAGTCTTTTTGGGCTTTTTTAAGCAGGTATTCACATTCAATTTTTACATCAATAATGTTTTGATATTTACTCAGTTCTGCAATTTTATCTTTTAATTCCCGATTGGTAATCTGAATATAAGACAAGTCTTTTTTTGCTGACTGAAGATTTGTTTTTAAAGAACTATTTTCAGTCTGATATTTTAATATTTCAGATTGAAACTGATTAATAATCCTTGTTAAATCATTAATTTTAAGATCCTTATTTTTAATTTCGTTCTTTAGTTTTTTAGCTCGTGTATAGAAATAGACAGCCAAGACAGCCAAAATTACAATGAGAATAATTTCCATGGTTATTAGTTTTTGTGCTGCAATAATACACAAACATTGGATTATTTCTTTACGGGAAACCGTATTTGGATTTAAATTAATAATAAAGCTAAAGTTTGTTTAAAATAAAACGCATTAACCTTTTAATATTCATTCGGTCATTCATGATAAAACACTATTTTTATAAAAAATAATTCATGAGAAAATATATATTCTTTGTTCTACTATTTCTTGCAATCATAGTTTCGGCACAAGGAAAAAGATTTTTTGAAAATGGTGAAGCCGAATTAAAAAATCCTGTTGAAAAAATTAATCTGACATATACAAACGAACTGCCTTTCGTTAAGGTAAATATCAATGGAAAATTCTATCAGTTTCTTTTTGATTCTGGCGCTCCGACAGTAATTTCAACGGCAATTTATAATGAGCTTAATCTTAAGAAAAAACACCGCAGTAAAGTCACAGATTCCAAAAAAAATAAGCAGGAACAAATTTTTACAGTAGTTCCGGAAATAAAAGTTGATCAAATTACCTTCAAAAATATTGGAGCTATTGTGATGGATCTAAAAGGAATTGAGTTTGAATGTTTTAAAATTGACGGTATTATCGGAGCCAATCAGATGGCCAAACTTTTCTGGAGAATCAGTTATTCAGAAAACTCAATAGAAGCGACCAAAGATCTTGCAAATTTTTCTAAAGAAGGCTACGAAACCGTATTTTCATTTATTCCAAAACCTCAGAAAACACCTGTAATAAAAGCTAATATTTTAGATGAAAAGATAGACCTTACTTTTGATACAGGATTTACAGGGACGGTAAGAATTTCTAACAAAGAATATGATCTCAAAAACACTAAAGTAAAGTTTGTTGAAACTTATGGTACATCTTCTGTTGGAGCATTTGGAGCGGGGAAGCCTGAAAGTTCGTATTATTTTAAACCCAATGAAGTGCTTTTGGATGAACAAAAATTTGAAGAGGAAATTGTGTCTACCGGATCATCAAGTCTTCTTGGAAACGAATTTCTGAAAAAGTTCAGATTTATAATGGATTGGAAAAACAATAAAATCTATTTAAATAAAATTAAAAATTATCCTTCAAAACTGGAATCTTTTGGTTTTGGATATCGTTTTATAGATCATAAAGCAAAAGTAGTATTGCTTTTTAACGGAAGTGATCTTCCTCTAAAACTTGACGACGAAATTTTGAGCCTGAACAATATAAGCTTAGAAAATCTTGACCAGGAATCTGTTTGTAAATATCTGCAAGACCGTATAGAAAAAGACCTTAATTCTATCACCATTAAAGTGAAAAGAGAAGGGAAGGTTTTAAATTATATGATTGCTAAAAAAGAATATTTGAAATAATTAAACTCTATTTTTCAACAAAAAGTCCTCAATTTGAGGACTTTTTTGTTTTGTCATTTTACTACAAAAACTGGCTTAAAGCAATAATACTTTCTTCCAATTCTTTTTCTGAAAGAGAACCATAACCCAGCCTAATTCCATTGACAGATTTATCAAAACTGTAATTATCAGGCGGAATAATTTTTATGCCTTTAGATTTTAAATTTTCAGAAATTTCAGACCAATCAACCTCTTTTTTAGGGCTTATCCAGAAAGCTAATCCTCCTTCAGGAATGTTATAATCTGCTTTATTTTTAAGATGTTGGTTTAATAATTCAGCAACAGCATCCCGTTTATTTTTATAATAATTCGTCGCTTTTTTGATGTGTCTTTTTACAGTTCCGTCTTTTATTAATTGCAAAACAGCCTGTTCCATAATATTGTCGCCCTGTACATCAATTATTTTTCTTAGATCTCCTATTTTTTCGATAAATGAATGATCGTTACAAACCAAATATCCAATCCTTAAAGCAGGAGCAACCACTTTGCTCATCGTTCCGATGTAAACATAATTTTTAAGTTCCTGTAAACTTGATAAAGGCAAAATAGGACGATACCCAAAATGAAATTCATTATCATAATCATCTTCAATAATTGTAAAACTATATTCGTTGGAAAGTTTTATCAATTCTAAACGTCTTTTTAAGCTTAAAGTAACGGTTGTAGGATATTGCCGATGCGGAGTGATATAAATGGCCTTTATTCTTTTATTTTTCTTTAAATGATCAATGACATCTTCGATGATCAAACCGTCTTTGTCGACATTTACAGGTAACAGTTTTGCTCCGGCGTTTTCGAAAGTTTTCCAGGCCGGTTTGTATCCCGGATCTTCTATCATCACAAAATCTCCTTCCTGTAAAAGACATTGCGCCGTTAAATACATCGCCATCTGACTTCCTCTTGTAATGCAGATCTGTTCTTCATTGGCCTGCATTGCTCTTTGATGATTAAGCATTTGCGCAATTGTTTTTCTGAATTCTATGTCGCCCAATTCATCACCATAACCCATCATTTGCCATTTTGCTTTTCGGTTGAAAATCTGTCGATACGCTCTTGCCAGTTCCTCAATCGGTGCAATTTTACTATCGGGATAACCGTCATCAAACTGAATTCTAAAATGATTTTTACTTTTCAAATCAGATGCTTCATCTGTTTTTTGATCTCGACTGCTTTGATGTTCAGAAGGTAAAATATCGGCAACAAAAGTTCCTTTTCTTTCTTTAGAGATCAACCAACCTTCATTCAGTAAAACATTTAATGCTTCTACAACAGTATTTCTGTTGACTTTTAAAAGCTGTGCAAGATTTCGGCTTCCTGGTAAAGCATCTCCTGCTTTCAATCTTCCGGAATGAATGTCATTCATAATTGCATCGGCTATTTGCAGATAAATTGGTTTTTCTGAATGGCTGTTCAGTTCTATTTGAAATTTCCAATCTCGTAACATCTGGACTATTTGTTTTTATAAATTCTGTATCAGTAGAATGGTCCAAATGTACAATACTTTTGTCATGCAATAATGCAATAGGATATTAAAAATTTAAAAACATGTCAGAATTAAAAACAGATCAGGAGTCTGAACAAAAACAATTTAGTTCAAAAGATTTTCATCAAACATTCGCAAGACCCACTTTCGTAAAACCAAGTCATGTAATTCACAAAAATGTAGAAAATGAAGGGGTTCATAACCAGTTTTCTGAAGAAAGAAAGCATCCTGTTTTCTTCGTTGATCTTCCAAGTAAAAATGTGAGTATGACAATTGGTGGGCTTTTACCAGCACAAAAAACAAACCGTCACCGCCACACTTATGAAACAATTTTATATGTTTTGGAAGGAAAAGGCTGGACCTTAGTTGAAGATGAAAAAGTAGAGTGGGAAGCAGGAGATGCAGTTTATATTCCATCTTGGGCGTGGCATCAACATCAAAATTTAAGCGACACTGAACCTGCAAGATATATTGCCTGTGAAAATGCACCACAGCTTCAGAATCTAGGAGTTGCTTTGAGAGAAGAAGAGGGAAGAGATTTCAATTGATCATTTTAAAACAAAAAAATTATGAATAAAGTACCATTTAAAGGCGTAATTGCTTATCCGATAACTCCTTTTGATGAGGAAGAAAAAGTAGACATTTCTTTATTTAAAACATTGGTGGAGCGATTGGTCATTTCTGGCTCACACGGAATTGCACCTTTGGGAAGCACTGGAGTTTTGCCTTATCTGACTGATGAAGAAAAAGAAGCAATTACAGAAGCAACCATTCAGCAGGTTGGAGGAAGAGTTCCAATTTTGGTTGGAGTTTCGAGTCTTACGACTGAAAAAACAATTCATCATGCAAAATTTGCCGAAAATGCAGGAGCGGATGCCGTGATGATTATTCCGATGAGTTATTGGAAACTGACCGATGATGAAATTGTTGCTCACTATGATTCTGTTGCTTCAAAAATTTCGATTCCGATCATGGCATACAACAATCCCGCAACAGGCGGAGTAGATATGTCTCCTGCTTTGCTGAAACGCTTGCTGGAAATTCCGAACGTGACGATGATCAAAGAAAGTACAGGTGATATTCAGCGAATGCATTATCTGAGAAAAGAATTGGGCGAAGAGGTGGCTTTTTACAACGGTTCAAATCCTTTGGCATTGGCAGCTTTTGCAGCCGGAGCGAAAGGTTGGTGTACTGCTGCACCAAATTTAATTCCTGAATTGAATATTGAACTTTATAATGCTGTTGAAAATAACGATTTAGAAACCGCTCAAAACTTATTTTATAAACAGGTTGATTTGCTGAAATTCATTGTAGCTAAAGGTTTACCAAGAGCAATAAAATCAGGATTAAATATTTTAGGAGAAAATGGCGGACAATTAAGAAGTCCTTTAAAACCATTAACGACAGTGGAAACTTCAGAATTGAAAGAAATTTTGTCGACGATTACCAACAAAGTGTATCAATTATAATTCGTTTAATTTAAAAACAAACAAAATGTCAAAAGCAATTTTTTATCATGCAGGTTGTCCTGTTTGCGTAAGTGCAGAACAGGATCTTTTAAACCTAATTCCTGAAAATCAGGTAGAAGTAATTCATTTAGGAGAACAAAAATCGAAAGTGAAAGAAGCCGAAAAAGCAGGTGTGAAATCGGTTCCGGCTTTGGTTTTATCCAACGGAAATGTTTTGCATATTAACTTCGGAGCCTCTATTGAAGATTTGAAATAATCAAAAAAAGAAAACCCGAAAACAAACTGCTTTCGGGTTTTTATTTTACCAGTTTTTATCGATCATGTAAATCATTTGCGTCATAATTGTTGCTCCTAGTAACAACTCGCGACGATTGACTTTTTCAAAAGTATCTTCTTCGGTATGATGAATATCAAAATATCGCTGAGAATCTGGAACGAGTTCTGCCGTAGGAATTCCCATGTCTTTTAAAGGATAAATATCTGTTCCCGAATATCTTCCGTCAAAATCATAAGCTCCGTAAGGAAGAAAAAGGGGAGACCAGCTTTTAATCTGATTGATTTTATCTTCATCCATTTCCAAAGCAATTCCTCTCGGAGAAAAACCTCCCGCATCAGATTCTAAGGCAAAAAGATGTTTTTCTTTATTTTCTTTTACCGTTTTACCGTATTGTTGACCGCCTTTCACACCGTTTTCTTCATTCGCAAAACAAACAACTCTTATGGTGTGATTATTTTTCAGGCCTAAATTTTTAAAGGTTCTCAAAACTTCAATGCTCTGTACAATTCCGGCTCCGTCGTCATGAGCTCCTTCACCAACATCCCAAGAATCTAAATGTCCGCCAACAACAATGACGCTTTTATCTTTATTTCCTGTAATTTCGCCAATCACAGAGTGGGAGAGCTTCTCAGCTTTCATTCCGCAGTTTGAATTGAGTTTAGCGGTAATTTTTTGTGATTTTAAAAGCGATTCCAATTCGTCTGCAGTGGTATTTCCAATAGCAACGGCAGGAATTTTTTCTGAATCCCCATATCTCATCGCTCCGGTATGAGGTACATCATCAAACGCAGAAGAAAGCGATCTTACAATGGCAAATTTTCCACCTTTTTTTGCTGTTAAAGCTGCTGCTGTAGACCGATAAACTGCGGCGTCGCTGTATGCTTTGAAAGTCTGAACATAAGACTGACTGAAAGGATAATTAAAGAAAATAATCTTGTCTTTCACCTTTTCCGGATTGAGTTTATCGTATTCTGCTAAAGATTTTACCATGATGATTTCTCCCGAAACATCTTTTCCTTTTGTTCCTTCGGAGTTTCCAAGAGAAAGCATTTTTAAAGTTTTCCATTTCCCATTTTGAGCTTTTATTTTTAAAGATTCTTTTCCTCTTTCCCAAACCGGAATCATTACTTCCTGAAGCCAGACTTTATCAGCTCCGGCTTCTTTCAGCTTTTGTTCTGCCCATTTTACCGATTTTTCGTAAGCTTCAGAGCCGCTCAGTCTATGGCCTATATTTTTGGTTAAATCTCTAAGTTCGGTGTAAGACTTTCCTTTATTTAAAATTTCTGTTGAAATTCTGCTGAACTGTAAAGAATCTTCTTTGGTTTGCCCAAATAAGTTTAAGCTTAAAAAGACAATCGCAGTTGATAGAATGTTTTTCATAGTTACCTTTGTTTAGATTTTTAAATTAATATTTCAGCTCTACATCGATCTGTCTTCCTTCTTCCAATGCTTTCTTATCCATTGAAGAACCTACTGCAGCTCCGACACCTAAACCAATTGGTAATCCTATTGCCATTAATCCCATATTTTTCATCAGTAAACCAAAAAGAACTCCGATTGGTAAGCCGAAAGCCGTCATTCCTACCGCTAACCATAATTTTTTGTAATAGCTTTTAAGAACAATTTTATGCTCTTTTTCCAAGTATTTTATGATGAGATTTTGCTTGTCTTTTAAAAATTTCAGCAACGCTTTATCTTCTAATGTTGTCGAATTAGTTTGCTCAACAATATCATTAATATACTGTACCGCTTCAGAAGGTAATTTTTTATCGTTTAGTTTTTGCAAAATTTCCTGAAACTGAGAATAGAGTTCATTAAGTTTCGGATTATTTATTTTATCGGATTCTAAGTTTAATTGATTGATTTCCATTATAGTTTTTTGATTTGGCTTTTAATATTATTGAGTAATAATTTTTATAACTTGAAGTGTAATTTTCTACCAGTTTTTATCAATCATAAAAACAAACTGAGTCATCGCAACTGTTCCAAGCAATAATTCTCTTTTGTTGACTTTATCGAAAGTATCTTTTTCAGAGTGATGATAATCGAAATAACGTTGCGTATCGACCACCATTTCTACCAAAGGAATATCTAATTTTTTCAAGGGTGCAATATCCTGAATTGCATAAGTTTGGTCGAAATCATAGATTCCGTAAGGTAAAAAGTAATTTTTCCATTCGAAAATAAGCCTTCTTCTCTGTGGTGACATATCTAAAGAAAAACCTCTCGGAGAATATCCTCCGGAATCACTTCCTAAAGCCAGAATATGCTTTTCTTCTTTCTTTTTTACGCTCATTGCATACGTTTCACGACCCATTCCGCCATTTTCACTGTTGGCGTAAAGTACAACTCTTATGGTGTGATTATTATCGTACCCTAAAGCTTTAAACGTTCGTAAAACTTCCATACATTGTACCACTCCGGTTCCGTCATCATGTGCGCCTTCTGCAAAATCCCATGAATCGAGCTGAGCTCCGAGAACAATTACCTTAGAATCTTTTTTTCCTGGAATTTCACCGATAATATTGTGATTAATTGTTTCACCTTTTGATTCAGCAGACATATTAATTTTAGCTTTAACAGACGTTTTTTTAAGAAGATTTTCAAGTTCATCTGCAGAACGAACTCCAATGGTCATTGCCGGAATTCTTGTTTTATCATCCGGTTCATAATACACCTGTTTTGCATGCGGAATATCATCTGAAGCCGTAGTTAATGATCTTATGATTAAAGCTTTTGCTCCTTTCTGACCAATAACGGATGCCGAAATAAGCTTAGATTTGGCTGCAATCATATAAGAATCTACTGTACTTATTACCGTAGGATCGATAGGATAGTTGACAAAAATGATTTTATCTTTTGCATCGGAAGCTCTCAGATTCACCAGTTCCTGAACATCTTTCACCAAAAGAATATCCGCAATTAGATCTTTTCCTTTCGTACCTTCTGAATTCCCGAAAGAAAGCATTTTTATGGTTTTCCAATCACCACTGGAAGTTTTTATTTGTAAAGATTCTTTTCCTCTGATCCAAATAGGAACTCTTACTTCCTGTTTCCAGATATTTTCTGCTCCGGCTTCTTTTAAGTTTTTTTCAGCCCATTCTGTAGCTTTTGTGTAACCAGATGTCGCACTGAATCTTGAACCAATTCCTTTTGTTAATTCACCAAGATTGTCATAAGCGGTTCCGTGAAGAAAAATTTCGTCAGAAATTTTCTTAAACTCTTCGTGATAGTTGAATTTAGCGATTGGTTTTGGCTTTTTTGCCGGAGTTTTTTTCTGAGAAAATAAAAATCCACTCAAAAAGAGTGGAAATATGATAAGTAAGATTTTTTTCATTTTTACTGACCGTTTTCTTTTCGGAGCATAAAAATAAATAAAAATTAGATAATTATGGCTTCATATCGTACATTAATAATGCAGTAACCAGTTTAGGCTCAATAAATGTACATTTTGGAGGCATACGAAGCTTTAAATCTGATATTTTAATCATATCATTAAAGCTTACAGGATAGATCCCGAAACCTACTTTCCCTTCGCCATTGTCGATCTTTTCTTTGAGTAAATTGATTCCTTCAATATTGGAAGTTCCTTTCACATACATAATCTGATCTGAGCTGTCAGAATCTTCAATATTTAAGATGTCTTTAATGATATATTTATCTAAAATATGATGATCCAAATTATCAAGAGACATTTCCGGAGAACGCAAATCGTGTTTTACGTGAAGTGAATAGAATTTCCCATCTAAATACATTGAAATATGGAATTTCTGAGAAGGGTAGTACGGAGTCTGATCTTTTTCGTGAATAAGGAAATATTTCTCCAATTTTTTCAAGAAATCTTCAGTGGATAAATCTCCAATGCTGCTCAGAATTCTGTTGTAATCGTGAATTTTAATTGATTGATTGGAAACAATAAAACTATAGACAAAATTATACGCTTCAGTTCCGTTGTGGCGTTTGTTTTTTTCTTTAAGACGCTTTGCGTGAAGTGCTGTAGAACCAATTCTGTGGTGACCATCGGCAATATAAAAAGATTCGATCTGATCGATCACTTCTTTGAATTGCTGCAGTTTCAGACGGTTATCGATTCTCCAGATTTTATGTCTGATTCCAATGGTATCAACATGATTGAAAATCGGAACATTTTTTTCTTCATGATTCATCAGCAATTCAATTTTTGAATTTGACGGATAAGTCAGCAAAACAGGTTCTGCCTGAAGATTTACTTTATCAAGATAATGCGCCAGCTTTTCTTTTCTTTGAGGGATGGTACTTTCGTGCCTTTTTATTTTTCCGTTCCAGAAATCTTCAATGCTCGATAAGCCAAGAAGCCCTCTGAATATCTGTTTGTTTGGATAAATCTGCTCATAAAGATAATAGGCAGAGCTATCCTGAACTAAGGTTTTGTCTTCCAGAAGTTCTTCAAAAGTAGTACGGATTTTCCTTAAATTCCGGTCAACATCTTTAGATTTACTTACAACATAGGGTTTAATCATATTGATGTAAGTTTTTTCTTTTTGTGCTTTTTCAGCAATTTCAGCTTGTGTGAAATTATCTAAAGGATGAGTAGGAAACGTTGCCTCATGATCTTTATGAGGTCGTATTCCACGGAAAGGTTTAAAAACTGGCATATATAATTTATAGTTTCTTTTTAATTTCAATAATCTGATGGGCAAGTTCTACACCGATCTTTTCTTGTGCATCTATAGTATTTCCTCCTAAATGCGGTGTAAGAGACAGGTTCGGATTCATCAATAAAATCAGTTCAGGCGATGGTTCGTTTTCAAAAACATCAAGAGCGGCTCCTGCAACTTTACCAGATTCGATAAAATCGAGCAAAGTAACTTCATTGATGACGCCTCCTCTTGCGGTATTGACGATGTAAACACCATCTTTCATTTTTTCAAACTGTGGAGTATCAATAATATACTCGTCAGTTTTTGGTGTATTGATACTGATAAAGTCTGTATCTTTTAAAAACTCTTCGGTATCATTCGTAGAAGTAATTTCAAAGTTTAGTTTTTGTCCGTCGAAAAATTCTAAGCTTAAAACTTCTGTTCTGGGTTTTCTGGTCAGAACTTTTACTTTCATCCCTAAAGAGATTCCCATTTTTACTACTTCCTGACCGATACTTCCGAAACCAATTACTCCTAAAGTTTTGCCCGAAAGTTCGTACGCTTTGCTGAAAGATTTTTTCATCGCACTGAAATGAGTATCTCCTTCCAATGGCATCAATCGGTTAGATTCATGTAAAAATCTAGCTAAAGAAAAGAAATGTGCAAAAACCAGCTCTGCCACCGATTTTGATGAAGCAGTTGGTGTATTGATGACATATAATCCTTTTTCAATAGCATATTCAACATCGATATTATCCATACCGATTCCGCCTCTTCCGATGATTTTAAGATTCGGACAAGCATCAATCAAATCTTGTCTAACTTTGGTAGCACTTCGCACCAAAAGAACATCTACGTTATTTTCATTAATGAAATTGATAACGTGATCCTGAGCAACTCTATTGTCGAGTAACTCAATTCCTGCTTCTTTTAAAGCGATTTCTCCAGCTTTGGAGATTCCGTCGTTAGCTAAAACTCTCATTTATTATTAAATTTGATTTAAAGATTAAAAAATAAAATATTTAAAAATTAAAATCGGGTCGCAAATTAAGAAAATTTTAACAATGATAATAATCTTTTAATCGTTGAATTTTTTAATTCTAAAATTACTTAATAGATTTCATTACATCTACCAAAACCTGTACACTTTCTATTGGCAATGCGTTATACATACTTGCTCTGTAACCACCCAAACTTCTGTGCCCGTTTAATCCATTGATTCCCGCAGCTTTCCATGCCGCATCGAATTCTTCTTTCTTGTTTTCATCAATTAATTTGAAAGAAACATTCATCAAAGAACGGTCTTCTTTTACACAGAACGTTTCAAACAAAGGATTAGAATCTATTTCGTCGTACAATAATTTAGCTTTCGCTTCATTTCTTGCTTCTGCTGCTGCAATTCCTCCATTTTTTTCTAAATACTGTAAAGTCAATAAAGATGCATAAACAGGGAAAACCGGTGGAGTATTGTACATTGACTCTTTTGCAATGTGCTGAGAATAATCGAAATAAGAAGGCATGTTTTCTCTTCCTGATTTTTCAAGAATTTCCTTTTTTACAACCACTAAAGTTACCCCTGCAGGTCCCATATTTTTCTGAGCTCCGGCGTAGATCAAATCAAATTTAGAGAAATCTAATTGTCTTGAGAAAATATCAGAACTCATGTCGCAAACCATCAAAGTTTCCACTTCAGGGAAAGTTTTCATTTGAGTTCCGTAGATTGTATTGTTTGAGGTACAGTGGAAATAATCATATTCTGCACCTATTTTATAATCTTTAGGAATGAAAGAATAGTTTTCTTCTTTAGAAGAACCTACAATATCTACACTTCCTACTTTTTTAGCCTCTTTTATAGCTCCTGCAGCCCAAGTTCCTGTATCAAGATAAGCAGCTTTTCCGCCTACTTTCATCAAATTGTAAGGCACCATTGCAAATTGAAGACTTGCACCGCCTCCCAAATACAAAACTTCATAATCATCACCAAGATTCATCAGTCTCTTTACAATCGCACGAGCTTCATCCATTACCGCAACAAAATCTTTACTTCTGTGCGAAATCTCAAGAATTGATAAACCAATCCCGTTGAAATCTAAAATAGCTTCTGCCGATTTTTCAAATACTTCCTGAGGTAAGATACATGGTCCTGCGCTGAAATTGTGCTTTTTGCTCATAATTTTACTTGTTGTTTTTGCAAATTTTACTCAAGATAGAGAAAATTTGCGGTTTCATTATTACTATTTGAAGAGATTTAATTTAAATATAAAATAAAACCGTCTCATAATCTATGAGACGGTAGTTTTTATTCACCGTGTAAGAAAGCTTTTTTATTTAGCAAAGCTTCGTCAGATTCTACATGATCTTCATCCGGAACACAGCAATCTACCGGGCAAACCGCGGCACACTGTGGCTCCTCATGGAAGCCTTTACATTCTGTACACTTATCTGTTACAATAAAATAAACATCGTCACTCACAGGTTCCTGTGGTGCATCTGCGTCAACTGTAAGACCTGATGGTAAAGTTACAGTTCCTGAAAGTTCAGTACCCTCGGATGCTTTCCAATCTACCGCTCCTTCATATATTGCATTGTTTGGACATTCTGGTTCGCAAGCCCCACAATTAATGCATTCATCAGTTATTTTAATAGCCATCGCTAATTTTTTTTAAATTTGCACAAAATTACAAAATATTCCCCAATTTTACAGTAATTATGAATATCGAAAGTAGAGTTTTAGGACTAAATAAATTAAGTGCTTATATAAAAGAGTTTTTAGCAAAGAATTCTGAATATTATAATGAGAATGATGCTGAATTTCAACAAGTGTTGAAGAAATCAGAAATTGAAAATCCGTGGTTTACGGCTGATAATCAGAAATATGCTTTGAAGCAATGGTCTGAATTGCTGACTGAAGAAAATATAAATGAATGGTTGCAGCACTATTCACCATCTAAAACTTCAAAAAAAGTAGGATTAATTCTTGCCGGAAACATTCCTTTGGTAGGTTTACATGATGTGATCTCTGTGATCTTAAGCAATCACATTCCTCTAATCAAGTTATCATCAAAAGATAAAACAATGCTTCCGTTTTTACTTAAAAAATGGAACGAATTTTCTGAAGAAGCAATCAATTTTGAATTGGTTGAAAGATTAGAAAATTTTGATGCGGTGATTGCTACAGGAAGCAATAATACGGCAAGATATCTGGAATATTATTTTAAGAATCATCTAAGCATTATCCGTAAAAACAGAACCTCGATCGCGGTTTTGAAAGGTGAGGAAACGGAAGAAGAACTGAAACTTTTGGCTCATGATATTTTCCAGTATTTTGGTTTGGGATGCAGAAATGTGACCCGAATTTTTATTCCGCAGGATTTTGTAATCGACAGATTGTTTGAGAGTTTCTTAGACTTTAAAGAAATTATCAATCATAACAAATACGCCAATAATTACGATTACAACAGAGCCGTTTACCTTTTAAATCAGGATAAATTCTGGGATAATAATTTTGTAATGTTGAAAGAAGATGCCCAATTATTCAGTCCGCTTTCTGTGATTAATTTCAGCAGATATTCTTCTTTGGATGAAGTGAAAGATTTTATTGCTGAAAATGAAGAAAATATTCAGTGTGTTGTTGCTAAAAATGAGCTAGGAATCGACTCTATTCAATTCGGAGAAGCACAAAACCCAGGATTGAATACTTATGCGGATAATATAGATACAATGAAGTTTTTGGAGGTTATTTAATTTATTTAGCTTAAATTAGGTCAGCCAAATTTAAATATCTCATAAAAATGAAAAAATTAATCGTTGTTCTGTGTCTGTTTTCGGTTTCATCAGCTTTCGCACAAGAGGTGAAAAAAATGGAAGTTCAAAATCCTCCAATGGATATTTCGGCCTCTATTCCTAAAGATAAAATTGAATTGTACAATCAGTCATTCTCTAAATTTATTTCTGCTCTAAAAACAGCAGATAAACAAGCGGTTGGAACTCTTATTTCTGAAAAGGTAAAGAGTCTGGTAGATGAAAATATGATCCAAAGGCTTTCTGGCGGAATAAGCTTTGAAAGAAAGACTGAGGTTTATCAATCAGGATATCAAAAGCTACCCGATAATCAGACTTATCCTTCGGTTCAGTATAAATATACAGATGATAAAAATGATCCGCCGAGAGATTTGATTACGGTGATTTTTGAAAATGATGGTAAAATTCTTGGTGTAAAACCAGATTACAGTAAATAATTTTACAGTTGAAAATACAAATGAAAAGATTATTATTTGGATCTATTTTATTAATAAGCCAGTTTATTTTTTCACAAAATACTATTCAAACAGATATTAAGGGAAAGAAAATTGACTATTATTTTGAACTTGAAAAAAAATTAGGAAGTAAAATTTATAAAACTGATAAGGAATATATTTCAGTAAAACCAGTTATTGTTCCTTTTGTTTTTGAAAGAAAAGAAAAAGAAATACCAAATTTATTAGTATTTTATAAACTATATAAAGAAGACTCTGCAATAGCAGAAATTCTGTATGAATGGGATGTTCGTAACTTTGAAAAAGGTGATAACATTAATAAATCGCTAAGTTTTAATAAAGCGATGATCAAAAAGTATTATAAGCTTGTTGATGAAATTTCTAAAAAATATGGTGATAGCAAATATGAAGGAAATTTAGAAAAATTAGAATTACTCAATTCTGAAGAAGGTTTAAGTAGAAGAGATAATTGGCAGGTAAATGATAAATTTAAAGTTTTTTCGTATATTAATTTATCAGAATATTACGAGAGTAATGGTTTGGTTACAACTATTCCGACCCATAGAATTAGGTTTTATGTAATCAACGAAGAAGAGAAATAATTAAAATTATAAATAGAGAACTTATGATGACAGATGTTTTAGTCGCGCATTCTTCGGATGTAGAAAAGGCTAGTTTTTACAAAAAAACCTATTTGCATGTTGCTTTTGCGATTCTTGCATTTATTGCTGTTGAGACTACTTTATTAGCAGTTGTTCCAGGCGAAATGGTTTATATGATGGTTGGGCAGAAATACAGCTGGCTTTTGGTTTTGGGGATATTTTGGCTGGCTTCTTTTTTAGCAAACAAATGGTCTTTAGCTCAAAGCAGATCTACTCAATATTTAGGTCTTGCTCTTTATACTTTGCTTCAGGCAATTATCTTTTTACCAATGATGTATATGGTGATGGCTTATCCCAATACTGGTCAATTGATTTTTCAGGCAGCAACTCTTACAATTGCTATGTTTGCAGGAGTTTCTGCAGTAGCTTTTACTTCTAAAAGAGATTTTTCATTCCTTAGAAATATTATTACAATCGGAGGATTTATTGCTTTAGGATTAATTGTTGCCGGAATGATCTTCGGTTTTGACCTTGGACTTTGGTTCTCAGTAGGAATGGTGATCTTAGCTTCGGTTACAATTTTATATCAGACAAGTAAACTGAAAGATTCTTATACAACAGATCAGTACGTTGGAGCATCTTTACAGCTTTTCGCTTCTATTATGTTATTATTCTGGTATATCTTAAGAATTTTAATGAGCAGAAGAAGCTAATTTTAGTGAAGAATTATGAATTATAAGTTATGAGTTTGAGCGAAATTTTATAATTCACTTTTATAAACCCAAAAAATCCTGATGTCTTTTCATCGGGATTTTATTTTTGGTATTTTAAACACAAATAGCACTAATTTACTCACAAATAACACAATTTTTAAATTAAATATTTGTGCAGATTAGTGAAAAAACATTCGTAGAATTAGTGTTTAAATATTACTTATCAATTGATCCTAAAACTTTTTGTGCAAAAGAGTTTAAAGCATCTTTTTCGCTCATTCCGTTTTGTACGTTGGCGTGAACTTCTAAAGCTCCACAAATATTGGTAATCAATTCACCTGCAACATTCATGTCTTCTTCTGTAGTTCCTCTAAACTCTGTGAAAGATTCTAAAACCCCTAAAGTTTTTTCAAGATTTTCAGGAGTCTGATTCTGATAAAATTGTCTGATAATTGGCAGTTTCATAATTACAATTCATTAAAAAGGTTAATTAAACTTTCAGCTTGGTTAGACTGCACTTGGTTCACCAATTCACCATTTTTGAAAATTGCGAAAGTAGGCAAGTTGTCGACTTTTGCTAATTTTCTGCTTTCCGGTAATTTTTCAGCATCTACATATAGAAAAGGAATTGCGTCATTTTCTGATGCTAGTTTTTTGAATTTAGGCTTCATGATTCTGCAGTTGCCACACCATGTTGCGCCATATTGTACCACTACTTTTTCGTTTTCGTTAACGATATTTTGTAACGTATCTTCTGTTAATTCTGTATACATTGTTTATTTTTTTAGAAAAAATAAACAATGTAGCAATCTAATAATTTACCAGTGTAACAATTAAATTTACCAGATCCAAAATATTGGTAAACTGCTACATTGCTATATTGGTACATTATATTTTGCTACATTGTTAAATTTAATTTATTAATTTTTAGCTAAATATTCAGCAGTAGAAGTTCTGTCAGCTTTCATTGCATCTTTACCTTCTTCCCAGTTTGCAGGGCAAACTTCACCGTGCTTCTGAACGTGAGTATAAGCATCGATTAATCTTAAATATTCTTTTACGTTTCTTCCTAAAGGCATATCATTTACCGACTCGTGGAATACTTTTCCGGTTTCGTCGATCAAATAAGTTGCTCTGTATGTTACGTTTGAACCTGTGAAATACTCATTTCCTTCTTCGTCAAATTCAAGATCCTGATCCACAATATCTAATAAATTTGCCAATTGTCTGTGAGTATCAGCTAAAAGCGGATAAGTAACTCCTTCAATACCACCGTTGTCTTTTGAAACATTTAACCAAGCAAAGTGTACTTCGTTTGTATCACAAGAAGCACCGATTACTTTAGTGTTTCTTTTTTCAAACTCACCTAAAGCTTCTTGAAATGCGTGAAGCTCAGTCGGGCAAACAAAAGTAAAATCTTTTGGGTACCAGAATAAAAGCACTTTTTGTTGGTTTCTTGTAGTTTCTTCAAAGATGTTGATTCTAAGATCATCACCCATTTCAGACATTGCGTCAATCGTTACGTTTGGAAATTTTTTACCTACTAAAGACATAATTTTCTAATTTTTTATTTGATTAATTTTACAGTGCAAATATACACAGTTTTGTCTATTGAAAAAATACTTATTGATAAATAAAATCTATAATAGTGTTTTTTAGATTGAATAAAAAAAGAGCTTTAAAAGAAGCTATTTCTAGTTTTTAATAAAATTGTGCTCTTCTATTTTTTCAGGTTAAGTTTATTTTTTAAATCTTTAATAACTTCTTCATTTTCTTTATTTCTTATGACTAAATTTTTGAATTCTACTAAATAATTTTCTTGGAGATTATTTAGAAAAATAGTTTGATTGTGATTTTTATTTATATTATTCACTGGCTTTTCATCTAAGAAATATTTAAAATCTTTATCAAAAAACTGGCAAATTTTATCCACCAATAAAAAATCTATTTTCTTTGAATTTCCACTTTCTATGTTGTGTAAAGTTCCTTGTGAAATTTCTAACTCAAAAGCTAATTCACTTTGGGAAAGATGATTTTTGTTTCTTAATTTTTTGATTTTAGTACCAATATCCATATTTCGAAATTAATTTTTGTGAAAAGCTGGTGTCACTCATTTTTAAGTTATACAGCTGTTAAAATATTTAAAAAGCCAACTTACTGATGTTTGCTTATAAAATCAAGAAAAGGTATTGTACTTTTCCGGAATTTTACAAGTTAAAAAAGACCATATTTTGATTTTTTACTAAATTTTAAAATGTATTTTTAGATAGTTAAATTTTAGACAGAAATATTTTTAATTAGTTTTCTAATCGACGTAATTAATTTCTTAGTTGGTGGAGCATAAAGTAATTTTTAAACTTGTAAAAACAATCTAAAAAATTGCTACATCAAATATTATTAATTAAAAAATTTTATTTATGAAAAATTTAAAAAAGCTTTCAAGAAAAGAATTGAAGACTTTAAATGGTGGTTTGCGTAACACAGGAACAAGCAAGTTGTATCAATGCTGTAAAGAAGGAACTTATGATTGTGGAGGTTGTCATGAGGGTGGATGTGGTGCAGGATATTATGCTATTTATTGCGGAACCAATAATCCTCCATCAACTGGACTTGAACCAACCACAGACATAGGATAAATCTAGGCATTTTTTTATTTAAATTACAGTAGTTGAGGTACTAAATTACCTCAACTTTATGCTTAAAAATATACGATATGAAATTCTTAATCTTAATATTGAATCTTTTTTTCTTGACAGGTTATTCTCAGAATTTAAGAATAATTTACTTATTTTCTTCTAGACCTGATTATAATAGCGCAAATACAAATAAAAGAGAAATGGCTCTTGAGATTAACAAAAACAATAGTGTGTTCTACGATTATCAGGGTTTTAAGGAAGATTCTTTGTATACAGAAACGAAAAAGTTTGAAATATCTGATGGTAATATGTCTTATAAAATAAGTAAACAATTTGATAAGCAATATTTTGTCTATGAAGAAATTATGGATGGAGATAAATATATCTATCAAGATTCTATTTCCCTCGATTGGAAAATAACATCAGATAAAAAAAAGATCGGAGATTATAATGTGACGAAAGCTTTGACAAGATTTAGAGGTAGAAAATGGGAAGCTTGGTTTTGTGATAAGATACCTATACCTTTAGGTCCTTATAAGTTTGGAGGATTACCTGGATTGATTTTAGAAATGAAAGATTCTTCAGGTGATTATCAATTTGCATTTCTAGGTATTCAAAAAAAAATTACTCCAAATTCCCAATATCCTTCACGGATAAATTTTAGTTCTTCATATACAATTACCCGGAAAAAATTTCTAAAAGAAATAGAGCTAAATAAGAAAGATCCTGCTAGAAAATTCAAAGCATTAGTTTATAATAATAAAATTAAATTGGTCGATAAAAAACCAGAAGAAATAATTAAAGAAATTGAAAAAAAAGCTAAAGAAAATCAAATCAATAATCCACTTGAACTAACAGATAAATAAAGGTCTTAATCTTCTTCAGTAATTACTATTTTTATATCATTGTCTTTATGATTTTAATAAAATGAGAAGAATATTTTTTTTATTTCTGCTATGGGGTATTTTCATTAATGGAAAGGTAAAATCTGACACCTTGACAACAATAATAAAAGGGAATATTGAAAATTTATCCGATGGAAAAATTTATTTATACAAAAATACTTTTGATAATGTTATCGATAGTACTGATGTAAAAAATGAAAAGTTTCATTTAGAGCATATGTTTTTGGAAAACCAACCTCAATATATTGGCTTTTTTCATTACGATAGTCAGAATTTAAAAACATTATTTTTCTTTCCAAAAAAAGATTTAAAATCAGATAAAACAAAATATGTTGATAGAATAATGTCTGATTCTCTAATAATTTTTGATAAAGCTTTAAAAATAAATAAAGAGGTTTCAAATTCTCATACAATATATGCTAATACTACAGTAAATGGTGGGAAACAAACTTTAGCTTATCTACAATCTGAAATTGACTTATTTGATAATATAGATATAACAACAGTAAATTTAATTGGTGAAAGAATAAAAAAAAATCCTTTCTCATATCATCTTCTTTATGAATTGCAAGATCATAAAAATGATTTGGATGCAAAAGATTTAGAAAAATTGATGCATTTATTTAATAATGATATTAAGAAATCATTGGTTTACAATAATATTGAAAGTTTTGTCATTTTAAAAAATAAATCAAAAAAAGAAAAAATAATCACGTCTTTAAAAAACAATAATGGAAAGAATCAAAAAATTATAAATGAAAAATATAAGAAACATTTAATCATTTTTTGGGCGAGTTGGTGTGGACCTTGTTTACAAGAAATTCCGCATCTAAAAAAAATAAATAAGGAAAATAAAGACATAGAATTAATATCAATTTCAATAGATAAAGATGAAAAAGCATGGAAAAAGAAACTATCAGAGGAGAAAATAACTTGGAAGCAACTGATTGTAAACTTACAAGATCAAAAACTTTTAGAAGCTAGTTTTGGATTTTCAAATACTGTTCCTTATACGATACTTATTGATAATAACTTTAAAGTATTATACCAATTTACAGGATTAATTTCAAAAGAAAATTTAAATAAGATTTTAAAAGAATAAAAAAAGAGCCTCTTTCGAAGCTCTTTCTGGTTTTAATAACCGAATATTTCTGTAAGACTTAACTTTTTAAGTTCACCCAATTTCAGCAAATCTTCATCTTTTACTTTATCTTGTGCAGCGACAAGGCAATAAGTATAATTTTTCCCTTTCATTTCAGAATCATGGAAGGTATTAATGTCTGCAAAATTCAGTTTCGGAGACTGTTCATAAACATTTTTCCTTCTGTCATAATCGAGACCTAATTTTTGAGCTGATAAATAAGAGAAAATAATTCCGTCCTGAGTAATTCTTTCTGCAGCGATCGTTTTTCTCAATCCACTTTTTGCGGTTTCAAATAACTGTTCAGATTTTGGAAGAGTTGTTAAAAGCTCGTTCATTGCCGTTGTAGATTCATTCAGTTTATCTGCCTGAGTTCCTACATAAGCCATAATCATATTTTTGTCATCTTTTTTGTTTGGCTGACCAAAATATGCATAAGTAGAATACGCCAAAGCCTTAGATTCTCTTATTGTCTGGAAAACGATAGAACCCATTCCGCCACCAAAATAATTATTAAATAAACTTATTGTAGGACTAAGGTTAGGGTTGTAATTATCCGCATTTCTTACCCAGAATACTTCAGCCTGTACCATGTCATAATTGGCAAACAAAACTTTGTTTTTATCTGTCGGAACCTGAGTAAAGGTTTTAGATTTTGGCATTTCTTTCAATGTTGCCGGAACTTTATGGATCAAGGTTAAAGAAGATGAAACTCCGTGTGCCGATTTTGGCCCGTAGTGAAGAATTTTATGTTTAAAATTAAATAAATCATGAAGAATATTCACCAAATCTTCTGCTTTTAAAGCATCTAATTCCGCATCAGTTAGAACATTATTGAAAGGGTTTTGAGAACCATACTGAGCATAACTTCTTAGCCCACTCATGATTATTCCCTTGTTCTGTTTTGCATTGGCTCTCGCTTTTTTCAATCTTGCTTTGTAAGAATCTAAAGCTTTTTGGTCTGCTACACAATTTTTAATTAAATCTTCAAATAAATCTGCAGTTTTGTCAAAATTTTCATTCAAACCTTCCAGTGTTACATAAGTTTCTTCGTTTCCGGCGCTTATGTTAAAACTTGAAGCCAGTTTGTAAAACTCTTTACTTATCGCTTCAGAAGATTTATTCTTTGTTCCTAAATACTGTAAATATTCTGCAGCCAAAGGAAGCATTTTATTGTTCCATTTTCCTGAATCGAAGTAATAGTATAGTCTGAAAAGATCATTATCTGTATTTGTTACAGAAAGAACATCTACACTTTTCACTTTGCTCTTCTCAATGTCTTTTTCGAAATTTAACCAAACCGGAGAAATGCTATTTTCCGGCATCTCGTCAATTTTCTTAAGAAACAGAGACTGGTCTTCTCTGTTTACCGAAACCGGTGTAATAGTTGGCTTATCTACTTTTACAATGCTTTTATCTTCACCTTTCTTCTTGTAGATGGCAACGTAATTGTTATTCTGAAGATATTTAGATGCAAAATCCATAATATCTTTTTTCGTAAGTTTAGAGATCTCTTCTAAATATTCTAGTGAAGCTTTGTGATCAATATCTGATGTAAATTCATCCATTAAGATACTTGCTCTGGAAGAGTATTTTTCATCTTTCTGAATGATGTTTTTCTTCTCATTATTAACAATAGACTGAATTAGATCATCCGAAAATTCACCTTTTCTAAGCTTTTCAATTTCCTGAAGAAGAAGATTTTTCACTTCGTCCAACGATTGACCTTCAGTTGGTCTGCCTTGTAAAAGCAATACCGAATAATCTTTTAAAATATATGGAAAAGCATAAGCTGCCAAAAGTTTTTGTTTTTTTACAAGATCCAGGTCAATTAATCCGGCTTGTCCGTTGGTCAGCATATTTCCAATTAAAGTCAAAAGTCTAGCGTCTTTGGTCGTAGCTCCCGGAAATCTGAATCCCATCATTACACTTTCAGGATTTGGACCTACAACTTCTTTTACAATGGGTGATGCAATGGGCTTTTCTTGTCCGACAACGTAGCTTGGAATAGCTTTAGACTTCATGTAAGAAAAAGCCTTATCAATTTTAGCAATCATCTCATCCGGATTAAAATCTCCCGACATGATCACTCCCATATTATTGGGAACGTAATAATTGTTGTAATATTCTCTAATTGCTTTTAAAGAAGGGTTTTTCAAATGTTCGATCGTTCCGATGGTAGTTTGCTTACCATAATTGTTATTCGGGAACAAAGTCTCAAACATTTTATCATAAACTTTGTCGGTATCATCGTCCAAACTTCTGTTTTTCTCTTCGTAAACTGCTTCAAGTTCTGTATGGAAAAGCCTTAAAACAGGTGCTCTGAAACGTTCTGACTGCACTGCCAAAAATTTATCAACCGCATTTGCCGGAATGTCTTCTACATAAACGGTTTGCTCGAAAGATGTGAATGCATTCGTTCCATCTGCACCCATTCCTGCCATCATTTTATCGTATTCATTGGCAATGGCATAGTTTGCTGCTTCACCCGAAACTTTATCTATTTCTTTGTAAATTTCCTTTCTTTTGGCTTCATCTTTTGTCTGATTGTACTTCTCATAAAGAGCATCAACTTTATCTAAAAGAGGTTTTTCTTTTGCCCAATCTTTCGATCCAAACTTATCTGTTCCTTTGAAGAGCATGTGTTCCAGATAATGCGCAAGACCAGTGTGAGTTGCCGGATCGGTTTTGCTACCTGCTTTTGTCGCAATATAAGTCTGAATTCTCGGTTCTTTATTAGTTGCACTTAAAATTACGGTAAGTCCGTTTTTAAGCTTATAATATCTTGCAGAAGTAGGATCGTTGGTTACATATTTATACGTGTATCCATTTGATTTGGCTTCTTTCCATTGAAAGTCCTGAGCTTGAGCATAACCACAAAAACTTGCCGCAGCAATACTGGTTACAATCGTTAATTTTTTAAATAAATTCATGGTTGTTTTTAATTAAATTTTTCTAATAATACTTTTATTCTTCTCATCGCTTCTCTTAAATCTTCTTCAGAAGCTGCATAAGAAAATCTGATACATTCCGGACTTCCAAATGAAACTCCGCCAACACAACCTACATGAGCGTTTTCTAAAATAAACATTGCAAAATCATCAGCATCTTTTATTTCAGTTCCGTCTAATGTTTTTCCGATGTAATGAGAAACATCTGGAAAGAAATAGAAAGCAGCTTTTGGTAAAAGAACTTTAAATCCGGGAATTTCCTTCATTAAATCGAACACGAGATTTCTTCTTTGCTTGAATGCATCAATCATGTATTTATATTCTGAAGGATCTGTTTTTAAAGCAACAATTGAAGCTCTCTGAGCAACCGTATTCGCTCCGCTCGTCATTTGTCCCTGAATTTTTTCACAAGCTTTTGCCAACCATTCCGGACAAGCAGAATAACCAATTCTCCAACCTGTCATTGCAAAAGCTTTAGACATTCCGTTGATCACTGCGGTTTGCTCATAAACTTCAGGAAACTGAGCGATAGATGTAGTTTTAGTCTCGTAATTGATGTATTCGTAAATTTCGTCAGAAATTACCGTTACATGAGGGTATTTAGCAATCACTTTCGCCAAAGATTTCAATTCATCATACGTATAATATCCACCTGAAGGGTTACAAGGCGAGCTGAAAAGAATAGCTTTTGTTTTTTCATTAATCGCTTCTTCAAGCTGTTCTGCAGTGATTTTAAAATCGGTAACATAAGAAGTAGGAAGCATCACAGAATTTCCGCCCATCATTTTTACCATCTCATCATAACTTACCCAAAAAGGAGTAGGAAGGATTACTTCATCTCCATCATTGATAATAGCTGCCAAAACATTAATAATTGCTTGTTTAGCTCCGTTTGAAACACAGATTTGTGTCGGTTTATAATCGAGTTGATTGTCTCTTTTTAATTTTTCAGAAATCGCCTGACGAAGTTCTAAAAATCCCGGAACAGGAGAGTAGTGGCTGTAATTTTCATTGATTGCTGTAAAAGCAGCTTCTTTGATATTATCGGGAACGTCGAAATCCGGTTCGCCTAATGTTAAAGAAATTACATCTATTCCACTGGCTTTCATCTCCCTAGCTTTGTTTGACATGACGAATGTCTGCGAGTAACCCAACCTGTTTACTCTGTCTGAAAGTTTATTCATGTATTCTTTTTGTCTTTTTAACAAATATATATAAAAACTTAATTTGAATAAACTGTTAATAAAACTTATTTTTGCCCTTTAGAATTACTTTTATGTCGATAGCAATCATTCAAAAATACTTTCCGGATCTTACAGAAAAACAAATCGAGCAGTTTATAAAGCTTGAAAGCCTGTATGGAGAATGGAACGAAAAAATAAACGTCATTTCCCGAAAAGATATGGAATCTCTTTATGAGAAGCATATCCTGCATTCTTTAGGTATTGCAAAAATCATGGAATTCGCTCCCGGAACAAAAGTTTTAGACGTTGGAACAGGTGGTGGTTTTCCCGGAATTCCTTTGGCAATTTTGTTTCCTGAAACCCAGTTTACTTTAATTGATTCAATCGGTAAAAAAATTACGGTGGTGAATGCTGTTGCAGAAGGGGTGGGTTTGTCAAATCTTACCGCCATTCATGGAAGAGCAGAAAAAGTAAAAGAAAAGTTCCACTTCGTGGTAAGTCGTGCCGTTACTCAAATGCCTGAATTTCTAAGATGGCTGAAAGGTAAGTTTGAAAAAGAACAATTAAATGCAAAACATAACGGAGTTTTATATCTAAAAGGTGGAGATCTTGCCGAAGAACTTGCCGGACTAAAATGTGAGCTTTTCAGTCTTAAAAACTACTTCGACGAAGAGTTTTTTGACACTAAAAAGGTTGTTTATCTTTCAAAAGGCAATTTTAATTCTTAAAATATGTTAATTCGTATTTATTTTCACTAAATTTATCTTTCCAAACGATCAAAATCCAACATCATGAAATCTCTATTAAAAATAAGTTTCGCTGCGGCAGTTTTAGGTGTTTTTTTTACTTCATGTAAAGATGATGATGATTATCAAACGATAGAATCTGTAGATAAAGTAAAGATTGACAGTGTGAAAATCGTCAGTGATACGATGAGCGTTTTCTCAGTTCAAAGCATCAGAACCTATTCGACGTATGCTTCAACGTGTAGAGGATTCTATGGATACGATTATGTTCATACTGGAGAATTTGACAGAGATGTTACCGCTTATCAATACCTTACTAATGGAATGTGCTCTCAGGTAAATCATAAATCAGCAAATCAGATTAATTTTAGTCCAAGAAAAAAAGGAAATTACACATTCAGATTTTGGAATGGTAATAACAACTGGATTACAAAAACAATTGTAGTGGAATAATGAAGTTTTTTTTAATCGTTTTTTTATTGATTTTCAACATTGTCTCAGCTCAGAATATTGTCTGGAGCGAAAATCAGAAGCTGGTTTGGGATAATTTTAAAAGCAAAACCAATAATCTTGGTGGTGCAACGGTTGTAGCTTATACTCATTGCGGTTGGGAATTTTCAGCAACTACATCGAGCGATCCTAAAGTTCCTGTGAAAATAAATATTCAAACGGTTTTTAATGAAAATAAATCATGGAAAGACGTTAAAAGAATCAATGATTATGTATTGGTTCATGAGCAGAAACACTTCGATATTGCTGAAATTCACGCAAGAAAACTTAGAAAGGAAGTTTCAGAAAAAATAAAAACCACAGCCGATTACAATAAGTTTTTCAAAACAATTTACGCTAAAATCTCTTCCGATTACAAAAGCTTTCAGGCTGACTATGACCGTGTAACCGAACATGGGATGAATAAAGAAAAACAGGCAGAATATAATATTTTAATTACCGAAGAACTCGAAAAACTAAAAAACTACCAGAAAATTTGAAATTTCTAAACAAAATTATCGATGAATTATTAATTCAAAACACTGATTTATCGCAATTTAACATTGTTCTTCCCGGTAAAAGACCCATTGTTTTTATACGTCAGATTTTAGAAGAAAATAATTACTCAGGATTTCTTCCCAATTTTTATACGATTGAAGAACTGATTATCAATATTGTAGATCAACAGACGATTCAGGGGATTTCTCTGTGGCTTTTTGCATTTGATGTTTATAAAGGTTTAAATCTTATTCCAAACGACGATTTTTCTGAATTTTTAAAATGGTTTCCTACGCTTCAGAAAGATTGGGACGATATTTTAAAATTTTCAGATTCTGATGAAGCCGTTTTACAATATATGTTTGATGAAGAACGTATTAAAGAATGGGCGCAGGATTTGGGTGACGATGATGAAGTTCCACGAAAAAAATTCCTGAATTTTTGGAGGAATATGAATGTTTTTCTTCCTGTTTTAAAGGAAAAATTAAGAGAAAAAAACTGGGCAACTCCGGGAATGATTCACGAGTCTGCAAAAGCAAAAATAGGAGAGTTTGCAAAAAATAATATCGAAAATTTTGTTTTCTGCGGCTTTAATGCATTCACTCCGGTTGAAGAAAAACTGGTGAGAGGTCTTTTACAATGGAACAAAGCACAGTGTTTTTTTCAGGGAGATAAATATTATTTTGATGACGAAAGACAAGAGGCCGGAAAGTTCCTCAGAAATCATAAAATGTGGAAAGAGTTTGATGATAACAGAGCTTTCAACTGGATTGAGGATGATTTTAACCAGACTAAAAACATAAAGGTCTACGAAGTTTCAGGTAATGTAACACAAACTAAAATTTTACCTGAATTATTTAAAAATATTAATAATAAAACATTTACGAATACGGCGGTTGTTTTACTTGATGAAAACCTTCTTCCTGCAAGTCTGGATGTAATGCATGAAGTTGAAAATCTCAATATTACAATGGGTTTTCCGCTGAAAAATCTTTCTTTTTCGAATGCGGTAAAACAACTTTTTTATCTCCAAAAACAGCTTGAAAAGAGCAAATCTTCGTATTATTATCGTGATGTTTATCCAATTCTAGAAGAGCTTCCGAAATCTAATGATGATGAAAAGATTATCAATGATTTTAAATCTAAAATAGAAGAGAGAAATATTGTATATATTTCTCAGAAGCTTTTGACTGAGCTTTTGGGGAGTCTTTCGTATTTCAATCTTCTTCAGAAAGCAGACTCTGTTTATCAGTTTTTGGATGATCTTATAGCATTTTGTAAAAAGATTAAATGGCTTGAACTGGATGATATTCAGTATGAAAACGTTTCTCATTTTGAAAATGCATTCAGAATCATAAAAAACCAGATTACACCTTATGGTTTTAGAATTAATATAGAAACGCTTGAGATTCTCATCAATCAGCACATTAATTCAGAAAGCATAGATTTTCAGGGTGAACCACTGAAAGGGCTTCAGGTAATGGGACTTTTGGAAACCCGTCTTTTAAATTTTGAAAACGTAATTCTTCTGTCTGTTAATGAAGGTAAATTACCGCTCGGAAACTCGCAAAATACCTACATTCCTTTCGATATAAGAAGATATTTTGACTTACATACTTTCCTCGAAAACGACAATATTTATGCCTATCATTTTTACCGTTTAATTCAGGATGCACAGAATGTACATTTGCTTTTCAATGCTTTAAGTTCTGGTGTAAATACGGGAGAAAAGAGTCGATTTATTACTCAGATCGAAATGGAAAGTTCTCATCACATCGAGCATGTTATTGTTGAGAATTCTTCAGAGCCAATTTTAAGTCAGCCCATCGAAGTTTTTAAAACAAATATTGTTCAGCAACAGCTTTTAAAATGGAAAGAAAAAGTTTCGGCTTCACACTTAACAAGCTATCTCTATAATCCGATTGATTTTTATCTTTCAAAGATTTTAAATACTTCAGAAGCGGATGAAATTGAAGAAGAATTATCGATTAGAAATTACGGAAATTTAGTTCATTACACGCTTCAAGAAGTTTATGAAGTATTAAAATGTAAAGTTTTAAAATTAAATGATTTACAGAATTCAATTAAACGAATAGATGAATTTATAAATATTGCAATTGAAAAATTAAAACATCAGCCTGAGTTTTACAATAAAGGGATGAATTACATTCATAAAGCCATTGCAAAAAAAGTAATTGAGAATATTCTAAACCATGATTTAGAATTGATAAAAGCGGGTAATTCTTTAGAAATAATTGATATTGAAAGAAGATTTGAAGGAGTAGATTTTTATCTGAATGAAGACAAATCTGACAAGGTTTCTTTCTTTGGCTTCATCGATCGAATTGACAGACTAAATGGAACGGTCAGAATTATCGATTATAAAACCGCAAAAACAAAAAATCTTACCGTAAAAATCGATGAATTAAACAAGTCAGATTATTTCCAAAACAGCGACAGAAAACAGGCGATGCAACTTTGTTTATATCAATATGTAATTCAAAGTTTACCGGAGTTTTGGGGATTTCCTGTAGAAACCGGAATCTGGAGTTTTGCCGATGCTAAAAAAGGAGTAGTGTCGCTGGAATTTGCTCAGGGAAGTCTTGATGATGCTATGATTTCTATTCAAAATTTAATACATGAAATTCTGAATCCTGAAATCAGTTTCCTAGAAAATGTGAAAAACTATAATTATTAATTCGACAGCAGCTAATAGTGCGGAAAAATTAATTTTAAAAGTACAAAAAAACCTCACAGGTCTTTAAAAATCTGTGAGGTTTAAGAAAATATTATTTTAGCCTAAAAAGCGTTAATTCCTGTAATATCAAGACCTGTAATCAACAAATGAACATCGTGAGTTCCTTCATACGTAATTACTGATTCTAAATTGGCAGCATGACGCATCATCGGGAATTCACCCATGATTCCCATTCCGCCAAGAATTTGTCGTGATTCTCTTGCAATATCAATCGCCATTTTCACATTGTTTCTTTTTGCCATAGAGATCTGAGCCGGACTCGCTTTGTGATCGTTTTTCAGATTTCCTAACTGTAGACAAAGTAACTGAGCTTTCGTAATTTCAGTTAAAAATTCAGCTAATTTTTTCTGCTGTAATTGGTAAGAACCAATTGGTTTTCCGAATTGTTTTCTTTCTTTAGAATATTGAACAGCAGTACAATAACAGTCGATTGCAGCTCCAATTACGCCCCAAGAAATTCCGTATCTCGCAGAATTTAAACAAGACAAAGGCCCTTTTAATCCTGTAACATTGGGAAGCAAATTTTCTTTAGGTACTTTCACGTCGTTAAATACTAATTCGCCTGTTTTAGAAGCTCTTAAGCTCCATTTATTGTGTGTTTCAGGAGTGGTAAAACCTTCCATTCCTCTTTCAACGATTAATCCCTGTACTTTTCCTTCTTCATTTTTAGCCCAAATTACTGCGATATCGCATAACGGGGAATTGGTGATCCACATTTTGGCACCATTTAAAAGATAATGATCTCCCATATCTTTAAAATACGTTTCCATAGAACTTGGATCTGAACCGTGATTCGGTTCAGTAAGACCGAAAGATCCGATCATTTCACCGGAAGCTAACTTCGGTAAGTATTTTCTTTTTTGTTCTTCAGAACCGAATTCATTAATCGGGAACATTACCAAAGAACTTTGTACAGATGCCGCAGAACGCACCGCAGAATCTCCTCTTTCCAATTCTTGCATAATCAAACCGTAAGAAATCTGATCAAGACCAGAACCACCGTATTCTTCAGGAATGTAAGGTCCTAAAGCTCCGATTTTTCCCAATTCTCTCATTAAATTTGGTAAATCGGTATGATTTTGAGCCGCCTGATCAATATTTGGCATTACAAAACTTTCAACCCAATCTTTTACAGATTGACGGATAAGCTTGTGTTCTTCGGTAAGTAAAGCATCAATTCCATAATAATCAGGAATGCTTGTAAGAGGATAATATGACATGTAATTTAATTTCCCTAAAAATAAGATTTTTTCGGAATGCTGAAAAGAAAACTTCTTTAAAGAGAAAAAAAACTATTTTTTGATGAATTTATAGAGATAAGGTGCTTTATTTGCTGAACCGTCGAATAATTTCTCCATTCTTTCCAAAGAATTAGTACTTAATATTTTACGCTGAAAATTATTTCGTCTGAATTTTTCACCCAAAATGGTTTCATACAACGACTGCAAGTCTTTCATCGTAAATTTTTCGGGCAGTAAATTGCTTGCTGCAACCTGAGTATCGATGTTTTTTCGCAGATATTCTAATCCTTCAGCAATTACTCTGTCGTGATCAAATGCCATTTGCGGAAGTTTATTTACCTCAAACCACGCACAAGATTCGTTAAAAGCATCGGGAAAAGTGTTTGCCATCGTAAAATCTATTAAGCTGCAATAACCAACTGTGATAAATCTTTGTAAAATCCAATGATCTTTAGGAACATCTAAACCTTTATTATTAATTAATGTTTTGTGGACGTTATTTTCGGTTCTGTTGAGTCTCCCAAAAGTATGAAACTGCTCCAAAAATAATCCTTTAAGATGCGTTCTTTCGTATAAAACACGATCAGCTGCTTCTCTTAGATCTTCATCAATAAAAACAAAACCACCGGGAAGAGAGTACAAATTAAGGTCGTGGTATTTTAATAACAGAACTTTCAGGATGTTATCATGAAACCCAAAAATAGTACAATCGACGGATACATTGGGGATAAGATCTTTACTATCAATAAGTTCCTTTAATGTCTCTATGTTTTTATTGTGATCAGTTTTCATGGGGTAAAAATAAAATTATTTTTTAAATTTTATTAGCACTAAGTTTAAAATAAGAATATGCTAAAACGGAAACCATAATCACAGCTCCCAAAATATATAAAGAATAATAAGTAAGCATTTGATTTTTAAACAGTACCGAAATTGAAATTGAATTGATTGAGCTGCTTATTGATGATACACTTACTATTAAAGAAGTAAAAGCATTGATTTTATCCTTATCAATTTTTGCAATCATTTTTGAGTTAATGACCGGATAGAGTGGTGCGAGAAACAAACCGATAATTGGAAAAAGAAATAACAAAATCCTCGCATTCTCACTAAAATAAAACTGAATGCCTGAAATGATAACCAACAAAATGATAATCATCAACACACACATCATGAAATATTTTGACAACGGAAATCGCTGAATAATCTTTGAAGTAATTGCTCTTCCTGTATATGAAAAGAGCGCCAAAAACGAAGATGCCTGAAGTGCAAAGAAAGAATTAACTTTTAAATGATCTTTGTAAAATGCAGGAAGCCAGGAATTAAAACTCTGTTCGATAAAAATAATAAAAAAACTTACTGCAAAAAAAAGTATAAAAGTTGTTTTTCCAAATCCTGAGAGATCAGGGAGAATTCTCGTGGTCTTATTTTGCGGTTCGGCAATTTTAACTTTCGTAAAAAGATAAACAGTAAAAAAAGAAATCAGAGAAATAGACATAAAGCCAAATTTCCAATATTCACCAAACTGGCTGGAAATTAACCATCCGAAACCTGTATTGACCGTAAAGATACCAATCATAAAAGAAGCTTCAACGCTGTTCATGGTTTTGGCTAATGATTTTTCTTCGGTCATATTATTTCGGATAATGCCGTAAACACAAATTTTTCCTATCGCAAAACAGGTTCCGATAATAGCAAACCATAATTTAAAAAACCAAAAAACTTCGACAAAGGGTAAAAATAAAGAACATATTCCGACAAGCATTAAAGCAAAAACCAATGATTTTTTCGTTCCGAACCTGCTGATAAAATTAACTGCAAAAAGAGAAAATATTGCAATCGGTAAATCTTTAAAAGACTCTAAAAAACCAAGTTTATCATAGGTGATTTTCTGCTCGGAAAGCTGAAGAATAACAATCCCCATGCAATTTAAAACCATTGAAAAAACAAGGAAAGTAAGTTTCAGCGGAAGTGAAATATTTGGTTGTTTAGTGGTCATTTTGGGAATTTATATCAGCTAAATTTTAACAAATAATCAAATATTTATTAAAATCAACAGCCTTTGATTGCCCAAAAATAGTGGAAATATTAAAATAATTATTAAAAAAATGTTAATTAATAAAAAAAAGATATATTTTTATTGTCTCAATTTGAGAATTAAAAAACTTAACTGTATATGAATGTAAAAATATCAAGAAGCTTAGGGATTATTGCCGCACTTTATTTTACGGCAAATTTCAATGCACAGACTACGCCGCGCGATACTGTTTCAAAAGAGCAGAAGATCGAGGAAGTAGTAGTTATTGGTTATGGTTCAGTGAAAAAATCAAACCTTACGAGTGCGGTATCTACCGTAAAATCTGAAACATTTGACGACAGACCTATTTATAATGTAGGTCAGGCTTTGCAGGGAAATGCTGCAGGGGTGAATGTGATACAGTCTTCGGGTAAACCTGGAGCAGCAATTGATGTGAAAATCAGAGGAAACAATTCAATTTCATCAAGTGTAAACCCATTGTATGTAGTAGACGGAATTCAAACTTTTGACATCAGTGGAATTAATCCTGATGATATTACAGATATGACGATTCTGAAAGATGCTACTTCTGCAGCAATCTACGGAATCAACGGTTCTTCGGGAGTTGTAATTGTTACGACAAAGAGAGGAAAAGCCAATAAACCGCAATTGGCATTCAATGCATATTGGGGAATGTCTAAAACGGTAAACAATATTGATGTTTTAAATTTAGACCAATACAAAACGTTGATGGCGGAAATTAATCCATCTTTTCTTACAACAATTAACAATCCGAGATACCAAGGGATTAATACCAATTGGAGAGATGAAGTTTTCAGAACAGGCTTTGATCAAAACTATAACGTCAATTATTCTTTTGGAAACGAAAAAGTAAGAGCTTATACAGCATTAGGTTATCAGGGAATTGATGGAATTATTGATCCTGCAAGATTTGAAAGAATTTCAGCAAAAATGAATTTGGATGCAAAAATTACTAATTGGCTAAAGCTTACCGGTAACTTCAATTACATCAATACAGGTTTAAAAAATACAAACGATAATTTAGGAACTTCAAGAGGTGGAGTTATTTTAAGTGCTTTAAACACGCCTTCTTTTCTTCCAATTTATGGTAATCAGTTAAAAGTAAGAGAGAAAGATGCCTCCGGAAATTTCATTGATGGTTATAAAGACGGACAGTTTGCTTTAAACCCATTTCAATCTTCGTGGGAAAATCCAGTGGCTTATCAGTCCCGAAAAAATGAAACTCAGGCGCAACGTTTTATGAGTAATTTAGGATTGGAAGTTAATCTGCTTAAAAACTTAGTTTGGAAACCAACAGTTTCATTCGATTTAATTGAAAGCACAAATGACCAGTTTACAGATGGCTACCAAACGAGCTACGGAAGACAGCAGAAAGGTATTGGAGGAAAGTATTATTCAAGTTATCAGGATTTGAATATTGAGAATACTTTAACATATACCATAAAATCAGGGGTTCATGATTTAGCATTATTAGGAGGTAATCAAATTCATGAAAAAAGAAATTCTTGGCATAATTACTGGGGAGATAGCTTTCCCGAAGGAACTGCAATGTTTGATTTTAATACTGCTGTAAACAGACATGAAAGTCTGGTAAAAGAAAACTTACGAGAAATGTCTTTCTTTGGTAGAGCTTTATATACTCTTGATAATAAATATACCATTATGGGAGTTTTCAGATATAATGGAAGTTCAGCTTTAGCTTCAGGAAATAAATGGGGCTTTTTCCCAGGTATTTCTGCTGCCTGGACGGTATCTAATGAAGATTTTCTTAAAGATAATACTATACTTTCTGAGTTGAAACTAAGAGGAGGTTGGGGACAAACAGGTAACGCATCAGGAGTTCCTCCTTATTCTCACTTTAATTTAGAAAGACAAACGGAAATTGGTGACGCAGGATCTTGGTATACACGCCAATGGGATAATGCAGATTTGACTTGGGAGGTTACAAACGATGCCAATTTGGGATTAGATTTTGGGTTTTTAAATAACAGAATCAGATTGAATGTCGATGCCTATAAAAGAAAAACCAACGATCTAATTGTTAGAATTCCTATGGGATCTGCCTCTGTACCTTACTATAAAAATGTAGGAAGTATGGAAAACAACGGGTTAGAATTTGCTTTAAATACTCAAAATTTTAAAGGAGAAGGCTTTAATTGGAATACGAATTTTAATATTTCATTCACAAAAAATAAAGTATTAGATTTAAAATGGATTCCTGTTTTGGAAGGAGCAAATGTAGAAACCGTAGGCGCCAATTTAGTTAGATTTCAGGCGGGTCAACCTATAAGTTCGTTCTATGGTTATCAAGTTGATCATGTAGATTCTCAAACAGGAGATATCATTTATAAAGATAATAATGGAAACGGATATTTTGATCCAGGAGACAGAACATTTATTGGAAATCCAAACCCTAATTTTTCTTTTGGATTCAGTAATAACTTCTCATATAAAAATTGGTATTTAGATGTATTAATAACTGGATCTTACGGAAGTGAAATTTATAATGCTACCAGATTTGATTTGGAAATGATGAATGATTTTAAAAATCAATCTACCGTAGTTTTAGACCGTTGGACAACTCCGGGACAAATTACGAAAACTCCAAGAGCTTATTCTGCTAGCTCACAGTATGCTTCTGATCGATTTGTTGAAGATGGTTCTTTCTTAAAGCTTAAAAGTGCTACATTAGGTTACAATTTCTTGAGTCCTTTTAAAGGAGTGAGTAAAATAAACTTATATGTAACTGGTCAAAATCTTCTGACTTGGACAGATTACACAGGTTTTGATCCTGAAGTAAATGCTTTTAATACAACGGCTGGTATTTCTGGTGTTGATTATGGTACTTACCCACAAGTAAGAACATTTATTTTCGGTCTTAAAGCTAACTTTTAATTTAAATTCTTATGAAACTTAATAAAACAATATACTATTTTTTACTTGGAACAACTCTTACATTAGGAACAGCATCATGTAGCGATTATCTTGATACAGAACCTTTAACAGATAGAGCAGTTCCTCTTAATGATACTCCTTATAAAACTACTGCAGAAGCTGAAAGTTTAATGACCACAATTTATACTGACTTAGGAAATGAATATTGGCAGTTAGATTATTTCTTTAATGGCGATGCACAAACAGAAATTGCTCATGCAGGAAGTGATAATATTCAGAACTTCCAGATTGACGAATACAGAATTATCGCGACGAATTCAAACGTCAACAGAGATTGGAACTACTTATTTACTTTTATTAATAACTGTAATAAAATTTTAAATTATGTAGATAATATTCCTGATCCCTCTCTTACAAGTTCTCGTAAAGCCGAAATGAAAGCTGAAGCAGCGATTATGAGAGCGATGTATAATTTCCATGGAGTTCAGCTTTGGGGAGATTTTCCTTTGGTTACCAAAGCTGTAATCGGTGTGAATGACGAAAATTTTGATGAGGTTTACGAACAGGTTTATCCAACAAGAAAACCTATTAATGAAGTATATGCTCAAATTATTGCAGATTTAGAAGGAGCTTTAGCAAATGCACCTGCAAGTTCAAATAAATACAGAGCAACAAGAGGTTTAGCTTTATCTTTATTGGCAAAAGTTTACGCAACAAAACCAAATCCTGATTATGCAAAAGTAATTGATTATACAACTCAATTAATGGGACAAGGATACTCATTACTTCCGGTTTACGATCAGCTTTTTGATGGAAACCACGAAGCGAATGCAGAATCTATTTTCGAATCAAACGGAAATGCAGGAAATCTTTGGGCATGGGGATCTTCAATGTTTTACGGAACAGATTGGAAGAAATTTAATACGCCTTCTTACGACATTGTAAATACTTTCAACACGGAAGGTGATAATGTAAGAAAAAACTCAAGTGTATGGTTTTCTCCGACTACAGTAAGCTGGTCAGATAATTTCTGGCAAAGCAATAATTTCCCTTTCATGTATAAAATGAGAATTACTTCAGGACATCAGAATTTTTATGTGATGAGGTATGCAGATTTATTACTAATCAGAGCTGAAGCTTTAGTTCGTCAGGGAAATTTCACAGATGCTGCAACTTTGGTCAACCAAGTGAGAGCAAGAGCAAGCTCAAGTTTAACTCCTATCACAATTTCCAATGCAGATGACGGAATTAATAAAATTCTAAAAGAAAGAAAATTAGAATTAGCATTTGAGGGGCACCGTTGGTTTGATTTGAAGAGAACAGGAAAAGCAATTTCTATACTTTCACAGCAAAGAGATGCCAATGGAAATCTTTTGCCTTATGTAAATAATTTAAATCAAAACAGACTATTGTGGCCAATTCCACAGACTCAATTGGATAATAACCCGAATTTAACTCAAAATCCTGGATATTAAATATGTTAAACAAAAATTCATATAGTTTCTTTTTAAAAAGTACTGCACTGCTATTTAGCGGTGTGGTGCTTTTGCCTTTATCTTCGTGTAAATCTGTAGCAAATACAGATAATAAAGTCCAGATCTGGATGACGAAAGGTGATGAAAGTGTAAAATTACAGCAACAAAATGCATTGACTTTTGTAAATACTTCTAATAACTTTCAAAATATTGAAATTAACGACGCACAGAAGTTTCAATATATTGATGGTTTTGGGTATACATTAACCGGCGGAAGTGTTGAAGTAATCAATCGTCTTTCTCCTTCAAAAAGAAAAGCTTTACTAAACGAACTTTTTGGGAATGACAAGAACTCAATTTCAATAAGTTATTTAAGATTGAGCATTGGTGCATCAGATCTAGATGGCGAAGTTTTTTCTTATGATGATTTACCTGAAGGTCAAACCGATCCTTCTCTTTCTAAATTCAGTTTGGCAAGAGATAAAGATTTGATTTCAATGTTAAAAGAAATTTTAGCAATTAATCCTAAAATAAAAATCATTGCTGCACCTTGGTCACCACCGGTTTGGATGAAAGATAATGGTAAATCGATTGGTGGAAGCCTAAAAACTGAATATTATGATGTTTACGCAAAATATTTTGTGAAATATATTCAAGGAATGCAAAAAGAGGGAATTACAATTGATGCAATCACTCCTCAAAACGAACCATTACACCCAGGAAACAATCCAAGTTTACTGATGGTTTCCGATCAGCAGAGAGATTTTATTAAGCAAAGTTTAGGTCCTATTTTTAAATCAAATAATATTAAAACCAAAATTGTTGTTTACGATCACAATTGCAACAAACCTGAATACGCCATCAATATTTTAAATGATTCAGAAGCCAATCAATATATCGACGGTTCTGCTTTCCATCTGTATGAAGGGGATATTTCAGCTTTGAGTACGGTTCACGAGGCTCATCCCAATAAGAACCTTTATTTTACAGAACAATGGACAGGTGCAAAAGGGACTTTCAATGAAGACCTAAACTGGCACACCAGAAATGTTGTCATCGGCTCGATGAGAAACTGGAGTAAAATTGCTTTAGAATGGAATCTTGCGAATGATACTCAATATAAACCTCATACTCCAGGAGGATGTACAGAATGTAAAGGTGCGATTACGGTTTCAGACAGTGAAAATTTCACAAGAAATGTTGCCTATTATATTATTGCTCATGCTTCAAAGTTTGTTCCGGCAAATTCTCAGAGAATAGCTTCTACACAAACGGAAAACTTAGCTACGGTTGCTTTTAAAACTCCGGAAGGTAAAACGGTTTTGATTGTTCAGAACAACAATAAATCGGATGAAAGTTTCAATATAAAATATAATCAGAAAACAGCGCCGGTTACAATTACCGGAAGTTCTGTTGCGACCTATATTTTTTAAATTAAAGTTATTATTGATTGGTAAAACTTCGTTTTTCTTTGTTAAGTAAAAGATTTTAGTGAACTTAAAAAATCAACCGCATTATTTGCAAGAAATCTTAGCGAACTTTACATTTAGAAACATACCAAAAACTAATTATAAATGAAGAAGATATATTTCATATTAGCATTTACAGCATTCGGATTCAACGCTTTCGGACAAAAAACGGTCGATCAGAAAGTTTCCGAGTTGTTGTCAAAAATGACGTTGGAAGAAAAAGTAGGACAGCTGGTTCAATACAGTGGTTTTGAATATGCAACGGGTCCGCAAAACTCAAATTCTGCGACGGTTTTAGAAGAAATAAAAAAAGGAAAAGTTGGCTCTATGCTCAATGTTGCAGGTGCAGAAGAAACGAAAAAATTTCAGGAATTAGCTTTAAAATCTAGATTAAGAATTCCTTTATTCTTTGGTCAGGATGTAATTCATGGCTACAGAACAACATTTCCCGTGAATCTTGGTCAAGCGGCGAGTTGGGATTTAAAATTAATTGAAAAATCAGAAAGAATTGCAGCAACTGAAGCTTCAGCTTATGGAATTCACTGGACTTTTGCACCAATGGTCGACATCGCAAGAGATCCGAGATGGGGAAGAGTAATGGAAGGTTCAGGTGAAGACACGTATTTGGGAATGCAAATTGGTTTGGCAAGAATCAAAGGTTTTCAGGGAAAAGGTCTTGGAAATCTTGATGCAATTATGGCTTGTGCGAAGCATTTTGCAGCGTATGGAGCCGCAGTTGGCGGAAGAGATTACAATTCTGTGGATATGAGTTTAAGGCAATTACACGAAACTTATTTACCTCCTTTCAAAGCTGCTGCAGAAGCGGGAGTCGCGACTTTTATGAATTCTTTTAACGACATTAATGGAATTCCGGCAACAGCAAACAAATATATTTTAAGAAATCTTTTAAAAGACCAATGGAATTATAAAGGTTTTGTAGTTTCAGATTGGGGAAGTATCGGAGAAATGGTTCCTCACGGATATGCTAAAGACAATAAAGAAGCTGCCGAAAAAGCCATGAATGCAGGAACCGATATGGATATGGAAAGCCGTGCTTACATGGCTGAACTTCCAAAATTGGTTAAAGAAGGGAAAGTTGATCCAAAATTTATTGATGACGCAACGAAAAGAATTTTGGTTAAAAAATTTGAAATGGGATTATTTGATGATCCTTACAGATTTAGCAGTGAAAAGAGGCAGAAAGAACAATTAAACAATCAGGAAAATAGAAGGTTTGGGAGAGAATTTGGTTCAAAAAGCATTGTTTTACTTAAAAATGAAAAGAATATTCTTCCGCTTTCAAAATCTATTAAAACTGTAGCATTGATCGGTCCTTTCGGAAAAGAAACAGTTGCCAATCATGGCTTCTGGTCGATTGCATTTAAAGATGACAATCAAAGAATTGTTACTCAGTTTGATGGAATCAAAAATCAATTAGGCAAAAATTCCACTTTATTGTATGCAAAAGGAGCTAATGTTGATGATCAGGATAAATCTATGTTTGCAGAAGCTATAGAAACGGCAAAAAAATCAGACGTTGTGATTATGACTTTAGGTGAAGGTCACGCAATGAGCGGAGAAGCGAAAAGCAGAAGTAATATTCATTTTTCGGGAGTTCAGGAAGAACTTTTAAAAGAAATTGCTAAAACAGGAAAACCGATTGTCTTAATGATCAATGCTGGAAGACCTTTGGTTTTTGATTGGGCTGCAGATAATATTTCAACCATTGTTTACACTTGGTGGTTGGGTACTGAAGCCGGAAATTCTATCGCAGATGTTCTTTTTGGAACGGTAAATCCGGGTGGAAAACTTCCAATGTCTTTTCCTAGAACAGAAGGACAAATTCCTGTTTATTACAATCATTACAACACAGGAAGACCAGCAAAAAACAACACCGACAGAAATTATGTTTCAGCTTACATTGATCTTGATAATGATCCTAAATTTCCATTTGGTTATGGTTTAAGTTATACTCAATTTAAATATTCTGAAATGAATTTAAGTTCAACCAACCTTAAAGGAAATCAGACTTTAAATATCAGTGTAAATGTTTCCAACACCGGAAAATACGATGGGGAAGAAGTGGTGCAGTTGTACATCAGAGATTTATATGGAAAAGTAGTACGACCTGTAAAAGAATTAAAAGGTTTCCAAAAAGTTTTCATTAAAAAAGGAGAAACTAAAACCATTAATTTTACATTAACTCCTGAAAATCTGAAATTTTACGATGATGAATTGAATTATGATTGGGAAGCCGGAGAATTCGACATCATGATCGGAACCGATTCTCAAAATGTTCAGACAAAAAGAATTAATTGGTCAAAATAAATAATAGTTTTCATTACTAAGAGCGGGATAAAACCTGCTTTTGGTGGTAGAAGATATTGGTTTTAATGATTTTTCATCATTAAAAGCTTTTGAAAATACTGTTGTAATTGATCATGAAGAAGTTATAGATTTTAGAAATAATCCTATAAAAGAGATACCTCAGACGTTGTCCTAAAATACAAAATAATGATGATCAATGAAAACGGAAATCCATTAGATATTGAAGAAATGTTGAGAGAACAAGAGAGAGATGCCAAAGCAAATAATGCGGGGATAATAACTTGCTAGAATTAGATTTATTAAAGTAAAATTATAAATCGATAAATAAATAAAAAAACCTGCTGAAATATACAGCAGGTTTTATAAATTTTAGTTTTTTACTAAGTTTGATTTGCAAAAAGTTTTAAGTATAAAAAACAAGTTTACATTTATTTTTCGCTTCCTTTCCAATGCGCTCCATCTTTTGGAGGCTCTGTAGGTCCATTATAAGGATTAACCTGTAAAGGTAATGATAAAGAATCAAGTTTTTTAGTTCCACTAACTTCATCTACTTTCCAATGTGCTCCATCTCTTGGAGGATCAGTTTCAGCATTTTCTACAGATATTGAATCATTAACATTTTTTTGAGATTCATCAGTAGGATTTTGCTGTTTCAAGGACGACTGAAAAGTTTCTTCTCCCGGGCTTTCATCGTCTTGCCTACAACTCATTGTGCAGATTCCCGCTGCCATGAGACTGAGTACAATAAATTTTGTTTTCATTTTATTCTAGGATTAATGATTATATTTGTTTCTAAATTTAGTTAATCGAAAGTAGTCAAAAATATATACTATAGCAAATACATTAAGGTTCGATTTATAAATTTTTACCATGCAAAAATACGTTTTTTAAAATAAACAGAGTGTTAATTAAATAAACAGATTATCTTATAATAGCTTATAATAAATAGTTTTTGTGTATTTTTGAATAAAATTTTCTTAGAAATATCTGATGATTAAAAGAATTTTTACTTGTAGTTGCTTTTTCATTATAAGTATAATGTATTCGCAGGATTATTACTCAAAGCTTAGAGAAAAGTACTGGGCTTACGAAGAGAATGATCCTAAGGCGCTTGTATATGTAAATCAATATATCAAAAAAGCAAAGTCAGAGAAAAATTATCCCGAGCTTTTTCAGGCTTATAAAGATGCAATTTTATATTCTGAAGATCAAAGAATAATGTATGCAGATAGTGCTTTGGTTGCTGCTAAAAAATCAGAAAATAATGACTTGATAGGAAATGCTTTTTTAACGAAAGGATCAATTTATTATTTTAACCAAAGAAAATTTCAATTTGCTTTAGAAGAATATTTAAAAGCTTATGAATATTTAAAAGACTCGAAGGATGAGTATTTAAAATATAGAAATATTTACTATATCGGTGTTGTAAAAAGCTATTTGGGCTATTATGATGAAGCTTTGGCGATATTTCAACAATGTATCAGTTTTTTTGAAACTAAAATTGATGGAAATATTAAAAAGAATCTTGTTTTTAATAATACCAAAGGTTATTTAAACTCTCTGCATCAGGCAATTATTTGTTATCAAATGCTTAATAAAGATGCAGAAGCAGAAAATTTATTAAAAAAAGCAGCAGAAAAAACTCCCAAAACCAAAGATTTTTATTTGGAAACCAGCTACTTCACAAAAAGCTTAGGTGTTTCAGAATTTAAAAAGAAGAATTATAAAAAAGCAATTTATTATTTTGATAAAGCACTTCCTGAGCTTATAAAAGTTAATGATTTTACTTGGGCTTCTTATATTTATTTTTATAAAGGTAAAAGTTATGAGCTTTTAGGAGATTTACAGCTTGAGGTAGAAAATTACAGAAAAGTAGATTCCATTTTCAATGAAAATAAATTTATTCTTCCTGAATTAAGAAGCAATTATGAAGAATTGATTGAATATTATCGAAAAGGTAGTAATCATAAAGAAGAATTGTACTACACGAATCAGCTTCTTAAAGTGGATAGTGTAATAGCTTCAGATTTTAAACACCTTTCAAGCCGAGTTTATAAGGAGTATGATACCAAGATGCTTCTGGAAACAAAAGAAAACCTAGAGAAAACAAATTCTTATAGTAAATTACTCATATTTATTTGTTTAGCGATTATTACCGCATTAGGAATCGTAATGTATTATAGAATTCGAAAGCAAAAAAACATTCAAAAAAATTACGACGATTTATTAATAAAGCTTGAAGAAAATAATCAGTCTGAAGTGGCTGTTGCTACTGTAAAACCTGAAGTTATTGATACTGGTGATAAGAATATCAAGTTTGATAACAGTATTGTAGAAAAGCTTTTAAATGACATTAAGACATTCGAAACTAAGCAGGGCTATTTAGAGCAAGGATTAACGCTAAAAAAACTTGCAGAACAGTTTAAAACAAATACTTCTTATCTTTCACAGGTTATCAATGAATATAAAGGAAGTAACTTTAATACTTACATTAATGTCTTGAGAATCAATTTTGCGACACAGAAGATTTATCATGATAAAGAATGGAGAAAATATTCTATTGAGCATATTGCTTCTGCTGCAGGTTTTAGCAACAGACAAAGTTTCTCAAATATTTTCTTAGAGCAAAATGGGATAAGACCTGCTGATTTTATTAAAAAGAGAATTAAGGAATTAGAAGATCAAAATCAATCTTAGTTGTAAAACTTAAATATATAAAAAATGAAAACCGAACTTCAAAGAAGTTCGGTTTTTCTATTAATAAAATGTGATGATGGTGTCTAATTTAGAATTGTAGAGAACAGGGTTCTTTTTCCTAGATTGTCAGAACCCTGATGTTCTACATGAAAACTGAATGATGAAAAGTTATTATATATGAATGATTAAGTGTCTCGTTTTATCTGTAGCAAATATATCATCATAAAATTTCATCAACAACTTATTGTTGGAGCTATTTATAAATAATTACGTAAAAATTCACAAAAAAACACCATGTAAAAATATTTTAAGTAATTGATATTTAGATTTTTATTGTTTTGTCTTGTATTGCTTCAAAATTTAATTTAAATATGTTCTAATAATTAGACTTTTAATAAAAATTAAGTTGAAATCTGAACTTTTAGTGATAATTTATGGATAGATTTAAATCAATTTTAAAATTTTAGCATAAAAAAGCTGAATAATACTATTCAGCTTTCTTAATTTTTTCTATTTGTTTTTCTAATCTAAAGGCTTTCTGCCGGAAATAATATTGTATAGAACTACAATTACAGCAATTACCAATAAAACATGAATTAAATAATTGGTGCTAATTCCGGGGATAATGTTTAGCATTCCTAAAAGCCAAATAACAATACAAATGACGGCTACTAACCATAATACGCTTTTCATAATAATATTTTTTTAAGGTTTATATATTGTTATTAGCATATTATGTGCCTTTTCAGAAATAAATAAAATATTTTTAATATTTTGTACATTTATAGAGTAAATTTAAGACAGATTATTTTGAGGATTACCGAAGAAAAAAGGCCTTAATATATCTTCAAAATTATAGAAACCTTTAGAATAGTTTTTAAGGTGTTTGGCTACAAAGAGCGCACCGCTTCCAAATGCTTCTCTTGAAATTGATTCATGAACTAAACGAACTGTCTGATAGGGAAATCCAAAGATTACTTCATGCTTTCCTACAATACCTCCTGCTCGAACAGAATTAATGCTATTTTTTTCTATATCTAAAGTTTCTGCGATTTTAATTGCGGTTCCCGAAACTCCGCTTTTTGCTTTAAAATGCTCTTCTACAACTTCTATATCTACATCTGGAGCGATATTTTTAAGAAGACTGGCTGCAAACAAAAGATAATTTACTCCTAAAGTAATATTGGGTGACCAAAAAATAGTATTGATTTAGAAAGCTCTTTTAGAACTTTTATTTCATCATCTCCGTAATGAGAAATTGCTGAAATGATTTTTATTTTCTTTTCAGATGCAGCTTTTCCATATTTATGAATACTTTCCGAAGAAGAAAAATCAATAATTGCATCTACGGGATATTTTCTGAAATGTTCACTGATTTCGATATTTTGTTCTGAGAAAATCTGTGCTTTGTCAGTAGAATCAGTCTCTAATAATTCTTTAACAGATATGTTTTCCATGTTTTTACTTTTTCTTAAAACCCATTCAAGGTTAAACTCTGGGTTTTGAAGTATTACATTAGCAACCGCTTTTCCGGCTTTTCCAAATCCTATTAAACCTATTCTCATAATTAAAAATTTGTAGTGTTGGTAATTTTAAATTGTAAGTTATGAAAATATTTTTTGAACGATTTTATGCAAGCATTATTTAAATCGTGATCAGAGAAATTCGTAAACATTGTAAAATGCTTATCTCTATGGTTAAAAATTAATAAGAAATGTGATAATTAGGAGCAAAGTATAATAAAAATTAAACCCTCCTACTAGGAGGGTTTAATAAAAACACAAATGATGAAAAAAAAATTTTCATTTCAAATATAGTTAAAAAAATAACATATGACGAAATTAATTCTAAAAAAATACATATATATTTTTCCGATTAGTTTTTTAAAAGACTTTATTTTACGAAATATTTTAAAAATTAATTTGATTATTAAGAATTTATTATTTAATAATTAAAAAGGAATAGAAATTGTTATTAAAATTTTTGATTAGTTAAATTATTATTTATTTAGATTATTTTTTATATTTTTCTTGCAAGAATGAAATGATTTTATTTTTTAATCTATTCATTACCAATAACTAATATGGGTTGTGTTGTTTGTGTAGTAAGAAAAAAACGCGAATATTTTCATTTCAACGTGATATATATTAAATTTGTATTAAAATTTTAAAGAAATATTTATATATACTGACGTTTTAAGATTTTTTAAAAATAAAATCAAATAATGATTTAAAATCAAAAAATATTTAAAGCAAATTATATTATAGTAAATTAATGCAGGTAAAATTAATGAAGGCAAAAAAAGTTCCGGGAATTCCGTTGCAGGTAAAGGGAAATTTCCATGACACAGAAAGTATTCAAAAACTTGAAAATGCTCACGAAGCTGAGCTAAAGTATAATATTCTTAAAGAACGTTTTTTTGAAATAAATAAATGGGGAGCTTATTCAAAAGATAATATTGCAGATTTTACGTTATGTGATTCTTCGGGAGATAAGGTAGATAGATCACCTATAATAGGAGATTATATTAAAATTTTATTGTCGGAAATCAAAAATCCAGAGACAGAGGATTATCAATGGGTACGCATTGATATGATTGATAAAACAAATCCTAATCGTATAATGATGCAATGCCGACCTTCAAAATTACCGGGAAATGAGTTTGCAGGAAAAACAGTACATTTTCACTCAGCAAATACTACTTCTACATTTGTTATTTCTAAAGGGAATGATTATGTTAAGATGGCAATTTATGGAAGAAACGAAAAGCCTAATCAAAATACAGATATAATTAGTAGTGTAAAAAATATGTTCATTGCTTTTGGTAGAATGGTTGGTTCATCAAAAATTCAATGGAAACAACTCACTGATGGTATGGTAAGTTTAAAATAAAATACCACATCTGTCATTTTGTTGTTGTTTTTTATCATAAAAGCATACAATTTGCTTTATGCTATTTAAAGAAATAAAGATTCAGTATATTATTTTATGCTGAATTTTTATTTTAAACCATAATCACCAAAAATATATGAATAGATTACAACTTAATGGTAAAACAGCTTTAATTACCGGAGCCGACAGCGGAATAGGAAAATCAGCAGCTTTACTTTTTGCAGAAGAAGGCGCCAATATTGCGATTATTTTTCATTCGGATATTGAAGATGCCGAAAAAACAAAGAGTGAGATTGAATATTTGGGACGCCAATGCATGATCTTTAAAGGAGATGTAAATGACAGCAGTTTCTGTCAAAAAACAACAGAAGAAGTGATTGACAAATGGGGAAGTATTGATATTTTGGTTAATAACGCAGGAATTCAGTTTCCAAGTGACGATATTACCAAGCTAAAAGAAGAAGATATTCGCACTACTTTTAATTCAAACATCATCGGAATGATTCTTCTTACAAAAGCGGTTTTTCCTTATTTAAAAGAAGGAAGCTCTATCATCAATACGACTTCTGCAGTAGCTTACCAAGGTCATGAAGAATTACTGGATTATGCAGCAACTAAAGGAGCGATTGTTTCTTTTACAAGATCTTTGGCTTTACAGGCAAAACCGAAAGGAATAAGAGTAAATGCAGTTGCTCCGGGACCAGTTGCAACACCGCTTACAGAAGAAACTTTTAACGAAAAAGAGGAAGATGAGAATAAACCACCGTTGCAGAGAAATGCAAGTACTGAAGAAATTGCACCGTCTTATCTTTTTTTGGCAACCTCCGCTTCAGCACAAATGACAGGACAGGTTCTGCATCCCAATGGTGGAATTATTGTTAACGGATAATTTAGAAAAAATGAATGTAGAAATTTTAGGATTAATTGCCGGTGCTTTAACTGCTATCGCATCAATGCCGCAACTCATCAAAGTAATCAAAACAAAAAATGTAGAGGATATTTCTTGGTTGATGCTTGTGATTCTGATTTCCGGACTTTCACTTTGGATTTGGTATGGTTTTGAGCAGGATGAATTGCCTATTATTTTATCAAATTCATTTGCCGTTTTGGTAAACCTGACCTTATTGATCTGTTATTTTATTTTTAAAGATAAAAATTGATATAAAGAGATATTTAATTATTCAAATTTTTAATAATTTTCCCTGAATCAGTAATTAACAAATATTGATATTCAGGGAATTTTTTTATCAGCTTTAGACCTTCTTTTTTTCCTAAAACCATTATTGATGTACTGAAGCCATTGGCCATTGTTGCATTAGGTCCCACAACGGTAACGCTTGTTAACCCGGTTGAAGGATAGCCTGTTTTGGGATTCATAATGTGAGAATATCTTTTGCCGTGAATTTCTGCATATTTCTCATAACTTCCCGAAGTGGTAACGGCATTTTCATTTAAAAAAAGAACTGCAGCAATTTTATCATCTTTAAAAGGATTATTAATTCCAATTGCCCAAGGTTTTCCGTCGGGTTGATTTCCCCAAGTTGAAATGTCACCTGAAGCATTGATGATTCCTGCTTTTACTCCAAAACTTTTCATCAATTCTCTGGTTTTATCAGCAGTATAACCTTTTCCTATCGATCCGAAACCTATTTTCATTCCTTTATTTTTAAGAAAAATAGTAGAATTAGTTTTATCTAAAATAATATTTTGATAACCGACATTTTTCACAGAATTTTTGATAGATTCTTCAGAAGGTAATTCGTTCATAGAATCATCAAACTTCCAGATTTTATCCATTGCAACGATGCTGATGTCGAAAGCTCCGTCAGTTAAATTAGAAAAATAAATTCCTTTTTCTGTTAAAGCAAAAACTTCGGGATCAACTTTCACCGGCTTTATTCCTGCATTTCTGTTAACTTCCGAGATCTGAGTTTCCGGTTTCCATTCTGAAATTAAATTTTCAATTCTCCGGATTTCATCTATAGATTTATCAATGTTTTTTTCTGCCGAAAGAGAATCTTTATCGACCAAAGTAATTTCAAATTTACTTCCCATTAAAGTAACCAATCTGCTTCTTTCAACTTGAGCAAACATTGATGAAGAAAGTAAAATCAAAAATAATTGGGAGAAATTTCTCAGGTTTTTCATGTGCTATAAAATTAATAACAGTCGGTTAAAATTTGTCCGTTTGCTTTATAAGTTTCGTAATCTTTATTTTTCAGGGCACACAACTTTCTTAAAGTATCTTCCACATCATGCTGCATTTTAAGAGCACCACAAATCATGATAAAACCTCCGTTTTCTAATGAATTGATAAACAATTCGGCATCTCTTTCAACCAGATCCATTACATACTGAGATTTTTCTTCTCTAGAAAATGCCAAATTAAAAGACGTTAATTTTCCTTTTTTGATATTTTCATGAGCAAAATATTCATAATTAACAGTCAATTCACTTGATTTTCTGAAACCACAATATAAATGAGTTTTTGTTTTTCCGCTTTGCTCCTCAATCATTCCTAAAAATGGTGCAATTCCGGTTCCGTTTGCAATCATAGTTACTTCAGAAGCCTTTTTAGGAAAATGGAATTCTGAATTTTTAATAATTCTTGCTTTTATTTCATGATTTTCTTTTAAACGATGCAAAAATCCTGATCCAAGACCATTTTCATGAAGTTTTACAACCAGCTGAATGGCTCCGTTAACTTTTCCAATAGAATAGAATCTCTCTTTATGATCATTTTCAGGATAAATGGCAAGCAAATCTCCGGATTTAAATTTTACTAATGAATTTGGTTTTAAAATCACTTTAAAAGTAGTCACTTCATCAACGATTTCACTTTTACCAACAACTTTCATTTTCTTTAAAGAAGGAACTTTTTCGCTGTATAAAGATGGTGCAGTTGCCAAAGGAATTATTGTTTCATAGCTCCATTTCTTTGCCCATTCTGTAAATTCTGCCGTTGATTTATCGTTGACTGTAAAAAGTTCAAGCTGAGATTCTGCCCAGTTTTGTTCAGATAATAATTGGTCAACTTCAATTGCAAAACCACAAAAATCTTCATAAGATTTTGATCCAAAACCAACTACAGAATATTTAATCTTTTGATTCTGAGAAATTTCTTTTAAAAGTTTCTTGAAATTGGAAGCATTTGTTGGAGCTTCACCTAAACCATAGGTTGAAGTAAAAATGATAAAGTGTTCTGCTTTAGGATATAATTTATATTGATTAAGCTCTGTAATGAATGATTTTTTTCCGTCTGATAAAAGTTGAGAATGAATTTTATTGGCAAAACCTAAAGTTGAACCGTTTTCTGAACCTACAAAAATCACAATTTCTGCATTTTCAGCTTTGTGTTTATTCTTAATTTTATTTCTGGTTCGTTTAAAAGTAATGACAAAACCTGAATAAATAAACATCAAGATTCCAATAGAAGAAAGACCTAAAACGATTGACCAAAGAACGCTTCCACGACCTGTATGAAAGGTTAAACTTAGGTTTTCATAAATAAGAGTAAGTGGATATTTTTCCTCCTTTACAATTTCACCATTGATTTGGTTGACGGTAATCTCTCTGTCTTTTAGTTTTAAAACAAAAAATTCTTCAGCATCATCTTCAATAAAAGGAAATTCTATTTTTTTTACTTTGCTGAGTTTTGTTCCCTTAAAAATAGGGAAGTCTGCTAACTTTATCTGAGTTTCAGAATTAGTAATTTTATGAACAATCTTTTCATTTTTTCCTTTTGGTATCAATTCAAACCGATGCAGGAAAAGATAAGTTCCTGTTACAGAAACGACTAAAATTGGAATTAATAAAATTCTTCCAGAAACGACATGCAAATATTGTGAGAAAAAGTCTTTTTTGATATTGTCGAAAAAATGTCTGATTCCATTTTGTCTTTTGATAATCAAAATAAGCCCGGAAATACTAATGATCATTAATAAAAAAGATACAACTCCAACTGCAAACCTTCCGGTTTCTTTTAAAAATAAAGAACGGTGCAGCGAAGTTATCCAATTGATAAATTTGCTTTTCTCAACAGGTTTTCCCAGAATTTTTCCGGTTTTAGGATCGATGTATGCTTTGATATTTTCACCATTATCGTCTAAACCTTCCAAGGTTACAAACTGATTGTGATCAACACTAATCTCCGTAATTTCCGGAAAAACCTTGCGCAGTTCCGGTAAAGACTGGGCAAGGTTTATGTTACTGAAATCGTTAACTCGATAAGGCTGAACTTTTTCCTGTGCAGCATCATAAGCTAAAATAATTCCTGTGGCAGAAGCTACGATTAAAAACAGGAATGTAAGTACTGCTAAAGTTAAATGGGCATACCTCCAAATTGATAAGGTCATTTTTGGATCTTTTTATAACTTATTAAGTTTTACATATCGAATGTAACCTTTTCCTTCTGTTTTTGTTGTAATACCTTCAGTTGTAAAAGGTAGTTCTACATCTGAAACATTGTATTTTTTATCTTCAACAGCCGTTTCAAAACGTACTTTGTAACCTTTGTTCAGATATTTGTCTTCAATAGAAAACGTAGAGATACTTCTGTCTCCATCTGCTACAGAAGCTCCAGTAATTGCATTTAATTTTACAGGTTTTTTACTCTGAAATTTGTGCCATTCTTTCAATGTATCATGCCATTTTGTATCAGGACCCATCACATAAAGTGTTTTTTCGTAAGCACCTTTTGGGTTAATTAAAGAAACTACAACATAAGCACCTTCACCGCCATAACTGGTCAACTGAAGCATACATTTATATTTTGAAGCCTGTGCATTGGCAAAACCTGCACAAAATAAGGTCATTAAAATTCCTAAAGCCTGAATTTTAAAATATTTCATATTATTTATTTTAAAAAGTCGATTGATACGTTATTATTTTTTAAGCTTTCATTTTCTGAAGCAAGATCGTAAGCGGTTTCGTCAAATTCTGTTTTGATGGTTTTATTGGCACCCAAAGAAACCAGATATTTTAAAATTGTATCATCTTTTGCTACCAAAGCTGCTTTTTGAAGAGCGGTCATACTTTCTTTGTTAACAGAATTTACATCAATTTTTAGATCGCTCAATTTTTTCAGAAGATCAAGATCATTTTTTGCAATCGCTAAATGAAGCAGTGTATTACCGTCTTTTTGTGAAGCAGTAACATTTATATTATTCGATTGAAGAATATTTAATTTTTCTGAAAATTCATCAGGACCTCTTTGTGGACCAGGTCTGTAAGACTGAATTAAATAATAAGCTAAATTATTTCCTTTTGCATCAACAATTTTAGCATCAGCTTTATTTGAAATTAAAAATTTAGCGATCTCTGCAGAACCACTTTGAATGGCCTGAGTTAAGGCAGATTCTCCATTAGAATTTACAGCATTGATGTTTTTGGTTTTTGCTGCAATTGCTTTTACATTTTCAAGATCTTTTCCTCCTGAAGCCGTAATTAATGCATTATTTCCTTCACTGTCGGTTTTATTGGCATCAACTCCTTTGCTGATCAGATAATCGATGATTTCTTTCTGATTATTTTTTCTTGCAATAATCTGTAAAGCGTTTGCTCCGTTTGCATTGGTTGCAGAAGGATTTAACTTTACTTCATCAATTAAATATTGATAAACAGAAAGCGTATTCGTAACTGCTCTTGTTCCTGTTGCAGCATTGACCAAAGCTTTATCTGAAGCTTTTACACCCTGGTTTTTTAATGATTTTAAAAGCTCGATATTGCCGAAGCTCGCCGCATAATCAAAAGCAGTTGCTCCGGTGTCATCTACATCCTTTATAGACAGACCTTTTGACGTGAAAAGTTTTTGTAAAGAACCATCTTTATCATTTCCAATTGCCAATAGCAAAATATTGGCTCCGTTTTTATATTTGTGTTTCGGATTTACACCAGCTTTGAAGAATGTTTCGTATACTTTTGGATCATTTAAACCAAACATTGCAGCAAAAGCAAGAGGCGTTAAACCTTTTGTATCTAATTTATTAACATCAGAACCTTTAGAAATAAAATATTCAATGATTTCAGGATTTCCAGCCATTGCAGCCCAGTGAAGATAAATTCTACCATCATGAGTAAGCTTGTCTACTGCATTTCCTTTTTGCTCTAAAAGAAATTTTACAGTTTCCAGAGGTGCTTTATTGGTAAGGGCAAGAGAAACCGGATCGAAAGTACTTCCATTAAATTCAGAAGCACTGTTTCCATTGGATATTTCTTGCTTTACTTTTTCTACATTAGGTTTAGATTTCCAAAAATCTGCCTGTAATAAAGTGTTTTTTTGGGCACTGATTATTACAGAAAATAATAATAGAGCAGAATACAATATCTTTTTCATTGTTATTTTTATTTATTCTAAATACTGAGCGCAAAATTAGTGTTTCCTATCGAAGTTGAAAAGGAAACTATACAGAAATTTGAGCTTTAATTGTTGATTAATATCATTAAATGAATAAAACCAGGAAGCTTTAAAATAGTTTATGCGTTAGGTCATAAAAAATTATAACGAAAGTTTATAATTTTGAGTGTATAGATAGTATCAATCCAATTTTATTTGTCTATGTTTATAACTCAAGTTTTTTAAGACTGTCAATGTTTTTTGACAGTCTTTTTATTTTAATAATTATTCGGATATACCACAAATCTTATGGTTGGCAATAATTTTGTTCTAACTGAAGAAATATTAGTTTATGAAAAATTCAGTGAAAATTGCCTTAGGTATTGTTGCCGGTGGAGTTTTAGTCTTTTTAAATCAAAAAAGAAAAGGAAGAAACAATAAAAATCACACATTTACGGCTCCAGATGGAAATCAGTACAAAGAAAATCAAATGTACCGAACTGCTGAAGGAGAAGTTTTTAAAAACGGAAAAAAGATTCGTCTCGAAACTCCGGAAAATATCCTTTCAACTCATAATCATGTAGATGCGAGTTTTAATAATCAACATCTGAATGATCATTACAATTCAAATCAGCAGGTTTCTTATCATCAAAAAGGAACTAGACATCGTTAAATTTAGCAATCATTGGCGCTGTAATTGGCTTTTTCCAATTCGTCCTCCATTTTTTCTATCTCAGCTTTAGATTGTTTTATCTTTTTCAAATTGACCTTAAGCTGTTTTTTTCCATCAGGAGAAATCCACAGTCCTTGAAGGGTTTCTGAATTACGTTTTAAAAGCATAATTCCTGTATTATAATGCTCAACAAAAGTATATTGTTGAGCTTTTTCAGAAAAAGTAGTATCTAAAAGAATCCAGTTTGCAGTTTTGTTGTCGGTGTATTTATAAATTCCGGAAGCAATAATACTCGGACAGCCTGTTTCTTCAATTTTCAGATAAAATGAAATATTTATTTTTCCGTCGATGGTTCCGGTATATTTTTCTTGCTTAAGAATTTGCTGAGCATTGATTGCTAAAGATGAAAACGATAAAAGTAGAGTAGTGATAATTTTCATTTTATTCTTTTTTAAATAACGTTTTATCTTCTTCTTGCTCAAGAATCATTTCATTTTTTTCAGGATTGAAAATTAATTTAATTCCTGCCAAATCAAATGTAAATATATTGTTTTCTAAAGCTTCTGTTGGGAATTTATCTTGTCCTGTTGCTTGAGCATACAAAACATTGTTTTCTTTTGTAATGGTGACTTTCATCGGAAAATTTTCTGCAGAATAAACTCCTAAAAATTGATTAAGTTCTTTATCACTGTAAACTGCTTTTTTAGCCGTTGTAACAATAATTTTTTCATTATTAATAATTTTTCTTGCACTTTGAGCAGGAATCTCTGTTTTGTGAGTGTCTATATTTTGTAAAATAATAATAGTTTGGTCTTTAGATAAATTTCTTTCTATATAATTGGTATACCCAGCCCAAGATCCGGAATGCGCGACTACTTTACCGTATTCTTTATTTTCTCCAATTTGCCAACCAAAACCATAATTCGTCATTTTTCCATCATTAAGTTTTGTTCCCTGAAAAATAATGGCTTTATCTTTTTCATTCACCAATTTATCGGTGTATAAACTTCTGTCCCATTTTAAAAGATCTTCTGTGGTAGAATTGACCATTCCGTCACCTACCATTCCGTCAAGATAATAAGTGTAGTATGATTTTCCCAAATCGTCAGGTGAAATAATAGATCCAAAATCATTTTCGATAAATCCTTTTGCATAATTTTCTATAACTTTTGGCTGAAATCTACTTCTGTAAACAAAAGTATTTTTCATACCCAAAGGTTTAAAAATATTTGCTTCTAAATAATCTCCAAAAGTCTTTCCCGAAGCTTTTTCAATAATATATCCTAAAAGAGCATAACCTGTATTGCTGTATTCATATTTTTCATTGGGTTGAAAATTAATTTCTGGTTTGTATTTTGCAAATTCTGTGACGATGTCTTTGTTTGTTGCAAACTTTGATTTATCCCAGTTTTTTTGAAATAATCCTATATAATCCGGAAGTCCGCCTGTGTGGTTTAAAAGATTTCTTACTGTAATATTTTTATAGAAAGAAAGTTCAGGGATAAATTTAGAAATAGGATCATCATATTTTAACTTTCCCTGTTTTTCAAGCAAAACAATTCCCATTGCTGTAAATTGTTTGGAAACAGAAGCCAGTTCAAAAATTGTTGTATTATTCAGAAGTCTTTTCGTTTCATAATCTGCAACTCCAAAGCTTTTTTGGAAAATAATTTTCCCTTTTTCAGCAATTAAGACATTTCCATTAAAGATTTTGTCTTCATAATTTTTTGTGAAAAGACTGTCGAGTTTGTCCGTTTTAGTTTTTTCTTGAGCATTGACGGTAATTACGACTGAAAATAATATCGGAAGAAGAAATTTATTCATTGGTAAATATAATTTTTAACTAATATAAATGTAATCACTGAAATGTGATTTTTCAAAGATAATTATTTTTTATAAATCAATTACCAAATATTTGTCGATGAAATGTAGGTTTCTGTTGCAGATTCAAATTAAAAAAGGGTAGCTTTATTGGCTTATTTTTTGAATCTTCAAATAAAATGACATCATGTTTTTAGTAACTTTTTTAAACTTTACCTGGAAAGAATTATTCTTGGGAACCGAAGATTGGGGATTTCTTCTGGAAATTGTACTTCGTACGATCATTATGTTTCTTACCATTATTATAAGTCTTCGGGTTTTAGGGAAAAGAGGGGTGAAGCAACTTTCAATCTTCGAGTTGGTTGTGATTATCGGATTAGGTTCTGCAGCCGGAGATCCTATGTTTTATAAAGAAGTGGGAATAGTCTCGTCGATGCTTGTTTTTTTGGTCATCATTATTTTGTATTCTTCTATTACAGCATTGATTGGAAGATTCAAAAAAATTGAAAATTTATTTGAAGGAAAGGCAATATGTCTTATTGAGCACGGAGTTTTTGCCATCGAAAATTTTAAAAAAGAAAACCTAGGAAGTGATGAGTTTTTTGCAGAATTAAGAGTGAAAGGTATTTCTCATTTAGGTCAGATTGAGTTTGCTATTGAAGAAGTTTCCGGAGAAATAAGTGTTTTCTTTAATGAAGATAAAGAGGTAAAATACGGACTTCCGATCATGCTGAATTCTTTGGATCATCCAATGAAATATATCAAAAAAGAAGGACATTATTCTTGTACATTTTGCGGTTTTACAGAAAAAAAAGAAGAAGGAAATGCTGGAAGCTGTAAAAATTGTGGCAAAGAAAATTGGGTTGAAGCCAGCAACAAAATAAGAGTGACATAAAAAAAATCCCCAACCTAAGTCAGGGATAATAATATAAAAATATGAAGTTTAATCGCTTCGTTTTTAAATGGCTGCTTTATGAAAAGAGCTTTTAAGAAAAACTGTCGTTTCTTTTCCAAAAAGACAAGAGAAAATATTTTGGAATTCGTGAATGTATTTACATTTTATCGTATTCCCATAAATTTTTAAACCTTCAAAAATCTTTTTTGAATTTAAATCAATATCATATTTAATGAAAGATTCTGGTCTCTCGTAGCGAATAATCTGTTGATCGGAAGCGTAAGTTTTCAAAAAACCAAATTTCTCTAACCAGTCTTCTGTAATCTGAATAGGGCTTATTTTTTCTGCCGGTACAGAAATAGCATGACTTTCATTTTCAATCTTAACAAAATAATCCTTTTCATTCTGGAAAATCTCTGTTATCGTAAAAATCTCTTTTTGATATTCAACAAGATTTTTAATTTTTAAATCTGTAACTTTCATATTATTGGATGGTGGTATTTATTATGTTAACTAATAAGTTACAAATACTATGCCCCGCATCACTTATGTGGTACTTAATTTAAATGAATTTTCAATTTTTTGTTTTTAAAAATAAAGATTATTCTTTTACTGCTTTTTTATAAGTCTCCAAAGCTCTGTTTCTAGCAAAAGAATGTTCAATGATAGGCGCTTTTACAGCGTGTTTCTCAGGATTCCACTGAGTAATATATTTTAAATCTTTATCAAACTTTTTAGTTTGTTCACTCGGATTAAATATTCTGAAATAAGGTGCCGCATCGCAACCACAACCCGCAGCCCATTGCCAGTTTCCGTTGTTGGAAGAAAGCTCGTAGTCTAAAAGTTTTTCGGCAAAATAAGCTTCGCCCCATCTCCAATCGATGAGAAGGTGTTTGGTAAGAAAGCTCGCGACAACCATTCTTACTCGATTATGCATAAATCCGGTCTCATTGAGCTGTCGCATTCCTGCATCTACAATTGGATAACCGGTTTTTCCTTCACACCAGAGTTTAAATTCTTCTTCATTATTTCGCCATTGAATATTTTCATATTTTTCTTTAAAGCATTTTGTGACAACTTTTGGAAAATGATACAGAATCTGCATAAAAAATTCTCTCCAAATTAATTCATTCAGCCAGGTTTCGTTATTTTCTGAAGCATATTTTACACATTTTCTGATAGAAATTGTTCCAAAACGCAAAGCAATTCCCAATCGTGTCGTTTGATTTAAAGCCGGAAAATCTCTGTTTTTGTCATAAGTTTCTATCACATTTTTATCTAGAACAGGTTCAATGAAAACCATATCTGTTTTTTCAAAACCAATTTCTTTCAAAGTATGAATGTCTTTAGTTTTAAATGAATAAAAATTTTTAAAGTTAATTTTTGCTAAATGAATTTCAGTTTGATGAAATTTTTCTTTCCATTTTTTTGAAAACGGCGTGTAAACCGTGTAAGGCAAACCATCGTTTTTTACAATTTCATTTTTTTCAAAGATGACCTGATCTTTATAATCTTTAAAATTGATCTTGTTTTTATGGAGAAAATCTGAAATTTCCTGATCGCGTTTTATTGCATTTGGTTCATAATCTCGGTTACAGAAAACAGTTTCAACATCAAATTCGTTGATGATTTCTTTGAAAATTTCTAGTGGTTTACCGAGATAAGTTTTGATTCCTGATTGGTGGCTTTTGAGTTCATTATTGATTTTTTCGAGAGCCTGATGAATATAATCAACTCTTCGGTCTGATTTGTTTTCAAGCTGATCTAAAATTGCGGTATCAAATATAAAAATTGGAAGTATTTTCTGATCGGATTGTAGTGCGGCATTGAGACCTGTATTATCCGAAAGCCTCAAATCTCTGCGAAACCAGAATATATTAATTTTGTTCATCTTTTTTAAATTTATGAAAGAAGAAAAGATTCCACAGAATCATTTCGTAACCATAGACTGTATCTTCAATAGGAATCGTTAAAATTCTGAAACCTATAAAATCTTTTGGATTGTAATTAACAATGGGAGAATCGAGTCCGGTTCCGGTGAGAATTCCATTAACGGCCAAAAATCCGGGCATTAAAACCAGATAAATAAAAGAAGCTTTACCAATCCATTTTACTTTTAAAACAAAATAGAGTACCATTAAAGTGATTGCTGTGGTAAGAAAAGTAACAAGAGAGTAAATTTTATCTTTAAATAGAATTGCTAAAATAATACAAGCAATAATTGAAATAAGTACAAAAACCTTTTCAACAGAAGGTTTCCAGTCTAGTTTAAAGAATTTATCTAAACAGAAATAGGTAAATACACATGAAAATGGAATGCAGATAAAAAAAAATAATTCCTCAATCGGAAGTCCGAAAAGTCGTTTGCCAATTAAATATTTATCATTAAACCACCAAACTCCATTTACCGTGAACCAAACATCCCATGCAATAAAAAATAGAGCAACAATAATTGAGGAAAGCAAAAAAGCTTTAAAATGTCTGTGAAATTTAATTTTCGGATGAAAAGAAAATATAAAACAGATAATTATTGTGAAAAAATTAATCGCTAAATACGTGTATTGCAACATTTACTGTTTATTTTTATTAAAATACATTTTAAAAAACTTCACAGGAACCCACAAAAAGCCAAAGCATTCGCCGTGCTCTTTTCCTGTATGTTTATGATGCTGTTTGTGACCTCTTCGAATGGCCAGTAAATAAGGGTTTTTTGTGTTCTTTAAAATATTGAAACGCTGGTGAATAAAGATATCATGTACAAAAAAATAAGCCATTCCGTAGATCGTTATTCCAAGAGCGATATAAAAATAAATATTGAAATCATTAATCGTTCCATAGTACATTAATGCAATGGTTGGAATAGCGAAAATGGCGAAGAAATAATCATTTCTTTCCATATGTCCTTCGTTGCTGTGATCGTGATGATCGCGATGAAGCGGCCACAAAAAACCGTGCATAATGTATTTGTGAACTAGCCAGGTAATTCCTTCCATCGTAAAAAATGTAGCTACAACAATTAAAAAATTCATGCTATTTTTTATTAAATGTTTCTTCTAAAATTTTAAATCGGTAATCAAAAATATGTTCCAATTTTTTCTTTACCATTACACTGTGCGCTATTTCTCCTAAAAAACCAAAAGGCAATTCGTAACTTACTGTATCTATCATTAAAACACCTTTATCATTCAGAATAAACTCATGAAAATGATTCCATAGTTTGAAAGGACCTTTTTTCTGAAAATCTGTAAAACTTTTTTCAAAGTTAACTTCCGTAATTTCGGTTTGCCAGTTTAATTTTATTCCCAAAAGAGGCGAAATGTAATAATCGATCAGCATTCCTTCATAGATCTCATCATCAGAAAGCTGTGTTATTACCACAAATTTCATGTCTTTTGGGGTAATTTCTGAAAGATTATTTGCCGAAGAAAAAAATTTCCAGGCAGTTTTTATATCGCAGTTAAGTTGTTGTTGACGCTTAAGCTGGTGTACCATTTTTTTTAATTTATATTTTATAGGAAAGACATTTTGTATTGCACATAACTGCTCATCATTAAAGAAAATTTTCTACCGTTTGATATTCTTATCCTTTGGTTGATAATTTTATTGGCTGAGGTTTTTTTTATTTTCCTGAAAAGAGAAGTATAATATCGATAAGCCAAATAAACCCCAAATCTTGATGAATTGGGAAGTTTTTTGATGCCTTCTAAAGCTTCCTTAAATTCATCATAAATTTCTTTTTCAATTTGAGACTTTACAACGTTATCAAAATAAGAAATATCAACATTCGGAAAATAAGTACGTCCCAAGATCTGATAATCATCTTTCATGTCACGAAGAAAATTCACTTTCTGAAAAGCTGAACCCAATTTCATCGCAGAAGGTTTCAGTTGATTATATTTTTCTTTATTTCCGTCAACGAAAATATGAAGACACATTAAGCCGACAACTTCTGCAGAACCGAGAATATATTCTTTATAAAGTTCAGAATCATAATCGATTTTCTGTAAATCCATTTCCATACTTTTAAGAAACTGATTAATCAGTTGCACATCGATTTCATATCGGTGAATCGTCTCCTGAAACGCCTGCAAGATTGGGTTTAAAGAAATTTTTTCTTCTAAGGCCTGGTTGGTTTGCTCACGAAATCTAGCCAAAAGAGTAGTGCGGTCAAAACCATGAAAGCTGTCGACAATTTCATCAGCCAATCTTACATATCCGTAGATGGCATAAATAGAATTTCTGATCTTGGGTGAAAGCGCCAAAATTCCCAAAGAAAAACTCGTGCTGTATTGTTTTGTGGTCTGTTTGCTGATCTTATAAGAAAGTTCATCGAAAAGTTTTTTCATATTCTGTGGTTATTTAGTGGCTTCGGTTGCGGCTATTTTTCCGGATATAATCGAGGGCGGAACTCCCGGTCCTGGAACGGTGAGTTGCCCTGTATAAAAAAGATTTTTTACTTTTTTATTTCTCAGTGAAGGTTTCAAAACTGCGGTTTGATTCAGCGTATTTGCCAAACCATAAGCATTTCCTTGGTATGCATTGTAATCGTTTTTGAAATCATTAATGCAATAGCTTTTCTTATAATCGATTTTTGATAAAAGATTTGATGATTTGGTGTGTTTTTCAAGTCTTTCAATCATTTCAAGAAAATATTTTTCTCTGATTTCTTCGTTATCTTCAATTCCTATTGCGATTGGCATTAAAAGAAATACATTTTCGCAATTTTCGGGAGCTACATTTTTATCTGTTTTTGACGGACAACAAGCATAAAATAAAGGTTTTGTCGGCCATTTTTTATCTTCGTAAATTTCAGAAGTGTGTAGATCTAGATCGTTTTCAAAAAACAAAGTGTGATGTTTTAAATCTGAAATTTTTTCTTTAAATCCTAAGTAATAGATCAAGCAAGAAGGTGCAAAAGTTTTCTTTTTCCAATAATCTTCGTTGTAATTTTGATATTCTTTTGGAAGTAAATTCTGTTCTGTATGATGATAATCAGACGAAGCAATTACACTATCAAACTCAATTTCTGAACCGTTGACAATCATTGATTGCGCTTTACCATCTTTAATTTTAATTTCTTCAACATTTGAATTTAAATGAAACTGAGCGCCTTGTTCTTTGGCAATTTCAGACATAGCTTCAATCACTTTATAAAAACCTCCCATCGGATACCATGTTCCCAATTTGTAACCACCATAATTCATCAGGCTGTACAAAGCCGGAATATCTTTTGGGGCAGCTCCGAGAAAAATAACCGGAAATTCCATCAGCATAATCAGTTTTGGATGTGAAAAATATTTTCTTACAAAACGGTGAAAATTAGATAGCAAATCAAGCTTTAAAGCACTTTTTGCAATCTTTGGAGAAACAAATTCAAACCATGAATGACAGGGTTTTGTAACGAAATCTTTCATGCCGACTTCGTATTTGTATTGAGCATCATTCATGAATTCGTCAAGCTTTTTTGCTGCTCCTTTTTCGGTATTTTCAAAAAGATCACGCATTTCAGAATAATCTTTCGGAACAGCCATAATTCCGTCAGAAAAAACCATTTCAAATTGAGGGTTTAAAGAAACCAACTGGTAATAATCAGAAGTTTTTTTATTAAATGAATTAAAAAAATCTTCAATAATATCGGGCATCCAATACCAACTTGGGCCCATATCAAAAACATAACCGTTATCGGTGGTAAATTGTCTGGCTCTTCCTCCTAAACTACCGTTTTTTTCAAAAACGTGAACTTCATGACCAGCTTGTGCAGCATAAGCTGCAGCAGATAATCCTGAAAATCCCGAACCAATAACTGCTATTTTTTTAATCATAATTAATTATCATTAAATGAATATTCTTTAAAGACCGTATCTAATAAATTTGTACTGTCAATATTTCTGCCAAAAATAGGATTGTGGAAGTGGTCAAGTTTATGTAGAAGTTCAATTAAAGTATACTTTTCGTCTTCTGTAAGATTTCCACTGACGATTTTGGTAGCATTTCTGATATTAGTCATTTGCTTTTCCAGTGTTTCCAGTCCCTTTTCAGTAATACTCAATACTTTCGATCTTTTATCTGTTTTAGAATCAGATTGTTTTACCCAATTTTGTTTAATTAGTCTATTAATAATCAAGTTTCCGACCGGTTTGTCCTGAATATTTTTCTTAATCAGTTCGGTTTTGGTCATATTACCAAAAGATTTTAGAGTGATCAGATATATAAATTCTTCTTGTGTAGAAAATTCTGAACCGGCAATTGCAGACTTTGAATAGGTTTTTGCATATCTGTTCATATGAACAAGTAGTGTACTAATAACGCTTTCCGGACTTCTTCCGTTTTCTTTTCCTTCCCAAACAATATTCTTTTGAGTAGGTGTTTTTTTATTTTCTTGATGCTGAACCCAGGTTTTAAATCCTTCAATATCAGAAGTATATTGTGAATTTGTATTTTCAGAATCAAATTGTTCAAGCAACTGAATTACATCTTTTGCTAAATTATAATTCATAATTAAATCATTTATAGTAAACAAATATACTTAATTTGTTTTAAATAATATATTTATAAACTAGTTTTGTTTTAAATAAAAAAATAAGACTTTGAAAAACCAAAGCCTTATTCTTCTTTAATTAATGTTTACAAGCTATTTAATAAGTAGTAGAGGAGAGATGAAATTAAATTTGATCAATCCATTGATAAATGTCGATATTCTGAGGAATATCTAATTTTTTTCTAATTCGATACTTCTTATTCTGAACCGTTCTGGTTTCTATAAAACTTATTCTAGCGATATCTTTGGTTGAAAGCTTCATTTTTAACAGGGCGCAAAACTCAATTTCTGATTGTTGTAAATCAGGATTCTTACTGAGAAGTTGATTAGAAAACTCAGGATAGACTTTTTCAAAAGTAAATAAAAAAGCAGGATCCTTTTTCTCTAAAAGTTCCATAAGATGATGATAGGTTTCCCTGCGGTCAATTTCCGGTTTAACTTCCGGCTCAACTTTACTTTTCTTTCTTTTAAATGTTAGGAAAGCACCGCAAACGATCGCGGAAATTGCTGGAATAATCCAATACCAGATAGGATTTTGAGCGTTTTCCTGTTCTTTTTTATCCTTACTGATTACTTCCTGTAAAGAATTGTATTTGCTTTTGAGAGATTTTAGTTCATATTGCTCAATTTTATTGCTGTAAAAATGAGCACTGTCTTTATTATTCAGAATACTGTATATATCTTTTAATGAATGATAAATCTGATTATTATTAAGTTCTGTTCCGTTCTTGTTGCTTATAAATAATGCTTTATGAAAGTTTTTTATAGAATTTTTGTAATCTTTTTTGCCTTTATATACTTTTCCAATTACAGAATAATTATCAATCATCGATTTGTCATCGATTACATCCGAAGGTTTAATTAAAATTGATTTTTTGGCGTAATGATAAGCCGAATCTGAATTAATCTGGATGTAAATATTTGCCAGATTAGCATAATTCAAATATTGAAAATTGTCTTGTTCATTTTTATCCTTCAGCATTTTTCCACTTTCAATTTCTTCGTAAATCTTTTTTAAAGCTTCTTTTGGTTGATTTTTATCTAAATAAACATTGGCAAAACTATTCAGAACATTCGATTTTGCATAAAATATTTTTTTGCTGTTTGATTCATCTTTTTGAAGAATTTGATAGGCAGAATTTAGATATGAAATTGCTTTATCAGGAAATTTGTTGATAGAATATATTTCGGCAATATAAATATTAGACATCGCTTCAAAATAAATATCTTTATATAAACTCGATTTTTTTCGAAGATTCTCACTGGTGATAATCAGACTGTCCATCATATTTTTACTATAAAAATATCTGCATTTTCTGTCGAGAATTTTCATTTCAGAAATAGAGTCTTTCAGAATGATAGACTGTTTCAAGAGTCCGTTTAGTTCTTTATAAGCTTTGTCAATATTATTTTTATAGAGTTTAGAATTGTTGGAGATTTTGGTTTTCAGTTGTGAGGCAGTGAGATGATTCTGTGCTGCTGTCAGAAAACTTATAAGTAGAATGTTGAATAAGAGTATTTTTCTAAACACAAACATTGTAAATAAATAGATATTTAGAGAATTGAAAGTGTAAATTTAATAAAAATAGAATGGAAATTATATCAAATTAATATGATTTTTACCTTTAAAATTAAAAATAAATAATGGATAGGGTTGTAGTTATGACATCATTAAAAATGATTTGTTATTTTTTGCATAGCTTATCTTAATTCTATACTTTTGTAAAGAATACAGGTTTTCAGATCATTATCACTTTCATAAAACATGAAAGTAAAATTTGATTGTTTAAAATAATGATTAATAAGCCTTTACACAGTTTTCATATTCCCGTTATGGGATTATCTTACACGATAGACAGCCCGATTCGTGTCGCGCAATACGGAATTTCTTCAGTTATATCAATCATTGATGACGAAATTGTAGAGAAAATGAAAAATTTCTACAGCAAAAAATTCAATCTTAATTATTTTGGAATTTCTTCAAAAACCGAAGATTACAGAGCCAAAAGAATTACAGATTATCTCGACATGATGGACGATATCGTGACAGAGAAATTTGAATCTTTTAAAGAAGAAATTTCTAAAAATACAGATGCTCTGAAGAACTTCATGGCGATGCTTCCAAATACTTCCGAATTAAAAGACGGGCTACAGAATATTCTGAACCAGGGTGATTCCATAGCTTTAAATATTAAAAACTTTATAGAAAAAAATCTTACTCCGGGAAATATTGATGTCAATATTATGACTAAGGTTGATAAAGACAATTATCGTAATAATGAACAGCTTCCTGTTATTTTCAATGATGCACATGCTTCTCTTCGTGGGTTTGCCCAAAGTAAAATATCATCATCGATGGTACTTTCTGCGGGGATGAACCCTCGTTTGTACAGTTATATTGAAGAATTTGAAGACTTCTTTCCGGATGCTAATAATTTCATAAAAAAGAAAATCATTCTTAAAGTAAGTGATTTCCGTTCTGCGATGATTCAGGGGAATTTTTTGGCTAAAAAAGGACTTTGGGTTTCAGAATATAGAGTTGAATCGGGGCTGAATTGTGGTGGTCATGCTTTTGCTACGGAAGGTTTGTTATTAGGTCCGATCATGGAAGAATTTAGATTGAAAAAAAATGAATTGATTTCTTCGGCACATTCTTTAATGATTAAAGCTCTAGAGCAGAAAGAAAAATATATTCCGACTGAACCTTTAGAGATGAAAATTACGGTTCAGGGTGGAGTAGGAACTTCTGAAGAACATGATTTTCTTCTTGAAAATTATAAGGTTGACAGTATTGGTTGGGGTTCACCATTTTTATTGGTTCCTGAAGCGACATCAGTAGACCGTGAAACACGTAATCTTTTAGTGAAATCAAAACAAAATGATTATTATCTGAGTAATATTTCTCCTTTGGGAGTTCCGTTTAATACTGTAAAAGGAACATCAAATGAGATTTTGAAACATCATAAAGAAGCTAAAAATAAATTTGGAAGTTCGTGTCCTAAAAAATTATTGGCATTAAGCAAAGAATACTCTCCACAAGGAATTTGTACGGCCTCAAAAAAATATCAGGATATCAAACTGAAAGATCTTGCAACTGTAAGAGATGAAATTACTCAGAAGCAATTTGAATCAAGAAAAAAAGAAATCACAGATAAAGCTTGTCTTTGTGTAGGTTTAGTCAACTCAGCCTATTTGGAACAGGGAATTGAAATAAAAGGAGAAAAACAGGGAGTTGTAATTTGTCCTGGACCAAATTTGGCGTATTTCGATAAAGAGGTTTCTCTTTCAGAAATGATTCAGCATATTTATGGAAATAGAAATATTCTTCCTGAAACCGAGCGACCGAATATGTTTATTAATGAACTGAAAATGTATGTGAATCATTTAAAGAATGAAATTTCAGAATTTTCAGGAGAACTTACTAATTCTCAAATAAAAAAATGGAAAACTTTTAAATCTAATCTTTTTGAAGGGATTGATTACTATAAAGAACTTTTTGAGAAAACCTCTTTTTTCTCAACAGAAAAAGACCGAATTAAAAATCAGTTAGAAGGTTTTAAAATGAACTTACAGAAAATTTCAATCCCAGAATTGCAAAAATAAAACTTCAATCTAAGACCGAAGCGTAAAAATTTCGGTCTTAGGTTTTTCTTAAAGATATTCTTCTATTTTCCAATATCTTTTATTTTTGGGTTTACCGATGATCTGACTTTTATAAATGCTGTTTTGCCCGGAAAAAAAATAAGAAACAACGCAAGCGATAACAACATAAACTCCGCATTCTATTCCAAACAATTCAAAAGCCATTACGCTGCATGCAATCGGTGTATTGGTTGCTCCTGCAAAAACTGCCACAAAACCCATTCCCGCCAAAAGCGCTAAAGGTAAAGGGATAAAATATCCTAAAGCATTTCCTAAAGTTGCACCAATAAAAAATAACGGAGTCACTTCACCACCTTTAAAACCCGAAGCTAAAGTAATAATCGTAATAATCGCTTTTAAAGCAAAATCATAAGCCGGAAGTTGTTGCGAAAAAGAATCTAAAATTGTAGGGATTCCTAAACCAAGATATTTTGTGGTTCCCATTAACCAGACTGATACTAAAACAACAATTCCTCCAATCAACGGGCGAAGTGGCGGATAAGAAATTTTAGATTTAAAAAAATCTCCTGTTTTATGGATGGTTTTACTGAAAAAAGCGGCACAAATACCAAAGGAAATACCGGCAATAAGAGCATATAAAATATTCAATAACGAAATTTCAGGTACGAAATTGATGAGGTAATCAGTGTGATGGGTGTTTAAGAATTTTGTGACTAAATCCGCAATGATTGATGCGGAAATTGCAGGAAATAAAGCTTTGTATTTTATTCTTCCTGTAAGAGAAACTTCAAGCCCGAAGATCGCTCCGGCTATTGGAGTTCCGAAAACAGAACCAAATCCTGCCGCAATCGCAGAAATAATTAAAATTTTCCTGTCATCCGCTGAAAGTCTTAACGGTTTTGAAAACTGATCGGCAATTGATGCAGCCATTTGCAAAGCTGTTCCTTCACGACCTGCAGAACCTCCAAAAAAATGAGTAATCATCGTTCCAAAGTAGACCAATGGAGCCATCTTAAAAGGAATTGTCTTTTTGGGCTCATGAATGGTTTCTAATAATAAATTGTTTCCGGCTTCAACATCTTTACCAAAGTAGTGATAGAGTAAACCAACTAAAAATCCAGCTAAAGGTAAAAAAACAATAATCCAAAGATGATTTTCTCTCAATTGGGTTGCCCATTCTAAAGTCTGTAAGAAAAAAGCAGACGCACATCCGATAAAAACTCCAATAATTGCAGTAATGAAAAGCCATTTCACTACAAAAAATACAGAAGGATATTTTCTGAAAAACAATTGAATAAAAAAACTGAGAATTTTAAAAACTGATTTTTTATTTTTTTTAAACATAATAACCTGATTAAATGATAAACATTCAACTAATCAGGCGCCATCAGCTTTTTAATGCGGTTGGGTAAGGAAGACACCATTTCCTTTATTTCGAAAGAACAAATTTAAGATAAATATCTTATTCATAAATAATTTGACTGCAAGATTTGATTTAAAACTTTTTTAATCGAAATTTTCTATTGACTACATTTTTATTAAAACTAAATTCCAGAGCTGTTTTCCAAAGGTTGTTTCATAAATTAGCTTTACTTTTTAAATAATATAAAATCTGTTTATGGAAAAGATAAAAATAAAAAATACGGATCTTTTAATAGCACCGATAAATTTTGGAGGAAATATTTTTGGTTGGACTTTAGATGAGAAAAAATCGTTTGATATTTTAGATCAGTTTACAGCAGGAGGTTTCAATTTTATTGATACAGCCGATACGTATTCTTGGTGGGTAAATGGAAAAGGCGGTCAGTCGGAAGAAATTATCGGAAAATGGATGAAAGAAAGAAACAACCGAAATGATTTGGTGATCGCAACGAAAGTAGGCTCAGAAACAAAAGAGCATGGTTTCGACATCAGCAAAAAACATATTTTAAAATCGGTTGACGAATCTCTTGCTAGACTTCAAACCGATCGTATAGATCTTTATTACACGCATTTTGATGACCAGAAAACTCCGGTTGAAGAAACTTTAGAGGCGTATGATGAAATTATTAAAGCCGGAAAAGTAAGGTATATTGCGGCATCAAACCTTTCACTGGAAAGATTGAAAGAATCTTTTGAAGTTGCCGAAAAAAACAATCTTCCAAAATATGTTGCATTACAGCCGCATTATAATCTATTGGAAAGAGAAAAATTTGAATCTCAATATGCAGATTTGGTGAAAGAATATGATTTGAGTGTATTTACCTATTGGTCTTTGGCTGCAGGTTTTCTTACCGGAAAATATCGTAATGAAGATGATTTAAAGAAAAGTGCAAGAGGAGAAGGTGTCAGAAAATATTTGGATGAGAAAGGTCTTGATGTTTTAAAAGCTTTGGATGAAATCAGTGCAAGATTAGAAACAACTCAGGCTTCTGTTGCTTTAGCTTGGCTTTTAGCAAATCCTTTGGTGACCGCTCCAATTGTAAGTGCAACCAGTGAGTCTCAACTGAAAACTTTGTTTGCAGCTCCTGAACTCAAGTTAAGTTCTGAAGATATTGAGCTTCTAAATAAAGTAAGTCAATAATTAAGATCTTGTCATAAAAACCTCCTGTAAATCTATTTTGCAGGAGGTTTTTATTTGTGGGAATTTAGAACTGTAAAATACTTTTTTCAAGATCGTGATAAAGAAGAACTTTCCATTTATTTTCAATAGCTTCTTTTTGCCATTCTAAACGAAGTTGCATGGCTTTTTTACCATCGAAATCACTTTTGTAAGCGACATGATATTTTAAATAAGACTCTTGTGGGAGGTTATCGGCGCCATAAAATGTCGTTTCATTATTCTCGGTAATTTTGAAAATCTGCATGAAAGGACTGTGACCACCAACAACTTCATAATGAATTTCATCATTAATTTTTCCCTGATCATCATTCATCCAAATAATATTGGGTTGTTGAATAAGCGCTTCTAAAATTTCAAAATCAAACGATGGATTTCCACGGCTTTCAAAAGCAAAATCAAGTTCTCTTTTTTGAATATAAATTTCAGCATTCGGAAAATTAGGTTCAAATCCATAATCTGTTTTCACTAAAGTTCCATTGATGTGGTCTTTATGTAAATGTGAAAGCAAAACCTTTGTGATTTGACTGGTATGAATATTTTTTTCTTGCAAAATTTCATTGATAATCGGCTTTCCTTCTTTGTTTTTCCAGCCTAAACCTGTATCGATAAGAATATGATCATTTTCGGTAATAATTAAAAAAGGCTGAATAGACATTCTGACTCCTTTAGCTTCCGGATTTTCTTCAAGAATTTTAAAATTTTTAGATCTGTCGGCAATGAAATTACCTTCTTTTATAGGAATGATTTTCATTTAAGTATAATTATACCCTTGTTTTTTTTGAATAAAGTTAGAATAGAACTGCAAAGATACATCTGTAATATGGATGAAAATAAAATTTTGCTACAAAAAATAGAGCTGATGAATAAAAATTATTTTAAAAAACAAGGATGGCATCAAACATGCAACAGTACGGAGAAAGCAGTGAAAAAAAATATTAAAATCTTTTATGAATTATTAATTTAATATTGAAAAAAATTGTAATTTTAATTAAGAATGGTGAATTATTTTAATTCATGATATCATTTATCATATAATAGCTTTATTGTGATTGTTATTTTTAAATGCTTTTATTTTTAATTATATTTTACTCATAATTTATTTTGTGTAAATATTTCTTATTTTTTTATGATAATTAATTGATTTGTATGTAGTATTTTTGCACTCTTTATTTGAAAAAAAATTAAAGAATAAAATAAATTGTTTCCTTTTTTTACATTGCAAAACCGGATGATGAAAAAAATCGTAGTTAATTAAAATATATCTTATACAATTCTCACTCAAGAGATGTATATTTGTGAATAGACTTGATAAATCTTTTATAAATAAAACATTAGATATTGTGTAAGATTTTTAAATATTAAATAATTGCTTTTAGCAAAAAATAGAAACGATGCCCAGAAAAGTTGTACAAGGTCCTATTAGAGACAAAGAAAAAACAAAACAAAAACTACTGAATGCAGTAGGAAAGATTTTGAAAACGAAAGGATATTCAGGATTAATGGTAAGCAAGATTGCTGCTGTTGCCGGTTTTGACAAAAAACTGATCTATGAATATTTCGGAAGTACAGACAAATTAATTGATGAATACATCAGATCTCAGGATTACTGGAGTAAATTTGAGTTAGGAGAAGACGTCGATTTGTCTGATGGAGGAAGAGAAATGTCTAAATTGGCAATTCTTAACCAGTTTGAAAACCTGAAGAAAAATAAAGAGCTTCAAAAGATTTTAGTTTGGGAAATGTCTGAAAGCAGACCTATTCTTAAAAAACTTTTGGATCAGAGAGAAGAAGTAGGTGAAGAGCTTTTCAAGAATATTACAGATCCTCATTTCGGAGATAAAGCAGAAGAATACAGAGCGATTACTGCAATTTTGGTAGCCGGAATTTACCATTTGAATCTTTATACCGGTCACAACGGAGTTACTTTCTGCGGAATAGAGATGAAGACTGAGGAAGGAAGAAAGAAAATTGAAAAAGCATTGGTAGACATTATCGACTTCGCTTACAATAAATAATAATTTCTTGCCCAAATGTAAAACGTAGTTTTCTAAAATTTGAAAGCTAAAATTTTCAAATTAAAACTATATTTCTTACTTTTGGGCAATGGAAAATTTTATCGTATCTGCAAGAAAATACCGTCCTCAACAGTTTGACACCGTTGTTGGGCAATCTCATATTACAGATACTTTAGAACACGCCATTGAAGAAAACCAGTTGGCGCAGGCATTATTGTTTTGCGGACCGCGTGGTGTTGGTAAAACTACTTGCGCCAGAATTCTGGCAAGAAAAATAAACGAAAAAGACGGATCTGTCTCTGAAGATGGTTTTGCTTATAATATTTATGAGCTCGATGCAGCATCCAATAACTCTGTTGATGATATTCGTGAGTTGATTGATCAGGTGCGTTTTGCACCTCAGGTTGGTCAGTACAAAGTGTATATTATTGATGAGGTTCACATGTTGTCTTCAGCTGCATTTAATGCTTTTCTTAAAACTCTAGAAGAGCCTCCTGCTCATGCTATTTTTATCTTGGCGACAACCGAAAAGCATAAAATTATTCCAACAATTTTATCACGTTGTCAGATTTATGATTTCAAGAGAATCACAATTCTTGATATTCAGAGTCATTTAAGAGGGATTGCAGAAAAAGAAAATGTAAAGTATGAAGACGATGCATTGTATTTGATTGCTCAAAAAGCAGACGGTGCATTAAGAGATGCGCTTTCAATTTTTGACAGACTTTCTACTTTTTCTCAAAAAAATATTACTCTTGCAAAGGCAGCTGAAGTTCTCAATATTTTAGATTACGATCAATATCTGAAAATTGTTGATCTGGCTAAAGAAAATAAAATTCCGGAAATTCTTTTTGCTTTTAATGAAATTGTAAAAAAAGGTTTTGATCCGCATCTATTTATTGCCGGACTTGGAAACCATTTCCGCGATTTGATGATGGCTCAAAATTCTTCAACAATAGATTTAATTGAAGTAGGAGAGCAGACTAAAATAAAATTTGTTGACCAGGGACAAAAATGGAGTCCTCAAAATCTCATCGACGGAATTGAAATCTGTAATCACGCAGATATCAATTATAAGAATTCAAAAAATCCTAGACTTACTGTAGAAATTGCTTTGATGCAATTATCGTCTCTTTCAGCCACTGGCGAAATAGCTAAAAAAAAAAGTTCTTAATACTGGCTCCGTTTCTTAACGAGAAACAGGAAATAAAATTACCGACTCAAGTTCAGGAAAAGAAAGTAGAAGATGTGCAAGTTCAGGTTAAAACAACTGAGCCAGAACAAATTTCACAACCTGTTACTAAGCCTTTAAAGCCTTTATCAAAACCAAATATTTCTTCCGGATTTAGCATTAATTCTTTTCTTAATAAAGAAGAAAAAGCTGATGAAAAAGAAAAACCTGCGATTGTAAATACAGGAAATCTTCCAGAGCATCATTTCACAGATACGGATATTCAGACAGAATGGACGATACTTTTAAAAACTCTCCGCACTAAAGATCCTGTAGTTTTTAATGCCATTAAAGCTTTTAAACTGGCGAAAATTGACGAAAAAACCATTGAGATTTCTTACCCATCAGATTCTGCCAAAGGGGAGTTTGACAAAATAAGCATTGAGTTTTTCAATCATTTTAAACATAAAGTAAATAATCACTCCATCGTTTTCGAATTTAAAAAAGATCATGAGAATTTAAAGATAGAAATCATGACAACTAAGAAAATCTTTGAGAAATTTGTGGAAATGAATCCTTTATTAAAAGATTTAGATGATTTAATGAAGTTTGATTTGTCATAATTTTTTATATATTTGCTAAATATTTACAAAACAAAAGATAAATTATAGTATAAAAGTGGAACATTCTAAAATTCCATATACCTCTGGTTTTGCTACAAAAATCAATACTATACCTGCTTATTTCTTAAGCAGCTATCTTTCTTTTGACGCTTTTTATTATAGAAATTTTAGAAGTTATTATCGATTTTATTGGTATAGCTAATTAATTTCTTTCTTAAAAAAATATAAGGACTCACTTTTAGATTCCTGATTTCACAACAATTTTTGAACGACATTTTTTTGAAAGAATTATAAATAAACTTTATAATAGATATACTATTGACTCTAATTTAAAAATATAAATTTACAACAATATGAACTTAAGAGATTTGGAAAACAACTGGATTAACCAGTTCCAACAGCCACTCATTATCGCAGGACCTTGTAGTGCAGAAAGCGAACAGCAAATGCTGGAAACTGCCAAAAGAATTAAAGAAACTAATGCACAAGTTCCTATTTTCCGTGCAGGAATCTGGAAGCCAAGAACGAAACCTAATGGTTTTGAGGGAGTTGGTGTGATTGGTTTAAACTGGCTAAAAAAAGTAAAGGAAGAATATGGCTTCAAAACTGCAACAGAAGTTGCCAATGCTCATCACGTAGATGCCGCGTTGAAAGCAGATGTTGATATTCTATGGATCGGTGCACGTTCTACAGTAAATCCTTTCACAGTTCAGGAGATTGCGGAAGCTTTAAAAGGGACTGAAAAAATAGTTTTGGTAAAAAATCCTGTAAATCCTGATTTAGCTTTATGGATTGGTGCTTTGGAAAGACTTTTAGGACAGGGTATTAAAAACCTGGGAGCGATTCACAGAGGATTTTCTACGTACCAAAAAACTAAATACAGAAATAATCCAAACTGGCAGATTGCTTTAGACTTCAAAAGTCAGTTTCCAAATATTCCAATTTTGATCGATCCTTCACATATTTGTGGAAATCGTACCGGATTAGCGGGAATTACTCAGGAAGCCTTAAATGTAGGTTACCAAGGTGCTATTATTGAATCACATTGTAACCCTGATGAAGCATGGAGCGATGCTTCGCAACAGATTACTCCTGAAGTTTTGGGTGAGATGATTTCTAATCTTAAAGTTAGAAGTACAGGTTTAGCTGGTTTTGATGATGAAATGGGAAGACACAGAACTTTAATTTCTGATCTGGATTTTCAAGTAATCGAATTGCTTTCTCAAAGAATGAAAATTTCTGCAAAAATCGGTAAGTTGAAGAAGGAAAATGATATTGCTATTTTTCAGCCGGATCGTTGGAAAGTAATTACTGAATATGCTGCACAAAAAGCAACAGAAACAGGAATGTCTCAGGATTTTATTGAAAAAGTATTCAAAGCGATTCACGAAGAATCTATTGAAGTTCAAAACAATATTATGATTAATAGATAAATTGGTTTTAAAAAAGATGATAGGATTTAGAATTTATATTTAAGCAAATCTGATATAAACTAAATCCTGTTATCTAAAACCTAATTCCTTATCTTTGCAGTTATCGTATGAAAGGAAAAATCATTAAATCTACAGGAAGCTGGTATCAGGTTTTGGAAACAGAAACCGGAAAAATTTTTGAAGCGAGAATCCGTGGAAAATTTAAATTAATAAAAACCAGACTTACCAATCCCTTAGCTGTTGGTGATTTTGTCGAATTTCAGCTGGAGCAGGATGATATTGCTTGGATCACAAAAATAGAACCACGCAGAAATTATCTGATCCGAAAATCTGTAAATCTTTCAAAAGAAGCACATATTATTGCGTCGAATATTGATTTGGCGTGTTTCATTTTTACATTAAAGCATCCTGAAACATCTCTAGGTTTTCTTGACCGGTTTCTTGCTTGCTGTGAAGCTTATAATATAAAACCTCTTATTCTGTTTAACAAAATGGACGTTTTGTCTGAAGAAGAATCTGAGATTGTAAAAGACATTGAATTTCTATACAACGAAATTGGATATGAAACATTGGAGATTTCTTCTTATTCTAAACTTAATTTGGATGATTTGGTTGAAATACTAAAAGATAAAACTTCAGTATTTTTTGGCCACTCAGGTTGCGGAAAATCTACATTGGTCAATGCAATGCAGCCAAATCTTAATTTAAGAACTTCTGAAATTTCTGATACTCATTTAAAAGGAAAACATACCACAACTTTTGCCCAGATGCATTTTTGGGATTTTGGCGGAAACGTTATCGATACTCCAGGTGTACGTGAATTTGCCATGATTGATATTGAGAAAGAAGAAGTACAACATTACTTTCCTGAAATATTCAAAAAAAGGGAAGAGTGTAAATATCACAACTGCATGCATGTGAATGAACCAAAATGTGCAGTTCTAGAATCTTTAGAGACTGGTGAAATCCAACCTACAAGATATTCTACCTATGTCAAGCTTATGGACGAGGCAGAAGAAAACACTCGTATATAAGTAATTTCTTATCTTATTTTCTACGTTTAATTTATTGCTTTGATTGATTTTGAAGCAAAAGATTATTATGTATGATTGTGAATGATTGTGTTATTGTGAATTTTGCAAATAATTCGGTTGTTTTTTGTGAATAAAAAAACCCAGCCGAAGCTGGGTAAAAACTAATAACCATGAAAACTCAAATTAAACATGAGAATCGAATTAGTAATTACAATTACTGTGCCAAAAATGATTTTAAAATTTCTTAATAAAAGTTATTTTATGTTAAAATTAAATTAAAACTATATTTTGGATATTTTTTGTAATTTTGCGCCATTAAAAAAAATATACAGTTATGTCAAACATTACATTTACAATGATTAAGCCAGATGCAGTTGCTGACGGTCATATTGGAGCTATTTTAGGAAAGATTTCAGAAGGAGGTTTTAAGATCAAAGCTTTGAAATTAACTCAACTTACTGTTGCTGATGCAAAAAAATTCTACGAAGTACATGCAGAAAGACCTTTTTACGGAGAATTGGTTGATTTTATGAGCTCAGGTCCAATCGTTGCTGCGGTTTTAGAAAAAGATAATGCAGTGGAAGATTTCAGAACTTTAATCGGTGCTACAAATCCTGCTGAAGCAGCTGAAGGAACTATCAGAAAAATGTTTGCTAGAAGCATCGGAGAGAATGCTGTGCATGGTTCTGACTCTAACGAGAATGCTTTAATTGAAGCTCAATTTCATTTTTCAGGAAGAGAGATTTTTTAATTAAAATCCCATAAATAAAAAATCCGGAAATTATTCCGGATTTTTTTTGTGCTAATATTTTTTTTATTAATTATCTGCCATTTCGTCCTAAAAAAATATAATTTAAAAATTTGATTTTTATAAAAAATATTATTTAAATTAAATCTAATTAACTTTTTGGTGATTGAAAGTATTATAATCAAAAGTCTAATATGGTTGAATTAAAAATTAAAATAAAGATTTATTTATTGAAATTTCAGTGTTTTTACGGATAGGATGATGTTTTTTATTTTACCATCTTTATGTCATTAAAAAAAAGGTAATCGGTTTCACTAAATCGAAACAAAAAAAGAGAAAAACTAATAACCATATAATTCCTCAATGTAATGAGAAGAAAGGCAGTTGATAAAACTGCCTTTTTTTATTTGTACATTATTAAGGTAAATGCCTCTGTTAGAAAGAGTGTTTTTCCTGATAGTTCAAAAAGGTATTATTTTGAAATTTGCTTCATAATATTTAAATAAAAAATTATGAAAAATCTAAGTTTCCTTTTTGAGAAAAAATATGTATCAATAAAAAATGTATTGATGATATTACCTTTAATGATTGTATTTTCTTCTTTGAGCTGCAGTAAAGATGAAGATGATAATCAACCGCCGGCTGCAATTGTGTATAATGAAGAAAATCCTTTAGATAAATATCATAATCTAGCAGGTTTTACAACAACATCTAATTTTGTGAATTCTGGGAATTATGAATTTGGTCTTACATTTTCTCCAAATGTAAAAGGTAAAATAAATGCTTTGGTCGTAAAATTGCCTGATTTGAATCCGAATTTAAAAATAACGATCTGGGATTTTGATACAAAAACGGTGTTAAGAACTGAAATGGTAAATGTTGCTACAGCCAATACCGTTGTTGTAAAAAGTATTCCTGAAATGATGCTTGAAAAAGACAAAAAATATGTTATTACGATGAACTCTAACGATTGGTATAAAAGGAATAAAGCGGATAACAGTAATGCAGTCTATCCAATTACTGCGGGAAATATAAAAGTTTGGGAATATCGATGGGTAGGAGGCTCTTCTCAAGTTTTTCCAACCAATATTTCTCTGGATTATAATGGTGGAGATTTAAGTTTTAATTTTCAGCAAGTTGATTAAATAACCACAATATAATTTAAAAAAAAGGCTGTTTCATTTATTATGAAATAGCCTTTTGTATTTAGTTTGAATTCTTAAACCTTTAAAAGCTCAATGGTTCTTTCAGGATTTTCTGTAGAGAAAACTGCGTTTCCGGCAACTAAAACATCGGCACCCGCCTCAAATAACTTAGATGCATTATCTAGATTTACTCCACCATCAACCTGAATAAGCGCTGTAGAATTATTGCTTAAAATAAGATCTTTAGTCTCAGCAATTTTCTTGTAAGTGTTTTCAATGAATTTTTGTCCGCCAAAACCTGGGTTTACACTCATTAATAATACCAAATCTACATCAGAAATAATATCTTCCAACATCAAAACCGGAGTAGAAGGATTTAATACAACTCCTGCTTTTGCACCTTTGCTTTGGATTAAATTAATTGTTCTATGAAGATGTGTACAAGCTTCGTAATGTACAGAAACCAAATCTGCCCCGTAATCGATAAATTCTTCAACATATTTTTCAGGTTCTACAATCATCAAATGTACATCAACAAATTTCTTTGCGTGTTGTTGGATTGTTTTCATCACCGGAAAACCGAAAGAAATATTAGGAACAAATCTTCCGTCCATTACATCAACATGTAACCAGTCGGCTTGAGAATTGTTCAGCATTTCAATGTCTCTTTGCAGATTTCCAAAGTCTGCAGATAAAAGGGAAGGAGCAATAAGCTTCGTTTTCATTTTTACTTTACTTAGATATTAGATATATTAGAAGTTAGATATTAGAAATCAACCATTAGTTTTTAAACTAACTTCTAAGATCTAATATCTAACTTCTTTTTTAATGATATTTCAATTTCATTTCCGGTTTTATCTTAAGAAGTGTTTCGTAAATCAACTGAATGACATTTCCGACATCTTCTTTAGAGACCATTTCTACTGTTGTATGCATGTAGCGCAAAGGTAAGGAAATCAAAGCACTTGGTACACCGCCGTTAGAATGAGCGAAAGCATCTGTATCTGTGCCTGTTGCTCTGCTTGCTGCTGCTCTTTGAAAAGGTATTTTTTTAGTTTTTGCGGTATCAATGATTAATTCTCTAATCGTGTGATGTACACTTGGAGCGAAAAATACAACCGGACCATCGCCGCATTTTTGATCGCCTTCTTTTTTCTTTTCAATCATTGGTGTTGTTGTGTCATGGGTGACATCTGTAACAATTGCGATATTAGGTTTAATCGTATCTGCAATCATATCTGCACCGTAAAGACCAACTTCTTCCTGTACCGAATTCGTAATATATAAACCGAAAGGAATTTGTTTTTTATTTTCCTTTAAAAGCCTTGCAACTTCCGCAATCATAAATCCGCCGATTCTGTTATCTAAAGCTCTGCAAACAAAATAACGGTCGTTCATTTCAAAAAATTCATCAGGATATGTAATCATACATCCTACAAAAATTCCTAAATCCTCAACCTCTTGTTTTGAGATTGCTCCACAGTCTATAAAAATATTGTCGATTTTTGGAGTGGGTTCATTTTGATTGGCGCTTCTTGTGTGAATTGCAGGCCATCCGAAAACTCCTTTTACAATTCCTTTTTCACCATGAATATGAACAACTTTAGAAGGTGCTATAGTTTGGTCTGAACCTCCGTTTCTGATTACATAAATTAATCCGTCATCCGTAATGTAATTAACATACCATGAAATTTCGTCGGCGTGCGCTTCAATAACTACTTTGAATTCTGCTTCAGGATTGATGATTCCGTATGCGGTTCCGTAATGGTCAACTTCTACTTTGTCTACATATGGACTGATATAATCCATCCAAACTTTTTGTCCGTGATGTTCATAACCTGTTGGTGATGAAGTGTTTAAATATTTCTCTAAAAATTTCAAAGATTTCTTTTCGAATTTCATATAAAGGGAATGATTTTTGTTGTCAAATTTTGTTATAATACGTGTAAAAATAATGAAATTTCATAAAATTGCCTGCCTTTTTCTCCTGTTTTTTGTGATTGGTGTTTCTGGGCAGCAGAAAGATTCTATAAATATCAAGCCTCTCAGTCAATATCCACCGGAACAATTGAAAACCGATGAATTTGGTAATAAATATTATTATGATGAAAGGCAAAAAGCTAAATTCTACGAAATCAACGGTGAAACTGTCGTGGTGATGGATGAATTAGTTCTTTTAAATAAGCCTAAATTTAATAATCAACTCGATAAAAATTATTACTTCTTTTTAAATAAAAAATTATACCGTGTTTATCCTTTGTTTTTAACTGCATTGCAACAATACAGAGATATTCAGGGGGAAATGAACAATCTTGACAGTGCAGCCAAAAGAAAATATGTAAGAGACAGACAAAATATGTTGGCTGATCAGTACGAAAAGCAGTTGAGAGATTTAACAACAACAGAAGGTCAGGTTTTTGCCAAATTAATGAACAGAGCAACCGGAAAAAACGTTTATGAAATCATTAGAGAATTGCGCGGCGGATGGAGTGCATTTTGGTGGAATGTAAAAGGGAAAATGGCAGATATTGATTTGAAAGAGCCTTACAATCCTCACAAGAATAGAACGGATGAGTTTTTAGAATCGCTATTGCAGTCCAATTGGAATTCCGGTTATTTGCAACCATATCCCGGAGCAAAAGATTTTAAAGTATCTAGATAAATAAAAAATTCCTGTAAATTATTTACAGGAATTTTTCTTTCAGCTTATCGAAAACGATTTTATCAATAGGCAGACTAAAAGGATTCTCGGTTGAGTCAATAGAAATCCAGTCTATTTTTTCAATGCAGGGATCAAGAATAATAAAATCTTCTTCATTAATTATGTTTACCATATAATATATAGTAAGAAGCTGCTCGTTTTCTTTGAAACGGGAAACCAAGAAATCTTCCTGGGTATAAAGATGCTCTACAATTTCTATATTTACATTTAGTTCTTCTTCAAACTCACGCTTCAGGCAATCTGTCAATCCTTCTCCGTATTCTAATCCACCGCCGGGAAATTTCATTAAAGGTTCACCTGCATATTCTTCAAAAAGCGTAAGAACTTTTTTGTCTTTTACAACGCATGCATAAACTCTTATATTAATATTGTCAATCATAGATAGTATTTTGCTTAGCTAAAATAGGGAAAATATTGATAAGATGGAAGCTGGAAGTTTGAAGTGGGGTGATATTTGTGATTAAATTCACGTTAAACTTCCACCATCAAACATCCAGCTTTCAGCCTATAACTTTATGGCATTAATCATTTCTCTTTTTCCGGGAGGACCTTGTTTTTTTTCAACTTTAAAATTAAGGTCTTGTAAAATCCTTCTTACACTTCCTTTAGAAGAGTAGGTTGTTAACAGTCCGTTTACGTTCATTTTATCAGAAACCATTTCAAATAAAGGCATTTCCCAAAGATCTGGCTGCACTCTTGCTCCGAAGCAATCGTAATAGACAAGGTTAATTTTCGGTAAATCAATGTTTTTAAGATCAAAAAAATCGCATTGAATCTTATATAAATGAAAACCTGGAATAATTTCTACTGATTTTTCCCATTCAGATTGATGAATTTTTTGATAAATATTTTTTAATTCAACGTTATCAAAATGCTCAAAGTAGGCTAAGTTTTCAATTTCAGACTCGTTTATTGGATATTTTTCGAGGGTAAAATAGTTGATGATATGATTTTTGTCAGTTTTTAAATATTCATTAATTGTTACCAAAACATTCAAACCTGTTCCAAAACCGAGTTCTAAAATGTTAATTTCGTAATCATTTATTAAGTTTAATCCATTTTTAATAAATACATGTTCGGCTTCCTGAAGAGCTCCGTGATGAGAGTGGTAGTTTTCGTTTAATTCACTGATAAACAGTGTTTTACTACCGTCGTTTGTGGTCTTTATTTCTCTTTCCAAAGTAATTTTTTTCAAATTTAATCTAAAATTTTTATATTTGGAAAATTATGTTAAATTTGTAGAACATCATAAAAATTTTAAGAAATGATAATTCAAAAAACAGAAAACTCTAGAATTTCTACTTTCGATCCTAATAATTTTTCTTTTGGAGGTACTTTCAGTGATCACATGATTATCTGCGAGTATGAGAACGGAAAATGGGGCGAGGTAAAATTGGTTCCTTATGGTCCATTATTGTTTACGCCTGCTATGATGGGAGTGAATTATGGGCAAGCTTGTTTTGAAGGTATGAAAGCCTACAAAGATAAAGACGGACAGGTTTTCCTTTTCAGGCCAGAAAAGAATTTTGAGCGTATCAATAAATCTGCAGCTCGTTTGGCAATGCCTCAGGTTACAGAAGAAATCTTTTTGGATGGTTTGAAAGCTTTAATCGATATTGATAGAGAATGGGTTCCGCAAGGAGAAGGTAATTCTTTATATATCAGACCATTAATTTTCGCTACTGAAGAAGCTTTAAAAGCAAGAGTAGCTAATAAATATATGTTTGCAATTGTAGCTACACCGGCAAAAATGTATTATACAGAACCTGTGTCTGTAAAAATTTCAGATCATTATTCTAGAGCGGCAAGTGGTGGTGTTGGTTCTGCTAAAGCTGCAGGAAACTATGCTGCTTCTTTCTACCCAACTCAATTGGCAATGGAAGAAGGGTATGATCAGATTATCTGGACTGATGATGCTACTCACGAATATTTCGAAGAAAGTGGAACAATGAATGTTTTCGTAAGAATCAACGATACTATTTATACGCCACCTACTTCTGAGAAAATTTTGGATGGTGTTACAAGAGATAGTTTCATTCAATTGGCTAAGAAAAGAGGTTTTGAAATAAAAGTAGAGCCTATTAAAGTAAAAGATGTTGTGGAAGCTCAGAAAAACGGAACTTTGAAAGAAGTTTGGGGAGTAGGAACTGCGGTTGTTACAACTGTTTTCCAGGCTTTAGGATATAATGGTGAAAAACTTGAATTGCCTAGACTTTCAGACGAAGAAAGTTTTGCAGTAATCCTTAAAAATGATTTAGTAGATTTACAAAATAACCTTACAGAAGATCCTTTCGGATGGAGAGTTTTGGTTGATCATGCACTAGAAACTGTTTAATTTTAGAATTAAATATCAATACAAAGTCAGGAATTATTTCCTGGCTTTTTTTGTTTAAAATTGTAATACGAAATGGTAATTGATTTTAATATTAAATTAAAACTATCATTAACAATCTTAGTCTCTTAATGAAATTTCAGTAGTTTCTAAATATAAATTCACCAAGTTTTGTAATTGATTCCCGAAATGCTTATTTTCGCAAAAGTTTTTATGAAAAAATTAGTCTTTATATCTCTTCTTAGCTTATTGAGCTGCAAAAGAAATAACCCGGTGCATCCACCGGTTGGTGGTGTTTTGAGCCAAAATGATCTGGATGTTTCTAAAAACCGTATGAAAAATCTGAATACGGTGGAAAGGCAGCAAATTCAGGATTGGATTACAAGTCAAAATATAAAATTCTTTCCAACACAACTGAATTATTGGACGACGGTCGATGGTTTTGATAAGCGGGAAAGAAGACCTGATGAATCTACAGTTTCGTATTCGTACGATCTTTATGATTTTGACCAGACTAAAATTTATGATAAATCTATAAGCAGAAACGATGCAAGATTCGGACATTTTGATGAGCTTAAAGCTGTTGAAAATGCTCTTCGATACATGCAGAACGGGGAAGAAGTAACGCTTCTTGTACCATCATCATTAGCTTACGGAACTTACGGTGACGAAAATAAAATTGATAACGATATTCCTTTAATTATAAAATTAAAAGTACTGTAAAATGAAATTCTTAAACAAAAATATAATCTTAGCAGCGGCAAGCGTTTCGCTTTTAAGCTGTACTCCAATTTATAAAAAGATGAACGTAGACAAAGAAACTTACGAAGGGCTTAAAGACGGACTTTATGCTAATATTCAAACTACAAAAGGTAACCTTATTGTAAAATTTGAAGACAAAAAATCACCGGTAACTGTGGCTAACTTTGTTGGTCTTGCAGAAGGGAAAATCGATAATAAAGCGAAAGCGAAAGGAGTTCCTTTTTATGACGGAACAATCTTCCACAGAGTAATTAAAGATTTCATGATTCAGGGAGGTGATCCTCAAGGAACAGGAATGGGAGATCCTGGATACAAATTTGAAGACGAGAAAAACGACCTTAAACACACAGGAAAAGGTATTCTTTCGATGGCTAATTCAGGACCAAACACAAACGGTTCTCAGTTCTTCATTACTGAAGTGGCTACACCTTGGTTAGACGGAAGGCACACTATCTTTGGTGAAGTTGTAAAAGGAACTGAAACTATCGATGCAATTGCTACGGTTGAAAAAGGAGCTCAGGATAAACCAAAAACAGACATCGTTCTTGAAAAAGTAAGCATTTTCAGCAAAGGAGATGAGTATAAAGGATATGATGCTGCAAAAACTTTCAACGAAGGAAAAGGTAAAATCGCTGCAAATAACAAAGCTATGGCTGAAAAAGCTGAAGCTGAAGCTAAGAAAGCTTTGGAAGATTTAAAAGCTGGAATGCAGGTAACTGAATCTGGTCTTTACTATAAAATTACTAAAAAGACTGAAGGAAAAGCTGCTAAAGCTGGTGACAATGTACAAGTGCATTACGCAGGTAAATTGACTAACGGAACTGAATTCGACTCTTCATTCAAAAGAAATGAACCTCTTGAATTCCCTGTAGGAACAGGTAGAGTAATCAAAGGATGGGATGAAGGAATTTTGTTATTGAAAGAAGGTGAAACAGCTACTTTATTGATTCCACCAGCAATGGGTTACGGGGAAAGAGGTGCAGGAGGAGTTATTCCGCCAAATGCATGGTTAATCTTCGATGTAGAATTGGTAAAAGTTCCTTAATCGGAAATTTTTAAATATATTTGAAAGCCGTCTCGAAAGAGATGGCTTTTATAATTTTAAATAAAATCATTTCATGAAAACTAAATTAATTACAGCGCTGTTTATTTTTGTTTCTCTGTTTTCTTTTGCTCAAACAAAAGTAAATACAGACGATCAGGCAATCAGAAAATCGATGGTTTATTTTGCCAATACAATTAAGTATAAAAAGCTAGACCAGACTGTTGATGCTATTTATCCAAAATTCTTCACGATTGTCAATAAGGAGAAGTTCACGCAAATGCTGAACATGACCTACAATAATCCTTTTGTGAAAATAGATGTTCTGGATATGAAATTTATTTCGGTAGGAAAACCCGAGCTAGTTGAAGGCGAAAATTTTTCAATTACAAGCTATTACTTAAAATTAAAAGCGGATGTAAGTTCGATGAATGAAGAAATGAAAAAATCTATTTCAGAGATGCTTACCAAAAAATATGGACAGGGAACTGTAGAATATCTTGCTAAAGAAGGCGCTTATATTATTAACGCACCGATGAAAATGGTTGCCGTTTCAAAAGATAAGAAAAACTGGAAAGTGGTTTTTGCAGATAAAGAATATAAAAAACAACTGACGAAAGTTCTGCCAAAAAAGATTTTGGATAAGTTGTGAAAATGTAAAAGCCGATTCGTGAGAGTCGGCTTTTTTATTACTTTTGTGTTCAAAAAAAACTAATTTTTTAAGATGAAAAATAAATTCATTACAATATTATTTGTTCTTATATCTATACTTTCTTTCGCTCAAGCTAAAGGAAGCTCTGAGGAAATTCAGATAAAAAAATCTCTTACTTATTTTGTCAATAGTATTAAGGCTAAAAAGATGAACCAAGCTGTAGATTGTATTTATCCAAAATATTTTACGGTAATTTCTAAAGAACAGATGACGCAAATTCTGGAAATGACTTACAATAATTCACTTCTGAAAATTAATATACAGGATTTAAGTTTTGGAGTAATTGAGAAACCAGAATTTTGATGGGGAGTATTTTTCTATTACAAACTATGGTTTAAAACTACAATGTGATATCAGTTCGATGAATGATGAGACGCAAAATAAAATTGAAACGGCTATAAAGGCTAAATATGTACAAGATAATGTGCAATTATTGAAAAAAGGAGTTTATGTTATTAATGCCAAAATGAGAGCATGTGCAATTTCAACAGATAAAAAATATTGGAAGTTTTTAATTCTTGAAAAACATTATAAGCCCCAATTAGTGAGAATTTTACCAAAAAAGATTTTAGATAAAATATAATTGAAAAAGCCGATTCGTGAGAGCTGGCTTTTTATTTTGTGTTGCGTCTACCATCCCAAACAGATTGTATGATGATTTCTTTTTCGTTGAACTCATAAAAAATTAAATAGTTTCTAACAATGATAACTCTTGTTTTTTCATCACTAGTTTTTCTACCGAGATTTGGATAAATACAGATTTGCTTTAAAGATTCAACAAAAAACAAATTCAATTTTTTACTGAATGTTGCTGATTTATTTTTATCAATCCAATATTCTAAAATTTCTTTACGTTCAATATTGGCTTTTTTAGTCCAGATTATTTTTTGTTGAGCCATTGGTCAATTTCATTATTAGCATCTTCTTCAGTTAATATCTGAGCATTTTTATATTCATTACGAGCTTCTTCAATTCTGCTTTTTTGGGGTTGATTAAGTTCATATACTTTTTCATCAAGTTCAAAATCCAGCAATTTTTTAATCTCTTTAATAATTCTGGCATCATCCAATATTGATATTCTATTGATCAAATCAAGTTTCATTTGTAATTCAGAAGTACTCATTTTCAAAATCTTTTATTCAAATTTACATATTTAGATTTTAAATTACTCAGGCTTTTGAACACAAAAAATGAACGCTATTGAGATCTTTATTCTGCTTCACTTTATTCTAAATAAAAAACTTATTCTCGCTTTGTCATTCCGCAGTAATCTAAACAGAAAAATAAACTCACTACATTCTTACGAAATGAAAAACTTTATGGCAAAGAAATAATTCCTTTAAAATTTCGCATCAAATTACTTATTACCAATTAATCATTATTCATATTTCAAGAATGACTATCATAAAAATCTCTCCCTAATTCCGTATATTTGGGGAAAATTTTTACAAAATGATCGAGTGGAAAACCGTAAAGGAATACGAAGATATTACTTATAAAAAATGCAACGGGGTGGCAAGAATTGCCTTCAACAGACCAGAAATCCGTAATGCTTTCAGACCAAAAACAACTTCGGAATTGTATGATGCTTTTTATGATGCATCAGAAGATCCGTCAATTGGCGTGGTTTTGCTTTCAGGGGAAGGGCCAAGTTCTAAAGATGGAGTTTGGGCTTTCTGTAGCGGAGGCGACCAAAAAGCAAGAGGTCAGCAAGGTTATGTAGGCGAAGATGGAAGACACCGTTTGAATATTCTTGAAGTTCAAAGACTGATCCGTTTTATGCCAAAAGCTGTGATTGCGGTTGTTCCGGGTTGGGCAGTTGGTGGTGGTCACTCGCTTCATGTAGTTTGTGATTTAACTTTAGCAAGTAAAGAACACGCAATTTTCAAGCAAACTGACGCTGACGTAACTAGCTTTGACGGTGGTTACGGTTCTGCTTATTTAGCGAAAATGGTTGGACAGAAAAAAGCGCGTGAGATTTTCTTTTTAGGAAGAAATTATAATGCACAGGAAGCTTTCGACATGGGAATGGTGAATGCTGTAATTCCTCATGACGAGCTTGAAGATACTGCTTACGAATGGGCGCAGGAAATTTTAGCTAAATCTCCAATGTCAATCAGAATGTTGAAGTTTGCAATGAACCTTACAGACGACGGAATGGTTGGTCAACAGGTTTTTGCGGGTGAAGCAACCCGTTTGGCGTACATGACTGAAGAAGCAAAAGAAGGTAGAAATGCTTTCCTTGAAAAGAGAAAACCAGACTTTGGTAAAGATCAGTGGATTTCTTAAAATATAAATAATAGGTAATGAGTGATTTCATTACCTATTATTTTGTAATTTAGGGAAGTTCTAAATTCAATAGAAATGAGAAAGCATAAAAAAATATATTATGTTGCCGGAATTATCAGTGCACTTTTAGTTCCTCTTTTGTTTCTGTACTATGCGACGCCTGTTTACGATCAAATGAATAGGAGAGCGATAGATATTGGACTTCCTTATAAAGCTAAAAAAGGAGAAAAAGTTCCTGAATTTGCGAAGATTCCTATTGATGGCTGGAATTACAAAACAATTAATGTAAAGCCGGGTTTTGACGAAAAAACTGAAGAAAATTTCATTAAAGAGATCAATCAGTTAAAAGAAAATGATATTGACAAAACCGGGGTACGATTTCAGCTTTCTGATAAAAATATTTACGCAGATATTATTGGCTTACTCAATATTATGTTGAAAACCAAACAGGAAAGGTACGGTCTTGATATGGATGAAACCAATAGTTTATATGTTCTTTACAAAAAAAATGATTATCAAATGTTTTCTGGTATAGATGGTAATGGAGGTTGTGGATTTGGTTATTTTGATGCAGATGAATATAAATTTTCAAAAGCTAACTTCTGGGACAAACTTATTCACTATTCTCCCAAAGAATCTTATTATTTAATTTTTGCTTTTCTAATGCTGATTTACTGCGCTATGCTCAGACCTAAACTGAGTTTTAAAATTTAATTTATTCTTTCGGATGATTTTGCAGACAATAAATAATAAGAATCTGCTTTATCTGGAAAATCTGCGAGAGATCTTTATAATATGGAACAAAACTTTCAAAACCCACAGATTTTAGATTTCGAAATTCCTGATTTCGAGGATTTAAAACTGATGGCGGTTTCACCAAAATACCTTAAAATTATTTTATTTAATCTGGGTTTATTCTCTGCTTTTCTAATCGGAGCAGTTGCTGTAGCTTTTTATTTTTTTTATTTCAATTTGAGCATGATTCAGATTTGGGCGATTGTCATTGGAATTTTTCTGATGATCGTTTTTCTTTTTCTGAATGCGCTGATTGGTTTTAAATTCAGAAAATATGCAGTTCGTGAAAAAGATTTGGTATATCAATTTGGTTGGTTGAAACGAAGCGTAATTATTGTTCCATTCAACAGGATTCAGCACATCAAAGTAGAGCAGGGCTGGTTTTCTAAAATATTGGGCTTGAAATCGGTTTCTGTTTTTACGGCTGGAGTTAGCGGTGGAGATGTTACTGTAAACGGTCTTCCTGAAGATATTGCAGAAGGAATTAATCATCACATCAGAGGAACAATTTCGAAAGAAAAAACAGAAGATGGAGGAGAAGCTTAATTCTTTTTTTCAGCCTCAAAGACAGTCAAAAACGGGTATCGTATTGCTTTTTCTGTACAATATCGGAATGGTGATTAAAAACTTATGGGTTTTTGTTATCCTTTTTTTTGTCAGAAAAGATAAAATAGAACCTTGGATTATTGTTCTTGCCATAATTGCCGGACTCTTAATTCTCATTATTTCTGCGGTGTTGCAATACTATCATTTCAAATATTATATTGATGAAGAAAACGAGGAATTTGTTATTCATGAAGGAATCATCAATACATCGGTAACTAAGATTAAAAAAGAAAATATTCAGGAAGTGAATATTTCGCAACCTTTTGTTCATCGTTTTTTCAATATCTACAAACTCGAAATCGATACTCCCGGAAGTTCAGAAAAAGAAGTCAAAATTTCGGCATTGACGAAACAGAATGCAATTGACCTTAAAAAATATCTTTTAACAGAAACTCAGCTCGAAAATACTTTAATAAAGGATGTTGAAAATAACGAGAATCAAGAAGTTGAAAAACTTCGTTCAATCAAAATTTCTACGCTCAGTATTTTAAAATATGGCATTACGGCAAATTATATTCAAAGTTTTTTTGCACTGGTCAGTTTACTGATTTATGGATTTTCTGAGCTGACTAATTTGCTTAAAAAAGTAGAATTTGATACGCCATTAGATTACGATACTCTAGAATCGCAGTTTTTGGCATTTTCTATTCCTGTTATTCTTGGAATTGTTGTGGTTGTCATTATTGTAGGAATTCTGATCAATACGGTTCGTACGTTGATTAAATTTTTCAACTTTAAGATCAGCGAAAATAACCAGAGTTTTTCTTTTGAGTATGGATTGTTCAATACCCGAAATTCAATTGTCAACAAATCAAAAGTTCAGGTAATTACTGAAACACAGAACTGGATCCAGAAGAAAATGAAAATTTCTTTTGTGAAATTTCTTCAGATCGGAAAAAATGAAGAAGATGAAAAAAAAGTTGCGGCCGTTCCCGGAATTAATAATACAGAAAAAGCTAAACTGATTTCAACAATTTGGAAAGAAAATCCTGTTTTTGAAAATGAGTTAAAACCTAATTTCAGATTAATTATCGTCCATACTTTTCAATGGATTGCTTTTCCTTTGTTTCTTGTTTTCTTTATTGAAAAAGAATTATTCATAAATTATTGGTTTTTAGCACTTATCTATGTTGTTCTAGCGGAATTGTTTATTCTGATTTCTTTTAGAAATTTAAAATTGTTTTACAGCGAAAGATTCATAAGATTAAAATCAGGAATTTGGGATATCGATAACCGAACTTTTGAGGTAGAAAAGCTTCAAACTGTGAAAATTTCTCAGTATTTTTGGCAAAGAAAAACAAACTTAGGAAGTATCACTTTTTATACCTCTGCAGGACGCTTCAAGATCGTTGCTTTAAACTTTACAAAGCTTAAAAAACTGTTGAATTACTGCATTTATAAAATAGAAACAAATTAATATTAATAATTAGCAATAAGTAATCAGTAATTTTTAAAATTACCTATTGCCCATTACTCATTACTTATAAATTATGACTGATTGGATAAAAGCCGCAAGGTTGAGAACATTACCGCTTTCTTTAAGCGGAATTATTATGGGGTCTTTCATTGCAAAATGGAGACTTAATGAAGATGGAGGAATTTGGGACTGGAAAATCTTTGCTTTGGCGCTTTTGGTGACTTTGCTGTATCAGGTTTTATCAAATTATGCCAATGATTACGGAGATGGTGTAAAAGGAACCGATGCCAAAAGAATTGGTGAAGCAGAAGCCAGAGCAGTTGCATCGGGAAGAATTACTGCACAACAGATGAAAAATGCTGTGATTTTGTTCTCTGTTCTATCTTTCGTAGCGACAGTTGCGCTTTTATATTTGGCTTTTATTCCTGAGTTTATGAATGAATTTTATATTTTCATCGGATTGGGAGTGGCGAGTATTTTGGCAGCAATTGGTTATACAGTTGGTAAAAAACCTTACGGATATATGGGATTGGGCGATGTTTTCGTATTTATATTCTTTGGTTTGGTTTCAGTTTGCGGAAGTTATTTTCTGTTTACAAAAACTTTTTCTTGGGATATTCTTTTACCGGGAACGGCAATAGGAATGATGAGTATGGCAGTTTTGAATCTGAATAATATGCGTGACATTGAAAGCGACAGATTATCAGGGAAAAACAGTCTTGCTTTGAGAATTGGTTTTAGAAATGCAATGATTTACGAAATGGTTTTATTGCAGCTTCCATTGATTTTGATTCTTGTATTTTTAGGGATTAACAATTTTATTCAGATGCAAAATTATTACGTGTTTATTGTAATGATTTTGTTGATTCCTGTTGCGAAACTGAGAAGAAGCATCATGGCAGTGAAAGAACCAAAACAACTCGATCCGTTTTTGAAACAGGTAGGAATTCTTACTTTGATGATGGCGGTTTTAACGGCTGTAGGTCTTAATTATTTTAGCTAAAATTTTCTGTTATGGAATCTAAAATATTTGTTCAGGCTCAAATGCTTATCAGAAAACCAATTCAAGAGGTTTTTGAAGCGTTTATTAATCCAGAAATAACCACCAATTTTTGGTTTACAAAATCTACCGGCAAGCTGGAAGAAGGTAAAACTATTATTTGGGAATGGGAAATGTACAATGCGAAATCTGAAGTAAAGGTTCTCCAGATTATTCCAAATCAATTGATAAAAACAGAGTGGGGATTGTTTTCCAACAATGTAGATTACGAGTTTAAGGAAATGGAAAAAGGAACTTTAGTCATTATTAAAAGTTATGGGTATTCTGAAAAAGGAGACGAACTTTTATCTGTAATTAATGATAATACAGGCGGTTTTACAACCGTTTTAGATGGTTGTAAAGCATACTTAGAACATGGAATTAATTTGAAATTAATTGAAGATAAATTTCCTTCGAAATAATTTGAACAAACACAAATAACACTGATTTTTTTCACGAATAACACTATTAAAATTAGTGGAAATTTGTGAAAATATTTGAGCTATTTGTGTTTAAATATTTAACAAAATAAAAATTAAAAATGAAAATACAATACTTAGGACAAAACTGTTTTTTGTTCATGTACAAAGACAAAACGATTCTTTGTGACCCTTTTTACAACTACAAAAAAGCAGAATCAGGATTTGATATTTCGGCTCAGAAAATCGATTATATTCTGTTGACTCACGCTCACGGAGATCATATTGCTGATGTAGGAGAGGTTTTACAGCACTATCCTGAAGCTACGATTATTGGCCAACCGGAAATCTGTGCTTATTTCAAAAACGCTAAAAATACAGACGATGTAAACTTAGGAGGATCGGCAAAAATCGATGATCTTAAAATTTCTATGGTTCCGGCTCATCATACAAGTTCGTTTCCTGACGGAACTTACGGAGGTGTTCCTGTAGGATATATTTTCAGACTTCCTGAAGGTAAAAACATTTATTTGGCTGGAGATACAGGAGTAATGGCAGATATGGAACTTTTCCCAAGATTATTCGGAAATTTAGACTTGTCAATCCTTCCAATTGGTGGTCATTATACGATGTGTGCAAGAAAAGCAGCTTTTGCGGCGTCAGAATTATTGAAAACTCCAAAAGTAATCGGATGTCATTTTGATACTTTCCCTGCAATTGAAATTAATCATGATGGTGCAGCGAAACATTTTGCCGATAAGAATGTTGAATTGGTTTTACCTAAACTCGGAGAAAGTTTCGATATATAACAAAAAAAATTAAGAGATTAAGTAATTTAAATAAAATCATCTTAATCTCTTAACTTATAAAAATAAAAAATGGCAAGCTACCTAAATCACACCGCTCAACCAATTACCTTTGCTGCGTTCCCACCCTGGAGGATTCTCAGGAGCTGGTTGTTTAGGACTTGCCGTTGCAAAGATAGGAACTTATTTTAAAATTAAAAATATTATTACAGAAAAAATCTTTAAAAATCCCTTTATTAAAGCTAAAACGCTGAAATTTAGACCAATATTTTTTAAGAAATTTTCTAAAAATTAGAATTATGACGAAAAGTCCACTTACCCTAGGAATTTTATTGTATGCCATTACAATGGCGATCTTTTTTGTAGTCTACACATTTTTTTCTGGTATCGAATATTTTGATACTACATTGAAAGTCAATGCTTTCGTTTTGCCGATCGTCTATGTTTTATTTGCTTTTTGGTCTGTAAAATCTCATTGGAATAACCATGAAATGGATTTTAAAGGAGCTTTTAAAAGAGCTTTCGTTCCAATGTTTGTAGGCGGAATTTTATCTATCGTAAGTATCTTTTCTTTCTTAAACTTCATCGATACGGATGCTAAAAAACTGTTAAATTATCAATATGTACACCGTCAGAAATCTGAATTAGACAAAGAATACCAGTCTGCGAAAAAGATTTTAAAGCATCAAAAAGACATTGATGAGCTAGAGCAAAAATATCAGGAAGGTCTTCAAAGATTTGATCCTGCGACTATAAAAGATAAAGATATGCTTACGGCGAGTCATTTTTCAGGATATTTTGCCGCAATTCTTATATTTTACGTAATTTTGTCTGTCTTTTTTGGAGCGTTTTTCAGAAAGAAAACAAACCATCAGGAAGCAATTAATCAAGAATAATTTTTTATTAAAATTAAATGAATTTATCTATAGTAATTCCGTTACTCAACGAGGAAGAGTCTCTCGAAGAGTTGTTTACAAGAATCGACAACGTTTGCAAAACCAGCAACTTATCATATGAAGTTTGGTTTATCGATGACGGAAGTACAGATTTGTCGTGGAGCATTATTGAGAATTTAAAAGTTCAGCATCCACAAATCCACGGAATAAAATTTTCAAGAAATTACGGAAAATCTCAGGCTTTACATGCCGCTTTTGAAAGAGCACACGGTGATGTTATTATCACTATGGATGCAGATTTACAAGACTTCCCGGAAGAAATTCCTGAGCTTTACAGAATGGTGATTGAAGATAATTATGACATCGTTTCGGGTTGGAAGAAAAAACGTTTTGATAATGTAATGACCAAAAATATTCCTTCTAAGCTCTTCAACGCTGCCGCAAGAAAAGTTTCAGGAGTTTATTTGCATGACTTTAACTGTGGACTGAAAGCTTATAAAAAACAGGTTGTAAAATCGATTGATGTTTACGGAGATATGCACCGTTATATTCCCGTTTTAGCTGCCAATGCAGGTTTCAGAAGAATTACAGAAAAAGAAGTTCCGCATCAGGCAAGACCTTATGGAACATCAAAATTTGGAACTGAAAGATTCGTTAGAGGATTTTTAGATTTGGTAACACTTTGGTTTGTAAGCCGTTTTGGAGGAAGGCCAATGCATTTTTTCGGAGCAGTAGGAACGATTATGTTTATCGTAGGTTTTCTTTCAGCTTTTTGGTTAGGAATTTCTAAGCTAATTGACGTTGCACGAGGGATTTACGGACATTTAATTACCAATAATCCTTGGTTTTTTATTGCATTAACCATGATGTTGATGGGAACCTTGCTTTTCATCGCAGGATTCTTAGGAGAAATGATTATCAGAACCAACAGAGAGCATAAAAATTATAATATTGACGAAGTGATATAGGCTGTATGAAGTTTTATCTATTAATTCTATGTGCCTTATTTTTATCATGTTCAGAAGTGAAAAATACTGAACCGATAACTTCGCAATGGGAATTTATCAGCATAAATGAAGGTGAAAGAAGCGAAGTTGATGCTAAAATGCTGAATAATATCAACGCAGAATATGGTACAGGTACATTAGAGTTTAAAGATGATTTGTCTTTTTCGTCTTTGGGAAGCAAAAATAAAAGTGAGGGTACTTATACTTTAAAAAATAACATTTTGGTTATGCAATATTCTAATCTGCCTGAGCCAATAAAGTTTAATTATTCTGTTGTTGACAAAAAATATTTGCTTTTAAGAAATACTGATGGTAAAAAACTAACATGGCTTTATAAAAAAAGTAAATAATGAAAAAAATAGTTGTAGGAATAAGTTTACTTGCTATATTTTCTTGTGGTAAAATTTCTCCAAAAGGAAATTTAGAGAAGAAAGAAATTGATGTCGAAGAATTTGTAAACCTTGATCTTGAAGGGAAATTTAGGGTATTTTATGCAAGAGGACCGAAAAACTTTGTGGAAGTAGAAACTTACCCAAACATAGCCGGAAATCTTGATATTGATGTTGATGATAAAACCCTTTCCATCAAAGAAAGCCGAAAAACAAAAGGTGTCGATTTTTATAATATTACGATTTATTCAAAATATAATCTGGAAAAAATTTCAATTTCAGACTCTGTGGAAATGAATATTTCGAGTGAAATTAAAACCGATAATTTCAAATTAAATTTAAAAAATTACGCTACTTTTATGGGTTCTTTGAATACAAGAAGAGCTGAGATTGATATGCAGAATAGAAGCCGTGCTAATTTTTTAGGTGAAACTAAAGATGCATTAATAAAAATCTCAGACACAGCAAGTTTAATTGCTCCTTACTGGAAAATTGTCAATCTGAACGTAGATTCTCAAAACGGAAACTATGCAGAAGTCAACGTAAAAGATACGCTAAAAGGAACTGTAAAAAATACAGCAAAATTTGTGTATTATAATGATCCGATCAGAGCTTTTAAAGTTGATAGAACGACAAGAGTGGAAAATAAAAAATTGAACTAATCGATGTCTTTGTCATTCAGAATGAAACGAAGTGGAATGAAGAATCTAGTTAATTAAAAAACAGATTTCTCGTTCCTCGAAATGACAAAAAAATTTTTAATCATATAAAATATAAACGAACAAAATACAAATATGACAACATTAGAAAAAGCGAAACTTTGGTTAAGTGACACCTTTGATAAAGAAACAAGAGATGCTGTTCAATTATTGATCGACAGCAATTCTCCTGATTTGGAAGACTCTTTTTATAGAGAATTAGAGTTCGGAACCGGAGGAATGAGAGGGATTATGGGTGTTGGAACCAATCGTTTAAATAAATATACATTAGGTCAAGCTACACAGGGACTTGCGAATTATATGTTAGAGCAATTTGCAGGTGAGGAAATCAGTGTTGCGATTGCTTATGACGTTCGTCACAATTCAAAAGAATTTGGAAAATTGGTGGCAGATGTTTTAACGGCAAATGGAATTAAAGTTCTTTTGTTTAAAAACCACAGACCAACTCCTGAATTGTCTTTCACTGTGCGTGATAAAAAATGCAACGGAGGAATTGTTTTAACTGCTTCTCATAATCCACCGGAATACAACGGATATAAAGTATACTGGAATGACGGAGCGCAAATCGTTCCGCCACATGATGAAGCAATTATCAATGAAGTATATTCTGTAAAATTTGAAGAAATTAAATTTGAAGGAAATGATGATTTAATCGAATGGATCGGAGAAGGGCAGGATGATGTTTATATCGATGCTTGTATCGAAAATTCAACCTATCAAGATGTTGGAAAAGGAAATTTAAATATTGTTTTCACGTCTATTCACGGCACAACTTATACAACAGTTCCACAAGCTTTGGAAAAAGCAGGATTCAAGAAAGTAGACCTTGTTAAAGAACAGATGATTCCGAGCGGAAATTTCCCGACGGTAGATTCTCCGAATCCGGAAGAACCTGCAGCTTTGGAAATGGCAATGGATTTAGCTAAAATCACTAACGCAGATATCGTTATCGGAACTGATCCTGATGGAGACAGATTAGGAATTGCTGTTAGAAATTTGGAAGGTGAAATTCAGTTGTTGAACGGAAACCAGTGTAATACGATTTTAACGTATTATATTTTAGATCAGTGGAAAAAACAAGGAAGAATTACCGGAAAAGAATTTATCGGTTCTACGATTGTAACTTCAGATATTTTCTTTGATATTGCTGAAAAATTCGGAGTTGACTGTAAAGTTGGATTGACAGGTTTCAAATGGATTGGGAAAATGATCCGTGATTTTGAAGGCGAAGAAAAATTTGTTTGCGGTGGCGAAGAAAGTTTCGGTTTTATGACTGGAGATTTCGTTCGTGATAAAGATTCTTGTGGAAGTATCATTTTAGCTTGCGAAATTGCAGCTTGGTGTAAAGCCAACGGAAAAACCATGTATGAATACATGATTGAAATCTATCAGGAAACCGGAATGTATTACGAAGGTTTAATTAATATCGTTAAAAAAGGAAGAGACGGAGCAGAAGAAATTCAGAATATGATGAAAAATTTCCGTGAAAATCCTCCAAAATCATTGGCTGGTTCTTTAGTTGAAGAAGTTAAAGATTTTAAAGAGCAAACCAACTTCGTAGTTTCTGAAAATGAAAAACATGTGATGGATGGTATTCCAAAATCTAATGTTTTGATTTATTACACGCAAGACGGAACAAAAGTTTGCGTAAGACCTTCAGGAACAGAACCGAAAATTAAATTTTATGTTTCTGTAAAAGAGAGCATAACTTCAAAAGAAGATTTTGAAGAAACATTGAAAGTTTTGGAAGCAAAAATAGAAGAAGTAAGAAAAGACCTTCAGTTGAATTAACATAATGAGTTATAAGTTTTGAGTTATAAATTATGAGTGAAAGCATTATTGGAAAAAAAAGTTTTGAGTTCGCTGTAATTATTGTCAATTTTTATAGAAAGTTTATAGTTGATAAAAAAGAGTTTGTTTTATCTAAACAGCTTTTACGTTCAGGAACTTCTGTGGGAGCAAATGTGCGTGAAGCTTTAAATGCTCAAAGTAGATTAGATTTTATTCATAAATTATCTATCTCTCAAAAAGAATGTGATGAAACAATCTATTGGCTGGAACTTTTATATGAAACTAAATATATTTCAAAAGAAGAATTTGAAAAATTAAAAAATCAAGCAACGGAAATTTTAAAAATAATAAGAAGCATTATTATAACTACAAAGAGCAAAAACTCATAATTAAAAATATTGAGTTATAAGTTTTGAGTTATGAATTATAAGTGAAAGCATTATTTTTCACGGGAAGAGACTCATAATTCATAACTCATAATTCATAACATTTAACATCTAATATATAAAAAGTGAAAGTTTCAAAATTAGCAGCGAACCTCATTGGTTCTGAAATTGTAAAAATTGGTAATGAAGTAAATGATTTAAAGGCGAAAGGTGCAGAGATTGCTAATCTTACGATTGGTGATTTGAACTCAAATCTTTACCCGATTCCTGCAGAATTAAAAGAAGAAATTCAGAAAGCGTATCAGAATAATTTAACCAATTATCCACCTGCAAACGGATTATTGTCATTAAGAAATGAAGTTTCTAAAGACTTGAAAACAAGATGGAATTTAGATTATTCGGCAAACGATATTTTAATTACAGCAGGTTCAAGACCGTTGATTTATGCAGTGTATAAAGTAATCGTTGACGAAGGAGACAAGGTAATTTATCCTACACCGTCTTGGAACAACAATCATTATGCTTATCTTACTTCTGCAGACGCAATTGAAGTTAAAACAACTCCCGAAAACAATTTTTTACCAACTGCTGCAGATCTAAAACCACACTTAAACGGAGCTGTACTTTTAGCGCTTTGTTCGCCGTTAAATCCTACAGGAACCATGTTTACAGAGGCTCAGTTAAGAGAGATCTGTGAAATGATCTTGGAAGAAAATGCAAAAAGAGGAGCAGACGAAAAGCCGTTATATTTAATGTACGATCAGATCTATTCTAATCTTACTTTTGGTGCAAAACACGTAGATCCGGTTTCACTTTTCCCTGAAATGAGAGACTTTACCATCTATATTGATGGTATTTCTAAATGTCTTGCTGCAACAGGAGTTCGTGTAGGATGGGGATTCGGTCCGGCTCATATTATTGACAAAATGAAAGCTTTGCTGACTCACGTTGGAGCTTGGGCGCCAAAACCAGAGCAGGAAGCAACTGCAAAATATTTTCAGAATTCAGAGAATGTAAATACGTTTATCACTGATTTTAAAGGAAAACTGGAAGCAAGCTTAAAAGTTCTTCATAACGGGATCCAGAATTTAAAAACCAATGGTTTAGCAGTTGATAGTATCGAACCAATGGGAGCAATGTATCTTACCATTAAATTAGATTACATTGGAAAAACAAAACCAGACGGAACAGAAATCGGGAATTCTTCTGACTTGGTTTTCTATTTAATCAATGAAGCGGGAGTTGCTTTAGTTCCTTTCTCTGCTTTTGGTGAAGAAAAATCTGAGCCATGGTTTAGAGCTTCTGTAGGAGGTTTAGATATCAAAGAAATTGAACTGATGATGCCGAAACTGGAGAATGCTTTAAATAATTTAAAATAGTTTAAAAATTTTTTCTAAATTTATATCAAGTTGATTCTTAATTTTAAGAATCAACTTTTTTATTATAAATACTTAATAACTGTAACACAAATGGATAATGAAAAAAAAGAATCCAACCAGAATGAGTTGGAACAAGATCAGCCACAGCAAGATAATAATTCGCTTTCTGATGATTTTTCAGAGCAGCGAAATTATAAATCAGAAAATATAATTTCTGAAAATTCTACAAATGAGATTCAGGAAAAACCCATAGAAGATCAACCTAAAGAAAGCTTGCCCGTAACCGAAAAAAAGAAAAAGAACGGTTATAAAATTGCATTTTTCAGTTTGGGTGGAATCATTCTTTTAGGCGGAGCTTCTTATTTTGGATATCAATATTATAAAGATCATCAGGTTGAACCTATCGTTGAAAATGTCTGCTTAGATACCGATACCAAAATTTACGATGCTTATAAAGATGCTGTAGTAATGGTAAAACACAGATATGCTTTTGTTGCAAAAATTAAAGGAAAAGAAGTTCAGTTGAATATTCCTGAAGCTTCAGAAGAAACACTTTTTGGAACTGCATTTTTTGTTGACAAAAAAGGAAATATGATCTCAAACAATCATGTTTTGCAACCTTGGAATTCTCCGGGAAATATTGATAAAATAAATACTGATGCAGCCAACATCCGAAGAAAAATTGCTTCGATTCTTACTACAGATATTTCGGAAGACGGCTACGAAACTTTTATTGCATCCAATTGGGGAAATGCATCTTCAGAATATAATGAAGAAGGCGGCTATCATGAAGGAAACGATGAAGAAGGAGGCGAAGAGTTTATAAATTCAAATGATGTCACTGTAGATTCTGCTACAACTTCTAATGATATTGCAGCCTCAATTCCTCAGAAAGATTATGTTTCAGAAGACGAAATCGAAGTTTATATGAAAACAGTAGATATTTCTGTCGCTTTACATAATTCTGCTGAACTATGGTTGCCTTGTACAATTGAAAAAATTTCTGAAGACCAATCTATTGATTTAGGAGTTTTACAATTAACAAATAAAGAAACGCCAAATACTGTTGTAAATATTATCAATCTTGATAATGCTGTAACCGATGATCAAAGTTTACGCCCCGGTGAAAAAGCGGTGATGATTGGCTATCCTTTAGGCGAAGATTTAGCGCAAACCATTTCAGGAATTAAAGTACAGCTGTATAACGGACAAATCAGTAAAGAATCTGACGGAACAAAAATCCAATATAGTGTTACTTCAACACACGGTGCAAGCGGAGCTCCAGTTTTTAATAATTGCGGACAATTAATTGCCGTCAATTTTAGCGGAGTTGAAAAAGTACAGGGTTACAATTTTGGAATTATCGCCAAGAAAATTTACTCTATATATCCTGTTATAGCTGGTGAAGCAAAACCAAGTACGGAATAATCATGATATCAAAATATTAATTTGCTGTTATGAATAACAAAAAAATAGAAAAACAATTATTGAGCCTTCATAAAATTACTGCATATTTAAGACACTTATTGCACTAGATTATTTACTATCTCCGTTGCTGTGGAAGAGCAAAATCTGTGTAGCAAAAATATATAACACGAGGATTGCGCTCAGTAGGAGCGCTACCTTTATCGGATTGAAAATTTGAATGAGCAACATTATCATCAGATTTTCCGTAATTAATTTAAACCAATTTATGATAACAAAAACCAAAATATCAGATGAAAAAAATAAATAGTTTAATTGCAACTTTGCTTTTCAGTGTTGCAATGGCGCAAATTCCGACACTGGAAGTGGACAACCAGAAAAAACATCCTGTTATTCTACAGGAAGCTAAAATTGATACTAAAATTTTAGGAAATCTTGCTACAACAACGGCAACGTATACTTTTTATAATCCAAGCAACAGAATTCTGGAGGGAAAACTTACTTTTCCACTTCCGGAAGGTGTTTCAGTAAGTGGTTACGCTTTGGATATCAACGGAAAACTCAGAAATGCAGTTCCTGTTCCCAAAGAAAGAGCCAAAGAAGTTTTTGAAAGTATTGAAAGAAGAAATGTAGACCCGGGAATTATTGAGAAAGTAGAAGGAAATAATTTCAGAACGAGAATTTATCCATTACCTGAAAAAGGAACCCGAACGATCCAGATCACTTATCATCAGGAGTTAAAGGATGTTGCTTCAGATTATCAATATTTTTTAAGCTTTGCGAATGCAACGACAATTCCGAAATTTAATCTGAAAGTCTGGATAAGTGAAACAGCGAGTATTCCAAAAATTTTAGAAAATCCTGATGGGAGTTTTGCTTTTCAGAAACAGGGAAACCAGTGGATTGCAGAGATCGCTAAATCTGATTTTACACCTAATGAAAGTTTAAAAGTAACGATTCCAAAAAATCAAAATTCATCGAATGTTGTTTTGCAAAAAGCTTCGGGAGACAAATTTTATTTTGCTGCGAATGTCGGATTGGATTTTCCTGTAAAAGAAAAACCAAAATCTCAAAAAATTGCGATTATCTGGGATAATTCTTTCAGCGGATCCAAAAGAAACCGAGATAAAGAACTTGATTTTTTGAATGCCTACTTTGCTGACAATAAAAATGTTTCCGTTTCTTTTTCTTTGCTGAACAATACTTTTGAAAAAGCTGAAGAATTCAATATTTCTCAGGGAAACTGGAGCGAACTGAAAGCTAGAATTTTAAATTTAAAATATGATGGCGGAACAGATTTTGGAGCTTTAAAAGAAATCAATGGAATAGAAGAATATCTCTTGTTTTCGGATGGAATTTCCAATTTTGGAGATTTAACGATGAAGTTTAAAAAGCCTTTAAATAGTATTGCAAGTACACCGACTTCAGATTTTAATCTTCTTAAATTATTGGCAAATCAATCAGGTGGAAATTTTATTAATTTAAATGAATTAGATACACAATCAGCTTTAAAAACCTACAAAAAATTACCAATTCGTTTTTTAGGATTTAAAGAAAATCCCAATATGCAGGAATTATTTCCAAATATCGGTTCGGTAATCAGCGAGCCTGTCAATATTTTTGGAATTACAAGTGGAAATACAGGTAAATTAACCGCCATTTTTTCAGTTGGAAATGAAAAATTTGAAATACCTGTAGATTTTTCAAATGCACAACAGTTGGAAAACTGGCAGATTGCTCAGTTTTGGGTTCAGAAAAAAATAAATGAATTAGAACTAAATTCTACTCAAAATCGAAATGAAATTAAAAATATCAGTGAACAATTCGGCGTTGTAAGTAAAAATACAAGCTTGATTGTTTTGGACGATATTAATGATTATGTACGGTACAAAATTACACCGCCTCAGGAATTATTGGCTGACTATCAGAAAATTGTTTCTCAAAACAAAGGAAGAGTTTTAGAACAGAGAAAAAATCTTTTATCTAAAGCTTTTGATAAAACCAAAGAATTAAAAACGTGGTGGAACACAGAATTTAAGACTGTAGAAAAAAAGGAATATCCAAGAATATCTAATCAATCGACACCAGTTCCTCAAGCACAAAGAGATGTTCCGTTGAGTGAGGTGATTAATTCAGGAAGAGCAGATATGGCTATGGAAGCTTCAAGTTCAGATGCAATGGTAGATATTATAGCTGAAAAGCCAAAAGGAAAAATCACTTTAGTCGATGTAGAAAGTACAGAAGAATATATGAAAGACTTTCAGAATTTGCAGTCTGTGGAAGTGATTTATCAGAAATATTTAGAAAATCGTTCAAAGCATGAAAAACAGGTTTCTTATTATTTTGATATTTCTAAATTGCTGTTCAAAAAAGGTGACAAAGCACTTTCACTAAAAGTTTTAAGTACGTTAGCAGAGCTGGATCTTGAAAATGAAGAGCTGTACAAAACCATTTATTATCTGTTAAAACAAAGAGGTCATTACGATAAAGAACTTTGGATTACACAGAAAATCCTTGAATGGCGACCTTTTGATGCGCAAAGCCACAGAGATTATGCATTAGCTTTGGTCGATAACAAAAAACCGCAGGAAGCTTTAAATATTTATAAATCTTTGCTGTATCAGGAATTTACAGACGAAATTTCAGTAAGAGATAACGGAATTGAAGAAATCCTGATTATGGAAATCAACAATATTTTAAAGCAAAATAAAAATGTTGACGGAAGTAAAATCGATGATCGCTTGAAAGCAGATTTGCCTGTAGATATTCGTGTCGTGATTAATTGGAATAAAGACAATACAGACATCGATCTTTGGGTAACCGATCCGAAAGGAGAAGATTGCTCTTATCAGCATAAATCTACTGCGATTGGCGGAAGAATAAGTAACGATTTTACACAAGGTTTCGGTCCAGAACAGTTTTTGCTGAAAAAAGCAGTGAAAGGAAAATATAAAATCAAGACCAATTTCTTTGGGGAAAGACAGAATATTCTTTCCGGACCAACAACGGTGATGGCGGAAGTTTATCTTTATTATTCTGATGGAAGACAGGAAAGAAAGATTGCTGTTTTCCAAAGCCAGAAAGAAAATAAAAAAGAAAATGATAGCAAAATTCTGATTGGAGAATTTGAGTTTTAAGAAAAATCACATAAATTGCCGAAGGTTTGTACTTCGGCAATTTTATTTTTAAAACTTGTTTAAACTTTTTATTTAACCACAAAAGAGGCAAAAGATTTAGGTATTTCTATTTAAAGTTAATGAGTATAAAGAAAAAAGTTCACAAAAACCTTTAAAAATCTTTGATTTTTTATTCTTTTGAGAACTTTGATTATCTAATAATAGTAGCTATTATAATAGTCTTTTGTTACTTTTGTGGTTAAACTTCAAATTAGTTTACATCCTTTTAGTCATATTTTTTAGATAGATTAATTTGGGCAGCTTTTTCCGCCTTCCACTCCCGCTCTTTTTGCCTTCACTTCGTTTCGGCAAAAAGAGCTCCGTTCAAGTCGGGCTGCAAAGCAATTCGCTGTTGTACAACTGAAAAAATATTTAAAATTATTTAGAATTTATCGATGAAATTTCCCAAAAAAACTTTTCTTGAAACAAAATGGCTAAGTTATTTCACTCTAGCGATTATCGTTTTGGTCATTTTGAGTGTTTGGCTTTCAGGAACAAATTCTCATCGGTCTTTATTTCAAAATTCTATTGTTTCAACATCTATTTTAGCCGGAGCTTTTTTTATTTTTATCAGTTCAGGATTATATTTTGGTTTGAAGCTCAAAGATAATGTCGGACATATTTTGCATAGAGAAAGAGTCAAAAAATATTCGGATAATGTTTCTTTACCGGATGTTTCTGCGTTTGATCCTCCTGCTGTAGGAGACGGAATTGGTGGAGCTATTGCTTCAATTATTTTATGGTTTTTAATTTCAATTGTCTTTGCTTTCTTATTATATTTTTTAGGATTCTTCTTTTGGGCGGCAATTTTATTTTTTGCGGCGATGTTATATTGGATTTTTTTCCGAGCTTTACGATTGGTATTTAAAAATTCAAGAAAATGTAAAGGCGACTTGCTGAAAAGTTTTGCATTTGGATTTTTTTACTCATTTCTGTACATCTCATGGATTTACGGAATCATCTTTTTAGTTAATTATTTAAGCTAAATATTTTATCACAAAAGAATCAATCATTATTTTGTAAGCTTTTGAAAAACGTATTACAGACTAAAATCTTTTGATACTTTTGCGGTTTAAAATATCTTCAATTAAAATTTATATTTAAATAAAATGAAAATTATCGCTGTTATTCCTGCGCGTTATGAAGCCAGCCGTTTTCCCGCAAAACTGATGCAGATTTTGGGTGAAAGAACAGTCATTACAACAACTTATCAAAATGTTGTAGAAACAGGACTTTTTGATGAAGTTTTTGTAGCCACAGATTCTGAGATCATCTTTAATGAAATTCAAGATCATGGCGGAAAGGCTGTAATGACAGGACAACACGAAACAGGAAGCGACCGAATTGCAGAAGCAGTACAGAATATCGACTGTGATATTGTGATCAACGTTCAAGGTGACGAACCGTTTTTAAAATTAGAACCTTTAAAGCAGTTAATAGAAGTTTTTAAAGAAGACGAAAATCAGGAAATTTCTTTAGCTTCATTGAAAATAAAACTTCACGAAAAAGAAGAAATAAAAAACCCGAATAATGTAAAAGTGATTACCGATAACAATGGTTTTGCATTGTATTTCAGTCGTTCTGTAATTCCTTTTCACAGGGAAGTTTCTTATGATGTTGATTATTTTAAACACATCGGAGTTTACGCTTTCAGAAAACACGCTTTGCTTCAATTCTCAAAATTAGAAATGAAACCTTTGGAAATTTCAGAAAAAATAGAGTGCATCCGTTATCTGGAATATGGAATGAAAATTAAATTAATAGAAACCAATTTCATCGGAGTCGGAATCGATACACCGGAAGATTTAGAAAAAGCAAGAAAGTTACTATAAGAGCCAAGGTAAAAGTATAAAGGTAAAAATTTTGTTTACTGAAACAATACATTACAAATTTGTGATATTTTGTTACACTGTTAAACTGCTACATTGTTACATTAGACAAGAAAGGCTTATATTTGATTTTATAAATTGATTTAATGAAGAAATTACTCATCGTTTTCGTCCTGATTATTTCGCAATTATCTTTAGCTCAGACTGCTAAAGAAATTATAGATAAAAACATAGAATTATCGGGAGGGTTAACCAATTGGAAACTTTTAAATTCAGTATTACTTCAGGGAAAAGTAATTTTAGGAATTAAAGACGAATATCCTATCAAAATATATCAGCAAAGACCTAATTTAACCAAAACGGTTATTACAATCGGGAATAAAGAAACTGCAATTGAAGGTTATGATGGCTCTAAAGGCTATGCAATGAACTATGCAACCAATAAAATTCAGGAGTATAAAGAATATGTTCCAGAAAGTTTTGATAATGATTTTATCGATTGGGAAAACAAAGGTTTTGAAGCAAAATATTTAGGAAAGGAAAAAGTAGGAGAGATCTATTGTCACAAAGTAGAACTGACGAAAAATGTGAACAAAAATTACTATTATTTCGATACAAAATCGTTCATGCTTTTAAAAGAAATAAAAAAAGATGAAACTTTAACGTATTCAGATTACAAAAAGGTAGGGAATTTGATGATGCCATTCAGATTAGAATCATCGAGCGCCAAAAAAGATGGCGATTATGTGATGCTTCTCAACAAAGTGGAAATCAACAAAGTATTTCCTGCAAACAGTTTTAAATTTTAAAATAAATATCTCAAAATGAAAAAGTTTTTTATAGTGCTTATTTCTTTTATAGCATTTTCTAATAGTTGCGCTCAGAAAAAAAGCGAAGTTTCTAAAGTAAAAACCAAACAGGCTATGTCACAAACAATATACGATTACAAAGTAGATGCTCTTGAAGAAGGCAAAACAATCAATTTTGCAGATTTTAAAGGAAAGAAAATTCTTGTTGTAAATACTGCTTCAGAATGCGGATTTACACCTCAATATGCAGATTTGGAAAAGCTTTCTAAAGAATACGGCGATAAATTGGTTGTGGTTGGTTTCCCAGCAAATAATTTTGGTGGACAAGAACCAGGAACGAATGTCGAAATTGGTGCTTTTTGCCAGAAAAATTATGGAGTTACTTTTCCTTTAGCGGCTAAAGTTTCTGTGAAAGGAGAGGATACAGCTCCAATTTTTAAATTCCTTACTGAAAAACAATTGAACGGCGTAAAAGACACCGAAGTGAAATGGAACTTTACTAAGTTTTTAATTGACGAAAACGGTAAGCTAATCGATAGTTTTGTAAGCAAAGTAAAACCTACGGATGTAGAAATTACTAAATATTTGAAATAATTCTCAAATTATATTTTTAAAGCGGATTTTCTTAATCCGCTTTTTTTATGTTTAAATTTTCCTAATTCTATTCTAATTGCTGTAATATTTGATACGGTAATTCAAGATTAGATTTCAAAGTATCCATGGTGACCATGGTTCGAAAGTGGTTGATGTTTTTATTGCTATAGAAAATCTTTCTCGTTAAAACTTCATAATCCTTCATAGAAGGAACTACAATGATTAAAATAAAATCTGAATCTCCGGTTACAAAATAGCATTGCTGTACTTCCGGAGTTGCTGTAAAAATAGCTTTGGCTTGATCAAGCAATTCAATTTTCTCGCTTTCCATAAAAACTTCTACAACCAAGGTGACACAATGATGAATCTTGTTGATATCAATCACAGAAACATCGGCTTTTATAATTCCAGATTCACGCATTCTCTTAATTCTACGTTGAACAGCTGCAGCAGAAAGCCCAATTTTTTCGCCAATATCTCTTTGGGGAGTTAGATTATCCTTCTGAAGAATTTTTAAAATTGCCGTGTCAAATTGATCGAGTGATTTCAAAATACAATAATTAGGGTTAAATATGAAACAAAATTGCAAAAAACTATCGGTATTTCATTAAAAAGCAATTGGTTTTTGATGCAATTTTGCAAAATAAATCAATTGACGATGAATGTTTTTAAAGGCTTTCTGTTGGCTGTACTTGCGGCATTACTTTGGGGAGTTTCCGGTACTTTCGGGCAATTTCTTTTTCAGCAAAGAGGAATCAATATTGAATGGCTGATTACTGTAAGAATGTTGATCTCCGGAATATGTTTACTTTTATTTGCGAAATTTTTCGAAAAATCTGATCTTCTTTCTATATGGAAAAACAAAAAAGATGCTATTCAGCTTACTGTTTTCAGCATTACAGGAATGTTGGCGGTACAGTACACGTATTTTGCGGCAATCAAACATTCGAATGCAGCGACAGCGACGGTTTTACAATATGCAGGTCCTGTTGTAATTGCTGTTTATTTAGCTTTTAAAAACAAAAAAATTCCGTTGATGATTGAGTTTTTAGCTATTATTTTAGCTGTTGTCGGAACCTTTTTATTGGTAACTCACGGGAATATAAACAGTTTAAATATCTCAGGAACGGCTCTGTTTTTTGGGTTAGCTTCGGCGATTGCTTTGGCAATTTATACTTTACAACCTGTAAAATTACTTTCAAAATATAAATCTTCTGTGGTCATCGGATGGGGGATGATGTGTGGTGGTTTTGTCTTCAGCTTTGTGAAATCTCCTTTTAGCGTTGAAGGAATCTGGGATTTTCAGACCTATTGGTACACCGCATTTATCGTAATTTTCGGAACTTTAATCGCATTTTACGCCTATCTTACTGCGGTGCAAATTATTGGCGGACAAAAAACAAGTCTTTTAGCTTCAATGGAGCCTCTTTCAGCAACGGTTTTGGCGGTACTTTGGCTGAATGTTTCTTTTTCTACAATCGATTGGGTAGGGAGTCTGCTTATTATTTCGACCGTATTTTTATTAAGTAAAAAAAACGAAAAAATTACGTGAAATAAAAGAAACCGGGAACTAATGTTTCACCAGAATCTTTTCGGTTGCCTTCTTACTGAGAACTTCTGTTTTCCCTAAAATTTCTATAGTAATTGATTTGTCAAAATCTTCAATTTTAAGAATCTTGATTTTAGTATTTAGTAGAAGTTTTCTTTCGGTAAGATAATTCAGAAAGGCATCATCAGACAGAGTAACAGAGGTGAAAATAACGGTTTCACCAATTTTACAGTTGCTTAACTGCAGTAAATCCTGAGCGATGATATTTCCGTCTTTATCGGGAATGGGTTCACCATGAGGATCGAATTTCGGATAATCTAAAATTTCATCCATTTTATCAAAGAAAACCTGTGAATGTACATGCTCCAATTGTTCTGCAATCTCGTGTACATTTTCCCATCCAAAATTCATTTTTTTAACCAGAAACATTTCGGTAAGACGGTGCTTTCTTACGACTAAAGCGGCTTCACGTCTGCCTTTTTCGGTAACTCTTAGCGGTTTGTAGGTTTCGTAGATTACCCAATTTTTGTCGGCAAATTTCTTCATCATATTATTAACGCTGGGCATTTTTACGTTAAGAAATTTGCTCAGTTCGTTAATCGTCACTTTTCCTTCATGGTCAACTACATGAAACAAAGCTTTCAGATAATTTTCTTCTGTTAATGTTGTTTTCAAAATGTTAGATGATTTTCATTACAAATCTAACAAAATATTTTTTAAATGTAGGTCTTGTTATTTTAAGATTTTTTAATTTTACACTATGAAATTTTCTTTTAAAAACGATTATTCCGAAGGGTGTCATCCTCAGATTTTAGAATCACTTCTTCGAAATAATTTCGATCAGCAAGCAGGGTATGGTGAAGATGATTATTCTAAAAAAGCTAAAGATTTAATTAAAGCTAAAATTGAAAATCAGGACGCTGAAGTTTACTTTGTTTCCGGAGGAACTCAGGCAAATCTTATTGTAATTTCTTCAATTTTAAGACCTTATCAATGTGTGATTTCTGCTTCAACCGGACATATTTTAAATAATGAAACAGGGGCAATTGAAGCAACGGGACACAAAATTTTAAGTATAGAAAAAGAAGACGGAAAACTTTTCCCGGAAGATATTATTCCTGTTTTGGAAAGTCATCAGAATGTTCCGCATCAGGTAATGCCGAAGTTGGTTTATATTTCAAATTCTACTGAACTTGGGACAATTTATACAAAAAGAGAACTCGAAAACCTTTCTAAGTTTTGTAAGGAAAACAACTTGTATCTTTTTATGGATGGAGCTCGATTGGGCCACGCTTTAACTTCAGAAACGAACGATTTAGAACTAAAAGATATTGCTGAATTAACGGATGTTTTCTATCTGGGAGGTACCAAAAATGGCGCTTTATTAGGGGAAGTAATAATAATTACTGAAAAAGATTTGCGTCCGGATTTCGCCTTTAATATCAAGCAAAAAGGAGCGTTGTTGGCAAAAGGAAGACTTTTGGGAATTCAGTTTTTGGAGCTGATGAAAGACGATTTGTATTTTGATTTAGCCAGAAATTCAAACCAACAGGCGATGAAGATTAAAAAAGCATTGTCTGAAAGGGGAGTGCAGTTCCTTTCTGATACTTCTACCAACCAGATTTTTCCGATTTTGAACAATAAAATCATTGAAGTTTTATCTGAAAAATTTGAATTTTATATCTGGAAAAAAATAGATGAAAATTTATCAGCAATTCGTTTAATAACTTCTTGGAATACTCAGAATGAACCCGTTGAAGAATTTATTAAAACTTTTAATAGTGAATTATAATTAAAAAAATGCAACTCAAAAGAGTTGCATTTTTATTTTGTTTAATCAGTTCATCATGGCTTTTATGCCTTCAATAACTTCGTTTTCAAAGTCTTTAATTTTCTGTTTTTTAGACCAAACGTAAAGGCCAATTGGCAACATAATAATTAAAAAAGGCATAGAATCGAGCTGAGTTGTTGTCGTGATTTTTCCGGTATCAGGATTTGTATCGATTTTTACATTTCCTGTCAGCGTAAAACCACTTTTCCGAACCTGCAGCGCACCCAAACTGGTTTGAATTTTATATTGCGGAAATTTTTTCCTTAATTCGTCAATAAACTCATTTTTCGTAAATGGTTTCACATTAAAATTTTGCATAAAGATTTGGTTTGATTATAATTTAATTTAAAGCTTTTGTGACGACTTTGCAATCAGCTGTTTCCAGTTTTTGTCCGTCTTTATAAGTTATTTTCTTTTCATCTGCATAACGCATTGTTCCGTTTTCATCTTTCTGATCTCCAATTCCTTCTGTTAAAACATTACCTTTCTGAATGAAGTAAATATCTCTTTTACTCGTTGTTCCTTCAGAGGCAAATTCATAAGTCAGCTTTAAAGTATCGCCAGATTTAAACCCAAATAATTCACCTTTTGAACTGTCTTTTTCACTGTTTTTATAAGCCATTTTTCCTGAAAGCGTACCCAAATTATCGTCAAGGCTTACAAAAACGCTGTCTTTTCCTGTAACTCCCAAATAACAGAAGGTTTTTGCGCCTAAAGTATCAACAACAGGTTCTGCAGGTTTTTCAAGTGAATCTGTAGTAACAACAGGTTTTACAGTTTCATTTTTTTTATTACAGCTCATTGCCAAAACTGACAATGCACCGAGTACAATATATTTTTTCATAATTTCAAGAGTATGTTAAACTTTATTACTGCTAATTTAAACATAAAAAAATTCTGAAACTAATTGAGAATTTATGTTCAAATTCTAATCGCTGAGAATCGTTTAAAAAATATTTTCCGGATTGTATTAAGTTTAATTGAAGTTTCAAGAAATATTTTTATTATTCATTTTATTATCAAAGAATGACAGATTAAACATTTTTGATTTTGAGCATCAATTTTAAAAATAATCAGCTAAAAGACTAATCAAAATATTTTTAAAATTGTAATCAATAATTAAGCCCTTAATTTCAATATTAATATTTTGTAGCCAGATTATTAGATAAAAAGATTCTGTTTTCTATAATTATAAAAATCCTATAATTTATATTATGTTAAATTGGATATTTTTCTGGCAACAGTAAAACCTCACTATCGCTTCATATAATTAATGAGACGCCGATTTTGAAAATATATTGATAATCACTACTCCGATAATAATTAAGGCTATTCCCAAAATTGCAGGAAGATCAAGAGTTTGCTTATAAACAAAATATCCTACTAAAGAAATTAAAACAATTCCGACTGCTGACCAAATTGCATAAGCAATTCCGATTGGAATAACTTTGATCGCATGAGTCAATAAATAAAATGAAGCTGACATTGCCACGACAAAAATTATCGTCTGTAAAGGTTTTGTAAATCCTTCAGATGCTTTTAAAAAAGATGTTGCAACAGATTCGAAAAGTATTGCAAATGCTAAAAATATATAGTTTTTCATAAGTAGATTTTTAATTAATGTTGTTTTAATAAATCATTTAAGCCATATTTATCAAAAAGTATTTTTCCGATTTCGAGTTTAGACCAGCCTTCTTTTAGCTTGTACGTAAATGTTAATTCATTATCTGTAAGAAAAGATTCCAGATTTAGCAACATAATATTTTTATTGTTCACTAAATAATTTTCTATCAAATTTAAATGAGTTGAAAAAACAAACATCGAGTTTTTATATTTAGATAAGCCATCTATCGTGTCAACTGTTATTTTTGCGGCATCATTTATATTGGTTCCATTAAATATTTCATCAAAAACAACAAAGCAGTTTTTGGTCTTTAGTTCTTGGAGTACATTTTTAAGATTTACAATTTCCTGCATAAAGTGGCTGTATCCTTCTTTCAGATTATCATTTACAGAAAAATGCAAAAATATGCTTTCATAAAACGGAATATTACAATTTTCAGCCGGAACTGCAACTCCTAAATGAGCCAACAAAACAATGATGCTGATTGACTTCATGGCGGTTGATTTAGCAGACATATTGGCTCCTGTAAAGATAATTGTATTCTTCTCCTTTACTTCAATAGTATTTTTAACCGCATCTTTTAAGTCTAAATGATAAAAATTCTCAATCATAAAATTAGCATCAGAATTAAATTGAGGAAATTTTAAATTGTGTTGTTTTATTCCTTTTGCAATGCTTGCATAAACATCAAACATGTAGAAGAAATTCCAGAATGATACAAAGTTTCCGTTTTTAACTTCAGCTTCTATTTTGATTAAGATATTTTTTCTTTGTTTGAAATCTAAAATTTTATGGTGATATTCATTTACAGATAAAGAATCGATAAATTGAATGTTTTTTTCAATTTCATCAGAATAATCTTTACAAAGATTGGATTTCTGAAAGCTTTTTAACACAACCTCAAAACGATAAAAAAACTCAATAAATAAAGTAATATTATTATTGATTTGGTTGAAAAACTCTCTGTACGTAATTTTTGTCAGCAGATTATAATTGTCGGAATTTACTTCTCCTAAGAACTTTTGAATAGAAGAAATAATATTTTCACTACACTTGTATTCGTTAATAAGCTGGAAGTTTTCTAAAAACATCTTTAGCTTTTGCTGCGTGTATAAAGTTTGGTTTTTATTAAAATTTTTTTGACTGAAAAATGATGCTAAATACTGTTTAGATTTTCTGGTTTGGGTAAAATTAAAATGCAATATTATTTCAGAAATATTCTCCATAATTCATTTGTGTTGATCAATTTAATCTGTTATTTTTTGAAATTTACCACGATTTTTCCAACTGTTCTCCCCTTTTCCAATTCTTCATGAGCATTAGACATTTCATCAAAATGATATACCTTATAAATATGAGGTTTTATAAAGCCTTTTTCTAAGAGCTCGGCGAGCTTTTTCATATCATTTCCATCAGATTGAACCATCATTTTAAAGCCTTTTCCTCTAACAGAAGCCGCTTTTTCTTCTATATCATCATTCAAACCACTAGGAATACTAATGATTATTCCACCTTCTTTTAAAACTTTTACAGAATGATCAATATTTTCACCACCGATTGTATCTAGAATAAAATCAAACTTTTCTTCAGAATTTCCCCATTCATAATTTTTATAATCGATATGCTGATCAGCTCCGAGATTCAAAACAAATTCTCTGTTTTTGTCGGATGATGTTCCCGTTACAGAAGCTCCCAAATATTTTGTAATCTGAACGGCAAAATGACCAACTCCACCCGAAGCAGCATGAATCAAAACATTTTGACCTTCTTTCACTTCAGCTTTTTCGATTGCCTGTAAAGCGGTTAAGGCCGCTAAACTTGTCGTTGCAGCTTCTTCAAAACTGATATTTTTTGGCTTTAAAGCAATATGATTTTCAGAAGCAGCAACAAATTGAGCATAACCTTTTCCGTGTCCCGGAAAATTAATCATTCCAAAAACTTCATCATTCACTTTAAACATCGAAGAATTGGTTTCAACGACAACTCCGGAAATATCCCAACCTAAAATCAATGGATTTTCATCTTTTAATTTTTGAAAAGCTCCTTTACCTGAACGGGTTTTTACATCTATTGGATTGATGCTTATGGATTTTACTTCAACTAAAACTTCACCTTCTTTAATGTTCGGCTTTTCTACTTCTCTAAGCTTCAGATTTTCTGTTCCTCCTGCATTTTCTAAAATAATTGCTTTCATGTTTTGATTTTAGTTTGTGTTTAAATTTTACACTTCTGTAAACAAAATTTGCTTAAATGCTTCCGAAGCAAGATGTACCTGAACCGACCAATCATCAGCGGCATCACTTCCCGCATCGTCAGAAATATATTTTAAAGATAAAAACGGAATGTTTTCCTGCATAGCAATCAATGCCAAAGGATACGCTTCCATATCGATAACGTTGTATTCTGTGTTGATGTGGTTCATTTCAAAACTGTCACCGCTTCCACAAATTCCTTCTGGTAAATTATCCATTTTAAGCCCATTTTCCAAAACAATAGGAATTCCAGATAAAGGAGTTTCAAATTTTTTAAAACCTAAACCTTGGGCATCCATATCCCGTTGAATGAATTGTGTACAACAGATAATCTCTCCTTTTTTGAAACCATTTCCGCCTGCCGAACCAAGATTGACAATCAGTTTTGGTTTCTTTTCGTGAATTGCTTTTGTGAGTGCAATTGCTGCATTTACTTTTCCGATTCCGGTAATTAATTTTCGGGTGTGATCAAATACTTTTCCTGCTTCAGAATCTAATGCAAACACAAAAAGAGTTTCAGAAATCGGATAAGAAAGTTCTTTATTTAATTGAATCATGAAGTTATATTATGTTAAATTGAACAACCATCTGTATCACAAGAAAGATTGTTTTGTGTATTATCTTTAAAAGGAACTACGGTTTCCTCATAAGTCTGAGTTAAAGCGTTTTTCAAAACTTCTGCAGGTTGTGCCCCTGAAACCGCATATTTACCATTAAGAATAAAAAACGGAACTCCTGAAATCCCATTATTTCTAGCTTCTAAAATATCCTGATTGATTTCGTAATCAAATTCTTCAGACTGTAAAGATTTTTTAGCTTCTTCCGCATCAATTCCTAAAGAAACCGCCAAAGAAATAAGCGTATCGATGTCGCCTACATTTTTCCCATCCAGAAAATGAGCTTTGAATAGCTCCTCCTCCATTTCATTAGATTTATTATGTTTTTTTCCTAAATGAAGAAGTTTATGAGCGGTAAATGTATTGGTAATCAAAGCTTTTTCAAAATTGAAATCAATTCCTGAAGCCTCTCCCATTTGTATCACTTGATTAGTCATTTGTTTTGCCTGTTCTTCCGGAAACCCTTTTTTCTCTCTGAAATATTCTGCAGTAGTTTTTGTTTCCGATTGTTCCAAAGTTGGGTCAAGCTGAAAGCTCTTCCATTCTACTTTTACTTCATCTTTGAAAGGTAAAGTTTCTAAAGCCTGTTCAAAATTTTTCTTTCCAATATAACAAAACGGACACATCACATCCGACCAGATTTCTATTTTCATTTTATTTAAAATTTACGTAAAGATAATGATTCGTTCAATGATTGTCAGATTTTAGAAAGCAAAAAAATGTATTAAGCGTAATAGTTTTTTTCCATGAAATAGTGTAAAAGATTATATTTGGAAACTCTAAAAAATTCACAGAATAATGATTTCAAAAAAGATAATTTCGACCTTTCTTATTTTTTCTTTAAGTGTTAAATTTTTTTCTCAAACCGATAAAAATTGGCGAAATAAAATAGACAGTATTATACAGATTAAAGAACCGTTAAACTTTAACGGTGTCGTTCTGATCAATAAAAACGGTAAAACTGTTTATTCTAAAGCTTTCGGATTTTCAGATATTCAAAATAAAACTCCTCTGAAAATGAACAATCAGTTTGAAATCATGTCTAATACCAAACAAATTACCTCTGTTTTAGTTTTGAAAGAAGTTGAAAAAAGAAAAATTAATCTCCAAGCTCCTATCAAAAAATATTTACCCGAACTGAAGCAAACTTGGGCAGATTCTGTGACCATTCATCAGCTTTTGAATCATACTCACGGAATTGTAGATGTTGAAAAATCTTTAGCTTTTAAACCAGGAACTGATTTTAAATATGGTAATCTTTCAAATAACCTTTTAGGGAAAATTGTTGAAAATGTATCAGGGAAATCGTACAGGGAATTGGCTTCAAAATTATTTAAGCAACTGAAGATGAATGATACATTCTGCTATTCTAAAAACGATAAACGAAATCTTGTTTTTGGCTACATCAATAAAGAAAATAAGTTCACGAAAGTAGAAAATTCAATGATCAATGACGAAAATTTACCTGCAGATGGAGTGATTACGACTGTAAAAGATCTGATCATTTGGAATAATCAACTTCATAAAGGCAAGATTTTAAGCCCGAAATCTTATCAATTAATGACCACAGAATCTGTAAAATCACAGCATGATGTTTTTGGAAAAGAGAAAATGGGTTATGGTTACAATATCAGAATTGCTGAAACCAAGGGAATACAATATCTTGGTCACACAGGTTTAGGCGATGGTTTTTCGTCGTTGAATATTTATGTTCCAAAAGCTGATTTACATATTATTGTTCTTGAAAATCAAATGAATGAGAACAGCGATTTATTTTATCATACTGAAAAGCTAATTAAAGATATTGTTTTTGAAAGTGAACTTGTAAAAACGTCTCTTATTCATTAATTATTGTATTTTTAAATTCAAATTAAAGCATATGAAATTTTTTAAAGTATTTTTCATTCTTTCATTTTTTTGCTTTTCTTTTTATAAAGCGCAGGAACTTCCGAATGTGAAATTGAATCAGTTTAGAAATAGTTATGCACAAGATTATAAGAACGATACCTTATCTCTCAAAATTGAAAATCCATTGTTTTGCCCTTTAAGAATTATAGTTTTTTCAGACTATTTAAAAGGCGAAAATTTAATTGATGATACTTTAAAGGTTATGGCTAATGAAAATTCTTTTGTTGAAATCAAGATTTTTGCAAAGAATATTAATATCGAAAAAATAAAATTTAATATTAATCAGGCATTTGGTGATGATCGTAAGGCGATAAAACAAAATAATCTTGCACTCCCCTTTTCTAAAGGAAAAACGTATCAAATTATGCAATCTAATAATGGAAACTTCAGTCACAATGATGATTATTCAAGATATGCTGTAGATTTTAATATGAAAACTGGAGATACCATCACAAGTGCAGATGATGGATTTGTTGTCGGTGTTATTAAAGATTATGAATATGGCGGAAACGACAGAAAATGGAGAGATTATGCAAACTACATTACCATTTATCACCCAGAAAGTGGATTATTCACCCAATATGTACATTTAAAAAAAGATGGAAGTTTTGTAAAAGTTGGTGATGCTGTAAAAAGAAATCAACCTATTGGTTTGAGCGGTGCGACAGGTTTTGCTTCAGGTGAACATTTGCATTTTAATGTTCTGGTTCCTGAAAAAGGAAAGACTTTAAAATCGGTTCCGTTCAGTTTTGAAAATAATCTTTCTTCAGAAAGTTTAAAAAAGAATATGAAAGTGACGAACAAATAAAAATATAAGATTTATGAAAATCACCAGACACATTATCATCAGAATTTTGGCAGTAGCAATTCCCATGCTTTTGTTGTATTTTTATTCGGAAATAGCGATCGAGGCTAATCGACAAAGAGAGCATCGTACTGATGTAGGTTTAGGGATTGCTTTTCTCTTCGCTTTTGTTCTGATTATTTTATTGGTGGGTTTTATCACAGATTCTATTGTTAGAATTTTTAAGAAGCAATATTCTGTTGCTTTGATTAACGTTCCTTTTCTGCTTTTATTTCTAATTCCGGTCTTGTATATTTCTTGTCAGTTCTCTGGTGAAGTCTTTTACTGTAAGTGTTTTAGTTAAAAATTTCTTATAAATCATAAATAATATTAAATTTTACACCAGGTTGAGATTTATCTGTATTTTCGTTTTCATAAAATTGAATATATGAAAAGACTTTTTACAATCTCAGGCATTCTTATGCTTCTTCTACTCTCTCAAAACACTTTTGCACAGGAAAAAAAGATCATCAAAAGTTTTACTTTTAAATCTGATAAAATCAAAAGAAACTTAGAAGATAAAACGACCATTTACGAAGGTAATGTTATGATTAAAAATGATAATATTTCTTTTGAAAATGCAGAAAAAGTAATTCACAATCCGGAAAATGGAACATACACCATTTATCATCCGAAAAATTTTAAAATACTTGCCGCAAAATCGGTTCACAAGACAGGTAAAAAAGAAGATGCTCATGTAATTATCTACAATGATAAAGATGAAAGCGTTACATTCTAAATAAAATCACAAATATGAAAACAAAATTATCTATTCTGCTATTATTAATTGCAGGTTTCTGTTTAGCACAATCTAATCAGTTCATTTATGAATACACTTTCAAAATTGATTCTCTGAATCGCGATAAATCAGAAATTGAAAATATGGTATTGCAGACTTCTCCCAAAGGTTCTAAATTTTACAGTCAGGTAAAAGCTATTTATGATTCTACAATGACTGCGGCATTTAAAGATGCACAGGCAACGCAGAAGACACATTTTGATTTTACCAATTTGAAACAGTCTAAAGTAAGTACAGAAGTGATAAAAACTTATCCCGATTATAAAAGAACATTAAAGTGAAGCATCAGCTCAAACCGGCTTTTAATTGTTTATGATAAAAAAATAAAATGGGAAATCGGCAAAGAAAAATCAAAAGTTCTGGGTTATGATGTTCAGTTGGCAACAACTGTTTTGCACGGCAGAAAATGGAATGTTTGGTTTGCACCGGAAATTCCGATTCAGGATGGACCACACGAGCTTTGTGGGCTTCCCGGTCTTATTGTAAAAGCTGAAGATTCTAAAGGTGACCATCAATTTACGCTTATCGCAACAAAAAAAGTGACTGCTGATTTTGATGATTTGCTTAGCAAAAAAAACAGGGAAATTGTCGTAGACGAAGAAAAATTCAAAAAATTATGGAATAATTATAAGAAAGATCCTGTGAAAGATATGCGACAAACTTCAGGTTCCTCAAGTATTTCAGCTCCTGTGACCGTTTCATCATCGATTACTTTCGATGGTAAAACATATTCGCAAGATGATATGCTAAAGTTGATGGAAAAAGAAAGAAAAGATGCACTTAAAAAAACAAACAATTTTCTCGAACTCGATTTATACAGATAAAACACTCAATTTAAATATTATTTCAAACAAAACATAGGCAATTTAGTCTGTGTTTTTTGTTTTAATAATAGTTAGATTTAAAATTAATAGCTCAGAAATTCTTATTTGGTGTAAAAATAGATAGGTAACAGATAACACTTTATCTCAAATCTATAAACATCACAATATGAAATCACAAAACAGTTTAGAAAAAAGAAGCCTTCGTGGTAAAACTGTCGTCGTTACAGGAGGAACCAGTGGAGTCGGAAGAGCTGCTGTTGAAGCCTTTGCTTTTGAAGGTTGTAACATCGTTATCGCAGCAAGAGGTCAGGAAGCTTTAGACGAAACATTAAAGATCTGTAAAGACTTAGGCGTAAATGCTATTGCAGTTTCTACTGATGTTTCGAAAGCTGAAGAGGTAGACCATCTTTTGAAAACTGCAGTACAAGAATTTGGCAGAATTGATATTTGGGTAAACAATGCCGGAGTAATGGCAAGCGGAAAATTTGAAGAAATTCCGATGGAGCTTCACGAGCAGGTCGTTAAAACCAATCTTTTCGGATATATGCATGGAGCGTATTCGGTTTTACCGCTTTTCAAAGAACAGAATGAAGGAATTTTAATCAATAATGTTTCAATTGGCGGATTTATGCCGGCTCCTTACAGCGCAGTTTATTCGGCAACAAAATTCGGGATCCGTGGAATGATGGAATGTCTTCATGGCGAAATTTCAGATTATCCTAACATTCATATTGCCAATCTGTATCCTCAAATTCAAAGATCTACAGGAAATATGCATTCGGCAAAGTTTTCAGGATTAGATTTTAAAATTCCACCATTTGCTTCAGATCCTAGAGATACCGCAGATAAAATTGTACAGTTGGCGAAAGAACCACAAAAGGATTTGTTTCCGGATTTTAAATCGAGAGCATTGGTCAATTTATATGAAATGTTTCCAAAAGTTATTATCAATACCGCTTCTGCAGGAATGCGATTAATGATGAAACTTAAAAACGCACCACCCGATTCCGGAAATGTACTTGAACCTTCATCAGAACCTCATCGAATTTATGGTGAAACCATCCTTCCTGTTCCCGGAAAGAAAACAAAAATTGCATTGGTTGCCGGATTAGGTTTGGGATTAGCTTTTATGCTCTTAAAATCGAAAAAAGCAAATAATGATATTTACTTGGATGATTAATGATCAACTTCCGTCAGTTCGAGTAAAATTCTGAAAGAATTTGTATCGAGAACTATTTTAAAGCAAAAATTAAAACGAGAATCTGTAAAAGGTTCTCGTTTTTTATGATTCATATTTATTCGTCAAGCCGTCACGTCGAGTAGTTTTTGCAAAAAAGCGTATCGAGAAGTTTATGTTTTTAAATTCGGTTCTCGATACATTTTTCTCCACTTTGCTACGAAAAAACTCGAACTGACGCTAGTTTCCAATTATGTAACCACCCCGTCAAAAATTCTTTGAATTTTCGCCACCCCTCCAAAGGAGGGGAATTTTTTTAAGATTGTGGGATATTATTTTCGGGTTTATTTAATGTAGAATTTTTTGCTGCTTTTACCAGTTCATTAAGATCTGCATACAGCAATTTCCAATCTTGAATATCTTTCATAGCGGTGATGAGATTGAGGAAAGATTTTAAAATTTTCTCGAGATCTCTGCGAATTGCTGATGCATTTTTCATTTGTCTGAGATGGGCATTCGCTCCTGCCTGTTCTGCAAATAACAATTCGAAGTCTTCATGTTTAGACTTCATTTCATTGAAAGACGGAAGTAACGAAAGAGCGTTTAGCTTTTGAATATTTTCTGAGGTTTCAAGTTCTTCAATGAGTTTTTTCATCTGTGCGGTTTGGGACGAATAGCTCATTTTGTCAAGATTGAGACTGTACGCTTTAAAAATCTCAAATAAATCTTCGGCAAGATGATAATTGGGCATGGTTCCCATTTTCCGGTATCCGTTCAGGAAGTTTTTTAAGCTTCTGAAAGCAATATCTCTGCTTCTGTCTGCACCTGCAACATCTGCACCTTTACCACTGAATGTTTCTTTGGTGTAAACAGCATCGTAATCTGCATAATTTGTTTTGAGCTCTGTAAGAAGCGGATGATTAGCAATGACTCCATACGTACCGGAATCTGAAGTATTAATAATACGTTGGGTAAGTGTAGCCAAGTCTTTTGTACTCAGCCTTGTGAATGAAATTTTCATAATCAAGTGTGTTTTTGTTAGAAATTATCTAAATATTTCAAGCATGAAGATAATCATTTTTTCATTTGAGTAAAACAATTGGTTTAAACTTTTTGTAGTGTGACGGAGAGTTTATTCTGGTAGATAAAATATTCTGTACTTGTACAATGAGTTTAATCTATCGGTTTAGAGGTTTTGTAGAAGTGCGGAATGCTTGATCTAATGATTTGAGTCTTTGGTATGTGGTGGTTTGTTTTAATCTCCTATTATGCTTAGAATATTTATTTCAGTAGAAATACGGAAGATTTTTAATTTATTAGGATTTATTTTTGGAATTACGGAAATCCGTATTATTTGAAATAAATGATTCTTTATATTCGAATAACATTCTTCTTAGCAAGAAAAAATAATAAAAAGCATATTTATGAAATTCTCAACTATTTTTAACATAGCTCGTGATTTGGATGATAAATGGTTTGATCCAATTTTAAAGCGTGATACAAAATTATTTATAGATCCATTTTTGTTGTTTAAGGCTGAAGATGAATTATTTGGGAAGTCATATGATAATACAATATCTTTTTTTAATAAAGCATTTGAAATAGCAGCTGTTTCTAAAAAAAATAATTCTGACATGAGATACAAACAGCTTCTGAGAATGATGAGTTTTCCTGAGGTTTCTGAAATCTGTTTGGGCTATGCAGAAAGTGATACAGGAGGATCAGGATCTGGTGGTAGTTTTTCTAAAATAATTGTTGACTCTATTTTTGATTCTATTGAAATGGGAGTTACGAATTACAATTTTTTTGAAGAAATAGGATTGTTTAATTTAGGTTTTGGGTGCGATAGAATAAGTGATATGACTGCTACTTTGGTAAAAAGGGAATTAATAGAATACACTCAGCGTATTTGCACAAAACATGGTGTAAAAACAGATATTATAAAAATTAAGCAATATGAATTTAATAATAGATTTAATAGATGGGAGTCTAAAGAAGTCAGCTTACCAATAAATCCATATAATAAAGAAGCTATAATATTAGTACCACAAAAGTTTTTAAGAGAACTTCCAACTATAAATGCTAGTGATTTTTGGGATTACTGTTGGGATAATTTGAATGAAGAAATTAGAGAACAGTATAGTTTAGAAATAAAAGGAAATTTAAAAAAATCGGATTTAATTCAGATTGCCAGACAAAATAGACAATGGGTTAATAATTTTGAAGATTTTTTAAAAAGAACAGGTTCGAATCCATATGATATAGTTAAAGATGCTAGTGGATTATATCAATGGATAAATACTACAGAAGAATTTACTAAAGAGAATCAAATAAAAAATATAGATGTTATTTCAGATAAAGATTTTGAAAATTTTGTTCATACAGTTGTAAATAATTTTGTTCATTTTTTAGAAAATAATTCGGGATATAAATTGCTTTGGAATGATAATAAAAAACATAAAAAAGAGGAAGCTGTTCAATTAATTTTTTATGGAATTGTAGTTCATTACTGCGAAGCTAATAATATTGATCTGAACAGAGAGGTAAATTTAGGAAGAGGTCCAGTAGATTTCAAATTCAGCAGCGGATATAATAATAAATTTTTAATAGAAATAAAGCAAGCAAATAATTCTAAATTCTGGAATGGCCTTGAAATTCAACTTGTAAAATATTTGGAAGTTGAAAAAAATAAAAATGGGATATTTATTGCCGTCTGTTACAGTGAAAAAGAATTAAATAATGTATCAAATATTCAAAAAAATGTTGATTCATTAAATAAGAAATTAGGAACAAATATTCATTCTTATGTTATTGATGCAACACCAGAGAAACCTTCAGCCTCTAAATTGTAAAAGTGTAATTTTTTTGATTATAAATTAGATAACTAACAAAAAAACCTGCTTTAAAGCAGGTTTTTCAATATATAAAATTAAAAATATTAATGTCCAGATTTCGCATCAGCATCTTGTTTTACGTGTCCTAAATATTTAGTACAATAAGCACCAAAAATTAAGATGGCAATATAACAGAACACAGGAATAATAAATGATTGCTGTACTCCGAAAACATCTGCCAAATAGCCTTGGAAAATAGGAACAATCGCACCTCCTAAAATAGCCATTACGACTAATGAAGAACCTTGACTTGTGTATTTTCCTAATCCTGAAATTGCAAGTGTATAAATATTAGAGAACATAATCGAGTTGAAAATTCCGATTCCTAAAATGCTGTACATTGCCAATTCGCCATGATTTAACATTGCAGATATCAATAATAAAACGTTGACTCCTGCAAAGATGGATAACGTTCTTGCCGGAGCAGATTTTCCTACAAAGAACGCCACAAAGTTTAAAGCAATAAATACTAAGAAGAAACTGATTTGTGAGAATGTAAGATCAACAATACTGAAAATTACAAGAAACACTGCAGCTGCAGCTCCCAACATATATAATGCTTTCTTTCCTTGACTGATCGAATGATTTAATGAAATCGCACCTAAGAAACGTCCAATCATCGCACCGCCCCAATACAGAGAAAGATAGTTTTTACTTACCACTTCATTAAGGTTCATAATCTGAGGTTGTTCTAAAAAGCTGATGATAAAACTTCCTACTGCTACTTCCCCACCTACATAACAGAACATCGCAAAAACGCCGAATAAAAGATGCGGATATTGAAGTGCACCTAAACCTTTTTCAATTTCTTCTTCCGCAGTTTGGAAAGATGGTAATTTTACTCTTGAAATCAATAAAGCCACTAATAATAAAATCCCTGCAAAGATTAAATAAGGAATTCTTGTTGCCACTGCTGAGAAAGATCCGTCAGCTGCAGAGAAGAATTCAAAAATTAAATGTCCGCCTAAAACCGGGGCAATCGTTGTTCCGAAAGCATTGAAAGCCTGCGTCATATTCAGTCGGCTTGATGCAGAATCTTCTGAACCTAAAAGCGATACGTAAGCGTTTGCGGTAATCTGAAGAACGGTAAATCCTAATCCTAGAACGAATAAAGCGCCTAAAAATAATCCGTAAGAAGAGAATGTTGCCGCCGGATAAAATAAAATACATCCGAAAGCTGCAAGGAAAATCCCGAAAAGAATTCCTTTTTTGTAACCTACTTTGTTAATGGGATCTCCGCTCGACATGGAAATCAGAAAATAAATTAACGAGCCTATAAAATAAGCTCCGAAGAAACAAAACTGCACCAACATCGATTCGAAAAACGTCAGTTTGAATAGTTGTTTCAGGTATGGAATGAGGATATCATTCATGCATGTGATGAATCCCCACATAAAAAATAAAAGCGTAATAGTAATCAAAGGAATCGTATAGTTCCTTTTAGATTTTACTTCATTATTTATCATATACATTAAAATTAAGAGGCTAAGATAACCTCTTTTGTTGATAATATCTTAATTTGGGACAATAATTTTATCCTTAATTATCAATTTCAAAGACAATGTTGGAAAGAAATAGGGCTTTAAAAATTTGATTATAAGTAATTTATTATTAAATAAAATTAAATATATCATTGCTTCATTATGAGTTTATGATAGAGAGAAAGTTTAAAAAAATCTAAAAAAAGTTTCGGAATTGTATTATTAGGGTTAATGTTAAATTTTTAATGTTAAATTTGTCGAACTAAGTATTCACAAACAGTTTATGGATTCACAACAACAATTTTTAAAGAAATCTGAGGAGGCAAAAGATCTTTTTCTTCCGCACCTTTCTGCAGACCCTGTAGTTTTTGGTTTTGATCAAAGTGAATTAAAGGTTCTTCTTCTTCAGATGACGTATCGTAAGCAATGGCTTTTACCGGGTGGTTATGTAAAAAAAGAAGAAGATATAGATGATGCAGCTAAACGAGTTTTAAAAGAAAGAGCAGGAATTTCTGATGTTTATTTGGAAGAGTTTGCTGTTTTTGGTAAAAATAAAAGAAGCGAATTTTATTTTGAAGACTTCGACGATTCTCTATGGCAGAAACAGCGTTTTGTTTCTATAGGATATTATGCTTTATACAATCCTGATAATGCAATTCTTGTCGTAGATGAGCTCAGCGAAAAATGTGAATGGATTTCTCTGAGCCAGCTAAACGAAATAGAATTGGCAATGGATCATCGCGAAATTATAGAAAAAGCTTTATTGACTTTGCGTGAAAGAATTACGTATAAGCCAATCGGTTATAATTTATTGCCTGAAAAATTTACCCTTTCAGAATTACAGAAATTATACGAAACTATTCTGGGGAAAGAGCTTAACCGCGGAAATTTTTACAGAAAAATAAAAAATTTAGAAATTCTCAAAAAATTAAATGAGCAACGTCGTGGCGGTGCCCACAAATCTCCCGACCTCTACTCTTTTGACGAAGAAAATTATAAAAAAGCATTAGAGAACGGACTGAGCAATTGGTAATAAAAAATCCTGATTTATTCAGGATTTTCTTTTGTATTTTTTTGAAAAATATATTACCGCAAAAGGTTCAAAAGAAATTATTGAATAAATAGAAATTCAAAATTTCACAAAATCTAAAAAGCCTGAATAGCCAATCGTTTTGCAAGCTTTTGAATAACGAAATCCTAGTACGATCTTTTGATTCTTTTGCGGTTGAAAAAAGAATATATTTTTAGTTTATAGTACTTTGAACTCTAATCCATCAACAATCAACTAAAATCCATCAACCACTATAAGCTTAACTGTCTCTGAAATTCTTCAATATATTTTGCCAAATGAAGCCCATCTGCCAATCCATGATGTGCCTCAATAGAAACCGGAAGATACTTTTTACCTTCACGAATGGTGAATTTTCCAAATGCAATCTTTGGTATAGATTCTTTAGGATCAAAATTTGTCGGATGCAAAATGGTAGTAAATGAGTTCCACGGAATTGTAGTATGCCTAATGTGATTAATAGGTAAAACATCGTTGCTTATTCCTAAACCTGTAGAATTTTGTACAGATTTAATTTCTTCTTGAAGTCTTTCGTTAAAAGTTTCAAAGTCTTGAGAATAGTGAAAAAATGAAAACCCAAACGTTCCGTCTGCTCTTCCAATTGTGCCTCCTACATGTACCTCATCATACAAGATCACTTGTCCGTCAACAATTCTGAGTTTTAATTCATCCACAGTATTGATTGCCACCATTGATTTATAAAGATAAACAGCATAAAAAGAATGACCTTCTTTTTTGGCTTTATCATAAGCTTTCGTGCAGTCTACCTCCGTTGTAAATCCGAAATATGGACTTTTCATTTTAGAAAAAAACTCAAAATGCTCTTTTCTGTTCCAACTTTCTACATCTATAACCTTCATTGATTTATTTTTTGCAAATTTCCGTAAGATTTATTAATTCTAAAGTGATTAAAAACAGAAATTTGATTTTTAGAGAAATTATTCTGCAAACTTCAATTTATACTGAGAAGGATTTATTTTCATCTGCTTTTTAAAGTAATTGGTGAGATGGCTTTCATCTGTAAACCCAAACTCGAAAGCGATCTGCTTCATGGTCATTTTACCCGACAGAATTCTTCTTTCTATTAATCTTAATTTATAATTTTTCACATAATCACGATAGCTTACTTCAAAATTTCTTTTAAAATAATTACTGAAATAACCTGGTGAAATGCTGAAATGCTTGGCTATAATATGCATTCTTATAAATTCAGGATTATAAATGTTTTTATGAATGTAGGTGATGAGGTCTTCCTTTTCAGGTGTTTTCCGGTCGATATTAAACTTCATGTTTTTCATTGAAACTTCACGGATTAAACCAAAAAGCGACATGATCTGGAAAAAGACAATCGGCGAATCTGAAACTTTATGATACCGGTGATACTCAAAAATATTTTCAACAGTTTTCTTTAAAATGCTTTTGCACGGCTCATCAAAATTTAATTTTTCTTCTTTAAATACAGGATTTCGCATAATATCAAAAGGTGAAGCCATGAAAATGTCGTCCGGAGAAAGGTTTTTGTGAAAATTAAAATAACTGTCGTTAAATTTTATAAAACAGAATTTGGTTGATTTTTTGATGTCAAAAAAATGCTCATCATCGGGAGAAATCAAATAAAGATCTCCGGATTTATAAGGAATTACCAGTTTGTTGATGTGATGATTTCCTGCTCCTTTTACAATAAAAACAAGCTCGTAATAGGTATGACTGTGATTGGGGAACGGATAAACCTCAGCTTCAAAGCAATCAAGCTCTAAAGGCTCAAACTGTTTTCTCTTCATATAATAAAATTACAATATGTTGTAGAATTATTACAAGTATTTTGCCGTTTTTTTTGTCAAAATTTGTAATAGCCTATTCTTTATCTCTTTTTGAGATCGAATAAAAATTAAATTAATCTTTTTTACAATTCATTAAATAAAAAATTATATAAAATGCAATACAGAAAATTAGGAAACAGCGATTTGGAAATTTCAGCAATTACTTTTGGAGCTTGGGCTGCAGGAGGTTGGATGTGGGGAAGCACAGACAGAAACGATGCGATTGAAGCTATCAAAGCTTCTTACGATGTTGGTGTAAGTTCTATTGATACAGCTCCCATTTACGGACAGGGAACGAGCGAAGAAATAGTAGGTGAAGCCATCAAAGGAATTTCGCGTGATAAAGTTCAGATTCTTACAAAATTCGGAATGCGTTGGGATTTGGCGAAAGGTGATTTTGCAATGCACAGCAAAAATAATGACGGAAAAGACATTGATGTTTATAAATACGCAGGAAAAGAGAGCATCATTTATGAGTGTGAGCAAAGTTTAAAAAGACTCGGCACAGATTACATCGATCTATATCAAATTCACTGGCCAGATTCTACCACACCGATTGATGAAACTTTTGAAGCCGTTTCAAGATTGATTGATCAGGGAAAGGTTCGTTTTGCCGGAGTTTGTAATTATAATGCCCAGCAAATGGAAGAAGCAGAAAAAACGCTGAATTTAGTTTCCAACCAGATTCCGTTTAGTATGGTCAATCGTGGGATTGAGGAAGAAACAGTTCCTTACTGTATAGAAAACAATAAATCTATTTTAGCATACAGTCCGTTGGAAAGAGGTTTGTTGACAGGTAAAATGACAACTGATCATAAATTCCAGCAAGGAGATCACCGGGCAAAACTTCCTCATTTCCAGCCAGAATTTATTGAAAAAACAAATCAGCTTTTAGATAAAATTAAACCTATTGCAGAAAAGCATAATGCGAGTTTGGGACAATTAGTTTTAAGATGGACAATAGAAAGACCTGGAATTACCATCGCTTTAGCGGGAGCCAGAAATGCGGAACAAGCAGTTCAAAATGCAAAAGCTATTGAAATTAATCTTTCAAAAGAAGAAATTGAAACGATAGATCAATTGGTAAATACTTTTTAAAAATGGAAAAAAGAAACAATAAATATCATCTCCAGCTTAAAGAATTATCATTAAAAGATGGTTCTGCTGGAGATAAAAACTTAGATTTTGATTTTGAAAATCATGACGATCTTTTTAAAATATTTGAGGTTATAAAAGCCAAAAATATTTTTGAAGACGAAAATACTGCTCAGGAATTTGCATTAGGGTTAAAGCTTTTCACAGAAGTGATGTTAAAAAACAAACAGCATCCTTTATTTGAAGATCTGCGACCTGCCATCATGGAGTTTATGAAAAAACTGAAAAGTCAGTAATTGATGAAAGATTTTAAAACAGCATTCTTCTTTTTAAAACTTCCAATTGCCGTTTCTTTATTGGGACACGGATTGGTAAGAATTCCGAAGCTTCATACTTTTAGCGATTGGATGGTTACCACAATGGAAAAATCGATGATTCCAAAACTTATAATTGTTCCGTTTGGTTATGTTTTACCTATTGCCGAAACAATTCTTGGAATATTGTTGTTGATTAATTTTAAAACAAAATATACTTTATATTCAGCTTTAGTGTTAATGAGTATTTTGATTTTTGGAAGCTGCTCCATCGAAAACTGGTCTGCCATTGAAGCACAGCTACTCCATTCATTTTATTTATTCGGATTGTTTTGGTTTTATGAAAAATTTAAAACAGAAGAAAGTAGCTTGTAAAAGTATTATTTTTGATTAAATATTTTTCTAATGTTTGATATGCTCCTTTCTCACATTCAGGATAAAGTTGATTTAACGGATCAGCAGAAAACTGATTTACAATCTTTTTTTTCAGTGAAAAAATTGAAGAAAAAACAATATTTGCTGCAGGAAGGAGATGTCTGCAAGTATCTTTCTTTTGTAAGTGAAGGTTTGTTAAAGTCTTATTTTCCTGATGGAAAAGGTGGTGATCACATCAATATGTTTGCCTTCGAAGGATGGTGGATCTCAGATTTTAACAGCTTTATTAATCAGGAAAGATCTGTTTTGAATATTGATGCAGTCGAAAATACAGAACTGTTGATGATCACCAGAGAGGATTATGAAGATCTGATGCTTAAAATTCCAGTAATGGATCGTTATTTCAGGATCTTGTATCAGAATAGTCTGGTTACAAAAGATTATCGCTTGATTGTATCCAACAGTTATACGGCAGAAGAAAAATACAGGGAATTTGCCCATAAAAATCCACAGGTCATTCAGAGAGTTCCGCATAATCTTATTGCTTCTTATTTAGGATTAGCTCCTGAAACGATCAGTAGAATCCGAAAGAAAATTTTATTGAAAGGTTGATGTTTACTGAATATGGACTTGATTAAAGTCAACAGAAACTCATGATGTAGATCAAGTGTTTTCGCTTTTCATCCTCATAATTTTGTAGAAGAAATTTTACATTATGGAAAACAATAAAAGCATTGCATTGGTCGTCGGTGCAACAGGAATTACGGGAAGCAATCTTGCTCAGGAGCTTATATCTCAAGGCTGGACAACTTACGGAATATCCAGAAATACAAATGATAATATCAACGGATTGATTCCCGTAAAAGCTGATTTATTAAATGTGCAAAGTTTAGAGAATGCATTAGAGAACATCTCTCCTACTCATATCTTTTTCACAACGTGGATGCGAAATGATACTGAAGAAGAAAATATTCGTGTAAACAGCACATTGGTGAGGAATTTACTTAATGTTTTATCTCCAAAAAGATCGGTACAACATGTTGCTTTGGTTACAGGATTGAAACATTATTTAGGACCATTCGAAGCGTACGCAAAAGAAGGAAAACTTCCGGAAACTCCTGTGAGAGAAGACCAACCGAGACTTCCACTTCCTAACTTTTATTATGCTCAGGAAGATGAGGTCTATGCTGCTTCTGAGAGAGATGGTTTTACCTGGAGCATTCACAGACCTCATACTGTGATCGGTTATGCTGTCGGAAATGCAATGAATATGGGAACTACTTTGGCGGTTTATGCAAGTATCTGTAAAGAAACGGGTGAAAAATTTGTCTGGCCTGGATCTTCTGAACAATGGAACGGAATTTCGGATGTTACAGACGCAAGAATTTTAGCAAAACAATTGGTTTGGGCATCAACTGCAGAAGAAGCTAAAAATAAAGCCTTTAATATTTCAAATGGTGATGTGTTTCGTTGGAAATGGCTTTGGAAAAGACTTGCAGATTGGTTTGAAATAGAAGCTGTCGGTTTTGAAAATGAAATTAAACCTCTTGAAAAAGAAATGCAGAACAAACATGAGATCTGGAAAACAATAGCCGAAAAATATGGTTTAAAAGAAAGCAATTTAGACCGATTGTCTTCAGCTTGGCATACCGATTTAGATTTGGGAAGACCTTTGGAAGTAATGACTGACATGAGCAACAGTAGAAAATCAGGATTTGTAGAATATCAAAACACTGAAGAATCTTTTCTTGATCTATTTGAAAAATTAAGAGAAGAAAAACTGATCCCTTAGATCATTAATTTAAAAGAGTTGTTTCAAAGCAGCTCTTTTTTTTGATTGATAAAATTTGTTCCTTTGTAAAACAGACCCATTGGTATTTTATGAAAAAATCGGAAGCAACCCGCCAAAATATTCTTCAAAAAGCATTTGAACTGATCTACACCAACGGTTATCAGACAACGAGTGTTGATGAGATCATTGCCACGACTCAGGTAACAAAAGGAGCTTTCTATTATTATTTTAAAACGAAGGATGAAATGGGTTTGGCCATCATCAATGAAAGGATGAGACCTACTTTCAAAAATACTTTTATTGAACCTTTTCAAAGCGATGTAGATCCTTTAGATACAATTTATGATCTGATGCATCATTTATTGATGGAGAATGAAGATCTGAAGGTTGAATACGGTTGCCCGGCCTCCAACTTTACACAGGAAATGGCACCCTGGAATATTGAATTTACAAAAGCTTTAAATGAACTTTCTCTGGAATGGGAAAAAGCAATGATCGGTGCCATAGAAAAAGGAAAAGAAAATGGTAAAATTAAATCTGACATTAGCGCTAAAGAGGTTACTGTTTTTGTGATGTCCGGTTATTGGGGAGTAAGAAATCTGGGTAAATTAGAAAATTCTAAAGGAGTTTATCTTATTTATTTAAAGGGACTTAAGTCTTATTTTGATACACTGAAATAATTTTTTTATTTAAAAACATACCAATTAGTATGTTTTTGTTTTATCTTTGTCGTGTTGATAAAAATTTGAATATGTATCAAACCCTTACATTTCTGCATTCTACTTTTCGATGGTTGGTTTTACTGAGTTTACTCTACTCGATTTTCATTGCTTACAAAGGTTATTTTTCGAATAAAGAATTTACAAAAACAGATGATTTTGTAAGACATTCTACAGCAACGATCGCTCATATTCAACTGGTTTTAGGAATTACATTGTATTCTCAAAGCCCTATCTTCAAATACTTTTGGAATAATTTCAATGCAGCTAAAGAATCATTTGATTTACTGTTTTTCGGTTTGATCCATATTTTTCTGATGTTGTTTTCTATTATTCTGATCACGATTGGATCATCCATTTCAAAAAGAAAAACGACTGATAAAGAGAAATTTAAAACCATGTTGATTTATTTCATCATCGCTTTAGTCGTTATTTTCATTGCTATTCCCTGGCCGTTTTCTCCACTTGCTAACAGACCTTATTTCAGATAATTATGATTGATCTATTTAAAACTAAAATCGGACGCTTAAGGATTATTGCGATCCTTGAAGGAATTTCATTATTAACCTTAGTATTTATCGCAGTTCCATTGAAGTATGGATTTGATGATCCAGCCTTTGTAAAAATGATGGGACCAATTCATGGTTCATTATTTCTGTTGTTTTTATTTAATACGTTGAGCGTTGGTATAGAACAAAACTGGAAATTCAAAGAAACTACCTGGAAAGTATTATTGGCTTGCATCATTCCGTTTGGAACATTCTATATTGACCGAAAGATATTAAGTAAGCTATAAAGTCACCTCTTTAAAAAACAATAAATATTTACAAATGAAAAGTATTTTGATCTTTGGCGGAATTATTTTCCTGATGTATGTTGTTTACAGAGTCTATAAATTCCAAACGTTGGACGATGGTTTAGACAAATTAATTAAAAACGGCGCCGTAATTCTTGATGTGCGAACCGAAAAAGAGTTTGAAACCGGACATATTGATGGTTCACAAAATATTTCTTTAGGAACTATCCGTGAAAGATATGTAGAACTTGATCCGGAGAAAACTTATATTACAGTTTGCTCACACGGTTTAAGAAGTGTAAAAGTTGAATCTATTTTAAAAGAAAAAGGCTTTAAAAAAGTTTATAACGGCGGTGCATGGAGCGATTTGCAGAAAAGTCTTGATTTAAAATCTACCGAAAGCAAATAAACCGTGCGAAAAATCACACGGCTTATTCTAAAAATTTAATTCTGACTGATTTTTTATTACTGAATGGTGAATTGTCAATTCGCTTTGCTTGTCAATTTTTTGGTGAATATTTAAAATTGACTGATGACTTGCGAAGCAAAATTCACTATTGACTATTTTAAATATTTCTGTTTCAAAACGGCAATCTCTCTCGATCCTATCCCCATTTCTACCTGAAAGAAATTTTCTACGCTTCCGTATTTTTTATTGATGGCTGCAAAGAAATTTCTGATCAGTTCCGGTCTTAACTCCATTTGTTGTTTGATTTCTGTTTCTGTCATTCCCGCCATTTTTGATAATCCGGAATACATTCCTTTCATTGTCGGATTTTTTGCTAAATAAAAGTTTGAAGCTACATAATCGCTCTCAATAACTTCCTGCGGAACTCCCAATATTTTAAGAAATAAAGCTGAAGCCATTCCTGTTCTATCTCGCCCTCCTGTACAATGGAATAAAAGAGCTTCATTAGGTTTTAGAGTTAATAACTGAACGAATAATGATCTGTATCTTTCTCCGAAATAAGGCAATCCGCCATCACCATACATATCAAATAGAAAGTTTTTGTCTTTGAACATTTTTGCCATATCTTGTGTTGTCGGAAGATTGTTGCTTCCTGCAGGGCACAAAATATAATTTGTATTTTCCGGTAAACGATCCTGAGCTTTTTTAGCTTCTTCAACACCTCTGAAATCTACCACAGTAACGATTTTTTTATCTTTAAAGGTTTTTAAATCTTTATCTGTCAGTTTATCGATTGCATCACTTCTGAATACTTTTCCCAAAACAACTTCTTTTCCGTCTGCAGTTTTGTAGCCTCCCGTATCTCTGAAATTATAAGCTCTTTCCATTTTTACAACACGTCTCAAACTGTCTGTAATTTGTGCATTCGCAGTTGCTCCGAAGGCGATAATTGCCAATGCTAATCCTGTTTTTTTCATATATAAATTTTAAAATATTTGCCAACGAACTCCCATTTGTCCTCTGCTTCCGTACCATTCGTTTGAAGTGATTCTTTTCTTGTTATCACCCATATAAAGTCTTAAGCTCTCATTGCTCAAATTATTCAGCTCAATAAATACTTTAACTTTTTTAGTAATATCATAACTTGCTGAGAAATCAATCGTAAAGTTTTTATCTGACCAGATATAATAATCGGGTCCTAGTTTTTGGTTGATGGTTTCTACTGATTTTCCTCTGTAATTTCCGGCAAGACGCACCATCACTTTATTACCTTCGTAATATAAAATGGCGTTGAATAGATTTTTAGATTGATTCGGCAAAGAAGTTTTATCAAAAATATTGGCAGTTCTCGGAACCTCAACCTCAGAGTCGATGTAGGTATAATTGAATTCTACCCCGAAACCATTCCAGAAGCCCGGTAGAAAATCAAGACGTTTATTAATTCCAGCCTCAAATCCTAATAATTTTGAATCCTGAAGGTTTTTTGACTGAGTTACCGTGTAATTTGTTCCGTCAATATTCATCACAGAAGTATCTGAGAAAACAATGTCAGAGATCTTTTTATAAAATACACCTCCCGAAAGAATACCAATATTATTGAAGTAATATTCTCCCATTAAATCAAGATTTTGGCTGAATGTGGGTTTCAGATCAGGATTTCCTCTTGTGATAACAAACGAAGAATTGTCGATGCTTGATCCTGGAGACATATCACCAAAATTGGGTCTGATAAATGATTTTGTATAGGCAAATCTTAAATTTGCTTTTGGCGAAATATTATAACGTAAATGAAGCATCGGTAAAAACGCATCGTAATTACTTTCTACTACAGATGGGCTTAAAGTTGAAACACTTCCTTCCTTGGTTAGCTTTGAGCCGTTTAATGTTAATCTTGTAGATTCATTTCTGAAACCTCCGATAATTTTAAATTTTTCTGAAGCTTTGATCTCTGCCATTGCATAGGCTGCAAAAACCGATTCTTCGCCGGTGTAAAGACTAGTGTTTCTTGCAGGATCATTTAATTCATTAAAACCGTTTTGTTGTAGAGTTTGTGGCGAAAACAAATTGAAAAGCTGATCTTTTGTTGGCGGATTCATTACATATTGATTGTAATTTCCATTCATATTTCCCAAGAAAGCAGTTCCTTTTGGTGGTTCTGAAGTCGCTAACTGAGAAAGGGTAAGAGAATTACCAGCTGATGGAAGATACACTGCATTATAGCCAAAAGTGCTTGTACGGTCTTTTTCACGATATTTTGCACCGGCTTTTAATGTAATATTTGAATTGATATCATACTTAAAATTTACTCTTCCAATCTTATCTCTTTCATTATTATCTAATTTTGAAATCACCAATTGAGAAAGAAGTAGTTTGTTGGCGCTTATCACGTCGTTTGAATTTGCAATATCTGAGCTGTAATCAGTATATTCTCCTCCAATTCCCGAGGGAGAATCAAATCCCCAATACCGTTTTCCATTTGTAAGATTGTTGAAACCTCCGTTTATTTTTTGTCTGAAAGTTGCGATAGGAAGTCCTTTTGTATCATTTGTAGGAGGAGTGTCTAAGAAATATTTTGCGGAATAATCACTTAACATCCAGTCTAAGCTTAATTTTGAGGTAAGACTGTGCTCCCCACCCAATTCCATTCCGTACAATTCTGTCTGATAATGAGAATATCTGAAATTATATTGATAGCGGGTATTTGTATAATCTACATACGTTTCATAAACCGGACGGATATCATCAAACTTATTAAACATACCACGGAAATAAACTTTATTGTTAGCATTAAATTTATATTCCAATCCACCATTCAAACCAATCGTTCTTCTCGTTCCCATATACCTTTTCATCATCACGGTATTGATCGATTTTCTTTCAACATCATTGGCTGCGTTGGTGTTATAGGTTACATCAAAAGAATCTGCGCCCCATTGTCTGTCCCAAATCGCTCCGGATAAAAGTACTCCCAGTTTATTTTTGGAAAAACGGTCGCCATACACAAGTGACGCATTATAAGTCCCGTCCTTCGAAAAATTATTGTAACCTCCCGCTCCGCTTACACTTAATGTTTTCTTTGCTGGAGCAGTTCTTGTAATAAAATTGATACTTCCTCCGATGGCATCACCGTCCATATCGGGAGTTACTGCTTTGGCAACTTGTACAAACTGAATTAATTCTGAAGGAACAACGTCTAATACAAAAGATCGGTTTCCCAAAACATTGGCACTCGGAAGTCGGTTTCCGTTAAACAATGCCGAAGTCCAGGCAAAAGGAGTTCCTCTTACAGTCGCCTGATCTGCTTCACCATGATATCTTGCAACTGCTACACCCTGCACTCTTTGTACAGCTTCAGCTGCATTTCTGTCCGGAAGTTTTCCGATTGCATCGGCTGCAATAACTTCCATGATTGCATTATTGTTCTTCTTTATTTCGTAAGCTTTTGCCTGTGTTAATGCATTTGGTCTAGCAATGATAATTTCTTGAATATCTTTAAGCTTATCTTTATTTGCAATATTTTCAGGATCAATGGTGATGTAACCGATGTCGTTTGTACCTTCTTTTACAGTTACCGGGAAATATTTGGTTTCATAACCGATGTATTCTATTTTAAGATTAATTTCACCTAGTTTTGGAGAAAGTAAGTTGAAATCTCCGTCTAAAGATGATGCAGCTTTCGTATTCTCATCAACAATAGAAATGTTTGCTCCGGGAAGAGCGCCGTTTGTTTTTCCGACTACAGTTCCTTTAATAGTCTGTGCATGAATGGTTCCAAAAGATGCCATCAGAAAAAATGCAGATATCTGAATGATTCTCGACCTCTGTTTTAAAAAACCAGTAGAATTTTTCATTGATTTATTTTTTCTGCAAAATTGGACGGTTTATCGATTGCTTTCGTCCTGAGAAAAAAATCATCAATCAAAACGTATCACTCGTTGGAATGATACTGTTAATAGTCTTGTTTTTAATTGTTTATGTGAATTGAACTGTTTGTTATTTATTTATGAACAGAATATTAAATCGCTTTTAAAATGTTTAATAGATATATAACAGTATTCTGAATAATGAAATAATGATTTTGTATTTACTTTGTACAAACCTAAGGAAGAATGCAATATATCGTTATAATAGGAGCTTTTCAGGCACTTGTTGCGCTTTGGCTGTTGATTGTGAAAGAAAAAAAAGCGTTATCTAATTATCTGTTTATTTTTCTGCTTTCGGCAATTGCTGTACATCTTACAATCAAGTTTATTATATTTAGATTTATACCCGATGAAAGTATCAGACAGCAGATGAATACGTTTATCTCTGTTTGCTATGGACCTTTGATTTATTTATACACCCTTTCTAAGACAAAAAAAGAATTTTTACTACATCAAAAGTGGTTTATTTTTATACCGCTTTTTGTTTTAATGATTGCTTATTTCACAATTTCCTGTGTTTTCATTATCCTTGGTAAAGTAAATCATCAGCTTTTAGATGCTTATAATAGCTTCAGTTTGGCATTAATCTTCATCATTAATTTATATTACCCCATAAAAAGTATATTAATAATCAGAAAAAGTAGTCTGTTGATTGCTGATAAGAGTGAATATGATGTTATAATAAGAATTTCTGCCTGTATTCTGGTCATGGAATCTTTAGTTGTCATTTCCAAAACACTGCTTCAGTTTTATCCGGAAAGTATAGAAACGGTAAATATAATTTTAAGAAGTGTATCGTACTTTATATTACTTATTATTTGTCTTTTAATTATAAGAAAAAACTTTAGTTCCGGACTAGAAAATGCTAATGAAAATGATATTCAGTTAGAGATTAGTAATGACAGCCATGAGAAAGAAATACTGATTAATACGGTAGATTATGAGCGGAAATTTAAAAATATTTGGATAAAATTAGACGATTTAGTTGGTACAAAACAGCTTTTTAGAGACTGCGATCTCACTTTAGATCAATTAGCTTTAAAAACCGAAATTAATAAATACCAAATCAGTGAAATGCTGAACAATTATAAAAATAAACCGTTTTACCGCTATATCAATGAGTATCGAATAGAATATTTTAAAAACAGTGTAGAATTAGCCATAGAGAAAAACGAAAATATCAATTTTTTATCCTTCGCTTACGATGCAGGGTTTAAATCTAAATCTTCCTTCAACCGATATTTTAAAGAAATCATCGGAAAAACACCTTCTGAATACTATAAAGATTTGCTTCAAAAAAATTCGTTGCAGCTTGCAATAGATCAAGTTTAAAATATCTTCACCTTTTTCGGCAAAATTGGTTAGGTTTTTGAATATTCAGAAACACACTAATCATCACGCTCTTGAAACTCATCACATTCACAAACAAAGGTATTTACTGTCCGCAGGGAAAATTTTATATTGATCCTTGGCGACCTGTTGATTTTGCGGTCATCACACACGGACACGCTGATCACGCTCGTTGGGGAATGAAAAAATATCTTTGTCATCATTTTACAAAACCCATTTTACACCAAAGAATTTCTCCTGATATTGAGTGTCAAACTTTGCAATATGGTGAAGTTTTAGATATCAATGGTGTAAAGCTTTCGCTTCATCCTGCAGGTCACATTATTGGTTCGGCGCAGATCCGTCTCGAATATAAAGGTTATGTAAGCGTAATTTCCGGTGATTATAAAACTCAGGATGATGGTTTGAGTACCCCTTTTGAAGTGGTAAAATGTAATGAATTTGTTACAGAAAGTACGTTCGGACTTCCTATTTATAATTGGCTTGAAGTTCCTGATCTAAATAAAAGACTTCAAAATTGGGTTCTCAGAAATCAAGAGAATCAAAAAACATCCGTATTTATAGGCTATTCTTTAGGTAAAGCGCAAAGAATTATGAAAGCCGTGGAAGGAATGGGAAAAATCCACGTCCACTACTCGATTGGAAAACTCAATAAAGCCTTTGAAGAAGTAGGAATCGTACTTCCTGATTACGAAGTTCCTGATTTTAGAGAAAATATAAAACACGTTCAAGGCGAAATTGTAATCGTTCCTCCTGCTTTATTAGACAGCAACGTCATTAAAAAAATTCCTGATGCAGCAACAGCAATTTGTTCAGGGTGGATGCAGGTTCGTGGTGCAAGGAGATGGCGAAGTGCCGATGCCGGATTTCCAATGAGTGACCACGCCGATTGGAAAGGGTTGTTGCAAGCTATAAAAGCCACTGAAGCCGAAATTGTTCATGTTACTCATGGACAAACCGAAGTTTTTTCAAAATATTTAAATGAAATCGGAATTAGATCTGATGTTGTAGAAACTTTGTATGGAGACGACGATGAAGAAGAAAAAGAGAAAACAATTATTGAAAATTGAAACTGAATTAGATAATTATTAAACGCAAAGATTTTATCTATTCTTTTGATTTTAAGGAGCAAAGAAAGAATCAACAAGTTGATTTGATTAAGCTAAGGCATATGCTTTGCGCAGCAAATTTTATTTGCCTTTGCAATCTTAAAAAATATGAGATTTGTTATAAAATCTTTGCGATAAAAAAGATTTTAAAACCGTCAAAATTTATTATAAATAATATAAGAAATGAAAAATTTCGCAGAACTCATCAACGCTCTCGAAAGCACCAATAAAACCAATGCAAAAATCGATGCCATCATCGATTATCTCGAACGTGCGCCAGATGATGATAAATTGTGGTTTATTGCTTTATTTACAGGTAAAAGACCCAAGCGAAATGTTAATACGAATTATATGAAAGAATGGGCGTTGGAAATTACCCAATTGCCGTTTTGGCTTTTTCAGGAAAGCTATTCATCGGTTGGAGATTTAGGGGAAACGTTATCATTAATTCTTCCGCCACCCACCGAACAAATTGAAAGATCTTTATCTGAATGGATGCAAGAAATTATTAGTTTAAAGAATAAAACCGAGGCTGAAAAAAAAGAATTTGTTCTCAATTCCTGGAATGGTTTGGATTATATACAACGTTTGATTTTCAATAAATTATTAGGCGGAAGTTTCAGAATTGGTGTTTCTTCAAAAACATTGATTAATTCTCTTACAAAATTTTCCGGACAGGAAGCAAGTACTTTAATGCACAGTTTAATGGGAAAATGGCAACCGGATGAAGTTTCATTTAAAGAATTGATTTCTGCTGAAAATATCAATCCTGATAATTCAAAACCCTACCCTTTTTGCCTCGCTTATCCTTTGGAAAAAGACTTGGAAGATTTAGGGAAACCCGAAGATTGGCTCATCGAATATAAATGGGACGGAATTCGTGGACAAATCATCAGAAGAAATGATGAAGTCTTTATTTGGTCTCGTGGTGAAGAATTGGTAACCGAGCAGTTTCCTGAAATTGCGGAGACTGTAAAAGCAATGAAAGGTAATTTTGTGATAGATGGAGAAATACTTGCAGTAAAGGAAGGTAACGTTTTAAATTTTAATGAATTACAAAAACGTTTGAACCGTAAAACTTTAACCAAAAAAATGCTTGCTGAAATTCCAATTGAAGTTTTTGCGTATGATATTTTAGAACTCGAAGGAACTGATTTGCGCGAAAAACCAATGTCAGCAAGAAGAGCAATCTTGGAAGAATTATTATTAAATGAAGTTCCAGAAAACATAAAAATTTCTCAGTCAATCGATTTTGATGATTGGAACAAATTAGATTTAATCAGAGAAAACTCCAGAGAAATAAACAGCGAGGGTTTGATGCTGAAACAGAAAAATTCACAATATCATTCAGGGAGAAAAAAAGGCGATTGGTGGAAATGGAAGATCAATCCAATGACGATTGATGCAGTTCTTATTTATGCCCAAAAAGGAAGCGGAAGACGAAGCGCTTATTACACCGACTACAGTTTTGCTGTGAAAAGCGGCGATAAATTGGTCACGATTGCAAAAGCCTATTCCGGATTGACTGATAAAGAAATTATGGAAGTCAGCAAGTTTGTGAATAAAAATGCAATTGAAAAATTTGGTCCGGTTCGTACCGTAAAAGCCGAATTAGTTTTTGAGATTGCTTTTGAAGGAATTGGTTTCAGCAATCGGCATAAAAGTGGTGTTGCATTACGTTTTCCAAGAATTCTAAAATGGCGAAAAGATAAAACCGTTGACGAAATCGATGATATTGAGGAGATTAAAAAGCTGATACAATAATTTCTTGAAAGCTCTAGAGGAGCTTTATCTGTGTAGAAGAAAAAACATAAACATTGGAGAACTCCGTAGGAGTTCTATCTTATAACTAAATTTTAAAGAGATAGCACTCCTACGGAGCGCCGCTAATAACATTAATTAAATTACTACACAGATAAAACTGCTCTGCAGTTTTTCTTCTAAATCAGTAGATTTAATATTATTTAATTTATAAAAACAATTTGAGCAACTACGAAAATACAGAAGGATTCAAGATCATTCAAAACTGGATGATGGAAAAATCGATTTCTCCGTTCAAATTTCAAATTGATACCTGGAAAAAATTCGGAAACGGTTACAGCGGAATGGTCGTCGCTCCAACAGGATTCGGGAAAACCTATTCCGTTTTTTTAGCGTTAATTTCTGATTTTCTGAATCATCCTGAAAAATATAAGAAAGGATTAAAAATGATCTGGATCACACCGCTTCGATCTCTTTCAAAAGATATTGCGAAAGCAATGCAGGAAGCCATTGACGAAATTGGTTTAGATTGGTTAGTTGGGGTAAGAAACGGCGACACAGATCCAAAAGTTCGACAGCAACAGGTCAAAAATATGCCGGAAATTTTAGTGGCAACACCTGAAAGCCTACACTTGCTTCTCGGACAAAAAAATCACCAAAGATTCTTCCAAAATCTGCAAAGTATTGCCATTGACGAATGGCATGAATTATTAGGTTCGAAACGCGGAGTGATTGTTGAATTAGGGATTTCTCAATTAAGAAAATACGTTCCGAAATTAAAAATCTGGGGGATTACAGCGACAATTGGAAACCTTGATGAAGCAATGGAAGTGTTGATTCCTTACGATATAAAGAAGACAAAAATCACAGCTAAACAACATAAAACGATTGATATTATTTCAGTTTTTCCTGATGAAGTAGAGATTTTACCTTGGGCAGGACATCTTGGTCATAAATTAGCAGATAAAGTGGTTCCGATTATTTTAGAATCTAAATCGACCATTGTTTTTACCAATACTAGAAGCCAGAGTGAGATGTGGTATCAATTATTGCTCGATGCTTATCCAGATTTTGCCGGACAAATCGCCATTCATCATAGTTCTATCGATGCACATTTAAGAATCTGGATTGAAGAAAATTTAAGTTCAGGAAAATTAAAAACAGTCGTTTCTACCTCATCTTTAGATTTAGGAATTGATTTTAAACCTGTTGATACCGTGATACAAATTGGTTCTGCAAAAGGTGTTGCGAGGTTTCTGCAACGCGCTGGACGAAGCGGTCACTCCCCTTTTGAAACTTCAAAAATTTATTGTGTTCCTACGCATTCTTTAGAGTTAATCGAAGTTTCAGCTTTGAAAGAAGCCGTTAAACAAAATGTAATTGAACCTCGAGAACCCCAGGTTTTATGTTTTGATGTTTTGGTTCAGTTTTTAATGACTTTAGCAATTGGTGACGGGTTTTATCCCGAAGAAACATACGAAAGAATTAAACAGGTTTATACTTTTCAGGAAATCAGAGACGAAGAATGGAAAGAAATCATCGATTTTTTAACAATTGGTGGTAGTGCACTGAAAAACTACGAAGAATACCATAAAGTTGTGGTAATGGAAGATGGTTTGCACAAAGTCATTTCGAGAAAAATTGCGATGCTTCACAGAATGAATATGGGTGCAATTGTAAGTGATGCAATGCTGAAAGTAAAATTTATTTCCGGCGGATATATCGGAATGGTTGAAGAATATTTTATTTCGAGGCTGAAAAAAGAAGAAAAATTTATTTTGGCTGGAAGAGTTCTGGAAGTGGCGATGGTAAAAGATATGACTGTTTTTGTGCGTGCTTCTAAAGGAAAAGCAATGGCGCCAAGTTATCTTGGTGGAAGATTACCTTTAAGTTCAAATTTGGGACGATTTTTAAGAGAAAAATTATCTGGTGCATTAAATCCAAAAGCATCGGAAAAAGAACTGAAATTTTTACATCCCTTATTAATCAATCAGGAAGAACGATCTCACATTCCGAAAGAAGATGAATTTTTGGTCGAAATGATTAAAAACCGGGAAGGTTATCATTTATTTATGTATCCTTTTGAAGGTCGTTTGGTTCACGAAGTAATGGCTGCTTTAATTGCTTTCCGGATTTCAAAACTGGCTCCCATTTCTTTTTCTATGGCAATGAATGATTATGGTTTTGAATTATTCAGCGACAAAGAAATCCCTTTAAACGAAGATAATCTTGAGAAAATTTTAAACCGAGAAAATTTGATGGTTGATGTGATTTCCAGCATTAATTCGGCAGAAATGGCGAGAAGAAAATTCAGAGATATTGCGGTAATTTCCGGAATGGTTGTTCAGAATTTTCCGGGACAGCAACGGTCGAATAAAGCTTTACAAAGTTCGGCGGGACTTATTTTTAAGGTGTTGGAAGATCATGATCCGAATCATTTTCTTGTGAGACAGGCATATACTGAAGTTTTTAATATGCAATTGCAGGAACAGCGATTGGTAGAAGCTTTTAAACGAATCGAAAAATCTAAGCTTATTTTAAAATATTCAAATAAATTTACACCTTTAAGTTTTCCAATAAAAGTTGACAGTTTAAGACAGACTTTAACCAGTGAAAATCTGGATGCGAGAATTCAGAAACTGATTAAACAATCGGGAAGAAATATAAAGTGAATTGTCAATAAGTCAATTGTGAATTTATTTAATATGATTTATTATTGACTCCGCCGAATCTAAATATTTCTGGTTAAGGAAGAATCTAAACTATACAACGGATAGATTCTTCACTACACTTTCGTTTCGTTCAGAATGACAAACATAAAATTAAAATGAAGATAACAACAAAAAATATAACTATTCAAAACGAAATTTTCACTTTAACGAATCAGCGAGCGCTGTTTTGGGAAAAAGAAAAAGCATTGATTTTTTCTGATCTTCATATTGGTAAAACGGCACATTTCCGTAAAAACGGAATTGCTTTAGCCAACCAGATTATGAAAAATGATTTGGAAAGATTGTCAATTTTAATTGAATATTTTCAACCCGAAAAATTTATTATTGTAGGGGACTTGCTTCATGCCGGAGACAATTCTGATGTTGATCAATTTTGTGAATGGAAAAATCAATATCCAAACATTAAATTCTGTTTGGTGGAAGGTAATCACGACAGGATTTCAAAAACTTTAGAGAAGAAACTTTGCCTGGATTTAAAAAATAGTTCATTAGAAATCAATGATATTTTATTTGTTCACGATTTCGATAAATCAAATTCAAAATTTCAGATTACGGGACATATTCATCCCGGTTTTGTCATCAATTCTATGGTAAAAAGAATAAAATTACCATGTTTTGTCGTAACGGAAAATCAATTGTTGCTTCCTGCTTTCAGCGAGTTTACAGGATTAGACATAAAAAATCTTCCTAAAAAAGGAAGATTCTATGTTTTTACCGATGCAGAAATCTATGAGATATAATTTTTTACAATTGATCAAACCATTTGTAAATATCGGTATCTGAAGAGATTTGAAGTTTTTTTCTTAATCTGTTTTTTCTATTCTGAATGGCTTTTGGAGTTACAAATGTATAAGTTGCAATTTCTTTAGTACTCAATCCCAACTTGAGATAAATACAAAAAATAATTTCAGAATTTTGCAGATTAGAATTAACGGTAGCTAATTTTACAAAAAACTCGGGATATGCAGATTTAAATTTACTTAAAAGGCGCGGTGAATTTTGTTTGGCAAGTCTGATGATTTCCTCATCAAGCAAAATTTTTGCATTGTATTGTTCTGCATTAAAGTCTTGGGTGTTTTCTCTATTTCTATTCATTATTTGGCAGAATTTTTCTCTATCATTACCAAAGTTTCTGGGAAAACATTGGTTTGATTAACGTTCTTATTATCAGTTTTTTTCAATTTATTATCGTAGTTTTCAGACTGTGATTATTTTTAGTGGTAATAATTTCTAAATTCTTATTACGTTACCATTAAATTATTCTTAATCTTTCCTTCTTCAAAATTTGGATTCAAATGTATCAGAATTTTCATCTTTCTTTTTATGATTCTAATCAACAAATAACGATTTATATTTTTAGTTTAATTGGAGCTATATTATTTGTTTATGAGTTTAATTTAATCAAAATTCTAGCCTGTAACAGTTAATGTGGTATCTGTGTGGTAGGCAAATAATTCACTTTTGTATAAAATTACTCTTTCTTTACATGTCTAAAAATCTGAACATTCTTATGTTTCCGAACATAATGATGAATTTTTTAGATAAAATTAATCCCAATAATATGATAAATGAAGATAAATTATTTTCTTTTGGAGCAGATTTAAAAACTTACAATCCTGATGATCTTTTATTTTCTGAAGGTGAAGTTCCAAGCTACTTTTTCCTGATTTCCAAAGGAAAAGTGAAATTAAATAATTTTAATGAAGGAGGTAAAGAATTTATTCAAGGAATACTCTCACAAGGTCACAGTGTAGGTCTTTCTTCACTTTTTACAGAAAAAAACTACCCGGTAAATGCCGTTGTTGTAGAAGAATCTGAAGTGATAAGGCTTCCTAAAACGCAGTATCTACAGTTTTTGCAGCAACATCCCGAAGATTATTTCAAAAATATACAATTCCTTTCTGAGCATATGCATTACAAGTTTTTGATGATGCAGAGTATGGCTTTTCAAAAACCTGCCCAAAAATTGTTAACCTTGATGAATTATCTTAAAGATCATCATCACGACCAGTCGCAATATGCTCTTCAGATTCCTTTAACCAGACAGCAGCTCGCTTCTCTTGCCGGATTAAGCGTAGAAACTGTAATCAGGGTAATAAAAAACATGGAGAAAGAAGAAATTTTAAAAATCAAAAACAGAAAAATCTTTTATTAATCTCTAAAATATTATTCTTTACCTGAGCTTTGTTATTTTAAAATTAAAAGTTTATTAATCTCACTTTTAAAGCATCCCAAAATAAATTCTGTATAATATTGTTGCGCTCCTAAAGCCTGTGTTTTAGGATGAAGCTCCAGTTTTTTAGATAAAATAATTTCACCTTTGTAGGCAAAAGAATAATATGAAAATATTTTGTACGTAGAACTTCTCATTGGGTTGGCATAACCTGTAACTGCAATAGACCAATCGGTATCGAATAGTTTTGCTACACTGAGAGCCATTGTTTCTGCAATTTCCTCAGAAACACAGTCGCATGAGTTTCCTTCATCATAATCTACATTGAGAAGTTTAACTTTTTGGTCTAATGTATAAGCAGTTATTCCGCCTTTATAAAACATTGATGCATTGGGCATTTGTGAAAAAGCGAGCTGAAAAAGCCCGGAAGTTACACTTTCAGCGATAGAAATCGTTTCGTTGGTAGCTATTAATGATTCGCTGATATAATTGAGTAAGTTTTGTTGAAATTCCATAAGATTTGTTTTAATGAAGTTGTAAAATATTCACGTGTTTTTCAAAGTAATGGAGATCATCAGTTTTTTAAGTATAGCATAAAAAGCTTAATGAATATGCCAATTCTAAAGCGTTCTAAAGATTACCTCTTCCTCCACAAAAGAGGTAATCATGAAAGTAAATAATGAATAAAAAACTGACGTTACAGTTTTAAATCCGGGATTTAAAGACTGTAATTTCTAAACCTTATTGGGTGAAATATAATGCTGCTGTTTTCATATTATAATTAATTTAGGTGGTTGGTGTTGTGATTGTGGTTCTATGATAAAATATATCAAATATACTTCGCTAAGGATTTATTAACTTATGATTTGAGTCATGTACTTTCTTTAATAATATATTTTACGGTCTTCAATTTTCAGCAGATTATCTTTTTCCATTTTTTTGATGGTTCTGATGATAGTTTCTACGCGCAAACCGGTAAGATCGGCAATTTGCTGTCTTGTAAGTTTTATATTAAACGAATGCTGGTCTTCACAATCGGTATAGCTTTTAAGATAACTGAAAAGACCAAGAATTCTTGCGGAAGGCTGTAGTGAGACCATGTCATGAATCATTTTCATTTTGAAATAAAGACGGTGCGATAAACATGCATTTATTTCCAAAGAAACATGAGGATGTTCTTTTACGAGATTAATAAAATTCTTTCTTGGCAATATGATGAGTGTTGTAGGCTTTAGAGCGTAAGAATTCACAGTATATTTTTTTTCTATAAATAAATGCGCATCTCCAAAACTTTGCCCTTTTCCTAAAATATTATGTATAAATTCTTTCCCTTCATCATTAAAATTATTAACCTTTACAACACCTTCTATAATCTGGTAGTAAAAAGTCGGCGAATCGCCTTCTCTGAAAATAAGTTCTTTTTCTTTGTAAGTTTTAGTTTCAGCACTGTAAGATTTCAGCAATTGCTCGTCAATCTTCATGCAACTTATTGTTTTCATGGTGTAAAAATTTTATCATTTAATACAGTATACTGCCAATTGAGGTTAATTGTAAGTTTTACTGTCGGATTTTTTCAACACATATTTTGTGCCAGAATTTATTTAAAATGGAGCTTTTTAGAAAGATTTTTATTTATTTCAAAACACATTTTCGGATTTTTCTGCATTAAACTGATAAATAAATTTTTTTTTAAACTCAAAACTTCACAAGAATTGATGGCTATTGCATTCATAGGATATTGATGATCTATAAAAAGAAAAGACTCACCAAGACACTCTCCTGCCTCCAAATGATTTTGAATATGTTCTTTACCAGATGCATCATAATTATTCATTTTTACACTTCCGGAAACAATCTGGAAATAATATTGAGCAGACTCGCCTTCTGTGAAAATATTTTCTGTAGCTAAATAGTTTTTACTGATAGCTCCTGCAGATTTCAGGATTTTTTGGTGGATAACCATAATTTTAATATTTACGATTGATTGTGATTGTAATCTTCACAAAAGATATAAGTAAATATTAGTGGTAACAAGGTTTAAACGGATGGTGAATTACGATTAAAAGTAATGTCAATACTTAAATATTTTACTGAATTTCAGTATTTAGTATTTTTAAATAGAGAAATCTTTCACAATTTTCATTTTGTGAATAGTGATAACATACTATAAAATTGAGTCAGTATGATTTATCAACCTTACTCAAATATACGATAAATTAAATTAGGTTTTTATGATTTCAATCATAAATTTTAGTTAATGTTGTATCATTTTCATCAATAATTGTTGTTTTTAATTTATTTTATAGGGGAATTGAATTTTTTTTTAAAGATTTTATATTTTTGGTTAGGTTTTTGAAGCGACCAATCATCATAGAATTTTTTATTCTACAATACAAACCACAATTACAAAATATAATATTATGTCAACAGAAAATTTGAATAACGCAGAAGCGGTAAAAAAAATTAAGGAACTTTCAGAAAGAGCTAAAATCTGTATGTTCTGCACCAATCTAGAAAGTTTACCCATCAATACTAGACCGATGGGTCTTCAGGAAACTGATGAAAGCGGAAATCTATGGTTTATCAGCAGTGAAGCCAGCAACAAAAATTTTGAAATAAAAGATGACAAAAGAGTACAACTTTTATTTATGAATAACTCAGATTCAGAATATCTTTCTATATTTGGTGACGCTGTGATTTATAAAGACAGATCAACCATTGAAGAGAAATGGTCTGCAATGGCAAATGCTTGGTTTGACGGAAAAGACGATCCTAATGTTTCGATTATCCGTGTAACGCCGAAAGATACTTATTATTGGGACACCAAAGCTGGAAAACTCGTAAGTCTTCTAAGTTTTGTAGCTGCCGCAGTTACCGGAAATAAAACCGATAATTCTGACGGTGTAGAAGGGAACGCTACAGTTTAATTTTTAATATAATTACTTACTTTAAAAACTATAAGATCATGATATTCGAAGATGACCCGCACGCTGTTGTTCATGAAACGAATAACAAGCCATTGAGCAATTTTGCAATGATTACTCAGGTAATTCAATTCACTGGAGATAAGTCTTTTATATTAAATTCTTTACAAAAAATAAAGAACAGTACGATTTGCGATATCAAAAAGAAAGTGATCGATAAATTTATTCATGAATATACGGTGAACTTTACAGGATATGTTGAGAACGACAGTTATCAGCTCCATGCCGATGGTTATCAGTTGTCGCCTTCGTATGCCAAACAATCTTATGAGAAAGTTTTAAGAGAACAGGAATACCTAAATAGAATAATCACCACACTTAACAACGATTAGTTGTTTGGTGCGGTGATTTTATTTTTATCTTAAATTAATAAAGATTATTTATCGGTAACAAAATTCTTTTTTGCCAGTTCTTTTCTCACACGGCTTAAGCTTTCCGGAGTAATTCCCAGATAAGAAGCGATCATCCATTGCGGAACTCTTAGTAAAAGATCCGGATACATTTTGATGAATTTTAAATAGCGTTCTTCCGCCGTTTCTCCTAACAAAGAATTGATTCTGTCCTGCAAGCTTTTTACATGCTTCTGAATAATCAGATCATTTTTTTCAATCGTATTCGGGAATTCTTCTAAAAGTTTACTGAAAAAATCCGGCTGTAAAAACAACACTTCAGAATCTTCTACTGCTTCAATATAATAGCGGGATTTTTCATTAAAATAAAGACTGCTTCGGTCGCCAATCAGCCAATTTTCAGGAGCAAACTGTATAACGTGTTCTTTTCCGTTTTTATCAATAGAATACATTCTTAAAAGCCCTTTTTCAACAAAAAAAGTATTTCGGCATACTTCGCCTTCCTGCAAAAGCATTTCGTGCTTCCCTACTTTTTTCATTTCATACTGAATGCTGCATAAATTTACTTTTTCAGCGGGAACCTCAAAAACTTTTGCTAAATATTCGTTTATATTACTCATAGAATCTGGCTTAAAGAAATATCCTGATGTGATGCGTTATTGATGGCTTTTCCGTTTTCAAAAACAATCAATTGCGGACTTTCGTGACGAATCCCGAAATCTTCAGCAATTTTATTGGAAATTGGTCTGAAAGCCAAAAGATCAAGAAAATAAAAACTTGCATTTTGTTCGTCTGAATTTTCAATTTCTTTTTCAAAATTTTTCAAAACCGTTTTGCTTATAAAACAGCTTGTAGAATGTTTGAAAATGGCTACTCTATTTTCATAAGACTGTTTGATTGCTTTTTCTAAATCTTCTTCAGACTTTATTGTTTTCCAGAAAGATTTTGTTTCTCCCTGTTCCTGTTTTCCGCCAAATATTTTATCTAAAAAACTCATACATTAAATTGTTTTAAATGGTGATTGAGGTGTTTATATTCCATAAATCCCCAATCTTTTTCTTTCATTTCACCAAAAAGCTCATGGCGATTTGGCAAATGATGATTTTCGTAAGCAAGATAATACTCGTCTAACCTTTTTAAAAGATTGTTTCTTGCTTCTTCAAAGTTACATTCAAAATTAACGATTACTTTTCTAAAAGTAGGCATATTTCGGGGAATTCCGTTATTGAAAATCTGCATTTCTCTTTTCACAAAAATTCCGATTGATTTGAATAGAAAATTGATTGGTGGAAGAGTGATTTTCTTTAATGCAATCTGTAAGATCAAATCACAATGAACAAGCATTTGAGAAGCATTCATACTTCCCCATTTTCTTTCTGAAGTTTCTGAAAGCTGAGCAATTCTCTGCTTAATTTCGTTAAAATCGTTCTTGTTATGAAGGCTTTTCACTACCAGTTTTTTTCTTTCTTCAGATTTTCAATATGTGCAAAATGATGATTGCAATGCCAAACATAATTCGCAAGGTAAACTCTCAGATCATAACTTTCGTTGTGTTCAGGGTGATGAAAAGTTCTTTCAAACTGTTTATTGGTCATTGCTTTTAATAAAACAGTCCATCTTTGATGAGTTCCTTTTATAATTCTCATCGCAGGTTTTATCGGCATATTTACGCTATCTTGAAGCTCTGCAAATTTTGCTTCGTCGTAAGGTTTTATTGTGGGATTTTCTTCTGTAAGCGCCAATTTTAAACGAATAAGACTGTTCATGTGACTGTCTGCAATGTGATTCACAAGCTGTCTCACTGTCCAGCCGCCTTCTCTGTATTGTGTATCTAATTGATCTTCGTTAAAATCTTCAATTAAATTTTTTAATTTGTCTGGAAAATTTTTGATGACTTTAATATATTCTGTGAGTTGAATGTCGCAGATGTTGTCAGGAGCTTCAAAGCGACCTATCGGAAATCTTTTCTGTTCTAAATTGTCCATTTTCAATGATAATATTTAATGATTTGATCAAAATTAATTTATAAATAGTTTAATATTAAGTCTGTTTAAATTTAACCACAAAAGGAGCAAAAGACAATTATGATGCTATTATTAGATAATCGAAGTTCTCAAAAGAATAAAAAATCAGAGATTTTTAAAGAGCTTTTGTGTACTTTTTTCTTTATACTTATTAAAAATATCTAAATCTTTTGTCTCTTTTGTGGTTAATTAAAAATTAAACAAGTTTATTAATTAAAACTACTTATTGTAAATCTGCGAGAAAAATATTTAAATATTAATAACCATGCAGATTAATATCCTCCGTTCTTTGCAGAGTCACTTTCTTCCCCATTTTCTTTTGTATCACTCTGAAATGCTGTAATTCATCATCAGTCAAAATTGAAATTGCTGTTCCTTTTTCGCCTGCACGACCCGTTCTACCAATGCGGTGAATATAATCTAAAGGCGAACGAGGCAATTCGTAATTGATCACACAAGGTAATGACTCAATGTGAATTCCACGACCGATTAAGTCTGTAGCAACCAAAATTTGGGCTCCGTTTACTTTAAATTCTTCCAGGTTATTTCTTCGGGCACCTTGCGATTTTTGGCTGTGAATAGCAACAGCTTTTATTTTATTTTTTTTCAGTTTTTCAACCAAATTATCTGCAGATCTTGTAGAAGAAACAAATATTAAAGCTTTCTCAACCTTCTTTTCTTTAATTAAATATCTTAAGAACGGACCTTTGTTTTCCGGAGAAACATGATAAGCTAATTGTTCAATATTATCAATTTCAACTTCCTCTTTTTTAATTTCAATAATCGTAGGATCGATTGATAAACGTTCTTTCATCTCAGCAACTTTATCATTTAAAGTCGCAGAAAATAAAGTGGTTTGTTTTGCAACCGGCATCATGGCAAAAAGCTTGTTCATCTCTTCACCAAAACCTAACTGAAACATTTTATCTGCTTCATCAATCACTAAATGCTTTATTTGGGAAATGCTTAATGCTTTATGATCAATTAAATCCAACAAACGACCGGGCGTTGCAATAAGAACTTCTACCCCAAACATTCCCTTCATCTGTGGATTGATAGAAACACCGCCATAAACTGCCATTGTACGGACTTCACGTTTCAAATTGTCTGTAAACGCTCTGAAAACCTCATCAATCTGAATGGCTAATTCTCTTGTAGGAACCAATATTAAAACCTGTACATTACGATCTTTTTTAACTTCTGTATTTTGTAGCTTTTCTAAAATTGGCATCACAAAACAAGCCGTTTTTCCGGAACCTGTCTGTGCAATTCCCATCAAATCTTTTCCTGTTAAAATAATCGGTACCGTTTGCTCCTGAATTGGAAAAGGCTTCAGATAACCTAATTTTTTAACAGAATGAATAATATTGTGTGATAGACCTAAAGATTCGAATGACATATAGTATTTATTTAATGCAAAGATAAACTATTGCCGTCTGTTTTTTCTTTCTAAATATCTTTCAGATTGTAATTTTATTTTTTAAAATGCCGTTTTGTCAGATAATCAGGTTTTGGACAAATTTTTGAATGGTAACTTTCATCAATTAATAAAAAATTAGAAAGCTATATATGAAAAAAGCATTAATAATAGTCGATGTACAAAACGATTTTTGTGAAGGCGGAGCTTTGGCTGTTCCGGGAGCAAATGAAGTTATTCCCTACATCAATCTTTTGATGGAAGAAAACCATTACGATCAGATTGTTCTTACCCAAGATTGGCATCCTGCAAATCACAAAAGTTTTGCAAGCAATAACAATAGAAAAGTGGGCGAAAGTATTATTTTAAACGGTGTTCCGCAGTTTATGTGGCCAGATCATTGTGTAGAAAATACTTTTGGTGCAGAATTTCATAAAGATCTAAACAGAGATAAAGTAACTCATATTATTCAGAAAGGAAAAAATACTGAGATTGATGCTTACAGCGGTTTCCAGGACAACAATCATTTTATGAAAACAGGATTAGATGATTTCTTGAAATATCATGAAATTCAATTGGTGGAAATTGTAGGTTTAGCATTAGATTATTGTGTGAAATTTACTTGTCTTGATGCAGCTAATCTTGGATATATTACTTGTCTTCACTTCAACGGAACTCGTGCTGTCAATGTAAAACCTGATAACGGAAAAGATGCTATCTTTGAAATGTTGCAGAAAGGAGTGACAATCTTGGGATAGTTTTTTGAATAAACACAAATTTCAATTTTGTAATTTGCATTAAAACTTAACATTCGATTTGTCATTCTGAATAGAACAAAGTGAAATGAAGAATCTCTTTAATCCAAATAATAGATTCTTCCTTCGTCAGAGTGACAAACTTTGAAAATAAAAAAAGACGCAGAAATTTAATTCTGCGTCTTTATATTTTAAGTTAAGACTCGAAACTTTTAAGTTCGTATCTCGACTAAAGCATTTTAAGATTATTCACCTCCTGTTCCGTAAGGATTCTCCAGTGTCCTCTTTTGATGTTTTTCTTTGTCATTCCTGCAAACATTACTCTGTCTAGAGCTTCCACTTCGTATCCTAATCTTTGGAAAATTCTTCTGATAACACGGTTCCAGCCGATATGAATTTCAATTCCGACTTCATTTCTAGGTTTCCCTTCGATAAATGAAATCTGATCAACTTCAGCAACACCTTCATCCAAACGAATTCCTTCTGAAATAAGTTTCAGGTCTTCGTTCGTCAACTTTTTATCTAAAGTAACATGATAAATTTTCTTCGCATCAAAAGATGGGTGCGTCAGCTTTTTAGTCATGTGTCCGTCATTCGTCAAAAGAATAACTCCGGTTGTAGAACGGTCTAATCTTCCTACCGGGAAAACTCTGTATGGAGAAGCATTTGCAACCAAATCCATAACTGTTTTTCTTGCTTTGTCATCTTTTGTAGTCGAAATATACCCTTTTGGCTTGTTTAAAAGTACATAAACCGGCTTTTCAGGGGTAATGTTTTGTCCATCGAAAACTACTTTATCAGTTTTTTCAACCTGGTAACCCATTTCAGTTACTACTTTACCGTTTACTTCTACCAAACCTTGAGTAATTAACTCGTCAGCTTCTCTCCTGCTGCAAATTCCGGAATTGGCAATGTATTTATTAAGACGAATAGTATCTTTATGAACGTCCTTTTCTACTTTCTTGAATCTTCTTTGTTGTACAAAAGATTTTGCTTTATCCTGATCTTTGTCGTCTCCTTGAGATCCGGGTCTTCTTCCGTATTTCAGGCTGCCTCTTTCGTATTTATCTCTAGCGTCAAAACTATTGGGTCTGCTACCTCCTCTTTTGGGAGCAGATTTACCGAAAGTCTTTTTCTCTTCACCTGAACTGGTAATAAATGGTTCTTGTTCAGTTTTTGAATATTTCTTATTCATTCGAGCTTGATAACTGGTATCGTCACTTCTTTTGGAATCAGAATTTCTTTCTCCCGCTTTAGGGAATGACTTCTTGAAAGGTTTTGATCCGGAATCTCCAGATTTAAGAGAACGAGGACTGTCTGAGTTTCTTGTTGAAGATCTAGGTTTTTTAGGTCTCCCTGAATTATTATTGTCTCTGCTCATTCTAAATATTTTTGCAAAGATAGTAATTTAGTTACGAGTTAGAAATTAAGAATCATAACTTTGTAGCTTAGTATAGCTTTTAATTATAAAAAAATCATACAATGATTACTTTATTAGACGAAAATTTTTCGCAGCTCAATCAATTTTTGACCGAAAAATCATTCAGCAAAATTTTTATTTTGGTGGATGAAAATACGCATGAATATTGTCTCCCTGTATTATTAGGGAATTTAGAAACCGATATTTCTTTTGAAATTCTGGAGATTGAAGCGGGTGAAGAAATGAAAAATATTCAAACCGCCAATCAGCTTTGGGAAATTCTTACAGAAATGCAGGCCGACCGAAAAGCTTTGATAATCAATCTTGGCGGCGGTGTGATTACCGATATGGGAGGTTTTGTAGCTTCTACCTATAAAAGAGGAATTCAGTTTATTAATATTCCGACAACACTTCTTTCGATGTGTGACGCATCTATCGGTGGTAAAACAGGAATTGATCTGATGCATTATAAAAACATGGTGGGAACATTTTCTTTTCCTAAACAGATATATGCTTATACGCGATTTTTAGATACACTTCCTGCAAAAGAACTGAAAAGCGGATTTGCCGAAATGCTAAAACACGGATTAATTGCTGATAAAAAACACTGGGAAGCTTTAATAAAGCTGCAACATTTAGATCCTACAGGAGTTGAACCGCTGATTCCGCAGTCAATGGAAATTAAGCAGGAAGTTGTAAATGCAGATTTTCATGAGAAAAATGTGAGAAAAACTTTGAACTTCGGTCACACGATTGGTCATGCTATCGAAAGTTTATGTCTTCAGAGCGAAAATCCTATTCTTCACGGTGAAGCAGTTGCGTTGGGAATGATTTGCGAAAGCCATCTTTCTTATCTTGAAGGTTTGATTTCTAAAGAAGATGCAGACTTGATTATAGAAAATATTCAGAGATACTTCTCTTTTATCGATTTGGGTGACTTTAAAGATGAAGATATTTTCAACTTATTATTGAATGATAAGAAAAATACAGATGCAAAAATCAATTTTTCTTTGCTTTCAGGAATTGGTTCTTGTATTTATGATCACGAATGTAGCACTGAAAATATTCAAAAATCAATCAATTATTACAAAAAGCTGAGTGAATTTTAAGTTTTAAACTAAATTTTTAGATTTAAATTTAAATAATTGTTATTCGAAGCATATAAATTGAGTTAAATATAATTATCTGATATTCATGTTTTTATGATTTAAACCATTTGCTGTTGTGAATGGTTTTTTTATGTTTTTAGTTTTCTATGAGTTTTGGCAAACAATTTGAAAGATACGACTCGTCAAACTGAAAAAGTTTGGTAGTAAAATTTAAAATTAGAATTAGTAAAATATTAAAAAATTTAAGTTATGAAAAAGTTAATTTTAGGAATCGCAGTTTTGTCAACATCTTTGGCATTTGCTCAGACGACAACTACAACCACTACAACTAGAACGACATCGTCATCTGACGTAAGATTTGGTATCAAAGGAGGGATGAACGTTTCTTCATTATCAAAAGATGGATCATTGGAAGATCAAGGATCTAAAATAGGTTTTAATGCAGGTGTATTTGCAACAATTCCTGTAGCTGAATCTTTCAGCATTCAGCCTGAGGTTATATATACACAATATGGTGACAAATATGATTATAGAGCTCCAATTTCAAACGATAGAATTTCATATGCAAGACATTTGGATTATGTTGCAATTCCATTAATGTTCCAATATAATTTTATTCCTAATCTTTATGTTGAAGCTGGTCCTGAATTCGGATTTTTAGTTAGCGCTAAAAATAAGTTAAAAAATGAAACGAATAATGACCCTTTAAATACAACTGGAGATTATAAGGATCAATTGAATACTTTCAATTTAGGTATTGGTCTTGGTGCAGGTTATTACTTCACAGATAACGTTGGTATTACAGCAAGATACACAGCTGGTGTAACTGACGTTGCTAAAGACAGACCAAATGGTTCTGATGCAGTAAGAAACAATAACTTTGCAGTAGGTTTAGCATTTAAATTCTAAGAAAAGAAAATCTTATTTCAATAATAAAGGTCAGACTTAATTGTAAGTCTGACCTTTTTATATTTAGAAATTAAATCTTAATTAAATAATTCTATTTCTTCTCCTTTTGCTACCGGATACTCTTCTGTGAAGCATCCGAAACAGTGATTAGAAGAACCTAATATTTCTTTTAAATTATCAGTACTCAAAAACTCAAGAGAATCTACTCCCAAATAATTTCTAAGTTCTTCTGTCGTCATATTTGCAGAAATCAAATCGTCTTTTGAAGGTGTGTCAATTCCAAGATAACAAGGTGCAATAATTGGTGGAGAAACACTTCTGAAGTGAATTTCCTTTACGCCTGCTTCTTTTAAAATTTTAACCAATCTTTTAGAAGTTGTTCCACGAACGATAGAATCGTCGATGATCACTACTCTTTTGTCTTTGATCTCAGAAATAATAGGATTCAGTTTCAGATTAACGATTCTTTCTCTCATTTCCTGAGTTGGAACGATGAAACTTCTTCCGATGTATCTGTTTTTAATCAAAACCGGACGGAAAGGGATTCCCGAAGCTTTTGAAAAACCAATTGCAGCCGGAACTCCAGAATCAGGAACTCCAATTACAATATCAGCTTCTACAGGAGCCTGTTCCCAGATTTTTTCACCAGATTTTTCTCTGATTTCGTAAACGTTGATGTTTTCTAAAGTAGAATCGGGTCTTGCAAAATAAATGTATTCAAAAGAACAGATTCTTTGCTTCGCTTTTGTTTCATCTACCATGATTGAGTGAAGTTTTCCAGGCTCATTTTCATTGGTATAAATGATTTCACCAGGTAAAATATCACGAACATATTGAGCACCTACAGCATCTAAAGCGACAGATTCAGAAGCGACAACGTAAGAATTTTCGTTGATTGCTCCCAAAACCAAAGGTCTGATTCCGTTGAAATCTCTGAATGCAAAGAATTTATTTCTCGTCATTCCAACCACCGAATAAGCTCCTTCAATTTTCTCCATGGTTGCCTTAATCGCACCACGAAGTCCAAGGTCAAGATTTTTTTGAATTAATCTTAAAATAACCTCAGAATCTGAAGTAGCTCTGAAAACTACACCTTCAGCTTCCAGTTCATGCTTTAGCTCTTTCGCATTGGTTAAGTTACCGTTGTGAGCGATAGAAAGTATAATCTGGTCATATTCGTTTTTGGCAAAAAATGGCTGGAAATTATACTTCTTTTTGTCTCCTGCAGTCGTATAACGGGTGTGTCCGATTGCAGAATTTCCCATAAAAGTCTCAGGATTTTGAATCTCTTTATAAACATCCAAAACCAAACCTTCATCTTTCATATTGGTGATTTTTCCGTCTTTAAGAACAGAAATACCACAAGCTTCCTGACCTCTGTGCTGAAGCGCAAAAAGTCCGAACTGTGAAAGAGAAAATGTATCCAAATCATTATCAGAATACATTCCAAAGATCCCGCACTCCTCATTCGGAGCATCCAGTCTTTCTTCTTCCTGCGTTCTGAAGAGATTTCTTCCGTAGGTTTGATTTTCAAACTGTTTTAAATATTCACTTTTATGAATGTCTAAACTTTTCATTTCTATTTCTCTAAAATTAAAAGATTAAAAAATTTAATGATTAAAAAGATTACTGACTGCTTATTTTTTAAATTCTTAAATCTTTAAATAAATTAAATTATTTCTTTAAAACAGCTTTAAGACGATTGTAGATCTCAACATAAGCTTCAGTAACTTCACCAAGATCTCTTCTGAATCTGTCTTTGTCTAACTTCTTCATCGTGTCTTTATCCCAAAGTCTGCAAGTATCAGGAGAAATTTCATCAGCAAGAATGATTTCGCCGTCTGAAGTTTTTCCTAATTCGATTTTGAAATCTACCAAGATGATATTCATTTTATCGAAAAGATCGATCAAGATTTCGTTGATGTCTGAAGTTAATTCATACATCTCGTCTAGCTCTTCATACGTTGCAGCTCCTAAGAAAACAGCGTGGTGATCGTTGATAAGCGGATCTCCCAATTCGTCTTTTTTGTAGCAGATATCGAAGATGGTAACCGGAGATTTAATTCCTTCCTCAACTCCTAATCTTTGAGCCATGCTTCCTGCAGAATAGTTTCTTACGACCATTTCCAAAGGAATAATTGATACTTTCTTTACCAATTGCTCTCTTTCGTCTAGTTGTTTGATGAAATGAGTTTTAATTCCTTTTTCATTTAAATATTCAAAAATAAGAGTGGTGATAGCATTGTTCATTTCACCTTTCAAATCTACAGATCCTCTTTTTTGAGCGTTAAATGCAGTTGCATCGTCTTTGAAACGTACTACAACTTCGTCAGGATTTTCGGTTGCAAATACTTGTTTTGCTTTCCCTTCATACAGCATTTCTAGCTTTTGACTCATAATTTTTACTTTTTTTTACTTTAGAAAACCTTGAATCAAAGGTTTTCAATTATAGTTAGATTTATATACTTTTTATTTAATTAAAATTCCTGCTAAAACAGCGATCCCAAAACTTAATAATGTACCGATCAATACATATTCTGTCAGTTTTCTCTGTTTTGCCTGTGCCAAATCGCTGAATCTGAAAACAGATTTTGCCGCGATCATAAAGCCTACTCCTTCCCAATGGTTGACTACAATAAATGTGAAAACCAATAGTCGTTCTAAAATCCCGATATATTTTCCGGCACTCGATAAAGAATCGCTTTGTACGCTGTTTTCTTCTCCGGTAACGGGAGTCCAAGATGATAATAATAGTTTGATGAAAATTGAAGCAGGTGATGTTAAAAACAAGGCCGCCATTATCATTTTTAAAAAATCCTGATCTTTTAAAAATTCAAAATTAAATTCACTGAAATAAAGAGAAATTCCACCAATCACCGCTACATGAAGAGCCTGATCAATAAAAAACCATCTTTTTTTTGTCTGAATTTTTTGAAAACTCAGTTTACAGGCATCAATAATAAAATGAGAAATTCCCACTAAAACTGCAATCCACCAAAGTTTAAGATCCCAAAGGAAAATAAAGCTTAAAATGGCATGAATCAGAACATGAATATATAAATATGAACTTTTCAGTTTACGGTTCTCCTTATCTGCAACCCAAGAATTTGGCTGAAGAATAAAATCTCCAAGTAAATGTGCCAATATGAGTTGAATAAAAATCATCTTACAATTCTGAAATTTTCTTTCTAAAATATTGATTGGTTTCTACGATAAGTTCGTAGTTTGCCCGTTTCAGTCTTTGGCTGATTGAGGATTGCGAAATGGTAAATTTTTTGGCAAGATCTTCCTGTGTATAATCTTGATTCATTATCATTTCGTGGATGATTTCGGCAGTTGCCATCGTCCAGTTATCAAAATCTTTGGATGCCCATTTTAATAAAATATTGAGGTCGCGGTCTATAGAGTCGTTGGAAGTTTTGATGGAAACTGTATGACCATCACTCTTCAGATCATTCAACAACCTTCCTGAATTTACATAAGCCGAACCGTTGGATTCTGTAATTTTTTCAGAAGAAAAGTTTTCCTCACCAATGCCAATTGCAATTCTTACGTCTAAATTTTCCTGACTTTTTATAAGAGATTTGATAGCTAAGAAATGCCAAAAGACATCGTCGGTATTGCATTTAAACTGAAATTCGTCGCCTCTGTAGATTTCCCATGTTGCGGGAGCACTTCCCCACGTGTCGAGAAGATTTTTAAGCTTGGTAATCCAAACTTCTGTGTCTGCATGCTGCGAATTAATAATATCACCAGTGATGACCGCTATCATTTTGCAAATATAATCATTATTACTTATAAATAAAAAATATAAGTCAATTTGATTATAAATCTCAAATATTAGCTTTTTTGCTTATAAATTTTATCAACAAAAAACTTCGCTCAAAGTTGAACGAAGTTGTAAAGTTTTATATTTAAATTTAATTTTATTTCTTAATAAACTGATAAGCTTTGTCATCAAGTTTCAATAAATAAGAACCTGTTTTTAAATTCTGCACAGAAATATTTTTCTTGTTTTTAAACGGATTTTTCTCTGTGTAAATCAATTGTCCCGAATAATCTACAATTTGAGCAGTCTGAATATTTTCAGTTTTTCCGCTTACAAAAATGTTTTCATGAACCGGATTTGGATAGATTTTAAATTCTTTTCCAGCTAATAATTCTGCTTCAGAAGTCGATAATGTTCCTAAATTCTGGCAGTAATTGCTTGCATAAGAATCCCATTCTGAGACATCAAAAATTGTCACTGGTTGATTAATAGTCGCTTTTCTATATAGAGAAACATTTCCTAAAACTGAAGAATTGTTTTGTGAAGAAACTCCAATTGCATCAACGGTGGTAGATTTGTATCTCAGTTCTAAATATTGACTTCCAGAAAATGTCATTTGTGGAGCTGCAGTCACAAATTTTGCCTGATTAATGGTAAAACAAGAGAAGTTGGCTTCAGGATTTAGAAGGACAAAAGTTTCATTATTCTGTACCGTTCCTTCCAGTTCAAAAGGTGCAGGAAAATAATAATTGGTTCCGCTAGGAAACTGAATTGATAATCTGTAATCACTTAAATTAACAGAATGACCCGTTTTATTGGTAATCTCTATCGCTTTATTGTTTGATGTTCCTTCTAAATATTTTGTAACAATTAAATCTTTAGCATAAATATCCGTCGCTAAAGTGGTTGCAGAAGCTGTATTGCTATCACCAGAAAGTAAATATCCGTTGTCGTAGGCTTTTACGGTATAAGTATATGTTGTAGAAGGTGTTAGATGGTCAATGCTAATCGAATTTTCTTTTGTTGAACCGATTAAAGTTCCATTCTGATAAATTTTATAGCCAATAACATCTGTACTTGTACTTGGCGTCCAGCTTAATGTTGTAAAATAGGCGCTATTCTGAGTTACTGTTAAATTTGCCGGGGTTGAAGGTGCAGCAGAATCTGGAGTTTGCCCCCAAATCGCATTGACCCAAGATGGATTATCGATAAATGGATTTCTGTTTTTCTGCAGATTATAAACCGCATTATTTCTGTCGATTTCCCTTTGAGAAACAGGGTCTTGGTTGTGCCATTGAATAAGCATTGCAATATAAGCCGGCTCAAAAGCTCTTTCTTCTGTTCCGTCTAAAGGATTAGTGTCGGATGCAGGATTTGCATTATTGTTAAAATTAAAAGTTCCCAGTTTTCCTTCATATCTTACAGCAAAATATAATAAGCTTCTTGCTACATCGCCTTTAAACTCATTAATTGGCTCATAAACACGCCCTGTATAAACGTAATTAGGAATTGCACTATTGTTTATTTTTGAAGAATTTGTGAACGTATGATAATTTGTTGCTCCTGCGATTCCGTAAGGATAATTGCTTCTTAACTGATTGATTCTTGCATCAGTTGGAACTACATAAAACAAATCAGAATACATTGGGTAGTTACTATAAAATGTGCTTTGAGGCATCATATGTTCCCTGTTCCATCCTAATCCTTCTGCATTCGCACTTCCAATAATGTTTGCCGTAGTATATTCATAAGCATCGGGTCCTGTTGGAATTTCAGAATATATGTCTAGTAAAATCGTAGTATTGGTTGGTCCGTGATCATAATATTTATCTAAATCAGTCTGATTATAGTAATTCGTTAAATCACCATAATGCCAATTGATATTCTTTGTAGAAATAATATTATGCAGTTTTGATTTTAATGCATAACCCATCAATCCTGTCGTTCCGTCATAATATCCTGCCGGAATTTGCGCTGAAACATAAGCAGATATTAAAAGTATAGGAAGTAGAAGTTTTTTCATGTGTAAAAAATTGGACGGCTAATGTATGAAATAAACATACTGAATGCTAATTAATGGGATTAATATATTATTAATAATTTAAATTTAATTTACTGAAAGTTAATTACTTATTTGTGATAACTCAACTTCAAAATAAATTATTTTCGTATTTCGGCAATTTAAGTATCTTTGGGACATAACTATACAAGTAATATGAACACAGAAACGATTAACAACATCAAAATGATCGCGGAAACAGCAAAGGAATTTGCTGAAAAGAATATCAGACCAAATATTATGGAATGGGACGAAAGTCAGACTTTTCCTAAAGAACTATTTCACCAGTTAGGAGATATGGGTTTTATGGGAATTGTAATTCCTGAAGAATATGGTGGTTCTGGTCTTGGCTATCATGAGTATGTTGCTATTCTTGATGAAATTTCTCAGGTTGATCCTTCAATCGGATTATCAGTTGCTGCACACAACTCGCTTTGTACTAATCATATCTATGAATTTGGAAATGAAGAGCAGAGAAACAAATGGCTTCCGCAGTTAGCTACAGGGAAAGTAATCGGAGCTTGGGGATTGACAGAGCACAATACAGGATCTGATTCTGGAGGAATGTCTACTACGGCTGTAAGAGATGGTGACGAGTGGGTAATCAACGGAGCTAAAAACTTTATCACTCATGCAATTTCTGGTGATATTGCTGTGGTAATGACAAGAACTGGAGAAATTGGAGCTAAAAATAATTCTACAGCTTTCGTTTTAGAAAAAGGAATGGCTGGTTTTACTTCTGGGAAAAAAGAAAATAAACTTGGAATGAGAGCTTCAGAAACTGCAGAACTTATTTTTGATAACGTTCGTGTTTCAGATGCAAATCGTTTAGGTGAAGTTGGTGAAGGTTTCAAACAGGCAATGAAAATTCTTGACGGTGGTAGGATTTCTATTGCTGCGCTAAGTTTAGGAACTGCAAGAGGAGCTTACAAAGCAGCTTTAAAATATGCTAAAGAAAGAAAGCAATTCGGAAAATCTATTTCAGAATTTCAGGCGATCAATTTTATGTTGGCAGATATGGCAACAGAAATTGATGCAGCTGAATTATTGATCCAAAGAGCTTCTACGCTGAAAAATGCAAAACAGAAAATGACAAGAGAAGGTGCAATGGCAAAATTGTATGCTTCTGAAGCTTGTGTAAGAATTTCTAACAATGCGGTTCAGATTTTTGGAGGTTACGGATATACAAAAGATTTCCCGGCTGAAAAATACTACAGAGATTCTAAGCTTTGCACTATTGGCGAGGGAACTTCTGAGATTCAAAGACTGGTTATCGGTAGAGACATTACAAAATAAATTTTTGGTTTAATTTACCTTAAAATCAAAATAAAACAAAAGCATACGTGATTACGTGTGCTTTTGTTGTTTTATAGGGTTGTTTTCGTTATGTCGTACATTTTATTTAATGTAATGCATAATTTATTATAATGATTATCTAAAAATTTCTTAAATAATTTTGTTTTTCGTAATATAATTTTTATTAGCTTTGATATTCCAAAATCAAAATAGCTACTATATGAAAAAACAACTATTGGTGATTGGAATGCTGGTTTCAGGTATTTCATTCGCTCAGACAGACCGTCTTTGGTCTGAAGGTTCTAGAAAAACAACTTCAGAAATTTTTGAAAACAAATCAACAATCAACAATCCGAAAATCTATAGTTTAGATATTAACGGATTAAAAAATGCTTTAGCAAAAGCTCCCAAAAGATTGGCTGTTGGAGAAAAATCAGAAATTATCATCTCTTTCCCAAATTCTGATGGAAAATTGGAGCATTTCAAAGTAAAAGAAAACTCTAATTTCGATCCCCAGTTAGCTGCTAAATATCCTGATATCAAATCTTATGTTGGTGAAGGAATGGGAGATTCAAATTCTACAGTGTATTTTAGTATTTCGCCATTGGGGTTATCATCAATGGAAATTTACGGTGATAAGTCCGCTGTTTTTATTGAGCCTTACACAAAAGATCTTTCAACGTATGTCGTTTACAGAAAATCTGACAAAAAAGATGATCTTAATAAGTTTGAATGTACAGTAATTGATGTTGCTCAGAAAGGAGTTTCAAGCATTGATAATCTTGCAGCGAGACCGAATGCAGATGATGCAAAACTAAGAACATTCAGATTGGCTTTGTCTTCCACAGGAGAATATACATCCTATTTTGGAGGAACAAAAGCTCTTGCCTTAGCGGCAATGAATAATACAATGACCCGTGTAAACGGAGTTTTTGAAAAAGACTTTTCCGCAAGAATGGTTTTAATTGCCAATAATGACGCTGTAATTTATACCAATGCTTCTACAGATCCTTATTCTGCAGCTTCAGGAATGAGCAGCTGGAATTCTCAGCTTCAATCGACTTTAACTTCCGTAATTGGAGAAGCAAATTATGATGTAGGACATTTATTCGGAGCTTCCGGAGGTGGCGGAAACGCAGGTTGTATTGGTTGTGTTTGTGTAAATGGTTCGAAAGGAAGTGGTTATACTTCTCCGGCAGATGCAATTCCTTCAGGAGATAATTTTGATATCGATTATGTGGCTCACGAATTGGGGCATCAGTTTGGTGGAAATCATACTTTTTCTCATTCGAATGAAGGAACAGGTGTTAACATGGAACCTGGTTCAGGATCTACCATTATGGGATATGCGGGAATTACGGGGCAGGATATTCAGGCGCACTCAGATTCTTTCTTTCATGCGGTGAGTATTCAGCAGATTACTGATAATATTAAAGCTAAAACTTGCCCAACAAGCACAAATACAGGAAATGCTATTCCTACAGCAAACGCAGGTTCAGATTATACGATTCCAAAAGGGACGCCGTTTATGTTAACAGGTTCCGGAACTGATGCTAATGGAGATGCTTTAACCTATATTTGGGAACAGATGAATAATGCGTCTTCTTCTCAAACCGGAGCAAGTTCGGCTGCAAGTGCTACAAAAGCGACTGGGCCAACTTTCAGATCGTGGACTCCACAAACAACTCCTACAAGATATTTTCCGAGAATGGCTTCTGTTTTAACGGGTGCGACAACAACGGCTGGCTCAGAAATTACTGTGGAAGCTTTATCTAATGTAGCGAGAACGTATAATTTTAGATTCACAGTTCGTGATAACAAATCAGGAGGTTCTGGGAACAATTCTGATGATGCGGTAATTACCGTTAATGGAACTGCAGGACCATTCAGTGTAAGTTCTCAAAATACAGCGACAACTTATTCGGGAGGTACTTCTCAAACGATAACATGGAATGTTGCAGGAACAACTGCGAACGGCGTAAATGCAGCTAATGTAGATATCCTTTGGTCTACAGACAGCGGAAATACTTGGACTACTCTACTTTCAGGAACTCCAAACGATGGCTCTCAAGCAGTAACGATTCCAAATGCTTCCACAACTACAGGAAGAATTATGGTAAAAGGTTCTAATCATATTTTCTTTGATGTGAATAATGCAAATATTACAGTAAATACAGGTTCAGGAAGTTCAGATACTACTGCGCCAACAGCTCCGACTTTAGCGGCTTCGGGAACAACTTCTACAAGCACTAATCTTTCTTGGTCTGGCGCTACAGATAATGTTGCTGTAACGGGTTATGATGTTTACCAAGGGGCTTCATTGGTTGGTTCTACAACTTCTACTTCTTATACCGTAACAAGTTTAACGCCTTCTACAACGTATAGTTTTACAGTTAAAGCTAAAGATGCGGCAGGGAATAATTCTGTTTCAAGCAATACGGTTTCTGTAACGACGCTTGCTGGAAGTACAGTTACTTATTGTTCTGCAGCAGCAACGAATACGTCAGATGAAAGAATCGGAAATGTAAGCTTCGGAACGATTAACAATACGTCAACAGGAACTGCTGGTTACGAAAACTTTACTTCAGTTTCTACAAACGTAACAAGAGGTACAGCTTATACCATTTCTGTAACTCCGGTTTGGACTTCTACTAAATACAATGAAGCTTATGCAGTTTACATCGATTATAATAAAGATGGAGATTTTACAGACAGTGGAGAATTGGTTTGGACAAAAACTGGTTCACAAACAAGTCCGGTAACAGGCTCAATCACAATTCCGTCAACTGCAATTCTTGGTAATACGAGAATGAGAGTAATGATGCAGTATAATTCTGTGCCTTCGTCTTCTTGTGGTTCTTATACTTACGGACAGGTTGAAGATTACACTTTAAATATTGTTTCATCAGGAAGAGGTGACGATTTTGCTACAAAAGATTTAATAACAGATATTAAATTGTATCCAAATCCTGCAAGAGATATTTTAAATGTTTCAAATACGACTAGTGAAGATTATAAAATCTTCGATATGGGTGGAAAACTAATCAATTCAGGAAAACTCAAAGAAGGCTCGGTGAATGTAAGTGGTCTTGTAAAAGGTGCTTATGTAATTCAGATGGGCGAAGTTTCTAAGCGATTTATTAAAAACTAATTACCCTCTCAATTAACCTTGAGTAAAAAAGGCTGTTCGGAAACGGGCAGTCTTTTTATTTGGGATCTTGGGTTTCGGGTTTCGGGATTTAAGAACTCTTATAAATCGAATCTCGTATCTCCAACTTTACTGAGTGTGTTAATTTAAATCTCAATCAATCATATTTTCTCATTCCTAATTTTTATATTTGCCTTAAATAATAAAATTTCATGGATAAAATTGACAGCCTGAACCAAGTAGCAGAATTCCACACCACTTTTAAAGCACCTATTTTAGATACTCCACAAATTCCTTCTCAGGATAGATGCGATTTGAGAGTTGAGCTTTTGCAGGAAGAATTAAATGAGTTGAAGCAGGCTATTGCAGATAATAATATTGTAGAAATTGCTGATGCATTGTGTGATTTGCAGTATGTTTTGAGCGGTGCAGTTTTAGAATTCGGATTGGGGAATAAGTTTGTAGAGCTATTCAACGAAGTACAGCGTTCTAACATGTCTAAAGCTTGTGATAACGAAGAGCAGGCAAATGAAACGGTAGAATTTTACAAAGAAAAAGAAGTTGAATCTTTCTATGAAAAATCAGGAGAAAAATTTAATGTTTACAGAAAAGCAGATCATAAAGTATTGAAAAATAAATACTACTCTCCTGCCAATTTAAAAACAATTATTGAAAATTAATATGAAATCAAAGATTCACAAATACAATGAGAAATAATAGAAATATGATTTGTAAAAAAATCATCACCAATATTTTTACTCTTTCAGTTCTTACTTTGTCTATGCAGCAGTTTAATGCTCAGAAAGTCGTAGTAAACAGAGAGGTGGAAACTACCAATGACGGAAAAATGCTTTTGGGAAATCAGCTTAAAGAGCAGTTTTTGAAAGAGCCATATTCAGAATGGTACACAAAAGAATTTAATGAATATGCTTTGGATCAGAAAGCAGTTGGAGAACTGAGAAAAAAAAATATTACTTCTTATAATCTGATTGTTTTTATAGGAACCTGGTGCGAAGACAGCCACAGAGATTTTCCTAGACTGATGAAAATTCTGGAAGAAGTAAAATATCCGGACAGCAGATTGACGATTATTGCGGTGAACCGTAAAAAAGAGTCTCCTACAGGTGATGAAGTTAAATATAATGTTTCAAAGGTTCCTACAATCATTGTCGAAAAATATGGCAAGGAAATTGGAAGAATCATAGAAATGCCGACTACGGGTTACGTAGAAAGAGACCTTGTAGAAATCTTAAAAAAAGATGACGGGTCGGTATTGAAAGAAATATTTAAAAAAGAAAATTGAAAAATTTAAAACTTATTATTCCCTTTGTTGCGGGAATTCTTTTGATGCTGATTCTGTTTTTTAGTTTTAAGTCTTGTTTTAAAATGAGCGAAAAAACTGAAAAGTCCGATTATTATATTTTGACCAATCAGATCTCCAAAATGAACAAAATGGTGGTTTTGGAGCAGGATTTTTCTGCGATGCAGAAAACCAAATTTGGTTACGAATTTCTTGGGAAAGAAATGACGAGTAATAGCATTATTACTTATACCAAAACCAATGCGCAGGTTTCATATGATCTGAATAAAATGAAAATAGAAGTTGATTCTATTAACAAAAAACTGATTATTACAGAACTTCCCAATGCGGATATCAGAATTACGCCAAGTGTAGAAATTCAGTCGTTAGACGATTCTTTCATCAATAGGATTTCTGAGCAGGACATCAAAAATGTTCAGCAAAAAGCCAAACAAGCTGCTATAAAATCTGTAGATCAGAATAAATTAAGAAGTGAGGGTCATCAGCAATTGATGGAAAATCTTAATAATATTTTCGTTTTGGCAAAGGCTTTGAATTATAAGATAGAAGATCAAACCGGCAAAATCGGTGTTCTTGGACTCTAAAAATTCAAAATTATGGATTCAAAAGACGATAACAAAAAGAAAGAATCTGCCAATTCTGCAGAAACAAAAAAGCAAAATGAAGACTTCCGCGATATTCCGGCTTCTTCACAGAAACAAAATCCACCCGATGTTGATAAGGAAGACGTTCAGAAATCTTCCAAAAACAAGTCAGGAAAAACAGATAATACCAAGTGAAAGCTTGGTATTTTTTATGGCAGCAATTTCCGCCCTCCGCTCCCGCTATTTTTTGCATACATTTTAGGCTTAACAGAACTTTATGATCAAGCAAAAAATGAGCTCCGCTCAGGTCGGGCTGCAACTTTCCGCAGATTTTCAAGATCTGTTATAATCCGGAAATGATGTCCATGTATGATATTCAAAAGGAATCATCAACGTAAAAATTTAAAATAAATTGTATTTTTTGTGAATTATCGCGCTACGATTTCCTAAAGACGTAAAAAAAGCGTATTTTTGCAACTTAAAATTTCTTAGTAAACAATGATAAAAATTACACTTCCAGACAATAGCGTCAGAGAATTTGAAGGAGCAACTACTCCTTTGGATGTGGCAAAATCTATAAGCGAGGGATTGGCTAGAAACACCATTTCCGCAGTTGTAAACGGCACACAAGTCGAAATTACCACGCCTATAACCACAGATTCTACGGTACAGCTTTTGACATGGAATGACGATCTTGGTAAGAAAGCCTTTTGGCACTCTTCTGCTCACCTTTTGGCGCAGGCTATCCTTGAGTTTTATCCAAATGCTAAGTTGACGATTGGTCCAGCCATCGAAAGCGGTTTCTATTATGATGTAGATTTTGGTGACGAAACTTTATCTGAAAAAGATTTCGAAAAAATCGAAAAGAAAGTTTTAGAAAATGCTAAAAAAGGATCAACGTTCTCATTATATCCGGTTTCTAAAGAAGAAGCTTTAAAGACGTATGCAGACAATCCTTACAAAGTAGAATTGATCTCTAATCTTAATGATGGGGAAATCACTTTTGTAACACACGATAACTTCACAGATCTTTGTCGTGGTGGTCACATTCCAAATACAGGAATTGTGAAAGCCATGAAAATCTTAAATGCTGCAGGAGCGTACTGGAGAGGAAATGAGAAAAATCCTCAATTAACAAGAGTTTACGGTATTTCTTTCCCAAAACAGAAAGAACTGACTGAGTATCTTGAGTTATTAGAAGAGGCAAAAAGAAGAGATCACAGAAAATTAGGTAAAGAATTAGGAATTTTTGCTTTTTCAGAAAAAGTAGGTGCAGGTTTACCACTTTGGTTGCCAAAAGGAACCGCTTTGAGAAAAAAATTAGAAAATTTCCTTTCTGATGCTCAGAAAAAAGGCGGTTACGAATTTGTAATGTCTCCTCACATCGGAGCTAAAGAATTGTATGTAACTTCAGGACACTGGGATAAATATGGAGCAGACAGCTTCCAACCGATTAAAACTCCGAATGAAGGAGAAGAATTTATGCTGAAGCCAATGAACTGTCCGCACCACTGTGAGATTTACAAAACTTCACAATGGAGCTACAGAGATTTACCAAAAAGATATGCAGAATTCGGAACAGTTTACAGATACGAGCAAAGTGGTGAGCTTCACGGCTTAACGAGAGTTCGTGGGTTTACTCAGGATGATGCGCACCTTTTCTGTACTCCGGATCAGTTGATGGACGAGTTTAAGAAAACGATTGATTTGGTTCTTTATGTTTTCGGTTCTTTAGGTTTTGCAGACTTTACTGCTCAGATTTCTTTGAGAGATCCAGAGAATAAAGAAAAGTATATCGGAACTGATGAAAACTGGGAGAAAGCAGAAAATGCAATCGTAACTGCGGCCAAAGAAAAAGGCTTGAATACCGTTACAGAATACGGCGAAGCTGCATTCTACGGTCCTAAGTTAGATTTCATGGTGAAAGATGCTTTAGGAAGAAAATGGCAGTTAGGAACTATTCAGGTAGATTATAATTTACCGGAAAGATTTGACCTTACTTACATCGGAAGCGATAACGAGAAGCACAGACCAGTGATGATTCACAGAGCGCCATTTGGTTCTATGGAGCGTTTCATTGCAATCTTATTAGAAAATACTGCCGGAGATTTCCCATTATGGTTGGCTCCGGATCAGTTTACAATATTACCGATCAGTGAAAAATATGTAGATTATGCTAAAAAAGTTTCACAACTTTTAGAAAATCACGATATTAGCGGTCTGATTGACGACAGAAATGAGAAAACGGGTAAAAAGATCCGTGACGCCGAATTGAAAAAGATCCCATTCATGATTGTAGTGGGAGAAAATGAAGAAAAGGATGGCACAATTTCTGTAAGAAGACGTGGAGAAGGAGATTTAGGAGCAATGAGCCTTGAAGATTTTGTAGCTTATTTTAAAGAAGCTTCAAAAACTGCGGTTGAGTACCAAGCTTAAGATCCAAACAGTTATTCTGAACAAAATAGTTTTGTTTAGAATAATTTTAATAGAAAGTTAACCAATAAAATTTAATACAATAGCACAGCGATTTAACAACAGAGGCCCACAAAGACGTCCTGTACAAGAGGACTTACACATGATAAACGACAAGATTCGCGTAAGAGAACTTCGTTTAGTGGGCGATAACGTAGAGCCAGGAATTTTCCCTATCGATAAAGCAAGACAGATTGCTAAAGAACAGGAACTTGATTTGGTTGTAATTTCAGATAAAGCTGAGCCTTTTATTGCGAGAATATTAGACTATAAAAAGTTTTTATACGAGCAAAAGAAAAAGCAGAAAGAGCTTAAAGCAAAACAGATCAAAGTTGTCGTGAAGGAAATCCGTTTCGGACCTCAGACTGATGAACATGATTATGAGTTTAAGAAAAAACATGCTGAAAAGTTCTTGGAAGAAGGTTCTAAACTGAAAACATACGTATTTTTCAAAGGACGTTCTATTATCTTTAAAGATCAGGGTGAAATTTTACTTTTAAAACTGGCTCAGGAATTGGAGCACGTTGGTAAAGTAGATCAGTTGCCTAAACTTGAAGGTAAGAGAATGATTATGATGATGAGTCCTAAGAAACCAGCTAAATAATTCAGTAAATTCCTTTTTTGGAATGAAGATTATATAACCTCAAAGTAATTTGAGGTTTTTGTTGTTTTCAATAGTGAAAAATTAATGCATGGCGAAGACGATCAGATTGTTCCTTTTGAAACTACGGGTAAAATTGCCGCTACTCTATTGAAAAACGGAAAACTTATTTCTTATCCCGGTTTCCCACACGGAATGCCGACGACAGAAGCAGAAACGATTAATAAAGATCTACTGGAGTTTATTAAATCTTAATTTAAAACATTATATATTTGAGCCACGATTATTCAACGAATCGTGGTTTTAATTTTTTATAAATTAATTAAAATGTGGATTTTAAATAGAAACCTTCCCTATTCTCTATAAAATCTTTTTTCATCTCGAAAATTTTTCGTAATTTTGCACACCAATTATCTGCGTGAGGGATAGTAATGAAAAGCCCACAGCAAGCGACAGAATATGCGGATGAGCGAGGACTTGCAATGTATAGCCCGACCCGAATGAGTGAATGAAGCGAAGCGGAATGAACGAGTGAGGGACACGCCATAATCAATGTAACAATCTAATAATCTACCAATGTAACAATTATTGGTAAATTGATAAACTGCTACATTGGTACATTTGAAATAATATTGATAACAAAAACATAAAAAAGCAAACAATGCCAAAATTAAAAACGAAATCAGGTGCTAAGAAACGTTTTGCTCTTACCGGAACTGGTAAAATCAAAAGAAAAAACGCTTACAAAAGCCACATCTTAACTAAAAAAGAAACTAAGCAGAAGAGAAATCTTACTACTACTTCTTATGTAGCTAAAGTGGATACTAAAAGCGTTCAACGTCAATTAGCAATTAAGTAGTTTTTATAAATCATTATTCGGTTTATAAGAATTCAAACAAATTCAACATTTTAACCCTGAAACGGTGCACCAAAGAGCAACATGTGTTGCCGCCCTTTTCAAAAAAACAATTTAAATTATGCCAAGATCAGTAAATGCAGTAGCTTCTAGAGCTCGCAGAAAAAAATTAATGAAACAAGCTAAAGGTTTTTTCGGTAGAAGAAAGAACGTTTGGACTGTTGCTAAAAACGCGGTACAAAAAGCAATGCAATATGCTTACCGTGGAAGAAAAGAGAAAAAGAGAAACTTCAGATCACTTTGGATCATGCGTATCAACGCAGGAGCTAGAGAGCACGGAATGTCTTACTCTCAGTTTATGGGAGCTCTTAAAAAGAACAACATTGAGCTTAACAGAAAAGTTTTAGCTGATTTAGCAATGAATCACCCTGAAGCTTTCAAAGCAGTTGTAGATCAAGTAAAATAATGTAAAATTTTTTGTTATCAATATAAATCCTGAGTTTTTTGCTCGGGATTTTTTTATTATCTACATTTGCGTATTAATAAAAAAGTCTACCATTTAAAGTGAAAAAACTAACAGGTCTTCTGCTTCTTTCTTTAGCGTCATATAATTTGCATGCGCAGAGTTTTATACAGGCTTATCAAAACAGAGTCAATCAGGTAACACAAGCTAACATCACATCATTACTACAAGATTTCGAATCATTTGGTGTAAAAACCTCAGGCTCAACTGCAAATAACAATACTTTGAACTGGCTTAAAGCTAAATATCAAACTTACGGTTATGCACCAAGCCAAATTACAGAAGACAGTTTTACTGTAAATGGAAATACGACCAAAAATTTAATTATTACAAAAACAGGAACTGTTTATCCAAATACCTACGTCATTATTTGCGGCCACTACGACACAATAGTGGGACCAGGAGTTAGTGATAACGGAAGCGGAACATCTATTTTACTGGAAGCTGCCAGAATTTTAAAAGATATTCCGACTGAGTATTCTATAAAGTTTATTCATTTTTCGGGAGAAGAGCAAGGTCTTGTGGGGAGTTATCATTATGTAAATAATGTGGTTTTTCAAAATGGTGTACGTCAAATGGATATTAGATTAGTTTTCAATATTGATCAGGTTGGGGGCAAATTTTCTGCGCCGAGTAATTCGGTGAAATGCGAAAGCGATCAGTCGGGATTACCTGGAAATAATGCCACTTCTTTATCTTTTACACAACAATTGGCAGCGTGTACAACCCTCTATTCTCCTCTACAGACTGTAATGTCTAATGCATATTCGTCAGATTATGTACCTTTTGAAGGTAAGGGAGATATTATTACCGGCTTCTATGAGACCCCGCAGAGCCAGAATGAGCATACTGCTAATGATACTTTTGCCAATGTAGACCCAACCTATGTTTTCAAAGTAGGAAAGGCTGCAGTAGGAGCTTTACAACATTTTGCTATTGCGTCTTCTGTTTTAGCAACGCATGAAACGAGTTCAAATTTCTTAGAAGATATAAAGATCTATCCTAATCCGGCAAAAGATCTTTTGAATCTTGAACTTCCGAAAGGAATTAAAAATTTCAGCTTTGAAATAAAAGATATGAGTGGCAGACTAATTTCGGCTCACGAAAATGAAACGAACATTAATGTTTCAAAATTATCAAGCGGAGTTTATCTATGTACTGTAAAGTCTGATGGTGAAACGGTTACGAAAAAAGTGATTATTGAAAAATAATGATTGAATTTATAAGCCACGAATACACAAATATTTATATTTTCTTTGATAATATTCGTGTATTCGTGGCAAAAAAATTAGGTTACAATCCAAACATTAAATTTGTAGCTTGTAATAGTTATTTGTTTCGATCCAAAAGTATTTCTTCAACATCTTCTAACTTTACATTTTTAGTTTTCAGTAAAATTAAAAAGTGATATAATAAATCTGCAGCTTCATTTTTAAATAGTTTATCATTATCATCTTTAGCTTCTATCACCAATTCTACTGCTTCCTCTCCTACTTTTTGAGCAACTTTGTTGATTCCTCTTTGGTATAAAGAATAGGTATAAGAATCTTCAACTTTGTCATCAATTCGCTGGCTGATCTTTTCTTCCAATTCATACAAAAAACCTTTAGGATCTTTCTCTCCAAAACAGCTGAAACTTCCGGTGTGGCAAACGGTATTTGTGGGAATCACCTTAATTAAAATGGTGTCGTTATCGCAATCAATATCCATATTTTTTACGGTTAAAAAATTTCCTGATTCCTCACCTTTTGTCCAAAGTCTTTTTTTTGAACGGCTGAAAAAAGTAACAATTTTTTCTTCTGTTGTCTTATTAAAAGCTTCTTCATTCATATAACCCAACATTAAAACCTGTAAAGTTCTTTCGTCCTGAATAATGACAGGAACAAGACCATCCGTTTTATTAAAATCTATTTTCATCTTACCGTAATATTTTTAGTTTTTAATTCACTTTTTAAATTATTAATTTTAATTTCTCCAAAGTGAAAAATGCTTGCTGCTAAAGCTCCTGTTGCTTTGGTTTGATTAAAAACGTTTTCAAAATCTTCAGTTTTTCCTGCGCCACCCGAAGCAATTACGGGAATATTTACGTTTTCAGAAATTAATTTTGTGATCCTTAAATCGAAACCATTTTTAGTTCCGTCTCCATCCATTGAAGTTAAAAGAATTTCTCCAGCGCCTAATTCTTCTACTTTTTTTGCCCAATCAAATGTTTTTAGATCTGTCATTTCTCTTCCTCCTTTTACAAAAACCCAATCTGAATCATCAACCAATTTTGTGTCTATTGCAACAACGATGCACTGACAGCCAAACTCTTTAGCCAAATCAGAAATCAACTGTGGATCTTTTACCGCTGAAGAATTAATGCTGATCTTATCTGCTCCGGCTTCCAAGAGTTTTCTTACATCTTCCACAGAAGAAATTCCACCTCCGACAGTGAAAGGAATACTCAGTTCTTTAGCGATGTTTTTCACCAATTCTACAAATGTTTTTCGCTCTTCGATGGTTGCGGTAATATCAAGGAAAACCAATTCATCTGCGCCTTCATTCTCGTATTTTTTTGCGAATTCTATTGGATCTCCGGCATTTCTCAAACCTTCAAAGTTGATCCCTTTTACCGTAGTTCCGTCTTTTATATCCAGACATGGAATGATTCTTTTTTTAAGCATTTTATTTAGTGGTTACGCAGCAACGCAAATTTTTTAATTATTTTTTTGATAGGATTTTATCCTACCCTTTATTAAATCGTCCCTTTGGGACTTTACTAATTTTTTATTTTTCCTAAAATCTTTGATTTGCTAAAACTTATGTGTTCTTATGTAGTAATTAGCAGCAACTTAAAATTTCTAATGTTTTTAAACTTTTGTGCCTTTTGTGGTTAAACAAAACTCTCCAGTTGTTTCAATGAAATTCTCCCTTCATAAATCGCTTTTCCGATAATCGTTCCGTCGCATCCGATCTCTTTCATTTTGTAAACATCTTCAATACCCGAAATTCCGCCGCTTGCCACCAGTTTCACTGAAGTTTTACTTATAATTTCTTTGTAAAGATCTTCTGAAGCTCCCTCCAACATTCCGTCTTTGGAAATATCGGTGCAGATTACATTTTTAATTCCTTTTTTCTGATAGTAAAGAATAAGATCGATCACATCTTGATCGCTTTCTTCCAGCCACCCTGAAGTTTTTATTTTTCTGTTCTCACAATCGGCTCCTAAAATAATTTTCTCAGAAGCATATTTTTCAATTAAACTAAAACAGAATTCAGGATTTTGAACGGCAATACTTCCAATTGTAATTTGCTTTGCGCCTGAATTAAAAGCAATTTCTATATCTTCAATAGTTTTCAAACCACCTCCAAAGTCGATTTGTAAAGACGTTTCTCGGGCTATATTTTCAAGAACTTTTTGGTTGACAATATGTTTAGATCTTGCGCCATCCAGATCCACCAAATGAAGAAATTTTATTCCGAAACTTTCAAATTCTTTGGCAACTTCTACAGGATTTTCGTTGTATATTTTTTTTGTTCCATAATCACCTTTCGAAAGGCGGACGCATTTTCCGTCGATAATATCAATAGCAGGAATAATTCGCATATCTAAAGTTTTAAAAAGTTTTGTAATAACTGACTTCCAATTTTCCCAGATTTTTCAGGGTGAAACTGCATCGCATAAAAGTTATCTTTCTGTAAAGACGCACTGAATGGCAAAATATAATCACAAACTGAAGTGGTATTTTCTGACAATTCACAATAAAAACTGTGCACAAAATAGACATCACTTTCTTCTTTAATTCCGGAATAAATGGTTGATTTAAAATCTGAAATCGTATTCCATCCCATATGCGGAATAATATTTTCTGCAGGAAACTTTTTTACATTAATATCGAAAATTCCCATTCCAACCGTGTTTCCCTCTTCATTATTTTTACACATCAACTGCATTCCAAGACATATTCCCAAAACGGGTTGTTTCAAAGTCGGAATTAACAGATCTAATCCTTTTTCCTTTAAAATTTTCATCGTTGAAGACGCTTCTCCAACTCCAGGAAAAATTACTTTATCGGCATTTTTTATTAAATCAAAATCATCCGTAATAATCGATTCAGCTCCTAATCTGTTTAATGCATTTTGTACAGAGCTTACGTTTCCGCCATTATATTTTATAATCGCAATCATCTTATAAACTTCCTTTTGTTGATGGCACATTAAAATTTTGATCCGATTGATTGACTGCCATTTTTATTGCTTTTGCAAATGCTTTAAAAATAGATTCAATCTTGTGATGCTCATTTTCTCCTTCCACTTTAATATTGAGATTACATTTTGCCGAATCGGTGAAAGATTTGAAAAAATGCTCAAACATTTCAGTTGAAACATCTCCTATTTTTTCACGCTTAAAATTAGCTTCCCAAACCAACCACGAACGACCTCCAAAATCAAGAGCGACTTGTGCTAAACAATCGTCCATCGGAAGCAAAAAACCATATCTTTCAATTCCTTTTTTCTTTCCTAAAGCTTTTAAAATTGCTTCTCCCAAAACAATTCCTGTGTCTTCAATGGTGTGATGTTCATCAACTTGTAAGTCTCCATTAACTTTGATTTTTAAATCTAAATTGCCGTGCTTCGATATTTGTTCAAGCATATGATCGAAAAAATGTAACCCTGTTGAGATCTCAGAATTTCCGCTTCCATCGAGATTGATTTCTATTTGAATATCTGTTTCATTGGTTTTTCTTGAAACTTTGGCTTTTCGTGGAATCTGCTTTAAATATTGGTAAATTTCACTCCAGTTTTCTGTCGTTAGATTCGCATTTTCATTTTGAATTTTATTAATGAAGATTGATTTTGAACCTAAGTTTTTTGCTAATTGAATATCCGTCAATCGATCACCAATAACGAAAGAATTTTCAAGATCGTAATTACCGTAAATATATTTTCCCAACATTCCAATTCCTGGTTTTCGATTTGGTGAATTTTCACTTTCAAAACTTTTATCAATCAAAATATCATTAAAAATAATTCCTTCATTTTCAAAAGCTTTCAACATTTTTTCATGAGATTTTATAAAATCTTCCATTGGAAAACTTTCTGTTCCCAATCCATCCTGGTTTGTCACCATGACCAATTCAAAATCAAGTTCTTTTGCAATTCTTGATAGGTTTTGAAAAACTCCGGGATAGAATTCAAGTTTTTCCAAAGAATCAACCTGAAAATCTGTTGGAGGTTCTAAGATCAAAGTCCCGTCACGGTCTATAAATAATACTTTTTTCATGATTAAATACTTTTTAAAACCTCAATTAACTGAATGTTTTCTTTTCTTGATCCTACATTGATCCTGATACAATTTGGAATCTGAGGACTTCTTTTGCTGGTCAAAATTTCTTTTTCCAACAATTTTTCGTAAACTTTTTCTATATCTTCAAACTCAATCAAAAAGAAATTAGCATCTGTCGGATACACTTTTTTAATATAGTTAACTGATTGAAATTCATTTTTCAACCAAGAAATTTCATTTAAAATACTTTCTATGTTTTGTTTTACATTTTCTTGCTTATCGATGAGTTCAATTACTTTGTCCGAACTTAAAGAATTCACGTTGTAAGGCGCTTTTACAGTATTAATTAACTTAATAATTTCTTTGGAAGAATATGCAATACCTACTCTCGCTCCGGCCATTCCCCAAGCTTTTGAAAAAGTCTGAAGAACAATTAGATTTGGATATTTTTCTAATAATTCAATACAAGATTTTTTACCTGAAAACTCAATATAAGCTTCATCAACCACTACAATTCCATTGAAATTTTTAATGTAATACTCAATATCTTTTACAGAATTTCCGGTTGGATTATTGGGTGAACACAGGAAAAAAACTTTGGATTTAAAGTCTTTTGAAATTTTAAAAAAATCATCTTTTACAATTTCAAAATCTGTATTTAAATCTAGTTTTATTACTTTGTTTTCGTTGATAGAGGCGTAAAAACCATACATTGCAAACGATGGATTCATCATTAAAACTGAATCTTTTTTAGGCTCACAAAATACTTTTATAATCAAATCGATGAGCTCATCGCTTCCATTTCCGACTGCGACTTGATTGACTGAAATATTTTTTATTTCTGAAATTTTTTGTTTCAATTTTTTCTGAGTAGAATCAGGATAACGATTCAATTCTCCAAACGGATTTTCATTAGCATCCAATAAAACAGGGTTTTCAAATTCATTATTGTCTCTAAAACTGATGTAAGGTTGTAATTCTAAGATATTTTTTCTTACTAAACTATTGATGTTAAATTCTTTCATTTTCTTATTTTAATCGGATTGATACGGCATTTTTGTGAGCAAATAATCCTTCTGCTTCGGCCATGAGTTCTATTGTTTTTCCTAAATTTTGAAGTCCTTCTTTTGATAGATTTTGAAACGTAATTTTCTTCACAAAACTGTCTAAAGAAACTCCACTGTAATTTTTTGCAAATCCGTTGGTTGGAAGTGTGTGATTGGTTCCGCTTGCATAATCTCCCGCACTTTCACAAGAATAGTTTCCAAGAAAAACCGAACCTGCATTTTGAATTTTTGGAATATACTTTTCATAATCTTCCAAAGCTAAAATCAAATGTTCCGGAGCATATAGATTGCTGAATTCGAGGGCTTCATCTAAAGAATTCAACAAGATGAAATGACTGTTTTTCAAAGCTTCTTTTGCAAATTTATTTCTTGGAAGTTCTTTAAGCTGCTTTTCTGTTTCTTCGATGGTTTGGTTAAAAATTTTCTCATTAATTGAAAGAAAAATAACCTGACTGTCGCTTCCGTGTTCTGCCTGAGAAAGTAAATCTGCCGCGCAATATTCTGGAATTGCCTGTTCATCAGCAATGACCAAAACTTCACTTGGTCCTGCAGGCATATCTATTGCGACATTATAATTTTGGCTAAACTCTTTTGCTGCAACAACATACTGATTTCCAGGTCCGAAAATTTTGTAAACATTCGGAATACTTTCTGTTCCTAAAGTCATGGCTGCAATGGCTTGAGCTCCGCCGGTTTTAAAGATTTTTGTAACACCGCAAAGTTTTGCCGTATATAAAATGGCAGCATTAATATTCCCATTTTTATCAGGTGGAGTGCATAAAATAATTTCCTTACAACCAGCCAACTGAGCAGGAATTGCCAACATTAAAACCGTAGAAAATAACGGAGCAGTTCCTCCTGGAATATAGATTCCAACTTTTTCGATGGCCCTGTTTTCTCTCCAGCAAACAACTCCTTTTGTGGTTTCAATCTTTTGAATTTCAGTAATTTGTGAAGCATGAAATTTCGTAATATTTTCTTTTGCCTGTTGAATCGCGATTTTCAATTCTTCGTTTATTAAATTTTCTGAATTTTCTATTTCTTCTTCTGAAACTTGAATGTTTTCAACTTCAGCCTGATCAAATTTTTTATTGAAATTTATTAAAGTCTGATCACCTTTTTTTTCGACTTTATCAAAAATATCGGTTATCAATTCTGTCAGTTGTTCTCTTTTTAAAACTGGTCTTTTTACTAACTCCGACCAAATTTCTTTTTGAGGATATTTATTAATTTTCATCTTACATCACCATTTTATCGATTGGAATAATTAAAATATCTTGTGCCCCTTTTTCTTTTAGTTCATCAATGACTTCCCAAAAACGTTCTTCATCAATTACAGAATGAATACTGCTCCAACCCTTTTCAGCTAAAGGAATTACGGTTGGACTTTTTAAAACCGGAAGAACATTTGAGACTTCTGAGATCTTTTCATTCGGAACATTCATCAAAATGTATTTTGAGTTTTTTGCCCTTAAAACAGATTGAATTCTAAATAGAAATTTTTCTAGGATTTTTTGCTTGCCATTATTTAACTGGAACGTTTTTGCAAGAACAGCCTCGGATTTAAAAATGGTAATAGTTTCTCTCAAACCATTTTTAAAAAGAGTACTTCCGGAGCTTACAATATCACAGATTCCATCGGCAAGACCAATATTTGGAGCGATTTCTACCGAGCCGGAAATAACGTGTATGTCTGCTGAAATATTATTTTTCTGAAGAAAATTCTTCAATGTATTCGGGTAAGAAGTAGCAACTTTTTTACCCTGAAAGTAATTAATATCATCTGTTTCAACTTCTTTAGGAACTGCTATTGAAACTCTGCATTTTGAAAACCCTAAACTTTGGATAATTTCAATATTTTTTTGCTTTTCTGCTAAAAGATTTTCGCCGACGATGGCAATATCAACCACTCCGTCTTCCAAATATTGAGGAATATCAGAGTTTCGTAAATACATGATTTCCATCGGGAAATTGTCTACAGAAACTTTGAGCTGGTCTTTTCCGTTGTTGACGAAAATTCCGCAGTCTTTGAGGAGTTGGAGCGATTCTTCGTAAAGGCGACCGCTTTTTTGTATGGCAATTTTTAATTTACTCATTTTATTATTTTATATCTGAGTAAACGAAAATGATTAATTGAAATAAATTGCCCGGGAAGAATTTAGAAACAAAAAAACCGTCTGTTTACTCAGACGGTTTTTAATTATTTTGATTTTTAACATAGTCATAGATCAACAATTCCGTCTAGCAGAGATGATGATAATAATGATGTACTGTTAAAAAATTCGGTTTCATTGTTGAAATTTTGTGGTACAAATGTAGGACTAATTTTTAATCCTGCAAGAATTTTACGAAATAATTTTTTGATAGAGATTCATCAGTTGATGAGCAATAGGTTCGTCATTGAACTTCTGAACGAACTCAAAACCTTTATCAGAACGGCGTTTTCTTTCAGATTCGCTATCCCATAAAAATTTTATTTTTGATTGAATATCCAGATAATTTTCGGGATCGATATAAACAGAATCTGAACCTCCTGCTTCAGGAAGACAACTTGTGTTGCTTGTAATCGTAACTGTTTTTGAAAAAAGAGCTTCAATCACAGGAATTCCAAACCCTTCAAAAAAACTTGGATAAACAAAAATATCTGCTGATTTGTAAATGACAGCCAATTCATCCATTGAAACATTTTCTAAAAAATGAATCTGATTCTCCATTTTATTTTTCTCAATAAAATGCTTTATTTTTTGAAAATACTTTGTTTTTTTTCCAACAACTACCAAAGGAATTGTTGTGTCTTTTATTGCTTTAACAATATTGAAAAGATTTTTACGCTCTTCGATCGTTCCAACATTTAAAATAAACCGTTCTGGAAAACTGAATTTTTCTTTAGTTTTCTGAATAAATTCTTCAGATTGTTGCTCTTTAAAAGATTTGTGACAACCTTGATAAATGACTTCAATTTTGTTTTCCGGAACTTTCAGATATTGAATAATATCTCTTTTGGTCTGTTCTGAAATAGCAATGATCTTATCGGCTGCATTTGCTGCTTTTTTGAATTTCCAAAGATGAATTTTTCTGTCAAAAAAAGAATAATATTGAGGATATCTTACGAATATCAAATCGTGAATAGTGACGATTTTTTTGATGGGTTTCTTATCCCATTTCAAAGGTAATTCACCCGATAATCCATGGAAAATATCCGCATTTTCTTTTTGCGCATCTTTTCCCATTTTAAACTGTCGAGACATTGTTCCTTTAGAGGTTTCTACAAAGGTAACATCAGAGTTTTCTAAAATATCGGAACCTCTTTCCGATTTATTTTTATTGAGTAGTAAGTATTGATTTTCAGGATAATATTTAGACAAAATTCTGACTAAATCTCTCGAGTAATTCCCTAATCCTGAAGTATTATGAAAAAAACGTTTGGCATCAAATGCTATCTTCATTCTCAGGTTTTATAATGTTTTGGGTAAGCTGTTTTCTCTTCCAGTGTTCAGATTTATCACTGTAAAGGAAGAATTTACCCAGCTTATATTTAAACTGCATATTATTGTCATAATGCGGTCCCATAAATCGATGTGGAATAGTTGGATCTTCTTTTAAACAGGCTTTAACTGCGTCTGTATAAACGGTTGGTCCGGTTGTTTTATGTACATTATGAGGATAAGGATTGTTTTTGATATTATCTAAAATCATCTCCAGAGTTCTCTGTAAAAATGGGTGTCCTGCAGCATATGCAAGACCCCATTGTACATAATATGTGTGTGGAATTTCATCCGTTACCAAAGCTACATCGTCTTCACGAATAAACTTTTTAATCGGCTTGTTGATTCCGCTGTCTACATCTAGATAAACGCCACCTTTTTTATAAAGAATGGCATATCTGAAAAAATCTGCTTTGGCAGCTCCTATCGTCAGTCTGTTGTAAGCTTTCAAATATTCAGGTGGAAACTCATCTTTAAAAAAAGTCTGAATTCTGTTATCATCATAAAAATGATACTCGTATTCAGGATTTTTTTTGAGCATTCTTTTGATATGAAACTTCGTAAGCCAAGGAAGCTTATCGGTTTTAAACGTCTGAAAAATTTGTTTAGGAATTGCCATTTTGCAAAGATTTAAACAGCTACGTTATTTTCTCTTAAAGCATCATTAAGAGATGTTTTTTTGTCTGTAGATTCTTTTCTCTGACCGATAATCAAAGCACAAGGAACCTGATATTCTCCTGCAGGATACTGCTTCGTATAACTTCCAGGTATTACAACTGAACGAGCAGGAACTCTACCTTTTATTTCGATTGGAGTATCTCCTGTAACATCGATAATTTTTGTAGAAGCCGTCAATACAACATTTGCACCCAAAACAGCTTCTTTTTCAACGTGAACTCCTTCTACAACGATACATCTAGAACCGATAAAACAGTCATCTTCAATAATTACCGGAGCAGCCTGAAGCGGTTCTAAAACACCACCGATACCAACACCACCGCTTAAGTGAACGTTTTTACCAATCTGTGCACAGCTTCCCACTGTTGCCCAAGTATCAACCATTGTACCTGAATCTACGTAAGCACCAATATTTACATAAGAAGGCATCAAAATAACACCTGGAGCAATATAAGCTCCTTCTCTTGCAATTGCATGAGGTACAACTCTTACACCTTTTTCAGCATAGTTTCTCTTCAAAGGCATTTTATCATGAAATTCAAACGGACCTACTTCAATAGTTTCCATTTTTTGGATCGGGAAATACATTACGACAGCTTTCTTTACCCATTCATTTACCTGCCATCCGTTTTCTGTAGGCTCAGCTGTACGAAGTTCTCCTTTGTCAACCAAAGAAATAACCTCTCTAATCGCCTTTTGGCTGTCTTCATTCTGCAATAAATCTCTGTTGTCCCAAATATTTTCAATAGTTTGTTGTAATGACATAATAATGTATAAAATTTGTTTAAAAAAATCACTGCCAAATATACAAAAAAGTTGGGCAAAAGTGATGATTTAGAATAGATCTAAGTGATTAAAATTTTATTAAATCTTTCTATAAAAATCTTCTTACTTTGGCTTTGTACCGGAGATAAGTTTTATCGTGTTGGTTTAATAAAAATTCTTCTTCCAATCTGATTTGGGTTTGAATAAGAATATGACTAATCAGGAAAAAAATTAGCGAAACTAAAGTAGGTAATGTAAAAAAAAGACCTATTAAACTTACTAAAATTCCAAGAAAAATAGGGTTTCTCGAATAATTGAAAAGTCCGGTTGTGATTAATTCTGTTTTCTGATCTTCATCAATTCCTATTCGCCAAGAATTTTTCATTTGAAACTGAGCGATAAGAATCCATATTAAACTTAAAATTAACAAGGCAATTCCTATATATTTAAAAATACTTTCTTTGGGTAAATTGATTTTAAAACTGCTGGAAATATCTTCAGGAAAAATGAAAAGTAAAACGGTGTAAATAAAAATAAGGAACAAGGTATATTTAAAATATCTTCCAATCAATCCGTAAGCGGAATCATCTTTTGGTAAAACATTCGGATTTTTCCCAATTCTTTTTGAAACGATAAAACTTGTTCCAAAAAAGGCTGTCATAAAGAAAATGATAAAAAATAGAGGAATGAAAACTCTGATAAAATCTGTCATAATTATTAATTTTTGACAAATGTAGAGCTCTGTAAAATGCAATTCTATTGCAAAGTTTTAATTTAATTATAAAACTCTTTGAGCGTGAAGATAGGCTTTGTTCCAGTATTTTTCATTTAAAGAAGAGATAATCACTCCTTTAGAAGTTGATGCATGAATAAATTTTATTTCGCCATCATTTTCAATAGTGTGAACTATTCCTACGTGCGAAACGCGACTTCCGCCAGAAGTGGCAAAAAACAACAAATCTCCTGGTTTTACTGTTTTAATATCAATCGATTTTCCTGCATCTGCCTGATCTGAAGATCTTCTTGGTAAACTGAAATTGTTATCCTGAAAAACTTTTACGGTAAATCCGGAACAGTCAAAACCTGAAGAAGTATTTCCGCCAAATTTATATGGAGTTCCTAAATAAGTTTCAGCATCTTTTAAAAGACTTTTTATAGAACCTGAAACCTTCCCATCAAAAGAAGAATCTAATTTTCTCAGATTTTCAGATTTTGCAATATTTTTTGAAGGGCTTTTCTTAGAAGAAGAAACGTTTTTAGAGCTTCCGCAAGAGACAATAACTGTAGAAGCTATCGCTAAAACAGCAAGATTTTTATATAATTTAATTTCCGAAAAACGCATTTCCATATTCATTTGAAAATCAATTTATTAATACGAGACAAATATAAATTATTTTTCTTAATTATACAATAACTATTTTATAACTATACTAGAACTATATTTCAATTATATTATAATTTTCGGAAAAATGTTAAAATTTATGGCTATATTTGAAGCTATTTTAAAATTATGGCGACTTACGAAAGTTTCATTAAGCTCAACGGAGCGGTTGGTGATTTGGTTTTTTATAATCTGAATGGTAAAAATGTGGTGCGTAAAAAAAGCGGATTCAATAAAACTGCCTATAAGAAAAGTCCGACTTATGAAAAAGTAAGACAAAACAGTTTTGAATTTGGTCACTGCTCAAAAATTGGAAAAATAATCCGTTTGTGCATTTCAAAATATATTGAATTAGCGAATGAAGCCCTACTCTATCAACGGTTTGCAAAAGTAATGACCAATATTAAAGATTTGGATGTAGAACATGAAAAAGGAAAAAGATCTGTAAAAACGGGTTTAAAAACTACTGAAGGACGAAATATTCTCCAGCAATTTCAGTTTGGAAATATTCCTAATTTTAATCAGAATACTTATATTTCACTGGGATTGTGGGATAGAAGTTTACATTTAGATAAGAAAATTGTTGCTGATGAAGTAGCAATCATCAGTATAAAAATAGATTTTGAAAACTATCTTACTGAATCTCTCGAAGAAGAAATAAAACTACGTAATCAAACTGAATTGATTTTTAAAAATCATTTCTCAGAAGAAGATGATGTGATTCATTTTGTAGCCATAAAGAAAGCTTCTCAAATTGTACAAATGGGATTTGTTTAAATAAAAAAATCGGCTACAAACTCTGTTTGCAGCCGATTTTAATTTATAATAGTTTTATCTATTTATTTTTTTGTCCAGACCAAGATCCGCTTCTTGAAGGAGTTGGCGATTCATTTACCCAATTTCCGCTACCTTTTTCTTCAACGTTTAATGTTCCGTTAAACTGTCCGTCTGCAGGTACAACCAATTCAGCAGTTAATTGACCAGATCTGTCTAGAAATCCTGAAATATTATAGTTTTCATTGCTCGTTTCATTATACATTGTTCCGGTAACTTTTCCGTCGGTGGCAACTACGAATTTCCAAAGACCTTTTTCGGTTCCTTCGTAAGTTCCAGACCAAGTTCCTACATAATCAACAAGGGTTTCGTCATCTGCAGTACATCCAATTAATGAAAAAATAGTCAATAAAAGTAAAAATAGTTTCTTCATAGGTTACAATAGTTTATGAAATAAGTTTATTTATTCAATTTATTCTTAAAAATAGTCTGAAAAATTCAGGATAGTTTTTAAAATTGACGCTATCTCTATATTTTTAGAATTGGGCAAATATATCAATTTAATTTTATAGTTTAATATTTTACAGAAGATAATTTTTAACGGTTTGAAGGAAATTTATCGTAAAATATTATTTTTCATAACTATTATTTTTTTTAACGTGATAAAAACTCTATCTAAAGGGAATTTAATTAAAAAAAGCTTAAGATTTTCTGAATGTGACTGGAATCATAAATAACTGGTTATCAAAATATTTAGATTTGAGCAATCTAATAACCACAAAGATTTGGATTTGAATAAATGAAAAACCTTCCGAATTGGAAGGTTTTTTCATAATAGATGTGGAGAATATCGGACTCGAACCGATCACCTCAACACTGCCAGTGTTGCGCTCTAGCCAGATGAGCTAATCCCCATTTTTTCGGAAGCCGTACAAAAGTAACTATTTAAAGTACACACGCAAACTTTTATTAAAATTTATTTCGTTTTGCAAACTATTTTTGAGTGAAACTATAAATTAAAAAACAGCCAATCAATTAATTACCATTATTTATTGGCTGTTTTTTAATTGTAAAACTCTTTGTAGAAAAGACTGTTTGGCAATTTTCTCTTCTGCTTCATTAATTGCTTTCAGTAAATGATTTTCATTATCTGCTATCTCTTCCAATACTTTGGAGATGATTTCCCATGCTGGTTTCATTTTTTCTATTAATTCTATACCTTTTGGTGCCAATTCAATTAAGCGTTTACGTTCATCTGTTTTATCTTTTTTAGAAATAATCATTTGTTGTCTTTCAAGTTCTTTTAAAAGGCTGATTGTGGAAGGATGCGTGTATCCTATTTCATTGGCAATTTCTACAACACTGAGTGTATTTTTGTGATGTAATGTAAAGATTACCGGAAACCATTTGGGTTCGAAATCTATTCCAAATTCTTTATAAACTAAGGCTCCCTCTTTACGCAATTGCTCGCTGAGACGTTGTAATCTTGTAGATAAAGCTAAAGTTCCGGATTCATTAATGACATTCATAAACTATGATTTTAGATTAAGAAAACAAAATACATTATCGGCATTCATTAAAGGAAATTTTGAAGGAAGCAATCCTTTTTCAATGATTTCGAAGTGATTTCGTTCGTAAAAACGCAATGCAGCCTTCAGGATTGATACCGTTCCTAAATATACTTCTTCTATTCCGTTTTTCTGGCAATAAGCAATCAGGGTTTCTAATAGTTTCTGAGCGATACCATATTCTTTTCCTCTGAATTCTTTTTTCACAAACATCTTTCGGATTGCCGCCGCTTTTTCATCAAATTTAACCAAAGCAATGGTTCCTACAAGCTCACCGCTTATGAAAGCCCCCCAAAAACTCCCGCCATTGGCAAAATAAAAATCCTCGATTTGCATAAGATCCGGCTGATCTTCTATTGTAATGGGAACATTAAATTCTTTCTGCTGAATATTCAGAACCAAGTCTATTATTTCTTTTGAATAAGTATCGTTTACAAGTTTAATTTCTAACATACAATTTAATTTACGTACAAAACTACGTAGTTAACTACATATATGCAATAGGAAATTAAAATATAATTTTAAAATATAGAAAATCAATTGTTTGCAATTTAAAATAAATAAAAAAACGTGCACTGTTTCCAGCACACGTCTTAACAAGATTTGAATATATAATAACTAACTTTTCGTTATTTCCATCCGCCGCCTAAAGCTTGGTATAAATCTACTGCAGCTTTCATTTTACTGTATTCTGCATTTGAAATATTAAGCTCGGCATTCAATGAGTTTACACTTGCATTTAAAACTTCAAGGTAATTTGCCATACCGTAGTTGACCAATTCCTGAGAATAATCAACCGATTTTTTATAAGAATCAAGCTCTTTTTTCTTTAAATCTATAAAAGAATCCTGAACCGAAAATACTCTTATCGCATCTGAAACTTCTTTTCCTGCAGTCAGAATAGACTTTCTGAAATTAAGATAAGCTGTTTCTTTGTTGGCTAAACTTACATCGTAATTGGTTTTGATCTGTCTTTTGTTTAAAATTGGTTGTGCCAAACCAGCTACAACATTTGCAAAAAGAGAGTTTACGCTAAATAAATGATCGATATCTACCGACTGTACTCCACCGCTTCCTGTTAGTTTTAAGGTTGGGTAAAACTGAGCTTTGGCAACATTGGTCAACTCGAAAGCATTCATCAAATTAAATTCTGCCTGCATCACATCGGGACGATTTGACAGCAAACTTGCAGGATATCCTAAAGCCAAACTCTCCGGTAATGACTGCGATTTTAATGATGATCTTGCAATGGTTTGTGATGATTCACCCATCAGTAGGCTCATCGTGTTTTCTAAAAGTTGAATTTGAGTATCAATGTCGATCAGTAAAGATTTCGCATTATAAACCAACGCCTGACTTTGCTGAACCGCAACTTCCGTTAATGTTCCTGCTTCTTTTAACGCTTTTGTAGTTTCTAAATTATTTTCTCTTACTTTAATTGTTTCCTCAATGATTCTTTTCTGATCATCATAAGTCAACAACTGGAAATAAGCAGAAGCAATGGATGCAACCAAGTCACTCTTCACAGCTTTATGAGCAGCTAAAGTTCCCAAATAAGTTGCTAACTGAGCTTTTTGCTGAGATTTCATTTTCCCCCACAAATCTGCTTCCCAACCGATTGTTGCTGTAATATCAAACTGATTGACATAACGTCTCTCTCCGATGATCTGACCAAACTGTGTGTTGATCGACTGTGTCTGAAAAGTGTAGTTCGGGCCTATTGATAACGTAGGTTCGTAAGCTGCTTTTGCCTGTTTTAAATAAGCTTCTGCAGAAGTAATATTCTGTACTGCAATTCTTACATCAAGATTGTTTTCCAAAGCTTTTGTGATGTGCCCCTGAAGAATAGGATCTGTAAAAATCTCTTTCCAGGAAACATTCGCAATACTTGTACTGTCTTGAGGCAGCATATCGGTACGGAATAGTTTTTCGTCAACTGCAGCTGCAGGTCTTTCGTACTCTTTTCTTACCATACAAGATGATAAAACAGCGAACGTGACAACTGAAAAAGCAGTTCCTTTTATTATTATTGATAAATTTTTCATTATTTAAACCTTAAAGATTTCTTATTCAGCTAAGTTCATTTCTTCGTGCTTGATTGGTTTTATTTTTTCCTGTAAAGTCTGGAAAATCACATATAAAACCGGAATCACAAATACTCCCATAATGGTACCTATCAATAATCCAATCGATGCACCTGTTGCAATTGATCGGTTACCAACCGCACCAATTCCGCTTGCTAAAACCAATGGTAATAAACCGAAGATAAACGCTAATGATGTCATCAAAATTGGTCTCAATCTCGCTTTAGCTGCATTAACTGCTGATTCTACAATAGTTTCGCCATGATGTCTTCTCTGAACAGCAAATTCGATAATCAAAATCGCATTTTTCGCCAACAAACCGACCAACATAATCAATGCAATCTGGAAGTAAATATTGTTTTCTAAGCCCATTATTTTCTGTCCGAAATAAGCTCCCATTACCCCAAGAGGAAGTGAAATTACCACAACTAAAGGAAGAATGTAACTTTCGTATTGAGCAGAAAGAATGAAATAAACAAATACCAAACTCAAAGCAAAAATCAATAAAGTCTGAGATCCTGAATTTAATTCTTCTCTTGTAAGACCTGTAAACTCAACATCGTAATTTTGATCAAGTGTTTCTTTAGCTACCGCCTGAACCGCAGTAATTGCATCACCCGAACTGTAACCAGCCTTGTTTGCTCCTGTAATCTTTACTGAAGTAAATAGGTTATAACGACCAACAGATTGAGGTCCGTAAGATTTTGTCAATGTTACAAATTGTGAAATAGGCGACATTTCTCCAGAACTTGTCTTAATATAATATTGATTAAGATTTTCAGCATTTACTCTGTTTTCAGGAAGCGCCTGAATCATTACTCTGAATTGTTTTCCGTATTTGGTAAAGTCAGCACTGTAAATTCCACCGACATATCCCTGCATTGTAGACAAAATATCATTTACAGAAACTCCTTTTTGTTTAGCTAACGGAACGTTGATTTCCATTAAATACTGTGGATATTTTGTATTAAATGAAGTCTGAGCAAATTCAATTTCCGGTCTTTGCATCAGGTTTCCGATAAATTCGTTGGTTTTAGCATCAAGCTGAGCAAAATCACCTCCCGATTTATCTAAAAGTACCATCTCAAAACCTGCACTACTACCAAAACCCGGTACACTTGGAGGCTGGAAGAAAACAACTTTAGCATCAGGGACTTTTCCTGCAAGACCAAATAATCTCTTCGTAATCTCTTCAGATGATAATCCATCCCCTTTTCTTTCATCAAAAGGTTTAAGCTTTACAAAGGCAAGACCGTTATTACTTCCGTTTCCGGATAATAATCCTCTACCTGTAGAAATGGTTACGTTCTGAATTCCAGGAATCTGCAATGCATTTTTCTGTAAAGTTTTCAGAACATTATAGGTTCTTTCCATAGATGCTCCCGGAGGAAGCTGTACGTCTGTAAAGATAATCCCTCTATCTTCTGTTGGTACGAAACCTTTCTTCATGCTTCCATTTGCCCAATAGATAATTCCTCCGGTAACGACAAGAATTACTAAGGTCACCCATTTATGTTTAATTAAAAAATTAAATCCTCTACCATAACGCTCAGTTGCTGTTTTGAAACCAATATTAAATTTATAGAAGAATTTCTGAATGAAATTTTTATTTTTATAATCTTCGTGATGATCTTCGTGAGGTTTTAAGAATAATGAACATAAAACCGGACTTAATGTTAATGCGTTTACCGCCGAAATGATGATCGCAATAATTAAGGTAATCCCAAACTGCTGATAAAATACTCCTGTAGGGCCGGTAATAAATGTAACAGGAATAAATACCGCCGCCATTACCAATGTAATTGAAATAATCGCACCTGTAATTTCGTCCATTGCTTCTACTGTTGCCTTTTTAGCATTAGAAATTCCATGCTCCATTTTAGCGTGGACTGCTTCGACGACGACAATCGCATCATCTACCACAATACCAATTGCTAAAACTAAAGCGAAAAGCGTTAATAGGTTTAAAGAATATCCAAAAAGATTCAGGAAGAAGAAGGTTCCCACAATCGATACCGGAACCGCAATTGCCGGAATCAATGTTGATCTGAAATCTTGTAAGAAAATATAAACTACAATAAATACCAAGATAAATGCTTCGATCAAAGTATGAATTACTTTTTCGATAGATGCATCCAAAAATTCGTTAGTATCAAAGTTAAAAGTATATTTTACTCCTTCAGGATAAGAACTTTCATTTTCTTTAAGCTGTTTTTTGATGTTTTCGATAATCTCCTGAGCATTAGATCCCGGAGTTTGAAATACTCCCATACTGATCGACGGATAATCTCCGTTTTCACCAACTCCGCTGTAAGATAATCCGCCTAATTCTACTTTAGCAACATCTTTCAACATTAAATTCTGTCCGTCTGGAAGAGATTTGATGATAATGTCATCGTATTGTTCCTTTTCACTGAACTTTCCTACATATTTAATGATATATTCAAAAGAACTTCCGCTGTTTTGACCTAAAGATCCTGCTGCAGCTTCTCTACTCTGATCGTTAATTGCATTGGTAACTTCGGTTGGTGTAATTCCGTAAGCTGCTAATTTTGCCGGATCAAGCCATACTCTCATCGAGTAATTTTTCCCACCAAAAACGTTGGCTTCACCTACTCCATTAATCCTTTGTAGATTAGGAATTACGTTGATATTCAAAAAGTTTTGAAGATATACATCATCAATATTTTTATTTTCTGAATAAAAAGAAAGATACATCAACGCACTCGTTTGTTGCTTCTGAGTTACAACACCCGCACGCGTAACTTCACTTGGAAGTAACGGGCTTGCTCTTGAAACACGGTTCTGAACGTTTACCGCAGCAATATCTGCATCTATTCCCTGTTTAAAAAATACCTGAATCTGAGCTGAACCATCATTTCCTGCTGTTGAAGTAATATAATCCATCCCTTCAACTCCATTAATCTGTTCTTCCAAAGGAACAACCACACTCTTCATTACGGTTTCAGCATTGGCTCCCGTATAATTGGCTCTCACACTCACCGTTGCCGGAGCAATATCGGGATATTGTGTAACCGGAAGTGCTGTAAGTCCCAAAACACCGAGAATAACGATGATAATGGAGATTACAGTTGATAAAACCGGTCTGTTAATAAAGTTCTTTATCATTAGAATTTCGGTTTTACTGATTGAACGAGACTATCCATGCTGATTTTTTTAGGTTTTACCGCTGTACCTGGCTTCACATTTCCTGTTCCTGCTGCAATAATTACTTCACCTTTTTTAACCCCAGATTTTATTAAAGCTAAATTGTCGATTCTTTCAATGACTTCAACAACAGTATTTCGTGCCGTATCTTTTTCAACTTTATATACGTAAACAATTCCTTGCTGTTCGTAAGTTGCGCTTTCCGGTACGACTAAAACATTGTCATAATGTTTAGGGAATCTGATGGTTCCGCTGTTACCGTTACTCAAAAGTTTTTGAGCATTCTTAAAAGAAACTCTGAACTGGATAGTTCCTGTTGTAGGATCTAAAGAACCTGTAATAGCCTCAATTCTTCCTTTTTCGGGATAAATACTTCCGTTTGCCAATTGAAGATCAACCATCGGAAGGTTTTTTATTTTCTCTGGAACATTTGCTCCCACAGATTTTTCTAAGAAATCGAAATATGCTTTTTCATTCATTGAAAAATAAGCGAATATCTCTGAAGTATCTGAAATTGTAGTTAAAGCAACCTGATCTGTAGGTCCTACCAAACTTCCGACTTTTAAAGGAAGTTTACCAATTACGCCTGAAATAGGAGCACGAATCACTGAATAATCAATGTTTGCTTCTACTCCTTTGTAATTAGCAACGGCTTGTCTTTTAGCAGCAATTGCCTGTTGTAAACCAGCTTGAGCCTGAGCTAAATTTGCCTGAGCAGTTTGTAACTGAACATTACTAATGATGTTTTTCTGAACAAGAGGTTTCAGTTTATTTACTTCTACATTAGCCGCATTTACCTGAGCTTGAGCAGCAGCAATATTAGATTCGGCTGCGCCAATTCCTGCTTTTGAAGCAGCGGCATTTTCCGTTAAAATGTTAGTTTCAAGACGGAATAATGGCTGTCCTTTAGTTACATACTGACCTTCATCTACCAAAACCTGGGTAATATAACCCTGAATTTTTGCTCTGACATCATTATTAACTCTACCTTCAATACTTGCAGGGAAAGTGTCGTACCCTACTATATTTTTATTCTCTACCGAAACCACAGGAAAAGGTTTTGGGCCATCCTGTTTCGGAGCTTCTTTTTTGCAGGCAGTCAACGAAAATGCTGCTACAGAAAATAGTATAAGCTTGTTTGTCATTTTATAGTTTATTAAGAGATTCCTGAATATTTGTTATGTTTTTATTTAAAAGAGCTTTGTAGACTTCAATTCTTTCGTCGTCTTCTTTATGCTCTGTTTTTCTGAAGTTTTTTAGATCGTCTAACAGTTTCAATTCATCCTGCATTTTTTGAACAATTTTTTCAAACCTTATTTTTTTATAATCATCGTTGGCAAAAAAATAACGCTTTCTTTCATCCATTTTATTAACGTCAATGATTAATTCTGAGCTAATAAGTAAATTAAGATTGGTAGAAACCGAGCTTTTGCTTGCTGAAAAGACTTCAACAAACTCATCAAAGGTAATTCCCACCTTATCAAAATCGAAAATGAGGTAGGAATAAATTTTTGAAGCCAGAGGCGGCAGATTGAGAACAGTGCCGTAAAACTTCACAGCATCCTGAAATATTTTCTCATCTACTTCTAGACTTTTTTTCATTATTGAAAATTTTCTCAAATGTAGAGATTAGTTCGGAACTAAACGAACAAAGGTGATAGAGTTTATAAATAAACAGTTTCTTAAAGAATCAATGAATATAGATTTAACCTTTTGTGCTTTTTTAAATCACAACTTTTTCAACGGCTTTTACTCATCTCTTTTCAGGAAAAAATTTAAATATGTATCAATTTCAAAATATTCGTTTTGGCGTTTAACTTTGAGTTTTAATTTTTGGTTAGGTTTAAGTTTATAAGCAAAATTTTCTATATTTAATTTTTTAACGGATTTGTTATTGATTTCTATAATTTCGTCATTATGTCTTAATCCTTTTTTATAAGCATCACTTTCTTCATATATACTGCCAACAGACCAGTTTTTATCTACATCTTCTGTTTCAATCAAAATAAAAGATTTGTATAAATCATCTGAAGGTTTGTTGAAATTTTCATTTGGTTTTACACAAATTTTATACTGAGTAGGATGATAGATGATATCAAAATTATCTAACTATCGTTGCCAATAATACCAATGTAATTCTTGTTTTTCGAAAGCGCTCCAATGCTATCATTACTTACATCTATTTGGTGGTCAGTTAGTTTGAATTTATCAAATTTTACTTCGGAAGCAAACAGAGAATACCCCATATGTAATCCACTTAGTCCACCATTATTTATATAATTTACTTTTTTACTATTTAGAATATTTTTATTGTTGGAAAACTCACTTGTTAAAATTGTTTTGTATGAACCAGTATCAATGATGAAATCTCCCTTTATAGTTGTTCCGTTGTTTAGAATGAATTCCATTGGAAGATACATATAATTACCATCAAATTTAATTGCAACTTCCTGATAACTATTATTTATTTTAGGATTGAAAATAATTTTCTGATTAATATAATTAATTTCAAATGGTATGTTATTTAAATTCACAAAGCCGACAATTCCATCTATATTCTTGCCAAAAGGTTTTTTCAAATTATGAATCATATTATACTTCGAAAAAAATGTATTGTCAATAACAGAAAATTCAACTCTATCAAGAATTCTGGTCATCTTCACTGGATTATTCCCAACGCCTGCATTTTCAGATTCAGAGAAATGATTAAAAGACATTTTCTGATTTTTATAAAAAGTACTGTCTATAAGCAACCAAGGTGACCCTGTATCAAAATAGAAATTCCCTTCATCATATTGATTAATTTTCAGATTAATACTAATATGTCTTCCTGTATTTTTGAATTTAACATATTGTTCTTTTTGCTGATAAATATTCTTTGAACATGATAGCAACAGCAAAGAAAAAATCATTAAAATAGATAATTTACTCATTTGTGTGTATATGAAAATGATTTACCAACAAAAATAAAAGAATTTCAAAGCTTTTTGACGAAAAACATCAAATAATAAGTACTTTTTCATAAGCTTTTCTTACACCACCTGCAAGAACAACTTCGCCACAATAGGAATAACCTTTAGACTCTAAAATTTTAAGCATGGCAAGGTTGTCATAGTTTGTATCAACTTTGATACTTAAAACATTCTGAGATTTTGTGAAATCTTCAATATAATCGAAAAGTTTTTTGGCAAGTCCTTGACCGGCAAAATTTTCTGAAATGGCTACCCTATGAACAACAACAAATTCTCCTGTTGTTAACCAGGCTCCTTCAATTGAACTGTAGGCTGGTTCGTCATTGAAAATCAGTGCAACGTAAACCGCAACATCATTATTGACTGTCAAAACATGACCAAATCCTTTTTCAATATCACTTTCTACGGTTTGTAAATTGGGATATCCGTTTTGCCATTGATCACTACCATCTTTTCTTCTGCGTTCGATGGATTGCTGAATAATTTCCCAAATAATATCTATATCGGTTGCATTTGCTTTTCTAAAATGGATTTCGTTTTTATTATTCATAAGAGGTTTATATTACAAACTTGAAAATTGGGAAATAACACAATCAGTGCCAAATGTTTTCCATTAAAATTTTATTAAGAATATTATATTTAAAAGTTTGGTGCTAAAAAAACCGAAAATTAATGAGAATTAATTTTCGGTTCCGAAGTAGTAAAATTTAAAATTATGAAATTTTTATTGATTTTGATTTTGTTGAAGATAGGCATCGATAATCTCGAATGCTTTCTTCTCGTCATGTAAATCTACCATTACTTTTAAACTTGTCGCTGTAGGCGTTGTTGTAAAAGTCAGATAATTATTTTCAACATCATTAGTTATCTGTGCATCATCTAACTTTGACTTTATTAACTGAATTTCGGTAGATTTATCGCTTTCAAAAACTGATACTCTCGTGTTACGTTCCATATAATATACATTTTGAGTATCTAAATATAGGACGTTTTTTTCAGAATTCCAAATTTTGAAGTTTTAAATTTTATTAATGTTGTTTTCAATTTTATCTAAAGCAATCTGAATTTCCTCTGTTGTAACATTCAAATGTGGTCTGAATCTTATTGACTGATCTCCACAAGCAAGAATGATTAAACCATCATTATACAGCTCATTTCTGATGTGATCTCTTTGTTCGCCCGAAGGTAAATCTATTGCGCACATCAAACCTTTTCCTCTTGCATTAGATAATTTTTCAGGATATTTCTGAGCTAAATTTTGCAGACCTTCCAAAAGATATTCACCTACAATATTGGCGTTCTCTAAAAGGTTTTCTTTTTCGATAACTTCCATCACCAATTGGAAACGCAACATATCAATAAAGTTACCGCCAAAAGTTGAATTGATTCTTGAGCTTTCTCTGAAAACGTTATTGGGTATCTCGTCAAACTTTTCTTTATTTGCTAAAACTCCACAAACCTGAGTTTTTTTACCGAAAGAGATAATATCCGGTCTTATGCTTAAGTGTTCAAAAGCCCACATTTTACCGGTAATTCCGATTCCCGTTTGTACTTCATCGAAAATTAATAAAACCTCATGCTCGTCGCAGATATTTCTTAAACCAACAAAGAATTCGTCTCTGAAATGATTATCACCACCTTCAGCTTGTATTGGCTCAATAATAATACAAGCAACTTTATCAGGATTTGCAAGAATTGCTTCTGTAATTTGAATTAACGCTAAATTTTCGTTCTTAATCGTTTCTTCTAAATTCTCTTCTGTGATTGGGAAATGTAATTTAGGATTAAGAATTCTTGGCCATTCAAACATCGGGAAATACTGATATTTTCTTGGGTCTGAAGTATTGGTTAAACTTAAAGTATAACCGCTTCTTCCGTGAAATGCCTGTCTGAAATGGATGCAGATTCCAGCTTCAATATCTAATCCTTTTTCGAAATTTTTTCTTGTTTTCCAGTCGAAACATGCTTTCATCGCATTTTCAACACCTAAAGCTCCGCCTTCAATAAAAAAAGCATACTGCAATTCTTTAGGTAAAACAACTCTTTCGAAAACTTCAAGAAAATGAGCATATTCTTTAGAATAAACATCTGCCAAAGTAGGTTTGTTGACTGCCATTTTTCCCAGCCAATCAGACTTTTCAACCAAATAAGGATGATTGTATCCAATAGAAGCTGAGCCAAACATTGAAAACATATCCAGGAAGTTTTTCCCTGAAACTGAATCGTGAATCCAAGATCCGTGAGAGTTTTCGATATCCATTACAAAATCAAAACCGTCTGCCAAAACGTGTTTACCTACTGTTTCTTTTACTTTATTTGACTGAATTTCTAATATATTGTTCATATTAATTTTAAAATTTTTTAAGTGAAATGGATTAAGAGATTCTGTGCATTTATCTCAGAATCTCTCAATTCTAAATTATTTTAAAGATCAAATTTAATTCCTTGAGCCAATGGAAGACTTGCAGTATAGTTAATAGTATTGGTTTGTCTTCTCATGTAGTATTTCCAAACATCAGAACCAGATTCTCTACCACCTCCTGTTTCTTTTTCACCACCGAAAGCTCCACCAATTTCGGCACCGGAAGTTCCGATATTTACATTGGCAATTCCACAATCTGAACCTGCATGAGAAAGGAATAATTCTGCCTCTCTCAAATTCTGAGTCATAATTGCTGAAGATAAACCTTGCGGAACATCATTCTGAATCGCAATTGCTTCTTCTAAAGTTTTGTATTTGATTAAATATAAAATCGGTGCAAAAGTTTCGTGCTGTACGATTTCGTAAGAATTTTTAACTTCAGCGATACAAGGTTTTACATAACAACCAGATTCGTAATCTTTACCTGTTAAAACACCCCCTTCAACAACGAATTTTCCGCCTTCTTTTTTACATTTTTCGATTGCCAGTTCGTACTGATTTACAGCTTGAACATCGATAAGCGGTCCAACATGCATATTTTCATCCAACGGATTTCCGATTTTTAACTGTCCGTAAGCTTTTGCCAAACGGTTTTTCACTTCATCATAAACAGATTCATGAATAATCAGTCTTCTTGTAGATGTACATCTTTGTCCTGCAGTTCCTACAGCTCCGAAAACAGCTCCGATAATTGACATATCAAGATCTGCATCTTTAGAAATAATGATGGCATTATTTCCTCCTAATTCTAAGATTGATTTACCAAATCTTTCAGCAACTTTAGAAGAAACCATTCTTCCTACTCTTGTAGAACCAGTGAATGAAACCAAAGCAACGCGCTTATCGTCAACCAATTTTTGCCCGATTGTGTGATCTGCAACCAATACACTTGAAATTCCTTCAGAAAGATTGTTTTCTGCTAAAACTTCATTCATAATATTCTGACATGCAATCGCACAAAGCGGAGTTTTTTCTGATGGTTTCCAGATGGTAACGTTTCCACAAATCCAAGCTAAAGCTGTGTTCCAAGCCCAAACTGCTACCGGAAAGTTGAATGCTGTGATGATGCTTACAATTCCAAGCGGATGATATTGCTCGTACATTCTGTGACCTGGTCTTTCAGAATGCATTGTATAACCGTGAAGCTGTCTTGATAAACCTACTGCAAAATCGCAGATGTCTATCATTTCCTGTACTTCACCAAGACCTTCCTGTAAAGATTTTCCCATTTCGTAAGAAACAAGCTTTCCAAGATCGTCTTTGTATTCTCTTAATTTTTGCCCAAGCTGACGTACAATTTCTCCTCTTTTTGGAGCAGGTACCGTTCTGAATTCCAGAAATGCTTTTTGAGCAGATTCGATTACTTTGTCGTAATCTTTCTCGTTTGATAGTTTTACTTTGGCGATTAATCTTCCGTCTGCCGGAGAATAACTTTCTATAGATTTTCCTGATGCAAAAAATTTCCCTCCCGTAGAAGTTCCTTTATTTTCATCTTTGATTCCTAAATTTTTTAATGATTTTTCAATTCCGAAATCTTTGATTTTCTTTGACATAAAAATTTAACTTTTCGTTTTGCCTAAGATAGAAAATATTACTTAAATGGGAAATTTAATTTTTTTTAACTGGTTTTATTTGGACTAATTATAAACATGCTTATCTTTGTAAATAACATTTATAATTGCAGAAATGGAAACGAAAGAAGCTATAAACGAAGAAAATGTAGAAAAAAAATCAAGGTGGAAGAAAATGCTTAAGAAATTCGGTATTGGCGGAATCATCTTTTTTACGGTAAAAGGAATTATCACTTCTACGCTGATTTATTTCTTAGGTAAAAACTTCTGGAGCATAATCAGTGGTTATTTTACAGGAATTTTTCAATAAAAAAAGCAAAGAAAATATTCTCTGCTTTTGATCTTGTTTTGCAATTTATTTTATTCTTTTTTCTTTCTCCCGGCATTGATTAAATTCTGATTAAGAAGATACTCAATCTGCCCGTTGACGCTTCTAAACTCGTCATTTGCCCATTTTTCAAGAAGTTTATAGGTAGACTCATCTATCCTTATCACGAAAGATTTTTTGCTTTTGTTTTCGGGAGAGTTCTGAGCTTTTTCTGATTTCATTTTATTGTTTTTCTAGTCAGAAATTTCTTTTTAACGCAAAGGTCGCAAAGACATTTTCTTAAATTATTGAGGATGTTTTTCGTTAGCAAAGGCGTTTCACTTAACAAAAGTTTTCGGTGATTTGTCATTCTGAATGAAGCGTAGCGGAGTGAAAAATCTATTTTAACTTAATATTTTGAGATTCTTCCTTCGTCAGAATGACATACTGCTTCCATTTTTAATTATACAATGTTCCTGCATTTAAAATTGGCTGTGCTGCTTTTTCACCACAGAGAACAACCATTAAATTACTTACCATTGCTGCTTTTCTTTCGTCATCCAATTCAACAATATTTTCTTCCGAAAGTTTCTTTAAAGCTAAATCTACCATTCCTACTGCGCCTTCTACAATTTTAGTTCTTGCTGCTACAATTGCTGTTGCCTGTTGTCTTTGAAGCATTGCTCCTGCAATTTCAGATGCGTAAGCTAAATGCGAAATTCTTGCTTCCTGAATGATAATTCCTGCTTTTGAGAGTCTGTCTGTTAATTCCTGCTCAAGAATTGAATTGATTTTCTCACCGCCTTCTCTTAAAGTAATTGGAGCGTGATCGTCTTCCAAGTTATCGTAAGGGAAGCTCATTGCCAAATGACGAACTGCTGCTTCACTCTGCATTTTTACAAAATCTGAATATCTTTCGACATCAAATGCAGCTTTGTAGGTGTCTCCTACTTTCCAAACCATAACAACCGCGATTTCGATAGGATTACCCATTTTATCGTTTACCTTCAAAGTCTGTCCCTGCAAGTTTTCCGAACGTAGAGACATTTTTTGAGATGAATAAAGAGGATTAATAAAAAACATTCCGTTGTCTTTTACAGAACCTACATATTTCCCAAAGAAATTTAAAACTCTTGAATGGTTAGGTTGAATAATCATTAAACCTTTCAATAAAAAGCAGGTAATAAAAAATGAAATAATTGAAATAATGATATAAGTGATATCCGGATTTTCTCCATCATTAATACCATAAATGAAAAGATAAGCTGAACCTCCCAATAAAAGAAGAGAGATTACGAGTGCCAAATAACCTGACATTGGTTTTAAAGTTTTTTCCATAAATGTAATTTTTAAAGTGATATTATTTTGATATCATAAAGATATGTATTTTTTAGTTATTAGTTATTAGTTATTAGTTATTAGTTATTAGTTATTAGTTATTTTGTTTCTTAATCTTCTTTTCTTATGGGTGTATTTTTTTAGTTAAAAATTTTTACTGTTTTAAACAAAAAAAATCCCGAAAATAACTTTCGGGATTTCTATAAATATCTTAATGATTTATTTTTTCTTTAAAGCAACAAACTTAAAGTAAGATACTAATGCTAAAGTAAACATGGCCGCTAAACCGATATATACCCAAGCCGGAATTGGAACAGGGTCTCCTGCTGCATAAGAGTGAAGTCCACTTAAGTAATAATTTACTCCGAAATACGTCATTACCATAGAACAGAAAGCAAACATTGTCGCTACGCTGAATGCCCATCTGCTTCTCAATCCCGGAACCAATCTCATGTGTAAAACAAATGCATATACCATAATTGAGATAAATGCCCACGTTTCTTTTGGATCCCAGCTCCAGTATCTTCCCCAAGATTCATTCGCCCAGATTCCACCTAAGAAGTTTCCTACGGTTAATGCAAAAAGTCCGATTGTTAAAGACATTTCAGATACAATTGCCAATTCTTTTAATGTCGAATCATTATGCAATTTGAACTGTTTTTTATCTGTAATGATATAAAATATCAGTGTAATTACAGCAATAATCATCGACAATGCAAAGAAACCGTAACTCGATACAATAATAGCAACGTGTACAACCAGCCAATAAGATTTAAGAACCGGTGCCAAAGGTGTAATCTGCGGGTTAAGTGCTACTGCTCCGTGAGCAAAGCCCATCATGATTACCGCAACCATAAACCCTGCTGCCGGAATTAATGCATTAGAATGGTTTTTATTTGATAATTTATTTTCAGAATCTTGTTGTTTCAATTTTGGATTTCCGAATCCGAAATAGAACATCATCCCTGCTGAAACTCCTATCCATGAAATGAAAATAATTGCTTCGTAACCGTTACTCCAAGGAGCGTGACCAGAAATATACCATCTTGCAATCAGTCCTAAAAAGTGTACAACGTAACCTACAAGACCAAGATAAATAATTCCTTTAATGATATTATTAAGAATTTTGGTAGGTTTAAATAATTCTACAAAACCTAAAATAAATACCAAACCACCAACGATAGTGTAGAAAATTAATAAGAAAAAGTTAATGTTTGCTTTATTGATAAAAACCTCTAAATCAACTTTCTCTTTTGAAGGAACAACTGCTTTCCCCCATTTCTGCTGATAGTCTGAAAGTTTTTTTAATTCAGCATCTGCTTTGCTCCAATCTCCTGTTTTTTGAGCCTGAAGTGCTTCTGCAAAATAAGGTCCCATTACTTTTTGAGATTCCATATCTGGTTCCATTTTCTGGTCAAGCCAAGAATGCCAAGTATGGTTTGGGTCATTTTTTACCGGAACGATTCTCATAAATTGTCCACTGAAAAACTCATTAAAAATCTGAACCTTTTCGTTTAATTTAATAACTTCCTTGTCATACTCAGACTGTAATGCCGGTTTTTTACGGAATGCTGTGTTATATTCTTCATCCAAAATATAAGTTAGGTTTCCGTTAGCATCAGATGGGAAAAGATTCATCAAAGTTGTATAACCATCTTCGTTTGCCTTCACACGTTTTAAAAGTGCTTTCCCTCCTTTCGAATCCACTTTTATAAGAGGAACCATTGTCCAGCTTGGTGTATCTGTATTAATTGACAAAAACCATTGTTCAGCTGTTAAGTATTTTCCGTCAGTTCCTTTAAACTTATCTTTTTGATAAAGCTTTCTTAAAATATCTAAAGCCTGTGTATTAACCGGAACAATTCTTCCTTCGTAATTCTGCACCAAAAGATAACCAAACTGATCTGCATGTTCTTTACTGATTTTATTTCTCGAAATAATCTCGTCCGGCGAAATTATCCTCATTTTCGTCAAAGGAGCAGCTAAAGAATTAGAATTCTGCTGATTTCCCTGTGATTGAGTTGCTTGAGGAGCCACTTCATGAGTATGACCATCTCCTTCTACATGTACATGTTCTCCGCTTCCATCGTTTGTTCCATGCATTTCAATTTTCTGAGCGCTTAACGTTAAGCTCAAGAATAATAAAACAACTGTTGCAGCTCTTTTCTTATTAATGTCTTTCAGCATTTTATTAAGTTTCCAGAAATGTGTTCCTTTCCAGAAAAACATTACAAACATACCTCCGAATAAGAATGCATAACCGATGTAAGAAATCAAAGTTCCCCAATAATCGTGGTTTACAGAAAGTAAAGTTCCCATTCTATCCGGCGTATAACTTGCCTGGAAAAAACGGTAACCTTTATAATTAAGAACGTTATTCATATAGATTTTATAAGGAGTCTGTTTTCCTTCGTCGATGATTTTTACGTGACTTTCGTATGCACTTGGAGATGAACTTCCAGGGTAAGTTTCCATTACAAAATCATCTAATTTTATAGCAAAAGGAGTGGTATAAATTTTAGGACCAAACCCAACCATAATATTCAACCCATCCATTGTTACCTGTTTGTAGGCATTCGGATTTCCTCTTTCCACAGAAAGCTCTACGATTTGTTTCGTTTTCGGGCCTTCTATTTCTATCGTCATTGCGTCAGGAACATTCTGATCTTTCTTTTTGTCGCCTTCAAAAGCCATTAATTTCCCTTTTTTAAGACCTTCAGGAACAACTAACTTTAATTCGTTAATGCTATAAAGACTTCTTAAAACCAAAGGCTGATATTGATCTTTAGCCGTATTTCCGGTTGCCTGAGTTGCCATCGTCATGTACGTTGCATCAACAGGAGTTTTGATCAAAATCTGTCCGTTTTCTTGCTTAAATTCTACAGCTCCGTCAATAGCTCTGTTGAAAGTAACCAAAGTTCCGTTGATTGATTTTGTTTCTCCGGATTTGATGTAAATATTTTGTCTTCCCATTTCTGCAGTAGATACCAAATGAAGATATTCTGCACCATTCGCATCAGCAACTAAGCTGTCTTTTTTTCTCTGAACATAATCCAAAGTCTTTACTTTAACCTGTTTTCCGTGGAAATCATAAGTTGCTTTAAAGTCTTTGTGTAATGGTGACATTAAATAAGGAACATCTTGATAATTCAACACATCACCTTTATCTTCAATCTGAATTTTAAAGAATTGTTTGTCGGTAACGATTTCATTTGAAGTTTCACCTTCTCTGATCGTCATTTGCCCCTCAAAACTGATGTATCTTGTAATCGCACCCCCAATAAAAATAAAAACAAAGGCAAGGTGAAAAACCAAAAGTGGCCATTTTTCTCTTTTCCAAAGGCGGTAACGGTTAATGTTCCCACAAAAGTTGATAATGAGGAGAAGCATAATGAGCTCAAACCATTTTGCTTCATAAATTAAGGCTTTTGCAGCAGGCGTTCCGTAATCGTTTTCTAGGAACGTCGCATAAGCCATGGAAAATGCGTAAACCAGCAATAGAACTGCCATTGTTCTGGTTGAAATAAGAATATCTTGGATCTTCTTCATGATTTTTTTTACTTGACATGCAAAAATAAGGATGATAAACCGAAAGAGGGCTAAAAAAAGCTGTTTTTTATCACATTAAAAGGGATTTAGCTTATTTTGAAACGTTCTTAATAAGCTGATTTTTATTAAATAAAACATAAAAACAGACACAGATTTCAAACATAAAATATCACATCAAAAAACAAACGTGTTTTCTCCTAAAAAATATTTAAAATCTAAAAAAAACATTAAATTTGCCCAGACTGACATTATGGAAAAGAAATCACAAAAAAAACAACCAGAAATGCCTGAAACAGGCAGAATCTTATCAAAACAACGTATTTTTTTCGGACTTACATCAATTGTTTTCGCCGGAGTACTTACGCTGTCTTTTATCTCTTATTTAATGAATTGGAAGGCGGATCAAAGCCAGGCCGGAACAATTTTAGATAAATCGATAAAATCATCAAACATATTCGGAAAGCTGGGAGACTGGCTTGGTAATCTTTTTATTTTTGAAAGCATTGGTATTGCTTCATTTATTGTTGCATTTCTATTTGTAGTTTTCGGAACAATGATTTTGAAGAAAAAAATCTTTAAACCTTGGATGACTTTTGGTCACTCACTTTTCTTTATTTGCTGGTTACCCATTTTATTGGGAGCTATTACAAGAGGTAACGGTAACGGTGGTGTTTTAAGCGGAGTTTATGGATATCAAATCATGGATTCTCTTTCTGCAATTATTGGAAATGTTGGTCTTTGGGTAGTTTTAGTTGTAAGCATTGCCCTATATTTTATTCTTGAATTTAATCTTAGACCAAGTTCAATAAAAGCTAAACTTGATATAATTAATGAAAATACCATCGGAAAAGTAAAATCGATGATGCCAAATTCTGATCAAAATTTTGATGCCGATCAGGAACTGGAAGAAGAGGAAGTAAACGAAGAAGTACAAAATATTACGGTTACAGATTTATCTGATAATAGAAAAACTCCTGAAGTTGCAAAACAAAATCCGGTTATTCAGGAAATTCAACCCATTCCAGAAGTTGAAACTATTGTAACTCCTAACCAAACTTCTTTTGAAGATAACAAAGAAACTGCACCTACGTTAAATTTAAATATAACAACACCTGCAATTCCTACTATAAAACCAGAAGATGCTTTTGATGCTCCGGTTTCAAATTCTTCACCTTCCACTTCTTTTTCTTCGTCTTCTGAGGCAGATGAAATTAAATTTAAGGTAGAAGTTGCTCCGGTAATTGATATTATAGATGATGCAGAAAAACAATCTCAGGATTTGGTTGACAAACATGGTTTGTATGATCACAGATTAGATTTGGCTAAATTTCAAATGCCTCCAATCGATTTATTGAAAGATTACGGAAATGAAGAAATTTCTATAAATAAAGAAGAGTTAGAAGAAAATAAAAATAAAATTGTTGGACTTCTTAAAAACTTTAATGTCGGAATTGCTGAAATTAAAGCGACAATTGGACCAACCGTTACTTTGTATGAAATTGTACCGGAAGCAGGAATCAGAGTTGCTTCTATTAAAAAATTACAGGATGATATTGCGTTGAATCTTTCCGCTTTAGGAATCAGAATTATCGCACCAATGCCTGGAAAAGGAACAATTGGAATTGAAGTGCCGAGAAAAAATCCTACGATGGTTTCTATGAGATCGGTGATTGCTTCTCAGAAATTCCAGAATACAGATATGGATTTGCCGGTAGTTTTCGGGAAAACAATTTCTAATGAAGTTTTCATGGCAGATTTATCTAAAATGCCTCACCTTTTGATGGCGGGAGCAACAGGACAAGGAAAATCTGTAGGTATTAATGCAATTCTTACTTCTCTACTTTACAAAAAACACCCAAGTGAATTGAAGTTTGTAATGGTAGATCCTAAAAAAGTGGAACTTTCTTTATATTCAAAAATTGAAAGACATTATCTGGCAAAACTTCCGGATTCTGATGATGCGATTATCACAGACACCAATAAAGTAATTAATACTTTGAATTCTCTTTGTGTAGAGATGGATCAGCGTTATGATTTGCTTAAAAATGCTTTCTGTAAAAATTTAAAGGAATACAATAAAAAATTCACCGAAAGAAAATTAAATCCTGAAAACGGACATCGATATTTACCTTACATCGTTTTGGTAGTTGATGAGTTTGCAGATTTGATTATGACGGCTGGAAAAGAAGTGGAACTTCCGATTGCAAGATTGGCGCAGTTAGCAAGAGCAGTGGGAATTCACTTAATTGTTGCTACACAAAGACCTTCTGTGAATGTAATTACTGGTATGATTAAAGCAAACTTCCCGGCAAGAGCGGCATTCAGAGTAATTTCGAGTGTAGATTCTAGAACAATTTTAGATTCTACAGGTGCAGATCAGCTGATCGGTAAAGGAGATATGCTTTATTTCAACGGAAATGAAATCTTAAGACTTCAGTGTGCTTTTGTTGACACGCCGGAAGTTGAAAAACTGGCAGAATTTATTGGCGAACAGAAAGGATATGCTTCAGCTTTCTTACTTCCTGAATTTGTTTCTGAAGAAGCAACAAGTACAGTCGGTGCATTTGATCCTAATGAAAAAGATGCTTTGTTTGAAGAAGCTGCAAGAATTATTGTTTCAACTCAGCAAGGTTCTACTTCAATGTTGCAAAGACAGCTTAAATTAGGATATAACAGAGCCGGAAGAATTATGGATCAATTGGAAGCAAGCGGTATTGTTGGAGGATTTAACGGAGCTAAAGCAAGAGAAGTTCTCATCAGTGATCTATATTCTTTGGAACAGTTTTTGGAAGATCTGCGAAATTAAAATTAAAAAAATCTACGATTTTAACTTTCAGAGGATATGAAAGTCTAAAGAATAGGAAAAATTAGAAAAATTTAGAATGAAAAAAATAATATCAAAAATAGTTTTAGGAACATTAGTAGTAGGAAGTATTGGTTTTGTGCAGGCACAGAAAATTGATGCGAAAGCAAAAAAAATATTAGACGATATTACAGCGAACTACAATTCTAAGAAAAACTCATATTTCAAATTTGCTTTTGGAAGCGGAATGAACGGAGCTGTTTCTAAAACAGAGCCGGGAATTTATTATTCTGCAGGTGATAAGTACAAGTTGAAAATCATGGAAACCGAGCAGATTTTCGATGGAAACAAAATCTATAACATCAATACCGAAGACATGGAAGTTACCGTTGCAAAACCCAACGCAAGCAGCACCATGTTCTCCCCTATCAATTATCTTACATCGTATAGAAAAGATTATAATGTTGCATACGGTGGAAAAAAAACAGTTGATGGTGTAAATGCAGATTTAATTAAATTAACTCCGGTAAAAGCAAACGGATTAAAATATATTTATCTTTATGTAGATTCTGCGAAAAAGCAAATGCTGAAACTAGAGCAACACGGAAACAATAAAGATATCTCTGTAATTGCAATAAAAGAATACAAAGAAAACCAGCAATTAGACCCGAATATGTTTGTTTTTGACAAGGCAAAATTCAAAAATTATCTTGTTACAGAATTATAATTCTAAATAAATATTAAAATTTAAAGTCACAAAGAAAACTTTGTGGCTTTTTCATTAATTTTGGCGAATGTTTAAAATCTTAGACCGATATATCATCAAGACCTTTTTTGGTCCCTTTTTATTTATATTCAGTGTACTGTTTTTTATATTTATTGTAAACATTATCTGGATTCAGCTTGGTCAGTTTATGGGTAAAGGTTTAACGACTTTACAGATCATGAAGCTCCTTTTCTATCTTGGAGTAAGTGTTGTAAGTATGGTTTTACCACTGACGGTTTTATTGGCAAGTATCATGTCTTTCGGTGAACTGGGAGAACGTTACGAACTTGCGGCAATGAAAGCTGCTGGAATTTCTTTAACGCGAGTGATGATGCCGCTTTTGGGCGTAACTGCTGTTTTGGCAGTCATGCTCTACTTTTTTTCCAATAATATTATCCCCGATTTCCAAAGGAAAGCGAAGAATATGCTTTTTAATATTGCTCAAACCAAACCTGCATTGAATTTTACTCCGGGACAGTTTATTGATCAGATTCCTGGTATGATGGTGAAATTTGATAAAATTGTTGGTAAGGATGAAAGAGATTTAGAAGGTATTTTTATTCATAAAAAAGCAGGCAACTACGAAAACCAACAAACGATTGTTGCTGAAAAGGGAAAATTTGCGAATGCAAAAAATCGTAAATTCATGAAGCTTATTTTATATAACGGAAGTGTAATTGAAGACAGCTATGCCGGAAAACCCGATAATGTAAGATTAAAACAGCCCGATCAGGTAACAAAATTTGATAGCTTAACCATTCACTTCGACATCAGTGAATTGATTGATAAAGCCATCGAAAAAGAACAGATTACAGACGATTACCGTTTTCAGACGTATACTGAACTTTTGGCTACGATTGATAAAACAAAAAAAGACAACACCAGAACTGCAGATAATATCAGTAACGATATTATTTCTCAAACCAATGCTGTGATTACTTATATGGACAAAAATAAAACCAAAGCTCCTGTAAAATCACAATACAAACTAGATTCTATAAAAGGAGAAAAGAAACTGCAGCTTCTTACGAATGCATATTCAAGACTTGATAATCTGAAAACCAATCTGGATTCTAAAGACAAAGAACTAGATCCGAGTGTTAAATATTTCAGCAAAGTAGTTATTTACCAGCAGAGAATTCTTACTTACTCTTTCACATGTATCATTTTCTTTATGATTGGTGCGAGTTTGGGATCTATTATCCGAAAAGGAGGAATGGGAGTTCCGGTTATCATAGCGATTATAATATTCATCATTTTCTATGTAATCAATGTAGGTTTTGAAAACGTTGCCTGGTCTGGAAAAATGAGTCCGTATCTTGCAGCTTGGCTTCCGAATATGATATTATTTCCTTTTGGAATTTTAATGACTTATAAAGCTTTAACAGATTCTCAGTTATTCGATTCGGAAAAATACAAAGCCTTCTTTAAACCTCTTACGAAACTCTTCGTAAAGCAGAAAGAACATAAACGTTATCAATAATAATTTAATCCGAAAGAAATTTCGGATTTTTTTTTGCTATTTTTTCTTACCTGATTATTGTCATTTTTATGGTAAAAATAATTCTTGAAGTTGTGAGGTGATTCATTAATAAATATATTTGCATTATTTTTTATTCAATAACTAGTGATTTTTAATTTTAAAAATAAATTTAAATGCTTAAAAATATTTTAAAAATTTCCTTAATTGGACTTTTCTTTATTTCGTGCTCAGAAACTGATGAACAAATTGTAGATTTAATTCCTGCAGAAACTCCAGTCGTTAATGATCCGGATTTAACAAGTATGGAAATCAAATTATCTGTTAATAAAACATCAGGTAATATCTTTGATAGTTTTGTATTTAAATTAGAACAAAAGAACCAGTCAAGTTATTTTGGTGATCTTGATCAGCATCTGGATTCTTTAGTTTTTAAAATTTCTGATATAAAAGAAACAAAAAGACTTTTTGAAAAAATGGATAATGGAAATGTGGGAACAACTCAATTCAATCACAACTTCTATCTTCCTGGAAATTACAATGCAAGTATTTTAGGCTATAAAAGCGGGAAAATAATTTATAAAGACGACATTAACCTAAAAGTTTCAGACACCAAAGATTTTCTTGTAACGAATTGGGATAATTTTTCAGTTAATACTCCTACAGGATATTACAATGCACTTGGGAAAAATTCATTGGTTTTCTATAATGATTTTGAAAACGGAAATCCATATATTTTCGTTTCAAATTCATGGGACAATATGAATAGTTACACTGCAGATCAAATAAAAACTATGGACAAAGATTTCCTGTATAATTATTTTGTAAAAATGTATTCTATACCACAATATTCTGAAGCTAATACTCCGAATTTAAAAGATATTTATGTGCAGAATTTTAAAAAATCTTTAAAAAATGATATCCCTGTAAATATATGGATTACTCCTAAAAGTAAAATTGCTTTAGTGAAAGAGTATTCTGCCTATAACCCCTCCCAGTTTTATGGATATCGGATTATTGCAGAACCTAACAAATGATGAAAAATGTAGCTGAAATTCAATTGCATTTTTATTTAAATTAAGTTTAGAATTGCATATTTTTTGCTCCTTCCAAAAAACCAAATATTAATTAATGAAAAAACTTATTCTGCTACCAAGTCTTATCTTTCTATTTTCCTGCGAAAACAAAAAGAAAGAACCGGTTGATGCAAATTCTCTATCAGACAGTTTACAAAATGTTTCAGTAAAAGACAGCTTACCAAAAAATAATTCTCCGCAAAGCATTGAAGAAATAAAAACTGAATATGCTTTACTTAATAATCAGTTAATCGCCAAAAAGCTCGATTCTACAAGTTTTGATTATGAATGTAATGAAGTTTCCGGAAACGTGGTTTATTACAGTTTAAACGGAGAACTCAAAAGTATTAAACACTTTCATGGAGACAGCCATTTTTCATCAGTAGAAAATTATTATTTGAAAAACGGAAAACCATTTTTTATTTTTCAGGAAGAAACCGGTTGGAGTTTTGATGGAGGAACACCAGAAAAGCCCGAAACCAAAGATGATATACAAGAAAAAAGATTTTATTACATCAATGATCAATTAATTTCCTGCAGAGATAAAAAATATACACTGCGAACCAAAAACCAATTAAAACCTGAAAATGTTTCAGATGGAGAAAGTAAAAACTGTAATGATACAGAATTAAGAAAAACTTTCGAAACTGTTATAAAAAACAGAGATAAAAAAGGAAAAACAGATTGTATTTTATAAAAACAAAAGAGAGGATTCATTACCGAATCCTCTCTTTTTATATTTTCAAAACCTGAAAATTATACTTTCATAATTTCAGCTTCTTTTGTTTTCAAATGGTCGTCACAAAGCTTTACATGCTTGTCTGTAAGTTCCTGGATTGTAGCTTCCACATTTTTTACTAAATCTTCAGAAACTCCTTCCAGTTTCTTCAGTTCTTTGATACCGTTTTGTCTTGCGTTTCTTACAACGATTTTAGTATCTTCAGTTTCACCTTTAGCTTGTTTAGCCAATTCTTTTCTTCTGTCCTCAGTTAAAGGTGGTACGTTAAGGATGATGTTTTCTCCGTTATTAGAAGGTGCAAATCCTAAGTTAGAATTAATAATAGCTTTTTCAATAGCACCAATTGCGGTTCTGTCCCACGGTTGAATAGAGATGGTCATTGCATCCGGCACAGAAACGTTAGCAACCTGATTAATAGGAGTTGGCGCACCGTAATATTCTACCATCACATCCTGAACCATGCTTGTAGACGCACGTCCCGCTCTGATTCTTTGAAATGCATGATCCAGGTGCTTAAGAGCCGCTTCCATATCATGTTTTACAGATTCTATGATAAGATCTAATTCTTCCATTATATATATAAAATTTGAATAGTTACACATTGTATGAGCAATCAATAATAAGTAATTAGTAATAAGGGTTTTGTACTTTAAACTTTTACCTTTTTACTTTGCTCTTTTTTTTAAAGATTTACTAAAGTTCCTACATTTTCTCCGTCTACAATTTTCAATAAATTACCGTCTTTGTTCATATCAAAAACAATAATTGGCAATTTATTTTCGTGGCTTAATGTAAAGGCAGTCATATCCATTACTTTAAGGTCTTTTTCAAAAACTTCTTCGAAAGTTAAAGAATTATATTTTACTGCATTTTCGTTTTTCTCAGGATCGCTGTCGTAGATACCATCCACTCTTGTTCCTTTAAGAATAACATCAGCTCCTATTTCGATAGCTCTTAATGTTGCTGCAGTATCTGTTGTAAAATAAGGGTTTCCTGTTCCGGCTCCGAAGATCACTACTCTACCTTTTTCAAGGTGTCTTACTGCTCTTCTTTTAATGAAAGGTTCTGCCACTTTATCCATTTCGATAGCAGATTGTAGTCTGGTTTTAATTCCTGCATCTTCCAAAGCGCCTTGTAAAGCCATTCCGTTGATAACGGTTGCAAGCATTCCCATATAATCGCCCTGTACTCTATCCATTCCTTTTGCAGCTCCTGCTACGCCACGGAAAATGTTTCCTCCTCCAATTACAATCGCAATTTCGCAGCCTCTGTCAACCACTTTCTTGATTTCCTGAGCATATTCCATCAGTCTTTCGGTATCAATACCGTATTGTCTGTTCCCCATTAATGCCTCACCACTCAGTTTGAGAAGGATTCTTTTATATTTCATTGTATATTTTAATAATAGTTTTTTGAGAATTAATTTCTTTGAAAATTAACTTTGCAAATATAATCATTAAAAATATTGAAAAAAAGAAAAATATTATACAGAAATAATGAAAGAAATATTTTGATAAGTAGCAAAAAGGATTATTTTTGCATTAATTAAATACTGATTTGAAGAAAGTTCTAATTTTTTCACTATTTCTTTCGGGAATTGTTTCATTTGCACAAACTGGAACAAACGTTTACTCTTTCTTAAATATTCCCGTCTCTGCAAGACAGGCTGCTTTAGGTGGCGATGCTATTACGGTTAGAGATTATGATGTTTCTTTTGCCATTGCAAATCCGGCTTTGTTGAATAAAGATTCAGATAAACAGCTTTCAATAAATGCTTCTACTTATTTGGCAGACTCAAAGTTTGGAACGATTGCCTTTGCTAAAGATTTAGATAACGGGCATATGGTTACCGTAAATGCAAGATATTTGGGCTACGGAAATATTCCCAGAACCGACGAAAGCGGTTTTGAAATGGGAGAATTTTCAGCTTCAGATGTTGCTGTAGGAGCAGGATATGCTTATCAGTTTGAAGAAGACTGGACGATCGGAGGTGGATTAAATTTCATTACTTCAAAAATCGACACCTATACTTCTTCTGCTTTATCGGGAACTTTAGGAATGACTTATCACAACAAACAGAGCAAAGAAGTAGCTTCTGTAGTGCTGAGAAATTTCGGTTATCAGTTTAAATCATTCAATGGCGAGAGAGAAAATCTTCCGTTTAGAATCGATTTAGGATATACCAAAATATTAAAAGCAATTCCTCTTGCGATTACCATTACGGCGCACGATCTACAGAAATTTGATATTTCTTCTGATTATGATGTTAATGGACAGGAAATTGGTTTCGGAAGAAAGCTTGCCGATCATTTTTCTCTTGGTGCCGAACTTTTCCCTGAAAAAGGTTTCAACATCAGATTAGGATATAATGTGAGAAGAGGAAATGAGCTTGCTGTAGCTGATCAAAGAAACTTTACAGGATTATCTGCCGGTTTTGGTTTAAAAATTTCCAAATTCCGTTTAGATTATGCTCATGTGAGATATCATAATTCTTCTAATGTCAATCAAATCGGGATTTCTGTAGACTTAAGCGGTCATCGAGGAGAGTAAGTTTATTGTAAAACTTTAAATATTCAACTTTATCATTGATTCATACTTGATTTTTTCAGAAAATTTCTTGAAATTTGTCTTATGAAAAAACCAGTGATTGCTATTGATGGCTTTTCTTCTACCGGAAAAAGTTCTATCTCAAAAATTATTGCCGAAAAATTGGGCATCGTCCATTTAGACACCGGTGCTTTATATCGGGGCATTACCTGGTTTGCTCTGCAAAATTGTATGGATGAAGACGGTACCATTAATTTACCGTTACTTTTCAAATCTTTTCATTTAATTGATCTTGAGTTTAAAAAAGAAGAAGATGAATTGATTCTTTTGCTTAATCATATTAATATTTCCAAAGAAATCCGCAGCAATGAAGTGTCTGAAAATGTGAGCTTAATTGCAAAACAAAAAGAAGTAAGAGATTTTTTGCTTGATGCACAAAGATTAATTGCAAAAAATGGCGGTGTAATTATGGACGGACGAGATATCGGAACCGTAGTTTTACCCGATGCCGATTTTAAATTTTTTCTTACCGCAAGTATTGACGAACGTACAAAACGCAGATTCAGTGAACTTTTATCTTTAGGAATCGAAGCTGATGAGGCTCATGTGAAAGAAAATCTTATCGAAAGAGACCGTATTGACAGTGAAAGAGAGATCTCACCATTGCGACAGGCAGAAGATGCCATCCTAATTGATAATACAAACCTGACAAAAAGTCAAACAATCGAAAGCATATTGCAATATCTTACAAAAATTAACAATTTTTATTAGTCACAAATCTTGATTGGTATATTAATTGTAACCTTTTAAAACGAAAACTAGTATTTATTAACTATTAAAAAAACAAAAAATGTCTAGAAAAGGAAATAATACAGCAGGTATTTTGGCAGGTCTTTTAGCAGGTGCTGCAGCAGGTGTAATTTTAGGAATGCTTTACGCTCCTGAAGAAGGAAAAGAAACAAGAAAAAAAATCAAAAACAAAGCAAATGATCTAAAAGATCAGGCTAAAGATAAATACGGTGAAGTATCTGAAAAAGTAAAAGATCAGTACGACAGTATCTCTTCTACTTTCAAAGAAACTGCCAATAATGTAGCTCATACTGTAAAAGACGGATATGACAAGTACAAAGATCAAATTGTTTCTAAAACTACCGATATGGTAAAAGATGTAGAATCTGAATTGAACAATCTTAAATAATTGTATTTAATTTTTCATTAAATATAAAAAAGGAACTTTAGTTAAAAGAGTTCCTTTTTTTGTAACTTTTAAAAAAAATATAAGGATGATTGAAACTATTAAAGAATACGCATCTAAGAGAATAGATTTGCTAAAAATTGAAGCCACAGAAAAATCTTCAATTTCTGCAGGTGTTATTGCCTATCTAGTGATATTGTTGGTGGCTTTTGGCTTTTTTATCATTCTTTTCAATTTTGGGTTGGCGTTTCTTATTGGTAAAGCTTTAGATAATTATTCATACGGATTCTTGATTGTTGCAGCATTTTATTTTGTAGTAATGCTTTTAGTTGTTACCTTTAAGAAAAGAATCGTGCATATGGTAGCAAATAAAGTAATAGAATTCTTAAATCACTAAACTATGGGCAGAAATTACGAGAGTCTGGAAGAACTTAAAAGAAAGAAGAAACTTTTGAAAAGTGAAATAACTGATCTGGAAGCACTTTTAACTTTTAAAAATACAAAAGAAAGCTTGAGTGCATTTACTAATGGTCTTAGTGATCAGTATCTAAAGGAGAAGATTGATGAAGATGGTGAAGAAAAGACAGTAATTAGAAAAGATGTTATTGCAAAGCAGATTACATCTGAAGTAAAAGATCTTTTTCTAAGTAAAAATACAGCAGTGGGAATTGCAGGAAGCGCATTTAAAGGCGATGCAATGGACACTGTTATCAAACTTGCCGTTACTGCTTTTGTAGCAAATTATGCAAAGAAAAACATGAAAAGTTCAAACTGGAAAAAGAAAATTTTGGGAGCAGCATTAATTTATGTGGCACCAATGGCTTTAAAATTTATCCGCACAAAGTTGGAAACTTATCAAAAAACAAAAAGTGTATCCAGTATGGAGCAACTTATATAATCTTAGAAGTTAGAATCTAGAGGTTAGAAGTTAGTTTAAAATAAAGTTTGTTTTACTAATTTCTAACCTCTAACTTCTAATTTCTTGTCTATTTTGAAAACATTTGGCCTAAAATAATTCCTGCAGCCATAGAAACATTCAGGCTTTCTGTAGACTGCGATTTTCCAAATCTTGGAATACTTATTTTCTTGTGAAGAAGTTTTTCTGTTTCATCACGCATTCCGTTTCCTTCGTTTCCTAAAATAAGATTGATTTTCTTTGGTTTTTCGAAATGATAAATATTCTCCCCTTCCATATCGGTTCCCACATTGATGTTTTCAGTTTTTGAAAGATAATCAACCAAATTGCAATAGACGATATTTACTCTTGTAAAAGAACCCATGGTTGCCTGAATAACCTTTGGATTGTAAAAATCCACCGTGTCTTCACTACAAATAATCTGTTCAATTCCAAACCAGTCTGCCAAACGGATAATCGTCCCCAAATTTCCGGGATCCTGAATTCCGTCTAAAACCAATTGGAAATCTTTGTCAATAAACTCAGATCTTTCTAGCAATTCACAAACCGCTACAGAATCTTTAGGATTTTGTAAAAAACTTATTTTTTTAAGTTCATTTTCAGTGATCTGTGTAAACTGAACATCTTTGGACAGAAAATTGTTAGGTTCTGTAGAAAATATTTCTTTAATTTTAAAGTTAGAATTAGGAAGTTCAAGAATAGTTTTATTCCCTTCAACCAAAAACAAGTTGTATTTTTGCCTGAACTTCTTTTTATCTAAAGACTGTAAAATTTTAATTGTATGAGCTGTAAGCATTTTAAGAATTCTCCTCAAAAATATTATAAAATAATATCATTTGCAACATTTGTCGGTTTACTTTATGCATGCAGTACCACAAAAAAAGTTCCGGATGGTGAATATCTGCTTACTCAAAACAATTTTGAATTTGAAGATAAAAAACAGTTTTTCGATGATGAGCTGGAAGATTATGTACAGCAGAAGCCCAACAAAAAGCAGCTGCTTTTCATGCCGCTAAGTCTTCTTTTATACAATGCAGCCAATCCTAAATACTATACGATTCTTAATGAATATATGACGTATCCGAGTGAGATGAGAAATCAGAAACTTCGTGATTCTCTTTTTACAAAATACAATATGCAGAGCAGTGTTGGTAATAGTCTTTTCATGGACAGACTATATCATAATTGGGGAACTCCTCCTGTGATTTTAGATCAGACCAGAACTGAAAAAAGCGCGCAGTCTATTGAAAAAAGAATGACGTACAGAGGTTTTTGGGATGCAGAAGTAAAATATGCTCACAAGCTTGATTCTACAGCTAAAAAAGCGTCTGTAAAGTATTCTATTACACACAACAGTCCTACAAATATTAAAGAATATTATTACCACATTCCAGATTTAGGGATTAAAGGACTTTACCAGCAAAAAATGCACGAAAGTTTGGTAAGAAGCGGGCAATTGCTCGATCAGACTGTTTTAGAAAAAGAAATTACCAGAATCAACGACTGGATGCGTGAAAACGGATATTACAGATTCAATGCAGGAAATGATGAGGTAGGTTTTGTTGCAGATTCTCTTTTGAGCAGAAAAGAAGTTCCGTTGGTTTTAGAAATTCGTAAAGATTCCATCAATCGTCCTTACAAAAGAGCTACTTTTGGAAATATTGACGTCGCAATTGTTGATCGTCATTCAGATTTTCCAAGAAGAACAGTGAAAGACAGTCTTAGAAGAATTAGATTTCATAAAATGAATGAAAATTATAAGACTTCTGCTTTATGGAGAACCATTATTGTTGATAGTAAAACTATTTATGATCAGAAAAAATTAGACCTTACCAAAAGAAACCTTTTGGCTATGAATAATTTTAGCATCCTTAAAGCCAGAGATTCTTTGAGACAAGGTGGTGCAACTGCTCCAAACGACAGTATTGTAGATGTTTTATATATCTTGAAACCTTTAGATAAATATGAGCTAAAGATAGGAACAGATATCAATTATTCTCAGTTACTAAATTTAGGGGTTTCCCCTTCTGTAGATCTTACAACCCGAAACGTGTTTCGTGGTGCAGAAAACTTGACGACGAGCGTTGCAGGAACTTTCGGATCAATCAGAAATCCTAAAAATTTAGATACAAGAATTTTAGCGTATGAATATTCTGCACAAGGCTCTCTAAGCTTTCCGAGATTATTGCTTCCGTTTAATTATTATAAACTGATTCCTAAAAGATATACTCCTACATCATCAATTGTTTTGGGAGCTTCGGTACAGAACAATATCGGTTTGGGAAGAACCAACTTTAATACAGGTTTAAATTATTTTGCCAATGTTAATGATCAGGTTTCTCACAGATTAACTTTGTTTAACACCCTTTTCAGTTTAACTAAAAATAAAGACAGTTATTATGATTTCTTCGTGAATGATGATGTTGTAAGACAGACTGTTTTTAATGATTATTTTATTTCTAATCCACAAATTAAACAGGATTTTGAGTCCGGAATTTTATCAAGAGACCAGGTTTCAGAAAAGATTATTGGTGATTTAGGATACGCAGCATCTATTGCGACAGATCCTAAAAAAGCTGATGATTTACTTTCTTTTCTGGGAACAATTGTGAATAAAGACAGACAGACTCAGGACGTTCTTATCTCATCAATGATTTATAATTTTATTTATAATGAAATTGGTAAAAAAGATTATCCTAATGCTTTTTATTTTAACGGAAAAGTAGAATTGGCAGGAAATATACCAAGTGTTTTTAATCAGAAAAGACAAGATGACGGTGGAATTTTAAGAAGTCCTGAAAGAACAATTTTTGGAATTCCATATGCACAGTTTGTGAAATTTGATTTTGATGTAAGAAAATATTTTAAATTTAATGGTAATCAGACTTTAGCATTACGACAGTTTATCGGGATAGGTATTCCTTACGGAAACTCTTCAGCAATGCCATTTGTAAGATCATATTTTAATGGAGGTTCTAATGATATCCGAGCTTGGGTTGCATTTGGCGGTTTAGGACCGGGTGGTTCTCAGATTGACGAAAAAGTACGTACTTATTTGATGGGGAATATTAAACTGACAACCAACATAGAATACAGAATTCCATTTACCGAAATGTACGAAGGTGCTATTTTTACCGATATCGGAAACGTTTGGAATACTGAAAATAATGGTTTTGATGATCAGTTTAAATTTAATAAATTCATCAGAGAAATGGGTATTGGTAGCGGATTTGGACTTAGAGTAAACGTTGCTTACATTACCTTAAGAGTAGATTTAGCTTACAAAATTTACGATCCGAACAAACCTGATGGTGACAGATGGAGATTCCATGATATTAAACCATTAAAACCAACTTTAAATATCGCTTTCGGATATCCTTTCTAATCCGAAGAAATTCCAAAAATAAAATAAACTACAGCGGCCACTCTTGCGAGGATTTCGCGGGATTGGTTTCTGTAGTAACTTTCTGGTTTTGTAACATCTTGCGCATCAAAACCTAAAGCATTCATGTTATTGTTTCGTGCAAAAAATAATGCTCTCAAATTATGAAAACCCTGAGAAACGATAATCACATTTTTCTTATTGTAAACATCTTTACACCTTAAGATACTTTTGTACGTATTAAAACCTTCAGGATCTTCTATAATGATTTCTTCGGGCACACCTTCCTGATAAATCAGATAGTTTTTCATCGCGGCAGGTTCATTATATCCTTTGCTTTTTTCGCCGCTTACAATAATTTTCTTAATTTTTCCGTGATGATAGAGCAATGCAGTTGCATCCATCCTTTTGGTAAAATAAGGATTAGAAAGTCCGGAACGCATTCTTGGGGAGGTTCCTAAAACCAAAGCAACTTCTCTTGGCGGAATTTTTGAAATCTTGGTATAAGTTCTACCATTGGTCAATCCGAAAACCCAGGCATTAGACAAACATATCAGAAGAAAAACAATTTCTACTGATACAAAAAATAATTTAAATATGTTTCGGATGATTCTCAATTAAAATCAAAGTTAAGCTTTATTTTCTTAGTTTTTGCAATTGACATACATGCTAATATTTTGCCTTGAGCTTCCTCTTTTTCGGTAAGATATTCGTTTTCCAAAAGTTCTACTTCGCCTTCTTCTACAGTACATTCGCAGCTTCCACAAATTCCTGATTTGCATGAATAAGGAACCGGGAATTTCTGAATCAAAAGCTGTTGAAGAATTTTTTCCCGATTATTTGAAAGTACCGTTTGATATTTTTTTCCCAAAAGCTGAAAATCTACCTCTACATTTTCTATCAATGGAAATTCTTTTTCTACAGGATAAATATCATCATTAAATTCTTCAAACAATTCAAAATGAATGTTCTTTTTTGGAATTCCGTGGTGATAACAAGCATTGGCTAAAGTTTTTATCATCTCCCCTTTTCCACAAATTAAAACTTCGTCAACGGCATCCCAAATTGTGGATTCTTCATCGGTATCATCCAAATGTAGGATTTGATTGATAATTAAATTCAATTTTTTTGCATCTAATCTTCCGTAGAAAAACTGATCTGCGGTTTTCTCCTGCGAATAAAAATAAAAAATCTGCAATCTGTTGTGATGTTGCCTTGCAAGATTATCTAAAAGATCACGGTAAACAAGTTCTTCAGAGCGTTTATTTCCAAGAAAAAGAAACAGTCTCGTTCTCGGTTCATTATGAAGAATATTTTTAAAATGGCTTAAAATGGGGGTAATTCCAATTCCTGCAGCAAAGCCTACAATCGTTCTGAATTCGCTGGGTTTAGAAACTAAAGTAAATCTGCCATTGGGTTCGCTCACAAGCAATTCATCACCAACTTCATAATTGTTATAAAGCTGTGCGGTTGCACCGTTTTCAGAATTGATTTTAATTCCTAAAGCTATTTTTTTCTCATACGGAGCCGAAGTCATTGAATAATCATTAATAACTTCTTTTCCTTCAGCATTGAATTTTACACTTACAAATTGCCCTGCTTCAAACGTGAAATTTTCTTCTAAATCCTCCGGGATCTCAAGCTCCAGCGAAAAAGTATTTTTGGTCAGGTCTTCCTTTTTAGCTATTTTTAGGCAGTGAAACTGCGTCAGTTTTCCTTTATAGATTTGTTGTTCCATACTTCATTTCAAAAATAAATAAAAAATAATTATGAAACCGACCTTCACCCAACTTTCTTGCAACAAAACCAATGAAAAATACCTTTCGTATATTTCATTTTAACAAAGAATATTATTTATGAAAAAAATAATTTTGACTGCAATTTTAGCAACTGTTCTTATCGGTTGTAAAAAAGAAGCAAAAAAAACAGAAGAAAATATCAGCGCAACAGACTCTGCAAATATTCAGAGCACACCGGAAAGTGAAACTTCTAAAATCTCACTTAAAGAAGTTGATCAAAAAGGCTTAACTGAGATTCTGTCTAAAAATAACGATACTTTATATGTAACCAATTTTTTTGCAACCTGGTGTGGACCATGCATGATGGAAATGCCTCATTTTAAAAAGAAAATTGAAGAGTTAAAAGGGCAACCCGTAAAGTTTACTTTTATAAATATTTTTAATAAACCAGATTGGCAAACCGAAGTTTCTGCTTTTGCACAAACAAGCGGTTTGGCAGATAAAATTCTTCTTCTTGATGATAGCAAGTTAAACCAAGATTTTTTTAAAAATTTTCAACAATGGAGTGGAAATAATATTCCATTTACGTTCTTCAGAAAAGGTGATAAAACCGAAGAAGCTGTAGGTTCAATGAGTGAAGAAATGCTTAATTCAAAGATTGATTCTTTTCTAAAATAAGATTATTCTAGTTTCAAATGTCTAAAAAATTTAAAATCCTGTGTCTATTTTTAGTAATCGCAGTTATTTTGACAGCGATTATCAATTTGAATACAGGATTTTTGACTTTACATCTTCAGGATTTTTTCCTGGATTCTACCAATAGTCAGATTGCTGAAATTCGTGTGAATCGTTTATTAGTAATGCTTTTAGCCGGGATTTCAATTCCTACATCGGGTTTTCTGATGCAGGAATATTTTCAAAATCCTCTTGCCGGACCGGATATTTTAGGAATTACCTCTGTTGCAAGTTTATCAGTTGCATTCTATATTTTCTTTTCACACAATATTTTACTGCCCGAATTTCTTCAAAATAGTTTTCTTAGTTTGTCTGCAATTATCGGAAGCTTGCTGTTGATGCTTGTTTTGCTGTCGATGTCAAATAAATTTCAGGATAAATCATATCTGATTATTTTCGGATTTCTGGTATCGGCTTTTGCGGGAGCTATTGTTTCGTTACTTCAGTTTTATGCGGAAAATCAAAGCTTAAAAAATTATATTTTATGGTCTTTCGGAGCCAATAATATGGTATCGAGAAATCAGATTATCGTTCTTGCTGTTTTAGTTTTTATTGGATTATTGATTTGCTTTAAAACCATAAAACCCTTAATCGGAAATTCTCTTGGAAGTTCATACGCACAGAGTTTAGGAGTTAATTTAAATCACCTGAAATTGATGATCATTGTTGCTTCTTCTCTACTTTCCGCATCGGTTACAGCATTTTTAGGGCCTATTTTATTCATCGGAATTATTGTTCCTCATTTCTGCAGGCTAATTTATAACCCTGCAAAACTTTGGCAGCAATGGATTTTGAATATGTTTTTAGGAATGTTGATGATGTTATTCTTTTCAGTGGTTGCCGAAAAATCGCAGATTCCTTTGAATGTAATCAGTTCAGTTTTTGGTATTCCTGTAATTTTAATGATGCTTTTGAAACAGAATAAAGTGTAAATGTGAATAGTGAATGAGTCAATGGTTAATTTTAAATATTCTCGCAGATTTTGTAGATAAAGCAGATGATTGAGAATATTTGTCATTCCGTAGGAAACCTAACCAAGTGGTACGACAAAGTCAATCTAAACTAACTTTGTAGAGATGCTTTCAGCATGACAAATAGAATGTAAAAAATCTGCGTAATCTGTAAAATCTGCGAGAGAAAATAAAACGATTGAAACATAAACTCTAATAAGTAAAATATTTGGAAAATTAAAACCAACAAAAATGCACCTACAAATAAAACAAGCCAATATCGGCTACGACAAAACCTTAATTTCAAATGCCAATGCATCTTTGAATTTAGGAGACGTTTGCTTGTTGATTGGAAATAACGGTGTTGGAAAAACTACTTTAATTAAATCTATTCTTCATCAAAATCCTTTGTTGAGTGGAGAAATTTTAATTAACAACAAAAATGTAAAACATTTATCGGTAAAAGAAATTGCCGAAAATATTGCCATTGTTTTTTCTAAAGCGATCATTCCGCAAAATTTCACGGTTGAAGATTTGATTTCTTTAGGAAAATACATTTATTATCCTTTTTATTTTGAGCTTAAAAAAGAAGATCGGGATGAAGTTTCAGATATTATTACAGAATTAGATTTAGAGCAATATAAAAATACCCCCTTAAAAAATCTATCTGACGGAAATCTCCAAAAAGCCTTTATTGGACGTGCATTAACGCAGAACTCGCCTATTATTATCTTAGATGAACCAACAACTCATTTGGATGAAAAGAATAAAATTATTATTCTAAAAACACTTCGGAAACTTGCCAAAGAACAAAATAAACTGATTTTATTTTCTTCCCACGATTGGCGATTGGCAAAAGAATTTGCCGATAAAATCTGGTATGTTAAAAACCAGGAATTATTTTCGGGAATTGTTGAGGATATTTTACTAAAGCATGATGAGTTGACCAATGCATCATTATTCCAGGTAAATAAAAATTTTGTGGCTCCTTCCATTATTTCGCCCGAAATTCAAAAAGAGATGCTCTACTCTTTATTGCAAAAAAACTTTCAAAAAGACCTTTCATTATTCCATTTTCAATATCATAATACATTTTGGGAGATTTCTTATAAAAACGAAATCTACAAATGCGAATCCTTCGAAGAAATCGTTAATTTGGTTGCAAAGCTTCATTAATACAATCTTTTATTTGTTTATTCTACATACTATGCATGCATAGTATTATGCTTGTCATATAATTTAAACTATTGACATTCAATTAATTAATAAATTTTAATATTAATTAATACTATGCATGCATAATATTTACTACATTTGATAAAACCGATTAGCAAAAATAATATGATGGATAATAATAAAGAAAAAACAGAAAACGTAGACCTCATTCTAAAACAGACTTGGTTGGCTGTTTCAAAAATGTATACTGAGCTTGCACAAGAACACGATTCTACTGCTGTTCAGGCTTTAACATTACTGAAAATTGATCCCAAAGAAGGGACAAGAAGTACCAATTTAGGTCCAAAAATGGCAATCGAGCCAACTTCTCTCACAAGAATTATTAAACTCCTTGAAGACAACGGATATATCTACAAAGAAAAGACGACTACCGATAAAAGAGAAGTCATCATTAAGCTTACGGATAAAGGATTAAGCTCAAGAAACATGTCGAAAGAAGTGGTGGTAAATTTCAACAAAAAAGTGATGGAGAAAATTTCTCCTGATAAATTGGAAACCTTCAAAGAAGTAATGAGTGAAATCATGAAAATTGCTGCCGACTTGAATAACAGAAAATAAAAAATTCGCCTTTTTTGGAACGTCTTAAATAAAAATCCTAACCAAAAGAGGTGAAATTAAGCGATAATAACTAAAATAAATATTAATGAAAAGAAGAATCAAACACGTTACGGTATTAGGTTCCGGAATTATGGGAAGCGGTATTGCTGCACACTTTGCCAATATTGGCGTGCAGGTTTCACTGCTCGATATTGTTCCTTTTGAATTAAATGAAGCCGAACAGAAAAAAGGTTTGACAAAAGACGACAAAGCTGTGCGAAACAGAATTGCTTCCGAAAACTTTGAAAAACTTAAAAAAGCAAGTCCTGCACTACTCTATTCTCCGAAATTTGCAGAGCGAATTAAAGTAGGGAATTTTGATGATGATTTAGCGAAAATAAAAGATACAGACTGGATCATTGAAGTTGTCGTTGAAAAACTTGACATCAAAAAATCGGTTTACGAAAAAATTGAACAGTTTAGAAAACTAGGAACTTTAGTTTCTTCAAATACTTCCGGAATCCCGATCAATATGTTGGTGGAAGGAAGAAGCGATGATTTTAAACATTATTTTGCAGGAACACATTTTTTTAATCCGGTAAGATATCTTCCTCTTTTAGAAATTATTCCTACAAAAGATACATCTCCTGAAATTATTGATTTCTATATGAATTATGGAGCGAAATTCTTAGGCAAAACAACTGTTTTAGCAAAAGATACTCCTGCATTTATCGCCAATAGAATTGGGGTTTTCTCGATGATGGATCTGCTTCATAATGTTCAGAAATTAGGTTTAAATGTTTCTGATGTCGATAAATTGACAGGTCCGGTTATTGGTCGACCAAAATCTGCGACGTTCAGAACAGCCGATGTTGTAGGTTTAGATACTTTGGTAATGGTTGCAAATGGTGTTCGTCAAAGCGGTGCTGAAGCGAATGATTTCAACAATGTTTTTGCCCTTCCTGATTATATTCAGAAAATGGTAGACAACAAATGGTTGGGTTCAAAAACCGAACAAGGTTTCTATAAAAAAGTGAAAGGCGCAGACGGAAAATCTGAAATTCACGGATTAAACCTTGATACTTTAGAATACGAACTTCAAGGAAAATCTTCTTTCCCTACTTTAGAATTAACTAAAAATATCGACAAGCCAATTGACAGATTTAAAGTCTTAATTGGTGGTAAAGATAAAGCTGGAGAGCTTTACAGAAAATCTTTGGGAGCATTATTCGCTTATGTTTCGCACAAAGTTCCTGAAATTTCGGACGAAGTTTACAAAATCGACGATGCAATGAGAGCTGGTTTCGGTTGGGAAAATGGTCCATTTGAAATTTGGGATGCCGTTGGTGTTCAAAAAGGTATCGAATTGGCTAAAGAAGCTGGTTACGAGGTTTCAGACTGGGTTAAAAATGTGGAATCTTTCTATAAAGTCAATGAAGATGGACAAAGCATTTATGTTGATAAAAATTCGGGAGAATACAACAAAATTCCAGGTCAAGATGCTTTTATTATTTTAGATAATATCAGAAAAAATAAGACACTTTGGAGCAATTCAGGTTCTTCAATTGAAGATTTAGGCGACGGAATTATCAATTTTGAAATCCGTTCTAAAATGAATTCTCTTGGAGGCGAAGTTTTAGACGGATTAAACAGAGCAATTGATTTAGCTGAAAAAGAATACGACGGATTAGTAATCGGGAATCAAGGCACAAATTTCTCTGTTGGAGCGAATTTAGCGATGATTTTAATGATGGCGATCGAGCAGGATTGGGATGATTTGAATATGGCAATTGCTTATTTCCAAAAATCGATGATGAGAGTTCGTTACTCTTCTATTCCTGTTGTTGTTGCTCCTCACGGAATGACTTTAGGTGGTGGTTGCGAAATGACAATGCATGCAGACCGAGTGGTTGCAGCTGCAGAAACTTACATCGGATTGGTAGAAACCGGAGTTGGTGTAATTCCAGGCGGTGGCGGAACGAAAGAATTTGCTTTGAGAACTTCAAGAGAATTCCACAGTGACGATGTGAAAAACAACCGTCTTCGTGAAGCTTTCATGAATATTGCCATGGGAAAAGTGGCAACTTCTGCTTACGAAGCTTACGACATGGGAATTCTTGAAAAAGGAAAAGATATCGTAGTCGTTGACAAAAAACGTCAGATCGCAGAAGCTAAAAAAGTTGCAAAATTATTAGCTGAACAAGGTTATACTCAACCCATTGAGCAAACGGTAAAAGTTCTTGGTAAAGACGCTCTTGGAATGTTCTATGTGGGAACCGACCAAATGTTAACAGGAAACTTTATCTCTGCACACGATAAAAAGATTGCAGATAAATTAGCCAATGTTTTGGTAGGTGGAAATCTTTCTGAACCAACTGTTGTGACCGAACAATATTTATTGAATCTTGAAAGAGAAACCTTCCTACAGCTTTGTGGCGAAAGAAAAACTTTGGAGAGAATTCAGTTTATGTTACAGAAAGGAAAACCGTTAAGAAATTAATAGGGAGCTCCGTAGGAGCGAACTGTTAATAGCAGAATAATTTTAGAAAACATGAAGCCTCGTAGAGGCGACCTGATAATAATTTTATGGCAAACACATACACACAAATTTATATCCAAATTGTTTTCGCTGTTAAAGGAAGACAAAACCTGATTCCAAAAGAAAACAGAGAGGAGTTACATAAATTTATCACAGGTATTGTTTCCCATAGAAATCAAAAATTATTCGCAGTTTTTGCAATGCCGGATCATGTTCATATTCTTGTAAGTATGAGTCCGACGGTTACAATTTCTGATTTGGTAAGAGATATTAAAGCAGGTTCTTCAAAATTCATTAATGAAAAAAGATGGATGAATGGAAAATTCAATTGGCAGGAAGGTTATGGTGCATTTTCTTACTCTAAAAGCAGTGTTGATACGGTTGTGAAATATATTTTAAATCAAGAAGAACATCATAAAAAGAAAACATTCAGAGAAGAATATTTAGAATTTATGTCAAAATTTGAAATTGAATATGATTCAAAATATTTATTTGAATGGATCGAAGATTAACATGACGCTCCTACGGAGCTCCTGCAAATTGCAAAACAAAAGCTATGAACAGTTTACCTCTACGAGGCAAAAATTTTCAGAAAAATTTAATTAAATAAAAAATATGAAAACAGCATATATAGTAAAAGGATTTAGAACCGCGGTAGGAAAAGCGCCTAAAGGCTCCCTTCGTTTTACTCGTCCTGATGTAATGGCGGCAACCGTAATTGAAAAATTAATGGCTGAACTTCCGCAATTAGATAAAAACAGAATTGATGACCTTATCGTAGGAAATGCGATGCCTGAAGCTGAACAGGGCTTGAATGTAGCTCGTTTGATCTCTCTAATGGGATTGCAAACTGATAAAGTTCCCGGAGTTACCGTAAATAGATATTGTGCTTCAGGAAGTGAGGCAATTGCGATTGCTTCTGCAAAAATTCAGGCAGGAATGGCTGATTGTATCATTGCAGGAGGTACAGAATCAATGTCTTACATTCCGATGGGCGGTTACAAACCGGTTCCTGAAACGGATATTGCCAAAACAAATCCTGATTATTATTGGGGAATGGGTTACACGGCGGAAGAAGTTGCAAAACAATATAATATCACAAGAGAAGAACAAGATCAGTTTGCTTTTGAATCTCATATGAAAGCTTTAAAAGCGAATGCGGAAGGAAGATTTGCCAACCAGATCGTTTCGATTCCTGTTGAATATAATTTCCTGGATGAAAACCAGAAAATGCAGACTAAGAAGTTTGATTTTTCAGTAGATGAAGGCCCAAGAGCAGATACTTCTTTGGCTGGTTTATCTAAATTAAGACCCGTTTTCGCCAATGGAGGAAGCGTAACTGCAGGAAACTCTTCTCAGATGAGTGACGGAGCGGCTTTCGTGATGGTAATGAGTGAAGAAATGGTAAAAGAATTAGGTCTTGAACCAGAAGCAAGATTAGTTGCTTATGCAGCTGCAGGTCTCGAGCCAAGAATTATGGGAATGGGGCCAATTTATGCAATTCCAAAAGCTTTAAAACAAGCAGGTTTAGAATTAAAAGATATTGAGTTAATTGAATTAAACGAAGCATTCGCATCACAATCTGTTGCCATCAAAAAAGAATTAGGTTTAAATCCTGATATTCTTAATGTAAATGGAGGAGCAATTGCTCTCGGTCACCCTCTTGGATGTACCGGAACAAAATTAACCGTTCAACTTCTTGACGAAATGAGAAAACGTGGAAACAAATACGGAATGGTTTCTATGTGCGTAGGAACGGGACAAGGAGCAGCTTCAATCTTTGAATTGCTATAGAACAAAGAACAAAGAATAAAGAGAAAAGACTAAGGTGAAACATAATTTCAAGAATCTAAACATATGGAAGTTGGCTATTGAATTGGCTAATGAAACTTATATTCTTACTGATAGTTTTCCGAAAAATGAAGAATTTGGATTAAAATCTCAACTTAGAAGATGCTCTGTTTCGGTTGCTTCAAATATTGCTGAAGGTTCAAGCAGAAGTTCAAATAAAGATTTTAATCGATTTTTGGAAATAAGTCTTGGTTCTCTTTACGAATTACAAACTCAAATTATAATCTCTTCAAACAGAAGTTATTTTGATTTGTCTAAACTTGAAAATATAGAAAATAAAATCACAGAATTACAGAGAATGATTTCTGGCTTTCAAAAAAACTTAAAATTGTAAGTCTTTATTCTTTTCTCTTTATTCTTTAAATCTAAAAAAACAAAAACAATGAGTGATACACTTAATAAAACATTAAAAGGTGGCGAATTCCTAATCAAAGAAATTCCTGCAAACGAAATTTTCAGTCTTGAAGAACTGAGTGAAGAGCAAAAAATGCTTCGCGATTCTGCGAAAGAATTTATTGATAGAGAAGTAATTCCACACCACGATCGTTTTGAGAAAAAAGATTATGCATTGACAGAAGAAACAATGCGCAATTTGGGTGAAATGGGATTATTAGGAATTACCGTTCCAGAAGAATACGGCGGTCTTGGAATGGGATTCGTGAGTACGATGTTGGCTTGCGATTACGTTTCAGGAGGAAATGGTTCATTAGCAACAGCTTATGGAGCGCACACCGGAATCGGAACATTGCCAACTCTTCTTTACGGAAGTGAAGAATTGAAAAAGAAATATCTTCCGGATTTAGCTACAGGAACAAAATTCGGAGCGTATTGTTTAACGGAACCAGACGCAGGTTCTGATGCAAACTCTGGAAAAACAAGAGCGAAATTATCAGAAGATGGAAAGCATTATATCATCAACGGACAGAAAATGTGGATTTCAAATGCAGGTTTTGCTGATACGTTTACTTTGTTTGCTAAAATTGATGATGATAAAAACATCACCGGTTTCGTAATCAACCGTTCAGAATTGGAGAACCCTGAAAGCTTAACTTTTGGTGAAGAAGAGCACAAATTAGGTATTCGTTCGTCTTCTACACGTCAGGTTTTCTTCAATGACATGAAAATTCCTGTAGAAAATATGTTGGGTGAAAGAAATAACGGTTTCAAGATCGCTTTGAATGCATTAAATGTTGGTAGAATTAAATTAGCCGCAGCAAACCTTGACGGACAAAGAAGAATCTTAAATCACTCTATTCAATATTCAAACGAAAGAAAACAATTTGGAGTTTCTATTTCAACTTTCGGAGCGATCAGAAAGAAAATTGCTGAAATGTCGACTGGAGTTTTCGTAAGTGAAGCTGGATCTTACCGTTTAGCAAAAAATGTTGAAGATAAAATTACGGAATTGGTTGCAGGCGGAATGGATCATCAACAAGCTGAATTGAAAGGTGTTGAAGAATTCGCTGTAGAAGCTTCTATTCTTAAAGTTTTCGTCTCAGATCTTACTCAAAATACAGCTGACGAAGGAATCCAGATCTATGGTGGAATGGGCTTCTCAGAAGACACTCCGATGGAATCAGCATGGAGAGACGCAAGAATCGGTAGAATTTATGAAGGAACGAACGAAATCAACAGACTTCTTGCTGTTGGAATGTTGATTAAGAGAGCAATGAAAGGTGAATTAGATTTACTTTCTCCTGCAATGGCAATCAGCAAAGAATTGATGGGAATTCCGTCATTTGAAGTTCCTGATTATTCTGCATTCATGAGTGAAGAAAAAGCGATTATTGCAAATCTTAAGAAAGTTTTCTTAATGGTTTCCGGAGCTGCGCTTCAAAAATACATGATGGATATTGAGAAACAACAACATTTATTATTAAATGCTTCTGAAATTCTTAACCAGATCTATATGGCAGAATCTGCAATTTTAAGAGCTGAAAAACACTTCTCTGCTGATTCTGTAGAAGCTGCAATGGCTCAGTTAAACCTTTACAAAGCAATTGACAAAATCATTACTGCAGCTAAAGAAGGAATTGTTTCTTTTGCTGAAGGTGACGAACAGAGAATGATGCTTTCAGGATTGAGAAGATTTACAAAATATACAAACAGTCCGAATGTAGTGGCGTTAACTGAAAAAGTAGCTGCTCATTATATTGAAAAAGGACATTATTAGTCTTTATAAATAAATTTGATTTCAAAACGTCTCAATTTTTTGGGACGTTTTTTATTTTATATTTTCAGAATCAGTTTAAAATTCTTTGTATATTTATTTTACAGAATGTGTATAAAATTAACCATGACCAATCTTTTTGATTTTATTAATAAAATATCAAGACGAAAAAATTATATTATTTTTATAGTGATTTTATATCTAATAATATTTTTTATTATTGGAATGAATTCGGATTTTTTGATGAAGTGGTGGATAAATGTATTTAATAAAATTATAAATGAAAAAAATGCATTTTTAATGTATTTTGAATTTTCATATTTCATTATGTTGACCATTTATATTCCTCTTAGTCTTTTAACTCCACTAAAGTTTCTAGAAAATAAATATAACTTGAAAGGAAGAATTAACTTTTCCTCAATTAAATTTGACAAACGAAATAAAAAGGACTTTTAATATTTATCTTTTTTCCAATATTAATTCTAATGTTGATTTCAGTTTATTTTTTATTAAAAATAATAGTTTCATTTTTTGGAATAATAGGAGGTATTTTAATTGCTATATTTTTACCTGTTAGTCTATTTTATTTACTGTATCTTAAAGTAAGGAAAAGAAAATAAAACGCTTAAATGTTTGTTATTGGATTTTTTTATATTAAAATGAGTTTTTTTTGATGAAATACTTTTCCAAAAGAAGTAATAATTAAACGTTTTCAGTTGTCTTATAATAATACTTGGAGTTTTAAGCCAATTTAAATTATTAAATCTGATAAAAATTTAAAACAATGAAAAAGCTATTAATAATCCCAATATTAAGTTCTATCTCATTTTCAGCACAGGTTTCTCCCAGAATACCTTTGAAAATTGATTCCATAAAGTTTCCGAAAATTGAAAAACCATTTATTGTAACACCTTTAGATGCATCAAAGTTTGATAGTTCTATTGCTAAATTGTATAAAATGCCTGTTTCAAAGCCGAAAGATCCTGCAATTTATTCCAGTTTAAAGGCTCCTAAAAAAGATACTACATTACATAAAATGCCCAACCTGTTGGATGTAGCAAAACCACCAAAATTAAGCGTAAAATAAATTCAGTGGCAATACTGATTGTTGAAAAAATATCTTAAAATTTTTATCAAAACTATCAAGTTTTTCTAAGCTGTTTTATATTTTTGTATTCTATTTTTTCAAAAAGAATGACAAAAGAAGAACTTTTAAATAAAGCTATAAAAATTGCCGATAAAGCACATAAAGGGCAAAAAGATAAATATCATGCGCCCTACATTGCTCACATAATGCGTGTGATGGAATACGGTAAAACAATGGACGAAAAAATCGTGGGTGTTTTGCACGATGTGGTGGAAGACCATCCTGAAGAATTCAGCTTTGAATATTTAAGATCTGAAGGTTTTCCTGAGTATATACTTTTTGCAATAAGCTGCCTTACAAAATTTGATCCGGAAGAAGTTTATGATGATTTCGTAAAAAGAACAGAAAGATCTCCTCTTGCGGTTGCGGTAAAACTCAACGACCTTCGTGATAATATGGATTTGAGAAGGGTAAACAGGGAATTAACTTCAAAAGACATTCACCGTTTCAATAAATATTTGAAAGCGTACCGATATTTATCAGAGAAATATTAGATTAATCTGCTCCTGGGAAATGATACGTTTTGTTGTCGTTATCGGTATCGTCGATATTGATGTTTAGAGCAAAATAAACAAAATGGACGTTTTTATTTCCTTTTGCTTCAAATTCTCTCTGCCATAAATAACCGCCAAGAATACCGAAGTTTTCATCGATTTGGTATCCAAAACCGCCATAAACTCTGTTTCTTGCAAATGAAGGTTTCATGGGTGTAACGACAAAAACTTCATCGTAAACGTTTGCGAAAACTGTTCCCGGCGCAATTTTTTTAGCATTTAAAGGAACCGAAACATTCAGACGGTAACGGTAACGCATTCTTTCAGAATTCTTATCCGTTTGAGGCTCATAAAACCATGATTTTTCTGCACGGAATCTGTTTTCAAATTTTACAATTCCTTTTTTGAAATCTATCACATCCTGCAACCAAACACGGAATTCTTCTTTGTTAATTGCGTGATCTTTGTAAGTTGCATATCGTCCTAAACCGATGAATGGTTTGTGACTTTTGGTAAGATTATATCCTAAACCTCCTTTTATTTCGTAATAATCAGGATAAGTGTAGTCTTCAATACCTCTCAACTGTCCTTCAGCATAAAGGAAAAATTTTGGATGAAACTTATAGGTCAATGTCAAAGCGTTAAAAGAGGAAATATGTTCCTGTGCTTTGAAAATACTTAAACTAAAAAGTAGGCTTATGCTTAAAATAAGTTTCATCCAAAAAAATTTTTGCAAAATTATATCATTTAACGATTGGGTAATATTAAGTTTACTTAATATTAATATTGTAAGAAAAACCAATGTGAAACCACCTTTGAGGCATCGTTACACCAAATGTTTCCGTGTATTCTGAATCGGTCACGTTATTGATTAACGCATATACAGAAAAGTCTTTTTTATTAAAGCTTAGCTTTTCATCCAGCAAATGATAACTTCCCAAATTCATTCTGTCGTTATATCTGTAAACCAATTCATTGGTAAAGTATTTAAGGAATTTTGTCTGAAGTTTTGCGACAAACTGATGTTTCAGATTATCTAATGCATAACGTGAGTTAAGGTCATTTAAATCTTTTAGCTTATTATCGATATAGGTGTAACCCAAAGTATATTTCATCCAATCGAAAACTTTATGATCGATTTCTACTTCGATCCCTTTTATTTCTTTATTTCCGATATTTCTTGAGTACCAAACCGGGTCTTGCAGAGAATTTTTAATCCAGTCAATAGAATTATTAGAATCTCTGTAGAAACCGCTGAATTTTGCTAAAATGCCTTTGTTTTGATATTGATATCCAACTTCTGCGTATACGGCATTTTCAGGTAAAAGATTAGGATTTCCCTGCTCTGTTTTGCTTATATAAAACAAGTCTGTAAAAGTAGGAACTCTGTGAACTTTTGAAATACTTCCAAAAACTTTATTATTCTGATAGAATGTGTAACCAACGTCTAAACCAGGGTAAAAGAAATTACCGTTAGTAGAATAATTTGCCCAGGAAGCTCCCGGACTGATGTTTAATTTCTTATCAAAAAAAGAAAAATGATGCTCAAAGAAAACCTGCGTTACAAAACGTTCTCTGTCGCCCAGATTATTACTTGCCAAGAATTCTTTTCTTAATTCTACACCCAAACCTGTAGTTCCTAAACTTGATTGGTAACTCGAATTCACTTCTCCGCCCACATTATTTCCGATGTGCATATTTCTGTAGATTTCAGGCTTTTCTCTGTTATACAGATACATATCCTGTCCTCTTCTCCAGTAAACATTAGAATTAAGTTTCAATTTCCCGAAAGTTTGCTGATGGGCAACACTTAAAATGGAAGCCTGCAATTCTTCATATTGCTCAGTTGCTTGTGGTGAAGAATAAAATCCGTTGGCTCCGAATTTCTTTTCAGAAAAACCAGCCTGTAATCTGATATTTCCGTTTTTTATTTTCAACTGATTTTGATAGAAAACATTTCTTATTTCAAAATCGGTATTATGTCTGTAACCTTGTGAAGAATTTGAATTGGCCTGTAAAGAATTTGAAAATTTTTCGTTCCCAAGATTCGCATTAAATCCGAAACCATACGTTTCATAATCACCTGCATTGGCGCTGATTTTTACATTTTTTCCAACGTGAGTTTTAGTGATAATATTGATGGCTCCTGCGTAAGCATTTTGCCCGAATCTTCTAGCTGAAGGTCCTTTAATAACTTCTATTCTTTCAACATTATCCAAATCAACAGGAACGTTTAAAGAATTATGACCCGTTTGTGAGTCATTCATCCTGATTCCATTAACTAGAATTAAAACCTGTTCAAAATTACTCCCACGGAAACCAACATCACTCTGCACTCCATTTGCTCCTCTCCTTCTAATGTCCATTCCGGGAATTTGTTGAAGAATTTCATCAATACTTGCAGCTGGAGAATTTAGAATCTCATCCCTTGTAATCACAGAAATATTCTGATTGGCATTTTTGTAGGTAGTTGCAATAAATTTCCCCTGAATTTCAACAGAATCGATTTCCGAAGTTTTCACCTGTGCGCTGAGTGCGCAAAACGTAGCAAGAAAAAATACAGTTCCGAGCTTCTTGTTCATAATACTTGTTGGTTTATTTTTGAAGTTTCCAAAATTAAGAGTCTTTAACAAGACCAAAAAATGATAGATATCATAAAAAAAGATGCATGTAAATGCATCTTTCATGGCCATAGAAACCTTTTTTATCTTTTTTTCATTAAATGTGTAATAAAATGTCTGAAGAGTGTTCTCATTTTTATTACTATTTTGTTGGTGCAATTTTACAAGAAAAATATTTACGAAACAAGAGCTATTGTTAAAAAAACGAAACGTTTTTATGTTAATTTATTATAAAAAATAGTAAGGATTGATTTATAGTGATTTAAATTATTCTCATTCAAATTAATAAAATAGTAAAAGATAATTCTTATGAGAAAATCCAGCGAAAATTCGTATTTTTGTTAGTCTTAATTTTACTATGGCTTCAACAACAGAAATAGATATTAAAAAACAGGTTTTCGTTAAAAATGCACATCTTAACAACCTGAAACACATTGATGTTTTAATCCCGAAAAATAAACTGATCGTCATTACTGGGGTTTCCGGAAGCGGAAAATCTTCGTTGGCTTTTGATACAATTTATGCTGAAGGACAGAGGCGATATGTAGAAAGTCTGAGTTCTTATGCACGTCAGTTTTTAGGTAAATTAGAAAAACCAAAAGTTGATGACATCAAAGGTTTGGCACCTTCAATTGCTATTCAGCAGAAAGTAATTTCTTCAAATCCAAGATCTACTGTAGGAACTTCTACAGAAATCTATGATTATATGAAGCTTCTTTTTGCGAGAATTGGTAAAACTTTCTCTCCGGTTTCGGGTGAAGAAGTGAAAAAAGATTCGGTAACCGATGTGATAGATTTTATTAAGAATTCAGAAAATAAGGTTCCGTTTTTACTGACAGCGCCGTTAAATTTTGATGTTGAAAGCTTTACAGATACTTTAAATGTTTTAAAACTGGCCGGTTTCACAAGATTAGAAGTCAACGGAAATCTTGCCGGAATTGAAGATCTGGAAAGTTTTGGTTTCACTCCCGAAAAAGGAATGGAAATCAATTTAGTGATCGACCGTTTTTCGTATGAAGAAGATGAAAGTTTTCTTCAGCGATTGGCAGATTCTATTCAGATGGCCTTTTATGAAGGTCACGGCTATTGTTCTTTAAAAAATACAGAAACAGATACTGTAAAAAACTTTTCAAATAAATTTGAACTCGACGGAATAGAATTTCTTGAGCCTAATGTTCATTTTTTTAGTTTTAATAATCCTTTTGGAGCTTGCCCTACTTGTGAAGGTTACGGAAAAGTAATCGGAATTGATGAAGATCTTGTTATTCCAAATAAAGCTTTATCGATTTTTGAAGATGCTGTAGCTTCCTGGAAAGGGGAAACAATGAGCGAATGGAAAAAAGATTTCATTAAAAAAGCGAAAGACTTCCCTATTCATAAGCCTTATCATCAATTAACAAAAGAGCAGAAAAGTTATCTTTGGAAAGGTGATGGTAAAGGCACTTTCCCTTCTTTGAATAATTTCTTCAAAATGCTTGAAGAAAATTTATATAAAATTCAGTATCGTGTCATGTTATCGCGTTACCGTGGTAAAACGCTTTGCCCGACTTGTGAAGGTTTGCGTTTGCGTGAAGAAACTAGCTGGGTAAAAATCGATGGAAACAACATTCAGTCGATGATTGAGCTTCCTTTGGATGAACTTTTACCATTGATACAGGCTTTAAAACTTTCAGAGCATGATAAAGAAGTTGCCAAAAGATTGTTGTACGAAATCACAACCCGTTTAGAGTTTTTACTAAAAGTTGGTTTAGGTTATTTAACAATCAATAGAACATCAAATACACTTTCTGGTGGTGAAAGTCAGAGAATTAATTTGGCTACAAGTTTGGGAAGTTCTTTGGTTGGATCTATTTATATTTTAGATGAGCCTTCGATTGGTTTACATTCCAGAGACACCGAAAATTTAATTGAAGTTTTAAAAAATCTTCGTGATATCGGAAATACGGTTATTGTTGTAGAGCATGATGAAGATGTGATGAAAGCTGCAGATTATATTATTGACATTGGTCCTGAAGCTGGATATTTAGGTGGTGAATTGGTTTTTGCAGGCGATTATAAGGAGTTGAAAGATGCCGATACACTGACTTCAAAATATCTTACAGGAAGACTTGAAATAAAAGTTCCTGAAAAGCGCAGAAAAGCAAAAGAATTTATTCATATAAAAGGAGCAAGATCCAATAATCTGAAAAATATCGATGTAGATATTCCTTTGGAAAGTTTAGTTGTTATTTCAGGAGTTTCAGGAAGTGGAAAATCTACTTTGATGAAAGAAATCCTGACGAACGACATTCAGATTCAATTGGGAATGGGCGGAAAAAAAGGTGATTACGATTCTGTAGAATTTCCAAAAAAACTGATTAAGCATATTGAACTGATTGATCAAAATCCTATCGGAAAATCATCCCGTTCAAATCCTGTAACCTATCTGAAAGCCTATGACGATATTCGTGATCTGTTTTCTAAGCAGAAAAGTGCTAAAATGATGGGCTACAAGCCAAAACATTTTTCGTTCAACGTTGATGGCGGAAGATGTGATGAATGTAAAGGTGAAGGCGTAATCAGTGTTTCAATGCAGTTTATGGCAGATATCGAGCTTGAATGTGAAGCATGTAAAGGAACCCGTTTTAAAAATGAAGTTCTGGAAGTAAAATTCGACGAAAAAAACATTTCGGATATTCTTCACATGACGGTGGATGAAGCATTAGAATTTTTCAGAGAAAATAAAGAAGATAAAATCGTTACAAAACTGACTCCGCTTCAGGATGTTGGTTTGGGATATTTACAGCTCGGACAGAGCTCTTCTACTCTTTCAGGAGGTGAAGCGCAACGTGTGAAATTGGCTTCGTTCTTGGTAAAAGGCGTGACAACCGATAAAACGTTATTTGTTTTTGATGAACCATCTACCGGATTACATTTCCATGATATTCAAAAATTATTAAAATCTTTACAGGCCTTGATTGATCTCGGTCATTCTGTGATCGTTATTGAGCATCAACCCGATATTATGAAGTGTGCCGATCATATCATCGATATTGGTCCAGAAGCCGGAAAATACGGCGGAGAAGTTGTTTTTGCAGGTACTCCGGAAGATCTGGCAAAGAATAAGAAATCGCATACGGCGAAATATATTGCTGAGAAATTGTAATAATATCATGAAATTTCTCTTTTCGACATTAATAGTTTTATTCATTAGCTCTTGTAAAAAAGACGATTCAAAAAATATTGAAAAGAGAGATTTTATTGTTTCTAAATTTAATGACGATATTGAAAAACATTTTCAGGAAGCGAAACTGAAAAATCCTGATTTAGCTTTAATTAAAGAAATTAAATTTTACGATTATCCAAAAGGAGCTGTAAATTTTATCTTTTTGAAAGATAACTCAGTCTATTATTATAATGAACAGCTATTCAGTTTAATATGCGGAACTGGATTAGAAAAGTTAAAACCGACAAAAAGAGTTTTATCTTCAGACAGTTTGAAAATTATAAAATACAGTGAAATTTACAATCTTTTAAAAACGAAGGCTGCAGAAGAAAAAATGAAAGATGGTCGACAAAATTTACGACATTTATCTTTTGCTTTTGAAAATGATACCATTAAAAATTATAATATCTCCAAGCTTTTACAAGATATTGATAGCTTAGGTTATCATTCTTATACAGTTCGAAGAATGGCCCAATTCGAAGGCAATGCTTTGCGAAAAAGAGATAAATAAAAAGGAAGCAAATTATGCTTCCTTTTCTCTTTATTTAACAGTCATTTTAAAGACTTTTAGTTTTTCTCCTTTTTCAGTATTTGCTTCAACTAAATAGTTTCCGGGTTGTAATTTACCATTCATCTGCAGATAATGAGTTTTGTTTGCATTGAGATGCTCTGTATTGAGTAATTTCCCAGACATATCAAAGATCTTCACAACTGTAATTTGTTTTTCAAGAGCTTTTCCAGATAAATAAAAGTTGCCGTTATTGGGATTGTCATAAAGCTGAAGCTCGTTTTGCTTATTTAATTCTGAGGTTGATAATCCGTCTTTCAGACTAAATTTAGCAATAAAACCAAACGGCGCACTCGAATAAGGACTAATCATATTTTGGTAAGCTGCACCTTCTGTTCCAATTCCTGTTGGTGATCCTGTAGCTCCCCACAGTACTAATGATCCGTTATCCATAAATTTTGCATTGATATATTCACCAAGAAAATTACTGCCAATTCCACCATAATACGATGCCCAAATTCTGTTACCATTAGAATCAAACTCTGCAAAATACATATTGGTATGTCCTAAAGCAGTGTTGGGAACTGTCGTGAGAAATGCTCCGGGTGTTGATATATTGCTTGTAGCTCCATATTGGCTTCCGGTGATAACGATTCTATTTCCCAAAACTGTTAAGTTGCTCGTGCCAAACAAGCCATCATAACCTGCACTTCCAAAATAGGTGCTCCAGATTCTGTTTCCGGTAAAATCAAATTTAGATAAGAACAAATCACCATTTACCAATTGATTTTTATAAGCGCCTGTAGTTGCAAAATAATTTGGGTACGCATCATCTTCATTCTGTCCGCTTACATAGATTCCGGTAGAATTAACTTCAATAGCACTAATACCATATCCTGTAAATGAAGTAGGATGAATAGGAGTACCATAAAAAGTACCCCAAATTTTTTGACCTGTATTAGCGTTAAATTTTAAAATGAGATTATTTGCGGTTGCGGTTGGCTGAAATGTTCCGGGATTGGTGAAATTTCCAGGCATTTGTGGTGAATAAGCTGTTACAAGATATAATTCATCATTAAACCATTTGAAATCAAAAATTCCGGGAGTTGAAAACGTTCCCCATAATTTCTGCCCTGAAGGACTAAGTTTTACAAGATATGAATTCTCCTGACTATTTCCGCCTATGTTATAGCTTACAAAATTTTCCTGAAATACTCCGGGAGTTCCCAGTCCAGGAATATCATATTTTACAGATCCTAACAGATAAATATTCTGATTGTCATCAAACCTTAAGCTTATAGTATTGTTTGGTATATAAGTAGTCCACATTACATTATGAGAAGGGTCGTATTTTGTAAGTGTATAAGTTTGATTGCCTGCTGTATTTACATTTTGATTGAGCCAGGTTCCTGATGTTGCTAAATTGGGAATTTGTGAAGGATAATTTTTTAGTACATAAACATTTCCAGAATTATCAACTCCAATGATTTTCTCAAAATCATTGGAAATACCGTTATAACCTCCCATAATCATTTGTCCGCTAGGGGAAATTTTTGCTGAATAATAGTTTTGTTGACTCGGAACAATCATATTTCCGCCACCGACTACATATTGATTATAATAAGATGGATTGTAACTGCTTTGATAAGAAGTATGTCCGTTGGCAATAATATTTTGTTGAGGATCAATGAAAAATGAATTTCCATTTAAAGTAAAATCACCAAGATAAGTACCTGTAGCTCCTATATAAGTTCCCCAAGTTCGTTCGTAAGGAAATGTTTGTGCTTTAAAAAATATAGAAAGTGAGCCAAATGCGATTAATACAAGTGATTTTGATGTCATGGTTTAATTTTTAATTCACCGGCAATATAGTTATTTTATTTAAAACGATTTTAATTGATAAGTGATTAATATCAAGAGGCATCTTATCCACAAAAAATTGTGGATAACTTGTGAATTTTAACATTAAATTCATATTTCGTATTAAAAATATTCCTACATTTACTATGTAATAAAAATGACATGAATCTTTTTCTTGCCTTTTTCGACTTCGAAATCGCAATTAAATTTGAAATAAAAATTTAAGCACAGCATCGTCGGCTGTGCTTTTTTGTTGTTGTCTAATTAAAAAAATGAGATGTATTTATCTACTGAATCCGCTTCTAAAGAGCGGATTCTTTTAATATCATGATTTATCTTTTGAAATCCTGATTGCATTGATAATATTCTGATCTCTAAAAATCCAGATACTCACAAATTTCATGTCTTCAGACTTTTCAAAATCAGCATCAAAAACAATCATTTCAATTGGGTCACGATCCTTGCTAAAATCCTGAATGTAAACCGAATTGAGTTTTTTAATATTAATTTTACCCAGTTTATCTGTCAAGTTTTCACATGTTTTTTGAAAGTTTTCAAACAATCTTCTTTCGAATCTCTTATCTAAAGTAAATTGATCAAATTTAGAATAGTTTTTATTTTCACATTTTGCAAAATATTCTTTGATAAAATTTTTACTGATTTCAATTCTTTCAGAATTAACTTTCGAATTTTTAATTTTAGTATGATATTTCTGTGAAAACAAAAGAAATGGGAAGGTAAAAGCTAGTGAAAAAAGGATTTTTTTCATTGATAGGTTTTTAATAATTTTTAAAAATAAGAATTTATTTACTAATTAAAAATAAAAAACCGACAAGCAATGCTTATCGGTTCTTGAAAAATGAAAAATTAATATGGATATGAACTATTTGATGTTTTTAGAATCGTTCTTAATTCTGAAGCAAATTTATATTTATTTAGACTAAATATAAATAATATTCGGCTGACTTTTGTCAGTTTCTCACATTTAGTTCATCTTTCTCTCTTGTTAGCTGATCAAGCTTTTTCAATAAAGTAGGGATTCTATACGCTCCATACATATTTTCAACCTTGGTTTTAATGTCATTTGTATCAATTCCTACAGCGGTAAGAAATAATGGAGTTTTGCTTTCACCTCGAAAAACCGTTTTTCTCAGATCGTCTTCACTAGCGAATCCATTTTTAGCAATACCGATTACAGGATATTTCTTGTTTAAAGATTCGTAAAGATAACCGCCTAATCCTATTTTTCCAGAATTATCTAATGTTACATAACCGTCAACAATAATAAGATCGGCTTCTTTTAAATCGATTTTTTTTAGCAAACTCAAAATACAGGGCAATTCTCTTTTGTAAAAAGCTCCGCTTTCATAATCGGAACTGATTTCGGTATTTTCTGAATAGATAAAGCTTTCCATTTCAGAAGTCCAGTTTTCAAAGGCAATGCAGACTGTTTTTGCAAAGTCTTCGTAATAAAAAGTGTCGAATGCGTAAATCATCTTTTAAGAAGTAAAAAATTCTCCGAAATGCCATAAAACTCCTGCCGGATCAAGAAGAAAACACTCTTTTCCCCAAACTTCAGCCTTTGTAGGAACTAATCGGATTGTATTGTATTTTTCTTTTAAGTTTAAAGACACAAGCTCTTCCAATAGAGATCTACATTTTCTATTTCAAGGAAAATCATCGTATTTTCAATCCATTCTTTGGCATAATAATCTTGCAAATAAAAGGCGAAATTCCCTTTTTTAAACACCGAAAATTTAGGATCGATCTCAACTTCTTCAAACCCTAAATCCCTGTAAAATGCTCTGCTTTCGGCAAAGTCATTTGAACCGATAAAGGGTCTTATCGATTTTATTTTTTGATTCATATTGTTTTGTTGTTTGTCCAGTTCTCAAAAGTCATTTCAAATTTAATTTCATTTTTACCGTGAATTCCTATTTCGTTCCAGCCAGATTTTCGATAAAAAAGTTCTGCTCGTGTATTTGGAGAAGTTCCAAGCCAGACGTTATCTTTTGTTTTAGCAAAGTACCAATCAAGCATAATATCGTGCAGTTTCTTGCCAATTCCTTTCTTTTCAAAATCGGGATCAACAAACAGTGCCCAAATGTTATTATCTTTTAAATCTACAATCGAAAAACCTGTAATTTTTCCGTCGATTTCGCAAACCCAGCCTTTTCCTCTTTCTTTAATAAACTCTTCACAGTCTTTATCAGTCACAAGATCAGGATTTGACAAAGTATTTTCCTTAACAGAATTTCTTACCACCTGAATTTGAGGAATATCTTCTACTTTAGCTTCACGAATAATCATATTTGAATTTTAAAAAACGAAATATTATTTCTTATCTACAACAATTCTTGCGTCACGATTGGCTAGTTCCCAAGCTGTTGCAAAAACCAGCTGTGTTCTTTTTTGAAGTAAAGGGAAATCAATTTTGTCAACATCATCTGTCGGTTTGTGATAATCTTCATGAATTCCATCAAAGAAAAATGCTACAGGAATACCGTGCTTCGCAAAATTATAATGATCAGAACGGTAATACAATCTGTCCGGATCTTTCGGGTCATCATATTTATAGTTCAGTTCTAGGTTGTTGGTCTTTTTGTTGGCTGCTTCATTGATCGTTTTCAGTTCTGAACTCAACATTTCAGAACCGATCACGTACACATAATTTTTACCTCTGTTTGCAATATCATCTCTTCCGATCATGTCAATATTTAGATCTGCCACAGTGTTCCCTAAAGGAAAAACAGGATTATCCGAATAATAAGACGATCCGAAAAGTCCATGCTCTTCTCCCGTTACATGTAGAAATAAGATTGATCTTTTAGGTCCATTTCCTGCTTTTTTAGCACTTTGAAAAGCTTTAGCGATCTGCATTACTGCAACTGTTCCGCTTCCATCATCATCGGCTCCGTTATAGACTACTCCGTTTTTTGTTCCTACATGATCGTAATGTGCGGAGATCACAATAATTTCTTCAGGTTTTTCGCTCCCTTCAATAAAAGCCAAAATATTTTCGGAATCCGGTAAATTTCCACCACCTCTTTTATTCATATAAGAAGACGGAACTTTTTGATAATAGGAAGTTAAATTTTTCGGAAACGAAATTCCTAAATCTTTATAAAAATTGATGATGTACTCTCCCGCTTTTTTCTGACCGGGACTTCCCGTGTCTCTTCCCTCCATTTCATCAGATGCAATGACGTATAGATTTTTCTTTAAATCTTTGAGTTTAATTCTTTGATATGCTTTATTAAAAGCTTTTTCACTTTTTAAATTATTTGAATTTAAATGTTGATCTGAATTCTGATTTTGTGTTGAAATTGCTGAACTTCCACAGCTTGTATGAAGTATTGCTGAAAATATAGGGAGAAGTAATTTCTTCATGGTAAAAAATATTTGTTTAAAAATAACAAAAATAATTCATCTGCTTACTGCAAACATTTTTTTTATATATTTGATAAACACTATGGAAAAAAATTACGGATTTAATGATTATAAATTTTTTACAGACATGTCGGAGCTTTCTTCCAGGCATAAAAGTTATGATTTGTCATTAGGCCTTCCCGATTTTGAAATTGATCCTCGCCTTCGGTATTTTCTTAAAGAATCTGCCGATATGATCAGTCACAGCTACGAATCTCTTTCAGGAAATTCTTTGTTGATCGAGAATATTATTCGTTTTAATTTTAACAGAAAAAACAGCGTACAATTAAAATACGAAGAAGTTAATATTGTACCATGTTCTACATTTGGACTGTACACTTCCTTAAAGTCAATTTTAAATAATGGTGATGAAGTGATTGTTATTCAGCCTTCTTATTATACATATGCTCCGTCAATTGTTATGAATGGTGGTGTTCCTGTTTACTACGATTTGGAAAATGATTTTAAAATTGACTGGGAAAAGTTAAAGCAATGCATTTCTGTAAAAACAAAAGCCATCATTGTCAATTCACCCCAAAATCCGACCGGAAAAACGTGGAGTAAAGAAGATTGGGATCAACTATACGAACTTATAAAACATCAGGAAATTTATCTTATTTCTGAAGAAGTTTATGATATTTACCATTATGATAATGCTGAACATTATAGTTCATTTTTGCATCCTGAATTAAGAAAAAAAACATTCTGCATTTTTTCTTTTGGTAAAATGTTCCACGCAACAGGCTGGAAAGTAAGTTATATTTTAGCTTCAGAAAGTTTGCTTGAAAATTTCAGAAATCATCAGCAATACATTTCGTATAGCTCCAATTCGCCTTGTCAATATGCCATTGCAAAATATCTTGATGTTTTTGATCCTTCGGAAAATCAAAAAATCATGCAGAGCAAACGCGATATTTTTAATGAATTGATACAACCGACACCTTTGGTCGTTGAAGAAATATCTCAAGGTGGTTTTTTTCAGATTGTAAACTTCAGAAACGTTACTAAAACCATGACCGATGTAGAGTTTTCGAAATGGCTGACTGTAGAAAAAAAAGTTTCTTGTTTGCCGCTTTCTGCATTTTATAATTCTAAAACAGATTCAGATTACATCAGATTCAGTTTTGCTAAAAAAGATGAAGTGATTATTCAAGCTTTGGAGCATTTGAAGAGAAATTTATAAGTAGTTAATTTAAAATAACTTTTTCTAATTCTTTTCAATATATTATTCTACAAAACATCCTAAATCATGAGAAAAGTAGACATGGCCAAATATTTAGAAGAACCCTCCCGCTACATACTCAGAAGCGGAGCAAATCATGATGATGCACCACTTTGTCCGTACGGAAATATACAACAATGGATTGGTTATGATCTAAAATTGGAAGAATATGTACGGTTTACAAAGTCTGTTTTTAAATTATTAGTTCAAGAAAAAGACTCGGAGTAAGGATTCGATTTTTACTGCAGTAAATTATTATGGTTCAAAAAATAAAAATTTTAAACAATATAGAAGCTCCCTTTTCTTTTATGCCAAGTGATTGGGATGAAGAACTTACGATTGCCTGGAATGTAGGAGAACCAACCCATATAAAACTCGACGACAACAACATTGCAATAGGCACCAATTGTATACTCTTTGTTTCAGAATTTTATATGAAACTGCAAGTAGAAACCGGAACTTTTCGTATCATTAAATTTAATAAAACCTTTATCAATCCTATTGATTCTATGATAAATACCGGAGAATATCTGATGATATTTTATGGTTTACATGCTATAGATAATCTGCCAAAAATAAGTTTAAAGGAAAACGAAATCAATGTTTTTGAGCATATTTGGCAGGAGCTACTTTTAGAAGAAAAAAACCTAAACAGTCCTATTTCTGAAGCATTGCTTAGAAATTCTTTTCAGCGTTTCTTGCTAAAAAGCCAAAAAAACCATGCAGAAAGTGAGTTTAATATCCCCATTGATTTTAAAGATTTAAGACTCATTCGGGAGTTTCAGTATCTGGTTAACAGTCATTTCAAAGAATTGAAAAAGGTTTCCGATTACGCAGATATTTTAAAAGTTTCACCTAAAAAGATCTCAGAAATATTTGGTTGCTGCTACAGCAAAAAGGCAAGTGAACTTATTGCTGACCGAAGAAATCTATATGCAAAAAGACAATTGATGCATACAGATGAGTTGATAAAGAACATCGCTTATGATTTGAATTTTTCCGATTCTCAGGCTTTTTCACATTTCTTCAAAAAACAAAACGGACTGTCGCCTGAAGAATTCCGCAGTAAATCAGGAAGTATATAAATTTCGTTCTCATAAAAAATAAATCTGCCAGAAAACCAAACACCAATTAAAGAATGTGCAACACTCTATTGGCGTGCTGTGTTTGTACATTTGTATCAACCAATAAAATAAAAAAGTTATGATTAATTGGAATGATGTTTTAAAATTCGCGACAAACGGAAATCCTACACCCGACAGAAGAGTAGAAAAAACAGAAGCAGAATGGAAAGCTATTCTTACCCCCGAACAATTTAGAATTGCCCGTTTAAAAGGAACGGAAAGAGCTGGTTCAGGAGCTTTTTGCCATGCTCATGATGCAGGTAGGTACAAATGCATTTGCTGTGACAATGAGTTGTTCGATTCCACCATAAAATTTAATTCGGGAACTGGATGGCCAAGCTTTACACAGCCGATAAGAGAAAATGCGATTAAGTATGACAAAGACAGTTCTTATGGAATGATTCGTGTAGAAGTAATGTGCAACAATTGTGATGGTCATTTGGGACATGTTTTTCCCGACGGTCCGGAACCAAGTGGATTGCGATATTGTATCAATTCCGAATCGATTGATTTGATCAAAGAATCTGTATAACAAGTTTATTAATATCTAAAAAATGATATTGAATATGGAAGAACAAATGAATACAAAAGCTCCAGAATTAAGAGTAGAACGATGGATAGATGCTAACGGAAATGAGTTAACTCAACCAATAAGGCTGTCAGATTACCATGACAAGTATAAAATTATTTATTGTTTTCAGCATTGGTGCCCCGGTTGTCACAGTGTTGGTCTTCCGTCACTAAAAAAACTGGTTGATGCTTTTGAAGGGAACGAGAAGATTGTTTTTCTTGCGGTTCAAACAGTTTTTGAAGGAAGCCAAGCTAATACTTATGATAAAATTCTGGAAACACAGAAGAAATATGAACTAAAAATTCCTTTTGGGCATGATCCCGGGAATGGAAGATCAACTATTATGGAAGATTTTCAAACAGGTGGAACACCTTGGTTTATTGTTATAGATAAAGCAGATAATGTGGTGTTTGCAGATTTTCATATCAATGTAGACGGTGCTATTGGATATTTAACAGAGAGTATAAAATAGTTTAGAAAAAAATAATCAAAAAAGAATAAAAAATGACACATAATGAAAAAGTATATATCGCAGGTGGATGTTTTTGGGGAATGGAAGATCTTTTCAGAAAACAAAAAGGAATTGTCGACACAGAAGTGGGTTACATTGGCGGGGAAAATGAAAATCCGACCTATCGTAATCATCCGGGGCATGCAGAAGGAATTGAGTTAACCTACAATCCTGATGAAACAAATTTCAGAGAAATACTTGATTATTTCTACAGAATTCACGATCCATCGACAATAGACCGACAAGGAAACGACCACGGATCGAGCTACCGTTCGGCTATTTTTTTTCAGAATGAACAAGAAAAAGAAACAGCAAAAGAAATCATTGATATTGTCGATAAATCTGGAAAATGGAACGGAAAAGTAGTAACTACATTAGAACCTTATACTAAATTCTGGCCTGCAGAACCTGAGCATCAGGATTATTTAGAGCGAATTCCTAATGGATATACTTGCCATTTCGAAAGATTCGGAACTTTTTTAGAGAAATAAATCTAAAATTATAGAAGGAAAAATGAACAATAAAATAGGCTTCGGAGGCGGGTGTCACTGGTGTACAGAAGGGATCTTTCAGTCTTTAATCGGTATTGCTGATGTTAAACAAGGCTGGATTTCATCTTTCGGAAAAAATGTTTCCTTTTCTGAAGCTGTTTTAGTTGAATTTAATCCTCAGACTATTTCACTGAAAGACTTAATTGAAATTCATTTACACACGCATTCTAGTACATCAAAACACTCATTTAGAGAAAAATATCGCTCTGCTGTATACGTTTTTGATGAAGATCAGGAAAAAAAATGCAAAAAAATTATAGAGGAATTTCAATCTGATTTTGATGATCAAATTATAACTAAAGTGCTTGTTTTTAGAGAATTTAAGTTGAATAAAGCAGAGCAATTGAATTATCTGTACACAAGAAGAAATGCACCTTTTTGCAAAAATATTATCAATCCTAAATTATCAGTTCTAATGAATCGGTTTGGTGATTTTGCAAATAAAGAAAAAATAATGAACGGTATAATTGAATAAAAAAGCATCACAATTTTCTGTGATGCTTTTCATTTATACATTTTTAAATTAATTAAAGAGAAAGAACTCTTACATCAATTCTTCTGTTTTTTGCGCGGCATTCATCGGTGTCATTAGCTTCACAAACAGGATACAAAGAACCATATCCTTCTGTTTCTACACGATGTCCTGCAATTCCCAGTTCCAGTAATTTCAGTTTTGTTGTCTGCGCTCTTAAATTTGAAAGCTTTACATTCGTATCTTGATTTCCAGTATTATCTGTGTATCCGCCGAGTTTTATTATCATATTCGGATAAGCATTCATGATTTCAACCAGATTTAATAATTGAGCTTCTGCTTTTTCCTTAATTTCACTTGAACCACTTTCAAAGTAGAAGTTTTCTAACGTATACCAGTTATTGGGATCTAAAACGGTTTTATCATTACTTTTTATAGCATTATACATCTGAAGCAACTGACTTCCTTCACCAATGGTCATTTTTTTTCCATCTTCCAGTTCTACTTCCTGAATTTTTCCGGTATCATAAACAAAATCTCCTTCTTCATTCAGATATCCTTTAATGATTTTCGGTGCCAAAATAACTGTATTGTGTACAGAATTTACAACAACAGGAGTTATTCCCGAAACCCTGGTTAAAGCTTCAATTTTTGCTTTTCTGTTGGCTTCAATTTTATCTTTGTGTAACACAGCTAAAGTAGGCGCAATGACTAAAGAAACAATTGACATTAATTTAATCAAAATATTCATCGATGGCCCGGAAGTATCTTTAAACGGATCTCCTACGGTATCTCCTGTAATAGAAGCTTTATGAGGTTCTGAACCTTTGTAATAGGTTTGTCCGTTGATGTCAACTCCTTTTTCAAAAGATTTTTTTGCATTATCCCAAGCTCCACCTGCGTTATTTTGGAAAATCCCCATTAAAACCCCACAAACAGTTGCTCCGGCAAGAAAGCCTCCCAAAACTTCAGGTCCGAAAATAAAACCGATCAATAAAGGCGATACAATTGCAATGGCACCAGGAAGCATCATTTTTTTGATGGAAGCATCAGTAGAAATCGCTACACATTTTTGATATTCGGGTTCGGCTGTTCCTTCAAGAATTCCGGGAATTTCTCTAAACTGTCTTCTCACTTCTTCCACCATCGCCATTGCAGCCTGTCCAACTGCGGTAATAGCCAAAGATGAAAATATAAAAGGAATCATTCCACCGACAAATAATCCGGCTAAAACATCGGCTCTGTAAATATCGATACCGTCGATTCCTGCAATACCCACAAATGCTGCAAATAAAGCTAATGCCGTTAATGCTGCAGAAGCAATAGCAAAACCTTTTCCGGTTGCAGCGGTTGTATTTCCTACTGCATCTAAAATATCTGTTTTTTCACGAACTTCTTTTGGTAATTCACTCATTTCGGCGATTCCGCCTGCGTTATCAGCAATAGGTCCGAAAGCATCAATTGCCAACTGCATTGCTGTTGTAGCCATCATTCCGGCTGCTGCAATCGCAACACCATATAATCCTGCACATAAATAAGATCCGTAAATTCCGCCTGCTAAAACGAGAATTGGTAAAAGTGTAGATTCCATCCCTACAGAAAGTCCGCCAATAATATTCGTTGCGTGACCGGTAGAAGACTGTCTTACAATACTTGAAACCGGTCTTTTTCCCATTGCAGTATAAAATTCTGTGATGATGCTCATTAAAGTTCCCACAACCAAACCAACGATGATGGCTCCAAAAACTCCCATTTTAGTAAACTCATGACCTCTTAAAACCATTTTTTCAGGTAAAAGATAAGTGACTAAGAAATAAGAAGCTATTGCGGTAATGACTATGCTTCCCCAGTTCCCTAAGTTTAAAGCATTTTGCACATTGGATGTTGATGAACCTTCGTTATCATTAATTTTAACGAATAAAGTACCAATCATTGAAAAAATAATTCCTGTTCCGGCAATAAGCATCGGTAATAAAATCGGAGCAAAACCTCCAAAAGAATCATTTGAAATCGTCTCTCTTCCCAAAACCATTGTTGCTAAAACGGTTGCTACATACGAACCGAATAAATCGGCTCCCATCCCTGCAACATCACCAACGTTATCACCAACGTTATCGGCAATGGTAGCCGGATTTCGAGGATCGTCTTCAGGAATTCCGGCTTCTACTTTTCCCACTAAATCTGCTCCAACATCGGCGGCTTTAGTATAAATTCCACCTCCTACTCTGGCAAATAATGCAATAGATTCTGCACCTAAAGAAAATCCTGTAAGAATTTCTATGGTTCTTTCCATTTCGTGAGAATTTACGGCAGCATCAGGAGCAAAAATCTGTTTGATAATTAAATAAAGCGCTCCTAAACCTAAAACAGCTAATCCGGCAACTCCCATTCCCATTACGGAACCTCCGGTGAAAGATACTTTCAATGCTTTAGATAAAGAAGTTTTTGCGGCTTCTGCGGTTCTTACGTTGGCTTTTGTAGCGATTTTCATTCCAATAAAACCTGCCAAAGCAGATAATATAGCTCCGATTACAAAGGCAATTCCAATAGTCCAATGTGAATTGGAATTGGTCATTCCCATTACGGCTAATAAAATGGCAACAATAATTACGAAATACATCATGATCTTGTACTCGGCCTTTAGAAAAGCCATCGCACCATCAGCGATATGTCCGCTGATTACTTTCATTTTTTCATTTCCAGCATTCTGTTTACTTACCCAATTACTTTGAATAAAAGTATAGATCAGGGCAATAACACCAAAAATGGGTACTAAAACAAATAAGTCCATAGTTTATTATTTTTATATTAAAAGTTCGTGATTATCTTTATAAATATAATGATTTTTATAAATACTTTGTAAAAACAAGCCTGATTATTCTATTTTTTTGTAAATTTAGTCAACACCATCCAAACTATTTTACCATGAAAATTTTACTTTACCTATCTATATCAGCATTATTCATCAGCAGTTGTCAAACCCAAAAATCAGCAGAATCGCTTTATTTTGGCGGAACTATTTTGACGATGGAAGATTCTTCTCTTCAGGTAGAAGCTGTTGTCGTAAAAAATGGAAAGATATTTTTTGCAGGATCTAAAACTGAAGCTGATCATCATGTTAATAGCAAAACAAAAATGATTGATCTGAAAGGCAAAACTTTGTTACCAGGTTTTATAGATGTTCATGGTCATTTCACTTCAAGAGCTGGATTGATACAAGCGATAGATTTATTTCCGGAACCATACGGTACGGTTAATTCTATCAAAGATTTACAAAATACTATTAGAAATTCTATTATAAAAAATAAAATTTCAGAGAACCAACCTGTAATAGGTAATGGATACGATGATGCCATCATGACAGAACACAGACATCCAACAAAGGATGAGCTTGATGCAATCAGCACGACCAACCCGATTATTGTCATTCATACTTCCGGTCATGCAAGTGTTGCTAATTCTGCGATGCTAAAGTTGCTCAACCTCTCAGATTTGTCAAAAGATCCTGAAGGCGGACATTTAGGAAGAGATAAAAATGGAAAACTCAACGGAAAATTAGAAGAGAATGCAAGTTTTATGGCTTTGCTTACTATTACAGAAAAAATGAAAACGGATGATTCTAAAGCTCAAGCTATGAATAATCTAATGAAAGCTCAAGAAGAATGGCTAAGTTATGGGCAAACTACCATTTGCGACGGAAGAACGATGGGAGAAAGTGTAGATCTTTTGGAGCAAGCTGCTACTGAAGGTTTGTTTAAAGCTGATGTGGTTTATTTTCCAGATTATGAATATTTTAAAAAAGATTTAGATGTTTTTAAACCTAAATACATGAAATATAAAGATCATTTAAAACTTGGAGGATTTAAATTTTCTGACGACGGTTCTCCTCAAGGCAAAACAGCTTGGCTTACACAGCCTTATCTTGTTCCACCTGAAGGACAATCGAAAGACTATAAAGGCTTCCCGATATTTACAGATGAAACTTTATATGAAGACTTAAAAACCTTATTTCAAAATCATATTACCGCTCAACTTCACGTAAATGGCGATGCAGCAATAGATCAGGCAATCCGTGTCATCAAAAAACTAAAAGACGAAAATATTTATACTCCGGAATTGCGTGCAACGTTAATTCATGTGCAAAACAGCCGCCCTGATCACATTCAAAAAATAAAAGAATTGGGGGTTATTCCGTCTTATTTTTCTACTCATACTTATTTGTGGGGAGATTGGCATTATTCAAGTGTTTTTGGTCCTGAAAGAGCTTCTTTTATCAGTCCAGCAAACTCTGCATTAAAAGCGGGAATTATTTTTACTATTCATCATGATGCTCCTGTTACTCCACCAGATCTTATCACTGCGGTTTATGCTGCTGTTAACAGAAAAACCCGTTCCGGAAGAATTTTAGGATCTGATGAAAGAATTACTACCATTGAAGCCCTGAAAGCTATTACGATCAATGCCGCCTATCAATTACAGGAAGAAAATAAAAAAGGCTCTATTAAAGAAGGGAAATTAGCTGATTTTGTAATACTTGATCAGAATCCTTTAACGATAGATCCTGAAAAAATTAGAAGTATTAAAGTTTTAGAAACTATTAAAGAAGATATTCCGGTTTATATTAGAAAGTAATTGATTTCGGAAATCTATTTTAACATTCAGATAAAAAACAAAAAGGGTAAATGAACAGTTTCATTTACCCTTTTATATTTAAATAAAGAGAATTTTATCCTCCGTATTTGCTTGAATAATCATTTTGTGAAGCTATGATTACTTTTCTTGCATGCTCTGCTCCGTAAACCTCCTGAATTCTACATTTTGCAGGCTCATCCGGTAAGTTTTTGTACGTTAAGAAATAGTGCATCAATCTTTTTACTTCAGCTTCAGGTAATTCTGAAATATCTCTGAAATGACCGAATGCGTGATCGCTTACCATTACGGCTACAATTTTATCATCAGCTTCACCTCCATCGATCATTTTGAAACCACCGATTGGAATAGCTTCCATCAAAAGTCCTCCAGAATGAATATTGTGAGAGCTTAATACACAGATATCCAAAGGATCGTGATCTCCCATTGTAACGTCAGTTGCGCCACTTTCTACAGCCAATTTCATTACTTCCTCATTACAGTAAGTTCTAGGAACAAAACCATATAATGCAGGAATAATGTTAGAAAACTTCTGAGGTCTGTCTACTTTAAGGTAACCAGTTTCTTTATCTATTTCGTATTTAATTGTGTCTGAAGGTACTATTTCCACGAATACGTTTACCACGTTTGGCGCATCTTCTCCTGCAGAAATCCCATGCCACGGATGTGCTTTAAAATTTGGAATCATTATTTATATTTATTATTTAATTAAGCTATTATTAAAATTTCTCTCCTCAAATCTTCGATAGTTTCTCCGATATAATCATTATCATTCATGTAATTCATGATGAAAACGGTTTTATACTCATTAAGATTCGGATTGTTATTAAGACTTTCGTAGGTTTTGTGCAGCAAATCTATGATTGCATTTTTAGAATCTACGATATTCTGCCATGAATTTTTTGTTAAATAAAGTTGCTGTGAAGCATTATAATCAAATTCTTCGTTGATGGTTTTCTCGGTAAGAAATACAAATTCATGAGCGGCAAGCTCTTTATCAAACTTAAGAATAAGATTTGCAGGTTTTATTCTTTCCAAAAAAAGAGTCATTCTTTCATAAGAATGCGTTTTGTTTTCAGAATTCGATTTTACAGAAAGTAATTTTATTTCCTGATTTTTTAAATTGATGTACGAATACACAAATTGTCTCAGCAAAACCAAAAACGGAATTGCAATAACTAATGCAGCAGCATAGGGTAAATAGTCTGAAAAATCTGTCATAATTTGAGGTAGCAAAATTAATGATATTTTCTGGATTTTTTTAGAGCATATATAAATTTTATTCAAATATTTATATATAATTATCAAGTGATTTTAGTTTAATGAGATATTATTAATAAGCTGCTATTAAAGTCAAGTATTTGTACAAATCATTTTCGAAATACATCCTTTTAAAGTGTAATATGAAAATTAATTTCATAAAATTTAATATTGATTCTTAAAATAATTATTTAGTTTTACAAAAATTATAATTATTAATCATGAAAAAACAATTTCTAATTGCAACTATTGTTGCATCTTCATTTGCTTATGCCCAATCATCATGGAATCTAACAGGAAATTCGGGGACAAACGCTTCTACAAACTTCTTAGGAACAAGTGACACAAATGATCTCGTATTAAAAACTAATAATCAGGAACGATTTAGAATTAACTCTATAGGAAACGTTGGTATTGGTACAAATCCAGAATCTGACATTATTCTTAAGCTAAAAGGAAGAACTCAGTTTTTTTCAGATATAAATAGTGATACTTTTGCGGTTCAAAATACAGGCACTAATATTGATGCTGGAGCTTCTTTAGTGTGGTTAAATTACTCGCAATATCAGCCAAATAATCCGGGCGTCTTAGATGTTAGTGGCCACACAGCACCTGGAATTTGGGAGTCTACATTCTCATTAAAAGCAAATGGGAAATTACTTATTGGAAATTATAGCCAATATCCTAATTGTTCTGACTGCAATGATTATCGGGTTTTTATAAAAAACGGAATAAGAACTGAAAAAATAAAGGTAGATATAGCTGCAAGTAATGGATGGGCTGATTATGTTTTTGAAAAAAACTATAATTTAATGCCCTTAAGCGAGCTTGAAAAATTCATCACAGAAAATAAACATTTACCCGAAGTCCCTACAACAAAAGAAGCAATTGAAAACGGCATAGAATTAAAAGAAATGAATATTCTTCTTTTAAAGAAAGTCGAAGAATTAACATTGTATGTAATTCAGCAACAAAAAGAACTTCAGGAACTAAAGTTAAAAGTAAAAAAAGATGAAAAATAAAATATTACCATTTCTATTACTGGCAGAATCTTTTTTGTTTGCACAAAATAAGCTATGTTATATCCAAATTCCAAATGAAAATAACGTCCCGAAAATTAGTATTGAAAACGGAAAAAGCACTGTATCACATTTTGATGTAAATCTAACAAAAGCTTTATCTAAATATAATATTTTCACATTTAAAAAAGCCTTTCCTACATCTGTAACCCCGTTTTTGCAAACTGTATATATATTGGAAGTTGATAAAGCAGGCATTATTGATGATTTAAAAAAATACACAACCTATTTTCCTTTAATTGAAGAAACATATAAACCTGAGTTATTATATACGCCCAACGATTATAATTATCCCGGTACAACTAGTCCACTTCAAAGCTTAGATTTAATCAATATAAGAGAAGCTTGGGATTATACACATGGAGATCCAAATTTCATGATTGGAATAAGTGATACACCTATAAGTACTACTCACGAAGATTTAGTTGGTAAGGTTACATCACTTATAAGTTATACTATTCCGGACTCTCATGGAACTGCTGTTGCAAGTCATGCTGCTGCAAATACTGACAATAATAAAGGTATTCCTGGAACGGGCTTTAATTCTAAAATTTTATATAATTCTTTTGGCATAAATAGTCTACTAGAATTATCGCAAAATGGAGCAAGGGTTGTTAATGCAAGCTGGACTAATACATGTAATTATAGTGAGATTGACCAATTGGTTATTGATGAAATCCATAATAATGGAACTGTTATTGTTGTTGCTGCTGGTAATGGTTTTGCTGGTGCTAATGGAGGAACATGTGGAGGACCTAATAATTATGTTTATCCAGCTAGTTATAATCACGTTATCAGTATTTCTAGTGTAGGGCATGCAGATGTAGGATATACATATAACAATATACCAATGTTATGGAGGGATCGTGTAGAGCAATTAATTGGTGATCCAAACTCAACACATCAAAATAATGACATGGTAGATTTAAGAGTGGCAGGATTCAATGTTGTTGGGGCAACTGCAGTGTCAGATTCCTCATATGGCGGTGCATGGGGAACTTCATTAGCTGCACCTCAAGTTGCTGGTGTGGTAGCCTTATTGTTTTCTGTAAATAATTGTTTAAATCCCAATGAAATTGAATCTATTTTAAAACTTACTTCAGCAAATTTAGATGATATTCCTGAAAATCAACCTTATATAGGTAAACTTGGAGCAGGACGAATTGATGCTGGGAAAGCAACAAAAATTGCATGGCAAATGAATCCTTCTAATGGTGGTGAAGTTCTTATAAAAGATAGAAATTTTGATAAATGGGATTTTGAACTTTTAAATTCAGCTGAATCTATTAAAATTCAAAATGAAAGTTTTACACAAAATGCGAATGTTATTTTTAAGGCTAAAAAATCTATAACATTGGATGCAGGTACTCTACTTCAACCTAATAGTGGAAAAAGTCACTATATGTATGTAGAAGATATTAATACATGTAGTCCTTTTAATCGAGTTGCAAATAGCTTTAATGTAGAAAAAAAATCTAGCAATGAAGACGTTTTAAAGCAGCAGAAAATAGTAAATGAAGATATTAGTATTTACCCTATACCCACTAAAAATAAAATTTTTATTAAATCTAAAAAAGACTTAATAAATAGTAAAATAAAGGTTTTTGATATCAATAATAGATTAGTACTTCAAAAAAATGTTGAATCAACTAATGAAAATACTTTTTCAATAGATCTTTCTAGTTTATTGAAAGGAGTTTATTTCCTTGAAGTATCAAATTCTAATTTAAATTATCGTAAAAAAATAATAAAAGATTAAAAAATAAAAAAGCCTAAAAGAATTTAATATCTTTTAGGCTTTTTGTTAACTCTTTTTACAGCTCAAATAATGCAGGCCTTTGCGTAACCTCATGATAACAGACACTTTTTTCGTCAAAATAATGATAAACTAAGCTCTTTCTTGTTTTTGTTTTATCTAAATGTGGTTCTCCACCGTGAAGAATATTGGCATGCCAAATCAAAAGATCACCTTTTTTTGCTCTGAAAACTTCCTTTTTTAACCCCAATTCTTTCACTTTATTTTCAAGAAATTCTTCGTAAGCTACATAACTTTTTTTGCCGATTTTAAAAGCTGTTCCTTCATTATCATAGTCAGAATTTAAGAAATACGGAAGCTTATGACTTCCCGGAATATAATGTAAAGCGCCATTCGTTTCATCCACATCTTCCAAGGCAATCCAAACTCCTAAAAGTCCGCCCAAAGGATAAGTCGTCATGTGAATGCTGTCTGAATGCGTTTTTTGCTGACTTCCGTTGATGAAATTGATGCTCTGAAACAATTTAGCATCACCATCGATTAAAACAGATAAAAATTCGAGTAAGTTTTTGTCATTTCCGATATTTTTTATAATCTCAGAATGATGAATAACGAACATCAACTTACCGCCATAACGGAATTTAATGGTTCCATCTTTCATCAATTTTTCAATCTCATTGTTGATCTGATCGGCAGTTTCAGGTTTAAGATAATTTCTCAGAACCAAAAAACCGTTATCATCAAAACCTTCTGCGCTGATTTTATTTTCTTCGGAAAGATTTTTATAAAATTCGGTGTTGAAAAGTTTTTGCTCATCAAATTTTCTTTCATTTTCAGGTAAATGCGCAAAATCTTTGCTTGAGATACTCGAAAAATAGCTTTTATCAAGACCGTATTTTTTATAAAGCGGAATATTATGCTGTAATTTTTTTTTGTTGAAAAAATTATAAATCATGTATGGCAACTTATAATTGCGGATCTTCTTTAGCATTGTGAGCAGTTTGTAAATACTTTTATAAATTTAAGAATAATATATAGAACTATTCTAAAGAACGTGATTAAATTAAAGTTTCATGATAAATTTCAAGCTCATCAATTTTTTAATGATATTTTTTTTAGAATATTCAATCAGATGATAAGGACGAAGTTCGGGTCTGAAACCTCTGAAAAATTCTTCTACATTCGGCAATTCACTCCCTTCAAAATCAAAGATTTTGGTTGATATATTTTCTTCTATACACCTGTCTATTAGAACAGAAGATCCCGATACTTTAACCGATTCTTTATCATTAAACGTTCCTAAAAGTGCCACTGTAAAATCATCAAAATAAGTGACGATAATATTGATAATTCTTTGGTTGAGATAAAAAGCTGAAAAATTCAAACAGTTTGCCTCAAACATATTTTTAAATATTGAAATGAAAGAATCTACATCTTCTTCTTTATCTGCCCCCAAAAAGTTTTCTTTAATAAAGCTTTCAGCCTGAGAAAAACTGATATTTTTAATCTCAGAATTTTTTACAATATCTTCATCCAATCTGAGCTTTCTTTTTCTTTTAGGAGAATATTTAGAGTAAACTGTTTCGTAATTATCAGGAAGAATGAGAAAGTTTTTCTTAGATTTTAAAGTAGTTTTAAAATGATTAAATTCATTAAAAGTATAAATTCTGATGAGATAATTTTTCTCTAAAAAGCTTAAAAACTGTTCGTTAATTTCTACATTATCCTCTTTTGAAAAAATCCCCAATTGCTGGCAAAGCATTGGATTATGAACGATTTTAATTTTTGATTTGAACACATATGGAACAGGCATTATGGCTTCGTAATCTTTGTAAACCAATAATTCCCATTTTTTATCTGATGAAATATCTAAAAACTGTTTTGTAGCAGAATATTTTCGCTGTGCAGAATTTTCCAGGCATTGAGCGTATTTTTCAAAATCAATTTCATGGTATTTTAATCTTTTAATCATAATAATCCTTCGTCTGCAAAACTGGTATATGCGTTTTGAGTAATAATTAAATGATCCAAAAGCTGAATGTTCATCACATTTCCTGCTTCTTTCACTTGTTTGGTTATACTGATATCTTCTGTACTGGGTTTTAGATTTCCTGACGGATGGTTGTGCGAAATAATAATTCCTGTCGAAAAATGTTCTAATGCAGTTTTAAAGAGTACTCTGATGTCTACAATCGACTGATTAATTCCACCTTGCGTCAACTGAGCGATATGAATTACTTTATTGCTTTGGTTGAGAAATAAAGCCCAAAATTCTTCAGTTCTGAGATCTGATAAATGCAGTTTCAAAATATTATAAGCATCTTTACTGCTCGAAATCAAAGGTTTTTCGGGGATTTCCTGATTGGCTCTTCTTCTCCCGATTTCCAAAGCAGTTGCAATTGAAATAGCTTTTACTTCACCTACTCCTTTGAATTTCATTAAATCTTTAACCGTTAATAAACTTAGCTGATGCCAATTGTTATCAACCGATGCCAGAATTTTTCGTCCTAATTCTACAGCTGTTTCCTCTCTGTTTCCGCTGCCCATAATGATTGCCAAAAGTTCAGAATCAGAAAGTGAGTTTTTACCTTTCAGTAAAAACTTTTCTCTGGGTCTGTCGTCTTCTGCCAAAAATTTTATAGACATGATTTTAGGGTTTAGGTTATGGGGTTTAGTTGTTAGTTATTGAAAACATTTATTAATACATTTTTATTATATCGAATATCAACCCAACAACCATCAACTAAAAACCATCAACCAAATTAATAAAAAGCATACAAAACAATGCTCTTTTTTGATTGGTCTATATGTTTTGAGGTTTCTTTAAAGGCTTTTGTTGAAAGCATCGGGCAACCCAAACTTAAACAGGCTAAATTTTGAGATTCCTGATCCGGAACGCATCCAAAAGAATGTAATACAATTGCACGTTGCATCGCGTTGCTGTTGGTGGAATCTAAACCTTTTAAACGATATGCTTTTCCGAATTGACCGGAATAACTCTCTTTAATTTCATATTTTCCTAGTGAAGATTGATAAGAACCTTCAACATTAGAAAATTTAAGTTGATTTGAATTTTTAATTACAGATCCTGAACCGTGAGAAACAACTGCTTTCTGTATTATTTTGTCGTTCTTCAAATCATAAACAAAATAACGGTACTTCCCTGAATGGATTTTAAAATTAATAAAAACAGCCAGGTTTTGATTGTAATCTTTATTTTTAATATAATTTTTAAGCTCTAAAATCTTTTCTTTAGGCAAAATATCTATATTTTCCTGAGCTTTTGAAGAGTTACAGGAAATTAAAAATAAGAATGCAAATAATAAAGATTTCATATTTTAAAATTACTCAATAATCAATCCGTCTTTCATTACCAGTTTACGGTCTGTAATTTCAGCCAGTTGCGGATTGTGGGTTACAATTACAAAAGTTTGGTTGTATTTATCTCTCAAATCAAAAAATAACCGGTGAAGATCATCTGCGTTTTTTGAGTCTAAATTTCCTGTCGGTTCATCTGCATAAATAATCTTTGGAGAATTGATCAATGCTCTCGCAACGGCAACTCTTTGCGCTTCACCACCCGATAATTGATTGGGTTTATGATGAATTCTTTCAACTATTTTTAGATCCTCAAACAGTTGATACGCTTTATCTAAAGCCTCTTTTTCGTTGGTTCCTGCAATTTTGGTAGGCAACAGAACATTTTCTAAAGCTGTAAACTCAGGAAGTAATTGGTGAAACTGAAAAACAAAACCAATATTCTGGTTTCTGAATTTTGAAATCTGCTTATCGGTCATATTGATAAACGATTCATCATTCAGCATGATTTCAGTATTGTATTTTGTAGGATTTGAAGGGGTATCTAAAGTTCCCAAAATCTGTAACAATGTAGATTTTCCGGCACCAGATTCTCCAACAATAGAGACAACTTCTCCAGTTTTGATGTGAATATCAACTCCTTTCAATACTTCCAGACTTCCATAAGATTTATGGATATTACTCGCTTTAATCATGCTTCAAAAATAGTGATTTTTTCTTTTGTTTTGAAGTTTTGGCTGTTGCTTTTAAGATGAAAATTTGACTTGTAAAATATCCATTTTGTAATGATAATGATTTATGCTTTTCTGATCACAATTCTAAAAGTGGTTCCTTTTCCTACTTCAGTTTGAGAAATCCTAATATCACCATTATGATATTCCTGCACTACCCTTTTGGCTAAACTTAAACCTAATCCCCAACCGCGTTTTTTCGTGGAATATCCAGGTTTGAAGGCATTTTGTGCCTGATATTTTGTCATTCCGCTTCCGTTGTCTTTTACTTCAACCAAAATATTTTTGTTGCGTTCGAAAACCGACATCTGCAAAGTTCCTTCACCTTTCATAGCATCAACTGCATTTTTTACTAGATTTTCAATCACCCAGCTCATCAGAATTTTATTGTGCGGAACCAAAATATTGTATGTTGGAAGCAGAAGTGTAAAATCTATCTTTCTTGAAATTCTTGTTTTCAGATAATCATAATTCTCTTTAATGGTTTCATTAAAATTGGTGTCATTTAATTCAGGAACTGAACCAATTTTTGAAAATCTTTCGGAGATTGTTCTCAGTCTTTCAATGTCTTTCTCTATTTCGATAACGCCGTCTGAATCTGGGTTTTCAAGCTTCATAATTTCCATCCATCCCATCATAGATGATAATGGAGTTCCGATTTGATGGGCGGTTTCTTTTGCTAATCCGGCCCAAAGATAACCTTCGTCGGTTTTTTTAACAGTTCTCAAAAACCAGAAGGAAAACAAGAAATAACACAGTACAAAAAATCCTAGTAAAAATGGAGAGTACTGTAGATTATTAAGCATTATGGAGTTGTCATAATAAACAAATTGGTCATTTCCACCCTGAACTTTTATTTCAATTGCAGGATATTTTTTCTCCATTTTTTTTGCTAAAGCAACAATATCATCCGGATTAGTTCCAAATTCTTTTGGTAGATGTTTATATTCTATGACCTGATCATTTTTATCCAAAATAATCACAGGAATCGTAGTATTTGAGCTATAAATGGCAAGAAGTAATTCCTGAACTTCTAAACTGGGAGTCATGTCCTGCTGAAATTTTATAGCTTTCACCAAAATATCAACTCTCTTTACTTCTTCTTTCTTTAAATAATTAATAACCAAAGTAGAAGAAATCACAATAGCGATAACCACCAAAGTCATCAAAGAAAAAATAAACCAGTTGTTGAATCTGGAAAATATGGATCTTTTTTTCAATTCTATTTATTTTAAAATATTCAAAATCTTCTGCAGTTCTGTACTTCCACTTCCCTGATAATTGTTAATAATAATTGAATATACATACTTTTTTCCATCTTTTGAAGTATGATAACCTGCGAATGATTTTGTGTCGCGCATTGTTCCGCTTTTCATTTTCATACCGTTGTCCTGATTGGGAAATCCATCGTAATAAGAATCAAACCAAGCTTGTTTTTTTGCATACAATAATGCCTGAACTTCAGCTTTTGCAGAGACATAATTTTGTGGTGAAAGTCCGCTCCCGTCAGCAAAATTGATCATATTTGAATTGATTCCTTTCGCTTTCCAGAATTCTTTTAAATAAGCAATTCCGCTTTTAAAACCTGGATTTCCTTTTTTCTCTTTGCCTAAAGTTTTAATTAAATTTTCACCATATAAATTCACCGATTTTCTCAGAAACCAATACACAATTTTATCTAAAGTTGGCGATTCGTAAGTAAGAATAATATTGTTTTTTGGAGTTTCTAACGTGTTATTACCTTCTATTTCTAATTGAGAATTGGTCAACACTTTTCCTGAAAAATCAATTCCTGATTCCTTCAGCCATTTCTGAATTTCCATACCCAATTGTAATGGAGGATTCGGAACAGAACCTGAAACTGTCGTTACTTTTCCTGCAGGTAAACTTCCGTTAATTAAAGCGACGTTAGAATGTGGTGCTGTGAAAATTAAACTTTGATCTGAATTTCCTGAAGCTTTTAAATCATTCAACCATTTTACATTTTCTAAAGGATAAGAAAAACTTTTAAAATCATTTCCATTGATGTTGATGTCAAATTGGTTTTCACGCCAATTTACACCCCAAACTCCGGCTCCGTAATAATTCCCCAAATCGTCCCACGGCCAACCTCCTGGAATGGTTTGATGGTCAAAATAAGAATCATCAATCACCAAGTCGCCAGAAATTTTTGTGATTCCTGATTTTTTAACTGCTTCAATTAGTTTTTGTTTGAAATTTTCGGGTTTGTAACCTTCGTATCTCCAGCTTCCCAAAGTAGGATCGCCGTTTGAAGTAATAAAAAGATTTCCATTTAAATTTCCGTTAGAAATCGTTCCTGAATAGGATGATGTTGTTTTATACGTATAATTTTTACCTAAAGTTTCCAAAGCTGCAGCTGCTGTGAAAATTTTCTGAGTTGAAGCTGTAGATAATCCTCTATTTCCCTGAAATTCATACACAAGATTTCCGCTTTCATCGGCAACATAAAAAGATAAATTAGATGAAATTGCCAAAGAAGAATTCATTAGATTTTTTGTGGCATCATCTAATTTCTGCGAAATATTTTGAGCAAAAATAATTTGTGTGGAAAGTGTAAGAAATACAAAAGTTTTTTTCATTTGATATTTATTAAAAAGCTTTACAGAATGCTTTAACTCCGATCAGCATGACAACGATAATAACATTAAATTATTTGAGTAGTATTCAAAAATAAGAATTAAAGTTCGCTTCCTGCTTCAATTTCGTAAGGCTCTATTCCTTTTTCAAAAATTCTTGTCAATTCATTTCCTTCAACGGTAATTTTATTGCCAATTCTTCTGATCCAGTTTCCTTCGCGAAGTCCTACAACTTTAGTGTCGTTTTGCGTTAAAAACTCTTTAATTCTTGTTTCTCTTGTTTCTCCGTTATGTTTCAAATCTGGATTTGGATCTAAATAATGCGGATTAAGATTGAAAGGAACCAATCCCATACATTCAAAACTTGGAGGATAAACAATCGGCATATCATTCGTAGTTTTCATGTTCTGTCCGCCAATATTACTTCCTGCGCTGCAGCCTAAATATGCTTTTCCGGTTTCGATATTTTGTTTTAAAACAGACATCAGATTTTCTTCGTGCAAAGTTTTAACCAATAAGAAAGTGTTTCCACCACCTGTAAAATATCCTTTTGCTGAATGTAAAGCTTCGATTTTATTATCAAATTCGTGTAAACCTTTTACTTTAATATTGATGGTTTCAAAAAAAGACTGTGCTTTTGCAGTGTAATCGTCATGTGAAATTCCACCGGGTCTTGCAAATGGAATGAAAATGATTTCATCAATTCCTTTATATAAATTAATAAGTTCTTCTTTTAAATATTCAAGATATTCTCCGCCAAAAAGTGTAGAGGTTGAGGCTAATAATACATTCATGAGATGAAAAATAATAAGTTTGTAATGAAACAAAGATAAACTCAAACAAGCTAAGAATCAAAAAATACGCTAAAAAAAGTCTGATAACTGTTAATACCTTCAAAAAAAACTTAAGAGTTCTAAAACTTTTCTTTTAATGGAATTATTCTTGAACTTCACTATTTACAATTTTAAAAATGTAAGAAATATGAAAACGATTAAAATTAATACTAAGCAATTATTTGTAGGTTTAATGATGATAGGAAGTACAGGTGCTCTTGTTGCCCAAACTTCACCAAAAACAGACAGTGTAAAAGTTACTGCTTCTACAACTCAAGTACAAACAAATCCCGTGATTGAGGGATTGAAAAAACAAGTCGAAGCCAATCCTAAAGATGCAGAATCTCTTGCTAAATTAGCTACTGCTTATCAGGATGCTACAGATTGGCAAAACGCAATTGCTACATGGAAAAAAATCTCTGTGTTGTTACCAGACTGGGCTCCATCTTATTACAGTCAGGCCTATTCTTATCAATCGGCTAAAGATGATGTAAATGCTAAACTTTCTTATGAAAAATATATTGCTACCGTAAAACCGGAAGAGATTGAGGCGAGTAAGAAAAATCTTGCTTATGCTTATTATTACATTGCATTTAGCGAACAAAAAGACAATCCAAATAAAGCTAAAGAGCATATTGCAAAATCAATACAGTATGATCCTACTAATCAGGAAGCTGTAAAATTGAGTCAGGCCCTTAATTCATAAAGATAAAAACCGAAGAATTTATATTTTTCGGTTTTTTATTTGATTGTCTTTCCGAAAAAGTCTGTTTCGCCAGTTAAATATCGAATGATTTTCTCAATATTTTTTTGGATGCTTGCTTCGGTCTTTAAATTATTAATGTAACGAATTAACTCCGTTTTTCTTGAAGGAATGAGGTTTTCAAAGTTTTGTAAAGCAACAGGATTTTCTCTAATTGCTTTTTCTAAATCAGGATGAATTGAAATCGTTCGGTCAGAATGATCAAATTCCACAAAAATCTCCAGCATTTCACCAATTCTTTTCGGAGAATCTTTTAGCATGGTTAAATTGATGTACAATCGCCATTCTCCTAAATATTTCATTAAATTTTGTTTGAATTCTTTACCGTTTACAGTTCCTTTCACAGGAATCGGGCTTTTATTCTTTCCTGAAGTTTCAAATATTTCATTTAAAACTTTATCAGGAAGAAAAACAAAAGGATTAATTCCTATGATTTCGAGCTTTGTGGTGAATTGGGTTTTCATTGAAGTTAAAATTAATAATTTTCTGATATTTAAAATGACTAATCTGAAACCACCCCGTCAAAAATTCTTTCGAATTTTCGCCACCCCTCCAAAGGAGGGGAATTTTAGAATCTAAATCTTGTAAGTAGACAAATTAATTTCGCACTCAAAATGGAATGTTTATCTTTGCGGAAATAAATCTATTTAAACAAAATGAAATTTTTTATTGACACTGCTAATTTAGAGCAAATTAAAGAAGCGAAAGACCTTGGAATTTTGGATGGTGTAACAACCAACCCATCATTGATGGCTAAAGAAGGAATTCAGGGAGCTGAAGCAATCAAAAATCATTACAAAGCGATTTGCGAGATTGTAGATGGAGATATTTCTGCAGAAGTACTTTCTACAACGTACGAAGAAATGATCAAAGAAGGTGACGAATTGGCTGCAATTCACCCAAATATTGTGGTAAAAATCCCAATGATTAAAGACGGTATCAAAGCTTTGAAATATTTTTCAGACAAAGGAATCAGAACCAATTGTACTTTGATTTTCTCTCCAGGACAGGCTCTTTTAGCGGCTAAAGCTGGTGCAACTTATGTTTCTCCGTTCTTGGGAAGATTAGATGATATTACAACAGACGGTTTAAATTTAATTCAGGAAATCAGATTGATTTTTGATAATTATATGTACGATACTGAGATTTTAGCAGCTTCTATCCGTCATTCAATGCATATCATTGACTGTGCAAAAATTGGTGCAGACGTTATCACTTCACCACTTCCTCCAATCTTGAGTTTATTGAAACATCCTTTAACAGACAGCGGTTTGGCTCAGTTTGTTGCAGATTCTCAAAAATTGGCGTAAGAATTTGAAATCTGAAGTTTGAGATTTGATATTCGTTTATTGAATAAAATATTTCAAATTCACATAAAAAATCCCGGAACAAAATGTTTCGGGATTTTATTTTATATCAAATTGGCTTTACCAGTCATTGGCTCTTCTTCGTTTTTCGATCATTCCATCAATTGAAAATCTTCCGGCTCCAAATGTAATAATGATTAGGTAAATTGAAAGATACAATAAGCTTAATTCTCGTTTATCAAAACCATCGGCGCCATGAACTACAAAGGCAGCAAAACCCATTGTAAAGATTAAAAATCCTGCTGCAACTCTTGTAAACAGACCTAAAATAAGAAAAATAGAACACACAAATTCAGCAAAGACCGTTAATCCTAAAGAGATTTGCGGACCTAAACCTAAAAAGTCGTAGAACTGAATTTCACCACCGTCAATTAATGTTTGAAGTTTGGGAAAACCGTGCGAAATCATCGCAAAGCCTATAAATAGTCTTACAAGAAATAGTATAATATCAAAAATTACAGGATTTGCCTTTGTGTTTGAATAGCTCATTGATTGAAAATTTAAACTAAAGATAACAAAAATATCCGTTAATACAACGATGAATAGAGACGTTTTAGTCTATCTATATCCAAAATTTTTCAAATCTCTGTCATTTTTTCGCCAGTCTTTTTTCACTTTTACAAAAAGGTTTAAGTGAATTTTTTTAGAGAAAAACTTTTCCAGATCAATTCTTGCTTCGGTTCCTACTTTTTTGATGGCTTCACCTTTATGCCCAATGATGATCCCTTTTTGGGTATCTCTTTCTACATAAATAATAGAATCGATGAAGATAATTCCTTCTTTTTCTTTAAACATTTCGGTTACCACTTCCACAGAATACGGAATTTCTTTTTCATAATTCAAAAGAATTTTCTCTCTGATGGCTTCGTTTACAAAGAAACGTTCTGGTTTGTCGGTGTACATGTCTTTATCATAATACGCCGGGCTTTCTGGTAACATCGATTTTAATTTCGGTAAAATAATTTCGGTGTTAAAAGCATTTAAAGCTGAAATAGGAAGAATTTCTGCCTTAGGAATTCTCTCATGCCATTCTGAAACCAGTTTCTCAAGACCTTCCTGATTAGTTTGGTCAACTTTATTCAATAATAATAAAACCGGTACCGGAATTTTATTCAGTTTATCAATTAAAAATTCTGATGGTTCAGCTTTATCGGTAACATCTACAATAAAAAGAAAAACGTCTGCATCCTGTAAAGAATCTTTTACAAAATCCATCATTTTTTCCTGCAAACCATATTTTGGATCTAAAACTCCGGGAGTATCAGAAAATACAATCTGTAAGTCTTCTTCATTATAAATTCCAAAAATTCTATGTCGTGTTGTCTGAGCCTTTTGCGTTACAATTGCCAACTTCTCTCCCATCAACTGATTCAGAAGGGTAGATTTTCCGGCATTCGGCTTTCCAACGATATTTACAAATCCTGCTTTGTGCATATAAAAGTATTAATTTCGTTTTGTTACGATTTGCAAAGTTAGTAAAACAAAACTGGTCTTTCGGCCAATATTGAAAATTAGATGCCTAAAAAAGATTATTTTTGAACTAAATTTAATGAATGCAGTCTGCAGAGTTTTTGTTAAACTAAATACTTTTAAGACTGTAAAGACGTTTGACTTCGTTATATTTTCATTTTTAATTCAACTATTTAATGATTATAAAATTGGAAACCTTCGTTGTTAATTCCAAACAATTATTCTAATGAATATTAAAGAGATTATAGATACTATTTACTCACTTCCTCAAACTTCAAAAGAAAGTTTGGTACAACATATTTCCGAAGTTAATTATCCTAAAGGACTTTGCCTGATGGAAGCCAATAAAGTGATTCCTTATATTTATTTTTTAAAGAAAGGAATTGTTCGCGCTTATGCTTCTACAGAAAATAATGATATTACTTTTTGGTTTGGAACAGAAGGCGAACCTGTAGTTTCTATGAAAAGTTATGTGGATGAAAAACCAGGCTATGAAAATATAGAACTTTTGGAAGACTGTGAATTTTACAGACTTGAAACTGAAAAGTTAAAAAATCTTTATCATGAAGACATTCATATTGCAAATTGGGGACGGAAGTTTGCAGAACGGGAACTCGTAAAAACGGAAGAACTGATTATTTCTCGGCAATATAAAACGGCACTGGAAAGGTATAAAGACTTGCTGAAAGAAAAGCCTTATCTCTTGCAGCGGGTTCAGTTGGGTCATATTGCTTCTTATTTAGGAATTACACAGGTTAGTTTGAGTAGAATTCGTGCGGAAATTAAATGATTAAAATTGAATTTCTAGTTTTGTTTCGCTCCTACGGAGCTCATATTTTTTTGTAAATTTTCTACAAAGGTTTTGCTCCTACAGAGCAAACCATCCTTATTCCCACCTCAGATAAATATTAGAAATAAATTTCATTTTTTAACATTTGTAAAATTTTGTTTCACTTTAAAGCCTCAATTTTGCGGTATAAAATTAAATAGTAATGAACTGGATTATTTTAATTATCGCAGGAATTTTTGAGGTTGCTTTTGCATCATGCCTCGGAAAAGTAAAAGAAACCACCGGAAACGAGATGTATTGGTGGTTTGGAGGATTTTTGGTTTGTCTCACCATCAGTATGCTTTTGCTCATCAAAGCCACAGAAACTTTACCTATCGGAACTGCTTATGCAGTCTGGACCGGAATTGGTGCGGTGGGAACGGCTTTGGTAGGAATTTTAGTGTTTAAAGACCCTGCAAGTTTCTGGAGAATATTTTTCATTTCAACATTAATTGGTTCTGTAATTGGATTGAAAGCTGTTTCTCATTAAGATTTAAACATAGTTATAGTTAATTACATAAAAAAACGGCTTCAGAATCTGAAGCCGTTTTTTTATTTCTTTAAAACGATTGGTAAAATTTCGTTGAGTCTTAAACCATATTTTTTTATTTCTGCATCAGAAAATTGTTGTGAATAAAAATTAGCTTCCACTTCAAAACCGGCATCTTTAAGTCGGTCAAAATAATCCATTCCGTACCAACGAACATGATCGTACTGTCCGAAATGTTTTTGTCTTTCTTTTGGATCTGTTATAGTGAAATCTTCATAGGTTTTTTCCAAAGAATTTTTCATCGGAACCTGAAGAATTCCCCAACCTCCGGGTTTCATTACTCGATACAATTCGCTCATTGCTTTTGCATCATCCTGAATATGTTCTAAAACATGATTACAAAAGATAATATCAAAACTTTCATTTTCAAAAGGTAAATCTAAAATATCAGCTTTCACATCTACAATCGGCGAATATAAATCGGCTGAAATATAGTTGAGATTACTCATTCTTTTAAATTTCCTCAAAAATTCCTGTTCGGGAGCAATATGCAGAACTTTATAATTTTTAATGAAAAAATCAGTTTCATTCTGAAGATACAGATACATTTGACGATGCCTTTCGAGACTTAAAGTTCCCGGAGACAACGCATTTTCTCTTTGTTTTCCGTATCCGTAAGGTAAAAACTTTCGGTAAGATCTTCCATCGATAGGATCGTAAAATTTATCCCCTTTAAAAAACTGATAGATCAACGGACGCGCCCAAATACTCATCTTGATAAGCATCGGACGAGGGATTTTATTTAATAAAAACTTAGTCAGCTTTTTCATTAAAAATCCAATTGAAATGGCTTTTCTTCATCACTTACAATACCCAAAGCATCATAAATATATTTGAAAGTTGATAATAAAACAGGTTTACCGTTGATCACACAAACATCATGCTCGAAGTGTGCGGAAGGTTGATTATCTAGTGTTGTAACCGTCCATCCATCATTATGGAATTTCACTTTTTCAGTACCTAAATTAATCATAGGCTCGATAGCAATTGCCAAACCGTCTTTAATTACTTTTCCGCTTCCCTGTTTTCCGTAATTCGGAACTTGAGGGTCTTCATGCATTTTCTTTCCTAAACCGTGACCAACAAGCTCTTTCACAACTCCATATCCTTCATTTTCGCAGTGTTTCTGGATTGCGTGAGAAATATCACCGATTCTTTTTCCTCTGATGCATTGCTCAATTCCTTTGTAAAGAGATTCTTTAGCAACTTTCAGTAATTTTTTGGTTTCAGGTTTTACTTCACCAATTTCAAAAGTATAGGCGTGATCTCCAACATAACCGTTAAGAATCGCACCGCAATCTACAGAAAGTACATCGCCTTCTTTTATCTCTTCTTTATTTGGAAAACCGTGAACTACTTGTTCGTTTGGTGAAATACACAAAGAATTCGGAAAACCTCCGTATCCTAAAAATGCAGGTTCAGCACCGTGATCTTTAATAAAATCGTGTGCTAATTTATCTAAATATAAAGTAGTAATTCCTGGTTTGATTTCTTTTGCCAACATTCCTAATGTTCTGGAAACCAATTGGGCACTTTCTTTCATAAGACGAAGCTCGTCTATTGTTTTTAATTGAATCATTTTTTAATATAGATGTTAGATATTAGATGTTAGATATTAGATTTTCAACTTCATGAATAGATCTTTTAATACTAAACATCTTTACTTTCTTGATAAAATTATTAAAAGTGATATTAAAACTAATTTCTAACATCTAACTTCTAATTTCTCAAATCTTACCAGAATAATCCTTTTTTCTTTTCTTTTTTTAGTTTTGAATAAGCTAAAACCTCTTTCCCTTCTACACGGAACTCAATTCTTTCGTTGATGATATTGTAAATTTCGCCCCAACCCGGAAAACCACCTAAGTTTCTGTCATCGATAAACCAATCTGCATCCAATTTTCTAGACTGAGTTTCAGCATCAAAAACTTCTCCTTCAAAACTTGAGTTAACTGCATAAAACTCAATACCGTTCTGTCTGCAAAACTCTACAGCTTCATCCAAAGTCTTACCATGTCGGTACGTCCAAAGTATCAGTCTAAAACCTTGAGCCTGAAGTTTTTTAAGTGTTTCGAAAGCGAAAATCTTAGTTTTTCCAATTGCAGGATATGCGTCATCTACGATAGTTCCGTCAAAATCAACAGCAATTTTTTTATTATTTAACATTTTGTTGCGTTTTTAGCTGGGCAAAGATACTAAATAAATAAAAAGTGCCGAAAAACTCCGACACTTCAATTTATAATTTATTGTTAAAATCTAATTATTTTTTAACCCAGTTGAATTCAAACTGCAAATCTGGAGTAGAAATTCTATCTGTAATTTTCTGTAATCTTGATGGAAGCTTCATCAAATATTCCTGAGCTTTTTCTGCCTTTTCTGTAAGACCTGTAATATGCTCAATTTTCCACTCATCAAGAAGATCTTTCATGATATTGATATAATCCTGACCTGTGTAAACCATGCATCTTTGTGCTGCATCTGAGAAATGCCCCCAAAGTTCACCCGCTTTCTGACCAGACTGTCTCATCATGTGAGCCGGCATAACGATTTTTTTACGCATCATGTCCTCAAATGCTAAAATCATTTCCGAAGGATCTAATTCTAAAATTTTTGCTACGAAATGCTTGTAAGCTTTTGCGTGTCTTGCTTCGTCTGCTGCAATTACACCACACATTTTTGCTAATTTTCCGTTACCTGTTTGTTTTGCCAAAGTACCTACTCTTCTATGCGAAACGTTGGTTGCTGTTTCCTGAAAACTTGTGTAGATAAAGTTTCTGTAAGGATCCATACTTGTTCCGATGTCAAAACCATCACTAATCAGATATTGGGTAGTAATTTCCATCTGTCTCATGTTTACTCTGCCACATAAATACAGATATTTTCCAAGTAAATCACCGTGTCTGTTTTCTTCGGCAGTCCAAGATCTAATCCAGCTTGCCCAAGTTGGTCCGCTTTTTTCCTGATCAATTCCGTCAACGCTCATTAGCCAAGATTCGTAAGAAGGTAATGCTTCTTCAGTAATACAATCCCCAATCAATGTTACAAAAAGATCATAAGGCATTTCTTGAGCGAAAGTTTGAATTTCTTCTAAGTCATGTTTAAAATCAGAACTAGAAGGATCTGGTAAATAATCTGAAGGCTGCCAAATTTTCTCAATTGGAGTCAAAAACTTATCGAGAAAAGAACCAACTTCCTTTTCCAAAATACCCATTACTTCTTTTCTTACGAGAGCATTATACATCAAATAATATATTTATAATTTACAAAGATAAGGTTTATTTGTTATTTGTGACATAATATAATATGTAAGTCATACTATTTCTGACATAAATCATAAAAAAAATACCGCTATCACTATGATAACGGTATTTTTTTGATAATATTATTTCACTTTTAGCTCACTAAAATATCTCCTGTCATAATTGCAGGAATTTCTACACCCATTACCGATAAAATTGTTGGTGCCATATCTCCCAATTTTCCTGGTTTCAATTCCCAGTTTTTATCTTTATCCATTACAATTAGAGGAACCAAATTGGTTGAATGCTGCGTGTTTGGAGAACCATCTGAATTAATCATAACATCAGAGTTACCATGATCTGCCAAAATAAAAACTGCATAACCATGTTCGTAAGCCATTGTTGCTACTTTTTCGATGCATTTATCTACCGTTTCGGCTGCTTTTACTGCTGCTTCAAAAACTCCGGTGTGACCTACCATATCGGTGTTTGCAAAGTTTAAACATACAAAATCAGCAGTTTCATTTTCCAATTCAGGTAAAATTGCATTAGTGATATCATAAGCTGACATTTCAGGCTTTAAATCGTAAGTTGGAACATCTTTCGGGCTTGGACAAAGCAATCTTTTTTCACCATGAAATTCTTCTTCACGACCTCCTGAAAAGAAAAACGTAACGTGAGGATATTTTTCAGTTTCAGCAATTCTGATCTGGGTTTTTCCGTTTCTTTCTAAAACTTCACCCATTGTATCTTTTAAAACTTCTTCGTCAAAAACTACGTTTACGTTTTGATAGGTTTTATCGTAATTGGTTAACGTAACATAATGAAGATTCAGCTTTCGCATGAAATATTCAGGCATATCGTGCTGACAAAGAACTTCCGTAATCTCACGACCTCTGTCTGTACGGAAATTAAAGCAAATCACTACGTCATTATCAACAATTTTTCCTACAGGAACAACGTTTCCAATCTGAGTTTCTTTCACCAAAATAATTGGCTTTATAAATTCATCGGTAACATTTTCGTCATAAGATGCTTTGATTGCTGCAAGTGCATTGGTTGTCTGCAAACCAACTCCTTCAACCATTGCGTCGTAAGCTAATTTTACACGTTCCCATCTTCTGTCACGATCCATTGCGTAATATCTTCCGATAACAGAAGCTACTTTTCCGGTTGTATGGCTCATATGTTCCTGCAATTCTTCAATAAATCCTAAACCTGAATGCGGATCACAATCTCTACCGTCTGTAAAAGCATGAATATAAACATTTTCATTTAAACCAAAATCTTTTGCCGCAGACAAAAGTCCTTTTAAATGATTAATATGTGAATGTACTCCACCGTTGGAAACCAAACCGATAAAGTGTACATTTTTATTTTCTCTTTTGGCATAAGCAAAAGCTTCCTGAATTACTTTTTCCTGTCCTAAAGTTCCGTTTTCGACAGCCATATTTAGTTTTACCAAATTCTGGTACACTACTCTACCAGCTCCCAAATTCATGTGTCCTACTTCAGAATTCCCCATTTGTCCGGCCGGAAGACCAACTGCCAAACCGCTCGCTTCTAAAGTTGTATGTGGAAATTTTTGATAACAGCTATCTATGAATGGTGTATTTGCTTGAGCTAATGCAGAAACTTCAGGATTTGTTCCCAAACCCCATCCGTCAAGTATTGCCAATATTGCTTTTTTAGACATTTTAATTTGATTTTTAAACAAACAAATTTATTGATTTTAAAGTGAATTGAAGAATTTTCAAGGTTTAAATTTTGCTTAAAAGTTTAAAGAAAACTATTACAAATAGTGAATCTAACTTAGAATTCTTATTGATTATTTGTTATTTATTATAATACTTAATTTTAACGCAAAGGTCGCTAAGATTTTTTTTAACAACTAATTGTTTTTAAGTTCGCAAAGGAGTTCTACTCAGCGAAGAATTCTAAGAATTTTCATTTATAATAGATTAGAGAAAATCAGTTTTTTTTAAATGATATTTATGATTGAAATTAAATTATCCCGAATTATAAATATTATTTTTAATTTTGTTTTATGGATTTAAGAGACCAACTAAAAAACCTTTTTCCTGAACATGAAGAGCAGGATTTTCAAATGCCCGAAGAAGAATTTAAGCAGAAAGAACCTCTGGTTTGTAAATTTGAAAAGAAAGGTAGAAACGGAAAACCTGTAACCATTGTAGAAGGTTGGGAAGGCAGTGAAGACGATTTGAAAAAGATTTCAAAAAAAATAAAAACCACTTTGGGAATCGGTGGTTCTGAAAAAGACGGAACAATTATTATTCAGGGAGATAACCGTGATAAAATTATGGCTATTCTAAAAGATATGGGTTATAAAACTAAAAGAGTCGGTGGATAGATTAAATTAGGTTTTAGGTTGCAGTTGATAGGTGATAGTTTACAGTATGAATTCAAGTTTTAAAACTGAAAAGCAGGCATAAATATTTTCAGGAAATTATTTTTAATAATGTATAAATAAAAAAAATTGCCATCGACAAAGAACATGACGACAGCAAAAGAGAAAGTGTAATTATTAAAACACAAATCTAAGATTTCAATATTACCGGAACTTTAATCTTAAATTAAATAAAGATTATCTTTTGACTGATCTGCTTTTTTTAAAACAAAATTCTTATCTTCACCTCCCTTTTTTAATAAAATAATTATGCTAAATAAACTTGCAGCTTCAGAATTGGTTCTGAACGAAGACGGAAGTGTATATCACCTTAACCTTTTGCCGGAAGATATTGCCAACAAAATAATTTTGGTAGGCGATCCGGACAGAGTTCCAAAAGTTTCAAAATACTTTGATAAGGTAGAAATCAAAAAAAATAAAAGAGAATTCTATACCCACACAGGAACTTTGCGTGGTGAAAGAATTTCTGTAATGTCAACCGGAATCGGTACCGAAAATATCGATATCGTAATGAATGAGCTTGATGCTTTGGTGAACATCGATTTAAAGGAAAAAGAATTTAAATCTGAACACCAATCATTAGAACTATTCAGAATGGGAACTTGCGGAAGTGTAAATCCTGATGTGCAGGTTGACAACATGCTGGTTACTCAAAACGTGGTTGGACTTGACGGTTTGATGCATTTTTATCAGGATTACCAGTTTGAAAATGAGTTTTCAAAAAATTTCTTTGAAAAATTCCCATACGAAAAAATTAAGCCAATGCTTTATTTCTCTGAATGGTCTGAAGAATTGGGCGAATTGTATAAAGATGCCAAATACCACGGAAATACAGCTACTTTCCCAGGGTTTTATGCTCCACAAGGAAGACAGCTTCGTTTAAAAGCTTTGGATGACAAGTTTCTTGAAACTTTAAATGACTTAGGAATTACCAATTTTGAAATGGAAACATCTGCAATTTATGCTTTTTCAAAATTGTTGGGCCACAAAGCGATTACCGTAAATAATGTGATTGCCAACAGAAGACGTGGTGAGTTTTCATCTGATCATCATGCTTCTGAAAAGAATTTGATAGAATGGGTTCTCGATAGAATCATTAAATAATAAAAAAAGTGCTGAAAAATTTTTCAGCACTTTTTATTTTTAGTGAGGACAGCTTTTTTCATATTCTTTTACAATACCACTGTAAAAATCTAAATAATAACGTAACATATTATCTCCCAGAATATTCTGGAAATTTCCCTTTTTACCGCTACTTTTGGCTTCTTCAAAAGAATCTGTACGAACTTTTTTATATTCTTCTCTGAATTTTTTTCTAAATTCTTTGTCTTCTAATTTCTTCTCCAAAAAAGAAAGATATTGATTGAAATTTTCGCAATTTTTACCTACAACACGAAAAGCTCCAATCATTTTTTCTTCGGCAGAACCAAAATTAAAAAGATTGATACGATCATAATCCACCGGCATTATTGCAAAATCATCTTTACTATTCCTAATATAAAACATTGAATAAACATAAGTACAAGCCGCCTTTAAATTTCCTTGGCACATAAACATATTAGAACCAAATATCTGTATTTTTCCATCATACAATAAAGGCTGAAAAGATCGCTTTCTTTTATCTACCAATTCTCCATTGCTGTTAATTGCCTTTAGATCAAGACGTTCAACACCATTAACGAAATTACCATTTTCATCATAAATCTTCATCGCTTTCACTTCTTTTGCGCCTATCTTTTCAGTTTTAGCTTCAGAAGAAGTTTTGTATTCAAAACTATAAATGTCATCTTTGTCAAAAAAACTTGGATAAGAACCATTTGGATAGGTATAAGCAACAAAAAGCGCAGACATTTTGCTGCCATTTTCTAAGGTAAATTCTGCTTTAGGATAAGTATTTTCTTTTTTCTGTGAAAAAGTAGTGATTGATGTTATTACAGAGATAGCAATAAGTAATTTTTTAGTCATATAAGTTTATTAGTTTTTATTTTACTCTAAAGGAAAAAAGTTACAATTTAAAGATAATATCTTTTTTCAGATATTAAATTAAATATTATGAAAATTTTAACACCTATTTTGTTTTTTAGGAATACTTATTGCCTATTCTTAAACATAACACTTAAATATTAACATTATGGAAAACCAGGATTATAACAAAGCTGAAAAAGCAGTAGACAACACTGAAAACTCTTTGAGAAATGCAGCAACAGATGCAAAATGGAAAATCAGTGATTTGGCAGACAAAGCCAGAGATTATATCAACGAAAAAAGAAATAATGACGAAGAGGCAAATCAGGAAGGTTGGCTAGACAGGGTAAAAGCTAATGCAGCAGATACGTGGGAAGATATTAAAGACGGAGCCAATGATGCTTGGGAAAAAACCAAAGATGCAGCAGAAGATGTGAAGGCGGAATGGAACAAAAAAACGAACTAAGTTTATTAGTCTTTTATATATTATCAAAGAAAAACGGAGTCTTTTTAGGAAGGCTTCGTTTTTTATTATGTTCTAAACACAAATTATTGCTACATTTGTGGGATTAATAAACATTAAAGAATTATGTCATACGGTTTACTTAAAGGCAAGAAGGGAATTATTTTTGGAGCCCTTAATGAACAATCTATCGCATGGAAAGTTGCTGAAAGATGCCACGAAGAAGGCGCAGAATTTATCCTGTCAAACGCTCCGATTGCTCTTAGAATGGGAGAATTGAACGGTTTAGCAGAAAAAACAGGTTCTGAGGTAATCGGTGCAGATGCAACTTCTATCGAAGATCTTGAAAAACTTTTTGATGCTGCTGTTGCAAAATTTGGTAAAATCGACTTCATCCTTCACTCGATTGGTATGTCTATCAATGTGAGAAAAGGAAAGCATTATACAGAAATGAACTACGATTGGTTGGAAAAAGGTTGGGATATTTCAGCAGTTTCTTTCCACAAAGTAATGAGAGTGGCTTACGAAAAAGACTGTATGAACGAATGGGGAAGTATTTTGGCACTAACTTATATTGCTGCTCAAAGAACGTTCCCGGATTACAACGATATGTCTGACAACAAAGCGTATCTGGAAAGTATCGCAAGAACTTTCGGAAACTATTGGGGTGAAAGAAAAGTACGTGTAAACACGGTTTCTCAGTCTCCTACTCCAACTACTGCAGGAAGCGGTGTGAAAGGTTTCGGAGGTTTCTTAGGATATGCTGAAGATATGTCGCCACTAGGAAATGCTACGGCTCTTGAATGCGCAGATTATTGCGTAACTCTTTTCTCTGATTTAACGAAGAAAGTAACGATGCAGAATCTTTTCCATGACGGAGGATTTAGCAGCTCTGGAGTTACTCAGAAAGTAATCAGCAAATATGATGTTGAATAAGTGAAATTTTCACTATAAATAATTAAATCCGAAACAAATGTTTCGGATTTTTTTTGATTCTACCATAAGAACTTTAAAAGTGGTATTGTCTAGTTTTTTTAAGATTTTAATAAATCTAATTCTAGTAAATTATTATTTCTCGTATTATTTGCTTTGGCATCCCTCTCTTGTTCTCGTAGCATTTTTTCAACATCTAGCGGTTTTCCGTGTTCATCGATCATCATTACTTTTGTGTTTCCGGATAACATTTGTCGCATTCCTTTTGTAGGGTTATTTCTAGAATCAATGACTTGCTTTTTGTATTTTTCCTGGTCAATTACAACAGTATTTCCAAAAGATTTTTTCTCATTATCACTCACCCATTCCTGATTAGAATTACTTTTTTTGATTTCTTTTAAAACAAAAGAATGTGATTTTGTTTTATCTTCAATTTTAATAATCAATCCCGGCAAACCATGAAACTTATAAGGTCCGTCCTGAATAGGAATATCAGAGACAAACCATGCTGTCCAAATTCTGCCTGCAAAATAAAGAGATGCTTTTTGAGCATTAAACTCGCCAATTTTCTCTTTTTCAGGTAAAATTTTCCAGTTCATTGCTCTGTTATCAGAAACTTTATATTTATTCATGTCGAGATTGTTGAAGAAATCTATTTTAAAATCAGGATAAGATTTTTCGACAACAAATGGAACTAAGCCATAATCAATACCCGTAAAATCTCTTGTCTGTTTCGTTATTCTATCCTGATGTATTGAATCAGCTATACTTTTCTTTTGACTGTAGAATTTCGAACCTTTTTTGGCTATATCCAGATACATGATTTCTGTACCAACTTCATTCGTTTTAGTAGAATCTGTAATGAATCTGTATTCGTAAGAAAAACGTTGATTCTGAGCTAAAAGCGTCACACTTAAAAAGGAAAAAACTCCAATAATAATTCTCTTCATTTAGATATTTTTTTACTAAAATATATCTTTTATTCGGATCCAGCAATATTTTTAATTACTTTACATGGATTCCCTACAGCAATTACATTAGCCGGAATATCTTTTGCCACTACACTTCCCGCTCCGATTACCGAATTACTTCCAATAGAAACTCCAGGCAAAACAATAACATTTCCGCCAAACCAAACATTATCTCCAACTGTTATAGGATGTGCGTATTCTAGACCAGCATTACGCTGTTTCAAATCAATTGGATGACCTGCAGTATAAAAACTACAATTTGGTCCAATAAAAATATTATTTCCAAACTTTACTTTTGCTCCGTCTAAAATTATTAGATTATGATTCGCATAAAAGTTTTCACCCAGCTCAATATTGTATCCGTAATCACACCAAAAATTAGGTTCTATAGTTATATTTTCTTTTGAATTTTTAATAATTTTCTTTATTAATTCTTTTCTCTTTTCTAATTCTGAATTTTTAAGTTGATTGTATTCCAAGCAAAAGTCTTTACACACCATTCTGTCATTTAATAATTCAGAGTCATAGTTTGCATCATATAATAAACCGTTCTGGCATTTCTCTTTTTCTGTCATTAGTTAATATTTTCAATTACTAAATTTAAATATTATCAAACAAAAAACCTCTCGAAATGAGAGGTTTTAATTATTTATATATTAAAAAGTTACAGTAACAAAGTTAAAGGACTTTCTAAATACGTTTTTAAAGTTTGCAAGAACTGAGCTCCTGTCGCTCCATCTACAACTCTGTGATCACAAGCTAATGAAAGCTTCATGATGTTTCCAACAACAATTTGACCGTTCTTAACGATTGGTTTTTCAATAATTGCACCTACAGAAAGAATTGCTGCGTTAGGTTGATTGATGATGCTTGTGAAAGTTTCAATTCCGAACATTCCCAAGTTTGAGATAGAGAATGTAGAACCTTCCATTTCGTTAGCTTTAAGACCTTTAGATTTTGCTCTTCCAGCCATATCTTTTACAGCAGCTGAAATTTGCGTATAATTCATTTGATCTGTATTCTTAAGAACCGGAACTACCAATCCGTCAGGAATTGCAACCGCTACTCCAACGTTGATATTTCCTCTGTGAATTACCTTATCTCCTGCCCAACTAGAATTTACCTGTGGATGTTTTCTTAAAGCAACTGCAGTCGCTTTAATCACCATATCGTTGAAAGAAATTTTAGTATCTGGTAAAGAATTGATTTCTTTTCTAGCCTCAATCGCTTTATCCATGTTGATTTCAACCATCAGATAATAATGAGGAGCAGAGAATTTACTTTCAGAAAGACGTTTTGCAATAATATTTCTAACCTGAGAGTTTGGAGTCTCCGTATCTTCACCTTGTACAAAACTTAATGCAACTTGTGCAGCCGGACTTGCAGTCGGAGCTGAAGCAGCAGGTTTTGCAGATGGCTGATAATTTTCAATATCTTTTTTTACGATTCTTCCGTTTTCACCTGAACCTTGTACAGAATTGATGTCAACACCTTTTTCCTGAGCCATTTTTTTAGCTAAAGGAGAAATTGCTACTCTGTCTGAAGAAGAATTTGCAGTTGATGCAACCGATTTCTCTTCTGTTTTCGTTTCAGATTTTTGTTCAGCTGGTTGATCTGTAGATTTTGCAGCAGCTTTTGGAGCTCCAACCGCAGAAACATCAGTTCCTTCTGGTCCGATGATAGCCAAAACGGTATCAACCGGAGCAGCACCACCTTCTTCAACACCTTGCTTCAAAAGAATTCCGTTAAATTCAGATTCAAAATCCTGAACAGCCTTATCGGTTTCAATTTCAGCAAGAAGATCTCCTTCTTTTACGGTATCACCTACATTTTTATGCCATTTAGCCACTTTACCTTCCGTCATTGTATCAGAAAGTCTTGGCATTGTAATCACTTCTACTCCAGCCGGAACTTCCGCAGAAGTTTCTTCAGTTGCAGTAGTATTAGATTCTGTTTTTGGTTCTTCTTTTTTGTCTTCAGAAGCAGCGCTGGGAGCAGCAGCTCCGCCTGTTAATCCTGAAATATCTTCTCCTTCATTTCCGATAATTGCCAAAACTAAGTCTACTGCAGCAGCTGAACCTTCTTCAACACCTACATAAAGAAGAGTTCCTTCAACTTCAGATTCAAAATCCTGTACTGCTTTATCAGTTTCGATTTCGGCTAAAATATCTCCTTCTTTTACCTTATCTCCTACTTTTTTATGCCATTTAGCCACTTTTCCTTCCGTCATTGTATCGGAAAGACGTGGCATTGTAATCACTTCTGCCATAATTTATATTGATTTGAGATTCGAGATTCGAGATTTGAGATTAGGGAAACTCAAATTCGAATATCAAATTAATTATTATTTTTTAGTTTTCTAATTTATCTAAGAACGGATAGTTTTCTTGAGCATAAACATACTCGTAAACTTTTTCTGCATCAGGATACGGAGAGTTTTCCATAAACTCAATACATTCTTCTACAAAATCTCTTGATTTGTTATCCAAAGTTTCCAATTCTTCTTCAGTTGCCCAATTATTTGCTAAGATTCTTTCTTTGATCAATTCAATAGGATCATCTTTCTTATGAATAGCAACTTCTTCTTTAGATCTGTATGGTTCTGCATCAGACATTGAGTGCCCTCTGAAACGGTAAGTTCTAGCTTCGATAAAAGTAGGTCCATCACCTCTTCTTGCTCTTTCAATAGCTTCGTAAGCAACTTCAGCCACTTTCTCAGGATCCATTGCATCTACAGCAAGACATGGCATTTCGTATCCTAAACCTAGTTTATAGATATCTTCGTGGTTAGCTGTTCTTTTTACAGAAGTTCCCATTGCATACTGATTGTTTTCAACAACAAATACTACAGGAAGTTTCCAGTTCATTGCCATGTTGAAAGTTTCGTGAAGAGATCCTTGTCTTGCAGCACCGTCTCCAAAGAAACAGATGTTTACAGCTTTTCTGTCGAAAAATTTATCTGCAAAAGCAATACCCGCTCCCAAAGGAATCTGACCTCCTACAATACCGTGACCTCCATAAAATCTGTGCTCTTTGCTGAAAATGTGCATAGATCCACCCATACCTCCAGAAGTACCTGTAGCTTTACCACAAAGTTCTGCCATGATTCTTTTAGGATCTACTCCCATTGCCATTGGATGAATGTGACATCTGTAAGCAGTGATCATACTATCTTTAGTTAAATCCATTGCATGCGTAAAACCAGCCGGAATAGCTTCCTGACCGTTGTACAAATGTAAAAAACCTCTGATTTTTTGTTTTAGATAAAGAGAACGGCATTTGTCTTCAAACCTTCTCCACATTGTCATATCTTCATACCACTTCAGGTATATCTCTTTAGAAAATTCTTTCATGTGTTAGCCTTTGCTTATTTATTATGAAATAGTTGAGCAAAAATATAAAAAAAACTTCGTTTTTATTATATGCACAGCAATTGTTTTTTTACTTATAATGTTATATTTACATTTCAAACTTATTTATGGAAGAAAAAAAGACTTCGGCACTGCATATTATTTCAAGAATTATCTCAGACTTTTTCAATCCTTTGGTTTCTCTGTTTATTTATTTTGTGTACTTGAGTTTTCAGAATTATACCTTTAAACAAGCGACTTCTCATTTTCTTCCGATATTATTAATGGTTATTATTCCGGTAGTTGCCTGGTTGGTTTGGAATGTGAAAACAGGGAGATATACCAATATGGATGTTTCAAACCGGGTGCAGAGAAAATCTTTATATATTTTTATTGCAGTCTTCATTATTGCTTATCAAATTTACCATTATGTAATGAATGGTTTTCTTGATTTTGTCATGCTTTTTATTTTAATCTTACTTTTTGCACTTCAATACAGTAATCTATATATTAAAAGTTCGATGCACACTGCCTTTAATGTGTTTGTTGCCGCATTGTTTTATGCATTCGACTGGAAAGCAGGAATTTTTTGGTTCGGAATTGCAACTTTGGTAGGAATTACAAGAGTGATTTTAAAAAGACACACCATAAAAGAGGTATTTATGGGCGCAGGAATAGCTTTTCTGGTATCTTTTATTTATCTTTATTGCAATATTCAATTTCAACACTAAGAATTTTTTATGAAAATAAATCATCTTACTTCTGCCGAAGAAAATTTAATGAAGTTATTCTGGAAGCTCCAAAGCTTTTATTTAAAGGACGTTATGGAGCAGCATGCGGAACCAAAACCGCATCAAAATACTGTTTCAACTTACCTGAAAATACTGGTTGAAAAAGGCTATTTGTCCACCGAAAAAGAAGGCAGAATTTTCAAGTACTCAGTAATTGTACCTTTTGATGATTATAAAAAGTTTTTATTGAAAGAACTTTCACATAATTTCTTTAACGATTCAGGAAAAGAAATTCTGGAATTTTTATTTAATGAAAATTTGATTTCACAGAATGACCTTAGAACTTATTTTGACCTTAAAATCGAAATGAAACCTGTAAAAGTAAAAGAACCTAAATTGGAATATGCTGAAGAAATCTTAAATCCTAAAAAAGACAAGAAAGGAAAGGATAAGAAAAAGAAGAAGAAAAAGAATGAAAATTAGTTGATGGTTATTGGGTTTCTGGATTTTAAAGTTGAATAAAAGGTTTATTATAAAAACGCTTCGACTCCGCTCAGCGTGACATAAATTCAAATAAACTTTGATCAGACAATTATTATTAGAGATGTCATGCTAAGCGAAGTCGAAGCATATATTTAAAATAAAGACATAAAAAAAGCGGCTTAAAAAAGCCGCTTCAATTTTTTACCAACGACTTCCGCCGCCTCCGTTACCTCCACGGTTGTTGTTTCCGTAACCACCTCCAGAGTTACCTCCTCCACGGTTGTTACCATAACTTCCACCACCGCTTCTGTTATTATCAAAACTTCTTCTTGGTTTTTCTTCTCTTGGCTTAGCCTCAGAAACGTTAAGAATTTTTCCGTTAAATTCTTTCTGGTTAAGAGCCTCAATAGCTTGACCTCCTTCTTCGTCACCCATTTCGATAAAACCGAAACCTCTAGAACGACCAGTCTCTCTGTCTGTTACAATTTTAGCTGATGATACATCGCCAAATTCTGCGAATAAATCGTGCAACTCATATTCTTTAGTTGCGTAATTGATGTTTGAAACAAAAATGTTCATTTTAAAAAAAAATTAAAAATTAATATATAAAATTGGTATATAAAAGAAAAGCAACATAATAATGAACATGATATTGATTCCAAATATAAACAGGTGCAAGATACAATTAAAAACTTCAAATCAAAACTTTTTAAAGGTTTAATTCACTTCTATTCAAAACTTGTAATAATATTGCAAAAAAATGATGAATTTTTCATTAAATAATCTTTTGAAAAGCTTTTTTTTAAAACTAAATTTGTACTGAAAATAATCATAAAATGAATTATCATACTCGAAAATGGGTAAAACCAGAAGATCTAAACCCAAACCAATCATTATTCGGAGGAAAACTATTACAATGGATTGATGAAGAAGCAGCCTTATACGCGGTGATTCAGTTGGAAAATAAAAAAGTAGTTACCAAGTTTATTTCAGAAATAAATTTTGTGAGTTCAGCAAAACAGGGCGATATTATCGAAATTGGAATTGAAGTTTCATCTTTTGGCTCCACTTCTCTTACACTGAAATGTGATGTAAGAAATAAAATGACCCATCAAACAATCATCACCGTTGATAAAATTGTAATGGTGAATCTTGATGAAAACGGTAATCCTGCAGCACACGGAAAAACAAAAGTAGAATTTGTGAAAGACAGACTGAACAATTCATTATGAAAATTTTCATAAAAAATATGGTCTGTGGAAGATGTATTGCTGCAGTTTCAAATATTTTTAATGAACGTAATATAAAGATTACTCAAATTAGCTTAGGTGAAGTAGAAACCGAGGGTGAAGTTTCAAAAGCAGACATTCAATTCATTGAAAATCGATTAGAGGAAACAGGTTTTGAAAGAATAAAAGATGCAACGCACCAATTAGTCGATAAAATTAAAAACCTGATCATCATTAAAATCGGAAAACTTGATATTGATGAAAACTTTTTACTGTCGAAATTTTTAAGTGTAGAATTCCATAAAGATTACAGTTCATTATCAAAAGCCTTTTCACAAAATGAAAACATTACGGTTGAGCAGTTTTTTATTCTTCAGAAAATTGAAAAAGTAAAAGAACTTCTTCTTTATAATGAATTCAATTTAACAGAAATTGCCGGAAAACTAGGCTACAAAAGTGTGCAACATTTATCATCACAATTTAGAAGCACTACAGGATTTACACCTACGGAATTTAAAAAACTGAAAGTTCATAACAGAAGATCTTTGGATATGGTGCAAGAAACTGATACTAAAGATCAATAAAAAAAACCAAAGTTTTAAAGCCAAATAAAGAAAACACAAAATACAACAAAGTGAAAATAATAATTACTGGAACAACAGGAATGGTTGGAGAAGGCGTTTTAATTGAATGCCTTCAAAACAATAAAGTATCCGAAATACTAAGCGTAAGTCGTAAATCTTGTGGAATAAATCATCCTAAACTGAAAGAACTTATCATCAGTGATTTTTTACAGTTAGACAATTTCCATGATCAGTTGACAGACTATGATGCCTGTTTTTATTGTGCCGGAATTAGTTCGATAGGTTTAGACGAAGACAAATACACAAAAATAACTTTTGACACTACTCTTCATTTTGCTAAAACCCTGTTGGATTTGAACCCAAATATGACATTCAATTATATATCCGGTAAAAGTACAGACAGCACAGAAAAAGGTAAAGTAATGTGGGCAAGAGTAAAAGGAAAAACTGAAAATGCCTTAATGAAATTGAATTTTAAAGGACAATACAATTTCCGACCAGGTTTTATGAAACATTTTAAAGAGCAGAAAAACGTAAAGACTATTTTTAAAATTTTCGGAGCATTCTACCCTACACTTTTTCCGAAAAGCTCATTAACACTACAAGAAGTCGGTAGAGCAATGATTAATATTTCAGAAAAAGGCTATTCAAAACAAATTCTGGAAGTAGCAGATATTAAAAAAATTGCTCAATAAAACTTTTTATTTAACCACAAAAGAGGCAAAAGATTTAGATGCTTCTATTTAGCTAATGAGTATTGAGAAAAAAGCACACAAAAACCTTTAAAAATCTTTGATTTTTTGTTCTTTTGAGAACTTTGATTATCTAATAATAACTTTATAATTGTCTTTTGTTCCTTTTGTGGTTAAATCTCAAATTATTTTAAATAGACTTTCTATTAATACTATTTATAAAATTTCAACCACAAAATTTTATAACAATTATCCTTAAATCTGTAACAGCCTTCAATCTATATTTTGGAAATTTGTACCATAAATTATGACTTATGCTACAAAAATATAATATCCTCGGAATGACCTGTTCTGGTTGCCAGAAAAAAATTTCAGAAAAACTGAACAGTGTAAACGGAATTTCGGCTGATGTCAATCTTGAAACCAGCTCTGTTGAGATCACTTCTGATGCAGAAATCGATCTGAATGAGTTGAATAAAGCACTTTCAGAAATTGGAAATTATAAATTAGAAGATCCCAATAAACCTGAAAATACTTTTCTAAAACCTCAAGACCGGGTTTCACCTTCTTCCGTTTATTATTGCCCGATGGAATGTGAGGGTGATAAAGTATATTTCCAACAGGGAAAAAGATGTCCTGATTGCAATATGTATTTGGTTCCGATCGAGGAAAAATTAGCAAAAGATCCTAATCATAAACCAACATATTCTTCTACCAACTTGCCTGAAAATTTCAAAGACCATGTCGGAAGCTTTTATTGTCCGATGTTCTGCGAAGGCGATAAAGTGTACGAAGAAAAAACAGATTGCCCGGTTTGTCACATGCATTTAGAAGAAATTACCGAAGATTTGGTTAAAAATTCAGCTTCCCATTCACATCATCATCATCACAATCATCAACAACACGAAACCCCAAAAGTTACGGATGATATGGCAGGAAGATATTACTGTCCGATGTTTTGTGAAGGTGATAAAACTTACGACAGCAATGTTGGCTGCCCGGTTTGCGGAATGGATTTGGTAAAATATCCCGAAAAAGGCGAAGAAGAAACTGATGATACTTATCTTATTTTAAAAAGAAAATTTATTATTTCTTTGGTTTTCACTATTCCCGTTTTTATTCTTTCGATGGGTGGAATGTTGATTGATTTTCCTTTTTCACATGATATTCAGGGGATTTTTGAATTGATTTTAACAATTCCTGTTTTATTTTATTCCGGGTGGTTTATTATGAAAAGAGGTTGGGTTTCATTTAAAACATGGAACCTGAATATGTTCAGCTTAATTGCTTTAGGTGTTGCTGCAGCCTTTATTTTCAGCATCGTTGCTTTAATTTTCCCAGATTTGCTTCCTCATGAAATACAAGGTCACAATCAAAAAGCACCATTATATTTTGAAGCCGTTTCCGTTATTCTGACTTTGGTTATTTTAGGTCAGTTAATGGAAGCTTTAGCGCACAAAAAAACAGGAAATGCCATCAAAGAATTGATGAATCTTTCTCCTGATGAAGCTAATTTAATTGTAAATAATGAAGAAAAAAGAGTTCCGCTTTCTGAAGTAAAAATTGGAGACCTATTGAAAGTAAAACCAGGTGAAAAAATTCCTGTTGACGGAAAAATAATCGAAGGAAATTCTGTAGTTGACGAAAGCATGATTACCGGAGAACCGATTCCTGTTGAGAAAAATATTGATGATCAGGTAACTTCAGGAACAATCAATGGAAATCAGGTTTTCCTGATGAAAGCAGAAAAAGTAGGTGACGAAACTTTGCTTTCAAAGATTATAAAAATGGTGAACGACGCAAGCAGAAGCCGTGCTCCGATCCAAAAACTGACTGATAAAGTGGCTAAAGTTTTTGTTCCGACAGTTATTGTTGTTGCTGTTGTTACTTTTATTTTATGGCAATTTTTCGGCCCAGAAGGCCAGAAAACTCTATTTGCTTTTATTAATGCAGTTGCGGTTCTCATTGTGGCTTGCCCATGTGCTTTAGGCTTGGCTACTCCGATGTCTCTGATGGTCGGAATCGGTAAAGGCGCTAAAAACGGAATTCTTATAAAAAATGCCGAAGCGCTTGAATTAATGCACAAAGTAAACGTCTTAATTACAGATAAAACGGGAACTTTAACCGAAGGAAAACCATCTTTAGAACACATCGAAACTATTAATAATTCTTCTGAAAATACAATTTTAAAATTAGCTTATTCTTTAAATCAAAACTCAGAACACCCTTTATCAAGTGCTGTCATCAAGAAAGCAAAAGCCGATCATATTTCAGCTGAAAAAGTTGAAAAATTCGAAAACATTTCCGGTAAAGGCGTGAAAGGAATCATTAATGGAAAAACTGTTTATTTAGGAAACGAAAACCTTTTAGTTTCTAATGGAATTCAAATTCCGGAAAATTTAAAATTAAAAGCGAAAGAAGTTCAGTCAAAAGCACATACCCTTTCTTATATTGCTCAGGAAAATGAGACTTTAGGTTTTGTAAGTTTCAGCGATAAAATTAAAGAAAGTTCCAGAAAAGCTGTTCAGCATTTAATGAATGAAGGGATCGAAGTGATTATGATGACCGGTGACAACGAAAATACCGCAAAAGCTGTTGCAGATGAATTAGGAATTAAAAATTACAAAGCAAGCTGTCTTCCTGAAGATAAATTAAATGAAGTGAAAAAACTTCAGGAACAGGGAAAAATAGTAGCCATGACCGGAGACGGAATTAACGACTCTCCTGCTTTAGCACAATCCAACGTCGGAATTGCAATGGGAACAGGAACTGATGTTGCGATAGAAACTGCAGAAATCACATTACTAAAAGGTGATATTTTAGGAATTGCCAAAGCAAAAATATTAAGCGAAAAACTCTTAAGAAACATTAAAGAAAACCTGTTCTTTGCTTTTATCTACAATGTTTTAGGAATCCCGGTTGCAGCAGGATTGTTGTATCCATTTTTCGGAATTCTTTTATCACCAATGATTGCAGCAGCGGCAATGAGTCTTAGTTCTTTATCGGTGATTTTAAATTCATTACGACTGAATTCTGTAGATTTAGATATAAAAACTTCTCACTCTGATTAGAGTGAGAAGTTTTATTTCCAGCAAATATTTAGGTTGTATCTTTATGTTTAAATGATGTTTTTTATTTAGCTCTGCTTTTAGCTTTGATCATTTTACCACATTCAAAAACTCATCCTGATTAGAAATAACGATGATAGATTTTATTTTTCCATCTGCACCCACTTCGATATGCAGTGCCTCTCTTATTTCAAAGTCTTTTTGTGTAGGTTGATACGTATTATTTTTATAATTAAAAACGCCATCGTGCTTGCCGTGCATCGTATATCCAATAGACGATCGATTGGCTTCTACAACGCTTCTGTCAAGTTGGTAGGTGATGTTTGAAAATGAAGCGACACGACTTTTTATTCTTTTTATAAATGTATCGGCACCTTCAAGCATTTCTCCATTCATATTCACTTTAATATTATCTGCGAAAAGCTTTTGTAAACCTTCCCAATTGCGAAAATTAAAATGTCTTATATACAAATCAGTCGTTTTTGCCGTGGTTTCTTTCGGTACTGAATTATCAATGGGATAAAGCGTCACTTGTTGATGTTCTTTAACGGTTTCTTCACCTTTTATCTGTGCTTTTAACTTATCCAATTGTGTGATAGTAAGCAAGTCTTTCATCAGACCATTTTCGTCCATTACAAAAAATTCGGCACTCATTGCCTCCACATTTTTTCCGGTAGGTTCCAGGTCGCCGTATTTTCCGTTTTGCTTACCTTGTAATAAATAATGAACGGCAGCAATATTGTCTTCAACAATAACAATTCGGTCGGCTAGTTTCATTCCGGGAAATGGACCGTCGTAACGCTTAATTCGGGTTACAAAATTGTCTCGGCCTACCAAAATAGAATTGTTTGAGTTGACATAAATGTCTTCCGTTACCAACAAGCCGTTTTTATCAAAATCTCCCGCACTAAAGTTGATATGAAATGCAGCTCCGTTTTCTCGTACCAGTTGTGTGTATTCGGATTTTGTGTTTTCTTTTTTAATCATTGTTTGTTTGTTTTCTTTTGATTGATTGCAAGAATAAAATGTAAGTATTGTAATTACAAGTAGAGATAATTTTTTCATTTTTAAAATGTTTTTTTGGTTTTCATAATTTATATGTCATAAATGGTATAATCTATGCATCTATTTTTTTTACAAATAAATGCATGAAAAGAGATGGATTTACAGATCAATTAATTCTTCCTGCAAATGTATTTTTTACATTTTTCAGGTTATAGAAATAAGAAGGAATTTTAATTTTAGAAAAGATAATTTTTACTTATTTCTATAAATATAGGTTTTTTTTTATCAAATATCTAAAAAAAAGCCCTAAAATTTTATTTCTTTTAAATAATCTAAACCAAAACAGTTAAATTAAAGTATGAAAAAAGATAGTTTTTACATTGGCTGTTCAGGTTTCTATAACAACGATTGGAAAGGTTCTTTGTACCCTGAAGATGCTAAAAGTAAAGACTTTTTAATTTTATATTCAAAAGAGTTTAATGCTGTAGAAATTAATTCTACATTTTACAGAAAGCCAACCGCAAAAACATTACAAAAATGGTTTGATGAAACTCCTGTCAATTTTAGATTTTTCATTAAAATTCCTAAAACAATCTCTCACGAAAAACGATTGAAAGATTGCAAAGAAGAAATTTTAGAATTCTGCTTACATATTCAAAATAATTTAGGTGAAAAACTCTCAGGATTTTTATACCAGTTTCCACCATCGTTTAAAAATACAGAAGAGAATCTGAATTTAATTTTAAATAATTTAGATTTTCATTATTTGAATGTCATTGAATTTCGTCATGAATCATGGTGGCGTGATGAGATTTACAAAATTTTAAATTCAAAAAATATAATCTTTTCGGGAGTAAGCTTTCCAGGAAATCTTCCTGATGATTTCATTACCAATCATTCTGAACTATTCTATTACCGTCTTCACGGAAAACCAATCCTTTATAAATCTGAATATTCTGAAGATGAAATAAAATATTTAAGTGAAAACATCTTAAAATCAGGAAAGAAAGGCTTTATCTTTTTTAATAACACTTGGGGAAATGCAGCAGTAAAAAATGCTATTCAGCTAAAAAAATATTTAAGTAAATAATTTTAATTAAAAAATCCTTAAAAAGTGATATTTATATAAAAATTGGCATTATCTTTGTTAACTAAAATTTGTAAAATTTAACAATTTTTAACAACTTAATTTCCATCAATTTTTATGAAAAAAACTTTTGCGGAAAAGTCTGTAGGCAAGACTTTTCTAAGGATGATTACAGCGATGACTGTAACATCAACCCTATTTACAGGATGCAACCAGAAAACCGAAGTAAAAGAAACTGAAAAAGTTCTTGTCAAACTGCCTCCCGTCGCAAAAGTCTCCAAAATAGATGATGAAAATGTACCCACAGATAAAAGAGTGATTTACCTTACCTTCGACGATGGCCCAAATCGCGGCACCGAAAATCTTTTAAAAATATTACACAAAAGAAACGTTTGTGCAACAGCTTTTCTTGTCGGAAAACATGCAACAGACAGTAGAAAGCAAAAAGAAGATCTCGAAAAAATGAGAATCGATCATTTAATCGAGCTTGCTAATCACAGTCATACTCATGCACACAACAAATATTCAGAATTTTACAAAAATCCTGCAGCGGTAGTTAATGATTTTAATATTGCCAAAGACAGTTTAAAACTCCCCGGAAAAATCGCAAGAACACCCGGAAGAAATATTTGGAGACTCAATAATATTAATGTTACCGATATAAAAAGTTCTTCTGCGGCTGCAGACAGACTAAAAAGTGCAGGTTACAAAGTGATCGGTTGGGATCTGGAATGGAAACCGACTAATAAAATGACTTTAAAAGGAAATCATGAAGCAATGCTTAAAAAAGTAGACAGTATTTTCTTTAATGACCTTGAAAAAACATCAAGACATTTGGTTTTGCTTACCCATGATCAATATCTTAACGATTCAGATTCGATTAACGAGCTTGATTTATTTATCGAAAAACTACAGAAATCAAACCGATTTGTTTTCAGAAAAGTTTCGGCTTATCCGAAAATCAATGAGATTTTGAATTAATATTTCTCACACAGATTTTATAAATATTTTACAATAATAACTTTTAAAATTGAACCATTAAGGAAATTTAAGAAGTTAAGCATCATTAAGAAAAATCAAATAGATTTTAAAAAAGCAAAGCTCAACTTAATATTCTTAACTCCTTAATAAAACCTTAATGGTTTAAAAAATTATTTAAATCCTTAAAATTTATTTTAAAATTCAGAAATTTGCAGTTATGAGTATTCAGGAAAATTACAGAGATATAAAAAGCCGTCTTCCGGAAAATGTACAATTGGTTGCCGTTTCAAAAACGCATCCTTCTTCTGCTATTAAGGAGGTTTATGATTTGGGACAGAAAGTTTTTGGTGAAAATAAAGTTCAGGAATTGGTTGAGAAATACCCACTCCTTCCGAAAGATATTCAATGGCATATCATCGGGCACCTTCAGACCAACAAAGTAAAATATATTGCAGAGTTTGTTGATACCATTCAAAGTGTAGATTCTGAAAAGGTTTTAAATGAAATCAACAAAGAAGCGGGAAAACACAACCGTAAAATAAAAGTTTTACTTCAGGTAAAAATTGCTGAAGAAGACACAAAATTCGGACTTGAGATTTCTGAAGCTAAAGGTTTATTTCAAAAATTTATTAATGGAGATTTTCCCAATATCGAAATTACAGGTTTGATGGGAATGGCAACTTTTACTGAAGATGAAAATCAAATCAAAAAAGAATTTTCAGTTTTAAAAAATCTGTTTGATGAACTAAGCCAAATCAAAAAACTGGAAACATTATCGATGGGAATGAGTGATGACTTCCCGATCGCCATTGAATGCGGTGCCAATTCTGTGCGTGTAGGATCTGCAATTTTTGGAAGAAGAGATTACTCAAACTAAAGATTTAGGAATGATATTTGCTAATACTCAAGCAAAAAATACCTAAATTTGCAACTATGCAAAAAATCCTTATTGTAGAAGACGAAAAAGCAATTTCCGGAGTACTTCACAGTATCCTTTCGGACGAACTAACTGACTATGAATTTGTCATTGCCGACGATGGCTTAGAAGGCTATAAACAAATAGAGAAAGAAGATTTCGCATTGGTGATCTCAGACATCAAAATGCCAAAACTTTCCGGAACTGAGCTTTTAAAGCAAAGTTTAGCTCTTAAACCCGAGACTACTTTTATTATGATTTCCGGGCATGCCGACATTGATTCTGCGGTTTCTTGCTTAAAGGACGGTGCATACGATTTTATTTCTAAACCAATTGATATCAACCGATTGATTACAAGTGTGAAAAATGCTTTGGTGAAAGAAACATTAAAAAAAGAAAATAAAAATCTTCAGACCGAAAATAAAACCCTGAAAAAGAAAGTCAACAAGAAATACCAAATGATTGGTGAATCTGCGGCTTTGAAAAAAATTCAGGAAATGATCGAGAAAGTAGCTGTTTCTGATGCAAGAGTTTTGATTACCGGACCCAATGGAGCTGGAAAAGAATTGGTAGCTCATGCTATTCACAATTTAAGTGAAAGATCGAGAGGACCAATGGTGGAAGTAAACTGTGCGGCAATACCTTCTGAATTGATAGAATCTGAACTTTTTGGTCACGTAAAAGGATCATTTACAGGAGCTATCAAAGATAAGCAGGGAAAATTTGAACAAGCGAACGGCGGAACCATTTTCTTAGATGAGATTGGAGACATGAGCTTAATTGCACAGGCAAAAGTTTTGAGAGCATTGCAGGAAAGTAAAGTTTCTCCGGTAGGAAGCGACAAAGAAATCAAAGTTGATGTAAGAGTTTTGGCTGCAACCAATAAAAATATGCAGACAGAGATTGAAGCTGGAAGATTCAGAGAAGATTTGTATCACAGACTTTCTGTAATTGAAATCTATGTACCTCCTTTGGATGACAGAAAAGAAGATATCAGTCTTTTGGTAAGCCATTTTTCGGGAATGATTGCTGATGAGCACGGTACTGCTTTGAAAAAATTTGATGAGTCTGCAATTGACGCATTAAAAGCCCTTTCCTGGACAGGAAATATCAGAGAACTGAGAAATGTTGTGGAAAGATTAATTATTCTTGGAGGAGCTACGGTTTCTGAAGAGGACGTTGCAAGTTTTGTTAGAAAATAATTTAATTATTAATTAAAATACATTATAAAAATTTGCAGTACCTATACTGCAAATTTTTTTTGAACTATTATGAGCTTTTTAAATAAAAATTACACGAAAGAGGCCTTAACGCTGGCTCTTCCGGTAATGCTTACGCAAGTGGGACAGGTATCTGTCAACCTTTTTGATAATATCATTGTAGGAAAACTCTTGGGAGCAGATGCTTTGGCGTCGGTTTCTTTGGGAAATGCCGTGTTTTTCTCGATGTTTGTTTTGGCATTGGGTTTCTCTTTTGCCATTCCGCCATTGGTTTCTGAGGCACATTCCAGAAACGATCACAAAACGATTAACTCTGTTTTCAGTCACGGTTTTATCATCAATATGTCGGTCGGAATTATTCTAATGCTGATTTTATTTTTAGGATTACCGCTACTCTATCACTCAGGTCAGCCGGCAAAAATTATTCCTGATACGGTAGATTTCTTATGGATTATGGCAATCAGCATTGTTCCGTTTATGGCATTTCAGACTTTAAGAGAAGTTTCTGAAGGTTTATCTTACACAATTGGTGTAACGAAAGCAACGATTATTGCTAACGTAATCAACATCGTTTTAAACTATGTTTTCATTAAAGGTATTTGGATTTTCCCAGAAATGGGCGTAAAAGGTTCTGCTTTAGCAAGTTTAATTGCCAGAATTTTTATGGTGGTCTTTCTTTATTTTGTTTTAATGAAAGAGCCAAAAACCAAACAGTACATCAAAGATTTTTCATTAAAAATGCAGGTTTTTTCTAAGAAAATGTTCGAAAAAATGGTAAGATTAGGCTTCCCTACTGCATTGCAAATGTTTTTTGAAGTAACGGCTTTTGCAGGAGCAGCGTTTATCTGTGGACTGATTTCATCGCACGATATTGCTTCACACCAGATTGCTTTGAGTATGGCGTCATTTACCTTTAATTTATGTATTGGTTTTAGTGTGGCTTCAACGGTTATGATTGGTAGAAAATTGGGTGAACAAAATTTTGTGGAATTAAGAAAAATAGGAATTAACAATTTAAAAATAGCATTTCTTTTTATGTGTTTTTGTGGAGTTATATTTATTTTAGGACGAAATATTTTACCTACATTTTTCACAAAACTCGAAGAAGTAGAAGTAATTATGTTGGCTTCAAAACTAATGATTATTGCAGCATTATTCCAGCTTTCTGATGGAATTCAGGTAACAGCTTTAGGAATGTTGAGAGGTTTACAGGATGTAAAAATCCCGTCAATTATTACGTTTATTGCGTATTGGTTAATTACAATTCCTCTAGGATATTTCCTTTGTGTAACCTTGGAAATGGGTGCTTTCGGAATGTGGATCGCACTTGGCTTAGGATTAACGATTTCAGCTTTTATGCTCGTGAAACGTTTTCTTAATATGTCTGCCCGAAGAATTAAGGCAAACAAAATATAATATTGAAAGCGGTCTTTAGATCGCTTTTTTTATCTTTAAAATTCAAATATTTACCATGAAAACAATATTAGAAACCGACCGTCTTTTGCTTAGAGAATTTGAAGTTAGTGATGCAGAAAGTTTTTATGAATTAAATTTAAATCCAAACGTTATAAAATATACCGGAAATTCTGCTTTTAAAGATATTGAAGGGGCTAAAGTTTTTCTGGAAAACTATTCAGATTACCAAAGAAATGGTTTTGGAAGATGGGCAGTGATTAATAAATCTACTCAACAATTTATCGGTTGGTGCGGATTAAAATATGATGAAAATCTAAATGAAACCGATATTGGTTTTCGTTTTTTTGAACATTTCTGGAATCAGGGATTTGCTACCGAAAGTTCAAAAGCCTGCATCGATTATGGTTTTGAGATATTAAATTTAAAAACAATTGTAGGAAGAGCAATGAAAGAAAATACAGCATCTGTTAAAGTTTTAGAAAAAATCGGGCTTCGATATGAAAAAGGCTTCGATTTTGATGGGCAAGAAGGTGTGATTTATACAATTAAAAATAAAATGATAAGATAAATATGGAAAATATAGTCATTGAAAAAATTAAGATCGACGATATTGAAAAGCTTCAGCGCGTCGCGAAAAAGACTTTTTTCGAAACCTTTTCGCCCTATAACAGTGCAGAAAACATGGAAAAATATCTTAACGAGAAATTTTCTGAAGAAAAATTGCTGTCAGAACTTAAAAATAAAGATTCTGAATTTTTCTTTACTATCTATCTTGGTGATGTTGTCGGCTATTTGAAAGTCAACTCAGGAGATGCACAAACTGAATTACAGGATAAAAATGCTCTTGAAATTGAAAGAATTTATGTTTTAAAAGACTATCACGGTCAGAAAGTTGGGCAGATTTTATACGACAAAGCATTAGAAATTGCACAAAAAAAAAATCTACAATACGTTTGGTTAGGCGTTTGGGAAGAAAACCAAAGAGCCGTTCAGTTCTATAAAAAGAATGGTTTTGTAGAATTTGATAAGCATATTTTTAAGTTTGGTGATGAAGAACAGACTGATTTGATGATGAGAAAAGAGTTGTAAATAGTATTCATAAAAAAGTTTCAAAACAAAAAAAGTCGATAGATTTTAGATAATCTATCGACTTTTCTCTTTTCAGAATTACTTCTCAAAGTTTTACTTTTTCTTTACTATAAAACCTTGAGAAATAATTCTTTAAAATAAATTTACCACTCTATTTCATAAGAAACCTGAATCGATCAATATTTTTAAGGGCAATACCAGTTCCGCGAACTACAGCTCGCAGAGGATCTTCGGCTACAAAGATAGGCAACCCTGTTTTTCTGTGAATTCTGTCCGCTAATCCGTTAAGCAAAGCACCGCCTCCTGCAAGGAAAATCCCTGTTTTATAAATATCGGTTGCCAATTCTGGTGGTGTGATAGAAAGTGTTTCCAAAATAGCATCTTCTATTCTCATGATCGATTTATCCAAAGCTTTAAAAATCTCCTTATAATTCACCATAATTTCTTTTGGCTTTCCGGTTAAAAGATCTTTACCTTGTACCGAAATTTCATCTAAAGGAAATTCTAATTCTTCCAAAGCAGAACCAATTTCAATCTTTATTTTTTCAGCCGTTCTTTCACCAATATCCAAATTATGCTGTGATCTGATAAAATAAGCAATATCATTCGTGAAAACGTCACCTGCTAATTTCAGTGATCTGTCGCAGACAATTCCTCCCAGTGCAATTACAGCAATTTCTGTAGTTCCACCCCCGATATCAACAATCATATTCCCTTCCGGACTTTCAACATCAATACCTGCTCCAATAGCTGCAGCCATTGGTTCGTAGATCATGATAACTTCTTTGGCATTTACTTTTTGCGCAGAATCTCTAACCGCTCTTTTTTCAACCTCAGTAATTCCTGAAGGAATACAGATTACGATTCTGAGTGCAGGTTGTATGAATTTACCCTTGATTTCCGGAATTTTTTTCACAAATTCTTTAATCATATGTTCAGATGCATGAAAATCTGCGATAACCCCGTCTTTCAGCGGTCTGATTACTTTAATATCTTCATGTGTTTTACCCTGCATTAATTTTGCTTCCTGGCCTACAGCAATTGCTTTTCCGGTCAAACGGTCAATGGCAACAATAGAAGGTTGGTCAATGACAATTTTATTATTGTATATAATTAGGGTATTAGCCGTTCCTAGATCAATTGCAATCTCCGCTGTAAACATATCAAATAGCCCCATCTTTCATTTAAATTTATAGATGATAAATGTACGGCTATTCCTGATATATTCCCGCTAAAATAAATGGTTTAAGAAGTTAAACAAACGTTAAAATAAAGTTATGAATGCTAAGTTTTTGAATGTCATTAATGTAGCAACTACCTTAGTTTCTTTATTAAAATTCACATATACTCTATTATCCATTATAGCTTCAAATATTTAGTTTTTAAAACTTTATAATATTAGAAAAGAAAATTAAATTTAAAATTTTTCAGAAAAAACTTGTGTAGTTATTTGACTACACTTAAATTTGTAGTCAAATAACTTCATAATGAATTTAAGACGCGATGTTTTTCAGGCCATTGCCGATCCTACAAGAAGATCAATTTTGGCGTTGGTTGCAGCACAATCGATGACAGCCGGAGCAATTGCTTCAAATTTTGATACCGCAAGACCAACCGTTTCAAAGCATATTCAAATCTTAACAGAATGCGAGCTCTTAACTTCCGAACAAAACGGAAGAGAAATAATTTATCACCTAAATCCACAGAAAATGAAAGAAATAGCCGAATTTATCGAACCTTTCCGAAAAATGTGGGATGATCGTTTCAATACTTTGGAATCTATTATGAAAAACCACAAAAACAAAAATTAATATGGAACTTAAAACAAAAATTAAAGCAGAAGAAAACACGCAGGAACTTTTCATTACAAGAGAATTTGACCTGCCTTTGGAACTGCTTTTTAAAGCGTATGAAGATGCCGAAATTGTAGAACAATGGATGAATACAAAAGTAATAAAGCTTGAAAATCATAAATACGGAAGCTGGAGATTTGAAACTTCTCATGACGGACAAGTTGTCTTTTCGGCAAACGGAGTCATTCTGGAATTTATTCCGAACGAAAAGATTACCCGAACTTTCGAAATGGAAAACAGTCCTTTTCCGGTACAGCTAGAGTTTCTCACTTTCGAAGAAATTGGAAATGAAAAAAGCAAACTGACAATTCAGCAGATATTCAAATCGGTAGAATACAGAAATCAGCTTTTAAAAATGCCTTTCGCAAAAGGTTTGAGCATGGCGCACGACAAGCTTCAAAATATTTTCACCAATTAAAATAACCTAAAATGGAAAAAAGAAACAAAATCATTTATTGGATTCTCACAATTTTTCTTTCCATCGGAATGTTGGCAGGAGGAATACAACAAGCGCTTCAGATAGGCGGTTACAACGAAATCATTACCAAATTACATTATCCTTTATATGTATTATCAATCTTGGGAGTCTGGAAAATTTTGGGTGTAATCGCAATTCTCATTCCTAAATTTCCTTTGCTGAAAGAATGGGCTTATGCAGGGTTTTTCTTTGCAATGTCGGGTGCAGCAATCTCTCATTTTGCAGTAGGACAATCTTTTACAGAAGCATTTCCCGCTTTGATCTTATTGATTGTAACGATTTTATCGTGGTATTTCAGACCTTCAGACAGAAATATAATTTCTAAAAACATTTAAAATGAATCTACAAGCCGAACAATTTTTTGAAAAAGCCAAAAAATGGAAAGAAGAATTCTATTTGTTGCGGGAAATCATTTCTGAGATTGATTCTCTGGAAGAAGATTATAAATGGATGCATCCTTGCTACACATTAGAGGGAAAAAACGTGGTGCTCATTCATGGTTTTAAAGAATATTTTGCCTTACTTTTTCATAAAGGAGCATTAATGAAAGACCCTGATCATATTTTAATTCAGCAGACTGAAAATGTACAATCGGCAAGACAAATCAGATTTAAAAATATTGAGGAAGTAGAAAAACAGCGAGCAATTATCAAAAAATACATTCAGGAAGCTGTAAAAATAGAACAGTCAGGACAAAAAGTAGAATTGAAAAAGGCATCGGAATATCCTGTTCCTGAAGAATTCCAAAGAGCTTTGGATGAAGACAAAACTTTAAATGAATCATTTTATGCTTTAAGTCCGGGAAGACAAAAAGGATATTTATTCTATTTTAATCAGGCGAAACAATCAAAAACCCGCGAAACACGAATTGAAAAATATTATCAAAATATTCTCGACGGAAAAGGAATTGACGACTGATTTGACTACGCAACTGTCATTCTGAATGCAGCGAAGTGGAATGAAGAATCTCACGAATAAAGAGATTTCTCCTTCGTCGGAAGGACATTTAAAAATCATCTTTAAAAACTAAAAGAAAAAGAGGAATTTCTAAAATAGGAATCCCTCTTTTCTTTTGAAATAAACGATTATTTTTATTTTTCTTTTAAATCTTTGCTTACTTGTTTTTCAGCATTTTTAGCTTTCTGCTCCTGAGCTTCTTTTTCTTTTCGTTGCTGTCTTTTTGTTTTTTTCTCGGCACGTCTTTCTTCACGAATTACTTTGTTTGATTTTTCATTATACAAAGCATCAACAATTCCCTGCCCTTTTTTACTGAATATTTTTACCTGAGGTTTTTCGTGAGTTCCGGTAACAACAATTGGGAAACCAATCAATCCTCCCGGAAGAATTCCGACACGAACTCTCAAATCAAGCAAGCCATTAAAGCTGGTTGTTCCACTGATGGTAGGTCTTAAAATCGAAACTTTAAAAGTAAATTTATCAACGTGAATCAGATTATTTTTGATGTGCGTTTCAATATTCACTCCTTTCATATCGGGATTATTGAAAGCTTTTGCTCCAATATTATCTCCAACTGCAGAAAGCATTTTAAGATTTTTCACTTCTACGTCACGAAGATTCACCACTCCTCCGCCTTCTAAGGACGGATAAATCGGGGTCATATTTTTATCAAAATCTCCTTTTAATTTATAATCCAAAGAAACAATTCCTTTCACATTTTTAGCTGCGGTTGCCATTTCACGAACCATATCAATTTCATTATACGCTCTTTGAACATCAAAATCTAAAACATTCAAAGCAATATCATAATTCGCTGTCAATGGAGACTCATCCTGATAACGCGCATCTATTTTCATTCTGCTTCCTACAACATCAAATGAAGTATTTTTAAGAAAAACTTCACCTTTATTGACAGAAGCCAAGCCGAAAAGATTATTAAGATTCAAACCTTTAAACTCAACATTTTTCGCATCTGCTTCCAACGAAACATCCAGGTTTTTTGGGATAATCACGACGCCACTGCTCTTTGGGTTTTCAACTTTTGCATAATCAACTTCAATTGATTTTTTTGAATTATCACCGTCTTTCAATGCCATAAATTCATCAATGAGAATGTATCTCGATTTTAACTTAAATTTCCCGTGAAGCGTGCCTTTTCTTTCAATAAAATAATTGATTGTGTTTAAAAGATAGCCGTTTAAAGCAAAATCAGATTTTCCGTAGTTTGCAAAAAACTTTCTGAACCACATTTTTTCATTCTCAAACTCGAAGTTTCCTTCTTTAATGTAAAATGATTTCGGAAGATATTCTGTCGTGGCTTTTATATTCTTTAAAATTAAATTCCCACGATTGTCTAATCTGCTGTACTGACCGGTTGTTGCATAACTTTGTCGGCCGTTCAGAGACAAATCTGCCATAATTAATCCGCTTACATCTAAACCTTTTTTAGCAAAAACTTTATAAATTCGTCCTACATTCAAAGTTCCTTTTGCACGAACTTTATACAGAACATCTTCAAAATTCTGAAGATCGGCATTTACGAAAACAGGATTTCCTTCAAAATCAAATTTAAAAGGATCGAGCTTCACCCCTAAACTTTTAAAAGTACCGTCTGTATTGATAATATTTGCAACAATATTGATATTCTGAATCGGATTTGGATAATATTTTGTTTTCAGCCATCCATTTTTAAGATTGAGATAACCATTCGTTTTCGGGAATAATTTTTTATCTAAACTAAAAACTCCATTGGCTTTAATATTCGTATCCATCAAACCTCTCGCATCAATATCTTTTAAACCTAAAGCCTGACTTAAAGTCTGTAAATTCACCGCACCTTTTACATCTGCATTAATCTGCATTTCGTCTAAACCTTTTGTTTTTACAACGGCTTTGAAATTATTGTTCGGACCGAGATCGAAGTTTAGATTTTTCAGGTCAAGTCCCAATTTTTCAGTATTTAAATCGGGTAAATCTACATTAAGATCCATATTAAAATTGTTCATCGGAACCGGAGCTTTTCCATTGGAAACAAAACCATCTTTTAGCATTAATCGTGCTTTTAATCTTGGTTTTTGATTTTGCGGCTCGCTAAATCTGCCTTTCAGACTGAAAAACAAATCACTTTTCCCTTCAATTTTGGTGTCTTTTGCCCAATCTAAATATTGTGGTGGAAGTACAGAAATCATATCCCGAATCGTGGTTTTCTCAGATGCCGCATTGATGTCGAGATTGTAACCATCCTTTAGAATACTTACAAAACCTGTAAATTTTAATGGAAGATCATTAATTCTCAATTCATTTTTTCTCAACACAAAAGTCAACGCATTGGTATTGATTCTGGTAATTAAATCTGCGTGTAAAGTTTTTTGTTTGGCGTAATAAATTCTGTTTAAACTGAAATCTAATTTATCAATATCCAAATCGGTTTCAAGGTCAAAAATATCTTCACTTAACCCTCCTTTTCCAGTGTAATTTAGTCCTTTAGCATCAACCAAAACTCTTGCAGCGTGATCGTTATATTTGATATTCCAGTTTCTTAGTTTAATTAAATCAAGCTTTATTGAAGCTCCTGTACTTGTTGTATCTTTTGGTTTTTCTGAAGGTTTTGAAACATATACATTATAGTTTGCTTCACCTTTTGTGTTAACGAAAACATTCGCATAAGCGTCTGTAACATAGATTTCATCAATTTTCACTTCACCATCAAAAATTAAATTTTTAAGATTAATCCCGACTGCCACTTCTTTTGCTGCAAGCAAAGTGTCATTCTGAAAAGGTTTTGAACCTTTCAATAAAAAATCATCAACTGAAACCGTCAATGAAGGAAAATGCCTAAAAAAAGTAAGATGCGTTTTTTTATAGTCAAGTTTACCTGCAAGATGCTTATTAGCAAACAATTTTACCTGCTCAGAAACTTTTCCCGGGAATAAAATCGGAATGATGAACATCAAAAAAAGAATGGAAGCAATGGAAATTCCTATCCATTTCAGAATTTTCAAAATTATATTTTTAAACCTTTGCATGGCTGAATTATTTTGTGATTATACGTACGAATTTTGCACTAATATTTGATTATTATCTAAAATCGAGCCATTGAAAACCTTTTCTAGTATGTAAAACGTTTTATATTTCTAAAAATATTCGTCATTTATATTTACTGATGTAATACTTTAATCATTATGATTGTTAATAAGAATATAACCCACACTCGAATGACTAAATACCAAACCTTCTTATTATTCATTTTCAATTTTTTATTTTTTTCTGCGCAGCAAAAATTTAATATTAACGGAACTGTTTCAAATAGTAATAACACTAATTTGAGTACACCAATTGAGATCTATTTATATGACAACGAAAATCAACTCATTAAAACGATTATAACAAAAGAGTCTAAGTTTGAATTTAATGATCTGAGATCAAATACCTATTATCTTCAAATCTCTTCCGGCGAAACGGAACAAAAAGAAAAACCATTCTTACTGAATCGCGATGAAAATTTTAATATAATTTATCACCCGAAAATAAAAGATATTGAAGCGATAACCATCACCCGTGAGAAGAAGAAATTCAGTGTAGAAAACGGAAATATCACATTAGATATTACAGATTCACCTTTAAATAAAGTGGCTACTTCTTCAGAATTATTAACTAAATTACCATTTGTAACACTCGATGCCAATGGCGAAGGTGTTTCTGTTGTCGGTAAAGGAAATCCTTTATTGTATGTTGATAATCAACGGGTAGATTTTTCTACTTTGTCCGGAATTTCCGTGGAAGATATAAAATCTGTTGAAATTATCAGAAATCCGTCTGTAAAGTATGAATCTGAAGGTAAAGCAGTGATTAAAATCAATTTAAAAAAGAGCAAAAAAGACGGCTCTAAACTATCATTATCTGAAACGGCAACCTTTCAAAAAAGATTCAGTAATTATTTTAATGCTAATTTTCAACAGAAAAAAAATAAAACAGAATGGAAAATCAATGCTGCATTCAATGCTGTTCAACATTGGGAAAGTAACGGTTATAACTATACTGTTCCAAGCAAAAATATTTCTTCAGATTATACCATCGTTTCTATTACCAATCGCCCACAAACTATTTTCGGAGCAAGTTTGTATCAGGAATTAAGTAATGACGGAGATTATCTTACTTTGTCTTTCAACGGTAATTTCCGCCCGGATAAAGGTGATAACAATACCCATACAAAATACACTGAAAATGGAGTTTCTTCAAATATACTCACCTTAAATCATCAGGATAATAAACGGGCATCGATTAACTCGGTTTTTAATTATAATAAAAAATTGGCAGATTGGGACGCCAATATTTTCACAGGATTTCAATATACAAGAGAAAGCCGCAACGTTGACTACGAGTTTCTAAATAATATTGATGATTCCGGGTATGAATTCAGTCAATTCCGAAGACAATTATATTCCGGTGATGTTTATTCTGGAAGAATTGATTTTGAAAAAAAACTCAATGAAAATTATAAATTAGAATTGGGTACAAGCTTTACAAAAGCAGAAACTACTACTGATAATGTTACTAATTATGCTTCCATAAAAGTTCCAGAATTTTTTAATTACCTCTTTAAAGAAAGCAATACAGGATCATATGTCAATGTAAATGCTGAAAAAAACAAATGGAATTTTAAGGCAGGAATTCGCATGGAAACCACTTCTGCCAAAGGTTTTGATAATATTTTGAAAGACACTACTCTTTCCCGAAATGCTGTAGACTGGTTTCCGAATGCAGAAATTTCTTTTCAACAAAATAAAGATTATGTTTATACTTTAAATTTCAGAAAAACAATCTCAAGACCTGGTTACGGCAATCTCTCTTCAGGAGGATTATACGGAAGTCCGTACATAGAATATGAAGGAAATTCGAATTTAATACCGACTTATACCAATACTCTATCTTTTACTACAAGTTTAAAAAAATGGTCGCTTAATGCATCAGTTTACACCAGTAAAAATCCGATGGGTTATACTTTGGTTTATGACGATGCAAAAAATATTTCAAAATTTACACTGATCAATTTTGAAAAAGAAATTGGCGCAAGTCTCGGTGTAGACGTTCCTTTTGAATGGAAAATTTGGTCTTCACAGAACAGTATGTCTGTCAATTATGGTAAGACAGAAGACAGTTTAGCCTTCGTTAAAAGATCGACTCCATATCTTTATATTTATACCAATAATACGTTGAAAATCGCTAAAAACTTTTCGTTGTTGATGGATGGATATTACATCACCAAACGTACAGAAGGTTTATATGATAATAATGCCGTTTGTGTTGTTAATTTCGGAATCACCAAGTCTCTGTCTGATTTTGATTTTACGTTTAGATATAATGACCTTTTTAAACAGATGAATTATATTCAAAGTATGACGTATGATAAAATTAGTTCTACAGGAAATTTCTATGGAAATACACCTACAGTTTCGGTTGCTGTAAAATATAATTTTGGCAAGCTTGAAAAATCGAGTTATAAAGAAAATAAAGTTAATGAAACTTCAAACAGATTATAATTAAAAACTTGTGATAACTTTGGAAAGTTATCACAGACTTTAAATAAAAAGGGTTATTTGCACATTAATTTACAAATAAACCTTTTTAAATATTTTCTAAAAAATGATTATTTCAGATTTGTTTTAAAGAAACTTTCCAGTTTATCAAAAGGAATAACATCTACTTTATCATACAAGTCAACATGTACCGCATTAGGAATAATCATTAGCTCTTTCGGCTCAGCTGCAGATTTATAAATATCTTCACTGAAATACCTTGAATGGGCATTTTCACCCGCAATCAAAAGCATAGGTCTTGGCGAAATTTCTTTCACATACATTAATATCGGCATATTCATAAACGACAGCGGATTGGTAATCAACCACGCTCCATTAGAATTAAGCGAATTGGCATGAAAACCACGAGGTGTTCTGTAATAATCAAAATATTCTTTTACAAATTGCGGCTCGTCACCTTTCAAAGTTTCGGGTAAATTTCTTGTACCTTTGGCTGGTTTTCCGTTTTCAGCATCTTTCCATCGTTGTTGGTTCAAATCTTCCAAAGTCTGATTGCGCTGTTTTGGTGTTACAGAATCATTATAACCTTTCGACATTACTCGTGTCATATCATACAAACTTGTTGTAGCAACAGCTTTCACTCGTTTATCTGCCGCTGTTGCATTAAGTGCAAAACCACCAAAACCACAAATACCGATAATTCCTACCCTATTTCTGTCTACATTCTTTTGAAGACCCAGAAAGTCAACCGCTGCACTAAAATCTTCTGTATTGATTTCAGGTGATGCTAAATTTCTTGGCTCACCACTACTTTCTCCTGTATAAGATGGGTCAAAAGCGATGACTGCAAAACCTCTTTCGGCCATTTCGTTGGCGTACAAACCTGATGATTGCTCTTTTACCGCACCAAATGGACCACTAATTGCCAATGCCGCTAATTTTTCATTTCCCACGTTTTTTGGAAGATATAGATCTCCGCTCAATGTAATTCCGTATCGGTTTTTGAAAGTTACTGAGGTTCTGATTACTTTATTACTGAGCTTGAAAGTATAATGTTCTGTTGTATTCATTTTCTTTGAGCTTTTATCTAATGACTTTTGTTTGGTTTGAGCCGAAAATTGGCTTAAAGACAATATTATTGTCGCAAAAATTAAGGTGAGTTTCTTCATTTTATTTTTCATGATTAGCTTCATTAAATTCTTCATCTGTCACAGGTTTTAACCACGTTACCTGTACATCTTCTTTAAAGTTGGTGATAGCAATATGCGTCATTGCCGTCTTAGCAGATGCACCGTGCCAATGCTCAACATTTTCAGGAATATTTATAATGTCCCCTTTTTTGATGATTTGTGGCTGTTTCCCTTTTTCCTGATAAAAGCCGGAACCTTCCGTTACAATCAAAACCTGACCTTTCGGATGCGTATGCCAATTGGTTCTTGCTCTAATTTCAAACGTTACTGCGCCTGCAGAAAATTCATTATTTTTATCTTTACTTACCAAAGGTGATAAAAATGCATTTCCGGTAAACCATTCTTTGGGTAATTGGTCGCCTTTCGGAAAGAGTGCTGCGGTATTTTCTTGATCCATTTTTTCTTGATTTTTGTTATTACACGAGACTATTGTTATCACTATGAATGCAGATAGCAATAATATTTTATGATTAAATTTAAATAATTTCATTCTCAATTTTTTTGATGATTTTTGCAGGAATTCCACCAGCAACCACATTGTCTGGAACATCTTTGGAAACCACGGCTCCGGCCGCAATTACAGCATTCTCACCAATTGTAACTCCTGGTAAAACAGTGACATTTGCGCCGATCCACACATTTTTTTTAATATGAATAGGTTTGCCAATTAGTCCGTTTCTTAATTTCGGATCTAATGGATGGTTTTCAGTAATAAGACTCACTTTCGGACCTATCAATACATCATCTTCAATCGTTATTCCGCCTAATGCAAGAAAAGTACAGTCGAAATTGATGAATACATTTTTACCAATATTGATATTCTTACCGTAATTGATATAGAGTGGCATAAATACTGCGACATTTTGAACTTCCTGATTTAAAATTTCACTCAACAGTTTTGTAATCTCATCAGAATTTGATGAGTTATTCATTTCTATAAGTAATTTTTTGACTGCAAAAGATTCATCTCTTAATCGGGGCATTTCCGGATCATTGGGTAAGATCGTTTCTCCCCTCAATAATCTTTCAAAAATATCTAGTCGGGGCAGAATGGAAGTGGAAGTATTTTGTGAATTAGGCATCTTAAATTGTTTTGATAATAGAATACAAAGGTATTACGGCTTAGAAATAAGCCGTTAAAGATTATCAAACCAAAAAATAAGAATTTCAAACCTCAGTTAATCGAAAAGACTTGGGATTAGTTCCTGTTTGTTTTTTAAAAAAGTTGTTGAAGTAAGTTGGATATTCAAATCCGAGAGAGTAAGCAATTTCTGAAACACTCCAATCTGTGTGTTGCAAAAGTGCTTTGGCTTCTGTGATGATGCGCTCTGTAATATGATTTGTTGTTGATTTTCCGGTTATCTCTTTTACAGCACGATTTAGATAATTTATATGTACATTCAAATGCTGAGCATAATCTTGCGCTGTTTTTAGCTGAAGAGGATTTGCTGTTGTTTCAATTGGAAATTGTCTTTCCAGTAACTCCAGAAAAACTGAAGATAATCTTGAAGACGCATTTTTATTTTGTTCGTAATTTTCAGAGGGTTCCATCTTGAGAGATTCATGAATAATAAGACTGATATAATTTCTAATTAATTCATCTTTATACACATAATCACTTTCTTGTTCGGTAATCATTTTATGAAAAATAGTATTGAGAAAATCTCTTTGCTCAGATGTAATTTTTAAAACCGGGGTTCCGCCAATTTTAAAAAAAGAAGACTGCTGTAAGCTCTCCGAACGCTCTGAATTCTTAAAAAATTCAGCAGAGAAAAGAATTGTATATCCCACATATGTTGTAGAAATAGTTTCCCAAGAATAAGGGATATGCGGATTACCAAAAAATAGAATTGTACCTTCCTGCTCAAAGGTTTTATCAGAATAATGAATCTTGCTTTTTCCGGTGGTAAGACATATTTTATAGAACTCTTTTCGGCTGTAGGTACGTGTGTCATTGCTGTCATTTTCAATTTGAAATGCCTTAAATCCCTGAAGCTTCAGTTCACTATTAAATTCTGAAATTACTCTGATAATCTTCTCTTTCATTTGATAAAGTTAAGAAATTCAAACTTTAAAATACCATTTCATGTTCTTAAGTTTACTATCTACTCAGGAATATTTATTTTATAATGAAACATAAATTTTGCCATTTAAAATCATTTATATAATTTTGCATAATCAGTTATGTAATTAATTATGGAAATATTTAACCGTACAGGAAAAATGGCTTTAGGAAGCAGATTAAGATTGCTGACAAGCAAAGTTACTGAAGATGCAGCTCAAATTTATGAACTGTATAATATTGAAGGCTTTTCTCCAAAATGGTTCCCCGTTTTCTTTGTTCTCTCTGAAACAGAAGAAATAACCATTACCGAAATTGCTAAAGAAATCGGGCATTCGCAACCTTCTGTTACAAAGATCATCAAAGAGATGGCCAAGGCAGGCTTGGTTAATGACAAACTTAACTCCAATGACAAACGAAGAAACGTTGTTGGTCTTACAACTGAAGGAATTTCATTAGCCAAGAAAATGATTGAAGAACAATGCGCCGATATTGATGTGGCGATTGATGAGATCATCAGTGAAGCGACTAACAATCTTTGGGAAGCATTGGCAGAATGGGAGTTTTTACTGGAACAAAAATCTTTATTAAAAAGAGTGAAAGATCAAAAAAAGCTGCGTGAAAGTAAAGATGTTAAAATTGTAGAATACGAACCCAAATATCAATCAGCTTTCAAAGCTTTGAATGAAGAATGGATTTCTACTTTTTTTGAAATGGAAGAGGCCGATTATAAAGCATTAGACAATCCCAAAGAATATATTCTGGATAAAGGCGGAAAAATATTTGTCGCTCTTTATAAGAACGAACCTTTAGGAGTTTGCGCTTTAATAAAAATGAATGACCAAAATTATGATTTTGAAATGGCAAAAATGGCTGTTTCACCAAAAGCTCAGGGTAAAAATCTGGGTTGGCTTTTGGGACAGGCGATTATAGATTCTGCGAAACAATTGGAAGCATCAAAAATATATTTAGAAAGCAATACTATTCTGAAACCAGCCATTAATTTATATCATAAAATGGGTTTTGAAAAGATTGTGGGTCATCAAACGCCTTACAAACGCTGCAATATTCAAATGGAATTAAATTTAAAAAAATAATCAAAATCTAATTTTAGAGATTTTATTATCTTTAAATAATTTCAACTATCAAATTCTAAATAATGACTGAAGAACAAAAGATTAAAGTAAGAGAATTTAATAATCAAATCATAGCCGATAAAAATTACAGATTTAATTCGTGGCTTCCGGTTTTGGAAGATCCTAATATGAGAAGTTTAGACGAAATAAAAGGTAGAATGTCTGTAATGAATGCTTTGATTAATATTTCATTTGAAGCACCCATAACTTTCATCAGAAAATGGATTGAAAAGCATGATCTGACTTCACATCTTTCTAATTGGGAAAACGAGATTCTGCTTAAAGATAATGATGAATTAAGTGATTACGAAATCAATTCTCTACGTTGGTATCTTGAAGGACTTTGGGCATTAATGTGGGCAACAAAAACAGTTCCAAATCTTGATGAAACCGAGTGGTGTGGCGAAAATATGGCAACTTTTTTACCTGATCTTGAAGAAAATGAAACTAATGAAAAAATCAGCCAGTTAAAAGAACTGAGAACTGATGATGAAGTTTACAATATGCTTGATCTATATTACCGTTTTCATTGGTATTGTGTTGATGAGAGAATTAAAGGTGTAGAAGCTAAAATAAACGAAGGCATTGTCTACGAAAGAAGAAAGGCTTTGGAATGGCTCATCAACAAAGATTCTGATTGGGATGATATAGAAATGGGAACTTAAGGAATTTTTAATATTAGCCGGACAATAAAATAATCGTAACCCCGTTGTTTAGGCAAATGTAAGCTTATATTTCTCAAATCGATGAGTAAATAACAGGTGTTTAAATTTTAAACACTTGATTTTTTTTAATGATCAGAAACTTTAAGCTTATACTTCTATAAAAAAATAAACTAAAAAAATTGATACAGAAAACATCATTAAGAGCGGCAACAACAATTGCTGCGGTCTGCTTTAGTTCGGTCGTTTTTGCCCAGCAAAAGTACTCGGTAAGCGGTACCGTCAAGGATCATAAAAATGGAGAATTACTTCTCGGGGTTATCGTAAAAGTTGCAGAAGACCCTACCATATCAGTTGTAGCCAACGAATACGGATTTTACTCTCTTTCACTTCCTAAAGGTTCTTATACATTGGTGGTTTCCAATCTTGGGTTTAAAGATTTTCAACAGGTTATTAATGTTGAAGACGATATTAAACTTAATCTTCAGCTGAATCAGGACAATGATGAAAGAACAGCCAAAATTGACGAGGTTATAATTTCCGGTGTTAAAAAAGACAAAAATCTTTCATCAGCACAAATGGGAACCGAAACTTTAAGCATTAAACAAATTGATAAACTTCCTGTTTTGTTTGGTGAAAAAGATGTGATGAAAACCATTCAGCTTTTGCCCGGAATTAAAAGCAACGGTGAAGGAAGCAGCGGATTCTCTGTGAGAGGTGGCGCAACAGATCAAAATTTGATCTTATTGGATGAAGCAGCAGTTTACAATGCTTCGCATTTGCTTGGGTTTTTCAGTACATTTAATAGTGATGCATTGAAAGATGTAAGCATCATCAAAGGAAATAGTCCGGCTCAATATGGAGGCAGACTTTCGTCTGTTTTGGATGTAAAAATGAAAGACGGAAACAACAAAGATTACAACGTCAACGGAGGAATTGGTTTAATAAGCAGCCGTTTGAGTGTAGAAGGACCTATTCAAAAGGAAAAATCTTCATTCATTGTTTCGGGAAGACGAACGTATGCAGATGTTTTTCTGAAAGCAACAGACGATTTTAAAGACAGTAAACTGTATTTTTATGATTTAAATCTAAAAGCCAATTATCAAATCAATGATAATAACCGTTTATATCTATCTGGATATTTTGGAAGAGATGTTTTAGGTTTGGGCGATACTTTTTCGACAGATTGGGGAAATACAACCGCTACTCTACGCTGGAACAGTATTATCAACAGTAAATTATTTTCCAATACTTCATTTATTTACAGCAACTACAATTATAATGTAAGCTTAAGCAGCAACAACAATACTTTCGGATTGGATTCTGAAATTGAAGACTGGAATTTGAAGCAGGATTTTTCTTGGTTTGCAGGAAATAAGCATTCTGTTAAATTTGGTTTACAATCTATTTATCATACAATTACTCCAAGTAGCGCTTCGGGAACAAGTGTAAGCAGTTTTCCGAGAAATCCGAGATATTCTTGGGAAAATGCAGTCTACATCAATGATGATTTTAAAGCGACAGAAAAGCTGACGATTAATTACGGAGCAAGATTGGCAATGTTCTCTGTTTTAGGAGGTGATACTTTTAACACTTATGAAAATGGAGTATTAACAGATTCTGAATATTTAGAAAAAGGAAAATTCGGGAAAACGTATGTCAATATTGAGCCGAGAATTACAGCAAATTACAGAATTAATGAAGTAAGCAGTATCAAAGGAGGTTATTCCAGAAACACTCAAAATTTACATTTATTAAGCAACAGCGGAAGCGGAAACCCAACCGATCAGTGGATTGGAAGCAGCTATACCGTAAAACCTGAAATTGCAGACCAAATCAGTGCAGGTTACAGTCGAAACTTCAACAATAATAATTATGAATTGAATGCTGAGATTTATTACAAATCAATGCAAAATCAAATTGATTATAAAAACGGAGCGCAAATTTCTTTCGATACTGCAGCAGATGTTGAAAGTGAATTGCTATTCGGAAAAGGTAGAGCTTACGGTTTAGAATTAATTGCCAAAAAGAAAAGCGGAAAACTGACCGGATGGATTTCTTATACTTTATCTAAAACTGAAAGAAAAATCAACGGAATCAACGATAACGAATGGTATGATGCAAGACAAGACAAAACACATGATCTTTCTATTGTAGCAACATATCAGCTCAATCCGAAATGGTCTTTCTCAGGATTATTCCTTTACAGCACAGGAAATGCAGTGACTTTCCCAACCGGAAAATACGAACTGAACGGACAAACTGTTTTCCAGTACAGCAGCAGAAATGCAGACAGAATGCCCGCTTATCACAGAATGGATCTGAGTGCAACGTATGAACCAGGATCCAACAAACGTTTTAAAGGTTCTTGGTCCTTCGGAATTTACAATGTCTACGGAAGACAAAATGCTTACACCATTACGTTTGAAGACAATCCTGACAAACCAGGGACAACAAGAGCCATGCAGACATCATTATTCCGTTGGGTCCCGAACATTACTTATAATTTCAAATTTTAATTTATAGTAATTTAACAATATATTTTAGATTTAAAATTTTAGTGTTCAACTAATCTCTAAGATCTAATTTCTAACTTCTCTTTAATTTATGAAAAATATATTTTTAATCATATTATCCTTCTTTTTGGTAACCTCTTGTGAAAAAGAAATTGATCTCGATCTGGAGGACCAAAGCGGAACTATCGTAATAGAAGGAAACATAACCGACCAGGATGGCCCATATTATGTGAAAATTACAAAATCTGTGGCTTTTACTCAAGAAAATGAATATCCACCAGTAGAAGCTTCATTTGTGAATATAAGTGATGATTTTGGACAATCTGAGGTTTTACAATATGTGGGTAATGGATTTTACAAAACTAATTTTATTGAAGGAATCCCAGGCCATACTTACACTTTACAAATAATAGCAGAAGGAAAAGAATATTTTGCAAAAAGTAAAATGCCTGAAGCTGTTGATTTTGAAGGTTTGGAACAGGATTCTTTTATGGTAGGTGGTGAAACCAGCTATACACTTTTACCTATATTCACAGATCCCCAAGCTTTAGGGAACCGCTATTTATTCAGCTATACTGTAAATTATAAGCCAAAAAGATATTTTTCAGAGTTTTCTGATAATATTAATAATGGAATTCCTAATCAAAGACCTTTAATACTTCCAAACGATGAAGGCGATAAACCTGATGATGTAAAAGTGGTTGTAGGCGATACCATTCATGTAGAAATGCAGTGTATCGACAACAATGTTTACACTTTTTACTCAGCATTGCTTCAACTTTCCGGAGGCGGCGCAGGTGGAGGAATTACACCAAGTAATCCGCCAAGTAACATCAGCAATGGTGCTTTAGGCTATTTTTCAGCACATACCGTGAGGAAAAAAAGTATCGTGATCCAATAAAAATGAGATCTATTTTAAACTCAATTTATTGTAAAAAACATTAATTTTTATATAAAAAGCTATTTTGAATGATCAAAATAGCTTTTTTATTGAATTGATTTTTAAAGAGTTTACGTCAATAAATTAACGTTAACATAAATTAACACATTTTAAATGTAACGAATATTCCCCTATCGGTGTCTTATAATTAAATATATAACCTTTAATGAAAAAGATATTAGCACCAGTTGCTTTATTAATAGGAACACTCGCTTTTTCACAAGCTGCGAAAGATACCATAGAATCAAAAAAAGTAAATGAAATAGAAGAAGTCACTTTTGTTGCCAGAAAACCAACGGTAGAATCTAAGGTTGATCGTACAGTTTTTAACGTAGCAAACAGCTCTATTCTTGCAGGAAATACGACTTGGGATGTCTTACGAATGACGCCCTTGGTAAGCATTGATAACAATGATGCTTTAAAGGCAGAAGGTGAATCTGTAACTGTTTATATCAACGACAGAAAATCTGTTTTTACAGGAAAAGAACTAAAAGAATATTTACAGACAATGCCTGCAGATAATCTGATGAAAATAGAGGTTATCACAAGCCCGTCTTCAAGATATGAAGCATCGGGATCGGTCATCAATATTGTTCTGAAAAAACGTGATGATGAAGGACTGAAAGGAAGCGTAACATTTAACAACAGACAAAACACACAAAATTCTCAGTATACTAATCTTAATCTTAATTATCATAAGAAAAAATTTACACAAACACTCGTAGGAAGTTACAGCGACAATGTATGGGTGCAAAAAAACTCATTATTGAATACTTTGTACGAAAATAATGAGGTAACAAAAATTGATAATGATATTATTTACAAAGGTAAAAACCCTTCTATTTCTTCAACTTCTGAGTATGAAATTAATGATAAAAATAGTATAGGAGCCATTTTTGAATTTTATAAAGGAATAAGAAGCAACAGCTCTGAAACCAATGCAATTATTAACCAGAATGATAATTTTGAACGTTCGTATATTCAAAATCAAACTTCATCTTCTTCTAATCCGACTTTTGGAACGAATATTTTTTATAAATATTATGACAAAGAAAAAAACAGAATTCTAGACGTTAGTTTAGGAACAAACTATGATGCAGAATCTGATAATAGCTATTACCTTAAAAATACTTTAACCAAAACAGGTGCAACTTCTGTAGACGAAATCGGAGTATTAACTGATGTTGAAAACCGAAATTATTATTTAAAAATAGATTACACTCAATCTTTAGGGAAATCGGGAGGAACATTTGAAGTCGGTGGTAAGATGAATTTTAATAATAATGTTATTCCCAATTCATTGTATGGAATATTACCAAATGGACTGAGTAAGAACGACACATTCCGGTATGAAGACAATATCAATTCATTATACGCCAATTTCTCTAAAACTTTTTTCAAAAAATTAGAAACAAGAATTGGTATTCGTTATGAGTACATTGATTATAAAATCGGGCAGGATATTGCAGGAACTTCAAGAAAAGATTCCTATGGAAGTTTCTTACCCAATTTATTGCTTAAATATTCTTTCTCAGACAAATATGATTTAAGTTTAACCTATAACAGAAATCTTTGGCGACCTTGGTATTCTGAGTTTAATCCATTTTTATTGCCCCGAAACGATGGATTGTACACCCGAGGAAATATGGATTTGAATCCGAATCCTAGTGATCGAATTTATATGAAATTTGGCTTTCTCAAAAAGTACTTTCTTTCCGCAAGATATACCTTTACCGATCAGGACTATTGGACTGATTATGTCATAGAAAACGGAGCAAAACCGGAGGACAAAAAAACCATTTCGCAGGAAAGTAATTTTACCGGAAATGTTCACAAATATTTTTTATATGCCAATACCAATCAATCTTTCTTAAAAAATAAATTAAGTGTAAATATGAGTTTCGGTTGGAATTATATCGACAACAGCGATTTTAATGCAAAAAACGAATTAAAAGGAGATAGTTATTTAAGTTATTGGGCTGGTTCTACCAACTTAACGTACACCAATCTTTTTAATAAAAACATTAATTTGAGTGCATGGGTAGAAATTTCAAATCAGAATAATGGAAATTCTTATGCCAACAAAACAAATATTTTTCATAATATTTCGGCAACAAAAATTTTCCCAAAAACTCAGATGGAATTTAGCTTGCAGTTGATGAATATATTCGGAAGACCAAATTTCGATTCGACTTCATTTAGCCAAATCGGTACATTCAGAAATTCATCGAAATCTGATTGGTATGGGTTTTCATTAACATTTGTAAAAAGATTCGGAAACCAGAAAGTAAAAGAAAATACCAAAACCGATGTTGAGAAAAATAGCGGTGGTGGAAAATAAGAAGTAGTTTATTTTATCATTGGGAACGGATGGTGAGCAATTCACTGTCCGTTTTTTTATATTTAAATTATTTGCAGTTCTTTTTTTAACAAACAAACAATTTTAGCAGTAGACATAGGTGTTTCACGTACTGAAGTAAAGCAGATTTGTAAATAGATAACAGGCTGATTTGAAATAAAAACTGTTAATTATTTATAAAAACTCTGTATGGCATAGAAATTATTATACTAATAGTAAAAACACCTAAGAGATGGAAATTACAGAACAAAATAAAGATACAATAGAATACTATTTAGCTTTAAACATACAACAGCAGTTTGGCAGTCACATTGATTTGAAAGACGAGTTTATTTTTACAGAAAATCTCGTTTCAAAGAAAACAATTATAGCTCCCACTTTTTCGGATAAGATTTTATCACAACCGGAAATTAAAGAATTTTTATCAGCTTTAATCAGTGATATCAATAATGAAGAGCAACCCCGAAAGTTGCCGAATTCAGATCAGAATCAAATGAGAAATGTAGTATAAAAAGAAAATCCCTTTCAGTAAATGAAGGGGATTTATATTTTTTGAGAAATTATTCTAAGCTTTTTCCTGTAAAAACATCGCAACTTTATCTTCCAAATCTTCAAGATTAAAAGGTTTTGCAACGTAATCATCTGCGTGAGCTTCTTTCGCCAAAGCAACTATATCATTATTTGCCGTTACATAAATTACCGGAATCGATTTAAATTCTTCATGACTCTTTAAAAGCTTTGTTGCCTCTACTCCACCAATTCTGGGAATCCAGTTATCCATGAGAATTACATCAGGTTTGAAACTTGAAACCTTTTCGATAATATCATGAGATGTTTCTGAAATTTCGACCTGATAACCGTTTTCTTCAAAAATGATCGTAATCACTTCCAGAATGGTTTTATCATCATCAAAAATCAAAATTTTCTTCTTACTCATATTCTTTATTTAGCTTTAATTAGTTTATTTTTTATAATTCATTGATATAATCTGCCAGATTATCTGGTGTGATGAGCAGATCATATTTTACTTCTTCCACAGCGTGTTTTGGCATATAATTTACCTCGGCTGTTTCCGGATTCTGAATCCAGACTTTGCCGTTATTTTTTTTAATATAAGACAAACCTTCTACTCCGTCTGCATTGGCTCCTGAAAGCAAAATCCCGACCAAAGTTTTTCCGTAAACTTCTGCAGCAGACTTAAAAGTGACATCAATTGACGGCCTCGAATAATTCATCTTCTCAGAACTGTCCAGAGACATCGTTTTTTTGTTTTCAAATAAAAGATGATAATCTGCGGGAACGATATAAATTTTATTTTTTTTAATATCCGTTTTATCATCAATCTCTACCACTTCAGTTGAAATAAACTGTTGAAGTAAAGTCTGCAAAATATTGGTTGATTGTGCTTTTCTGTGTAGCACCAATATGATGGGAAAGTTTAATTTCTCATTGATGTTTTTAATCATTTCCAAAATAACCTGCAGACTTCCTGCAGATCCACCGATCAAAACCAATTCTGTATTTTTGCCTTCAGTTTGCATATAAAAAAATATTAGTGATGATCTATTTTTTTCCAGATTCTCTGATCATCAATCTGGTGGAAATTTTTGTCTAATTTAGAAAATCTAATCGTCTCTTTTGCTCCTAAAGCCAAAAAGCCTAAATTTTCTAAACTGTTATCAAAAAGTCTGAAAACTCTTTCCTGCAAACCACGGTCAAAATATATAAGAACGTTTCTGCAAATAATCAACTGAAAGCTGTTAAAAGAGCTATCTGAAACCAGATTATGGGTCGATAAAATCAATTTTTCCTGCAGGCTTTTATCAAATTTTACACTATCATAATTCGCAGTATAATAATCTGAAAAATCTTTTTTCCCGCCAGAAAGCATATAATTTTCAGAATATAATTTCATTTGCTGCAAAGGAAAAACTCCTGCTCTTGCTGTTTCTAAAACCGAAGGATTCAAATCTGTTCCGTAGATCAAAGATTTATGATACAAATTGGCTTCTTTCAATAAGATTGCCATAGAATATGCTTCTTCGCCTGTAGAACAACCTGCAACCCAAATTCGGATCAAAGGATAAGTTCCCAACTGCGGTAAAATTTTTTCTCTTAATCCTTTAAAAAAATGAGGATCACGGAACATTTCGGTAACATTTACCGTTACTTCTTCTACAAAACGTTTCAAATATTCCGGCTCATTGATGAGGGTATAACGCAATTCTGCAAAGCTTGTGAATCTTTCTATCAAGCAAATACGGTTTACCCTCCGTTTAAAAGAAGCTCTGCTGTACCCGGAAAAATCGTATCCGTACAGTTCGTAGACATCTTTAATAAGAAATTCTACTTCTTCATCTTTTATGATACTTGGTTCGAGCATTTTTAAGAAAGTTTTTCGACAGCCGTTAACAATATATCAACATTGATCGGTTTTGAAACATAATCCTGCGCTCCCGCATCCAGACATTTCTGACGATCTTCGGGCATTGCCTGCGCGGTAACTGCAATAACAGGAATCTGGCTGATTTCCGGTGTATTTCGGATAATTTTTATCGCTTCATAACCATCCATTTCGGGCATCATCATATCCATCAAAACAACAGAAATATCTTGATCTTTTTTGAGCATATCAATTGCTTCCAAAGCCATTGTAGAGCTCTCAATCTGATATCCTCTCGCTTTTAAAGTCAGTTTTAGGGCAAATATATTTCGCGGATCATCATCCACTATTAAGATTTTCTTATTCATCAGAATTTTATCTGTTTAAATTTCATACAACCACACTCTAAGCAAGGACAATAGCTGATCAATATCTACAGGTTTTGAAATATAGTCTGAAGCTCCTGCATCAATGCATTTCTGGCGGTCTCCAATCATTGCTTTTGCGGTAATGGCAATAATAGGAAGTTTTGCAAATTTCGGCATTTTTCTGATTTCCTGAATGGTTTCATAACCATCCATTTCGGGCATCATCATATCCATTAAAATCACGTCGATATCAGGATTTTGCTTGATCTGTTCCAAGGCGTGCTTTCCGTCCATTGCAACGATCGCTTCCACTTTATATTTTTCTAAAGATTTGGTTAGAGAGAAAATATTTCGGGCATCATCATCTGTAATTAAAATCTTTTTACCACTCAAAACTTCTGTTAATGAGCCTAAAGTTTTTGTTCTTACATTTTCTAAAGAATTATTTTTTTCTTCAACTAAATGTAAAAATAAGCCGACTTCATCTAAAATTCTCTGATAAGAATGCGCAGTTTTCACTACGATAGAATCTGCATACTGCTTAATTTTAAGCTCTTCAGACTGAGATAAGTTTCTTTCCGTAAAAATAATGATCGGCAAGTTTTCGAGACCATCATAACTTTTAATAGATTCGATTACCTGATATTCATTTCCACGAGAGTCCCCGATGTCTAAGATCACACAATCTGTTTGGTTTGAGGTTAATGCTTTCACCACATCTTCAACGTTGTTCTCAATAGATAAAGAGATATTAAAGTTGCTTAAGAAATAAGACAATGCACTTGCGTGTTTTGCATTTTCTTCCACAATCAGCACTTTTTGAGGAGATTTTCTGATCGCTTCTTCAATTTTTTTGAAAACATCTGCCATCTGATCTAAAGCCATTGGCTTGTTAATGAAATCAATAGCACCTTTCATCAGGCTTTCTTTTTTCACATGAAGTACAGACATCATGTGTACAGGAATATGCTTGGTTTCAGGATTAGATTTTAGTTCATCCATTACTTTCCAGCCGTCTTTTACAGGAAGCTGTACATCCAATAAAATCGCTTGTGGATGATATTGTTGTGCAGCAGCTAAAGCATGATCACCTCTTACCACAACGATTCCTTTGTAATCCTGGGTTCTTGCGTATTTCAATAATGCTTTTGCAAAATTGGTATCGTCTTCAATAATTAAAATTACTTTATCGTCTTCATTGATCTGATCTCTGTCGTCATCAACACTTTCAGGGATTTCAAGAACAATTTTTTCATAATATTCCGTTTCACCATCGTCCAGAATATTCTGAATTACTTCTACATCTTCACGAATAATATCTACCAATTGCTGATCGGTTTCATGAGTTACGATTTCTGCAACCGGCTTAATCGGAATATTAAAACTAAACTCACTTCCTTCATTTACTTTACTCGTTAAGCTTAATTCTCCACCCAATAATCTTGCAATTTCACGGCTTATCGACAGTCCTAAACCGGTTCCTCCAAACTTTCTGCGGGTAGAACCATCTGCTTGCTGGAAAGCTTCAAAGATAATTCTCTGCTTGTCTTCCGGAATTCCGATTCCTGTATCTTTCACAGAGAAAATGATGAAATCTTTATTTTTAGGATCTTTTTTAATGTTTAAATCAATGCTTCCATGTTTTGTAAATTTCAATGAATTGGAAAGAAGATTTCGTAAAACCTGATCAACACGCAAACGGTCTGTTTCGATAACGTTTTCAACTTCTTTATCAATATTGATATTAAATTGAAGCTTTTTATCTAAAAACACAGGATTAAAAAGACTTTTTAAATCTTTTACAACTTCAGAAATTTCAACATCATGATATTCTAAGGTCATTTTCCCGGATTCTATTTTAGCTAAATCTAAAATTTCGTCAATCAATGTCAACAAACTACTTCCGGAACTTTGAATCACTTTTGCAGATTCTATCTGATCTTCATTCAGATTTTCTTCAGGATTTTCTACCATTAATCGTGAAAGAAGAAGAATCGAGTTCAAAGGAGTACGCAATTCATGAGACATATTTGCCAAAAACTCAGACTTGTATTTAGTGCTTAACGCCAGTTCTTCAACCTTTTTCTGAATTTCATTATTTCGTTCGGCAATCATATGATTTTTATCTTCCAGCAATCTTGAACGTTCTTCCAGTTCAGCATTTGCCTGCATCAGTTCTTCCTGCTGTACTCTCAGTTCTTCTTCAGAAGCCTGAAGTTTTTGAGTTTGAGCTTCCAGTTCTGTATTAAGGTTTTCCAATTCAGAATGTTGCACCTGTAATTCTTCAGACTGAGCCTGAGTTTCTTCTAATAATTGCTGTTCTTTTTCACGTCCTTTTGCAGCATTAAGCGCAATTCCGATATTTCTTGTGCATTCTACAAAAAAATCGATTCTGTCTTCATCAAAATTAGTCAGTGAAGCTAATTCTAACACACCAATACTGTGACCATCAAAAAGTACAGGAATTAATAACAATCCATTTGTTTTAAGTTTGCTGCTTGAAAAGCTTACTATAAAATCTTCTTCTTTAAGATCATTATAAACTGTAGGTCTTTCGTTAACGAAGGTTTGACCAATCATTCCTTCTCCTGGCTCAAAACTTTTTTTCATATTGCTTTCTAAACCGAAAGCTGAATTGAGTCTTAAAATTCCTTCATCAAATACATATAAAGATCCGTTGATGCATTTTCCGTAATCGATGATTTGATACAGAGAATTTTCTGATATTTCTTTTACCGATTGGTTTCCTACTAAAGATTCGTTTAATAAAGCCAAACCTTTTTGTCGCCAATCACTTTTATTAATGGTTTCAAAAGATAATTTTAAAGATTCTGTCATGTGATTAAGAGAACCTACCAAATCTCCCAAATCGTCTTGAGAATTATCTACCGCTTTTTGACTGTAATCACCATTCGCTACTCGGTTTGCAATCTGCTGAATAGCGGTTACACGTCTCGATATTTGTGCATCTTTATCTCTTAAATCTTTTTCAAGTTTTTCTCTGCGTACAAGATCCGATCTTAATTTCAGATAGAAAAACACGGTTACTACAATTGCAGAAAGCGCTGAAAACATGATGAATAACACCGTTGTATTCGAGGAACGATTGAGGTCTTTGTTTTTTATTTCAAGCTGAGATTCTTCATACTTTACAAAATCATTGACCACTTCACGGCATTTATCCATGTAAATCTTACTCTCTAAGATCTGATCTTGAGTCATCACAATACCTTTGCGTCTGTTTTCAACATAAAACTTCAGATTATTGATGCTTTTTTCAACATTCTGTTCTAAAAGATCTAAACGTTTTTGCTGCTTTGGATCTGCAACATCCATATTTTTTGCAAGCTCAATCGCTTTTGAATATTCATTTAAACTACGATTGTAAGGTTCCAGAAAACTTTCTCTTCCGGTAAGCTGATAACCGCGACTTCCGGTTTCCGCATCTAAAAGCGCTACCAAAACATCTTTTACGGCAGTTGCTGCACGTCTACTTTTTCCTACACTTTCACGATGATTCATCTGATTCTGAATACTCAGATATGAAGCAATTGAGCTTGCAATCAGTATCAACAATGAAAAACCGACACCGAACTGCAGATTTCTTAATATTTTTTTCGGCATAAAATTAATTTAATGGTAATGTGAAATAAAAGGTAGAACCCTCGTCTATAATACTCGAAACTCCAATATTCCCGTGATGTTGCTTAATAATTTCAGAACAGATATAAAGTCCAATTCCCATTCCCTGAAACTGAAGCGAAGACTCTTCTACACGGTAAAACTTATGAAACACAGCTTCCTGCTTGAAATCCGGAATACCAATTCCAAAATCGGTAACACTTACTTTTACTTCCTGCTCTTCTTCATCTACAAATGTGGTAACAATTACCTGATGATTTTCCGGAGAGTATTTGATGGCATTGGTTAAAAAATTAATCAAAACCTGCTCAATACGAATCGCATCCAAAGGAATAAGAATATCCGGAATGTAACCGTGACGATCAATTTTTACCTTTTTCTCATCGTGAGTCTGAAGAATGGTTTCGATTGCATTTTGTATTAACTGATCAAGATTGGTAGGTTTTTTATTGATTTTGAGCTTCCCGTTTTCAATTTTAGAAACATCTAACAAGTCTGAAATTAACGTATTAAGCTTCTCTATCTGATCCTGAACTTTAACCAAGAATCCAGATTCTGCGCTTTCTTTGCTGAGTTTTAATTTTCGGTCTAAAAGCTGAACATAAGCTTTAATACTCGTTAAAGGAGTTTTTAGTTCGTGACTTGCGATACTCAAGAATTCATCCTTCTCTTTCTCTACTTTTTTTTGATCATCAATATCGGTAAACGTTCCTACCCAGTTTTTGATAACATTTTCTTCCCGCACCGGAGTGACGCGAAGGAGATGATATCTAAAGTCTCCGGATTTTATATTTTTAATTCTGATTTCTAATTCAAGTGCTTTTCCTTTCTTTTTGCAACGTGAAAATTCTTCTGTAATACTGAAATCATCAGGGTGAGTTTCAGGAAAAGTAGTGTAAGAATGAGAATATTCGTACCATTTTCCGTTGACAAAATCTACCGTTCCTTCTTCGTTTAGAGTGAATGCAATTTGCGGTAAGGACTCCAACATCAAGTGAAAATGATCGATTTGCGATTTCATCGTCACCTGTGATTCTCGTCTGCCTTTTACTTCAAGCTCAAGACTTTGCTGAGTTTTTCGCATCGCAATATTCTGTTCCTGAAAATTGTAAAAGGTTTTTACTTTCAACAATAAAATTTCAGGATCTACAGGTTTGGTAACATAATCTTTTCCTCCCGAAGCATAACCTTTTGTAATAAATCTTTTCTCTGTATTAACAGCCGATAAAAAGATGATGGGAATATCTTTGGTTCCGCTGTATCCTGCAAGTGTTTCGGCAACTTCAAAACCGTCCATTTCCGGCATTTGTACATCCAAGATAATTAAGGCGTAATCATTTTTCAATGCTTTCCCTAATGCTTCCGGCCCGGAATCTGCGGTATCTACCTGAAAATCTTTAGATTCTAATAATTTTTTTAATGAAAAAAGATTGTTTTGATTGTCATCAACGATTAAGATCATATCTAGGGTAAAATCAATTGTTTGTTAATTTTTTTCTGACTCAAAAATACTGACAATAATTCGATAAACAGTTATTTGTAAACCATTTTTATCATAATCTGTATTATCAGTAATTAATTCAAAAAATTCTTTGAAAATATTTCGAAAATCACAAATTTGTTTAATGATTTATCAGATAAAATTTATGTAACCGTACAAAAAGTAGAGATTACATATATTTTATAAATATTAAATATTTCCTTCCCATTCGCAACAATGATGCCAAGAAAACCAAGTAATTTATCTTAATAATATATTCGATTATTATCATGATTTTGTTTATCTTGTCCTTCAAAATCTTGATTATTTTTATTTAGAATTTTATATCTAATTTGAATCATAAATAGAAACATCAAAATATTTTATTCGAAAAAACTTTTATTTAAACCATGAAAAACACATTGCTGATATTTTTAGTTCTGATTTCTGTAAATATTTATTCGCAACAACAGAGTAATACTGAACATTTCACCGTGCGTGTAAGAGAAGTAATGGGAGACCTGAACAGGGACGGATTGCAGGATAAGGTCATTTTAACCATGGATACCGTTAATGCACAACAACCCTTAAAGCTGCAGATTTTTTTATTGCAACCCAACCGAAAACTTAGACTAGAATTTTCTTCTAAAGACGTTTTCAATCCTCAATATCCTAATGGAAAATATGGTGGCGATCAGGTTCCGAACATACTTATTGAAAACGGAAATCTTATTCTTTATTGTGAAATAAAAGATGTAAAAGAATATTATACATTCTTTTATCAGAACGGAAAATTTGAATTAATTCAAATAAAAAAAATCGTTTGGGACGGCAAAGATACAACGACCGAAACAAAATTTGATCTTGTAAAAGGAGAAAAAACTGAAGTCAGCCAATTATTGGGTTCAGAAAAAGCTAAAAAGAAAAAGCCAACAAAAATTGCTTTAAAAGCTTTACCTACTTTACAGAATTTCAGAAGTCCTGAAAATCAATTCGAATAAATCATATTGAATTATGATTAACAATAATATGATCATATATAATCATAATTAAAGTTTAGATACCACACGAATTATGCATGGCATACGAATTGATATATGCAATGCACACCACAATCAATTATATTATTATGATTTTGAATTGCCTACATTACGTAGGCAATTTTTGTATACAAGAATCTGAAAATGATTCAAATACGGAAAAAGGAAAATTTGTGGGCATGTTTATTGTTAAAAATCTTTTGATTAAGAACGTAAAAATTAATACAATTTTAAAAATATAAATTTATGACCCATAAAGAAGCATTATTGCATAAAAAAGAATCTCTGAAAAATGCCGACGAATCGGTACTAAAACAATATCATCTTGTGATTTCACCAGCGAATACCGATGAAAGCAAAAAATTCATCGATGATTTCCTGAAAAATCCTGAAAAATTTGATGATGACAGCTGTAAAAAATATTCTTCTGATGATGCTTTTGAAGTCATCAGTTTTAAGAAAGAAGAGGAATAATATTTTTATTTAAATCCTTATTTTACAATACATACCACATTGTAAAGATTTTACCTTCGATGGTCTGAAAATTGTAATTTTAAAAGGTAAACCACCTAACAAAATTTTTTATGAAAACTAAAAGTGTATCTACTAAAAAAGATTCAGCTAAAAAAACGACAAAAGCTCCTGTAAAATCTACCGCTAAGACTCCTGCAAAAAAAGATGCTGCAAAAAATCTGAGTGATTTATTTGAAGATGCTTTAAAGGATATTTACTGGGCAGAAAAAGCGCTTACAAAAGCATTACCCAAAATGCAGAAAAATGCAACTGATCCAAAACTTAAAAAAGCCATCGGCGACCATTTGGAAGAAACCAAAGAACAGGTAAAAAGACTTGAAGCATGCTTTAAAGCATTAAAGAAAAAACCACAGGCAAAAAAATGCGATGCAATGCAAGGACTTTTAGACGAAGGTAAAAGCATTATGGAAGAAACAAAACCAGGCGCAGTACGTGATGTAGGAATTATCGCAGCTTCACAAAAAGTTGAGCATTACGAGATAGCAACTTACGGAACTTTGGCAGCATACGCAAAAATCCTTAAAGAAAAAGATTGTCTTAAACAGTTGCTTTCTACCTTAGATGAAGAAAAAAACTGTAATAATCTGCTCTCGAAACTTGCAGATACCAATCTCAATTCCAAAGCTATAAACGATTAATCGTTCACTATAAAAGATCCTTAACGGGATCTTTTTTTATGCTTAATTAAAAATAAAAAATACCACATTTTAAAAATTAAACCTCTGTAAATCAAATATAAAAGGAATTAATATTTTTTAAGAATAATATCTAAAACCATTTAAGGCACAGAAAATGCATATAACTAAATAACCAACCAAAAATTTATTATTATGAGAAGTATATTATGGCTTGTTGCAGTAATCTGCATCGCAGTCTGGCTTTTAGGAATGCTGGGCGTAATTCCAGGAATGGATACAGGAAGTTTAATTCACGTTCTTTTAGTTATTGCAATTGTTGTTGTATTAATTAATGTTATATCAGGACGAAAGCCACTCAATTAAGAGTAAAACAAAAAGATAAAAAGTAGCTGAAAATATTTTTCCAGCTACTTTTTTATTTTAGATCATATTGCATTTCCTTTCAGTTAAAAACACAATTTTATTATTTTCACATTAATTTTTTAAAATAAAACTAAATACACTTCCCTTTCCTACTTCACTTTCTACAGCAATGCTTCCGCGTTGTGCTTCAATAAATTCTTTACTGATGCTGAGTCCTAAACCAGTTCCTTCAGCTTTTGTTCCGGGAACCCGAAAATATCTTGTGAAAATATGTTTCAGATATTGCTCATCAATCCCTAAACCTTGATCTTCAACAGAAAATTTCACGTGATCAGAATCAATTTTCTCAACTTTTATAGTGACAGTTGATCGTTCATAAGAATAACGAATTGCATTAGAAACAATATTATTAAGAACCCATAAAGTCTTTTCCTGATCAGCATTGATGATATCTAGGCCTGAATCTATATCAGTAATCATAGAAATTTGTCTTTTATCTGCTGCAGATCTATTGGTTTTAATAACTTCTTCAAGCATTTCATTAATCTTAAACGGACGAATATTCAATTGACTTACTCCGGTTTCCAATTGAGCTACATTTAATAGTTCACCTGTGATCTTTAGCAATCGTAATGTATCTTCATCAATCCCTTTAATCAATTTTTGCTGCTCTTCATTAAGGCTCCCAATTTTTTCATTTTCCAATAATTGTAATCCCATTTGTATTGAAGAAATAGGAGTTTTAAACTCATGTGAAACAGTTCCTATGAAACGGGTTTTAGCAAGATCAAGCTCTTTAAAAGGTGTAATGTTTCGAAGCATGATCACCTGACCAATAAAACGGCTGTCATTTTCACCGGTTGGAATCACATTGATATCTAAAATTTCTTTTTCGAAATAGTTTTCTTTTCCTTCCACAAAAATTTTTAATAATTCGGAAGGATTTTTCTCTGCATCCGGATTGATGATCTCTTTAATAAGATCACGCACCAAATCGTTACTCACAGCAACATCCTGAATGAGTTTACCCACAAAATTTTCTTTTTTAAGACCGGAAATTTTTAAAGCTTCATCATTTACAAAAAGAACTTTTCTGTTTTCATCAATTCCTATTACGGCATCGTGCATATTGTCAATCAAAGTCTCGATGCGTTTTTTTCCTTTTAATATTTTATCAATTCGGCTTTCAGAATATTCCTGAAGTTTTTCAGCCATCGTATTAAAAGATCTCGCCAGTTCACCAAATTCACTGTTACTTTCAAACTGTACTCGCTCTCTGTAATTCTGATTGGCAATCTGATGAATACTCGAAGTCAATTCACGGATCGGATTTGAAATATTGGCCGGAAGATTCACCATCAAAATAAAAGCAATTAAAAAGCACAAGGTTCCTGCAATAGAAATAACTGCAATTGCATTTTGTGCGGTTGTATTGGCAATTCCGCTTTTAATTTGGATGGCATTCATATTCAGCTGCATCAATTCTGCAATATCTTTTCGAATAGCTGAATGTAAATTTAAATTTTCTTTATCATTTTTTAAATCTGAAAAATGAGCGAGTATATTTTTCGTAGCTTCTTTTTCCCCATCTTCTGTAATATTCTGACGCTGAAGATCAAGATTTTTCTGAAATTCTGCTATTGCAAAAGGTTCTTTACCAATTTCTTCGAGCGACAACAGCATATTTCGGGAATACTGCAATGTATTGTAATTGTCAGTAAGAATATTCTGTGTGTCTTTTTTAAGCTGATAAATAAACCATCCACCCAAAGTAGACAGTACAATTATCATAAAAAACAGGAGACCAACGCCTGCGTTAAGCTTTGTTTTTATTTTCATTACGACAAAATTACTAAATCTACGTTCTGTTTTGAAAGTCTTTTGAGTAAGGAATTAAAAGTATCTGTAGCCAAAATAATTCTCCAGATATCCAGATGTGGTTTGCCGATGCATACGGTTGTAATTTTACGTTCTTCGCACTGCTCCATAATCGTCATTGCAATATTTTTACTTTGAATTTTTATGATTTCAGCGCCTAATTCGGTAGCCAGTTTAAAATTATTGATCAAATGTCTTTGCTTGTTAAGTGCAATTCTATCAGCCGATTCACGAGGAACCTGCACATACAGTAAAAACCACTGACTGTTGTAATAACTTGCCAGTCTCGCCGTTTTTCTGATCACATTTTTAGCCGTTGTTTCGTTTGAACTGATACATGCAAGGAATTTTTCTTTCCTTAAAGTTTTTCCGGTTATAATTTCGGTTTCTACTTTTCTGGTTACCTGTGATGCGACTTCTTTCAACGCCAACTCACGAAGCTGAAGAATATTTTCGTTTTTAAAAAAATTATCTAATGCTGAAGAAATTTTACTTTTATCGTAAATTTTTCCTTCTTTTAATCTGGTAATCAATTCATCGGCAGTAAGGTCGATATTCACAACCTCATCGGCAGAAGCCAAAACGGTATCAGGAATTCTTTCGGTAACTTCAATTCCTGTCACCGTTTTCACCTCATTATTTAGACTTTCTAAATGTTGGATATTTACAGCGCTGATAACGTTAATTCCAGCGTCTAAAATCTCAAAAACATCCTGCCATCTTTTTTTATTTTTACTCCCTTCAATATTGGTATGAGCCAATTCGTCAATAATAACAATCTCAGGACGCAATACGATAATTGCCGGAACATCGAGCTCATCGAGCTCTTTTCCTTTGTAAAATAATTTTCTTCTGGGAATGATCGGAAGACCTTCCAACAAATCATGGGTTTCTTTACGATTGTGCGTTTCTACATAGCCAATTTTTACATCAATCCCGTTTTGAAGAAGCACATGAGCTTCCTGCAGCATTCTGTAGGTTTTTCCTACACCTGCACTCATTCCGATGTAAATTTTCAGTTTACCACGTTTTGAACTGTTAATTAGCTGCAGAAACTCTTCCGCTGATTTTCGTGATTCATTCATTTTTTTTCATTTAAAATGAAATTGCTAAAGCTGTAGTGGCTGTCAAACTGTTTTTATTAAACTCATCTGTTCTGTTCATAAAGATAGCATCTTTACTGCTTAAATTTCTAATTTCTGTTCGCCAGACAAGATTGGGGAAAATCTGATAGTCTGCATTGAAAGAATATCCGAAAGTTTCGAAACCATTTTCTGTACCTGTAGAAATGATTACTCCTTTTTCATCCTGATAATATTCTCCTCTTGCTGTAAAACTCAATTTATCGGTAACATTGTATTTTGCAATTAAAACTGGCGTGTACCAAATAGTATATTGGTCGCTTCCTTTTGTTTTTTGTTCGGCTCCGATATCAAAACCTGCAGTAAGCCCAAACTTTTTGTTGATTTGATATACCGCATACAGATTGTGGAAATATCGCATTTGGCGAATACTATCGGGTTTATCATTTCCTATGAAAGAACTGCTGTTAATCGTCAGTTTTTCATTAGGTTTAAATATCAACTGATGACCGAATGCAGGAGTAGAATTTCCGTCAACTCTCTGAATTCTTTGCCAACCGTTGAGTACCAATCCGCTTACAAACCATTTCCCACTTTCAGAAGTGTAAGAAATTTTTGCACCCGTTTCGAAATAAGGAGAATTGTCGGCAAAAAGACTTCGGGTAAGCGTCCAGTTATCTTTTCCTACCGCACTTTCAAAACCTAAATGCGATGGGAAAATTCCGGCATCGATCCATAAATTATGTTTTTTAGAGATTTTCAAACCTACATTTGCCTCATAAACATTTTTCATCACGCCTTGTTCGGCTGCATAATTTGCATTCATATAAGTTCCCACAGCGAGAGCCAGATTAGCTCGTACATTTTCTGTGTTGTAAGCAGTTTTTATATATGCTAAATTCACGTTCACTTCGTTATTTCTATTGTGGCTATACACAAATCCTGGTCGGTTATTGTTTTTAGGATTATTAAAATCTACTGTGTAATAAACTTCAGCGTATCCGCCTATTGTAAGTGATTTTTTGATTGAATCGTTTTGAGCATATACAGTGATTCCGCATACAGCTAACAAAACAAAAAGTATTTTTTTCATTTATTTTAAATTAAAAAGTGTGGGAGAATATCATTTAGAAAATCATTGTTGTCCGATGAAAAACATAAACCAATTGACCAATAATTGTATTTAATTTTTATCGGACAAAATGTAAAAAATGAAATTTAAGATGAGAAATATTGATTTTTAAAACTTATTTTCCACTTAATTGGTCTAGTGCGATATTCAATTCAAGAACATTGATTTTTTCAGGACCAAATAGTCCAATCAATGATTTTTCTGTATGTTCAGCGATGAGGTTATTGATTTCTCTTTCATACAGATTTCTGCTTTTAGCAATTCTTTTTGCCTGAATTTTTGCAGCTTGTACCGAGATATTTGGGTCAAGTCCACTTCCACTTGCCGTTACAATATCTGCAGGGATTTCTGACTTTGCAATTCCCGGGTTTTTCATCATAAAAGTATCGATACGAGCCTGGACTTGTTTTAAATACTCTTCATTTGATGGACCTTTGTTGCTTCCTCCAGAACCTGCAGCATTGTAATCTACCGAAGAAGGTCTTGACCAAAAATATTTATCGCTGGTAAAAGACTGTGCGATATTTGCGTAATAGGTTTTGTTATTGTGAGTAATCAAATCTCCTTTCCCACGATTAGGTGAAAGCTGAGCAATTGCCCAAATAGAAACCGGATAAATAATTGCAAGAAGGATGATGCACAAAGCTGTCAGTTTTATTGCAGGTAAAATATGTGTTTTCATTTTGTAATAATTTAATGAAAGGCAAATGGCAAGAAGAAATGAGGTCGTTAAAAGGACGAAAAGTATGATAAGATAATAAAGCTTCTCCTTGCCAAGCCAGTTAGATATTTAGAAAAATAAGGAAACGATGAGGTCTATAATTTTAATACCGATAAATGGAATTACCACACCACCCAATCCGAAGATGAATAGATTACGTCTTAACAAAGCCGATGCGCCGATTGGTTTGTAAACAACCCCTTTCAAAGCTAATGGAATCAATATCGGAATGATAATCGCATTGAAGATTACCGCAGATAAAATTGCACTTTCCGGGCTGTGAAGATTCATAATATTTAAACCTTGTAAAGCAGGAATTGCCGTAATAAATAATGCAGGAATAATCGCAAAATATTTGGCAACGTCATTGGCAATACTGAATGTCGTTAATGTTCCTCTCGTCATCAGTAATTGTTTACCAATTTCTACAACTTCAATTAATTTTGTAGGATCGTTATCCAGATCAACCATGTTTCCGGCTTCTTTTGCAGCCTGAGTTCCACTGTTCATTGCAACACCCACATCTGCCTGAGCTAAAGCGGGAGCATCATTGGTACCGTCTCCCATCATCGCAACCAAACGACCTTCAGTTTGTTCTTTCTTGATGTAATTCATCTTATCTTCAGGTTTTGCTTCTGCGATAAAATCATCAACTCCTGCTTTTTCTGCGATAAATTTTGCGGTAAGCGGGTTATCTCCGGTAACCATTACGGTTTTAATACCCATTTTTCTTAGACGGTCAAAACGTTCGCTGATTCCGGGTTTGATAATGTCCTGAAGTTCAATAACTCCCAAAACTTTTTCATTTTCTGAAACCACCAATGGCGTTCCACCATTTTGAGAAATTTCTTTAACCTTTAAATCTATTTCTTGTGGGAAAGTGTTTCCAGCTGCTTCAGATATTTTTCTGATAGCATCTGTTGCTCCTTTTCTAATGCGGGTTTCATCAAAATCAATTCCTGAGCTTCTGGTTTCTGCCGTAAATTTGATAAATTGAGGGTTATTTATTTCGTAGCCTAAAGGATTAATTCCTGCCAATTCAATAATCGATTTTCCTTCAGGAGTTTCATCTGCCATTGAACTTAAAACCGCTGCTTTTATCAATTGCTTTTCATCAACCTGATGTGCAGGATAAAAACTTGTTGCTTTACGATTTCCTATGGTAATTGTACCGGTTTTATCTAAAAGTAAAACATCAATATCTCCGGCTGTTTCTACTGCTCTACCACTTTTTGTAATCACGTTTGCTCTCAAAGCTCTGTCCATTCCAGCAATACCAATCGCAGATAATAATCCGCCAATAGTTGTTGGAATAAGACATACAAATAGAGAAATAAATGATGCAATCGTAATCGTTACATTAGAATAATCGGCAAACGGTTTTAACGTGACGCAAACAATTATAAACACCAATGTAAAACCTGCCAGTAAAATGGTCAATGCAATTTCGTTTGGAGTTTTTTGTCTGGAAGCACCTTCTACCAAAGCAATCATTTTATCTAAAAAACTTTCTCCCGGTTGTGTAGTTACCTGTACAACAATTTTGTCGGACAAAACTTTTGTACCTCCAGTTACAGAACTTTTATCACCACCCGCTTCACGAATTACAGGAGCAGACTCTCCGGTAATCGCACTTTCATCTATTGTAGCAAGACCTTCAATGATTTCTCCGTCTGAAGGAATAATATCTCCAGCTTCACAAACAAAAACATCTCCTTTCTGTAATTTAGATGAAGAAACGATTTGCCCGTTCTGCAGTTTTGCAGGGGTTTCTTCTCTGGTTTTACGAAGGCTGTCTGCCTGAGCTTTTCCTCTCGCTTCGGCAATTGCTTCTGCAAAATTTCCAAACAGAACAGTCAATAAAAGAATGATGAAAACCGTAAAATTGTAGGCAAAACTTCCCTGAGATTTTTCCCCCGTCAAAGTCCAGATACTTACGAAAAACATCACCAATGTACCGAGCCATACAAGAAACATGACAGGGTTTTTAAACATCAGTTTAGGATTCAGCTTCACAAAAGATTGTTTCAGTGCTTCCTGAACCAATTCTTTTTGAAACAAAGATTTATTTTGAGTCATTTTAATTTCTTATTTAAATTATTTCATTGAAAAATATTCTGCAATTGGTCCTAAAGCCAATGCCGGGAAGAAAGACAGTGCCGCAATAATGGCAATCACTGCAAAAGTCATGAGTCCAAATGTTGAAGTATCTGTTTTTAAAGTTCCTTCACCTTCCGGAATATATTTTTTCTGAGCTAATAATCCTGCAATTGCTACAGGGCCAATAATCGGTAAGAAACGCCCCAACAACAAGACAATTCCTGTCGAAATATTCCAAAAAAGATTGTTATCGCCTAAACCTTCAAAACCACTTCCGTTATTGGCTGCAGAAGATGTATATTCATACAATACTTCGCTGAAACCGTGGAATTCTGGATTGTTGAGAGTAGAAGTTCCGACTTCCGGAAAATAAGTCGCGATCGCAGTTCCAACAAGAATAAGAAACGGATGAAATAACGCTACGATCATCGCAATTTTCATTTCACGGGCTTCAATTTTTTTACCCATAAATTCCGGAGTACGACCTACCATCAATCCGCTGATGAAAACGGCAAGAATAATGTAGATGAAGATATTCAGAATACCTGCTCCGTCGCCGCCATAGAAAGCATTGACCATCATTGCAAGCATTTGAGTCATTCCTGACAGCGGCATCGCACTGTCATGCATTGAATTGATAGATCCTGTAGAAATAACCGTAGTTACAATACTCCAAAAACCTGAAGCGGCTGATCCGAAACGAATTTCTTTACCTTCCATTGCGCCTAATGACTGATCAATCCCCATTTGGCTGATCGCAGGATTACCATTCATTTCCATAATAACCGTTGGTACAGCCAACAAAAGAAAACCAACCGTCATGACTCCAAAAATCATGTACCCGAATTTTTTTCTTCGGATAAAATGCCCAAATGCAAAAACCATCGCCATCGGAATGATAAATTGGGCAAACATCTCCACCATATTGGTAAAGTAAGTGGGATTTTCTAAAGGATGTGCTCCGTTGGCTCCAAAAAAACCTCCACCATTGGTTCCAACGTGTTTTATAGGAACAAATGCTGCAACTGGTCCTGTAGAAACCTCTACATTTTTACCTTCTAGCGTGATCATTTTATCTTTTCCGCTGAAGGTCATCGGCATTCCCTGAAATACCATTATTGTTCCCATTAAAAATGAAAGAGGTAGTAAAATTCTGGTCGTAGATTTAAGTAAATAGTCGTAAAAATTTCCAAGCTTTGTAGTGGATCTTTCTCTGAAAGCTTTAAAAATAACTATTGAGGCCGCCATTCCTGTTGCTGCGGAAACAAATTGAAGAAACATCAACCAGATCTGTCCTAAATAACTCATTCCTGTTTCTCCAGAATAATGCTGCAAATTACAGTTGACTAAGAAAGAAATGGTTGTATTGAAGGCTAAATCCGGCGACATATCCGGATTTCCGTCTGGGTTGAGCGGAAGCCAGCTCATATTCATCAAAATCAGCATGCTCATAAAAAACCATAAGAAATTGATGGTTAAGAGTGCTACTAAATGTTGCTTCCAATTCATTTCATGATCAGGATTAATTCCTGATATTTTGTAGAATAACCTTTCTACGGGTTTGAAAACAGGATCAAGAAAGGTTTTTTCTCCTGTGTAGACTTTTGAAATATACTTTCCAAAAGGTATCGCCAACAGTAATGTTATTAAAAACATCGCTACAACGCCTAAGATTTCAGTGTTCATAGTTTGTTTAATGAATTAATGCAAATTCTTTTACGGAAATCACCAAATACAAAAAAGCAATGACGAAACTGATCCAAAAAATCAGAATTCCCCACTCTTTCATTTGATGTATAATCTTGCGGTTCATTTGCTTATTAAATTATTTTTAAAATTTTTCAGGTTTTACAAGCACATAGCAGATATAAATGAATATGGCTATTGAAATAAGAAATAGAATGGTCATTTTTTAAAATTTTAAGTTTTGATCTTTTTTTGTTTGTTCGCTATACACATTTCTAAAATCTTTTGGAATTTCCTGATAGAGAAATTTCCATTGTTGCGGTTTCAGATTTTTTCTCAGATTTCCGAATGAGCGTACAAAAAGATTTTCTATAATGTATCTGATGTAGGAATTTCCGTTTTTGTAAATCCAGTACATTCTTTTGATTGAAATATTAATCTTCTGTACGTTTGATTTTTCTGTAAGAACTTTAATATCATCTACTGCAATTTGCACTACTCCCGGAAAATTGTTTTGCTCAGAAAGCGTTACAATCTCTTTTCGAACCGCCGGAAAAAATACTTTCAGATATTCTACAGCAGTAAATCTGTTTATTTTATTCAACATTTTAAATTTTGTCGAAATATTCTACGAGACGATAAAACAAAACGAACAACACACTTGCCGTAATTAATAGAATAATTGTTGTCATTTTTTTATTTATTTTAGTTTACCTGTAAAATCGCAGCGGCTACAAAAACTCCAAGGATTACAGCAATATTGATGGTAATGATTTCAAGATTATGTTTTTCACGAGTAGACTTTAAAAGTTTCCAATCTCCGATTTTTCTGATTTTTGATTTCATTTCTTTAATTTTTTAAATTCCTGATTTATAAACCTGACGTAGATAGTTATTTTGCAGAGTCGGTGACATTTTTGCGAAAATCAAATTTTTGTATGATGGTTCGCAACAAAACGTGAGACTATCTAAAGAGTAAACAAAAATGTTTTCGATAGCGTTTTTTAAGGCCTGATCTCCTTTGCTGTAAAGCAGATTCATCTTGATGATCGATTTCATCAGAATTTTCTGATCATGATCTTTTATTAGTTTTTTGATTTGCTTGGTGAAAACACTGATCACCATAAACGGTGTTTTTGTTTTGTAAGAATCTTTAAACTCTTCCTGAGATTCAGGAATCAATTTTATGATTTCTCTTACGGCATCTGTATGATTCATTTTTAGATTGTTTTGAATACTTATGCCAAGATTTATTCCTTTAAACGAAATAAAAACACAATATACTGAACAACAACAAATTAAGACAGAAGCAATAATTTAGAAAACACAAAAAACCCTATCAAAATGATAGGGTCGTTATCAGAATGGAAATATTTTTTACGAAATTTTGTACTCTTCTACTTTTCTGTACAAAGTTGCAATACCGATTTCCAGTAATCGTGCTGCTTCGGCTTTATTACCTTTGGTATGATTGAGGACTTTCTGTATCTGCATTTTTTCGGCACTTGCCATAGAAAATGCCGACATTATTTTTGTCTGTGCGGAATCTTTATCGCCGCTATATACGGAAATATCTATTGGAAGACTTTCTATTCCTATTTCTGGGGAATCTGTAAGAATAACGCTTCGTTCAATGACGTTTCGAAGCTCACGAATATTACCTTTCCAAAGATGGTTTTTTAAGGCTTTTAAATAATCTGGAGAAATCGAAGTTATGTTTTTCCCTGTTTTAAGTGAAAAACTTTTCAGGAAAAATTTAACCAACAATTCAATATCAGCAATTCTTTCCCGCAATGAAGGAAGTTTTATTTGAAAAATATTGATTCTGTAATATAAATCTTCACGGAAACTTCCTTTTTCGATTTCAGCTTCCAGATCTCTGTTGGTTGCTGCAATAATTCTTACATCGGTTTTCGTAGGTTTACTGTCTCCTACTTTCAGAAACTCTCCGGACTCTAAAACACGCAATAGTTTTGCCTGAAGATCTAACGGCATTTCACCTATTTCATCCAGAAAAACCGTTCCCTGGTTGGCTTCTTCAAAAATCCCTTTACTGTCTTTCAAAGCGCCTGTAAAAGCACCTGCTTTGTGACCAAATAATTCGTTTTCCAACAAATCTTTTCCAAAAGCAGAACAGTTGATGGCAATAAAATTATTTTTATTTCTCTTGCTTGCATGATGAATTGCCTGAGCAAAAACTTCTTTTCCGGTTCCGGTTTCACCAGTTAAAAGCACCGTTGCATCTGTTGCCGCTACTTTTTGAGCCGAATTAATAGTCGAAATGATCATTGATGATTCACCGATAATACTGTCAAAAGATTGTTTTCTATTGAGTTGTTTTTCAAGATGCAATACTCTCTTATTGAGTGCTACCTTTTCGGCTGCCTTATAAATTAACGGGAGAATTCGGGTATTGTCGTCACCTTTTGTAATATAATCGAAAGCACCATTTTTAATAGCAAGAACGCCATCGGGAATGTTTCCAAAGGCTGTTAAAAGAATGATTTCAACGGTAGCAAACTTCTCTTTAACCGTTCGGGAAAATTCTACTCCATTTCCATCGGGAAGTTTAACATCGCAAATCACAATATCAATTTCTGAAGTTTCGAGTTTTCTTAAGCCACTTTTCAGATTACTGGCTTCGAAAACTTCAAACCCTTCAAGACTTATGATGCGTGACAGAAGCGACCTTATTTTGGCTTCGTCGTCGATAATTAAAATAGTATTCAATCGTGGAAATTTTAAACTTCAAAATTATAACTAAAATTGAGTTGTTGATCAAATAAATTTTCTCTTTACAAAAAAATTTCGTTTAAAAGATGATGAATATTAATGTTTGAAGAAATAGTTAAATGGTCTAGTAAGGATTTTTACAATTATAAACATGGAATCATTCGATATTTATATTGCTGAAAATTAGCTTATTCCATTTAATTGTTGTAGATTAGTAGAAAGGCTCACTCCTTTTTAGTTAAAAAAAAACAGAAGACTTTTACCGGTTTTCGATTCTATAGCAAATTCATGCATCATGATTGGTGATAATTAATCAAATGCATTGAAAGCATAATTCTATTTTTTAACTTTAAAAAAACATACAATGAAAAATTTAATTTTCGGTCTACCGGTAGCTTTATTGGCTACTTTATTCACAAGCTGCAGCAGTGATGATTATTACTACAGTGATTCTCCTAAAATTTACGAAGAAAAAGTAGTTGTAGCAAACAGAGGCGCAGGAAGCGTAAGCTTTATTGATGCCACTTCCAACCAAGTGAGTACTCTTGCAATCTCAGGTTCTGAGCCGATGTATGTAGTGTACGTTCCTACCAAAGACAAAATATTTGTTGGAGACAGAGCGGGGAAAAAAGTCCATATTATAAACCCACAAACCAAAGCTGTTGAAAGTTCTATAACAGTTGGTAACGGTGTTTTTCATATGTGGGCAGATGGTATGGGAAAACAGTTATGGGTAAGTAACGATATAGACAATACTATTTCGGTGATTGATCTCAATACAAATACTGTCGTTAAAACAATTAATGTTGGGATGAAACCACATGATGTATTCTTAAGCAAAGATGCAACAAAAGCATACGTTTCTGTTTTTAATGTTGATGCGGCAATGCCTGACAAAGTGTACATGTATTCTACTTCAGATTATTCTAAAACTGGCGAAGCAAACGTTGGAAAAGATCCTCATTTGTATCATTTACCCAATACTAACAAATTGTTTGTTGCTTGTCAATCAGGTCAAGTATATGCTTTGAATGGCAGTAATCTGACTGTGATTTCTAATAATGCTTTCACTGGTGCGCACGGAATATTTCCTTCAGCAGACCAAAACACTGTTTTTGTAACCAATATTACTGGACAGCAATTGTACTCTATAAATGCAGCCACAGGAATGCAAAACGGAATGCCTTTAATGGCTTTGAGTACCACACCTCATAATATTGTAGTGAATGAAGACGGAAACAAAATGTTTGTCACCCATTCCGGAGGTACCGCAACCGCTGTATCAACTTATACAATTAGCGGAACTTCTTTAACTGCAGGTACAACAATTACAGCGGGAACCAATCCTTTTGGTTTAGCTTATTATAAAAGAGAGGTCAAATAAGATAATAAACTTTTCAATATATGATTTCATAAAGTTCTTTTAAATTTAATTTTAAAAGAACTTTTTTATTCTGTGGAAAGTTCTATTTTCAAGTATTATAATTGAGATAATTACAATAATTTCAGTTAGACACAAAAAAAGACTGCCATTGTATGACAGTCTCGAATAAGAGAAGTTATTATTTTTATTTTGCTTTAAAATACACTCTTCTATTTGCTTTGTTTTTCCATTCAGGACATTTTGAAGCTGGGTCACACTCAGGATATTTCAAATCTGTTTTTCCATTTCCTTGTGCATCAAGTTTGTGCGATTCTACTCCATTTTTGATCAAATACTGCTTTACATTATTTGCTCTTTTTTCGGATAGGTTTTTATTGTACGCTTCAGTTCCTCTTGCATCTGTAGCACCAACAACGGTGTAAGATCCGTTTGAAGAATTGATATAGCTTACAGCATTATTCAAAATCGGAGTATTGTTTGATAAAATTTTATCTGAATTAAGTTCAAACTCAATTCCGTCCAATTTTGTTTCTGCTTCAGATACCGTTCCTGTATTTTGATTTTCCACAGGACAACCATTATTTTCTACAGGACCAGGAACTGTTACACATTTATCATTAAGATCAATAACTCCGTCTAAGTCAACATCAAGAGCTACACCAGATCCGTCAACTCTTGCTCCTGCAGGAGTATCAAGCTGTCTGTCCCAATCATCACAAACTCCGTCATTATCTGCATCACCAGTTTTACAAACCTCAATATCATTTATTTTTGATTCTAAAACTTCGGTTCTGTAGTAAATTTCCTGCATTGGATCGTGCCACATCAAGTGAGACTCATGTTTTCCTAAATTAACCGTTAAACCTAAAGTTGCATTAAAGAAATTATCAGAAGTCTGATCTGAGATTTTGTTGATATCACTATATTGTGCTCCTCCTCCGTCAAATTCATCATCGGTAGTCACTACATACATCAATCTTCCTTCAAGGTCTACTCTGTTAGATAATTTATATTTTAAACCTGCACCTGCCTGTCCGAAGAAAGAGTTTAATTTAAAAGGTTTCACTTCTGTCATCAGTCTTTGACCAAATTCGTCTTTTTGGTAAGCTCTGTAAGCTAATGTACCAACACCAGCATAACCGTGTAATGCCCATCTGTAAGGAGATTTGTTATCTACACGTCTCATCAGATTAGAAAAGTTGATGTCTCCTAAAATAGAGATTGCATCATATTGAGTTCTTGCTCCAACTTGCATATTTGCGGCAGCGTTTGCTGGTGCAGCATCTTTCGTATTAAACCATCCCTGTCTTGTTTCGCCACGATCGTACTGTAATTTAAGACCAAAAGCATGGGTTATCGCTTTATCAACACTGAAATAAGCCGAATAACCAATTTGAGTTTTTCCGCCTCCGTTTTTAATAGAGGTAAGATCTGCAGACTGCAATAGCGGTACACCACCACCAAATGATATTGACCAATCATTAAATCTTTTTGAAGACTGTGTAAAAGGCTGTACATTGGCAGATCCCGACGAAAATGTATTCGGATATTCTCCATTCTTCATTACTTGAATTGAATCTTGTGCAAACGCGGTAGTAGGTAACGCTATCGCAAGCGATAAAATTGCTAATTTTGATTTCATATAAAAATTTTAATTTATTTTTTAAAAAAGTAAGATAAGTGTAGGATTAATTCATCCTATAAAGACCTATCCATTTTCCCAAAGCACTTTCCAGTGCGGGTTTTCAGCTGTGCTATCTTACTTTCAATTACTGTACCAAAAAAGAACATTGATATAGTTAAATTTCTGATTTAATTTGTAAACAACTGATAGTTAGTAAACTTAAAACGCTTATTTATTTTAAAAACAAATTAAAAAGACGGCTTTATTAACCAAAAATTTAGAACAATTATTATAATTTAAGATCATTAATTATTAACCCAAATAAGACCAAAAATTACGGATAAAATAGTAGATATAAGTAATGTTGTAAAACTTTAAATCAGATTGTGATTTAAAATATTGTTGTCGTAAAAAAACACCTATTTTAAGATTAATTTGACATCCAATGCAAAAAATCGGTAATCTGTCTTTTGCTGACAAATACATCAGAATTAATTTCCGGTGCGGGAGAAAGTTTTAATTCAATCTTTTGGCTAGAATGTTTTATAATTTCTACAATTGCCTTTTTATTGATGATAAACTTGCGGTTGATTTTAAAAAAAAGTGGCGGAGTTAATTTTTGGATGATATCTTTAATGGTATCATCATAAATATAAGTTCTGTTATCCGTGGTTGTTAAGAAAAGATATTTTCCGGATGCAAAAAAATAAGCCGTACCTTTTTCATCTACCGATCTTATTTTATTACCGTCTGTTACGATGAAATGCTTCATCTTTTCAGAATCATTAGCTTTATATAAAGAAGAAATAGACTTCAGGACAGGTTCAGGATCGAAGTTACCTTTTATCGAAATAAATTTTTGTAATGCTTTATGCAAGTCTTCTTCTTCAAAAGGTTTCAAAAGATAATCTATGGTAAAATGTTTGAAAACGCGCATCGCATATTCATCAAAAGCAGTGATAAAAATAATCGGTGTGAAAAGCTCTACCTGTTCGAAAATTTCGAGACTCATGCCATCACCAAGGTGAATATCCATAAAGATAAGATCTGCAGAATCATTTTTGAAAAAATCTATTGCCTGCTTTTTTGAACGAAGAATCACCGTTTCTGTAACAGCGGTTAGATTGATACGGTTATTGAAAACTCCTAAATCAAGTCCAAAATTCACGTTAGTCGTTTTTTCCCAACGAAGTTTATCATTTGGAGGACTTATTACATTAATAATATTCTCTTTTCCACCCGGAAGAATAGTCGAGTCACTGTATTCACCAATAAAAAACGGTGACGTATTACGGTCTATATTTCCCTGCAAACCATAAGAAGCTCTTAATCTAAGGTTAGAAATAGCAGAAAGATTCTTCATAAAATCCTCTTTCGAAACCAACCAAGAACCAGAAACCGCCCATATTGGAAGATATTTGTACTTTTTATTTACTCCGAATAAATTGGTACCATCATATCTTACACTTCCGAAGAAGGTATATTTTTGATCGTACGTGTAAGAAGCAGTTGCAAACATTGAAGCATATGCATTCTCAATCGGAGGCATTTCTCTGTAAGTTTCGTACTTTCTTTCCGCTGCAAAATTCGAGCTTGGGAAAACAATTGCCGTTGATCTTCTTGTTACAGAATCATAACCAAAAGCTCTTGTAACGGTTGTGTTATCTTCAGTTTTACGAAGTTCAGTTCCTGCCATCAAATCAATCTCGTGTACCGAATTAATTTTTGTGCTATAGCTTCCTTGTAATTTCCAGTTGTATTGGAAGAAACTGTTATCCCAATTTTGTTTTACTCCACCATCCGGTAAAAAGTAACGATAAGCGCCATCTTTGTAATAACGGGTACCTTCTTTCATCTTTCTTGTGAAATAGGTATTTTCGGCTGCAAATTTCTCTGTCTTATTACCGTCATACTGAAGACCTAACTGTGAAGTTATTTTCAGGCCTTTTGCTAATTTATAATCTAGATCGAAAATCGCTTTTAATGATTGATTTTTCAGCGTATAACTTGTATTTTCTCTTTCTTCTAAAAAGTTGAAAGGAATATATCTGTCTTCAAAACCATCAATATCTTTATCATATCTGTAGCTTCCGTCTGCATTGTAAGGACTCAAATAAGGATTCGCATTTCTTGAATAGTTGATCGGACTGATAGAGGCATCGGCATCTGTAACAAATGATGTTCTCTCACTCTGTGTACCAAAAACCGACACTCCAAAATTAAGTTTATCATTTATTTTATAATTGTTTTTCAGCGTTAAATTATAACGTTCGAAACCAGTTCCAATCGTTGTTCCCTCTTCATCATAATATCCTAAAGAGAAATAATAATCTGAACGGTCGCTACCTCCGGAAATACTTACTCCATATTGTTTGTTGATTGCATTTTGATACAATAATTTTCCCCAGTCAGTATTGCTGTTTCTTAGCCCATCGATTTGCTGACGTGTCAACATATTTAAAGCTCCTAAACCTCCGTTTCTATACGCATCAAGTTGTCCGTTTTGAGTTAAAATTCTCATCACTTCCCCTTTATCGGTACGATAGGTTAAGTCGGTACGATTAGCAAGCATTAATTCTAGATCTACTTTTTCAGACGCATTCAAAAGATTAAGTTTACCAAAATCCGGACGGGCTGTAATAAAAGTATCTGCTGAGAAATTAACTCTTAAACTTCCTTTTTTTCCTTTTTTGGTGGTAATTGAAATTACTCCATTTGCAGCTCTTGCTCCATAAATAGCTGTAGCAGCGGCATCTTTTAGAATGGTAATATCTTCAATATCATTAGGATTTAATCCCGCAATAGAAAAATTCTGAAGCTGATCGATATTATCTTTATCACTAAAATTTGGCACATCATTTCCTTCCAACGGAAGACCATCAATTACCCAAAGCGGATCTTGAGGCCCCGAAAGAGAAGCAGTACCACGAATTCTGATTTTTGCCGGACTTCCGGGAGCTCCTGTTTCCGGCGTAACGGCAACTCCGGCAATTTGTCCTGCCAATAATTGATCTACACTCGCAACACCAGCTTGCTGAATATCGTTCATCTTCACTGTAGTTACAGCTGAAGTTTGCTTACGTTTTTCAATTTTCTGATATCCAGTGATAATTACTTCCTGAATATTATTTTTTTCTGGAATATCGTCACTTACAACGGGAATCAAAGTAATATTGTAACTAGTTTGCCCTTCGTAGATCTGAATTATTTTAGGTTCATATCCTAAATAACTTACCGTTACAGATCTTGTATCTGCAGGGATCTCTAAAGTATAATTTCCGTTCTTATCTGTGATTGTACCGATAGAAACGCTTTCAATAATTCCGGTTTGATTCGTTTTTGTAGAAACAGACTGTGTTTCTATTTTGATAGATGCACCTGCGATTACTTTTGAAGTATCTCCGTCATCAATTTTTCCGGTAATGGTTTTCTTTTCCTGGGCTAATACAATCTGAGCCGCCAAAAGAGGTAAAAGTATAAATGCTTTTTTCATAACTGATTACTTGTTTAAAGCCTCTTTAATACGGATGATTAAGTCAGCATAATGAGCCTTAGAGGCATCATCTCCTTTGTTTTTACTTTTGTCCAATAAATTCAACACCTTCTGTAGTTCTGCTCTTTTGTAAGTAGTAACCTCAGATACTCTTTTCATAGATGAATAATTAATATTCCTAAGACTTTGAGCTTCTTCCTGGAAATTACAAATCATCGGAACATTCAACGTTTTATCTATTTTAATTGCTTTCACAGCAGTTTTTTCAAATAATTTGTTCACTGAAACGATTAAAGCATCTACATAATTTTTCTGCGTCATCTTTTCAAGAATCGTCAAGCTTCCTTTTTTGTTGAAAATTGAACCTCTTACCTGATCAAATAAATTCTCAACAGTATAAATTTCTTCTTTAGAACCTGAAACCTGATGTTTCAACTCGTTTTCGAGCATTCTCAACAAACGGTCATCCATAAACAATGAATACAGATTACCATACTGCATTCCTCTTGTTAGATTGTAAGGAGTCTGCTCAAATGGTCCCATCGGAGAATTTTTCACTGGATAGGTTTTCTCAGTAATAGGATTGAAGAACAACCATTCTGGAAGATTTATCGAGTTTTTAATTAAATAATCAACCGCTCTTTTCTGCGTTTCGGCAGGAACTGCTTCATAAGCTTTTTTCTTACTTCCAAAAACAGTATTATCTAAATAAACTCCTCCTACATTTGCCATTACATGACCCGAATAGAGATCCCATTGCCCGATCGCTCCTAAATACAGTTTACCTGCATCGGTATAGCTTTTTCCATCTTCATAAGTCCATTTTAAAAGATTATCGATAACGATCTTTAGGTTTTTCATTCCATATTCACTGGCCTTCATTGCATCATCACCTAAATCTTCTGATTGTGAACGAGGATCAATAGTTTCTAAATAACTTTGCTGTTCACCATAAAAATAAGTTGGATCATCTTGATGCTTTTCGATTAAACTTCTCAAGGCACTTTTCTCAGAAACTGCGTCAGGATACCAACGGTACCCCCATTCAATAGCATATTTATCATACAATCCTATTTTTGGAGTGATCGCAGTAACTCCATCTTCAGGCTGCGCTACATAATTGTAACGTGCATAATCCATGATCGAAGGTGCTGTACCTCCCATTTTATCTGTAAATTCTTTTGAACGTAATGATTCTACCGGGAATGCAAATGAAGAACCCATATTATGCTTCAAACCAAACGTATGACCTACTTCATGAGAAGAAACAAAACGAATTGCTTCACCCATATGCTCATCACTAAACACATTTCCTCTTGCCTTTGGATCAATTGGTCCGGTCTGAATTCTCATCCATTCCTGAAGAGAGGTCATTACGTTATGCCACCAAATAATATCAGACTCAATAATCTCTCCACTTCTTGGGTCTACTACAGAAGGTCCCATTGCATTAGATTTTGGTGAAGCCGCATAGGTAATCACCGAATATCTTACATCATCAATATCAAAATCGGTATCATTTTCATCCGGCATTTTTGCAATAACTGCATTTTTAAACCCAGCTTTTTCAAAAGCAACCTGCCAATCGTAAACTCCTGCTATAATTTTTTCACGCCATTGAATGGGTGTCGCGGGATCAATATAATAAACGATAGGCTTTTTAGGCTCTACCAATTCTCCTCTCAGATACTTTTCTTTGTCTTCATCTTTAGGTTCCAAACGCCATCTTGTAATGAAACGTTTTTCATCCATTCTCTGTTGACGGTCATTGAACGCCCAATGTTTTTCACTGAAAAAACCAACTCTAGGATCATCGGTTCTGGAATTCATCGGTACTTTAGAAAGCAATACGATATTACTCGTCACACCCAATGTTACAGGTAAATCAACACCTCCTTCATTCACCGAAGTAGTCAGTTGAGATTTAACCACAAGATTTTTAGGGAAAGTTTTTACATTTTCAATATAAGAAAGGTTTGATTTTACCGACCCTCCAAGACCAACATTCGCCAAAACATCATTAAAACTTTTTTGGTTTCCGTCAAAAACTTTATTTACTTTGATTGCTACCGAAGTAGAGTCAGCATTTTGTGCCTCAATATCAAAAACTTCAATGACAGATTCTGAAAAATTATCTTTTACAGATCTTGTAATCACATCATTTTTAGGAGAAGACACTTGTGGAACCACCGTTTTAACCCATATTTTTTTGGCAACACGATCACGGTGAAAAGAAATTACCTTATTTTCATAATTCATTCCTTTGTTTAATCCCGCTTCATTCACCTGCATCGGAACTTGTGATAGTTTATTCACAACCAAAAACTGGCGTCCGATTAAACTGTCAGGAATTTCAAAATAAATATCTGTCTTTACCTGAATCGTATTAAAAAGACCTTTTTTATAAGTTCCTTTTTTGATCAGTTCATCAATTTTTTTGGTTTTTTTTGAGGAAGTATCTGTTTTAGCAGATTTCTCTTTGTCGGTTTTTACAGTATCTTTTTTCTGTGCAAAAGCTGCCGGAGAGGCCAAACTAAGCCCCAGATACAGTGCAAGCCTGTAATTCTTCATTAAAATAGTACATTTCATGCCCTCTAGGTTTTCAGTAGGCAAAAATATGACCTACAAAACTACATCTATATTAATAGGGAGTGAAAGGGTGAATTATGGGAGTGAATGGATTTTTAAACTTTTAATCCATTACTGGCAGGAAGCAGATAAAATATCCATCTTTAATAGATATATCAAGATTATTATTCTTAAAACACCCATAAATTTGATTTAAATAATCTAATCCGAATTTTTCGCTTTGTACTTCTTCCGTCTTAGGTTGCCAAGTATTTTTCACAATAACTCCACCTTTTTCAACGGTAATAATAATGGCTAAAGGATTATCTATGGTTGCAATATTATGTTTTATAGCATTCTCTGCAACAAGCTGTAGCGATAAATAAGGAATTCGTTTTTCTAAGCTTTCTTCGTGATTGATAATTAATTCAAAACTAATTTCTTCGTCGAACCTGCTTTTCAGAAGATCCATATATTGTTTAATAAAACTAATTTCCTGCGCCACAGGAACCAGATTTTCTTTCGGTGGCACAATAAGATATCGGTAAATCTTCGAAAGATTCATTGTAAACTTCTGTGCATTTTCTCTATTAAGACCAATCAACATGTAAAGAGAATTCAGTGAATTGAAAAGAAAATGCGGATTGATATTGTTTTTAAGCTGTTGAAGCTGGTTTAATGCTTCTTCCCTGTGCATTTTTTCATTCTCAACAAGGAGCAGGTTTTTTTCAGACTGTATTTTTTCTTTCTCCTGAAACGCCATATTAGTCGCTCTGTAAAACAAAATAAATACCGTCACAATAAGAAGTAAAGCTGCCAGAAAAATATAAACTGTATATCTTTTTGTTTGATTTACACTTTCATCGATCAGAAAACTTACGTAATTAACTGCTGCATATCCTTCAAAATTATCCGTTTTTAAAGGCTTTATAAATCGGATGACTTCTACATCAAGATATTCTGAAATGGTATTTCTTTCGGTATATCCTAATTCGGTTTTGCTGGTTAAGGTATCTTGTGACTGAATATCTGTAAAATCAAAAATATTTTTCCCTAAAAACTTTTTATCAGGATGTGTAATACAAATTCCCTCTTTTGAAAAAACATAGGTATACGTATTCGGAGACTGATCAATCGTCGCAAAATACTGATGAAGATTATCAAGACTTACTGCAGAACCGTAATACAGCATATCTTTATTTGCCTGTATCAAAGAATCGTAGCTTAACCAATAAATACTGTCGTTATGACTAATGATGTAATTATTAAAATTACCGGGTCCATTATTTTTTATTTTGGTATACTTTTCTACCTTTTCATCTTTTTTGAGAACATCCGATAAAAGATCTTTATTGCCAGATTCACCAGAAACACCGTTATAGTAATAATACCAACTGTACGGAACGAGCTTTCGTCTTTTATTTAAACTATTTAAAACCGAGGAATAATCTTTATAATTTTTCAGACCATCTTTCTGAATCAAAGCACGAAGTAAATACTGATAATCTTCGATGTTTCTAAATTCTTTTTCTACCGTTTCATATTTTCTCAAAAAAGTTTTTCTGGCAAATTCTTCATTATTTTTTCGGCTGTCGTGAGTGATAAGAAGACTAAGAACAGCAAAAGCTACCGCCGCTATAAAACAAGCAGATAAAGCCGCTATAAAAACAGATCTTTGGGTAAGTGCATGTTTAAAATTAATCTTCAAAACCTTCTGATTTATTATTATTTACTTTAAAATAATATTACTATTAAATACGATTACAATCGATAAACTATTTTGTTTTGTTTAAAAAATAAAAGAAAATTTAGTTGAAATTATTCAGAAATCAGCAGCGAAGATACATAATTTTTCAAGCACAAAAAGTGAATTTTTAATTCAAATTCTGAGAATTAGAAATCTTAAACTACTCTTTTCAAACATGTATTCGTTCAATTAAAAGTATTATTTTCTCGGAAAGCATAAAAGAAAAAGGAACCGAATAATTTATTCAGTTCCTTTTATTTTATGTGACGAAATTTATTTATCATCAATATTTTTAATGAAAATTATACGACAATCGGTAAACATCTCTAAAGTAAATTTCAGTTTCTGAAACTTCTTCATATTTAGGCATTTGTGTTGAAGATTCCGAGAAAGTTATGCTTTTGATTACAGCTGGTAATTTTCTTGGCTTTTTCTTGCATCCGCAATATTGAAGATCATTTTTCCGGTGCTCTTTTAGCTGAAGAATTTTCACTTCAATGTATTCAAGTTGTTCAGCTTTATTAAAACTGGACTGGTTGAAAGTGAAATATGGTTCACCATGATAAAAATAGTGATCAATAATTTCCGGGTTATTTTTTTGAGACGAGTCGGCGTAGGTTGAAGCATGATATCCGCTACATTTTTGGCAAAAAGCCACCTTGATAAAAATCTGTTCCATACATTAATTTTGCTATGGATTGTATAACAGATAGCATGCCATAATCCTCTGTGAAAACTAAATTATTTGTTTTTTACATTTTTTCATGTTCAATAAAGCTGTAAAAATCAGTAATGTAAAATTAGCTCTCGTCTTTCGTATTTTTCACAAGACTTATTCCCGAGAAAAAGAAGATAAGTCCAATAACACCCGCAACGGCAAGTGTTGTGTAAGCGGTACTTTTATTAATTAATTCATATCCTGTATAAATTAAACCAACAATTCCTAATACTGTAAGAATAGTTCCGAAAATTCTTTTAATGTTCATGATAATATTATTTTAATGACAATAATCAAGATATGTGCCTTAAAATATTTTGAATAAACAAAAAGATTATTTACCGATGAAACTAACTTTTTTTTAATTGTACAAAATAAATTTTCAACAGGATTATATAGAAATAAAAAATTCTATTATTTGGAACATGTTTTGTTTATTGTTGATTATAACACATTTACAAATGATGGAAAAAAAACTTTTAAAAAAGAAAACACCAAGAAAAAGAGTAATTCTTTGGACTTTCATTGGATTTGTGACATTAATAGCCATATTTCCATTTGCATTAGATTTTTATTTGCAAAAGAAACTTCCGGATCTCATCAATGAAAAAACACCATACAAAGTGGTGCTTAAAGATTTCAATTTAAGTTTGCTGAAAGGTAATCTTACTGTCAATGATCTTGAAATCGCCACAAAAAACCCTAAAGATCAATACATTACTCAAATTAATGGCAAGATAAAAAATCTTAACATAACAGATGTAAATATTTGGAAAGCAGTTTTCAGTAAGACATATCATGCAGATCAATTTACACTTACTGATTCTGATATTAAAATAAAGCTTGCTGCTTTGAAGAAAAACCAAAAACCGAGCAATAAAAAAATAGATCTTCATATCAACAATATTGCATTGCATAACGTAAATGCAGATGTGGAGAACGGTCTTGGTAAAACGGTTTTCAAAGGGCAAAATATAAATGTAAACCTAAAAAACATTAAACAAAGCGCAGACGGAAATAAAATCCCGATTGCGTTTTCAGAATTTAAAATCGATGCAGAAAATGTACAGATTGGCGTTAATGAATTCTATGAAATTAATGCAAAGAAAATTGACGCAGCCAATAAAACACTGCAACTTGTTCAATTTCATTTAAAACCGATACAGGCTGTAGCAAAATATAATTCTAAAAATGTTTTTGATTTTTCAACACAAAATCTGGCTGCAAAAGACTTTAACATCAGTCAGGATTCGTTGATCATTTCTGATATTATCTTTACCCAGCCTGATCTGAAAGTATATTCTACTGGAAAAAATACTGTAGATAAGAGTAATAATTCTAAAGAAATTGACTTGAAGATTGGTTTAAAAAATATTACTTTTCAAAAAGGGAAAATCAATGTTTTCCAGGTTAATAAAGAAAAAACGGCATCTGTTGAGAATTTTAATTTTAAGATGAGCGATATCGTCTTCGACAAGAATACGGTTAAGGAAAAAATTCCTTTCCGCTTTACGAAACATGATATTGAAGCTGAGAATATTTACTTTAAGGCAGATCAGTTGCAAGCTGTGAAAATTAAAAGTATTGCTTCGCGGAATGCCAATATTACTATTGACGGTTTTCAGGTTTTGGCATTGGGAAAAAGCAGTACAAAAGATGTATTTTCGGTAAGCACAGATCAGATTAAAATTTTAAATAACAAAAGCAGATATATCGGTCAGAATCTTAATATACAACTTGATGGAATAGAAGTAAATAATCCATCAATACAGATTACATCGGCAACAAAAAATAAGAAAAAAAATCAAAAAGCTACTACTCCTCCACTTTTTACTGCTCATATTGGTTTTATCCGAATCAATAACGGGAAAGTTTCTCAAAAGAAACAAAATGTAGAAAAACTTGCCGTTGGAAAAATCGATCTTAAAGTGGATAAGATATTTAGCAATACTGAACTCTTCAAAAAAGATATTCCTTTCAAAACAGAAAAAAATTATGTTGATGCCAAGAATATTCGTCTTGATGCAGGCAAATATTATTATCTGAAAGTTGCAGAAATAAAAAGTACAGGAAAAAATACGGACATCAGTGAATTCAATTATCTTCCAAAATATTCAAGGGCAGGCTTCAGTAAAGTAATTGCTAAAGAGAGTGATCTGTACACAATTAAAGTAAAAAAGATCAACATAAAAGATCATAATACACAATTGGGTAAAAACAGCAGTATTGATCTCAGCAAAATAAGCATTGATGGTCTACATTGCAATATTTATCATGATCTCGCTCCGCCTGATGATATTGCGGAAAGATATCTTTTCAGTAAGAAATTACGTGATGTGAAAATTCCATTATTCATCAAAGAAATATCTATTAAAAACTCAGATTTGGAATATGAAGAAGATGCTGAAAAAAGCAATATTCCGGGGAAACTGACTTTTAATAATTTCCAGGCACTGATTACGAATGTAAATAATGCTAAAATAAAAGGGCGACCAACTGTTATCAATACCGATGCTTCTTTTGATTTTTACGGAAAAGCTGAAACTAAAGTCAACTGGAAATTTGATGTTAAAGATCTCGCCGACAAGTTCACCATTAAAGGAGACGTACAAAAGCTTTCTGCCGATAATGTCAATCTGTTTGTGCGTCCGTATTTAAATATTACTTTGGATGGAAATATTGACTATTTAAAATTCGATTATTACGGATCTCAGGAAGGTATTGCAGGAAAGTTTTATTTCAAATACAATGACATGTACGTAAACTTCCTGAATAAAAAAGGAAAAGAAAGAAAATTCTTAAATACGATTGCCAATTGGTTTGTGAAAAATGAATCTAAAGGAGAACCGGGACATGTTGTTATTGATAAAAAACGAGAACCCGAAAGAAGTTTTTTCAGCATGCTTTGGCAGGGAATTATGGAAGGTCTCAAGAAGTATTTAATCTAATTTAAATTATTCTTTTTCCGGAATTAATAACTCAATATTATGCACTCATATTTGCCGATATTAGAAAATCAAAATGTGTAAAAAACAGCGGTTAAAAGATGCAGGCAAAACACAACCTGAATTTGTGAAAACACTTTGCGAAAAATGGAAGAATGAAAGCCCAACCAAAGAAACAATTTACATTATAAAAAAAGCATTGCAGACGATTAAAAAGTTAAAGAATTAATTTATTAAAAAATAAATATCTCCCTTTGATTGGAATTTTGTAGATTAGTATAAGAATTTATTTATTAAAAATGAATTTAAGTAATAAAAAATATTATATCAATTCTTTTCGAACAGTACTTTTCGGTTCCTGTTGTCTTTTCATTGGTATTTTTATGCTGTTGCTTTTATTTTTAAATATTCCTAATTTCGATATTTCATATTTATTTATAATACCAATTGCAAGCATAATTTCAGTTACAACAATTTATTTTGGTAGTAAAACTCTACTTAAATTTAATAAATTTATTCAACTGGAATTACAAGAAACCGAACTTAAATATCTTATAATAGGAAAGGGTAAAGGATCGGCGTTAAATTATTTCATCAACCCTTTATTTAAAACGATTAAATATTCGAATATAAAATTCATAAATATCACAAATGAAAATTATGAAAAACATATTCAGATACTTCAAAATGACGATTCTAAGATTGTACTCCCATTACTATTTCAAAATGGAAAAGAATTAGAAGAAATTATACTTGAAATTAAAAAAAGATTAATCTAAACCTCTGCTAAAGTATGAAAATCTACAAATTTATGTTTCAACTGGAATTTTCTATTTTAGGTTAACCTTTTAGTTTTGAAAATTCACCCAAAAGCAAAATATTAAAATAGTAATCATAAAAAACATTTAAAATGAAAAAATACGTATTCACTTGTTCTTTAGTTTTTATGCTGATTAGTTGTGGAGCAATTAATGGAAATTATGCCGATACAGCATTTTATGCAAAAAACACATCTGAAAAAAATATTTCTTTTGAAGCCGGAATTTTTAAAAATTCAATGTCGATGGGAAGGTATGAAGTTAAAAATAATTTCCAAGTAAAACCGAATGACAGTATTCTGATAATCAGAACGAGCTTTAAAAAAGATTATGAAAATCCGCAACATATGTTCCCCACTTTCAATGTTTTTCCTCCGGAAAACGTAGAATTAAATGATGCTAAAAATCCTCAGAACTGGAAAAAATACATCAAGGAAAATGTTGTTATTTATACATTCACTTTAAACAAATAAAATGAAAGCATTAAATCTTTTCTTCATCCTTATTTTTTCAGTTTGTTTTTCACAAGAAAATAATGTTCTTGGAAGACTTTCTGCGCTGAACAACAACGGAAAAATATGGTACAATATTGATGGATACAGTATTACCAGCGAAAAATTTAATAATTCTTTCGACGAGAAAGGTCTAAAAAAAGTTTTCAGAAAACATCAAATTACAGATTCGGATGTAAAAACAAAAGACGATCAAATCAAATTCAACAATTTATTTATTTCTAAACAGCAAAAAATAGCTGACAATAATTTTCAAACCAATAATTATTATTTTATTGAAAATCCAGACAAAACAGTTTCTGTAATTTGGTTTATTAAAAACGGAAAAACAGATAAAGAAACAGAGGAGAAAATGGTCAACTTAATTATTGAAAATAAAATTCCTCAAGAAAATTTTGTTCCGATGAAAATCACTTCAATCAATTTTGCCGGAAGAAAAATAGAACTTGGAAACAGCTGTTACTGGACTTTTCTCAATACCGTTCAATGTCCTTATTTAGGAGAAATGAACTGGTCTGTTCATAGAGATTTAGAGAGTGCTAAAGAAGCTATTGAAAATCAATTAAATATTACAAAATCTAAAAAAGGTGGAAAGGTAGCTTCAGAAGAAATCATCGATGTAGAATTTGAAGGAGTACAGACTAAAGCCAAAAAAGTAATCTATGATTTTACAGGAATTGCCTCTGCTTTGGCAGGAATGTCGAGCGGAAAAAACTTAACTGTTTATTACATTGCTGAAAACATAAGAAATAAAAATGTAAGCTGTGTAATGAGTTTTTGGAACAACGATCAAATCAATCCTGAAACGAAGCTCCCTCCTCTTTTAGAAAAAATAATGAAGCTTAAATAAATTTAGTTAGCTAGGTGAAAAGAAAAATTTAGAAACAATTCTTTTAATTAATTTTAATTTCAGAAAGCAACTTCCCAAAATTCAGTCGAAAATCGATGACAACAATACTTCAGAATAAGTTAGACGAAAAATTTACAGCTTGGATCATTAAATATATTTCACCAAATTTTGTTGATGGAATTTATTTGGTCTGGTTTACTGATAACGACGCAGAAAGCACAGATAAGTTATTAACTTTTGAAAATGGTAAAATTTTCTCATCAAAAAATATTGAAAATATTGAACTTGAAATTATAAATAAAAAAAAGGAAATTGAAAATTATGAAAGAGTAATTTCCTGGCTTAATGAGGAAATTAATAACGACTCAACTGAAGACAATTTTTATGATATAAAATTTCTTCTGGACCAAATCGAACAAAATAATTTTTCAATAGATGTTATAGAGCTTTTCACTAACTATATTAATCTTTTTGGAGATTATGCAAGACAAGACGAGAAAAACAATTTTTTATTAACGTTTGAAAGCCAATCTTCTATACAGAAATTATGGAACTATTATTATGAAGCTATTTTTTGGCCCAGATTTAATAATAAAAAAGAATTTGAAAACTCAAAGCCTGCTTCTTTAGAAATAGATAAATCAGAATTACATTTACAGCTTTCAGAAATTATTAATGAGTTTGATAATCAAATTCAGATGTCGAATCTTTGATATAAAAAAGAAAACCTCATCAAAATTCATGAATAGTAATTTTTTAGATTAACTAAATTAAAATATATTCTACACAAACTTAAAACTACTTCCAAAGAAAAACTTTTATATTTAATTTATTAAAATATCATTTCGCCGTTTCGGGAGCAATTATACTATGCAATCAATTATAATATTTATACAGGAAATTTTCACTAGTTTTCCAACATAATTACTTTATTCAATGATTGTTATAAATAAGGGTTGATTCAAATAAAGTCAGAATAAATTTGCACAAGTTGAAATTTAAACCATTATTAATCCAAACAGCGTGATTATTAGTATTTATTTTCTTAATTTTAAGGTAATTTAACAGTCTTCCTATTTAGGATTGTTAAAAAAAGCTAACACACCAAGAAACATTATAAGAAAATGAGTACTTTTTTAACCGTAAAAAAGCATCTGCTTTTATCTTTCACACTATTCAGTTTGGTTTTGACCGCACAAGTCCCCGACTCTATAAAAACACAATCGGAAGACCCTGTAAAATACCCTCAACTTCAAATTAAAGGTCTCTTTCAGGCGCGCTATTTGGTCGGTACGAGCAAAGATGTTGATGTTAATGGGCTGCATCATTCCGACGGTTCGGGAACCAATAATAATTTCATGGTGAAATATATGAGGGTTCAGGTTCGTGCGCAAATTAGCAAACGTACCGAAGTGGTGGCATTGGCGAATCTTGCAGATTTTAAAAATGACCCTAAGTCCAGAGTTCTCGAAAATGCCTATTTAAAATATACTTTCAATTCAAAACTTGCACTTACTGTTGGGCAGTTCAGACCTTGGTTCGGTATTGAAGAAACCTACCCTATCGATATTATTAAATCTCTGGACTGGTCAAATCAATACACCGAATTTGGAAAATTAGGCTGGACAAGTTTTCAAATCGGAATGTCAGCAACAGGTCAGGTTGAGTTAGGAAATATACCGTTTCAATATGCTGTTTCTGTAGTGAATGGAAATGGTAAAAATCAGGTGAATGATAATAATGACGGCAAACAATATTCTACAAGATTGGTTTTTGGCTTGGCTAAAAAATATAATTTTAATGTTGGTCTAAATGGTGGTGTAGGTGATGCTTTTGGCAAGAAAATTTACGCTGTAGGTGTAGATTTAAGCTCATTAATTAATTTCGATTCAAAATGGAGCCTCGATATGCAGCTGGAAGGAAAGCAGGCAACCAATCATCCTTTATATTTTGCGGTCACGCCAGAATTAAGACCTTCAAATCCCGATGAGTATCTAATTCGTGGAGCTTATTTTCTTCCCAATTTACGATACGAGATCAATCACAAAAATTTAAGCGCTTTCGAATTATCTTGCCGTTACGAATATTTAGATACCAATTTTAGGTTAAATTCAAATCCTAGACAAACGGTTACCCCAATGTTCGGTTTGGAGTTTCTTAAAAATTATGGCGCCAGAATTCAACTCGGAATGCAGTTCGACCGATACAAAAATCAGGTAGAAAATACCTCTCAATACAACAATAATTTATTCATAGTTCAAGTCCAAAGTAGATTTTAATCCGTAAAACTAACTATTATGAAAGAGATTAACATTAAAGCGGTCGCCATCACATTTGCGGTTGCGCTTATTATCTGGTTTATTCCCGCTCCGGAAGGCGTTGCCCAAAATGCATGGCACCTGTTTGCAATTTTTGCAGCTACCATTTTAGGAATCATCCTTAAAGCAGCTCCAATGGGAACCATGTGTATGATGGCCATCGGATTTACCGCTTTGACGCAGGTTGTTGCTCCGGGAGATGCCGGAAAATCAATAACAAAAGCACTTTCCGGTTTTGGAGACAAAGTAATCTGGCTGATTGGAATTTCATTCTTTATCGCAAGAGGATTTATCAAAACGGGTTTGGGAAACAGAATCGCTTTTTTATTCATCAGAGTTTTCGGGAAAAGTTCTTTGGGTTTAGCTTACGGATTGGGTTTGGCAGACGTTTGTCTGGCTCCTGCAATTCCTAGTAATACAGCAAGAGGTGGCGGAATTATTTATCCGATTATGAAATCGATGGCAATAAGTTTTGATTCGGTTCCTGATAAACCCGAGACTCATAGAAAATTAGGTTCTTATTTGACATTGAATAGTTATTATATGAATCTCATCGCTTCTTCCATGTTTTTGACGGGAACTGCGAGTAATCCCATGTGTCAGAAATTCGCAGCCAATTTAGGAATCAACATTACTTGGATGTCTTGGGCTGCAGCAGGTTTCGTTCCGGGATTGGTCGCTTTCTTTGTCGTTCCTTTGGTTTTATACAAATTATATCCGCCTGAATTAAAGAAAACTGGTGATGCTCCGAAAATGGCAGCACAAAAATTAAAAGAAATGGGCCCGATTTCTAAAGATGAATGGTTAATGTTGTTGGCATTTTTCATTTTATTAGGCCTTTGGATTTTTGGAGGAGCTCTTTCAATTGACGCTACAACAACAGCTTTCATTGGGTTAACACTACTTTTATTAACCTCTGTTTTAACTTGGGAAGATGTAAAGTCGGAAAAAGGAGCTTGGGACACGATTGTGTGGTTTGCGGTGTTGGTGATGATGGCAAGTTCACTCAACGAATTAGGATTTATCGGCTGGTTTAGTGATTTAATTAAAGTGAAAATCGGTGATATGACTTGGACACTTGCTTTTCCGGTGATTATTCTCGTTTATTTCTTCAGCCATTATATTTTTGCAAGTGCCACCGCTCACGTTGCTGCAATGTACGCTGCTTTATTAAGTGTTGGTGTTGCGGTAGGAATTCCTCCGATGTTGTTGGCGATGATGCTTGGTTTTATGGGCTCAATTTATGGTGTGTTGACGCATTACGGTCACGGTCCGGCTCCTGTATTTTTCGGAAGCGGATATGTAGATTTAAAATCTTGGTGGCTTAGAGGTCTCGAAATAGGAGTTGTCCTGTTGATTATCTACATGGGAATCGGCGGACTTTGGATGAAAATATTAGGATACTATTAAAAAGTTTAAAGATTGAAGCACGAGGCTGGAAGTTCATGAAAAATGAATTTAAAACCTTCCTCTTCCCACATCTATCCTCATTAACAAAACAAAAAAATATGCTGTCAACCTTATCAAGAAAAATGCTGATGTGTCTTACAGGGCTTTTCCTGAGCTTATTTCTGTTGATTCACTTCTTGGGAAATCTTCAACTGTTTTTACCACAGGAACAGGCGCATCTTCAGTTTAATGCCTATTCACATTTTCTTTCGGGAAATATTATCATCAAAATAGTTTCCTACGTTTTGTATGCAAGTATCATTCTTCATGCAGTGGATGGATTAATAATTACGTTGAAAAATAAAAAATCTGGCGGAAATTATCAAGCTGACAGACGCGGAAGAGCCAGTAAATGGGCATCCCGAAATATGGGAGTTTTGGGAACATTACTATTGATTTTCCTAGTTATTCACTTTCAGAATTTCTGGTATGTTTACAAATTCGGGAATCCTCCTTTGGATGAAAATGGAAATAAAGACCTTTACATTCTGGTCGTAACTGTTTTTAAAGAATGGTGGTATGTGATTATTTATGTTTTGTCGATGATTGCGTTGTGCTATCATTTAATTCATGGAATTTACAGCGCTGTCAGAACCTTAGGACTATATCATCCGAAGTTTGTAAAATGGTTTAAAAACATCGGAATTGCTTATTCAATTATCATCAGTGTTGGGTTTGCTTTGATGCCAATTTATGTATTCTTCACCGCCAATTAAATTGAGAAACTATGATTTTAGATTCAAAAATACCGGAAGGTTCTTTAGAACAAAAATGGGACAATTATAAAAAGAAAGCCAAGCTAGTCAATCCAGCTAACCGAAAAAAGTTAGAAGTTATCGTTGTCGGAACAGGTTTAGCGGGAAGTTCTATTGCTGCATCTTTGGGAGAAATGGGTTATAACGTAAAATCATTCTGTTTTCAGGACAGCCCAAGAAGAGCGCATTCTGTTGCAGCTCAAGGTGGCGTAAATGCTGCCAAAAATTATAAAAACGATGGCGACAGTGTTTACAGAATGTTCGTAGACACCTTAAAAGGTGGAGATTTCAGAGCCCGTGAAGCCAATGTTTACCGAATGGCAGAATGTTCTTTAAATCTTATCGACCAAGCCGTTGCGCAAGGCGTTCCGTTTGGAAGAGAATATGGTGGTTATTTGAACAACCGTTCTTTCGGAGGCGTTCAGGTAAGCCGGACTTTTTACGCAAGAGGACAAACCGGACAACAATTACTTCTGGGAGCTTATCAAGCTTTGATGCGACAGGTCGGAAAGAAAACTGTTCAGTTATTTTCAAGACACGAAATGCTTGATTTGGTTACGATTGACGGAAAAGCAAGAGGAATTATCGTAAGAAATTTAGACACCGGAGAAATTGAAAGACACGCCGCTCACGCAGTTGTTTTAGCAACAGGTGGTTACGGAAAAATTTATTATTTGTCAACTTTGGCGATGGGTTGCAACGGTTCTGCAATTTGGCGGGCTCATAAAAAAGGAGCGTTAATGGCTTCACCAAGCTGGATTCAGGTGCATCCTACTTCTTTGCCACAGTCCGGAGATTATCAGTCGAAATTAACTTTAATGTCTGAATCGTTAAGAAATGACGGAAGAATCTGGGTTCCTCTAAAAGAAAATGAAACCAGAAAAGGTAACGACATTCCCGAAAATGAAAGAGATTATTATTTAGAAAGACGTTATCCAGCTTTTGGAAATTTAGCACCAAGAGATATTTCATCAAGAGCTGCAAAAGAAAGAATTGACGCAGGTTTCGGAATCGGACCTTTAAAAAATGCCGTATATCTTGATTTTTCTAAAGCCATAAAGGAGCAAGGAAAAGCAAAAATTCAGGAGAAATATGGAAATTTATTCGATATGTATCTTAAAATCACAGGTTACAATGCTTACGAAGAACCGATGATGATTTCCCCTTCCGCACACTTTTCGATGGGCGGACTTTGGGTAGATTATGAATTAATGACCACCATTTCTGGATTATTTGCGTTGGGTGAAGCTAATTTTGCTGACCACGGAGCTAATCGATTGGGAGCCAACTCTTTGCTTCAGGCTTCTGTAGATGGCTATTTTATTGCGCCTTACACGATTGCCAATTATTTATCCAATGAAATTCATACCGGAAAAATTTCAACCGAAAATATTGAATTTGATAAAGCAGAAAATCAAGTTAAACAACAAATTGAAGGTTTCATCAACATTAATGGAACAAAAACAGTCGATTATTTCCATAAAACTTTAGGTAAATTACTTTACGATTACTGCGGCTTAGCGAGAAATGAAGAAGGTTTAAAATACGCCATCGAAGAAATACGAAAATTAAAACAAGAATTTTATAAAAACGTAAAAGTTTCAGGACAAGGCGACACCATGAATAGCGAACTCGAAAAGGCAGGTCGTGTTGCCGATTATTTTGAAATTGGTGAACTGATGTGTTATGATGCATTAACCCGAAATGAATCTTGTGGTGCCCATTTTCGTGAAGAATACCAAACTCAGGATGGAGAAGCCTTGAGAAATGATAGTGAATTTCAGTTCATCTCAGCTTGGGCCTGGAAAGGTGAAAATAACGAGCCTGAATTGATTAAAGAGCCTTTAATTTTCGAAGAAATACAACCGACTGTAAGAAGTTATAAATAATATTGAAGTAAAAAAGTAAAAGTTAAAAGAGCCAAGTGGTTGAAGTGAAGATATTGAAAAGAAGCCATTGATATAAAACTTAATCACAATTAAAGATTACAAAAAACACAGAAATTATGGATTTACACCTTAAAATATGGAGACAGAAAAATAATAAGAGCGAAGGAAAACTGGTAAATTATGATTTAAAAGAGCTGAATCCTCATATGTCTTTCCTTGAAATGTTGGACACTTTAAATGAAAAGCTAATCGTTGAAGGCGAGGAACCCGTAGAATTTGACCATGATTGTCGAGAAGGGATCTGCGGACAATGCGGAATGATGATTAATGGTTTGGCTCACGGACCGTTAAAAAATACAACAACCTGTCAGCTTCATTTACGTTCTTTTAAAGATGGCGAAACCGTTTTGATTGAGCCTTTCCGAGCGGATGCTTTTCCGGTAAAAAAAGATTTAAAAGTTGACCGTTCTGCCTTCGACAGAATTATTTCTTCCGGTGGATTTGTTTCCATTAATACTGGTCAAGCTCCTGATGCAACTGCAATTGCTGTTACACATCAAACCGCCGAAGAAGCTTTTGATTCTGCTGCTTGTATTGGTTGTGGAGCCTGTGTTGCAACCTGTAAAAATGCAAGTGCAGCTCTATTTACTTCAGCAAAAATTACGCATATGGTATTGCTCCCACAAGGAAAAGAAGAACGAAGTAATCGTGTTTTAAATATGGTAAAACAAATGGATGCTGAGCATTTTGGGCACTGTTCCAACACCGAAGCTTGCGAAGTGGAATGCCCACAAGGAATTTCTGTTTTAAATATTGCCAGAATGAATTATGAATACAGTCGGGCTTTGTTTTTTAGGAAGAAATAAAAACCTTTATATTTTAACTAAATATTTTATTCTAAGAATTAAAAGAAGTTCAAAAACAATCCATAAAACAATCAAATGAATTATGGAACTTAGATTCTCAGAAAGCGAACCTCCTGCTTGTACAATCGAAATATAAGTTTTGAGAAACGGAGAAGTTGGCAACATATCAGACAAAATCTGAACAAATCTTGGCAATGCTTGATAAGGCATAGAATATCCCGTAATTAAAAAAATAGGATAAGACGAAAATACCAAAACCTGAAATGCAAAAAGTTTAGTTTTAAAGAAACTGCCAATCAGCATTCCAAAGACAATGATCGTTGCAATAAATAATGCAGAAACAACAGCAAGGTCGAAGTAATTTCCTCTGACCTCAACATCAAAAACTGAAAAATTCACTACTGAAAAGAAGAGCCCGAAAATCATAAATACAACAAAATAAAGCAGACTTTTTCCAAAAATCATTTTAGAAATGCTTTGCTTTGAAATTTGATAAAGATTTAATAATTTCTTCTCTTCTCTTTCTGATGTAAAAGCTGCTGCAACACCAATCAAAAGGGTTTGTTGTAAAATAATCGCTAATAAACCGGGCAAAAGAAACGCACCGTAAGTCATGCTGGAATTATACAACGGTCGATAATCCATATTAATAGGATTGGTCATTTTCATCGCCTCGTCCTCCCCCATTCCCTGCTTATTAAAATATGTTTTTCTTACGCCTGCTCCAACGGTAAGACAGACTTTTGTAGCGGTACTCAGCAAATCGCTTGAGGGTAAAAATCGTGAAGCATTCAAAACTAAATTCACATTCGTCTGTTTCAACGAAAAAATATTCTTTTCAAAACCTGACTGAATATAAAAATAGCCCTGGACTTCTCCCTGAAACATCATTTCCTGAGCTTCAGAAATATTTGAACTCGGCACAATTTCTATCATCGGAGTCGAGTTTAATTGTTGTGTTAATGTTCTGGAAATTGCAGTTCCATCGTTATCAATCAACGCCAATCTTACTTTTTCTTCACCTTTATTCAGGTAAATACTTCCATACATAAATGCATAAAGAATCGGCGCCAAAAGCAAAATCAGAAACAGACTCGAATCTTTTGAAACGTTTCTAATTTCTCTTTTCAGTATTTCTAAAACCTCTTTCATGCCTGATTTTCTTTAAGATATTGATTGATTTTTTTCTGAAAAAATACAACGCTCAAAGGAAATGTGACTCCAATAAAAACCAGCAATTTTACAATTTCAGGAGTAGCATAAGACAATGGAAGCTCCATAAAATAAAGCTTAATAAATCCGTCTAAAAAGTGAGTATAAGGCATGATGTCTGCATAAAACTGGTCGTACCAAGGCATTGCCCATCTCGGAAATGTAAAGCCACTAAAAACAAATGCAGGTGAAGTAAAAAATAAGGCAACATCCGTTACAAAAAGCAGATTATTAGAGATTGCAGAAAGCATCATTCCAATTCCGATACACGCTAAAGACATCAATGTATAAATCAGGAAAAAATTAAAATCAGTTTCGGGTTTTCCCAATTCATAAACAGGAAAAACAACGTAAGCAACCAATAAAAATAGAATCCACGAAATACAAAGATGAGCCAGCATTTTTCCGATCACAATCTGCGAAGATGATGTCGAAATCTGTAAAAGTTCATCAATGGTGTTTCGTTTAAACTCAAGATTTAAAATTAAAACTGCTGCAACAATCAGCGCCATTTGAAGACCAACCGTTATCAATCCCGGAGTAAGATACATCTGATAATTGAAATCTGGATTGTATAATGTTGTTGTATTGAGTTTAATGGGCTGTACCAAAGTATTTGCTTTTTCAGCAGGCATTCCTTGTTTTTCGGCTTTTTGAAGAACAACCGCAAGACCACCTTTGATAATAACTCCAGCTGCGCCTTTGTAAATCATTTTTGCAGGAACCAGATAAGCACCGTTGGTATAAAGCGTTATATTCGACTGATGATTTTTTTTGACATCAGACTCCATATTTTTTGGAAAATGTACCGCTCCGAAGATCTTTCCTTCCCGCATTAATTTCTCAATTTCTGCATTGCTGTAAACCGTTTGAGTAAAGTGAATATACTCATTATGTTCCATCATATCGATCAACGTTCGCGAAACAGAAGATTGATCTTCATCCCAAACCGCCATTGGAAGCTCTTTTGCAAATTGTTTCTGATAAATAAATCCGTAAAAAAGAAAAATAATCGGCGGAATGACTAACAGGATCACGTAGAAATTAGGAATCGAAAAAATTCGTTTCCATTCCCGGATCATGATTTGGCTGATGGTTTTCAATAGTTTTAATTTTTCTGAATTAAGAGAATGTTTTTAATCAAAAACAAGCTGTGCAGTCATTCCTGAGCGAAGTCCTTTTATGGAATTGATATTTTCAGGTTTTACCTTAATCTGGAATGTTCTCAGTTCAAATTCACCATTCTGCTTTTCGGGAACCCAATCTGCATATCCTAAAGCCGGAGCTAGCTCTACAACAGTTCCTTTTATTTCTTCCGGCAAACAACCTGGGATTTTCATTTTTACGGTACTGCCTTTATCAATTTTGGTCATTTGATTTTGACGGAGATTAAATTTCACAAAAAAAGAATTGTCCTTCTGAATTGTCATCATGGGATAACCCGCATTTACCATTTCTCCTTTATTGGAAATCATTGTAGAAATTTTCCCTGAAGCAGGCGCTTTTATAGAAGCATTATCTTTTATTTCCTGAGCAAGCTGATCGGCACCTTTCGCCTGATTTAAAATTGCCTGAGCCGAATTTTTTAATTCCTGATTATTTCCGCGTTGTAGAAGTTGAACATTAAGATTAGCTGTTTCCAGTTCTTTTTGTGCCGCTTTATATTTGAAATAAATAACATCTCTTTCCTGTCCTGAAATTACACCTTCCGAATAAAGATTCTGAAAACGGGTGTAGGTTTTATTCATCAGATCCATTTGTTGTTTTGCAATCTGTTGAAGATTTTCTGCAGATTTTAAAACTTCAGGTTCTACTCCACGATTGATTTTATCCAGTTGATTTTGAGCAACCGTCACCGCTTCTGAAACCTGCGCCTGAATCGTCTCAATTTCAGAAGTTTTCATTTGAGCTACAACCTGTCCTTCTTTTACCTCGTCTCCTTCTTTCACCAATAATTCAATCACTCTTCCGGGCAACGAAGCAGAAACATCCACAAATTCGGCATCTACCATTCCTATTACGCTCTCTTTATTCTTTTCTGGAGATTTATTTTGAAAAAGGTAAACCAGAGCAATAACCAATACAATAATTGGAATGAAAACCGCCCAGTAATTTTTTATAAAGTTTTTCATTTTTTATCAGTTTAAGGAATGTAATTGGTTATATTTTCGACGTTTCCGGTAATGTAAAAATAAGTCGCAATCACCGTTTGATAGGCAACTAAAGACGTATAATATAGTTTTTCGGCTTCGTACTGAAGCTGCAAAGCATCGTTCACATCTTTTACAGAAGACAAACTGTTTTCCATTCTTTTCCTTACCATTTCAGTCGTAGTATACGTCTGTTTTCTTGCAGCATCGAATGTTTCGTTCTGCTCTTTAAAGCTTATTAATTTATTTTCAGAAATTTTGGTTGCCAAATTCACTGATTTTTGCTTTTGATTGATCAAAAGATCGGCTTCTTTTATTAAAGATTGCGAAGCCAGATTTCTGGATTTTCTTTCAGGGTCAAAAAGCGTCCATTGCATTTCTATCCCAACCAACCAAGGTGGAGTAATTAGCGGTAAATCGTTTCTGAAAAACTGATAGTTTCCAATGGCAAAAATGTTAGGTCTTGAAAGCGATTTTGTAATATTGTGAGTAGTTTCAGCTTCTTTCTTTTTGCTTAATAATAATTTTAAATCTGCATTATTTTCAGACGAAGAAAAATTAGGTACGTCAATATCCTCATTCAGCTCTTCATTAATATCCAATGATTCATCAAGAGAAATTCCCATCAAGTCTTTCAACGTTAACAGCGCATTTTCTTTTTCAAGTTTAAGGTTTTTAAGATTAGTTTCGCCTTGAAGTTTTGTAATATTTGACCAGTTTTTCAGGTAAGGTGGAATAATCTCGGCTTTCAGAAGGCTTTGCGCATATTTTTCATTGTTTTCAAGAGATTCTACAATCTTCTCTTGTTTTTTGATCATCGAATTCAGATACATTACCTGAATGTAATTTAAAGAAATATTATAAGCTGTAAGATCCTGAGAAGACTCTAAGTTTGCTTTTCCGCTTTCTACCTGCTGTTTTGAAAGCTCTTTTGTTGCATTTAATTTTCCACCTAAATAAATAGGTTGACGCACCAAAATTCCTGCTAAAAAATAACTTTGTTTTGTAATTGCAGGATTATAGTTGGGATAAACTGCACTGATAATATCTTTAGAGGTTTGGTAAATAACATCCTGAACCTGTTGTGAAAGCTGGTTTCCCGTAATCTGTTGATACGCTGCATTGGCAGAATACACACTTTGATTTGCCGAACCTTCCACAATTCCGTCTTTTACCTGTTGCAGATTAACTTTTAAAGGCTCACCGATATAATTGTAGCCGCCAAGAAAATCTACTTTCGGAAGACTGTTGTTTTTGTTGGATTGCAGAAGTTTTTCCCGGGTTTCCAGAGATTGCTCTGCCAGTTTTATAATGACATTATTTTGTTTCCCTTTTTCTATACATTGTTTCAGTGTCAGTTGCTGACAAAATGTTTGCGAGGAAATCACCAGAAAAGAAGTAAGCAGAATTTTCCTGAATCTCATACTTTTAAAATTTTCTATTTAAACTATTTTACCGTTTAGAATTTTCCCGTACGACAGTTCACATGATTTATAGTGGTATAAATTTAATTAAAAAATCACTAAAATTCGATTTAATATAGAATAATTTGTTGCATTTTTATACCCGATAAGAAAAGAGCATCAATTTTATCTGTTTTTTGATTTATTATTGACATTCAAAAAAAAATATTGAAAAATCAACAGTCTAAACCATTCTAATTTTATGATCAATCTATACCGTAAAACTGCAATCATCGAAGGTATCTCCTATTTAATTTTACTTTTTATTGCAATGCCCATTAAATATATACTTGATATTGCTGAGCCTGTAAAATATTTTGGCTGGATTCACGGGGTTTTATTTCTTATTTACATGGTCATTCTCATTGCTGCTTCTCTGAAATACAAATGGAGCATTAAAAGAATTATCATATATCTTGTAGGATCTGTGTTGCCTTTTGTACCTTTTATTTTAGATAAAAATTTGAAAAAAGAATATCCCAATAATTAATAGCTCATAACGAAAATCAAATTCCAGAGACTTTTTCACAGTAATAAATTAAAAATGTATTACTTGTTTCTATATTTTATAAAATTTTATAAAGAAATACAATTAAATTATTCCAATTAACGTGAAATTTCTTTTGATAAGACAATCGATTGTTCTAAATTTGAGGCCGATAATATTTCCAAGAAAACTACATGAAAAAACAAATAAGTTTAGCCTTCTTAATAATAGGCAGCTTAGCTTTTGCACAGGAAAACAATACTTCAACAGTTAAAGATTCGGTTCAAAATACAAAAGATATTCAGGAGGTTCTGATAAAATCGCAACGTAAAAAACAATTTGTAGATAAGGCAGTTTACAGTTTTGATGAAGAAGCTTTAAAAAAAGCCAGATACGCCAATGATTTATTACAGACTTTGCCCGAACTTCAGTTTGATCCTATTTCCAGCAGTATCACCAGTATTAAAGGAGGTAAATTTTTACTTTTAATTAATGGTGTTGAATCTACAGAATTACAAGCTCGAGGTATAAGACCTGAAAATGTAGTACGAGTTGAATATTATGACAATCCACCTACCCGATGGGCGACAAGAGCCGATACTGTGGTTAATATTATCACAAGAAATCCGGAACTTGGTTTTGCAGCAGGTAGTTCTGTGAGCTCGGCATTAACAACTGGTTTTGTAAACGGACAAGCTTATGCGAATTATACAAACGGAAGGAATAATTTAGGACTTGAATATTCAATTAATTTCAGAGATTACGACAATCGTGCTGTAAACAGAGTCTACAATTATACTTTGCAAAATTCTCATTACAATACCAATGAAAATAAAATAGATCATTTCGGATATACTTATCAGGATATTGCTTTAAGATATACCAATTCTTTGATAGATAATTATGTTTTTCAGGCAAAATTTTCGATGAATATTTACAATTATTTCTCTAAAGGAAATGGGCAAAGTATTTTCACCAAAGATAATAGCTCAGAACTGCACGGAACATCGCAATACAGCGGAGAAAGTTACAATCCTCCAAAGCTTGATCTATATTTTTCTAAAAAATTAAGCAAAAAAGACGAAATCAGTTTTAATATTGTAGGATCATCCTACACCAGCGAAAGTTTTCAATTAGATAAAGAATGGATTATTGGCTCCGGAAATATTGTTTTTGATAATGATATGAACCTAAAGGCCAAACAAAACAGCATTGTAGGAGAAGTTGCTTACACTCATGATTTCAAAGCAGGGAAACTAAGTACCGGGTATAGAATTGATAATAATAACGTTGATAATATGCTTGAAAACTTAGCAGGAAATTTCGATTATTCTGTTAATTATTTAACTCAATATTTATATTCTGAATTTGCAGGTAAAAGCAAAAAACTGATGTATCGTATTGGTTTAGGTTTAACCAATATTCACAATAAAACGGCTGCAACCACAGATGACGACTGGACTATCACGCCTAAAATAATTTTGGGATACGAGCTCAAAAAAAATCAAAGTCTGCGATTCACAAGCAGCTATACACCTTACAGCCCTGGAAGTGCATCATTGAGCCCGAACATCAATCAGGTTGTTCCTAATATTGTGTCTACAGGAAACCCTTATCTTAACATACAAAAAGCGTGGAATAATAATTTGAATTATTCTTACAATAATAAATTCTTTGATTTTAATGCGAATCTCTTCTACAACTATGTAGACAATGCGATTAACAGTATGTATGTTTTGTATAATAACAATACTCAATACGCATTAACCTACGAAAATGCACAGTTTAGTTCACGAACAGGAGTGCAGTTTACAGGATCGGTAAAACCTTTTGGAAATAGATTATTGGTTATAAAAGCCAATATTTATCCTACAATGCAACGTGTAAAAACAAACTCAGGTGCTTTGCTTAAAAATAATTATTTAGGAAATAATTTTACTATTTCTTCTGAATATAAAAATTTGAGCCTTACCTATATGTTTAATATTCCTGTTTATACATTAAGTGGAGCTTTTTTAAGTACCAATGAAAATCAAAACCACATTTTTGCCAATTACAAAATGAAAGACTGGACGTTCACGACCGGAATGTACTGGTTGGGAATGCCATCAAGATATAAAACAAAAACACTTGATGCAAGTTTGGTAAACTATATGGGAACAACCAATATTTACAACAATAGAAATATGTTTATTCTGGGAATCGGTTACGATTTTGCCAAAGGTAAAAAGAATGAAGTTAATCGTAAACTGAATAATGATACCGCTCCTGCAACAACCTTCTAATCACATTTATAAAAAATAATTACAGCCATGGTTTAATCATCAAACCATGGCTATTTTTTTCATTCTACAACTTTTCTTCTTCTAAGTTTACTACATTTGTAATTAGCAATATAAAAGGTGTAATATTTAAATAAGACCGAATTCTTATCTATAATTGAAAGAGACAACATCCTAAAAAGTAATGGAAAAAAAGCTAAATTTTAAACTTGTTGAGCCAAATCAATCTTTAGCAGATCTTGTCTATTGTTTTTCTTCATTACAGAATATTTCGCAACAGCAAAATGCTGTAATTATTCCTAATGGGAAAGTTGATCTTATATTTTCAAAGACAAATGACCAAACGCTTATCGTTGCATTGTTGGGTTTAGAAACCAAACCAAAATATACTACTCCTGAAATTTCAAATTTCTTTTCCGTAAGTTTTCATCCTTTTGCGATTGAATATATTTTTAAAGAATCTATTGCTGACATTTTAAATTCCGGAAAGATACTGCAGAATGACTTTTGGGGCTTTAATCTTGATGATTTGAATGACTTTGATCAATTTTGCGAAAAAATCACACAAAAAATTTCAAACTTATTACCTGAAAAAACAGATGAAAGAAAACGTAGATTATTCCAGTTAATTTTTGAATCAAACGGCGAGATCCCGATCAAAGAACTTTCTGAAAAAATTTTGTGGAGTCCACGACAAATCAACCGTTATTTTAACCAGCAATTTGGGCTTTCTTTAAAAGCATATTGTAAAATTCTTCGTTTTCAGGTGTCACTTGACCATATTAAAAATGGAGAACTTTATCCGCAACTTAATTTTACAGACCAATCGCATTTCATCAAAGAAATAAAACAACTCTCTGGTGTTTCACCAAAAGAATTACACAAAAACGAAAACGACCGATTTTTACAATTTTTAGTCTACAGCCAAAAGTAATTTTGCATTATAAAATTTAAAAATAATGTTATTACAAAATAAAAAAGTAGCCATTGTAGGAGGAGGTCCGGGTGGATTGACGTTGGCAAAACTTTTACAACTAAAAGGTGTTGACGTAAAAGTGTATGAAAGAGATTTAAATAAAAATGCACGCGTACAAGGCTCCCCTCTTGATCTACATGATGAATCTGGTTTGGCGGCATTGCGAAAAGCGGGTCTTTTGGAAGATTTTAAAAACAATTTTATGGTCGGTGCAGATCAATCGACCATTACAAACCATAAAGCAGAAATATTCTTCAGCGATCACGGAGAAAAGCATGATGAAAATTTTGGAGACGAACATTTCCGTCCGGAAATAGACCGAGGTGTTTTACGAAAAATTCTGCTTGAATCTTTAGCTCCTGAAACCATTGTTTGGGACAGTCATTTTCTTTCAATGACACAGCAAGATGAAGGCTGGATGCTACATTTCAAAAACAAGGAAAGCGTATATGCAGATATTGTAATCGGTTCCGATGGCGCAAATTCAAAAATACGGCCTTATCTTACAGACATCAAACCATTTTATTCTGGTATTACAATGCTTGAAGGCAATATTTATGATGCCGAAAAAAGAGTTCCAAATATTTCTGAAATACTTCGTGGTGGAAAAATTATGGCTTTCGGGAACGAGCAAAATATTTTAATGGGACAAAAAGCAAATGGTGAAATTGGTTTTTACACAAGTTTTAAAGCTGATGAAAATTGGGCAGTTGCGTCCGGTTTAGATTTTTATAATAAATCTGAAGTATTAAAATGGTTTCAAAAAGAATACCCAGATTGGAGTCCTATTTGGTATGAATTATTCGAAAACACTTCTACTCCTTTTATTCCGCGCCCAATTTATTGTATGCCTTTAGACCAAACCTGGAAAACAGCAAAAAACCTTACCATTATTGGTGATGCAGCCCATTTAATGCCGCCATTTGCAGGTGAAGGTGTAAATATGGCAATGCTTGATGCTTTAGAATTAAGCGAAACTCTAACTTCTTCTCAATTTGACACAATAGAAAACGCTATTTCTGAGTATGAAAAGAATATGTTTAAAAGAGCATCAAAAATAGCACAGGAATCACTTGAAAACGGAGAAAGAATGCACAGTGAAAATGCTTTAACAACCATGCTTGATTTCTTTAATTCTCACAAAGACATTTAAGACATTCTCTGTAAATAGCAACTGTCATTTTCAACATTGGCAACTTCGAAACCTTCATGAATAGTATAAATTTAAACAATAAAAATTATTTTGAACACAAAACTGTATCCATTAAATAACTCATTTCTGTATCTGTAATTATTGGGTTGATGTAAATAAATTTGTTTACATAATAAAAACAATATGCCCACAACAATAAAAGAGGAAACAGCTTTAAAATTTGAACCTGTACATCTTTCCGATTTAACTAAAATAACAGATCTATATTTTTCCCAAACAGAAATTGAGAACCAAAGTGAACATTTTAATCAACCTGAACTGACGAAAGAATTTGGATTCCCTATCTATAAGCTGGTTAAAGGAGATCTAATTATCGGGTATTCATATTTTACGGTTAATAGTTCTGAAGAGATTGTTTTCAATGCAATCATTAATCCTGAATATTCTTTTGGAGATTTGGAAAGTAGATTCATTAATCAATCAAAGCAGAAGTATTTATCTAAAAAAGAATTAGACCATAAAGGAATGAAGAATTCAATCACAAGAATGGTAGATTGGCTGAACTGGTCTAGTTAATCTTAGATTTAATGATTGTGATTACAATTTTCTAAATTTCTACAAATTATTATTTGATATTTAGAAGCATAATTTTAATAAATTTACTCAAAACAGAACATACGATAATGACGAAGGAAATCCTTTATGTAAAAATTGCAAAAATTTTAGAAGATCAAATCCTGTCTGAAACTTTAAGAATTGGAGATAAATTGCCGTCGATACGCTCTGTTCAGAAAATATATGATGTAAGTCTCAATACCGTAAAACTGGCTTTTTTAGAATTAGAAAGCAAATCTCTTATTGAATCGAGACCAAAGTCGGGGTACTACGTAAGCAAAACATCACAGAGAAAATGCGCTCTTCCATCAATAAGCAAACCTGAAACTTGCCAGAATGAGTCTGATCCGGAAGACCTCATCAGTAAAGTATTCGACACACTTCACTACAAAGATATACGACAGTTTTCTTTGGGAGTTCCAGATCCCAGTTTCCTGCCTATTGCAAAATTAAATAAGGGAGTCATTAAAACAATAAGAAACTTAGAAGGTAGCGGAACTGCTTACGAACCTTTGGAAGGAAGCCTGAATCTAAGAAGAAATATAGCAAAATGGTCTCTCGTTTTAGAAGGAAAAATTACTGAAGACGATCTAATAACGACCTCAGGTGCGATGAATGCTATCTTTAATTGTCTGATGGCAGTTACCAAAAGAGGCGATACACTTGCGATTGAAAGCCCTGTTTATTTTGGAATTATTCAGATTGCAAAAGCAATGGGGCTGAACGTGATCGAATTGCCCACGCATCCAGTTACAGGAGTTGATATTGAAGCTTTAAAAAAAGTCATTCACAAGATTAATGCATGCTGTTTTATCAGTAATTTCAGCAATCCTTTAGGCTCTTTGATGCCTGAAGAAACAAAAAAAGAACTGGTACAATTGCTTACGTACCACAATATTCCGTTAATAGAAGATGACCTTTATGGTAATCTTTACTTTGGTACAAGCAGGCCAAAACCCTGCAAAGCCTTTGACGAAGCAGGAATCGTTATGTGGTGCGGTTCTGTTTCCAAAACTTTGGCGCCTGGTTACAGAGTGGGTTGGGTAGCGCCCGGAAAGTATAAGGAGAAAATTTTGAGGCAAAAACTTATTCAGACGATTTCTACACCACCTCTTTATCAGGAAGTGATTGCCGATTTTTTGGAAAACGGAAGGTACGATCACCATTTAAGAGGATTTAGACAAAAGCTTCATACGAATTGTTTGAAATATCAAAGAGCTGTTGAAGAATATTTCCCTGAAAATACTAAAATTTCTCAGCCACAAGGCGGATTTGTGCTTTGGCTGGAATTAGACAATAGAATTGATACGGCACAACTCTACGATGTTGCTGTAAAACAAAATATAAGTTTTGCACCCGGCAGAATGTTTACGCAACACGATCAGTTTAATAATTGCATGAGACTGAATTTTGCTTTAAAATGGGACGAAGGTCTTGAGAATGATCTGAAAAGATTAGGAACAATTGTTAAAAACGCACTCTAAACTGTATCCATCAAATTACACATTTCTGTATCTGTAATTGATGAAATTTATTTCTGAACTTTGACTTAAAATCAAAAACAATGAAATTAAAAATATATCAGGTTGATGCGTTTACCGATGAAGTATTTAAAGGAAATCCTGCTGCAGTTTGCCCTCTCGAAGAATGGCTGCCGGAAGAAACTTTACAGAAAATTGCAGCAGAAAACAATCTTGCCGAAACTGCATTTTATGTCCCCAAAGAAGATGGTTTTGAAATCAGATGGTTTACGCCAACCGTTGAAGTCGCTTTATGTGGACACGCTACTTTAGCAAGTGCTTATGTTTTGCATCATTTAGAAGGATTTAAAGGAAACCTGATCAATTTTCAAACGGTTTACAGTGGAAAGTTAAGTGTAGAAATTAAAGAAGATCAGTTTTTACTTAATTTTCCTGCAGATCATTATTCTGAAACAGAGATCACGGAAGATCTATTGAATGCGACCAATAAAACACCAAAAGCAGCTTTCAAAGGAAAAACAGATTTTATGTTGGTATTTGACAATGAAAAAGATATTATTTCAATACTCCCCAATTTAGAGGTCATTTCAAAATTAGATGCAAGAGGACTTATAGTGACAGCAAAAGGTACAAACAGTGATTTTGTATCGAGATTTTTCGCTCCCGGAGTTGGGATAAACGAAGATCCGGTTTGTGGTTCTGCTCACACAACACTTACTCCGTATTGGGCAAAAACATTAGATAAAACTGAATTGACGGCATTTCAATCTTCAAGCAGAAGCGGGAAATTAAATTGCAGACTTCTCAACGACAGAGTTGAACTAGGCGGAAATGCAGTGTTGTACATGGAAGGTTTTATTTCAATTTAATGAAAGGATTTTCTGAACATTCAAAATGTTTCATCAAATCAAAAATATTCTCTTTTTTTAATAAAATTTTCTGCAAAAAAAGATCAAAAAGCTAACGTAAATCATTAAATAAGGACTTCCTGATACAAGCATTTTTAAGTATTTTTACTTCAAAAATATATAAATAACTTATGAGAAAAATCGTATTTGCAGGATTGGTAGCTTTGGGAGGATTTGCAACTGTAAACGCACAGTGCAAAACTGTATCATCACTTACAGAAAATTTTGATACCTGGAAAGAAATGAATAAATGTTGGATCGCTCAACCAGGAAAAGCAATGCTTTACAGCAGTGATAAAAAAATCGTGTTTTATTCGATGAACAGCCCAAGAGAAAACATGTATCTGATAACTCCAAAAATTAAAGCTGGAAAATATACATTGACTCTTGATGCGTCTGACAACGGTGGAGAAACTACAATGGAATTGTTCTCAATCAACAATGCATCTGATCCTAAATCTTATGTTTCAATTGCTAAATCTTCAAAAATTACAGGAACTAAAAAAACTTTTGATGTTTCTCTACAGAAAGATTCAAACTTGGGAGTAAAAGTTGTCTTAAATGGAGTGCATCAAGCAGTTTATGTGGATAATTTTTCTTTGACTCCAAAAAAATAATCATTTAAACAGCATTAAAAAAAACTGAGAGATATTATTAAGTTAAATCTTTGAAGTATGTCTTAACTCATTATTTTTGTAGAAATAATCTTAAATAGTATTGATATGAAAATAAGAGCTTTATTCTTTGCTATGATGTCTTTTACCTCTATCGCTTTTGGTCAGCAATTGGTGACCAAAGCGACTTTTGACATGGTAGAATATGTGGAAGATGTAGATTGGGTTGATGAGGATATTTACTGTGCCGGATTCAGTTTTAAAACCGTAATCAATGATGGAAATGCTTGTGACGCTTATCTGATACATTATGATACCAATCTAAAACCTAAATGGACACTGAAAATAGGTGATGAACATACCAATAAAATTTTTGCTGTAAAAAGGCATAAAGACAAAATTTATGCATTAGTTATTCAGGGAAAAACAAAAGGAGCAGATGAAGATGTTTTTATGAAATTGTTCACCATTAATCTTGATGGTAAGATTGAAGATAAAGTGAATTTTGGACGCACTTTCAACAGTCCATCAAATATCGTAATCAATAGCTCGAATCTGATTTTCGGCTATAGAATTTCTAACGGCACCACCTACTCCGCTGATTTTAAGAATGAAATTATCAATTATAATTTAGATACAAAAAAGTTTGTAAGACATACAAGCACACAATATTTGGCAACACCAAAGAAAATTGCAGTTGATAAATCTAATCTATTTTTATTCGGAAATTACATCCATCCCGATCAGCCAAATATTATGGCGTACAAAAATGGAAAGTACTCTGAAATTTCTTTAAAATCACCTAAAACAGAATATTTTCTTGACAGTTATATCAATAAAAACATATTGACTGTAGTCTGTACTTTTCCCGGTGAATACGGAGACAAACGAACTTATTTAAAATATTATTACCTCGATTTGGCAACCAACGCCATCACTTCTACATCTATTCCTTATGAAAAATTAGGTTGGAGCGAAATGCATTTTGATACCTATAATCAGGGTGAGTCTTCATGGATGATTATTGAAGATGCTAAAACAAAAGAAATGAAATATGCTCTCGTCGATAACAAAGGAAAAGTAATCAAGACCTTAAACTTTGATCAGAATAATGGAAACGGCGCATGGGAAAATTATATCATTAGAAATGGGATGTTGCTAAATGCCAATGCAGATGGAATTAAAATGTATAAAACAGAGTAAAATTATAAAGCTTTCTGCTGGTTTGAAAACGGGTTAGAGATATCCGACTTATATCACTTAAGAGTTGTCGATTCATTTTAATACCTTTGCAGGTAAGTATATTAATAATTACTTCATTTTTATTTCAACGTGAATTTCCACAACAAAAAAAAATTCGTAAGTTTTCTTAAGTTTAGACGAGATTTTCAGCAATATGGTCTCAAAAAAGCGCGCAGCTATGAGATTATTCTTCATTGGCTAAAGAAACATCTAAGCAGAAATCAGTTTCTCATCCTTTCAGGTATTCTGGTAGGATGTACCGCGGGTTTGGCAGGAGTTATTCTAAAAACATTTGTACATAATATTCATCATTTCATTACACATGAGGTGCATTTTGAATATCAGATTATCTTCTATATTGTTTTTCCGTTTCTTGGGATTGTCTTAACGGCAGCTATTGTCATTGCTTTATTTAAAGGACAAGACAAAAAAGGAATTGGAGCTATTTTATACGAAATTGCACAAAACTCTAGTATTGTATCTAATGTGAAAATGTATTCACAGGTTATACAAAGTGCGGTTACTGTTGGTCTTGGTGGTTCTGCCGGAATCGAAAGTCCTATTGCAGTTACCGGTGCAGCCATTGGTTCAAATTATGCAAGAACGTACAGACTAAGCTACAAAGAACGAACGCTTCTTTTGGCTGCAGGTGCTACTGCGGGAATTGCTTCTGCATTCAATGCTCCGATTGCCGGAATTATGTTTGCATTCGAAATTTTGCTTACCGGAGTTGTATTTACTGATTTTATTCCTCTTGTTGTAGCAGCAGTTTGCGGAAGTTTATTATCCAGAATATTACTTCAGGAAGATATTTTATTCAGATTTTATACCCGTGAACCATTTAATTATTATAATGTTCCTTATTATTTAATTCTTGGGCTTCTAACAGGTCTTTATGCAAGATATTTTGTTGTTGTCTCTCAAAAAGTAGAACATTTCATCCACGGTTTACAGCTTTCACGCCTTAGAAAAGCAATGTTTGGAGGTGCTGTACTTTCTTTACTTTGTGTACTTTTTCCGCCATTATTTGGTGAAGGTTACGATACGGTAAAAGATTTTACAAATGGTAATATCAACTCAGTGATCGACAACAGTCTTTTCAGATATTTTGAAATAAAAGAATGGACGGTTATTGTATTTCTTGTTTTAGTTTGTCTTTTAAAAGCTTTTGCAACTTCATTTACTATTTTTAGTGGTGGAAATGGTGGAAACTTTGCTCCTTCCCTATTTGCAGGCGGATCTGTAGGATTTTTATTTGCTTTTATCTGTCAAACATTAGGATTTTCTAATGTTCCTGTTACCAATCTTATTTTGGTAGGAATGGCGGGTGCAATGAGCGGTGTATTGTACGCTCCTCTTACGGCTATTTTCCTGATTGCAGAATCTAGTTTTGGATACGATCTGTTTATTCCGCTGATGATCGTTGCCGTGATGTCTTATCTTATTGCTAAATGGTTTGCTCCTATTTCTCCTGAATTAAAAAATCTGGCAGATCAAGGGAAAATATTTACGCATAAGCATGATAACAATCTTTTGTCTTCATTGCAAACTAAAGATTTTATCGATTTTCACTCTCAGATCATTAATGAAAACTCATCTTTACAGAAGCTTTATAACCTCATCAGCAATGGAAGAAAGAATAATTTTGCCGTTGTAGATGACGAGAATAAACTTAAAGGAATTCTTAGCTTAGATGATATTCGCCCTTATTTATTTAATGAAAACCAAGAACTGAATATTTCTAAATTGGTTAAAGTTCCTGAAGCAGTTGTTCATTTAAACGATCAGCTTGTAAACATTATTCAGATGTTTGATGATACCGACACATGGCATCTTCCAGTTATTGACGATGAAAACAAGTTTATCGGTTTTATCTCAAAATCAGCTATACTTACAAGTTACAGACAGCTCTTGAAAGATTATTCTTCGTAAAATATAATTACATTCCACTTCTTTTCAAACAAATAATACCATATTTAATCTTACCGTTTTATTTAATAATAAACCTAAATTTAATTTATATCAGTTTCTTTTTTTGAATATTTAAATATTTTAAAAAGATAAAATATACCATAACCGCATTCATTCTTCACATGAATTGAAAATGATACTGCGTAATTTTGTATCCTAATTTTTGAACTAATATTTCATAAACTATCATGCAAAATTTAATCAATACACTTTTAGTGGCGGTCGATTTCACCGAGAAATCAAATAATGCAGTCAAAATGGCTGTGCATATTGCCGCTCGTCATGAAGCAAGAGTTATATTATTTCACAATATTACGAATCATAACATTATCGACAGAACCGGAAAACAGGTTATCGGTTCAGAAACAATCGATGAGATTTACAAAAAAACAGAGTACGCATTAAAGGAGCTGGAATTATCTTTAAAATCTCAATATCCTGATCTCGATTTTAAAACAATTATCAAGAATAGCGGTTTAGTATCTGGAATCAATCAAGTAATTGATTTTGAATCAGTAGATCTTGTGATATGCGGAAGCTCGGGACAACAGAATTTAGCACAACTATTTTTGGGCTCATTATCTTATCAGATTTTAACGGAAGTAGATTGCTCTGTTTTATTAGTACCAGAAAAGTGTAGTAAATATTCGTTTGATAAAATACTTGTTCCTGTAAGAGTTTTAGAAGATTTAACCGACAAAATTGAGCTTTCTGTCGCAATCGCCAAGAAAAATAAAGGCATTATAAGCCTGCTTGGAATAAGCAATGAAGATGATATACTAAAAATTAGAGACGCTTACCAAAGAGCAAAAACAAACCTTGCCATACGGTCGCAGGAATATGATTCGCAGTTTTTACTGACCCGTGACAAGGCAACGCAAATTTCAAAATTTTCGCAGGAAGACAATGCAGATATTATTATTCTTAATTACAAAGATGAAGACAGCTGGAAGTCATTTTTCTTAGAAAATTTTTTCAAACAAATTATTAACCACACGGATATTCCTCTTTTATTCTTGAAGAATAATAAAGTGAAAATCAAGAGCGATTTAAGTGATAATGCCGCTTTTGATATTACCCTTCCCTGTCCGGGATAAAACAAAATTTATGATAACAATACAAAAATATTCAGATGAAAACAAAGCTAATGAAAACCAAAAACAGGAAATCGTTCAGTTTCTTTTTAAACATTTGGAACAATACGGTGATCCGGAAACAGATATTTCTGATGCTATTAACTACGCGTTAGGATTTGGAAATAAACCGGGAGGTCTTGTTATTACAGCAAGAGATGAAAAAAATGATTTGGTTGGCGCTGTCGTCGTCAATAAAACCGGAATGGGCGGTTACATTCCTGAAAATATACTCGTATATATTGCTACCGACAAAAATCTACGTGGCAAAGGAATAGGAAAAAACCTTATGCAGGAAGCTATTGATTCTTCACAGGGAGACATCGCACTCCATTGTGAACCGGAAAATCCGGCATTACACTTATACAAGAAACTGGGATTTACCAGCAAGTATCTTGAAATGCGATTAAAAAAACAAAATGTCACACATTACCTTAAATACCAATAAATTACTTCACAACTATCATTATTTAAACCAAATTTTTGAAGAAAACCATATCGAATGGGCTGTAGTAGCAAAATTGCTCTGCGGAAATGAAAAGTTTCTAAAATCTCTTTTGGAAATTTCCGACAAAGAAATCTGCGATTCGCGTTTAACGAATTTGCGCCACATTAAAGAGCTGTCACCAAAAACACAGACGGTTTACATTAAGCCACCAGCAAAAAGATTAGCCCGAAGCATCGTGAAATATGCAGACGTTAGTTTTAATACAGAATTGGATACGATTAAAGCACTTTCTGATGAAGCCATAAAGCAAAATAAAATACATAAAATTGTAATTATGGTAGAAATGGGAGAACTCAGAGAAGGTATTATGGTGAAAAATCTATCTCAATTTTATGGTGAAGTTTTACAGATACCAAACATCGAAATTGTAGGAATTGGTACCAACCTCAATTGTCTCAACGGAATACTTCCTGATGAGAAAAAACTGGTTAAACTGAATCGGTTTAAAGAAATTGTTGAAGAATCCTATCACACTACAATCCCTTTTATATCGGCCGGTTCTTCTGTTACCATTCCTTTGATTCTCAAAAATGAAATCCCTTCAGGAATCAATCATTTCAGAGTAGGAGAAACGTTATTTTTTGGTACAGATGTTTATAATGATTCCATCATCAAAGGGATGCATCAGAATGTCTTTCATCTCACTGCAGAAATTATAGAGATTGCCGAAAAGCCAATGATTCCGGCGGGAGATGCAGGAACAAATTTAACAGGTGAAACTCCAATTCATGATGAAAAAAACATTGGTAAAACCTCTGTGAGAGCGATTGTTGATATAGGAGTTCTTGATATTGACCCTAAAAATATAAAACCTCTATCTCCAGGAATTGAAATTATAGGAGCGAGTTCCGATATGATGATTCTTGAGCTCGGAGATAACAATAATGATTATCATGTGGGAGACACGGTAGATTTCAGTATGAATTACATGGCTGTCTTACGTGCAATGAGCTCTGAATATGTCGATAAAGTAGTAGATAATAAAATAAATGCTTATCATTATAAAATATTAGAATACATCAATTAACCTTTTTACAATATAATAAATACCACACTAACCGTTGTGGTATTATTGTTATATTTACTCAGAAAACTTACAATCTTGAATCATAAAATTCAATCTTTTACCTTAAGCAAACTTAAAAATCATTCTGCGACAAGAAATGAGTTTGTTATTATGCCGTTTGATGAATTTACCAAAAAAATACAGTCTGATTCAGATTCACATTTTAAAAATAAATTCTTTGCTGTTTTTCTTTTCAAAGATGCAGAAGGTTCTATCATCATAGATCATCAGGAGTTTGATCTGAAACCCTTAAAGTTTTTTTTCATTAATTATAATCAGGTTTATCAGTTTAAGGAATTTAAATCAGGCTTAGGAGACGTTCTTATGTTTACCAAATCATTTTATAATTATGTCTATACCGGCAATAAAATGATTAAAAGTGATACGGCACTTAATGATGTTGCGCCTTACCTTTTGCTGTCTGAAGAAAGTACAATAGATCTTTCTCAAACCTTTGAAGAACTGAGACAGGAATATCTTAAAAATAAATTGCTGCGAAAAGAAATTATATGTCTTTTGCTAAAGGTTTTTGTGCTCAAATATATTCGAAATTCAAATAAAAAAAACCGGATTGATCGTTCTCTTAATCATAAAAAAGAGATTGTAGAAAAGTTTGGTCATTTGGTCAATCAATATTATAAAGAATTAAAAACAACTTCAAAATACGCAGAAAAACTAAATGTTAGTCCAAACTATCTCAATGTATTAATTAAAAAAAATCTGGACATTTCTGCAGGTCAGATGATTAAAAACCGGGTTATACTTGAGGCTCAAAGATTATTGATGCACACTTCTCTTTCTATTATTGAAATCTCTTACGAGTTGGGATTTAACGATAATTCTCACTTCGGAAAATACTTTAAGTCAGCAACAAAATATTCCCCTAATGAATATAGATTGCTGAAAACGAATGGTTCATATAACGATATATAAAACTTATTTTCTTGTTTAAAAATAATTTTCATCAAAGAAAATGAGCCTTCGTGTTATTAAAAATTAATATTTGAGCGGTAAAACTGAATCACATTCATGTGAATGGGAGAAAATTTAGTATTTATTTGATAAAATATAAAAAAAATCCCATTCCCTACCTAATTAACTATTAAACAAGCAATAAGAGGATTTTCAGAAAAATAAATTAATATTCTTTAACATATTGGGGTAAAATTTAACAATGATAAATATCATGGTTGTGTGTGTGTTTTTTTGAAAATATCTAATTTTGTGCCTCCTAGAGCGGTATTTCTATGTACTGCTGAAAACTGAAAACGAATGAAAAAGCTATTTATTGGTTCCGGCATATTGCTGGGCAATTTCTTATTTTCCCAAGCAGGCAAGGTAGGGATTAACACCGTGACACCCCGAGTTAAACTGGATGTAAACGGTTCGTACAAATCATCTAAACTGATCACCGGAAGTGTTCCGCAAATCACATCAACCGAAAAAGACCGCTATCTGCTGCTTAATCAAAGTACAGTAGATAACCGCGTAAGAAAGATTGATCCTACACAACCTTCTTCACCAGGTCTTGCAAGTATTATCACTTATAAGCTTACTAATGTATATCTAGACTGGGTTGAAAAGTTTAATACCAAAATTAATTCAAATGATTATTCTGTAATGGTATTATCTGCTTATTTTGACAAAGATGTATTTGGTGCTGAGACTGCTATCCCATCTTACGGCGTAAAGAGCGTTAACAACGAATGGATATTGTATGCCGATTATTCTGAAGTTGCAGCATCCAGTAATGGAACATGGACTTTCGTTTGCGCCATTTACCCAAAGACTTACGTGAAGATTTTTCCTGAACGCGGGCCTTTTGATGTAAATTCAACTTCTTCCGGAGCTGACGCTAACCCAATCCTTCAATAAAAAAATGATGAAAAAGTTAATATTAATGAGCATTTTTTGTTTTGCAACAAAAGCTATAGGTCAAGTTGGGATAGGAACTACTACTCCAACAGAAAAATTGGAAGTGGTAGGTGCAGCTGCTATAGGTACATCTGTTACAATAGATCCAATAGATTACGTCAACAATCCTTCAGGTTTTACCATAATGGGTACTGATCCACAATCTGCAACCGTTAACGGTAAAATTGTGGCTGTAGAAACCCTTTACACTCCTCTTACCATTCAGCCTTATACTATAAATAATGTATATAGAGATGATATTAATGATCTGAATCTTAATATCCCAACAGACAAATATTTTATTACAATTGCTAATTTTGAAGCAATTCCCAGTCCAGGAAATAATGGCATTTATACAAGCAACAGTAATAAAGGACATTTTGTTTTTAATGCTTTCCAATCTGGAACAACTTGGCACGTAAAAATAGGCTACCCTACATTGAACACTCAAAGTACAGATGATAGATATATTTATAAATTTGATGTGATTTTATATTCAAAGAGATTCTTCAAAAATCTGGGTGAGATAACATATAATCTAAATGGTAGTAACTCAGGGACCGCACCTTCGGCTCCTACAGGAATATAAAAAGCTATGAAAAAAATATTATTTTTAGCTGTACTGTGTAGTATAGCAATCTATAAAGCACAAGGTGTAGGAATAGGAAATACCAATCCTACACAAACTCTGGATGTGACAGGAAATATGAAATTAAGCGAAGAGCTTTACTTTGAAAATCCAGGAACGTATACAGGTCCATCTACCAATTCTTATTTAGTAGTAAGAGACAACAGCGATAAAGCTCTTAAAAGATATGTACCGGCTACATCAGAATATAGCGCTATTAATAGTACAGTGTATCATATTACCAACATTACTCCCGGTGGAATTGCAGATTTTGATACAAAAATTCCAACAAGTAAATATTATTTGATTATAGGTGGATTTATCGTAAGAGGGGTAAGTGACAATTCTAACATTAGAATCACACGAGACTCAACAACAAGTCCATACATTCCTCAATATTCAGCTCGTTCTTTTGAGCTTAACGGAACATGGCATATACGATTTGTACCCAATAACAACAGAGTATTCCATCAAAACCCAGAGATTAGACTGAGTGTAAGTGTTTACCGAAAAGATATGCTTACTACGGTAAACCCAACAATTACTTTTGATATGAATGGTAACACAGCAGGTAATGGAAGCGCACCAACGCCCTCACTTCCATAAAAAACTTGTTTTATAATGTAAAGGCTTAGATACTATTATCTAAGCCTTTTTATGTTTATTGAAGTATTGTTTTTGATCGCTTTTATTTCGCTTTCAGAAAATTTCTTTGCTTTTAATTATTGTTAGCTCTATTTGAATCTGCTTCAACAAAACATTTTAATTTTAAATAAATCACACAAAATAGTAATAGATTGAATATAATTTAATTATTACATTTATACAAAACTAAACAACATGAAAAAATACACTTTTGCCTCTATAAAATATAGGCGTACATAATAATCTTCTGACTCTATATTCTCAATAAGCCTCTACAAAGTTCTCGTAGGGTAAAGTGTACATTACATAGATTAATTACTTATTTTAACTGATATTTAAATCCTTTTTTATGAAAAAAATTGAAAAACAAATCAGTAAACTAAATTCTGAACTTCTTGCCGCAACCGGAAATAAATACGATCTCAGAAACTTTCCGAAAATTTTAAACTCAGCTAAAAACAACTGGGGATTTTCCGACATAGCCAATAAACTTGATTTAGGTGATCCCTTGGTTTATAAGGCCTTTATTAATGATGAAGAACGTACCTCATTAAAAAATCTTCTGGAATTAGTTTCTAATGATAAAAAAGCCTTGGAGGAAGTGGAAAAATTATTGACCAGAAATATCCTCTATCTGGGTTCCGAATGTGAAAATTTAGGGAGAATTAATATTGAAAATGAGTTTTCTGATCTGGAGAAACTGCTTACCAGCAAATATATGATGTTGGAACGTGTAAAAACCCCTGATATTTCAAACTTTATTGATGATTGGGACAAGGTGAAACCAGAAATCATATTTATTTCCTGCCATGGAACTAAATATGGATTACACCTTTTGGATAAAAAAGGTAAATGTGAAGAATATCTTAATACAGAATTCGTTAAGTTTTTCGACAAAAGAAGCGAATATACAGAATGCGTCGTACTAAGCGCCTGTGAATCTTTGACACTGGGAGAATTAATAACCGGTGCAGGGAAAAATGTTGTATGTGTCAATTCAAAAGTAGATATAACAACGGCAACCCAATATACAGAATACTTCTTCAAATATATCAACGACCATTCTTTGGAAAATAGTGATGTTTACGAAAAAGCCCATAAAATCAGTATGGAAAAAATAAATTTTGAAGGGCTGGAAGACAGTTTTTCATTTAAATTTCTAAAAGCAGATAAAATAACTTAAAACCTAATACCATGAATTACCAAACACAATTTTCAGAAAAAGTTAATTTGAATCACCTTACCGATAATCCATTAGACCGAGCATCAGGCAAAGTAAAAGACATCCTGAACGGAGATTTTTGTATAGATGTTCACGCCCATTTGTTTGATATAAAATGTATTAATAAATCCTATTTTATCATCAGAATGCTAAAAGATTTAGTAGGGTTGAAATCAGGTTCAGAAACCTATTCGGATCTGTCTATTGAACAAGCATATAATGAGATTGATGAGAACGACGAAAACTGGGAAGATGAATTAGAAGAAAAGCTGAGAGAAAATCCCGCTTTAATGCAAACACAAAATACAAAAGGGATTATTGATATCTACAAAGCCAGAAAGTTTCTGGGATTCAAAACAATGGAAGAAGTCTATGATTATTACCTCGAAAACTTTTCCCTATCAAAAGTAACGGAAAATAAAAAAGTAATTGTCACGGCTCTGATGATGGATCTGGAAACGGGTTGGAATGTAAAACTTAAAAAAAGTTTATATGATCAGATAATTGAGCTTAAAGCACTTAGAGATAAACACCCGGTTTTACCATTTTTTGTATGTGATCCCAGACGTGCAGATCTTGAATCTGATAAAGAAAATCTCTACTCTCTTTTTAATCTTGCTTTTTCTAAAGACAGCCCCTTCTTTGGGGTAAAAATCTATCCTGCATTAGGATATGATCCTTCAGATTACAGATTGTGGCCAATTTATGAGGTTTGTGAAAAATATAAAATTCCCGTGCTTTCTCATTGTGGCGGAGAATCGATAACTACCGATATAACAAATGATTTAGTAATATATGAGGGCGATAAAAAAGTTTCGCATTCTAAAAAGAACAGAACAGAAGTCGGCTATTCATTAAATGATCCCAAAAGATGGACTTTGGTATTGGAAAAATTTCCAAAATTAAAACTGAACCTTGCTCATTTCGGAGGTTATGAAACATGGAGCAAGCCTTCTAAAGTTACCCATAACGGACAGGCCAGAAAAGAAACTATTTTTGACTTTATGGAGAAGTATGAAAATGTTTTTGCAGATTTTTCTTACAATCTGATTGAGACAGATCTATCTAAAAGCTTAAGAGAAGTTCTTACCGCAGAAAAGAAGATTCGTGAACGTACACTTTTCGGAACTGATTATTGGGTAGTCAGTAAAGAAGGAGATCTTTTAAAAGAACAAAGAGAATTTTTAACCATTATGGATGATAATTTTTCAGCCTTAAAATTGAGTGAGCTTTTGACAGTAGATAATCCTAAGAAATATCTTTTTGGATAAGCTTATAGCCTGTGATAATTTTGAGAAGTTATCGCAGGCTTTAATTATAAAAAAAATCCTATGGAGTCAATAAATAATCATAACTGGTCGACGGAAAATCCAAAATCTTCGACTGAATCATTCATTAATCACATTAATGATAAATACTACTTATCATATTCAGATGAATCTGATAAGTATGAAAAAATCAATAACCTTTTCTTTATCTGGATAACAATTACAGGGTTTTTAACAACTATTTTAATTGGAATAAAAGAGATGCTTCCAATGTGCTATAGTTTTGTTATTGTAATCAAAATTTTAACTTTTATTCTTCCTTTGGTTTCTTCTTTTTTACTGATTTATCTGAATCAGAAAGGATATAAGAAGAAGGAAGAACTAAGAGAGCAGGCAAGAATTGAGTGCAAGTACTTGATTAATGAAGCTAAATTGAGATTCTCCCATGCCAAAAATGATACTGATTATGAGGCAATATACAGGTGGCTAAATCAGGAAATCAGACAGCTTCAATTAAATCAGGCCAATGGTTATTTAACCGTACATAATAATACTAATTTTGGAAATTGAGAAGCTTTCATACAAATTAACATTATTTTTTTTAATATTTATTGTTTACATAATTTTCAGAAATTGTAAACTTCCATCAGCCAGCTGATCGGCATCATAAGGCGATTTTTGCCAAAGTGAAACCATCTGCTGCATTCCGGGAATTGATGATGAAAAATTCTCCAAGACAAGATTTCCTTCAAAATCGATTTCTTTTAAAGCTCTGAAAAGTTCGTTCCAATTCACCGTTCCTTCACCCAACATTCCGCGGTGAGATTCTGTGATGTGAACGTGCTTAAGCTTATTTCCTGCAAGAATAATTGGATCGTAAAAATTATTTTCCTCAATGTTCATGTGAAATGTATCAAGATGAAGAACCAAATTATCTTTGTCTGTTTTTTTTATTAAATCCAAAACATTTTCCGCAGTATTACAAACATACGATTCATAGCGGTTGATTGGTTCGATTCCGATATTCACACCTTTTTCTTTAGCATAATCTGCTACTTTGTTCCAAACTTCAACAATAATTTCAGATTCATTTTCCGTTAAAGGATTTCCGGAAAAAACTCCGATTCCACCGTGAAGAACACCGCCTAAAAAATCAGTTTCCAGTTCTGAAGTTTTGTCAATTGCCCGTTTTATCAACTTTTCTGCAACTTCGGGATAAAAAGGAATATGCGCTTCTTTTGGAAGGTTTAAAGAACAGACAACATCCAAATTATTATCTTTCAACTGCTGTTTTACTTCTTTTGAATTAAAATCCATTGAACTTGGCAATAAAATTTCTATTAAATCAAAACCCGCCTTTGCCGTTTTTTCTATTGCATATTTTCCGGCTTCAGGATTCCATATTGGTGTGATCCAGGAAAGAAGTGACGCTCCAAATTTTACTTTCATTTTTGTTATTTTAAATTTTAATTAGAAAATCCACCATTCTGTTCTCACACCAAGGTAAGTTCCGAATCTTTTAGAACCAGATTGTTGTAAAAATGGTGAATACAGACTGTTCATTGCCTGATTATTATATCTTGAAACTTCTGCAATAAAACGAATATTCGGCCTTGCCCAAACACTTCTTTCTGCTGTCGGAACAATCGTTGGTGCCAAAACTAATTTCGTCATCGAAGCTGAGTTTTGATTGCCGTCTTTTCTCGTAGCAAAATGTAATTCTGATAGAATATGAAACCAGTTGTTAACATAATAAGTCGCTCTAAGACCTGTATTGAATTCAGATTTCTTATTGAAAATTTCTCGTTTATAATAATCAATTGCTTTATTATTACTGTCCGAACCTCCTTTACTCATCGTAAAAACAGCATAAGCATTAGCTGACCATTTATTGGAAATATTGAGTAAAATATGCTCAACCGCCGTCAAAGAATAAGCACCTTTGTAGGTTTTAGTAATTTCGTCCGGAGCACCATAAGTTCGCCAGGTTTGGGTGTTTCCGCTGTCACCTCCGTTGGCGATTCCGTTTCCGTATCTTATCGATATTTGGTTAAAAGAACCTGCAATTTTTGTTTTTAAATTGGTATTCAGTTTTGCACCTACAACCCATCCATTGTCTGACGGATATTGCTCCATAGAATTTTCACCCGATTTTTCTACGTTATGAAATTCGGCAAGAAGTTTCAGTTTATGAATATTATTTTTGAATGGAATAATCTGTTCCAATATAAAAACTTCCCGTTGTCTGTAGATCAGATTTTTTGTTCCACTAATGACATTTGTGTAAGAATATGGTGTAGAATTACTTGCTGCAGTATCAATCGCTGCCGGAAAAAACATTGAGAATCTGGTGTTTTTATGTCTCAAACCCCATCCTGTCGCAGAATGATCATCAAAGTAAAAATAATCCGCAATATGAATATCGTCATATCTCAGCCATCGTGATCCGGCCCAAACATCCCAATCGCTTCCCAAAATATTTCTTGCTTCCACAAAAGCTTCAGGCAACGCAATGATCATTCCCTGATTTGATTTTGAATCTACATTTCCAAGAAAAGTTCCACCAGAATAGAAACTCAGTCTCGTCTGCATATCGATTTTCGTAGTTTTTACACTGTCGCCATTTACAATGGGAGTGAAATGAAAAGCGGGCAAAAAATCTACATAATCGCCTTGATCCATTCTTCCTCCAAGTGAACCCTGATTATTAAGATTCAGTTGTCTACCTGTTTTTCCATCAGCATTTGGAGAATATCCTGCTCCAATTCTTCCTGTTGTTCCGAATGAAAAATCTTTGTTGGTGATCACAATTTGTGCGTGAAAAACCTGGCTAATGATGAAAATAAACCAAAAGCTGCATTTAAAAACATTAAAGTTCTTCATCTTATTTAAGTGTCTTTGGCTTATAAAATTTCAAAGCAAATAACAGAATCACAAAATAACAAACGATTGGAAGAAGGTAAGCGTGTGCAATATCTTTCTCGGCAATTTTTCCCATTAAAGGAGGAAAAACGGCACCACCAAACATCGCCATTACCAGGAATGAAGAAGCCTGTGGAACTTTGTTGCCTAATCTCTTCAACCCAAGACTGAAAATAGTCGGATACATTACACTTAAGAATAGGTTTAATAATATCAAACTGATAAAAGATGCCCAGCCAAAACTTTGGGAAATAACCAAACAAAGTACAATATTACACCCTGTGAAGATTGCCAAAAGCTTATTAGGAGCGATAAACTTCATAAGGAAAGTTCCTACAAAACGACCGATCATCATCATTGCCATACTTAATGAAAAATAATAGGACGCTTGAATCTCCGGAAGGTGCATTTTTTCTACTCCGTAATTGATGAAATACGCCCAGGTTCCGCCCTGTGCAGCAATGTTGAAAAACTGAGCTACAACAGCAAAAATAAAATGTCTCTGTCTGTAAAGTGGTGCGTGAGGATCTGAAACCGAAGATTCTACTCCATTTTCATTTTCTAAAACCTGAATATCTTCTGCATGAGGGTCTTTCAAGCTTGGAACTTTAATAAATGAAAAAACAATGGTTATTGTTAAAATTACAACACCAATCCAAGTGTAAAGATCTTTTACAGAATCTAAAGAATTATCTTCTAATCCTGATTTTCCAAAGATAAAATAACCTCCTAAAAGCGGGCCTATAATTGCGCCCAAACCATTAAAAGATTGTGCAAAATTTACCCTTTGGTCACTTGTTTTTTCATTTCCCAATGCAGCTACAAAAGGATGGGCAACAGTTTCCAAAGTGGCCATTCCCATTGCCAAAACAAAAAGAGCAATTCGGAAAAAATTAAATGACATTTGGTTAGCAGCAGGAATAAAAAGAAAAGAGCCAAGAGCAAAAAGAGATAATCCTAAAATAACGCCTTTTTTGTAACCAAATTTTTTCATAAAATATCCCGCAGGAATTCCCATCAATGCGTAAGCTCCGAAGATGGAAAGCTGCACCAATCCTGATTTTGATTTGGAAATATTGAGGACATTTTGAAAATGCTTGTTCAATACATCCCCCATCGTCAAAGCAATTGCCCAAAAGAAAAATAACGAAATAACGAATGCCAATATAACAACATATTTCTTTTCTGTAAATTTTGCAGTATTCATAATATTGATTTAAATAGTTTGACTGTAATGCTCTTCTCGAAAAGATTTGAAGGCTTCATAGGAATAATCCGGACAAGCACCTGATTTTGAAGTAATAAAAGCTCCTAAAGAAACCGCCTGTTTCATTATTTCCTGAGGACTTCTGCCTTTAATTCTCTTAGATAAAAAACCGGCAAGAAAAGAATCTCCACTACCCACAGTGTCTGTAATTTCTATTGAAACTGCAGAGAAAGTATAGTTTTCGTTTCCTACAAAATATCTTGCACCTTTGCTCCCTTTGGTAAGGACAATCTCATTCAGATCAAAATAATTTTGAATATGCCTAATACTATTATCTTCGTCAATATATTCTTCATCAAGAAACTCGATTATCGTTCTTAATTCTGCTTTGTTCATCTTTACTAAATGTGCTTTGTGAAGCAATATTTTAATTAATTCAAAATCAATGAACGGTGGACGGAAATTCACATCAAACACTCTAAATTTTGAAAACTCTATCAACGCTAGAAGAGTGTTTCTAGATTCTTCATTTCTGGCAATCAGACTTCCAAAAACAAAGGCTTCAGAATTCTTTATCAACTTTTTATGCTCCGGAGTAATCTGGATATAATCCCAAGCTACATTCTCAACGATATCATAATGTGCTTCACCGTGTTGATCGAAATTCGCAATGACAGTTCCAGTTGGTTTTTCTTCATCAATCTGAACATAATCTGTAGAGATATCCCAACTTTTAATTTTATTCAGAAGTTCATTTCCAAGTTTATCTTTTCCGATCTTGCTGATCATCCGAACCTCTACTCCCATTTTATCAAGATTATATGCAACATTGAAAGGCGCACCACCAGCTCTAGATCCGGCTGGAAAAATATCCCAGAGAACTTCTCCGAAACAAACGGTGTAAGATTTATTATTATTCATATTTAGATTAAACGTTTAAGTTAATTGATAAAAAAATTATTTTATTGAATTTTTAATAATTAAATTTCCTGATAGTGTTATTTTTTTGGCTGTAGTTGAATATTGATTTATTTGTAAATCAAGTAATTTAATTGTTTCATCTGCCATTTCCTCTAAGGGTTGCTGTACATAAGTAATATCTGCAGGAAATAATTTATATGCTTCTGTCTCATCAAAAGCCAGTACAGAAACCTGTTCCGGAACATTAATATTATTCCTAACAAGGTAAGCAAGACCAGCGACTGCAAGTTTGTTACTCGAAAAATAAAGCACAATATTCTTTGGTTTTTTACCTAAAGCTTGCTCAAGTTTGGTCTGAATTTCTTCTGTAATATTTTCGAGGCCTACAAGAATATTTTTTTTAACAATATTTTTTCCAGAATCTGCAAGACTTGTATCAAAACCCAATTTTCTGTCTAAAAGATGGGGTAATTTGGTATCATAACCTATATAAATTATTTCGTCAAAATTTTTTTCTAAAAGATAGGATGTTGTAGTTTCGGCAATTTCCTTGTTATTCAAAATAACGCCTGGAATATTTATTCCTTTCAGATATCTATCAATCGTAACTACAGGATAATTTTTATTAATCAACTTCGAAAGAGCACCTTCAGAACCTACAACTGGAGCGACAATCATTCCATCTACCTGTTGTTGAGAAAAAAGATCAATTAGTTTTTCAAACTTTTCGGCATTTTCATCTGAGCTTCCAATAATTAAAGTGTATCCTAATTTTAAGGCTTTATCTTCAAGATTTCTTGCTATGCTCGAGTAAAAGTCGTTGGAGATATCGGCAACTATAAGACCTAATAATTTTGTTCTGTTATTTTTAAGACTTTTTGCCATTCTGTTTGGCGTATAGTTAATCGTTTCAGCAATTTCAAAAATTTTTTTTTTGGTATCTTCACTGATTCTCTGTCCTTCTTTTTTGTTCAGAACATAAGAAACTGTTGCTACGGAAACTCCTGCAATTCTAGCAATATCTTTAATGGATGCCTTTTTCATTATTCTGATTTACAGTGCAAATTATTTAATAATAAATTAAAAAAACAATAGTCATTTTTTTTTTCGTCAATTCAGAAAAAAGTGTAACTTGGCAAATTTTTATTTCAAAAACCATATTAAATACAATTATTTGAAAATCAGCATTTTAATTCAATATTTGTATTTTAAATTAACATTATAATATTTGCATTATACAATAAAAACAACATTGGTTATACGTTTAAGTTATTTCAAATTAACAATTATTTACAATAATACATACACATTAATCTAAAAATGATTGATATATTATAAATGATTAAATGTTTTTTCCTCTTTTTGATATTCAGCTTCTATTCCTTTTAATAAAAAAATGCTTTTAAAAACTGAAGTTTGTTCTTCTATTGCCTGCAAACATGCATAAGTCATGGCTGAAACGATTTGGGCACCAGTTAATTCATAGTTTTTGGCAATTTTTTTTACGATATCAGTATTTTCTAAAGTAACATTGGGTGGAATGATTTTTTGCCATAATAAAAGCCTATCTTCAGCATTAGGTTTGCTATAACCTATTAAACAGTTGAATCGTCTAAGAAATGCATCATCGATATTATTTTTAAAATTGGTGGTAAGAATAATTAATCCATTAAAATTTTCTACCCTTTGGAGCAAATAGCTTACTTCCTGATTGGCATATCGGTCGTTTGAAGATTTGGTTTGGGTGCGTTTTCCAAACAGAGCATCTGCTTCGTCAAAAATCAAAATCCAGTTTTTGTTTTCAGCCTGAGTAAATATTTTTTCGAGATTTTTTTCTGTTTCCCCAATGTATTTGGAAACGACCTGTGATAAATCGATACGATAGACTTCGCGTTGAAATTCTTTTCCTAATAAAGTAGCGGTTAAGGTTTTTCCTGTTCCCGATGGTCCATAGAACAATGCTCTGTATCCCGGAAGAAGATGCTTCCCCATCCCCCAGTTTTCACGTAAAGTCTGGTGATGCTTTACCCAAAGCCTCATTTGATGAATTTGGTTCTGAATAGTTGTATTTACAACCAAATCCTGCCATTCTAATTGAGTAGAAACTTCTTTAGCCGGAAAATTAGGACTGAATTTCGGCTTTAACTTTTTTCCGTATAATAATAAATGTACTGTTTCAGATTTTAAAATAAGTCTTCCACTCATTAAAGGTTCGCCTTCTTTTACAGAATCGATTGTAATAATCTGTTCTTTGAAAAACCAATGAGATGCTTCAAAATATTGTTGAATTTTTAAACGATGCTCAATATTTTCTTTTGCTAAAATATATTGTGCAGTTTCTCCGGTTGGTAACATTCCTCTATGACCTTCCAGACGTACTCCGCCGAATTCAGGAAATTCTCCTCCTTCGGGATGAAGCTCTTTAATAATATCATCAAAAAAATTTGGCAATACATGAGGAACCAAAGCCATTAATAAAATGACTGCTTCATTATGCATAATTTCTCTTCCCAAAACTTCTGAAAATGTATTTTGGAAGTTATAGGTTTCTTGTATTTCTTCAGTTTGAATAGCAAGCTTTTGGAGTATATATTGTTTTAGATTTTGGAAAGGCATTTTTAATTTTTATACTATTTTTAAATTCATTTATCCTTAATTTGGGTGGATTCTATTTGATATTAATATTTAATCGAACCTACACTCATTTTTTTGAATGATGGGTTTGAAAAAATGAGTATAGGTTTTTTCATTTTTATGTGTTGTTTCAGCTGGAGAATTGTATGATTTGGTAAAATACCTATGCACAGTATTTATTTTGTCATTGCAATTATTTACTTGCTTTTACCAATTTAAAATGCTTTACAATCTTAGCTATATAAGTAGTTTTTATTTCAGGCCAATAAGCCGTATCCCAATAATTGTTTATGATTTTTGCAACTTCTAATGGATGATTTGGAGCGGCTTCCGCTAAATTTCTTTGATTATATTTCAATTTATCATTTGCCTGAGCATAGCATTTATAAAAATGTTTGCGAAGATTTTTAATTTGATAGCTTATTAATTTTTCAGTATCAATAGCAGTAGGATCAAACCCATCAGTTGTTAATTGATTTATGACTTCCTGTCTTATCAAATATTCATCATATGGTGTAAAAACATATTCACTTACATAAGACAATCCTTCTGTATCTTTTGAATCTGACTTAAAATAACGGAGAGCAAAATTGCGTGTAACATGCCCAACAGTTGTATGCCCCCAAACTTTACCTGATGTTATATTTTGGTCAAATAGTTCATCTCTAACCCCCTCAGCCATTGAATCTTTTCCGCCTGCGTCCATAGTACCTTTATCCCAATCATCATGAATCTCAGAAGGAGAATTAGCTACGCTACAAGCATATATAATAATGTCAACATCATTTTTTAGTGATGCTGCCACATTTTTTACTAATTTTTTTCCTTCATTTCCTGATATAGGAGTAATACTGCACCATCCTTCTGTGCCATGTGCAAAAAAAGCTAAAGTTTTAATTTTATATTGATCCCCTGATGTTACTCCACTAAGCTTATTTGCTTTATCAACACAGGTTTTTGCGATAGTAGAAATTGTATTTATGGCTTTCCCACTGTTATTTTCATCAGAAATTGCTTTTCCGAAAACAAGATTAGTTAGTTTAACGTCTGGTTTTATTCCTTCAAATCCAATAGCATTTTCTGCCAATGCCCACTCATTTGATTTACGCTTCATTTCTCCTTCATTATGGTCATAAATACCAATTTTTAATCCATCTGCAGAAGAAGTAATGATGTTTTTCCCCATTTCAGTTTCTGGATCTGGATCTGGAATACTTTTGTCATCATTTTTCTGCACTTTTTTCCCAACTCCACCACTTTGTTGTACCGTATGTGTTAACTCATGCGCCAATAAATGTTTTCCAGAATCAGAATTCGGGCTGTATTTTCCTTCATTAAAATAAATATCATTTCCAACTGCAAAAGCTTGTGCATTAAATTCTCTGCTCATTTTTACGGCCTCATTTCCTGTATGAATTTTCACTGCCGAAAAATCAGTTCCAAAACGGCTTTCCATGAAGTTTTTGGTTTCGTTGTCCATGTTGCTTCCACCTCCTCTGCTGGAGTTTATCTGACTTTCAACTTGAGTTGGAGCAACGCCTCCACTTTCTGAAGATGAACGTTGAATTAATGGAGAAATGGTTTCTGCCAAAGGTTTCATCTGAAGTTTTTCTTCCTGCTCACAAGAGGCACATTTTCTTTGTAATAAAGCTCCTGAATGTGTGACTTGTGAAGAAGGCTCAGACATTTTCATTATTTTATCAGCAACTCGATCGGCTTCTTTTTCGTAAGAGTCATTCGACGAACCGACTGTAAGTTTCTTCTGAATTACAGGTGAAAAAAACACCCCCGTATTTCTGACAAAAGTAGATTTTTCTTGATATTGATGTGTTCTCATTTTTAAATATTTTAAAATTCCACATATTCAATTATACTTATGTTTTCTGTTATTATAAATGATTTATTGTTCTAAACAATAACAGTTTTTGTATTTCTTGGTCCCGGAAAACGTACAATAAAAGGAACATCATACGCTTCGCCGCTTGCTTCTAATCTGCTCATTTTAATTGTAGCTAAACTTTGCTCAAGAATAGCACCGCATTGTCCCGGACAAAAATCAATAGCATCTTTTACTTCAAAATTTACAAATGCTTCAATGGTGACAATTCTGTTTCCCGTAGGAAGTTCGGTAATACTAAACGAAACATCTCCCCAAGTAATCTTTCTGTAATCGACGCCCGCATCACTGCTTCCTATTCCTCCTGCGATATTTCCAGGTATTGAAAAAGGATTTGAAAAATCTGTATGCAACTGTTTTTCTGAAGCTGAAATAAAGTTGTCTAAAGGTTGTGTAACATTACCATAACCTCTGCTTAATCTCGTTGAAATTAAATCTAAAACTCTGTCTACTTCACTATCGATACTCCAGTTTGTACTGAAAGCATCATGAATGCTGTTCCCTAAAGTGCTGAATATTCTCGGCGCTAAACTGTCTCCTCGCCTTCTGCTAAGATATGAACGCCACAAAGCTCCGACATCAGAACCAAAAGTTGTCTCCAAAATAGGTATAAAAGTAGTGAGCAAATAGTTTTTTGCTGCGGCAATTTCTGCAGCAGTTGTATATGATGTACAATACGTCGGGTCGTCACATTCGTTATTTCCCAGAACAGGATGATAATAAGGATCTACAGGAGTAGGAACATGAGTTGGAACATTCATATAAATATTAACTCTCCGATTTTGCTCTTCGTTTCCAAAATCATTTGTTTCACCATTCATGTAAGCGGTGATCACTGTCTGAGAAACACCATTTGAAATTAATACATTTTTCACACTTTCTGCCCTTAAACAAGAAAGCGTCCAATTGTGATTATGTTCTCCCGCTGCACTTGCATAACCGTCAATTCTCACTGGAATATTCGATCCTGAAGAAACCCAAACTTCAGCCATAGATCTTAACGATGCCTGTTGTTCAGCCGTCAAGGTAGAATTATCATTCTGAAAATAATAAACAGTTTGTTGCATTGTATTACTCGGAGGTACTGCACATGATAATCCCGCAGGAATAGTAGAAGTATCTCCCAGTTTTTGAATTATTTTTTTATTAATTTTCCCACTTTGCTGTATCGTATGCGTTAATTCGTGCGCTAACAAATGTTTGCCTTTATCTGAATTCGGATTATATTTTCCTTCATTAAAATAAATATCATTTCCAACTGCAAAAGCTTGTGCATTCAATTCTCTGCTCATTTGTACGGCCTCATTTCCTGTATGAATTTTCACTGCCGAAAAATCAGTTCCAAAACGACTTTCCATAAAGTTTTTTGTTTCATGATCCATGCTGTTTCCGCCGCCCTTACTCGAAGTGATTTGGTTTTCAACATGATTTGGTGCAACTCCACCGTTTTCTGTTGATGAACGTTGAATTAATGGAGAAATAGTTTCTGCCAAAGGTTTCATCTGAAGTTTTTCTTCCTGTTCACAAGTAGCACATTTTCTTTGCAATAAAGCTCCCGAATGCGTGACTTGTGGAGATGGTTCAGACATTTTCATCACTTTATCAGCAACTCGATCGGCTTCTATTTCATAAGAATCATTAGCCGAACCTACACTCAGTTTCTTTTGAACTGCTGGTTTGAAAAAACCATTGTTGTTCTTTTTAGATGGTGTAGCCTGTTCTTTTTGAGCTTTTAATGTTTCCATGATTTGCTAATTTATTTTTACTTTATTAGCTATAATTTCTTTGGATAAATCCCAATTGTTGGTTGAAATTTGATTTTTAAAACATTCTGTTCTATAAATGGTTTTTTGCAATATTTTTCTGGAATGGTTGCCCAACCAAAGATCTCTTGTATTGACATACTGAGTGATCCATTTCTTTTCAACTCCTCCATTTACAGGTATTTTTTCAGCAAATCTTTCTCTTAAAAATGAAGGAACGCCTCCGGAATGTATAAAGCTGTCATAAATGACCAACAGACTTAAAGCAGTAGTAAAATGATTACTTTGAAAAAACTGAAAAGCCGGTTTGTAATATAAAATATCAAAAAAATCATCCTGACATGTTCTCATTATGACATCTTCACGAGCTGATTTTCTCAATAAATTTTTGAAAGCCGTATTATCTACCAAACTTTCTTCTCCGATTTTATTGACAAATACTTTCAGTTGTGATGCAAAAATTCCGTTTTGAGAAATGTACATTTGGATGAGAGCTTTCAGATTTCCTTGTTCTGTAGTCTGGCTTCTTCCGTAAGTAATTTGGCGGCTTCCGTTTTTACCATCGGCATAAATCACCAGAGTATCATATTTCCCCTCTTTAGTTCCTGTTTCAAAAACATTAATGACCTGTAATATTTTTGTTTTTTGTTGACTTGTTATCATGATTAATATGTTTTTTAGTTCCAATAGCAATGTAAAAAATCATCTATCCAAGGTGTCTGAATCATGCTAATTCCCCAAGGTAAACTAGCCAGCAAAACATCTACTCCTTTTTCCTCAACCCATAATTCTGATGAACGAGTTTCTGACAAGGATAATTTTCCTGCTCTTTGTAAAAAAGTTTCCCTAAGACCTTCTGCAGATGAATTTTTCATCACCGACCAATACTCTATAACAACCAGCAAAAGATCATTACAAATTTCTTTTTCTTCTTTGCTGATTTTTTGCTTGGTATTGATCACATTCTCAATTGGAAAGCCGCAAATCAGTTTATTTAAAATCAGTTCATTTTCAAAGAAAATTTCCTGGCCTGTAACTAAATATTGAGTTAATAAAACAGCTTTATGCTGACTTTTTTTATCAACCCAAACTTCATCTTTACATAAATTCAGTTTTTGAAATAGATTTAAAAGAAACGGATGCAAAATGACAAGACCTGCATTGTCTATGTAAAGAGACGAAATCTGCAATTCTGAAGCATTTTTCTTTACATTTTCATGATTGATTTCTTTATCATTTTTCAGATTTTGTTCATTGGCCCCATTAAAATTAATACTATTTTCTTTATTGCTTCCAGTGATTTCACCCTTATTCAGAGAAATTTCATCAGTACTAATTTCATTTGATCCTTTTGAATTATTTTCTTGATTTAATAAATCTTTATCAAATTTAAATAACGTTCTGCTTTGATCATTTTCATTAAAAGTATTTTGCTGCCTATCTTTAATCTGTACATCTTTATTATCAGAAAAGATATTTTGATCGTCGAGCCAGTTTTCCAGTTCTTCGACAGAAGAAAATTTAATTTCAGAATAAAAAAAGGCTTTTAAAATTTGAGAAATCAGTTGTTTTGAGGTTGAATATTTTGAAATCTCAGTATTGACTTTTTCTTTAAAAGATTCTTTACAATTAAAATAAAATCTGATGAGTGTAGTTTTGCTTTCCTCAAAAATAGCAATGACTCTTTCAATAAAGTGTTCTGAAATTTCTATTGTATCAACAATTTTATCTATATTTTTCGAATATGAATTTTCTGCAATAATTCCTGTTTTTAAATAATCGAAAAACAAATTTTCCGCAAATTTTGTTTGTGATTCAAATCCGAAATTCTCTAATTGTTCTTTGGTTTTATTTAATCCTAAAACAGGGAAATGATCTTTCAGATATTCTTCAATTTTAAATAGTGTTTGATTTACAAGCTCTTTTCTCCAGTCTTTTTGAGTAATTTTAGGTAAATCAAGCGAAATACTTTCTATTTCCCATTCGTAATTTTCTATTGTGTACTGGTCTAAAATAAGTTCCAGTTTAGGATAAAAATCTTTCTCCAAAACATCAGACAATGTATTTTGTATCTCTTTTCCCAAAAGTTGAGAAGAGCAGTGAACATCTACAATATGTTTTTGGAGAAGATGCATGGCTTATTTTTTATCAAAATCAAAATTAAACGGTGGACAATGAAATTGAATAGAAGTGAAAATTTCATCACCCTGCTGCGTTCTGTCATTAGTTGTGCCGTCTTTTTTCAATATCAATATTAATCTGTCTTTCTCCATCTGAATAAATAATACCCAGATTCTTGGGATTCTTTTTCCTGTGGTATCGGTAAGAGAAACTACAAAAGACATTGCCTGTTGGATTTCACTCATTGGTTGCTGGAAAAAAGTACTTAAAACCTCCATTATTTTATCATCCAGCCTAAATATGAAATTGGTTGCATTTGATTCATTGATCAATAGCCTGAAGGTTAAATTAGCATATGCTTTTTCAATCCCACGAAATGAATACCATAATGATCCATTGTTTTTATCATCTTTAACTGGTGTTTCTTCCCAAAACTCAAATAGAGGTAACTGCCCGTTTGTATCTGTATTCTCCGTATAATCTAATAAATCAGTAAGTACACCGCGCATTTCTGCTGCAGAATTGTTTCCTCCGTCACTAATTTCATTTATTTTTTTCTCTATTACATCTCTTGTTGCCATGATATTAAGGTTTTATAGGGTTATTATTTTGAGTATCAAAGTCATTCGAATTAAAATCAGGATTGTTAAAATCTCCGATTTTCACGATTATTTTCTGTGTATTTTGGCATATTCCGCCTAACTGTTTGATGTTTACAGTAAATGATTTCACTTTTTCGTTGAATGGAAAAGCATGTCTTACTAATTTTTTATCCGTAATGATTTTTTCTGATTTATCTCCAAAATCGATCTCATACTCACCGGTATCTTCCTGATTAGAATTGATAAATTCAAAAGCAGTAATATCTCTGGAATTTCTTACAGTACTCCAGTTAGAAATTTCTTTCGGTTCAGAAATCTCAATTTCTAAAGTATTGCTCAATTCACCTTCACTTTCATATTGTAAAGTATATTTTCCTGCTTTTTTAACGGATGCGTGATTCGGTTTTAAGAAATATTTATTACTTTTCTGAACAATTGCATCTTTTGCAGTTCCCGAAAAAGTTCCGCCAGATTTTCCTTTTATTACAACTTCATATTCTTTATCATCTGTATTGCAGTATTTTAACGTTTTCATTGCAATAGATAAAGGTTCGGATTTTTCTATTTTAATTTCAATCGTATTGCCTTCTCCACAACACAAGTACGGAAGGAAAAAATCTGCAATCACCAATTGCTGGTTCGGAATATCGGTGGCTGTACTTACCTGAAACTGCATTGCGTAAGAAAGATTTCCCAGTAAATAAGATTTCATTTCTTTGGTGTACGTTGGTGACATATTAAAATCAGCAAGTTTCAGGATATTTGCTTTAATGTTTTCAGTTTCCTGTTTGCATTTATCCAGCTCTTCAATCGGCGGAGTGATGATTTGCGTTGTATAATCTTTAAAATTGATACTCGCTTCAATTTCCTGCTTTATACTTACCGGAATCTGAGTGAAATTATTTTGATAATTGGTAAGTAAAGTCAAAATCTGAGTGTACGGTAAAAGTGGTTTTACTGTTTTAAAAATTGTAGAATCTACATACACCAAAATAAAAGTTCCGCCTTTTGTAACTCCGGCTTTGTGCTCTATTCCGGGATGCTTCTGTATAAAAGTGGAGAAAAAAATATCTTTATAAATTCTTTGCCAGCGAATCTGAGTTTCCTCGTAAATTACAGCAAACGGATCTTCTAAAAACAATTCATTAATATCATCAAATCGGTCGATCAAATCTTCGGCTGTAGTTGTCAACTGAGGTTTTGTGAACTGAATACACCATCTATGAATAAGGAAAGTCTGATTTAACTGTTTGAAAACCTGATTAAAGCTAACGAAATTTGGAAGAAAATCTTTTAAATCATTAGGCAATAAGTTTTTAATCTGGCTTAAAATATTTTTTAAATTATCAATACTTTCCGCTCCCAGTAAATTTTGGTTAACAATCGTTGCTTTATTGTTTGTAATCCAGTTAACTACAAATTCTGTGATATTATACAATCTTTTTCTTGCCAAATCATAATCGGTCTCCAGATCGTCCCATCTTCCTTGAAATTTTGAAATGTCCAATACTTTTCCTACAAAATCAGTTGCATTCAAAGCAGTGATTTTAAACGGAAGATTGTAGCTGTTTTTCATAATATTCAGCTCTTCAACAACGTCTGTGTATTTCTTGCCTAAATGCCCTTCAATGGTAAAGAAATTGAACTTTTCAATATCATACAGCAAAGGTTTTTTCACCACATCCAAATTGGTGTAATTCGCTATTTCTGAATGATACGAATGGATTTCGTTATTTTTATTTTTTCCGGTTTTCTTAGGATTCCATTTTCTGTTTAATTCCAAAATCTGATCGTAATAATAAGGAATCGACTTTTTAGAAAGCGGAACATCTCCGTAAATAGAAGGCGTTACTTTGATGCCGTTATTCTGCACTTTCCAGAATTTTATCAAATGAACCAATCTCTCAAACAACAAAGACAGTTCTTTTCTTTTCTGATTGTTTTTTAAAGAACTATATTGGGTTGAAAAAAACGGAGTTCTGTAATTAATATCATTATCATCCACTTTTCCTAAAACGATGTGAAAAGGAAACATCGTTTCATCAACACAGCATAAAGAAGGATTTTGCTCATTAAATTCTATAATTTCGTTGTAAGCGGAGGAAATATCCGACATCCAATCCCATAAATATTGTACATTAATACTGTTTTTATAAGTATTAATTACCGTTTCCAAAGCAGTTTTCGGATTATTCAATACATTAAAATCAACAGTATTGCTGATGATTGATTTGTAACTTTTGTAAGCAAGACTTATTTTTTCTGAAATATTATTGATTATGGAATCCGACAAGTTCTTTTTAAATTCATTTAAGACATCCAATCCTGTTATCAACTGATGATTAGGAACATTATATCTCGGTAGCGAAATTTTTTCAAAATTCACAGCTTTCGGATATTCTGCAAACAGATAAGAATTTAAATCATTAATAGAAACTAATAATGGTCTTATTTTAAACTCAATTCTTTTACCTTTATCGTCGCAATTGGTTGTTACACAGTTTTTTTCGTCAATCAACAAAGTTTCAAGCAAAAGAATAACAATTTTATCCTTGAAAAAATTATTCGGAATCGCAATTCGGTCAACTTCCAGTGTGTTGTTCGGTAAAAGTTCAATAGAATTTTTTAGCGGCTCATATTTTTTGGCGTGAGGTAACGTAAGATCCAGATATTCGCCATCGATAAATTTCGGAGCGAGAAAATCCGCAGATAATTCGATCGGATGATAATAACTGAACGTTTTTTCTTCCCAATTGATCTGATAACCCAATGAGGTGATTGCCGTACCGCAACTTATCGTGATCTGATTCGGATGCGGATGCGAAATTTCCAAACCACAAACAATGCCAATTCCGATGCCTCCTACACGGGTAAGCCGATCTTGCTCTTCAAGATAACTTATGGCACGGTTCAGGTGTTTCTGACTTAAAACCTGATCGGCTTCAAAAACAGGATATTTGGATGGATTTTGAGTTTTCATGGTTGTTAATTTTAAAGTGTTCCTAATGAGGTGTTACCTAATACAATCGGATTGGTGGTTTCGCTAAGCTGACAATCGTATAAATTTCCTTCCGGATAAATAGTATTGAGTTCCTTGAGTCTCTTTATCAGCTCTTTGTGATGCAGACTAAAAACCGTAAAATCTTTTTTAGTTAAAGTTTTGCTGCAATATTTAAGTCTGAAATTTCTGTAGTTTTCCAGCCAGTTTTTGTAAGCACTTTGGAAATGCTGCATATCTTCATATCCGACCCAGCAAATTTTCAGTAAAACATGAGCGGGAGCTTCCTGACGGAAAATCTGCTCTGCATATCTTCTGAAGGTAATATTTTTAAATCTTGATAAATATCCGGGTAAAACAATCGTTGCCTTAAAAGAATAAGGATCATTATTGGCTTCATCTTTACAATCGTCTTTCAGACAAACCGTTAACAAATCTTTATCATTGTTAAAAGGAGGAAAAGGTCTTAATAAAATATGTTCTAAACAGTAGAAATTTTCATACGCTTCATTTAATAATTGAATCAGTTGATACAAAAATTCGGATGCCTTTTCATAGCTTGTAAAAGTTTTATCTATTGTCGCTGTTTTTTTAGGACTTTCGCCTAAATAAATGAAAAACTTATTGCCTTGTTTATGAATGAAATAAACATTTGGATTGAGTAAATTTTGCTGAGTCCATTTCCATTTTTCTTCTAAATCTGTAGCAGATTGTACAATTTTGCAGATAACAGATTGATTATTAATCTTTACAGGCAGCGTCCATTGAGTCTGAACCTGATCTTCTGTCACAATATCTTTCAAACCGATGTTATTGATTCCCAATAATTTTGCGGTTCTTTTTTCGTAACCTCCTCTGTGATCTGTTTCCCAGAAATTCTGAAAATCAAACTTATTATTGTTGATTTTTGTGTTGAGATAATCTATTCCCAAACCTCTTTCAGAACTGATTTCGGCATAATTTTTTAAAAATTCTTCTTTATCGTAAATCAGATCATGAGGCTGAAAAGACATTTCTCCCAAACCTCCGGAATCCTTACTTACTTTATACATCATAAAGACATAATCGTTAAAACTTTCGCTGAAGCGAGCCATTAAATGATCTAAAGCCCGATTTCGTCTGTCATTGAAAACAGATTGCGATTCTTCCAGAGAGACATCAAATTCAGATTCGCCTTTTAATAATGAGTTTTTAAAATCGTCTCTGTAAATTTCTTTTGAGTAAAAATCTTTTCCTGTTTTCGGGTTTTTATCCAGATAATTAGGGAAATAGGTATATTTTACGGGTTCGATATCCAGAATATTTTTAGCGTGATACAACTGATTAAAAAAATCTGCCAGTAATTGATCGTAAAAATGCAGATACGCTTTCAGTTGTTTTACCTGGGCTTTTCTTTTTTCGGGAGCCTTGCCTGAAACTTCATTTGAACCTAAACCGTAATTCACCGGAAATTCTTCCTGAACACTGTAATATTCATCCAGCTGATAAAATTGTCCTTTCGGAACAGGCAAATCACTTTGTATTGAATATAATTTATAATTTTTTATCTGAGCTTTAAGCTGCTGAACCTTTTGATCCACCAACATCTGACTGTTTTCAGATAAAAGGAAAGGAATGTTTTTCTGAAACAGCAATATTTTTGACTTCTCAACAGAAAACAAAGGTTTTTCTTGCCCCGATAAATGCAGACACCATTTTTGATTCATACTTCCTGTAATCGGCTGTCCCAAAGAATTATAAGCCGTCATCAGAAGATTTTCAACAGAAACAATTCCTTTAATTTCCATAATGGCAGCAATAATATCCGAAGCGTGAATGCTGTTCGGAAGTTGTGCTTTTTCAAGCTCATCGTCATTGAGAAAACCATGTTTTAGTTTTGGTCCTAAAAATATTTCGGTAGAATTTAACCCCTGTTCCATCAACTGAGATAAAGTATAAAAACGAACGGGCGGATTCAGTATTTTTTCAATTGCCATCTGAATCTGAGCCATTGTTTCTACAGAATCGGTTTCGGGAGCTAATTCTACATCGACGCAGAAACTTATTTCTGTACTTTTGATGGTTTCCACACAAAGAAAATCTTCGGTAAGGTTTCTGTTTTGATGCAGTTTTTGCTGAACGGTTCTGAAAATTCCATCCACTTTATTTTTTTTGTCTTTCAGCAAAGAAATAATCTCACAGATTGGTTTTTCTGTACTGAAATGATTTTTCACGAGTTGCAGTTCGTTTTTATCAACAGGTTCTACAACAAATTTTAAAGTATCATTGACTTGAATAGTTCTTTCAACAACAATAACTACTGTATTGTCTTTAATCTCTACTTTTTTATTTTTTATTTTGGAAGGTTTGTCCATTTTGCTCAGAAGAAGCGCTTTAGGATCGTTCCATGAAGAAAATTCGGACGTTATATTGACCTGTACCCAACGCGAAGATTCTAAAAACGCAAACTCAAGCCCGGTTGTATTGAGATCTCCAAGAACTACATCTTCATCCAATTCAATGATAATTTTATTTAAACCTCTTACGAAAAGCTGTTCTAATGATTTGTTGTTTTTATCTTTTGGTGCAAAACTTAATGTATCTTCTAAAACATTAATATATAATTTTTGTTCTGCAGGATGGGGTAAATGATAATCATATTGATTGGTTTCTTTTCTTGTAGCTAAATACCAGGCGTTTGTAATTCCCTCAATATCAATCAAAATTTTTCTGTAATCGAGCTCTGTCAACGCAGCGTTTGTCATTATTTCTCTTGCGGTAAAAAATGATCCGTTCAAAATTTGTCCGTTTTTGGTGGTCAAAAGATCTTTGATGTCGAAATCTGTTCTGTATCCCAATTCTGTTATCACATACGAAAGTGCTTCTAGGATTGTAATTCCAGGATCGTGCGCATTGTAATCTGTCCAGAAAGTGTTTCCCAGTTTTTCGATATATTTTAAACCTTCTTTTCGCAAAAAATCATAATCTTGCGAAGGCTTCAATATTCTTTCTGACGGTATGTAATATTCGGGATTCATGGTTAACAGTTGTTTTTAAGTTCTTCAATTTCATGGGTATCGTTAGGAATAAACAAAGTGTAGTCTGTCTGTGGAACAATTTCCTTTACATCTGCCATTTCTTTGATGACCGTATTTTCTTCATCATCCAAAATGAGCTGATTGACTTTAAAATCAATAATATAATCTACAAAAGGCTGATTGTCGATCAACTGAATCAGTGAGGACAATTCTATTTTCTTGGCAAAATCAATCTCGAGATCGTTAAAAGCCCAAGGACTGATGTATCGGTTGATTGTTTCTTTCAGAAGATCTGCATACAAACGCGTATCTGCGAAGGAAATTTCTCTGTATTTCACTTTACAGCTAATCTGTATTTTTTCTAAAACATGAGGTTTTATCGATAAGCGGACGTGCGGAGAGCACAGTCTCATAATTGTGTTTTTGATGTGTTGTAACGTGCTTAAACTTAATAATGGTTTCCATTCCCAAACGGTGGATGAACTGAGTGATTTTGCAATGGGAATCAACGTTACATAACCCGCAGAAACATTGGAAACACTTCCTGAATCGTATCGGTAATGGTTTAAACATTTTACTCTGTACACTTCGGGAAATTCCTGCAAAATAAGCCTTTCGTAATCCCATGAAGTGATTGCTCGTTGTTTATGTTTCAATCTTTCGCTGCTTCGTTGGTATAACTGCGTATCTTCTTCCGGTTTTTTCCCTCCAAAAGAATGATATGGCTGTTTTACTTTTTTAATAAAAGAATTGGGCTGATATAATTTTGAAACGGTTTCTTTTGAGGTAAACTCCAGAAAACCGCTTCCGTTATTTTCAAAATCAAATAAAACGGCCTTTAAAGCCTGTTCGTGAATGCCTACAAAATGGCAAATTCTGTCTAATTCATCCACTAAAATTCTCAGCCAGAAAAGATTTTTAGGTAAGATAACAGTTTGTGTATTATCAAAATCAGGAACAGTAAGGTTGATGATTCCGGATTGCAATAAACCGAGTGTTTCATCTCCGATATCGTGTGGATCTATTGTTGTCCATTGATTTCCGGATAAATATTCCCAGGATATTTTTGCGGGTTCTTTTCTCGGATTGGCTGTTCCTTCTGCCATTTGAAAAAGGATACTTAATCCATTTCCGGGTTGTGCATTTTCAAATCCGATATAAATCTCTCCTTTTTTTGGTAAATGCGGAATTAATGATAAAGAATATTTTGGGTTTAATTTTTCATATCCAAAAGGTAACAAATGATAATATTCCAATACATTAAGATTATTATCTGAATCACTAAATGTATATTTCTCTGCAACCGAATAACTCATATCGAAAGACTGAATAACCGGCACTTGTGGCAAAACTGGAGACTGCGTTTTTGCTGCTTCTATATAATCCTGTAAAAACTTCTCATTTACGTATTTAGGATCTTTTAACTGAATTCTAATGTATCCCGAAATACTTTCTTTATCGGGAATAACGTCTTCTGCATATTCTTTAACCCATTGACTGTTAGCATAAACAGAATTGAAGGTTGCAGTGTCGCTTTCAACAAATTTGCCGTTCTTCATTTCTAACAGTAAAGAACTATCAATCAAACGGGTATATCTATAAATTGAGCCTATAAATACCTGAGAAGCAAGATTATCAATTGTTGTCGAATAATTTGTATTCAGACTTAAATTTTGAACATTTGATATTCTGCTTTGTGCTAAAGTATTGACATTGCTTTGCACTAAACTGTTGACATTATTTGTGACGGCAGAATTTAACGTTCCAGCAAAAGTATAAGATGAAGTCGCATTACTTTCAATTGAAAATTTGGCATTTGCGCCTTTTTTTAAGAAAAATTCGTTGCATCCGATAATAAATCCGTTTCCGTTTTTAGGAAAATCTCCGAAAGGTTTAAAAGGTTTGTTGATATCTACAACTCCTGTATCTGTTGCTACAATTAAGTTTTTTAGTCCAATTACAGTGATTCCGATTTCAAGGGTTTTACAATCAATCTTTTCGGTATTGTTTTTAGGAATTATTTTAAGAATCGGGTGTGAAGTTGCAATAATTTCTCCCGCATGAATTTCTTTACTAAATGGAACAATTGCTTTTTCGGAAGCAGGAATGGTAAGTTTAATGTATTTATCCTGAGTCAGTTCTTTATTTTCATCAGTAATTTCTAGCCATTTTTTTTCTCCGGTAATCCAGAAATCAAATGAATTCGGATTCAAAATCTGAGGATCGAATTTCAAAGTAATGGTTCTTGTTCCGCCTTTCATGTAAAATAACGGACTTGCCAAAAGCAAAGCTGTTTCGGTATTTTCAGAAGAAGGAAAAGCCGAAAAAGGGGTGTTTGTAGCATTTAAAGCAAATAAATCTGTTTTTTTCCATTTATTCTGAACAATATGATGGCTTAAAAAAGATTTAATTTTAATAGAATTAATCGCCTGATCTGAAGTGGAAGCATAAAATTTATTTTTTCCCAACGAATTTTTTCCTGCTGAAAAAACAGTGTTTTTCGGCAACAGAAATGCATTTTTATTGACAGCCGGTTCGATTAATAAATGAACAAAATCTGGTTGCGCTTTTTGCGGAAGCAACTGCAAAATATCTTTGTAATAAAAATCAAGATGTCTTTTGGTGAAGTCATTCATATCATTTTTTGCAATACCTAAAAGCTTCAAAAAAGCCAGAAACAAAGCATAATGAGGTGTGTGCGAAGGATAATTTTCCAACTGTTGTACAAACGCTTTTTCTGTGCTGTTTTTCCAATATAAAAGTAATCCGAAAAGGTTCTGAATATTTTTATTGAATTGATAACTTTGCAATAAAGTTATGATTGAATTTTCATTAGTGATTTTTAAAAGAATAGCATTCACTTGAGTTTCAATCGCTTCTTTTGAGCTTAATAAAAACTCTTTTATTGAAATAGTATGATCTAAAGTTTCAACTTTATCTGTAAGTTTGGTAAAATCATACTGAATTTTTTCAAAAACCCTTTTGATGATTTTTCTCTGCTCTTCATTATCATTAATTAAGGCGATAGATTTTCTGTCATTTTCATATTTTTTCTCGTAATCTTGAATATTCCATTTGTAAATCTGCGCCAAAATTGCAGTAGATTCCCAAGCAAAAAATGGAGACCAATCGCTTTGTTCGTTAACAGAATCTGATTCGTTAAAATGTTTTAGATACGTAGACATTTTCTGAGCCAATACAACATAATCGATCTCTTCTCTTTCGTCAAGAAGAAAATAATCGGGTTGTAAGGCTGGTAAAAACCTTTCATTTTGGGTTGTTCCCATTCCCTGATGGATTGATATTTTTGAAGAACAATTTTCCATGATGTCAGATTTTAATAAAAGTTCCTTCTTCTAAGTAATACGGGAAAACATAGTTTAATCTTGAGTTGGTGGCACGAATCGTGTATTCAACTTCAATTCTAATAATCCCTTGTGTATCATTGGTTTCCGAGCCAAAATAAATATCATTTAAATCTATTCTTGGTTCATACGTTAAAATAGCGTGTTCAATAATGCCTTTAATTTTCGTGAGGAGTGTTACTGTAACGTTTTCAAACAGAAGCGGCGTAAGATCACAACCAAAGTCTGAGCGCATAATCCTCTCCGTGAGCTGCGTACTCAATAAAATATGAAGACTTTCCTGAATATCTTTCTCACCAGAAACCGTTTCAACTGTTCGAGTAACCGTATTGAAAGTCGGAGGAAATCCCCATCCTTTTCCTAAAAAGTCGTCTGTTTTCATAGTTTTTAGTTTTTACCCTCCTATTATCACCGTGGGACAACCTAAAACAATAGTTCCTCCATGTGCAGTGGAATCTCCCATTCTTGCGGCAGGAACTCCACCAATAAGTACCGTTGCTGAACCTTTTACAATTGTATCGGGCGGTCCGGTACAAACACAACTGTCTCCTACTACCGAAGCCGGCATTCCGCCGATTAAAACTGTAGAATTTCCTCCCGGTAAAATAGAGCCACCTACATGAGGTACAGTTCCCGTAACCATCGGACAAACGTGCATGTCATTAGTTCTTGCTGCTGCAGGCATATTAATTGAGTTTTATGATTGATCCTTTTACCTCCATTGTTGCAGACGCCGAAAGCGCCGCTTTTGCTGAATTCATTTTGAAATCCATTTTTGCTTTAAGAATAAGATCTTTGCTGCTGTCTAATGTGATTCCGTCTGCATTCATCACTATTTTATTTCCGTTTTCGTCTTCGAGTACAAAGCCTTTTTCATCATCACTAATCAGAAGTTTATTGCCTTTTTTTGTACTGAGCTCGATAGATTTTTTCTCGTCGTCTAACTGTATTTTTGTACCTTCCTTGGTTACAAAAGCTTTCGTATAATTTTTTTTTCCAATAGAAAACGGCATCGCATTTTTTGCACTGTAAAGACTTCCCAAAATAATGGGTGTATCGGGATTATTTCCCAGACATCCTACAATTACCTCATCATTCACATTGGGAATAAAAAAACTTCCCATTTTGTTTCCCGAAAATATATTGGATAATCTTGCCCAAACTCCTTCCCCTTTTTCAGAAAGTGCAGGTATTCTTACTTTTATTCTGAATTGATTATCGGGATCTTCTTCGATCTGAGTAACTACACCGATCTGTAATCCGCTTACCGAATTGGTTTGTCCGGTTTGCGCCTGTTGAGCAGGAACGGATGGCGAATTGGTCTCAGTAAAAGACTGCTCTGCTTCTACCCCCAAAGTATACTCGGTTTTCCAACAGGCATTTTCGAAAGTGTGGTATTCTTTGCTGATTAATAATTTCTTTTTATCAATTTCTTTATTGACTTTATTACAACTCAAAAAATCTCCTGCTTTGGCTTCCAGATTCCCAAAAGTTGAAAGTTCTCCCTGAATAACAGCGTGGTTGCTTCTTTTAAGAAATGTATCTGCCATTCTTGTCATTGTAGAAGTTTGAAAACGGCTTTCATTAAGCGTCAAAGTCTTTACGTTTTTTTCAGCTTCCTGTTCTGCTTCTATTTTTTCCATTGACTGAGAAGACGGATCCCAATATTCTATTGAAGCTTTGCTTAATTTTTTTGATTCGTCTTCTCTGCCTGAAAATGTGAATACATTAATTCCGTTTTCTGCTGCATACTTTTCTTCCGGAACTGCTTCTAAAATGTTTAAAGTATTGAATTCACCATTTCTTACATTGACCATCAATCCGACTGAGTCTAAAAATCCGACCAAATAATCCCAGGGAATCGTATGAAGATTGCGTGTAATGTATTCATCTTCCCAGCTTTCTCCTTGCGATTCAATTTTATTGGTAACATTAGCCTGAGTCAAAAAATCATCTAATTTTGCTTTGAAAGTTTCGGTACTGTCATCCGATTCTTTAGATGGTGCCGTCAATTGATATATCTGATCTTTACATTCTATTCTTACCGTAGTACAGCTTTCAGTGATGCTTTTTTCGATAGATTTTATAAACCCTTTGAATAAAGTCTGAGGTTTTTTATTTATCGTTACTTTTACTTCTATTTTCTGACCTTTTTTAAGTAAATCTGTCGGCAAATCTGCTTTTGTATCTATATCAGGATTTGAAGCGATAAAAGTAAACTTGGAAAAAGGTATTTTATTCAGTTCAAAAGTAACCTGTGCCTCTTTAAGTAAAGCATCAAGACCATTATCTTTTCCATCTGTTAAAAATTCCAGCTTTAAAAGGTCATCCGTCGATATATAAGGTTGAAGAGGCATATCATTTTATTTAATGGGCGGGAACGAAATGTTTTGCCCGGTTTCTATTTTTCTGAAACTTAATAGTTGATTGGTTTGAGCTACATCTATGTAATATGAAGGCTTTTCATAGATGTTTTCTGCCATTAAAACCAACTTATCATTCATATTAACCGTTCTGAGATGAGTAAGATCTGGAGACATTTTATTTTGTTTGGCAACCATTACTTCATATGCTGCGGTTCCTTTGAAAATACATTTTACTTTTGCTCTGATTGGTCTTCCGTCTTTCCTGAAAAGCGTATATTCTATGTCCATACTTTTTAAACGGCACTGTAGCTTGTAACCTCCCCAAAGAATCTGTAAATAAGACGTTTGATGGGTTTTCCCGTTATAGCCCATTACAAGATCTTTAAATTCTTCTACATCTTTTTCAACCGTTTTTATTTCTGCAAAAGGATTTACAATTGCAGGTGATAGAGCATCAAGAACATCTCCGGCTTTATCCAGCAAAGACATTTCTCCTTTTCCATCTTTTATTTTTCCAGGCGGTACAACCCCTGAACTGTCAAAAATGAAATCAAAAGTTACTTCTTCCCCTTCTATTCTGTTAAAACTTAAATTATTAGAAGAAGCTCCCATCGGCTGCCCTTCACAAAACATGACGTTATGTTTAAGACTATATTTTTCGGGATTAAGCTGAACAAAAATTGTTTTTTTAGGGGTCTTTTTATAGTCATTGCTTTCATATACTTCTATCCGCATTTTATCTATAATCCCTAATGCTGCCTGTATCATCTTTCTTTTCTTTCTTTAAGTTTTTCTAGTACTTCACGCGTACACTCTTTGACGAGCTGCGATTTTAGTTCCTGTATTTTTAAAGGATCTATTTGCTGAGAGCGGGAATAATTTACCGGCTCTTCTTCAATCTTTACTTTGATGTGTAATTCTTTTATCTGAATAGCCATTTTTTAATTATTAAAAATTAGAAACCGGAAGCTCTTTAAAAAAATTATATTTCAGTGTTATGGTTTCGATGACAATTTTATTCTGTTCGGCATCAAAATCACTAAATTCATAACTCAACGGAATGGCGTGTGATACATACCAGACTTTTAAAGGGTTTCCTTTTTCGTTTAATAAAGAAATAATCAGATTAGCCGGATAAAAAACAAAATCTTCTAATGCTTGATTGCACCACATTGACAAACCAGATACATCTGAAGTTAACCCTCTTTTCAGAACCAAATCCTGATAACCGGAACGTAGCGGCAAATTATGCTTGAATTTATTTTGTCCGCCTTCGGTATAAGATTCGGTTTCCATGGTAACTTTCAGTCCGTTAACGCTTTGAAATTTTGTATCAACACTAAATTGAGGTAATAATTCAAAGATTACGGAAAAGTAAAAACTGGGTATGGGATTGCTGTCAGACATGATGTTGAGATTTATATGTGTTCCATCGTAAATCCGTGATTGGCTATTTCTACCGTATCTATGGCTGCTTCGTTCGCATCAGATTTCATATCGGTACATTTTAAAGAAATTATAAAACAGTCTTTTACTTTCCAAACCACTTTTGGTTCGTGGTTTTCGTCTAATAAAGAGATGGTGATATTACGGCGTTCTACGGTATTTAAAGCCACTGTATTGTACCAGTCATAAAACTCATTATCTCCTGCAAACACTCCTCTTTTGAGGGTAATATTGCTGAGTTTCAGCATTCCGGGCATTTTCTTTTTAAAGAACTCCGGGCTTGAACCCACCCGATGTTCAATAACATCCATTTCTTTGTTTAAACCGGAAGCTTCTGTAAAAGCTATTTTGCTACCGCCCCATTCTACACTGAAGTGAAACTTTGGTAGCGGAAAATCTGTATTTGGCATGATGTATAGTTTTAGAGTTAATTAATTAAGATTTTTGCTGCATTTGTTTGAATTCCAAAATAATAAATTCTGCAGGTCTTGAAGGAGCATACCCTATTTTTACAATCATTCTTCCTTCAAGAATATCCTGTGCAGACATAGTTTGGTTTAATCCGACTGCTACAAAAAATGCGTGTTCAGGTTTTGCTCCTGCCAAAGCACCGTCATTCCAAAGGGTTGTTAAATAGTTTTCTATCATTCCTTTTACATTGACCCATGTTTGGGCAACATTGGGTTCAAATACGAACTGCATACAAGCTTTTTTCACAGATTCTTCGATCATATTGGCTAATCTTCTTACGTTGACATATCGCCAGTCATTGCTATTTCCTGCTAATGTTCTCGCACCCCAGACAAGATTTCCTCTTCCCGTAAATTTTCGGATTGCATTGATGGATTTTCCTGTTTCGTGGATATTCATATTCTCTTGATCATTATCATTGATATCATCCGTTAATCCGATTATTGAGTTTACACTTACATTTGCCGGAGCTTTCCAAACTCCTCTTGTGGCATCAGTCTGGGCATAAATTCCAGCAATAGCTCCTGAAGGCGGAACCGTATTCATTGATTGAGAAAGTTTTGAAACAATAATTGAGAAAAGCGGAATGTTAGAAATCAAATTATTTTCTTCTTCCATTACATAATTTTCCAATGCGCTCATTGCGGAACTTATTGCAGAAATAATTTGTGAATTTAACTTATCTAAAGCCGCCTGAATTTTTGCTGTATCGGCTAAACCGCCAGTAATTAATGCTCCGTCATAAGGATTTGTTCCTGAAGTTGTAAAAGCTCCGTTTCTCCAGATTGTATCATCAAAATCTGCATCAGGATTTGAATCTAAATCAGCTAAATTAACAGGTGGATCTACTTCCGGATCAGCTCCTGCAATTTGCAAATCGTCATAGATATCTTTAAAGTCAACCAGTTTTTGAGCATATTGTTTCAAAGAAACCGGAATAAGACTTTGTACATACGTTTTAAACGGATTGGCTAAAGTTGTAGTCTGTCCAAGAACTTTCAGATAGCTCCACAATTTGTCAACATAATCTTGAGTATCGGCAAGAGTATTAATAGAATTTTTGCTTTTATCCAGGCTATTCCATTCTGTAGAAAATCCTTTCGGAGCCGTATTTTGATATACTTTTTTATAGGTAATATCAAAATTATCCAACAAAGGTTTTATTTTTAAATCTGTTGTATATATCGCAGCAAAATCTACTTTTCCCGAACCTATTCCGTTTATATCATTAAACCTAAACCGATAAGGAAAATTAGCCTGTAAATAAGGGTAATAAGCTGCACCGTATTTCAGGTTCTGATTTCCTATTTCGTCTCTGAAATTTTCACTGTCATCAATTAAGTTCTCCGCTTGTTTTACGTCCATAATGGTGAATCTGTCCATCAGTTTCTGACACTGCATTAACGAATGTACCTGTACTGCTCCTAAATTAGCTGCTGATAGATTAACCGCATCTGGAAATAATATTAATGTTGGTTCATCATATTTTTCCAGTTTATCAATTCCTTTAGTAAATTCATCTCTCGTTCCGGAATCAAAAGCAGGATTACTTGTGTAAAGCCCGATAGAAACAATATAGCATTCACCACCTCCGTTGGCATAAAACAAACGCATACTGTTGTAAAGTTTGAATTGGCTTTCTGTAACAGAAGAAGTATCCAAAGGAACAAGATTACTATCTAAATCTACCGAAATACTTGAAGGAGAAGGAGCTCCGCCAAAAAACTGCTCGTATTCCATTAAAGAAGAAATTCGAGTAGGAACATTCAAAGAAGTTGCTTTTTGGGTGTATCCTACAAATGCAGGAATGGCAGTAGCAACTTGAGCAATAGATGGAGGAAATGCATCAATTTCATTGATATATACTCCGGGAGTTTTAATAGCACTAATATTCATGATTACTAATTTTTAAGTAGTTGTTATAATTTCGTTATTGGCATTTTTGGTGAAAGTACCCGACTCAATATGTCCGGTAGAATCATTAGGATTGTTTTCCCAAAGCTGGATTTTAGCTTTTTTAATAATTTTGTCTGACGAAGTTTCTTCTGCCTGAATAGAAATCATCTGTACCTGATACAATACCGAAGGCATATATTTTGCTCCGAGGTAGGACCACATCTGATTGAGCTGATCTGTTTTCAGACTTACCATTTCAAATATAAGTTTGTCGTAAGAACCGCTTTCCGGTAAGTCTTCTAATAAATTCGGTGCCTGCCAATAAAAAACACGCTTGTTTTGAAAATATCGAATGACTACTTCCAGTTTATCTATTCCTTCAGTGTATTTTGATTGGTCTATATTGTAAGAGGCAAATAAGAGTGATAAAACTATATTCTGCGTAGAGTTTTTATATTTTTCGATACTATCACCTGTCTGAATATAATTTTTATATAAGGTTTGGTTTTTGAGTATTTTATCTTCCTCTATATTTACAATCGATAAAATAATGGAAGATTTGGAGGACAGAAATTCATCTCCATCATTCAGAGTTGCTATATTTGCCAGCTCAACAATAGGCACTCCTGTTATTTCAGTGTTTACAGCAGTAACAATTTTAGAAAGAATTTCTGTAATTTTCATTGTATTAATTTGTACTAACAAAGCTGGATATTATCAATAAATAAAACCAGAGGAAAAACACCTTTTATCATACAGGAAAAACACCTTTTGTTGAAATTTTCTAAAAAAAGAAGTAGAATATTAAAAATAGAAGAACCTTATAGTAATTTAATTTCCTTAAAAAAGCGAACTGAACTGCCATATGCCTATGATTGCGCAATGAAAAAAATTTAATAGAGAACCTGCTTAATGAATAATCAATATAGTTTTAACAAGGATTAAAAAATTATATCATCTGCAAAGAATTTATAATGAATCAGCTTGCGACGGAATCAGAAGATCTTTTGAAGTAAAAAAAATCTTTTAATAAAAAAGAGTGCCCCGAAAGTTCTCTTTTTATCTATAATTTATAACAGTATTTTTTATTTCAGTTAATGTATACTGATCTGTTTTGATAAATATTTGAACCCTCTACTTTGTTTTTGGCAATGTGATAAATCAGTTCCACAGAAAAAGATGACATTTCATAAAGAGCATATCTGAATGAGTTCATAACAATACATAAACAATGTAAATCTAAAAAACATATTATTTGATAATTATATTTTCAGTCATCAAGATTTCAATGTAGGTAATTTCACTTTAAAAACGCTTCCTTCTAAAAGTTTAGATTCAACTTCCAAAAGACCTTGATGAATTTCGATGATTCTTGTAACGATAGATAAACCAATACCATTTCCTGAGTTATAACTCTTATTATTTCCACGGTAAAAGAGATCGAATATTTTCAGTTGATCTGCCTCTGAAATCCCTATCCCGTTATCGATAAATCTAATTTCAATATTTTTATTCTGAATTTCAATTTCCACACGACACTGCTGATCTTCTGAATATTTACAGGCATTTTCCATCAGATTGAGAAAAGCTATCTGTAAAAGATATGGGTTTCCGTGAAAATCATAGTTGCTTTCATCCTGATCCGCCATGTTATCCATGTAATGAATTCCTACTCTATACTTTGAATTTTTTTGCAGTAAAGCCACTTTCGCGTCGGCTAAAACCTCATCTAAACGAAGATCACTAAAGCTAATTTGTGAAATATCATAACTTGCCCGTGCAAAATCTAAAAGTGCCGATGAAAGCTGTGAAGCGTGATTAGCATCCTGCAACGCATTATCAACAGAAATTTTGTAATCATCCAAAGTTGTATTTAATTCTTTCGCCAGTTCGAGCTCTGCAATCAAAGTTGAAAGAGGTGTTCTGAATTCATGGGAAATTTTGGTTACAAACTGTTTATGATTGTTAAATGATTTTTCTAATCGGTTGAAAGTTGAATTAAAAGTTTCTGTCAGTTCATAAATTTCATCTTTCGCTTTAGGAATAACGAGTCTTTTATGAAGATTATGTTCCGAAATATCCCGGATTTGAATGATAATATCTTTTAACGGCTTCAAAGTATAATATGAAAACATAAAGCCGATAATAAAGATGATAATGATCGAGATAAAGTAAATAACGATGATATCTTTTTTAAATTCAGCTACATGAGCTCTTCCTGTAACGTCTATGGCACTTCCTATAATGTAATAATTGACACCATCAAATTCGTATTTTATCGCCATATATTGGCGGTCTCTTCTCAGCCAGGTAATCCTGTTCTTCTTACTCTTAATTAATTGATCTAAATACTTTTGATTCTGTGATGACGGTGAAATATCTGTAAAAAGAAGTTCTTTTTTATCATTATAAACGCTGATATCAGCTTCGTTCAGGATTTTTTTATTTCGTAAATGAAGTTCTTTGATTTTTGCATTGTCAATTTTTGCATCAAAAATAAACTCAGATCTCCAGATGATTTTATATCCTAAACGGTCATTAAATTCATCTTCTCTGTTTTTCTCAGAAACATAATACAAAACATATGCAAAAACAAATAGAATTCCTGCAGTTAGGATGGCGTAGCTGAGCGCAGTTCTGGTTACTATTTTCATGCGAGTTTTGTAAAGATAAATCCTACTCCGGATTTGGTGTGAATCAGTTTTTCATCAAAATTCTTATCTATTTTTTTTCTGAGATACGCAATATAAACGTCAATATAATTGGTTCCGGTATCAAAGTGATTGCCCCAGACATTTTCGGCAATTTCTTCCCGGGTTAATATCCGTTCTGTATTGCTCATCAGGAAAGAAAGCAATTTAAATTCTTTTGGAGTCAAATCTATTTCGGTACCATTTCTAAAGACACGATTTGTATTTTTATTAATCGTGAGATCCTGATATTCCAAAATATTTGATTCTTCTTTTTTCGAATGGGCAATAGGCTTCCTTAGCAAAATAGCTTTTATTCTTGCATATAATTCTCTTATTTCAAAAGGTTTTACCATATAATCATCGGCTCCCGCATCAAAACCTTCAATCTTTTCATCGATTGTTCCCAATGCAGTCAACATAATTATGGGAAGATCTGGGTGTTTTTGCTTGATCAGTTTGCTTAGTTCAATACCATTCATCTGCGGAAGCATAATATCAGTAATAATTAAATCAAAATCAATTCTTTCTACAAGTACTAAGGCATCTTCTGCATCTTCAGAGATGTAAATTTCATAACCCTGACTTTCCAATCCTCTTTTCATAAGGCTCGAAACACGGAGATTATCTTCTATGATTAAAATTTTCATGCAAAGAATTATTTAGAATAAAAAGCAAAATTTTATGCTTAAAAGACAAGCAAATAAATTGACTATCAACTGTTCTTTTAAACCTATACAAAGGTATTGTATATTTTTATTTTAAGGTAAATGATTCATTTTTTTAATGAATTTCTAAAGATTTTCTAATAGTTTTCTAACGATGTTCCTTGTTTTTCGAGCCTAATTTTGTCCCGTTGAAATCAACAAACAGAATAGGAAAAGAATAAATAGTATGAACAAAAAATATTTGAAAGTCGCATTCATTTTAGTTTCAGTAGTGAATGTGTTCTCAAAAGTAGAAGCGCAGAAAAAAAATGATTTTAATAATCCAGTCCTTACACATTACCTTAATGACGATCATTCCCGATACATTTCCTTCAGCGGATACGCAGAATTATGGGCTAGATATGCACAGCTTAATCCGGGAAGTTTAATCAATAACGAAGCGAAGTCAGAAGTTTCAGACTTATCATTGCGAAGAGTTCGTGTAAAAATGACCTATAAACCTACAGAAAAACTGATGTTTGTTTTGCAGGGTGGAACGACCAATGTCAATATGAATGCTAAAGCCAGTAATTATTTTGATCTTTTGGATGCTTACGCAGAATACTCATTTAATGATAAAATTGCTTTTGGTGCAGGACGCTCTACTTGGAGAGGTTTATCAAGATTTTCAACCGGCCCTTTGAATACTTTATTGTATGATTTACCGGCTTATGCAACATCCAATGCGGGCGCTACAGATTATACGGTAAGAGAATTGGGAGCATACATCAAAGGTCAGTTAGGGAAGTTTGATTACCGTTTGGTTGTTGCAGATCCTTACACGATGTCTACTTCTGATCCAAAAGTAAATTTAGCCTCTTTTAGTAAAAATTCTCCTAATAAAGACTTCTCAGGATATTTCAGATATGCATTTTTAGATAAAGAAAATATTTCAACACCCTTTAATTCGGGAACATATGTTGGGAAGAAAAATGTACTGAGTCTGGGAGCAGGTTTCGACTATATTCATGATGCAATGTGGCACCAGGATATTAATAAAAATACCATCAATGATGATATGAAAAGCTTTGCAGTAGATCTATTTTACGATGCGCCTTTAAACAAAGAAAAAGGAACTTCGGTAAGTGCATACGGAATGGCAATGCACAATGATTACGGTCCCAATTATGTTCGTTATGTAGGAACCAATAATCCTGCAACTTCAGTAGATATTACTCAGGCAAGTTTAAATGGTGCAGGAAATGCAATGCCCGTCATCGGAACCGGAAATACGTACTATGTTCAGTTGGGAGGAACACTACCCTATCTTAATAAAGAGAAGAAAAATCTTCAGCTTCAGCCCGCAGTCGGAATGCAGTTATCAAATTTGAAAGGACTTCACGATAACGCAGTGATTTATGATGCCGGAATTTCTCTGCTAATGAACGGAATGTCTTCCAGATTGACCTTCGATGCTCAAAACAGACCGGTTTTTACAGGAGACCCAAGCAATAATGCGGTGGTTTCTGACCGACAATGGCAATTTGTCTTAAAATACCGAATTGATTTTAACTAAATAAAATATAATGGAAAGAAGAAAATTTTTATTCCGATCGGTGCAGGCTTCTGCATTGTTGCTGATTTCAGGAAATATGTTCGCATCAGTTTTACCTATGTTTAATCCAAAAAAAAATAAAAAAGTGTACGCTCACAATCTATTCTTCTGGCTCAGAAAAGATCTTTCTGCTGCCGAAATCAAAGATTTTGAAAACTTCTTTGAAGGTCTTAAAAAGCTTCCCTATCAAAAAAATCTTCGCTACGGAAAACCAGCTGGTTCAAGTCCGAGAAATGTTTTAGACAGCAGTTATTCTTACAATGCCTCTATGGAATTTGAAAGCCTTGAAGATCTGGAAGCCTACGGACAACTTCCTGAGCATTTAGCTTTGGTTAAAAAATACAAACCCTCTTTCGAAAAAATGTTGGTTTACGATACTGTTTACAATTAAAAAAGTTATATTTAAAATGAAAAATTTCATCAAAGGAATTAGCCTTGTATTAGCACTAAGCTCATTAGTAATGAAAGCACAGGACAAAGAAAACAAAAATCTAAGCATCAAAGTCAATAAGGAAGAATCGAAAGATTATATTCCCGCAGTGAGACTGCTTAATAATCCTGATGGATCGTGCACTTTTGAAAAAGGAAGAATCCCTACTTTGAAACATCTGAATACCACCACATTTTGGATAAGCAATAAAACTGAAGATTGGGAAAAGAATGCACATCCCGCTCCCAGAAGGCAATACGTAATTACCTTGAAAGGAAACATCAGATTCAAAGTGACAGATGGCTCTACTTTTATCATCAAACCCGGAACCGTACTTTTAGCTGAAGACCTGAAAGGAAAAGGTCACAGTTGGGATATGGTAAGAAGTAAATCCTGGGAAAGACTATACATTCCAATCGCAGAAAATGCAGACGATTTTTTTGTGTCTGATAAAGAGTCTGAATAATATATTGAGAGGATTCTTATAGGAACTTTAAGTTATTTTACACTTAAGGTTTTAAATAATCAAAAACTGAAAGGAAGCAATATCACGTATTTGCTTCCTTTTTTTAAACTATTAATGAATAAAAGATTATTCACCTCCTATTTCAGTAAGTTATGGTTTCATATTTATTCAAATAAATTCTAATTTAATTTCGAAAAGTCTTAAATAAGATTATTATTTTGTTGATTATTAGTATTAAGCCATGCTACTTTCTGTTCAGAAATATGCTCTGCACCAATAATACTTTTATACAATTCGGGTCTTCTTGCCTTAATATATCGGCTTCCTCCAGCGGTTTGAATTGATTCAGCAGTTATCGTGGCAATCGCTATATCAGGACCTAAAGCGGTACATTCAGCGGCTATATTCCCAAAAGGATCTACAATCATTGAACAGCCGTTTTTCAGTTGATCATCGTCCATTCCGATAGGATTTGAAAACACGCAATACATCGCATTATCAAATGCTCTCGCCGGTAGCCACTTCATTAACCATTCTCTTCCTTTCGGACCATTAAATTCTCTACGCAATTCTACACTTTCCTGTTCTCTATTATACCAAAGCTTATTATCTAGAAAACCTGCGCCCGGTCTTGGTGAAGGTGTACACATTGTGACATGTGGCATTAAGAGTACATCAGCTCCCAATAATTTAGTAGCTCTTACATTTTCAATAATATTATTGTCATAACATATAAGTATACCAAAGTTCCAGCCATAAAGATTAAATACACAATAAGCGTCACCTGGACTAATATGCGGATTGATGAAAGGATGAAGCTTTCTGTATTTAGCCACAATACCGGTTTCATTAACGCATATATACGCTTTGAAAATATTATCATTCTCATCTTTTTCAAATAAACCTGCGCATACTGCAATTTGATTTTTAAGAGCAATTTCCGTAAGTACTTTTACGCTTTGGCTTTCCGGTAGATATTCTGAAATATCAAGCATAGCCTGTTTGTCTAAATGTCTCGCAAAAGTGTAGCCCGTAATTGAACATTCATGAAAAACGACAATTTTTGCACCCTGAGAAGCTGCTTTACTTGAGAGCTCCGCGATTTGTGATAAATTATACTCCTTGTCGGCACTTCTATTCTCAAACTGTGCTGTTGCGATGATTAAATCTTCCATTATTTTTTTTGACAAATTTAGATTGTCAAAGTAATTTCAGATTGTACATTTTCGTCAGGTAATACAATAACATTTACAGCAAGATGCGTAGATTTTATATGGTAAGTCGTTGGAGTGAGACCTGTTATTTTTCGAAACTCCCGTATCAAATGTGCCTGATCAAAATATCCCGCATCAAAAACATTTGATGTAAAGTTATATTTATTACCGGTTCCTTTAATTTCACCAAGAAAGTGATGAAGTCTTATAATACTGCCTAACTTTTTAGGCGCAATACCCACCAAATTATGAAAAGCCCTTTCAATTGTACGTTGATTATAACCCGCAAAATCAATAAGTTCTTCAGCTTTAAAAAGTCCGTTACGTGCCATTATCCAATTTGTTGTGGCCATTACCATAGGATACAAACGGGTTTCAAAATCTTTTAATAATTGACTGAAAAAGCCATTTAAACTTTCCGCGATCTTCAAATTGGATGCTTCATTACAAAGAATATCATGTAAATTTCTTACGCCATTTCCTAAGACAGATTCTAAATCAACAATTTTGTTTTTTAGTTCTCCCGCAGAAGTATTTAGTATTCTGCTCATTCCAAAAGGTCTGAAAACGGCAATGATCAACTTTAATGAGCCTATTATCTCCAATTCTCTGTAGCCCGTAATTTGTCCATAACAAAATACTTTTGGAAGTTTTGTTCCATCTCTATATAAGGCACCAGAACCTATACTGAAAACAATGCCTGTATTGCCGTCTGCAAATGTCCGAAAAAGACCATTATGAATATCTATTAAATCTAAAAAAAGGTAATGCTTGATATAAGGAATTAAATTGGGAGATGGAATAATCTGCATTATTAATCATTTACATTTACAAATAGAAGCCGATTTCTTTCACAAAAAGAGTGTTTATAGATTCAATAATGATTTAAAATCTTATTATTTGCAGTAAGAATTAATCTAAAATAAATTCCTCTACATATTTGCAGAGAAATAGTAAATAACGAATATACATTATAATTATTGAACTAAATAACTACAAACACTGTAATTTTGGCCATAGGTTCTATTTGCTTTCACACTAAGCAAATAATTAAAAAAATAAAATAACGTTAATATGAGAGCTGACTTTGCACTGCAGATTGCAACATTCTTATTTGTTTTCTATCGAAAAAAAAGAGATTGAAATGAATCTTTTTACGCGAATTTTGAGAATGGATTTTAAGATTCAAATGATCCGCAATTAACCCTTCTTTAATCATAAACTGGTTGATCAATGTAATAGGAAATTCAACTTTAGGACGTACATATCCTTTTGTAGCGAGTGGATGAATTTGCCTTATAATAAAACACCCTCCGGAATTTTCAAGCTCTGTACTCCTAATCCTGATCAGGAAAAATAAAATTAATGCCATAATACCTCCGAAAATCAAATTCAAAAGAAATTGATGTGACAAAATAATGCCCAAAATTGGAAATATATTGGCAATCAACAAAATATAAGCTAAAGCTTTTGCGATTTTGGCGTTTGAAATTTTCATATTATTATTAGTTATAGATATATTGCAATAATAATTACAGCATATATAGATATAATTGATTGGTATGTAAAAATAAACAAAATATTTTATACATACAATATGATAAAATATATTCGCGTATCTTTTAAAAAAGTCCAGCGATTTTTAAATTAAAGATGATTATCTCTTGGTTATAGAGAGTTTGTGTTATAAATGTCGGCAACCTCAAAAAATTGGATAGGTTTTGAAGTAGAAACTAACATTATCAATAAATACACAATAAAAAGAATTATTAAAAAAGTATTTTTTAATCGTCATTATTTTATTTTCAAAACCGTAATAAAGTAAATATAATATAAAAAATGGATATCGCAGATTATTTTTACAAGGATAATAGAATTGATCAGTTTTATAAAACAAACATGTGATAACTTTGGAAAGTTATCACATGTTTGTTTTATAATTTGTGTTTAAAACCAGAAATATATTTTCAAAATTACAAGCAATTTTTTTTTCTGTTGAATCTTTTTTAAGTGAGTTCTTTACACTTAAATTTTTCCTTTCAATAGAGTTAGTTTCAAAACTTTTTGTTTGATGAATTTCTTTTGGAATTAAATACTTATAATTTCTGAGTTTATCTGTATAAATCTTTCTGTTTTGAATTGAATAAAGTGTTTCATAAGGGTATTTAAAGTTCTGTTTGCTCTGTTTGTTCTTTTTCCAATATGAAATGCCTATATTAATTTATTTTTTTTATAGCATAAACTAACCATTGAGTAATTCAATTTTAACTCTAATAGTATCATTGCTGTATTTTCTTATGAAAACACCTGTTTCGGGTTATTCACCACCATAGGAATTATTTACCATATTCTTCCTAAATACATACGAAGATGGCTTCCGCAAATAGCGGTAGAGGTAACTTTTAAGATAATATTGTTCTCATTTTCAACGATCGGGTCCGGCACTGTATCGCAGGTTGTTTTATCTGGTGCATGAAAAACGGCTGCTTTCAAATTTAATTATTTGACGGTTATTTATATTGGTGGTTTAAGCAGGATTATTTCTCTCTTTTTCCAGTTCCCAAACTCTATGATTAGCTACAGCTTTAATAAATGCAGTAGCAGGATCTTTCGTTTCAGAAGTTATAATTGCTGGATCATCATGTTTTTTATCATTCACATAACTTGCTTTATAGATTGCATCTGTTTCTTTCCCAAAATAGATTGCTTTGCAATGTTTATAGGCTTCGTTGACAAATAATAAGGTTCCGGGTTTGTTATCTTCGTTCATTAAATGATCTGAAGACTGTTTTCCACTGCAGAGGTAAAGTGCATCAAAGCAAACACTTGCTGTACTCGTCAAAGAATGTTTGGGTTCAAAAATAGTTCCGTCATCAGCTTTTACAGAGGCTAAACTTCCTGCAATAATCTGTACTACAGCTCCTTCTTTTTCCAGCTTAGATTGTAGGGAATTTACGTCGGCAGCTTTTACTCCGTTTTCCATAATAAAACCAATAATGCGACTCTCAATAGTATTTTTAACGGTATTGGCCATGCTTAAGGCTTCTGAACTCTTTGTCATAGGCTCTTTTTCCGGACTTTGTAATGTCGCAGGATCAGCATCTGCAGGAATACTTCCATTGGATTGTTTTAACTGAATCACTTTTACTCCTACTTTTTTAGCAACTTTTGAAGCTAAATCTTTATTAATGAAAGCTAACTGTCCTACAACTCTTTCTCTGATGGCAGGAATTGTTACCTTTGAAAGTTCAAAAATTAGGGCATTCTCTATATGTTGTTTTTCAGGAGCAGACTGACTATTAAAGAACAATTTTGCCTGTGAATAATGATCTACAAAACTTTCACTTCTTGCACGGATTTTTTTACTGTCAACTCTTTCATTGTGAGAAGTAAAACCACCTTCTTTCATCATCGCCTGAAAAGGACATCCACCACCAATAGAATTGGGCTCGTAGCTAACTTTTCCTTTTACAATTTGCTGACGCATATGTCCGTCACGCTGATTATTATGAACTTCATTTAAAGAACGGTTAATAGGAATCTCATGGAAATTAGGAGATCCTAAACGTGATAACTGAGTGTCGGTATAAGAAAATAACCTTCCCTGTAACAAAGGATCATTGGTAAAATCAATACCAGGAACCAAATGTCCAGGGTGAAATGCAATTTGCTCTGTTTCAGCAAAAAAATTATCCGGATTTCTATTCAATGTTAAAGTACCTACAATTTGAACAGGCACTTCCTCTTCCGGGATCAGCTTTGTTGGATCAAGCAGATCAAAATCAAATTTATATTCATCTTCTTCAGGTATGATCTGCACTCCGAAATCCCATTCTGGGAATGCACCGTTCTCTATTGCTTCCCAAAGATCTCTTCTGTGAAAATCTGAGTCTTTACCCGAAATTTTTGTTGCTTCATCCCAAGCTACGGAATGTACACCGAGTTTTGGTTTAAAGTGAAATTTTACAAAATGAACAGTCCCTTCACTATTAATGAATTTAAAAGTATGAACTCCAAATCCTTCCATCATTCTAAGACTTCTAGGAATGGCTCTGTCACTCATTGCCCACATAATCATGTGCATACTTTCGGGCATTAAAGAAATAAAATCCCAAAAAGTATCATGCGCAGATGCAGCTTGTGGAATTGCATTATCCGGTTCAGGTTTTACCGCATGAATCAAATCAGGGAATTTCATAGCATCCTGAATGAAGAAGACAGGAATATTATTACCTACAAGATCATAATTGCCTTCTTCTGTATAAAATTTAATCGCAAAACCTCGTACATCACGAGCAAGATCAGTACTTCCTGCGCTTCCTGCAACGGTAGAAAAACGTACGAAAACAGGCGTTTCCTTACCTTCTTCTGTTAAAAATTTTGCTTTTGTGTATTTTTGTAAACTTTTATTAAGTTTAAAAACACCGTGAGCTCCTGAACCTCTTGCATGAACAATACGTTCCGGTATTCTTTCATGATCAAAATGAGTAATTTTTTCACGAAGGATAAAATCTTCCAATAATGTTCCACCCCGTTCCCCGTCTTTTAAAGAATCTTGATTATTGTTAATTTTTAATCCTTGATTGGTTGTGAGTTTTTCATTTAAATTATCTGTTGTGAGGTCCTTTAGTTGATCTAATTTTTCACTTTTTTTGTTGTTCTTTTCCATAGTTATATTGTTATTGTAGTGATTAAGTATGTGTAGAAGTATAAATTTGAAACTTCTCTATTTTAAAATTTTAATTAAAAAATTATACCATTTATTTCAGTTTTAAGCATAATTTAAAAAATAACAAACCATGAAACACATGAGATCCTTTAAAGAAAAATATATAGTGTTGTAATTTTGCAGATTCAATATTCCTCAGCAAAAATTAATAATGATATTGAAATGAATACATTATTTACAAAAGTTCCGTCTGAAATAAAATTGTTTTGTTTTTTTTTGTAAGATAAAATAATATCATTAGCATCTGAAAACAGAGCTTTAAGAATGTGGGGTTTCATAAAATGATTTGTGATGTTTTTGGTTAAACCAAATATAACCTAATAATTTGCGATCAATTATGACCTTGGTCATATTGACGTTTTGAGTAAAAAGATACTTGTCAAATTCTTTTTTTACATTTTTCTAAGTTATAGTATGTTATTTAAGATCAATGAGTCCATCTGTAAGACATTTCCACTGGATTTTAGAAAACCCCAACATCCCTCCTATTGCAATTGCAATATTTCTGATGCAATTTAAAAATCCTGATTTCAGGTTAGGATATTCATTCCTTCCATAAATTCCTGCTTTTAAAATATTTCCTTGTTTCGAAATCACAAATGTAGATGTCGCTGCATTAGAGTAAAAATGAGCAATCTTTCGGCTGTTTTCTTTCACAGGATCTTTTGATGGTCTACATTGGATCATTATTCTATCAGGAATATTTGTATCTATCATCACAATTTGAACCCAATCATAAGATCTCCCCTCTTTTCCACCCGGACCGGGAATATCGATTCTGATGTAATCTCCAATTTGTGGCAAACGGTCTACTATTATTCCCGAAGAATTACATAATTTAAAATCTGCAGAACTTTCGTTACAATATTTTCGCCAATGATTAATAGAAAAAAAACGCTGTTTCAAAGCATCATATTTAAGATCTAATTCTTCGGAATTTCTCACTTCAACAAAACTTTCAGTGTCATGAAAACTTCCTTTAAAATGTTGAGGAACTCCAGGTATGTTTTTGGGTTTCATTGTAATGAGTTTAAAATGGATTAAGGCGTTTCGTCATGAGCCATATCTACAGGTTTAAATCTCTATTTTCGTTAAAAATTTATTGGCAAATTCCTCTTTGGAGAAATGCTGTTCGCTTATTATTAATTTATAAACAAAAAATTCGCTGATGATCGGGGGATATTTATACGATTAACCCAATACTTTATCTTTAAACTAACAGTATTTAAAAACTACAGTACTTTAATACTTGTTCGCTAACATCTGATAAATTTTTCAACTTTTCTTTCGAGATTTTCAAGTTCGAAGGGTTTTGCAATATAATCATCGGCCTGTGCTTTTTTAGCCAAAAAGCTGATATCGCTGTTTGCACTGATGTAAATGACGGGTATATTTTTAAACTTATCATGATTCCTTAATAATCTTACGGCTTCTATGCCGCCAATATCAGGAATCCAGTTATCCATTAAAATCAAATGAGGTCTGAATTTGTTAACCCGTTCGATGATATCGTGTGATGTTTCAGAAACTTCTACACAATATCCATTTTCGCCAAAAATGATGGTGAAAACATCTAAGATAGATTTATCATCATCAAAAATTAAGATTCTCTTGGTATCCATACGTTTTTTGTGATTGATTATTCATCAAATATAAGAGTAAAAAATACTGAGTTCTTATGACTACAGTAATAAGGTTGAAAAATATCTTTTACTATATAAAATATTACTGCCAAAAGATCCTAAAAAGATTATTTTTAGGATCTGATGAAATTGATATTGTTCACTATTTTTATTTTTAATCAATTTAAAATAATGAACATCTACAATTAATTTTTTAGCTCGTTTAAATTATTAAACTTATTGTAGGATGATTTTAAATGATGAAGCTGATCGCTTACAACTCTTGAACTTTCAGGGCAAAGATCTCCGCTGTCTAAAGCATCCTGATATGCATCAATTGCTGCTTCTTCGCCAAAAACTACATTTTCTAAAGTTGATTCTGTTTTATCTCCTGAAAAAGAATTTTTCACATCAATCCATCCTCGGTGAATTGCTCCTACAGCTGTTCCTGTATTGTCAGGATTTCCGCCTCTTTCTGTAATTAAATTCATCAACTCTGATTTCATTACCTGTGATTGTGCAACCATCTGATCATAATCTCCTTTTAATGGAGAATAGGTATCCCAAACTTTATCTTCAACCTTAGCGAATCCCTGAATTCTGTCGTTGGTAATGTTGAGCAAATCATTCAATGTTGCTACTGTTCTTTCGTTGTGCATAATAATATTTTTATGGTGAGCCTAGTTTCTTACAACCACCGTACCATTGATGAATTTTAAAACAACATATCGTGTTTGTGTGGTACATTTTGTTTCTTTAAGAGTTTTATCTACATATGATCTATGTCTTATCATAATTAATTTTTCTGTATCTCTAAATTCTGAGGAACGTTTTTTGAATACCAAATCGAGAAGAGTATCTCAAGAAATTAGCAACAAATGAAAAAAATAATAACGGGATTTACAGTCGGAATTTCAGCAACAATTGCACTTATTTACCTTTCAGGTTATGGGTATATTTTTAAAGCTATCGGAATCAATTTGAAAAAAGGATCTTTTGCTCCATCTATTGATGATGAAAAGAAGTTTCCTTCCCGGATAATAGCAAATTCAAAACCCAATGTTTGGAAGAAAAATATTAACTACAATAAACGTCATTTATCACAACGGCTTACTGATGAACTTAAGAAGACCCGCACATCGTCACTCCTTGTAATTAAAGATAATCAATTGCTGTACGAAAAGTATTGGAAAGACCATAATTCCTCATCACTGATGAATTCTTTTTCGATGGCTAAAGGATTTTTGGCCATTTTAACTGGTTGTGCAATTGATGATGGTTATCTCGAATCAGAAGATCAATTAATTTCTACAGTATTTCCTGAATATAAAAAAAGCTCTTACGGAAAGTATCTTACATTTCGACATCTTATGACTATGCAGGCAGGATTTGATTGGGATGAAGAATACCGTCATCCTTTTGCAGAAAACTCCAAGCAATATTTTGTCGAAGACCTTGCAAAACAGGCTTTCAGTATTGAGATAAAAGATATGCCCGGACAAAAATACGAGTATCAAAGTGTCTCTGCCCAGCTTTTAGGAATGGCTTTAATAAAAATAACGGGGAAACATTTATCAGATTATATTTCAGAAAAGATATGGAAACCATTAGGAATGGAATTTCCTGCTAAATGGAGCACCGACGAGAAAGGAATGGAAAAGGCATTCTGCTGTGTACATGCTACGGCAAGAGATTTTGCAAAAATAGGACAATTGATCATGCAAAACGGAATGTGGGAAGGAAAACAATTGATCAACGCTGAGTATTGCAAAAGAATGCTGAAACCTACTGAACAAAATGACGCTTTTTGCTACACTATTTGGGCAGGAGAAAGTAGTAATAAAGAAAAACAATGTTGGTTTTTTTATGGTTTTTTAGGTCAATTCATTATTATGATCCCTGAAAAAAAGATGGTGATCGTTAAAACAGGATTGTACAACAAACTGGAAGTTGATCAAAAGAAAAGACCTTTACAGGTGCAAATTTTAATTGATGAACTAACATCAATGTATTAAAAGATTCAAAAGATAAATGATAACAATTTTTACCTTTCCATCTGATTAATACTTTTAGATCATTAAAAATAAAGTGAAAATTATTTTGTCAGCAACGAATTGATTATTAAAAAAGATCCAACAGCTATAAGTCCCCAATAAACATATTTAAAAAAAGATTTATCCTTGATCTTATGGTTCAGGTATCTTCCTAAAAATATTGCCGGAAAAACAGCTGGTAACGAGACTAAAAAATATTTTAATACCTCCAAGGTAATTAGACCTTTTGTAAAATATCCTATCGCAGCTATAAAGCTTGCCGGTAAAAAATAAGCCTGAAGCGTTGCCCTAAAATGTTTAGCACTCCAGTTCCGCAAATTCCCATAGACCACAAGAGGCGGACCGTTTACTCCATAAGCACCGCCAAGAATTCCTGATGTAAATCCGCAAATAAATAGCCATAACATACTATCTGTTTTCAGTGAAAGCTGTTTTTTTCCAAAAATGGCATACAATGAATTGAATATAATAAGTAAGCCTAAACCTATTTTTACCCAAAACTCGTTACCGTATAGTAAGATTAACAAACCTATAGGAATACCTAAGACAGCAAATAAAATAAGCCACTTTGCGCTGTTAAAATGAATTTGCTGATGATCTTGTACAACAACAACCAACGCAACTAAAATTGAAATTAAAACAGAAAGAGGCACAGCAATTTCTAGAGGAATAAAAAGTATAAATAAAGGAACTGCAACTAAAGATTCTCCAAAACCGAACGTTGAACGGACTAGTGTCGCAACAAAACTGACAACGAAAATGTATATATAAATAAATTCCATATTTATGTTAAATATACGTTTTTCTACTGAGATAAAAAACCATTTAAGACCGAATCAGAGGACTTTTTTAATAAAATAACAGCAAAAAAAAGAGAGTTTTAAAGCTCTCTTTTTATCTATAATTTATAACAGCTTTTTTTTTATTTCAGTTACTGTATGCTGCTCTGTTTTGATAAATATTTAATCCCTCAACTTTGTTTTTGGCAATGTGAAAAATCAGTTCCACAGAAAAAGATGATATTTCATAAAGAGCATACCTGAATGAACTCATAATTTGTTCATTCATTAACCGTCCTTCTGATAAGACAATTTCTGATTGGTTTTGTACAGGTAAGTTTTTAAAGTCGTAAAGAGAAATTTCCATAGCTGTTAATTTTATTAGTATGTAAACTGTTTATACAATTTCTTTACCAATTGTATTATTAAATTTAACTAAAGTGAAATAATTTATAAATTAAAAAGTAAAACTCGTTATTCATGGCAATTAGCTGATTTAATTCTATAGTATGTAAATTCTATAGTATGTAAATTCTCTTCATGAAAATTTCTAAGATTACAACTCTTAAAATTTAATCCAAATTTAAATAGAAATCAGAACGGTAAGGAATTCGAATTTGGACGTAAATATTATTTTATCATTGAGAGTCGATAAAAGTTAAAATTTTATTTTTTACTAAGGACAAACCCTTAAAACCTTCAAAATTGCTTTAATTGGCGTACAATTTGCAAAGTACTTTTCACCAATCACAAATAATAAAGCATGGATATCACCAACGATTTTAAAGAAGAAATCTTAAACTCTCCTACATCAATTGAAAATATCGAGGTCGTTTATAAAAAAAATAAATACAATGGAAAACTTGTAAGAGTAAATCAATCGCCATTTGGGATGACAATCTTTGATGATGATCTCAAATATGATCCAGAGCACATCATTGATTTCACACTTGCAGAAGAAATAACTATTAAATTTTTTGATGGTACAATAAAAACATTTAAAGACCCTGTTTCGTAAAATGATATATCTTTCCCACTTATTATATTGGCAAGATTAAGAAAGATTATGCTATACATTTTCATTATTCACCTTAATGAATTCAACTAATAACCAATCATAAACTAAAACATGTTAATTGAACCTACTCTTCTGTTTGAATATGGTGCGACCATAGAGAATTATGAAGCTTCAGAAATTATTTTCACTGAAGGAAGCAGACCGAAATATTATTATCAGCTGACATCCGGCAGGGTTAAATTAAACCATATTGATATAAACGGAAAAGAATTTATACAGACGATTCTGACGACCGGACAAAGTGTTTGTGAATTGATGTTATTTATCGATGAATCTTATCCGGTAAATGCGATCTCATTAGTTCCTTCAAGTGTTTTAAAAATTAAAAAAGAAAATTTCTTAAACCTTATTAATGATCATCATAAGGTTTCTTTAGATATCAATAAATTCTTAGCAGAAAGATTATATCAAAAATTTCTTATGCTGCACAGTAATTCATCATTAGATCCGGAAGTGAGGTTGATGGGTGTTCTTCGTTATTTAAAAAGTTTTACTGAAAATAAAACTCCCCATTCGTTTGAAGTATTATTTACAAGACAGGAGCTCGCTTCATTAACCGGGCTTAGAGTTGAAACGGTAATTCGGACGGTAAAAAAAATGGAAGAAAAAAATATTTTACAAATTAAGAACCGGAAGATCCACTTTTAGCTTTCTTATTTTGGAAGAATTTTCACTTTTTTATTATGTGGCTTTTTAATCAAAAGCTGTAATTCCGCAGTATTAAATTTCAAAAAATTTAGTCTAAACCTCTTATTATCTGTATAGATTTCCAAATTAATCCTATTCTTTTTTACAATAGAATAAATATCTAAATTCCTATCAGATAAATGCAAAACTATCATTATTTCTAAATTATTCTAAAAAGTATTTCGATCCTGAAAGTACCTGATAACCTAAGTAAAAAAGAAGATGCAGAGAGTTTTTAGGAATTTGGAGCTGTAGATTATTGGAATTAAGCATTTCATATTTCCACCTGTGTTTTGTACAATGCAACATCATTTCCTGCAAATCCTTATCTAAAAGAGCGAGCATCACTATTACTTCATCATTAGAGTTAAACTCTTTATCTATCGCTGAATTCATATGTTTTTTGATTGGTGTATTCGTTTTTGCAATCAGTGTGCCACGTTTTTCCTGTAAGGAAAAATCTCTTTAGTGAATAAATGACAGTATATGGTTACAATCATATTCCTTTAATTAATTTATGTATATATATAATATTGAGAGGAATAGTTTTTGAATATCCGTCATCATAATACAGTTAAAAATGAACCAAATTAAAAATATAGATATTGCACTTATTGGAGGTGGACCTGCTGCATTACTCTTACTAAAGCATATACTCAACAGCAATCTTAAGATAAACACTATTGTAATATTTGAAAAAAATGATAGGCTTGGTGTCGGTATGCCCTATGGAATAAAAGGATCCTGCAAGGAACATGTAGCCAATGTATCTTCCAACGAACTCCCTGATCTTGTCGATAGTTTTGGAGATTACCTAAAAAATTTTCCAAGCGATCAGTATCCTGATTTTGCAGATGCAGAAAAATTAAATCCTTATCTTGTCATTCCTCGGCTTCTTCTTGGTGATTATTTAGAGAATCAGTTTGAACAGCTTATTAATATTGCAATAGAAAAGGATATTGATATAACAGTCGAAAAAAGTACAGCTGTTGAAAATATTCTTCCTGAGAATGACAGAATCAAGAAATTTCGAATATTGTCGGACAAAAATAAAGAATATACAGCCCAGAAAGTGATCATCTGTACTGGTCATGTATGGCCAATAAAGTATGAAGGTAAAGTTGAGAAATGGTACGATTCTCCCTATCCCCCATCAAAATTTAAACATTCTACCAATCATCCCGTAGCCATTAGAGGCACTTCGTTAACCGCCATAGATGCTGTAAAAACCTTAGCTCGTCTGAACGGCACTTTCATAGAAACCGGCAGTAAAATAAGTTATCAACTTGACAAATCATCTGAAAATTTCAGACTGGACTTATTTTCAACGGGAGGTTTTCTTCCTGCATTACGTTTTCACTCAGAAGATGATGCTTATTCATCTGAATGGACGATGTCACCTAAAGAAATCACCAAGTACAAAGAGAAAAACGGTGGCTTTATTGAATTAGATTATGTTTACAATCGCAATTTTAAACTTCCACTGAAGAAGAAAGATCCTGATTTTTATAATGTAATTAAAGACTTGGAGATAGAAGATTTTGTCGAGAAAATGATGGATTTACGTGAAAACATGGATAGTTTCGATCTCTTTAAGGCAGAATATGAAGAAGCGGAAAGATCTATTGAAAGAAAATCTTCAATAACATGGAAAGAAAAACTTTCAGCATTCAGTTATGCCATGAACTATCCGGCAAAGCACTTTTCAGCTGAAGATATGCTTAGACTAAAATCAACATTACTCCCTCTCATTTCGATTATAATTGCTTCGCTTCCACAGTCGTCTTATAAAGAGATAATGGCTCTACATGATGCAGGTCTTATTTCCTTAACAGAAGTAGATAAAGAAAGCACAATAGAACCTAATTTAGAGGGTGGCGGAGATTATTTTTATACGGATGAAGACGGCAAAACAATAAAAAAAAGTTATAAGATGTTTATTGATGCCATTGGTCAGCAAGCTATGAATCCTGAAGATTTTCCTTTTAAAGGTTTGCTTAATCAAAATGCAATAAGTCCGGCTTATTTAAGTTTTAAAGATCAGAACAAAGGAGAAGATCTGTATTCTAAGAAGAAAGAAAATATTGTAAAAATGTCAGAAAATCGATTCTGTCTGAACGTTCCGGGATTAAGTATTAATGATTTTTTTCAATCGATTAATAAAGAAAATAAAAATGAAGAAGGGCTTTACATTATGGCTGTGCCATTTATAGGTGGATTGAACCCTGATTATTCAGGTCTTGACTTTTGTGATACTGCCGCTGAAAGAATCGTTGAATCAATTTCAAACTCTCAAACTCCAGTGTTGGAGATCGATGTTCAAGATAAATTGGAAGAAACAAAAAAGATTTTATAATACTTTAAATAAAAACAAAGGAAGAAATTATTGCTGATTACTTCCTTGTGTTAGTTTTAAATTTATTCCAGAAATAGTAAATTATTGAAAGTTAAGAACCAATTGCTCAACATCTTTAAAATAAATATCGCTATCCTGTTCATTTTTGCTTTTTAAATAAATAGGCATAATAACATTTGATAACGAAATGTTCCAATTTAATAATGAATTATAAATTCCGGTGGTCCTGATTCTCAAAAGCTCAATCAAAGAAATTAATTTTAAATTTGAGATTTGTGAATAATCATATATATAAAATTCTCCAGGATTAAAATATAATGACTTGCTGAGAATATCGTATTTACCGGAAAAATTCATTTTTATTTTTATCTGTTTCATACAGTAATTTAATTGTAGTATAACATATAATATGCCATACCATAAGGACATGAGCTAAATTTAAAATTGACTTTTTCAGTTTACAAATAAACTGAATATTTATTTCCAGTATCAGAATCAACAGTAATTAGCACACTAATAAGCTCTTGATGGAATGATATTTGCTAGACATGTAAGTTGAATAGATTAGGCCTTGCTAATCTAATTATAAATGAAAACTGATGATTACTAATACTAAAAAAATCATGGTCTGCGATGATGACCAAGGCATATTGGATGTCATTCAAATGCTTTTGGAAACTGAAAACTTTACCGTATTTACAGAAATTCACAGCCCTAATCTGATCAACAATATAAAATCAAATTCCCCCGATCTACTTTTATTAGATTTATGGATGCCATTTATGGCTGGAGACGAGATTCTTAAAACCATACGCGCTAGCAAAGAAATCAAAGATCTTCCGGTGATTGTATTATCCGCAAGTGTTGACGGATCAGATATTGCTGAAGATGCCGGAGCAAATGCATTTATCGCCAAACCATTTGATATGAATGATCTCATTTCTAAAGTTAAAGGTCTGCTTATGAACTAATTTTATTCTTTCCTACCAATACATCAAAACGATAATGTTTAAACTCTATTAAATAGTATGATTCTATAGTTAACAATTGATCAGATTTAATAGCAGATTTATAGTCATAATTTAGCCCCTAAACTAATAAATAAGTCATAAAATTTATCTTATCAATAAATAATTATGACTTATTATAAATTATAGAGATATAAAAAATCTCGTTAAATCAGGTAGAGACTTAAAGAACTTCCCCAATCTGGCTTATTCCTGCCTTAACTGAGTTTTTGACTTCATCAAATTTACCCATTCCTATTTTTTTAACTAAAGATGCTGCAAAACCCTTCATTTGTTCGAAAGTTACATGAGGAGGCATTGCTAAAGTATCAGGATCGGTATAGATATTTACCAATACCGGTCCCTTATGTTCAAATGCTTCACGGATAACGTCTTCTGCTTTTTCAGGATCTTTTAGTTCAATACCTTTGATATTCATTAATTCTGCAATCTTATCAAAAGGGGGATTAATCATATCAGTCTGCCAATCGACATAGCCTGCGACTTCCATTTCAAGCTTCACCATACCCAGAGAATGATTATTGAAAACAAATATTTTGACTGGATACTGATATTGCATAATGACTGCCAATTCACCTAAAAGCATAGACAATCCTCCATCACCACTCATAGCAATGACCTGTCTGTCGGTTGTTGATGCAGCCGCACCAATTGCCATCGGTAAAGCATTGGCCATTGATCCGTGGTTAAATGATCCTGTTAAGTAACGACTTCCTTTAGCACGGATAAATCTGGCTGCCCATACTGCGGTCATCCCTGTATCAACCGTATAAACTGCGTTTTCAGAAGAATAATGATCGATCAAAGTAGCGATATATTCAGGGTTAATCTTCGAAGGAGATCCTTTTTTCTCTGCGTAATCACTAAATCTTTTTTCATCATCATTATAGATTTTCTTCATTTTCTTAAGAAAAGAATCATCCGATTTAGACTCAATAAAAGGTAACAAAGCCGTCAACGTATCTTTAATATCTCCGGCATAACCGTAATCAACGTGTGCGCGCCGCCCTATCCTTTCAGGCTTTTCATCAATCTGAACAATAGTTTTATTTTCAGGTAAAAATTCCGAATAAGGAAAGTCGGTTCCTAATAAAACTAAAACTTCTGCCTCGTTGCAGGCATCATATCCAGATTTATTACCTAAAAGACCGTTCATACCAACTGCAAAAGGGCTGTTTTCTCTGTCAAAGAATATTTTTCCTCTGAAAGAATATACAATAGGAGCATTTAATTTACCTGCTAATTCCTCAACCTCATTCACCGCGCCTTTACAGCCGTGCCCGCAGAAAAATACAATTTTCTTTTCTGAATTAAACAATTGTATCAACTGTGACATTTCGGAATCTGAAGGTCTGAATATCGGAGCTGTATTAAAGCTTTTATACCCTGTGGACACTTCTTCATATTCTGCCGATGCCACATCGCCGGGTAAGCCTAAAACCGCAACACCTTTTTCATTTAGTGCAGTCTGTATGGTACGTTGAATCATAGTGCCAAACTGCTTGGGTGTATTGGCCATAAAAACCTGCTTACTACAGTCTTTGAAGAGGAATTGAGGATTGGTCTCCTGAAAATATTCAGTTCCGAATTTCTCTGTTGCGCAAGTGCTTGCAATAGCGATGACAGGATTTCCTGATCTGTTCGCGTCATAAAGACCATTGACCAGGTGAACATGACCGGGTCCGGAACTTCCCATGCAGCATCCGATACCGTTAAGTTCTGCATCCATCGAAGCTGCGTACGCTGCAGTTTCTTCGTGCCTTACATGAATCCATTCAATTGTACCATCTCTTCTGATAGCATCATTAACCGGATTTAGGCTGTCCCCTGTTATAGCATAGACTCTTTTAATACCGGCACTTTTTAACATTTCGACCAAATGGTCTGATACATTTTTAGCCATATAATTTTTTTATAATTATTAAAAACCTTTATAAAGTCAAGTGATTCTTATCTGGTGATTGGTGTCAAAAGGAATACCAAATGCAAAAAGTATGTTTTAAAATGTATACCGATATTGGAATATTTATTGTTAAGGTGTTTAATAACTGAATTAAAATCACCATGAATATTTTATTTACAACGATCAATAAAAAAGCATGTACGACTGAACTCCAGAAAAAATTATGGAACGGGGCTGAACAATATATGAAAGATCAAGTTAGAAGAAAACTCCAAAGCCTGACATCTTATATAGGCAATGTAAATGTCAGTATACTAATTGACATGAATAAAGGATTTGCAACAGTTTTAAAAAACAACCTGAGTGAAGAACAGTTTCTTATAGCACAGAGAACGCTACGAAATAAAATTTAATAAAGAAAATTTAATGGTTCGAGTCCATCTTAATAATGGATAATTAGTATATATACCTATTTGACATTTTTTAAGAAAAACAATTCATGATCGTTAAGAATAATTATCAAATACCCTTTCAGTTGCGCTTTCTGTATTTTGGGTCATCCTAATTTTTCACATCCGTTTTTTTATATTTATTGACCAATATGTTTGATTTTTATTTTACAAGCTGATTTTTATTTTCAATACATTTTATGTCTTAGAAGAAACAGAATATGAAAAGATTTGTGAGATAAAAAGAATTAATACGTATAAATACAATTGATTAGTCTAAAAACAATATTGATTTTTGGTTTGATAATTGCTAAATTCTTCTCACACCAAAAAATAAATTATATGATTACCTTGCTCAACGACGCACCTGAAAATGTGGCAGCATTTAATGCCAGTGGCGAAATCAATCAAAAGGATTTTAAAAATATCGTCATTCCCCATGTAAAGAACAAACTGGCTAAGTTTAATGAACTGAATTATCTACTGTATTTAAATGAAAATGTAGCACAAACTGATATAGCTTGGCTTACATCTTTACTTTCCAACCTTGAAAACACAAAACAATGTAATCGTGCAGCCATCGTAAGTGATGATGCAGGAATACAGAAAATCAGTAGCCTAAAGACTGCAGAAAATTTTAAGATATTTCCAAAAAACAATGTGTACAATGCTATGTTCTGGTGTAATAACGGAAATGAGCCTGAATATTCGGAAAAATAAGATTTTGCGTTCAGATATATTGGGAGATACGACTTCCTTAATTTGAAAAGTAAATCCTGTTTATTCTATTTTACTTTCCCATTTGAGAGTGGAAAAACCATCAAAAACACTCATAACAAACACATTTGCAATTTGTTAACCAGTAAAAATAGAAACTTTGGTTATATCAGATAATCTTATTAAATTTGACTCTGATAATATTTGTTAGTATAATTAATTTTGAATAACAATATTTTATTACAACACCAAAAATTTATCCAAATCATGAAAAAACAAATCGTTATTGCAGCGTTTTCTTTGGGGGCAATCGCTTTAGGAACCAATCAGGTTCTTGCACAAAATTCTGAGCAGGTTAGTAAATCAGTGAATATTATTTTATCGGACGTTATTGCAATGGACATAGGTAGTGCTGCTTCAGAAGGCACTATAGATTTCAATTATGGGAGTACAAAAGATTATAATTCATCAAAAAATGTGACTGTTCCCAACAGTTTAGTCATCATTTCTTCGAAAAATTTTGATGTAAAAGTAAAATCTGAAGGCTCACACTTTGTAAGTGGCGCAAACGTAATTCCAGTAGATATATTACAGGTAAAAGCAATACCGGGCGGAAGTTTAATGGGAACTCTGAATGAGGTTACTTTATCTACAACTGATCAGGTTTTGGTAAGTAATGCAAGTTTAGGCGCCAAACAATCTTTAAATATTGACTATTCCATTTCGGCAGAAAAAGCATCAAAAGTACTTTTGGGGAAACCACAAGGAACTTACACGCAAAAAATAACTTATACTGCCACTGCATTGTAAGTAAACACCAATTTTTTTTAAAAGCCCTCAACACTTTGAAAGTTTTGAGGGCTTTTCTATTTACACCAAATAACTATCCGTGTAGTTATTTTACTACATGAACTTCCATTTTCAACTACAAAGAAATTTTTTTCGCCGCTATAAATTTGCAGTATACAAAAGAGAACAATTAAAAAAAATTAAATATTACTGCCATGAAAAAATTAATAGCAATCGCAGCCTTAACTATCGGAGCAACTATATTAGGAACTAACAATGTTCATGCTCAAAATACAACCGCTACAACAACAGTAAACATTACCCTGAACGATGTGATCTCCATCGATGCGGGAAGTAGTGCAATCGGTAATACAGTTGACTTTAACTATGTTACTGCAGCAGACTATAACTCTGATCAAACAATTAATAAAGCAAATTCTTTAAAAGTCACTTCAACAAAGAACTTTAATGTAAAAGTAAAAGCAGGGGGTCCTAATTTCTTGAATGGGACCAACTTAATACCTGTAAATGTTTTGACAATCAAAGCTGCTTCAGCTTCCGGAACAATGGGCGGAACAAAAAACACTGTCGTTTTATCTGCAACTGATCAAAATTTAGTTACTAATGCTCCACTAGGAAGTGCATTAACATTGAATTTAGATTACATGATTCCTTCAGCGAAATCATCATCTTCAGATATCTTAGGTAAACCAGCAGGAACTTATACGCAAACAGTTACGTATACAGCGACTGCTTTATAATATTTTTTTTCATATTAATATTTTGTGATTTGGTGTTCGAAGGCTTCCTAAAGGAGGCCTTTGATTTTGTATGTATTGATACCGATATAGAGAAAATTCAAAATCGGGGAATAAGTATCCATCAGCTGTAAGGTAGAATGTCGCCCAGTTGAGTTTTTCTCAGTATTTTAAATTTACACCAAGGGGGTTGCATCCAATGACAACAACGAATTTAATGTGGTGAATGTACCCAATGTAAAAAAATGGATTTGTACAAAAATGTCCTCAATGTGATTAACAGCATATACAACAATCCGTGTAGTTATTTTACTACATGAACTTCCATTTTCAACTACAAAGAAACTTTTATCACCGCTGTAAATTTGTAGTGTTCAAAAGAGAACAATTAAACAAAAATAAAAATTTTAAATATTACTACCATGACAAAACAAATCGTAATCGCAGCCTTAACTATCGGAGCAATCGTATTAGGAACTAATAATGTTCATGCTCAAAATACAACCGCTACAACAACAGTAAACATTACCCTGAACGATGTGATCTCAATCGACGCCGGAAGTACGGCAATCGGTAATACAGTTGACTTTAACTATGTTACTGCAGCAGATTATAACTCTGATCAAACAATTAATAAAGCAAATTCTTTAAAAGTTACTTCAACAAAGAACTTTAATGTAAAAGTAAAAGCAGGAGGTGCTAATTTCATGAATGGAACCAACTTAATCCCTGTAAATGTTTTGACAATCAAAGCTGCTTCAGCTTCCGGAACAATGGGTGGAACAAAAAACACTGTCGTTTTATCTGCAACTGATCAAAATTTAGTTACAAATGCTCCGCTTGGAAGCGCATTAACATTGAATTTAGATTACACGATTCCTGCAGCAAAATCATCTTCTTCAGATATCTTAGGTAAACCAGCCGGAACTTATACGCAAACAGTTACATATACTGCGACTGCTTTATAATAAAGCAGTATTTATATCATAAAAAATTCAAGTATTAATTAAATAATTATAAGATAATATGCCGAATCTAATAAAAAAGCTATTGTTTTTACTTGAAATTGGTAATCATCAGTTTGATAGCATCCTTTGGAAAACCCGTCCAGAAAAAAGACAAACTCTTGTTAATGATATTTTTAAATTTAAAATTCCTATTGGGAAAAGCAAAAAAGAAATACGTGAACTTTTTGGACATGAGCCACATATCTATACTTCCATGATATGGTCTTATCCTGTTGAATCAGATAAATTTGGAAATACCCTTACGTCATTATCACTATATTTTAAAGACGAAATTGTAACAAGTATTAAGATTGAAAATAAGGAAGTAATATTTAATTATTTGAATTAAATCTAAGAGCCTAAAAAATTAACAAACAGTAACTTATACTGCAACTACTTTATAATAAAAACACAACAATTATATATACAGCTCTCAACACTTTCAAAATGTTGAGGGCTTTTTCATTTAAGCTAAACAGATCATTTTGTAGTTATTTTACTACATGAGCTTCCATTTTCAACTACAAAGAAACTTTTATCGCCACTGTAAATTTGCAGTATACAAAAGAGAACAATTAAACAAAATTAAAATCAAATATTCCTGCCATGAAAAAATCAATTGCAATCGCAGCTTTAACTATCGGAGCAACCATATTAGGAACTAACAATGTTCAGGCTCAAAATACAACCGCTACAACAACAGTAAACATTACCCTGAAAGATGTGATCTCCATCGATGCAGGAAGTACGGCAATCGGTAATACGGTTGATTTTAACTATGCTACTGCAGCAGACTATAATTCTGATCAAACAATTACTAAAGCTAACTCTTTGAAAGTTACTTCAACAAAGAACTTTAATGTAAAAGTAAAAGCAGGAGGTCCTAATTTCTTGAATGGGACCAACTTAATACCTGTAAATGTTTTGACAATTAAAGCTGCTTCAGCTTCCGGAACAATGGGCGGAACAAAAAACACTGTCGTTTTATCTGCAACTGATCAAAATTTAGTTACTAATGCTCCACTAGGAAGTGCATTAACATTGAATTTAGATTACATGATACCTTCAGCGAAATCATCATCTTCAGATATCTTAGGTAAACCAGCAGGAACTTATACGCAAACAGTTACGTATACAGCGACTGCTTTATAATAAAAAAACACAGCAATTATATATACCGGCCCTAAACACTTTCAAAATGTTGAGGGCTTTTCTATTTAAACCCAATAATTAATCCATGTAGTTATTTTACTACATCAACTTCCGTTTTCAACTACAAAGAAACTTTTATCCCCGCTGTAAATTTGTAGTGTTCAAAAGAGAACAATTAAACAAAAATAAAAATTTTAAATATTACTACCATGACAAAACAAATCGTAATCGCAGCCTTAACTCTTGGAGCAATCGTATTAGGAACTAACAATGTTCATGCTCAAAATACAACCGCTACAACAACAGTAAACATTACCCTGAACGATGTGATCTCAATCGACGCAGGAAGTACAGCAATCGGTAATACAGTTGACTTTAACTATGTTACTGCTGCAGACTATAACTCTGATCAAACAATTAATAAAGCCAACTCTTTGAAAGTTACTTCAACAAAGAACTTTAATGTAAAAGTAAAAGCAGGTGGTGCTAATTTCATGAATGGAACCAACTTAATCCCTGTAAATGTTTTGACAATTAAAGCTGCTTCAGCTTCCGGAACAATGGGCGGAACAAAAAACACTGTCGTTTTATCTGCAACTGATCAAAATTTAGTTACAAATGCTCCACTGGGAAGTGCATTAACATTGAATTTGGATTACACGATTCCTGCAGCGAAATCATCTTCTTCAGATATCTTAGGTAAACCAGCAGGAACTTATACGCAAACAGTTACGTATACTGCGACTGCTTTATAATATTTTTTTAGTCTGTAAAGCTTTCTTTTGCTACGTTTTCAGTAGTTTTGGGGATCTTTATTTTTAAACAATTTACACCATGCGCAAGTTTATTTACATTTTCATTTTCTTTATTCTTACAGGGTCTTCTTCAATTCTGGCACAAAGTATCTCGATGTCGCCTACGCGCTTGTTTTTTACTGGTAACCCGGGAGAAAAAGTGACAAAGACAGTCACGCTTCAAAACAGCTCAGAAAAAGATTATGTTTTTAATCTCAACTATAAAGATTGGGTTAGAGAAGAAGACGGAAATAAAGTTTATCTTGAAGCAGGAAGCTCAAAAACTTCTAATGCAGCTTGGGTCTCTACCTTAGAAAACTCAGTAACGGTTCCTGCGAGAAGTACAAAGGAGATTGTAGTAACCATGCAGATTCCTGCAAACGCATCAAAGTCTGTTACAAACAGCATGTTATTTTTCACCCAACTTCCTCAGCAGGCAGATCAGGCTCGTATTCAGAACGGAATTGGTATTATTACCTTATTTGAGGTTGGACTTCACATCTTTTATACACCACCTGGAAACCAGACAAAAAGTTTGGATATTACCAATATTTCAGAGGTGAATAATGAGAATGTGGCAAACAAAAAAGTAGCAGTAAGCATCCATAACGATGGAAATACCATCAATGATGCAACCGTTGAGTTTGAATTGACCAATACTGAAAGTGGTAAGGAAATAAAATTACCCGCAATTTCTATCTCAATGCTTCCCAATACCGATCAGACCGTTCAGTTTTCTTTACCGGAAAACATTTCAGGGAACTTTCTTGGTGTGGCTATTATTAAAATGGCAGGCTCAAATGATTTACGCGTAGGCGAAAAAAACTTTAAATTTTAAAAAACTAAGTCTTGAAACCACAAAATGGAATGCCGATATCAATCCTAAGAAGAACAATCTTATTTTTTGCAATTGTTCTTTTGCATTGTTCGTTTGCCTTTGCGCAGGAAAAAAAGGATATAGAAATCCATTTTGAAAACAACAATGTAGCTGTTGAAAAAGGTTCTACTTTTACTAATTTCCTGGTTATTGAGAATAAAAGTTCTGAAGAAATTACCGTTCAGAATATAATACCTGACGAAAAATATCCGGGTTTACTTTTCTATCCCAAAAATGACTTTACATTAGTTGCCGGTCAGTCTAAGAATCTTCCTGTGAAACTGATAGCCAATGTAGATTTTATGAAACTGAAATCTAATGAAATCAAATTCCAGGTTTCGTACACCACTCCAACGGTCACCAAAACTGAAAGTGCCTCATTCTTCGTTGCCAAAGACGAGAACAAAAATATTGCAATTTATACGGCATCGTATGAAAATTTCATTAATCCTAATTCTCCCGACTCCTCAATCCTGCTGATCGTAGAAAACCAAGGTTATAGTAAACGAACCGTTAAGATTGATTTGCAATCCATTCCTGATGGTTTGGAAATGATATCAAAACAACAAACACTATCTCTGGAAGGTTTAGAAAAACAAACGGTTGAGATCAAAATTACAGTCAGAAAACAGAATACGCTTTTCCCGGAATTTAATATTAATGCAACCGCAACAGATCTGCTTAATAATGAAATTGTAGGAAGCAACACGTTATACTTAGTCATTTTATCAAACAACAGGCAAATTGCCAGAGGAAACGAAGCGGTGAATGGAAGTAATTTTGCAGAAATTGCCTATAACGAAAACAGTTCAGGTTTTAATTTTCTTCAATTGAGAGGAAATACAACGTTTCGAGTGAATGAAAATTTGAAATCTCGTTTCAATATTGGTGCAGATTACTATCATGAAGAAGGCCTTTATAATCTATACGATACCTGGCTGGAACTGGAGAGAAAAAATACAGTATTGCGAGTTGGGAATGTTAATAGTAACGATTACGACTACCCGGTTTTTGGGAGAGGTGGGAAGCTTTCTACTAAATTTGGTAAAAATAATCAGATTGAAGTTCTTGCGCTGGAAAATAATTACAACCTATATGGAACCTATTTCCAACAAACAGAAGGATCTAAAATAGTGGGTGGAAAATATAGTTTTGGGAATGCTAAATCCTTTACTGGGAAAGTATCCTATTTATTCGACCATGATCCGCGCTTTAATGTAGATACACAAGTGGCGAACGCAACGACATCATTATTAATTAACGATAAACACACAATCCGCACTGAGTTAGGTTTCAGTAACGAAAAAGGTCTAGTGAACAAAGATGAAAACGCAGGAGCTTCAATGGGAGCCAATTACGAGGGAAAAATAGGAAAATGGGATATACAGTCTCTTAATTCCTTTGCTACCAAAAGTTATGCGGGAATCAAAAGAGGATCTTTTTTTTCAAATCAGCGAATCGGCCGACAATTTTCTGCTTCTCAGCGCGCTTTTATACAATATCAGAATTCACAGGTAGATCCGGAGTTCCTAAGTTTCCAGAGCACGCCAATCCAACCTGATAACACGTCTAATTTGCGTTATTATTTCAATAGTACAGAAGTATTGGGATCAGGTTACCAGTTTGCTGTAAAGAAGTGGAATTTCCTATTGTCTCCAAAAATTGAAAAGCAGAAAACAGCTAATTTTTACTCATCGCAGGAACTTTTTTCGTATCGAATGGAAGCCAACATAAGCACAACGTTTGGTGCTCACGGATTGAACTGGACAGCAGAATATTCTTATTCAAAAGACAACAATAAGGACGATTGGTTCAACAGTCTGAGAACAACCTTGTCTTACAGGTATAAATCTTTCTCACTCAACGGAACGGCTCAGTGGAACGCAATTAATGTTTTTGATTTAAATTCTTATTACGATGTAGACCGTAATTTTGCCAACTACAATGTATATGCCTCGTATAATTTTCAGATGCTTAAAAATAATCTGAGCGGATCTTTAACGGCTGGAACTTACTATTCGGAACTTTATAAAAACTTAAACAGCAATATCAGTGGTAATCTGGAATATAAGATTTCGCCTTCATGGTCTTCAACAGGCTATTTTAATTTTTCCGGTTATAAATCTACAGCTTATGCAAGCAGTGGCAATTTTTACCAGTTCAGGTTTGGAATTAAAAAATATTTTGCCGCAGCCACGGCTCTCGGAAATCATAAAGTGACGTTCCAGTTATTTGAAGATAAAAATTCTAATGGGCTTCTAGAGACGGGTGAATCGGTTCTTGCCAATGAAATAGTGAAACTGGACAATTTTGTTGCACTGACAGATAAAAACGGAAAAGTAGTTTTTCAGAATGTGCCTGAAGGTATCTACACGGTGAAGGTGAACGAAAATGCGGGTGCCCGACTAATGATGGATCCTGTAATTATGGTAAATAGCAATATCAACCGCAAAGTGGGTCTGGTAAAAAATAGTAAGGTAAGTGGGAAATTAACAGAGATCAAACAAGCCTACGATGTTTTGGAAACAGATGTAACCGGAATAGTGGTATATGCAAAAGGTGAAGATGGCGTGATTCATACCGCCGTGGTCAACCAAAAAAATGAGTTTGAGTTTTTCCTGAAAGAAGGAAAATACAACCTTTATATTGAAAATGACAAATACAGCTATACACAACCCAACCAAACTATTCAGGTAACAAAAGAAGGTTTTTCAGAAACCGTGGTTTTTGAATATAAGAAGAAAGACACCACCATTAAGGTGAAAAAGTTTTAAATTTAAAAGTATGAAAAAGACGAGGGCTTTTCTAATAGGAATTTTTACCGTGTTCTGCGGGTCTACAGTCACAAAAGCTCAGGATGTGTACCTGTCGATTCCTGAAAATAATATTTTTAACAGGACTGAATTTACTTCAGTACCTACAAGGGTAATGAATACCAACAGAACAAATTGGGATTATGGCTTTTTCGGAATTGGACCGGTAGCTCCAACCTTTACCTCTACATCCGGACCATCTTTTACACACTCTTCTACTTCACAATTCACTTTACCAACTTCTGTTCTTTTATGGCAGTTAGAAAGTATGGGGGGGCAGTTGCCATCTGTAGGACTTTCGGGTTCTTTACCGGGTTTTCAGTCTTTCAGTACAAGCGCTTTAAGATGGTTTGAACCGCCAACGACCAGTTTTGGGGGTGGATTCAACCGAGGGAATATCAATTTTACATTTAAAATTCCCGCTTCGCAATTTAATGCGAATGCGTTCCGTGCAGGCAATTACTCCATGGATATCACTCAGAATTATACCGACTTTACACCACGTAATTTTAAAACAATTTTAGTTATCCCCTCATCGATACGATGGATCACAACCTCTTTAACAAAATATATTGAAATATCTTCTTTGAATGAATATCGCAATACAAACACACGGGTGTGGGATTTGGGGAATACGGAAATCGCGAATACGGTTGATTTTAATTTATGGGCAAAAGCTACTTCCGCGAATATTCAGTTCACTTCTTCTAAAGGTGTTCCGGGAAGCAGAAATATAGCAAATATTAAATTAGGTAGTAATGGATCTCCACTTACGACCAAATCTTTATCTGCCAATTTTCAGAATTTTTCCCCGGCTAATTTCAGTGTTACAGCGGGAAACAGAAACAGCTTCACGCCAATGCTCTATGTGTCGGCGGAAGATTTTAAGAACTATTTTTTTGAAGCCGGAACTTATACTTTTGAATTGAACTTCAATGCTGCAAGTACAGATAATACTATTAACAATTTGCAAAATACAGCTGTTCAATTGAAGGTACTTCCTCGGTCGGAGATCACCATTCCAAGTTCCGGGAGAAATGTAAACTTTAATTTTAATACAGCTGCCCATTACACCAATGGTCAGTCACAAATAATTCCAAACCAAATTGTATTGTCCAATAATGAGAGTTTTGAACTGTATGTAAAATCAGACGAAAATTATTTCAAGAAAGGCGGCTTGCAGACCGACATCAATTCCAACATTTTACAAATTGGTGTAGATGGAAGTTCTGTAGATACTCCATTATCAAAAACTCCTCAAAAAATACTTTTTAACGGAACACCTGTTTTAGATCGGGAGCTGAACGTAAGATACACTATACCACCTGCAGGTGCCCAAAGTTTGGTAGGGAAAGAAAATACTACATACTCCATCAATGTTTATTATAGCTTTACAGCAATTTAATACTTCCTACTAAAACTATTCTTTACTAGAACTGAAACCATTAGAAAAATAAAAATACTATTCGCGACGCTACTTATGTAGCGTCGTGTCTTTTTTTTGTAAATCTGTTCCGATATTTATTTAATGTATGTATATTACAAATTAGAAAAAGGAAATCGACTTGTAAAGCCCGTTCGTATGTAACAGATCTTATTAATATGGATATTCAGATGCCTCACCTCAAAAGCATTGGAACAACCCCAAAAAACTATTGGAAAAAACCATCAAAATAGCTATTATTGCACTGACAATGGGAGTCTTTCTGTGAGAAAGAAAAGTTTCTGAAAGCAGGAATGCCGGACTTTTTAACCAAACCTTTATTAAAGAGATGATTCAAAAATGGTTTGGCATAGAAATCGAAAAAAATAAATAATAAACTATACTTTAAAAAATACTGGATTCGATTTTTTAAAGCCCATGATGCTTAATTTATGAATGACCAAATCAACGAACTACAATTAAAAATCGAAAGACTGGAAAACGAAATCAATTTTAAGAACGGACTGATTTCGATATTGTCTCATGATTCAAAAGAAATGTTTGGAAATTTTCTGTGGCTTATAGAAGCGCTGGAAGATAAGACCATTAGTGAGGAAGATTTTTTCAAACTATTGCCGCAGATAAAAAGCGATGCACGAAAGAATCTGCAAACTATTCAGGACAGCACCGCTTGGTTAAAAACACAATACGGAGACTTTAAGATTAAACCTGTGAAAATCATGGTGACTGATCTTTTTCATCATTTCGAAGAAAAATATGCTGATCAATTAAAAGAAAAAAGCATTAAATTTTATTTTAAAGGAAATCCCAATGCATTTCTTACAACCGATCGCTTGTTGCTTGAATATGTTTTAGACAAAATTCTCAATAATGCAGTGAAATACTCTTTGCCTGGGCAAGATATCTGCCTGCAGGAAGCTACAGAAGGTGATCAGGTCATCCTTTCTGTCATCGATTCTGGAACGGGAATGCCTGAAAAATATGTATCTGCGATCTACACTTACGATAACCCTATATTTCAGGGAACTTCTGGCGAAAAAGGAGTTGGATTAAGTTTGAAAATTGTTAAAAATTTTGTATCCTTGCTGCATGGAAACATCCAAATCATTTCCGCTGAAAATGAAGGTACTACGGTTTCCCTTTTTTTAAATAAATTTACTGAATAATGGCTTTAAAAGTAAATGTTCGTATTATTGTAGCAGACGATCACGGTATCGTACGGATGGGTTTGATACAAACCATCAAACGACTCTTACCTACAGCAATAATTACAGAAGTTGAGGATTATAAATCGCTGTACAAAGTAATTCAGAAAGAAGAATTGGATCTGGCCATTATGGACGTTAATATGCCTAATGGTACTGTGCAGGAAGCGATCGATTACCTAAAAATGCATCAACCCGACTTAAGAATTCTCGTATTTTCTTCTCAAGACGAAGATTTGTATGCAATACGTTATCTAAAAATGGGTGCCGGTGGTTATCTAAGCAAACAAAGCTCCAATGCAGTAATTGAAACGGCTTTGACAGCGATGCTTAATACTGGGCGATATGCAAGTGACGAAGTAAAAGAAGCGATGTTTTTAGAATCATTGAACGGCACAACAAAAAATTCACCCTTTGAAGCGCTATCAGACCGCGAATTGCAAATTGCCAATAAGATTGCAGAAGGTCTTCCCCTCAAAGAAATTTCTAATCAACTTAATCTCCATTCATCGACGATCAGTACTTACAAAAACAGGCTGTTTGAGAAGCTTAAAATACGATCCGTACCAGAATTGGTGGAGATTCTTAGGCTGTATAATCAGTAAACATTCTATTATTCCTTTTTTATCAACCCGGGGAATCGTTGGATCTTGTAGATTACAACAAGATTCTTCTCCCCTACCTTCAGAAGATTTTATGTAAAATCACTTTGTACGGACAGGTTCTTTATATTAAGCTTATTTAAACTTTAATAGTTGGTAATCGCAAAGGCGCAATTTTTAGTATAAACAGTTTTTAGGCACAAGGATTTTATCTACGATAAAATTTTAATTACTTTATTTTTAAATTCTTTTCGAAATTTTTAGGATTGTAATGCAGAAAGAATTTAAATTCCTTAAACAAAAGGCATCATGGCATCGGTAATTGCCAAATCAACATCTTTTTCTTTTAATATATCAATTGCTTTTTTAACATTGAGGGTTAAAATAATAGCGTGCCTTACTTTTAACAACTAATGCTAAATTTATTGATAATCAACTTTTTATATTCTAAAATCAGAATTATCATTGCTTTTTATTTTATTTCATTAAGCTTTTTATAATATCTAATCCTATTGTTATTTCTTCTTTTATTTCTTTCTCCATCGCTGAAAAATCTATATTTTCATTCGTTTTTTTCTCCCATTTCAATGCGCAGTCTGAAAGCCTGAAAAGACCGGCAGTTCCGGCAGTGCCTTTAAGCTTATGAAGAATCATTTTGGCATCGTTAACATTTTTTTCTGCTGCTATGGTAACAATATTATTCTCTGTCTGGATAAGCTCGTTAATCACAAGATTTAAAAATATTTCTTTGAAATCGTCATTATCACCAATCTGATCGTTCAGCAAATCAATATTGATATATTTCTCCATTACCATCTCATCTGTGGTCTCAACATCATTATCTCCTTCAGGAGCAATATGTTTTTTGAGCATTTCCAAAAGATCTGCCTGTCGCAAAGGTTTAGGTAGAAAATCGATCATCCCCGATTCCAGACATTTTTCTTTCTCTCCCAGAACGTTTCCTGCAGTTACACCAATAATGGGCACGTTTTTGTATCCTGGTAAGAGTCGAATCTGTTTTGTGGCTTCAAGACCATTCATCACCGGCATCTGTACATCCATAAGGATAATAGAGAAATCTTTTTTCTTACATTCTTCCACAGCTTCTAGACCATTTACCGCTTCTGTAAGATGTGCGTCAGGTATAAGTGATTTCATCATTTTATTATTCAGAACCATATTCACCGGGTTATCGTCTACCAGAAGTACATTTAGCTCTTTCATAAAAGAAATCTGGTCTTTTTCAGAATGTTGCGGAGCAATAACTTCTATCACATTATTTTGTGCCACACGTCTAAGTGTTTTATAAAGATCATCAGATTTAATAGGCTTTAAAAGAAAATAAGAATTGTCTTCCTTACGGAAAGAATTAATAACATCATGTTCCTCTGAAGAAGTATGAAGAATTACCAATGGTGAAGTTTCATTCCGTTCATTAAATAACTGTTTAATCTTGTCAATAGTTTCCAAACCGGAAATTATCGGCATGTGATAATCCATCAATATAACATCAAAATGTTCACCTTTCAGCAATATTTGTAAGGCTTCCATCCCGTTAGCAGCCAGTGTAGATTCTATATTTTTATAGGTAAGCATGTGTTGAAGAATGATTCTGTTTGCTTCATTATCATCCACTACAAGCACTTTTTTTATAGCGAGATCGTCATCTTCTTTCAATTCAGATATTTCATAAGGAATTTCAATGTCGAAGAAAAACACAGAACCTTTTTCAGGAGTACTGATCAGCGATAAATGACTTCCCATATATCCAAGAATATTGTTTGAAATGGTAAGACCTAGACCGGTTCCTCCGTAACGCTTACTGATAGAACTGTTTTCCTGAGTGAAAGCATCAAAAATATGTTTCTGCTTTTCGATAGGTATGCCAATTCCCGTATCTCTTACAGAAAATCGAAGAGCAATATTGCTATCATCCATGCGGAGTTTTTCTACTTTCAGCTCAATTTCGCCTTCTCCTGTGAATTTTACTGCATTTCCTAAGAGATTGATAAGGATTTGCTTTAATCGGGATTCATCAAGTAATAACGTTTTTGGAAGTCCTTGCTCAATATTAAGAAGAAGTTCAATATTTTTTTTCTGAGACTGATACAGAATCACATTAATAACCTGACTTACCATGTCATAAACATCACTTTTTTCTATCAGAAGCTCCATTTTACCAGATTCTATTTTAGAAAAATCCAGAATATCATTAATAATGTTTAAGAGGTTTTCCCCAGATTCATTAATATAATTAAGATACTGAGTCTGAATATCATTAAGAGGAGTTTTCAAAAGAAGATCAGAAAACCCAATCACTCCATTGAGAGGTGTGCGTATTTCATGACTCATGTTAGCAAGAAACTCTGATTTTGCCTTGCTTGCAATATCAGCCATTTTTTTTGCATTTTTAAGTTCTTCATTGGTATGTACAGAATTGGTAATATTTTTTACAGAGACAATCACCCCTCCAATTTCATTATCTGAAAGATACCATGGACCCACCTTAAGGTCGAAATGCTGAATTTCTTCTTTGCCATCAACACTAATCGCAAAATCTTCATTTATATAAGTTTTACCTTGCAAAGCAGCAAGATAAATTTCTTTTCGTTCTTCAGGAATGTTTGGTGATACTACAAAAAGATTCTTTCCGATAATATCTGCCTCATCCATTTTGAATTCTCCTCTCCATCTGCTGCTTACAGAAATATAATTAAGATCTTTATCAAACATCGCCACGGCAACCGGAACATACGTTACGAAGGATTGCATCATTGCTTCTTTTTTAGCAATATCGAGGAACATATTTTTGAATACATCAATATCCTGAATGATCCCATAAACCCTGTTGCAAACGCCATTTTCAAATTCCGGAATTCCTTTTACCCTTACCCAAATCGTAACCCCATCATTACGCACGAGCTGAAATTCATCATCATACGGAACTCCCTCTGTTACCGCTCTGTTGAATAAAAATTTAACTCTTTCTCTGCTATCTTCTTTATAAAAACCAATGGCATTTTCTAAATTAGGCTGAAAATCGTTGCTTATCTTATGAATTTCTTTGGTACTTTGAGACCAGAATACCGTATCTTTTTTCAAATTTACCTCCCAACCACCTACTTGAGCTACAGAACTTGTCTGCTCCAGCATTTTTTTTGTCTGAATTAGATCTTTCTCTAAAGTCATCCTTTCGGTGACGTTCAATGCCGTGCTTATTACATAAGGCTTCCCTTCTTCATCTATCTCAACAACATTGTGGTACATCCAGATCTGCTCTACCCCATTCTTTGCTTTAAGAATCATTGTTCCGAAATCCTCCTTGTTTTTATTAATCCTATCAAGATACTGGTTTAAAGATGGCCAATTATGCTCAGGAACAAGATCTCTAAGATTTAAATTTTTCACCTCATCTATAGAATAATGAAGCGTTTCTCTACCTTTTTCGTTAACAGAGATAATGTTACCCTCCATATCATGCATACTCATCAAACCGATGGCGTTTTCAAAGAAACTCCTGAAACGTCTCTCTGAGCTTTCCAACTGACGTTTTTCTTCCGTCTGTGCTGTAATGTTGATTCCGAAGCAGAAAATTTCCGAAAGTTCCTGATTGGATTTTAACAGCCACTCTACAATCACAGAACTTCCATCTTCAGTTACAGTAGAAGTAGTAAAAGATACTTCCTGGTTATTCTCCGAAAGATCTTTAAACTTTGAAAGGTTGTTATTACCTTCTCCGAAAACCTGGTTAAAACCAAGCCCAATCGCTTCTTCTTTCTTTAACGAAAATATTTTTTCGACCACCGGATTGAAATCTTTAAACTTCAATTCGTCATCCAAAACACAGATCAGATTATTGGATATATTGAAAAGTTGCTGAAAATATTCTGCATAAACGGTCTTTCTCTTTGCCGTTAGAAGTTTAGAAATTACATCTGCAAGCTTTTTGAGTGCTGTAATCTGACTCTCTATAATAGTTCTGGGCTTATAATCAATCACACAGATTGTTCCTAATGCAAAACCTTCGTCATCAATAAATGGTATGCCTACATAAAATCGTATCCCTCCTTCCAAAATGAGTGGATTATCCTTGGATCTGTCATCCAAAAGCGTATCATTAATAATCACAACCTCTCCGCTTGCTATCGAATACTGGCAAACCGTATTCTCGCGCGCTACAGAATCGATTTCAAGGCCTATACAGCTTTGGATGGTCTGCGTCTCGCTTTCCATGATTGCAATTAAAGAAGCAGGACAATCGGCTATAAGGCATGCCGTTTCTGCAAAAACATCAAATTGAGGATCTTTGCCTAAGTTCAGAAGATCAAAAAATTCTAATTTTTTCAATCTTTCTATCTCATTATCAGGAAGGATATTCTTCATCATATTAGCGGCAAAATTATTTAAAAATAAATAAATATCATTATAATATTTATACAAATAACTTTTTATTAAAGTTTATTTAAAAATACAATTATAAGCTTACAAACATAATAATCCCTACTTATTTAAAAGCATTAATAAAATGATACAAATCTTGCTCTGAAGTTTATAGATTATAAAATAACATCTGCTTTCATCGACTCATTTTGCCTCTTCAATGAAAAAACTGATAAATCATACATTTTAGAAAAACTTTACATTAAAAAAGCCAATTGATTAATATGTTTTAAGATTATCATCATCTTAAGTCACACAAAGCCAAATGACTTAATTTTATTCAAATAGAGCCATTTTTTTAATTTTTAATGTCAGAATAGTCCAGCTTAAAATTTCTGAAAGGAGCGCCATAAATTTATTTAATAAAACTATCACTTCTTAACTTCCGCAATCGCAGCCTGAATTCCGCCACCTGCAACTTCAAAGAAAGACGGACCAGCCAGCAGATATACTTTTTCCAGTTTTTTTGTTTTAGAAAGGTTATGTTCTCTCAAATAAATTTCTGAACGATTAGCCAAGACAACACCTTTTACCACATTTCCTGCAACCAGAGCAGTTGGAGAATCAATTCCTGCATCTTTCAGGTCGCTTGCAAAGGCAAAGTTTGTCACCCCTAATCTCAAAGCTTCTCTGGTAGCCACTTCTGCTACGGAAGTCATCAGTTCTGGGGTGAAATTGTTACGGTCACCCAAACCAATTAGCAACAGTTTTTTCGCTGACATAGAACCAGCGGGAGGCATAATCAATAAGGTTTCCAAAGAATGTCCTTTGAACTGTCCCGACTGTCTGATTTTGGTAAACTCACCCTTTAAAGCTTCATCCAAATGAACTAATCCGTTTAAGTTGGCGGGCAATGCCTGCGCGCTGTGGGTGTCGTTATCTGTATATTCAAAAACACAGACAACCTGCAGTTGAGCGTCGGCGGAAGATGGTCCCTGAACCAAACCAATCATAGAAATTCCGTCCACTGAACCCCAGTTTTTGGATGTTCCGATTGCTGTGGTTTTTGAAGATGCATTGGCTTTAGTTGTAGTGGTTTGCGCAAATATCAGGGTTGAAAATGCTAATCCTGCGATTAATAATGATTTGCTTACTATATTTTTAACGATGTTTTTCATAATCTTTTTTGTTTTTTAGCTTTAGCAGTTTGCTGTGGGCTGATGATAATTTTGTTAATTTATTTTTGTTTTAATGTTATTCAAAGGTAGTTTCAGAAATAGATTCTGGCATTGATGTGGGATATTAAAAATACAAATTGCTCAAATATTTTTCACTAATTTCACTAATAATATATTCGTGATTTTTGTGTAAAAGTTAGTGTCATTCATGTTTGACTTAAAACTTGAAAACAACTCTTGAATTAATAAAAAGTCCGTTTTTGTCATTTTCAATAATATCATCTACAAACTCACCGGTTTTAAAATATTGAATTCCTGTATTAAAAATGAAAAATTTATTGATCTTATAATTAAAGCTTCCTAAAAAAGCTGTCCCGATGTATCTCTTTTTAGAATTCATTGAAGTCAGATTCAAAGATCCGCTCGGTCTGTAAACGCCATCCTGTAAAGAATATCTCCAGTTGAAAACCACATCTGCCTGAACCGTCATTTTGCTGTTTAAATCCACGGTTGCATAAGGATGAATGTCAATTAAATTCACAGGTCCAATTTGCGGATTGAATCCAAAATACCCCCCTTTCGGATAAAGCGGATTGAAAGTTCCCAATTTCCCATCACCTTTATTTTTATCTCCTGAAATATAATCATTGCGAAGATTGATGGTCGGTTTTCCTTTCACATTTTCGAATAGATAACCGATGTCTGCAGAAGCTGTCCAAGCACTTATTGTACTATTATTGAAGTTTCCAAACTGATAAGCTCCTTCAAAATTGTAAATAAAACCGCTGCCATATCTGTAAAATCTTCCGCCCAAAGTATGTCTTCTCTCGTCTCCTGTTCCGTCTTCAAAACGGGTTTCTTTTCTGTGAATTCCCAGATAATAGAATTCTAAATTTCCACTTTTCGGAAGGATCAAAGTGTTATAACTTCCCCAAAGATTAATCGATTTTGAGAACTTATTGTCAAACACTCCAGTATTGATTTCACTAGTCATCATCATAAATGCATCCGATTTGAAATTCCCTCTTTGATACATCAATTTCAATCCATCAAAATAAAGTCTCAAGTTTGGACCTTCACGAACTGAAATCAATCTTCCGCTTCCGTAATCCAACTCTTGTCTTCCTGCACGAACGGTCAGCTTTTCTTTTTCATTTTTGATAGCATCCACATCTACAAAAAGATTCTGAACATTCAGATGATCTTCGTCGATCGGTCTTGGCCCATTCTTTCTTCCGTTTTCCCACGCACTTCTCAATTGTCCGAAAACTCTCACTCGTGAACCTAAATGCAAATCTGCGTGAACCGTATATCTCTGGATAAAAAACGGATTGCTTCCGATTCCCAATCTTCCCCAGTCTTCATTATTAAATTCTACAAACTCTGCTCTCGCTTCTCCGCCTAACGATAAATATTTATTGTTATCATTTTCAGAAAGCGGAATATATTTCAATGAATTATACAATGTTTTTGTTGAATCCTGATAAGATGTATAATTTTCATCAAACCTCATCAGTTTAAATTGTGCGGAGATATTTACCGAAAGAAAAATCTGTGCGATAAATAATATTAGAGTTAACTTTTTCATTGTTTAGGTTTGAGTTTTCGGTAGTGTATTGAGTTATTTTGATTGTCAGTTATAAACCACCCCGTCAAAAATTCTTTGAATTTCGCCACCCCTCCAATGGAGGGGAATTTTTTGCGAAATTATTGGGTTTAAATCTTAGTTACTTTGTCTGATATCCGCCGTAATGTTTTACAGGAGACCATTCAGGAAGTACAGGAAGTGAAGCCGGAGCAACATTTTTGTAAGTTTCGTCTCCGTAGACTACTTTTCCGTCAACGATGGTTAATTTGGAAGTAATATCTTTGATTTGTTCTTCATCAACACTGAAATAATCTTTATCCAAAATCGTAAGGTCTGCGAAATATCCTTTTTTGATTTTTCCTTTTTCATAATCCTTTATCAATTCATATCCTCCAAAAGTAGAAAGTGATAAAGCTGTTTTTCTGTCCAAAGCATTTTCTTTTGCCATTACCTGAGTTCCGCCCAAAGTTTTCCCTGAAGTGATCCAGTACAAAGCAACCCACGGATTATAACTTGCCACTCTGGTTCCGTCTGTTCCCAATCCGACAGGAATTCCCATTTCAAGCATTTTTTTAACAGGCGGAGAAGCCAAAGCTGCTTTTTTTCCGTAACGATGGATGAAACTTTCACCTTGATACGCCATTCTGTGTTGAACTGCAATACCGCCGTTTAAAGCTTTGATACGTTTCATATTGTCTTCAGAAACCGTTTCTGCGTGGTCGAAAAACCAAACCAATCCGTTCAAAGGTGTCTCTTTATTCACTTCTTCAATCACATTTAAGAATCTTGTAATGCTTTCATTATATGTTGCATGAATTCTGAAAGGCCATCTTTTTTTCACCAAAAGACTTACCACTTCTTTCATACTTTTCTCCATCGTTGCAGGCAATTCAGGTCTTGGGAAAAGGAAATTTTCAAAATCAGCACCGTCTGAAACCAGATTTTCGCCACCTCCTTCTATGTGATAATCAATTCCGTTGTGATTGTTGTGTCCGTGGTCATCGATGTCTACCATTCCTGTCCATTTTGTATAATCTGATAATTCAGAACCTTTCTTTTGAGCAAACAAATAATAAGGTAATCGAACTGTGATTTTTCCCTGCTTATTTAATTCATCAGTTGTTCCGTAATCATCAGGGAAATTCTGAAAACCACCGCCTGCATCCATGACAGCTGTTACGCCAAGACGATTCAGTTCTGTCATATATTGCAGTGTAGAATTTTCTTTTTCAGCTTCTGACAATTCAGGTAATTTTGCTAAAGTCGAATACAGTATAAACGCGTTAGGTTCTGCAACCAAAAGACCAGTCGGGTCTCCATTATTGTCTTTTTCAATTAAACCTTGAGCCGGATTTGGTGTTTCACCGTTGATATTTAATTCTTTTAAACCCGCTTTATTCAACCAGGCTTTTCCGTAGAGATACATCACGAAAGCCGGAACTTCGCCTGTCGCCTCATTGATCTCGGCCAAAGTCGGCAGTCTTTTTTCTTCAAACTGATATTCGTTCCAGCCACCAATCACTCTTACCAATTGCCCTTTTGGCGTTCTCTGAGCCTGCTCTTTCAACATTTCCAAAGCTCTTTTCAAAGTTTTCACACCATCCCAACGAAGTTCTGTATTGTAAAATCTTCCTCCTCGGATGACGTGCAAATGGCTGTCAAATAATCCAGGAATCACTCGATTTCCTTTAGCATCAATGATTTTTGTAGAGCTTCCTTTTAGTTTTAAAATCTGGGCATTTGTTCCGGTTTGGAAAATTTTATTGTCCTTAATGGCAACTGCCTGAACTTCCGGATTTTTATCATCCATTGTGGTGATTTTTCCGTTGGTTACAATTAAATCTGCTTTCTGAGCATTGAACAATCCGGCACCTAAGACGAATGAGAATAAAAATTTATGGAGTGGTTTCATAATGTACTTTTTAATGGTTTGAAGAAAAAAGGCAGGTCGGTTTCAACCTGCCATAGTTGAAATTTGATTAGTGTTTAAGCATATCCTGAGCGTACTGAATTCCTAATCCGTAAGCACCGCCATATTTTTTCATTAAATCATTCACTGGTTTATAAGTTTCTTTTCTTGACCAATCTCTCTGTAATTCAAGAACATACTGAACTGAGGTAATCGGATGTACACCCCCCTGAACCATTCTTGTAACCGCCTGGTCGTGAGCTTCTTTTGAAATATCACCTGAAGCATCCGTAATCACATACACTTCATAACCTTCGTCAATTGCAGATAAAGCCGGACCTACGATACAAACGCTCGTCCAAAGACCAGCCAAAACTAGCTTCTTTTTGTTTTTTCCTGTAATTGCTTTGTGAGCGTTCAAGTCTTCCCAAGTGTTCATCGTCGTTCTGTCTACATATCCACTTGTCGCTTCAGGATAAGCTTCTGAAATTTCCGGGAAAACGGGTCCAGCAAAAGATTTTTCTGCTACTGTTGTTACCACGGTCGGAATGTTGAAGATTTTTGAGCCGCCTGCAATCAATGCCACATTGTTTCTCAATTCTTCCATACTGATGCTTTTTGTTGCGAATGCCATTTGCCCTTCGTGGTCAATTAAAACCAAAGCGTGGTTGGTTGGGTTCAACATTGATTTTCCAGGTTTCTGAGCGAATGCTGTTACTGATAATACTACTGTTGCGAATGTTAAGATTAACTTTTTCATAATGTTTAATTTTTAAATGTTGTTGTTTATTTTTATTGATAATTAAATTCTGTCTGAAGTATTTCTTTGATTTTGATATGACAAATTTAGGGCGATGAGAAACCCTACACATTTAACTAGTTTAATAAATCACATTTCTGAAAAAATATTTTATTTTTTTATCCTTTATTGTATACAGATAATTTCAACTCGATAAAAAACTGTCCACAACAACAACCAAAACACTAATAATCAATTACTTAAATTTAAAACAAGATTTAGTTTAAAGCAAAAAAATAGACTCAGATAATAAAATCCAAGCCTATTTTTGTATAAATATTTCACACTTCTAAAAGTGACTGTTTAATTTTTTTCTTACATCGTCATCGGAACTTCCATCAACAAAATTTCTGTATTTTCTGAAGTCGATTTGATGTTCAAATCGGAAATATCCCAAACTCCAAAACCATCTCTTGTTTCTACTTTTTGTCCTTCGATTACTGCGCTTCCTTTTAAAATAAAAGCATACACGCCATTTCCTTTTTTCTTGATTTGATAGTTGGTTTCAACATTATTTTCGAAATTCCCTAAGTGAAACCAAGCATCCTGATGAATCCAAACACCTTCATCTTCAGCACTTGGAGAAAGAATTTGTTGGAATTGATTCTGACCTTTTGATTTGTCTAAAGTAATCTGGTCATATCGTGGCGTTACATTTCTTTTGTTTGGATACACCCAGATTTGAAGAAATTTTACCAAACTGTCATTATTTTTATTGAATTCGCTGTGCATAATTCCAGTTCCCGCACTCATCACCTGAATGTCTCCACTCTTGATAATCGCCGAATTTCCCATACTGTCTTTGTGCTCCAGATCACCTTCCAACGGAATGCTGATGATTTCCATATTATCGTGCGGATGCGTTCCGAAGCCTCTTCCCGCCTCTACTTTATCATCATTCAAAACTCTGAGAACACCAAAATGCATTCTTTCCGGATTATGATAATTTGCAAAACTGAAAGTATGATTGCTCACCAACCAGCCGTGGTCTGCTTTTCCTCTGGAATCCGCTTTATGAATCACAGAATTGTCTTTGATTTTTGAATCAGTGTTTGGTAAATGATTGTATCCGATGGGTTCCAAAGGTTCGATTTCGTCAATCTCATTTTTCATTGTATTTCCCAATGAAGCGGTTGCTACAAACATTCCTGTTCCAAGTAATCCTTTCTTTAAAAAATCTTTTCTGTCCATATCTGTTGGTTGTTTATTCGTTATTGATGGGACAAATTTATGGTGATGGAAATTACTGCGCATTTAACTAGTTTAATAAATTTACTTTATTTGAAACAAAAAGACGGGGTAGTTTACAAGCTATGTATAAACCACCCCGTCAAAAATTTTTCAAATTTTCGACACCCCTCCATTGGAGGGGAATTCTGTACGTTCTATTTCTCCTTAGTCGCCAAACGCTTTCTGATCGTGCTCACAAATTCTTTGGAAACGCCCAGATATGAAGCGATATAATACTGCGCAACACGCTGTGGAATTGTAGGATATACTTTTATAAATTCCAGATATCGGTCAGATGCGCTTTTTGAAATAGTATTCACCAAACGGTTTTGAAGCGTAAACAGATTTCTCTGAACCAACATTCTGAAAACTCTTTCAAATTTTGGAATTTTCTGTAAAAGCTCTTCTTTAGTTTTAGGATTCAGCATAAAGATCTCTGAATCTTCAATCGTTTCAATATACAAATTGGACGGTTTCTGGTCCTGAAACGACGCAATATCACTGATCCACCAATCTTCGATAGCAAACAGAATTGTGACCTCAAAACCATTATCATCAAGGTAATAAGCCCTCAAACAGCCTTTGTGAATGAAGCCTTCAAACTGGCAGATCTCACCTTCCCGCAATAAAATTGTTTTCTTGGGAATGGTCTCACAAACCAATAAATCGGTGAATATTTTCTCTTCTTCTCTGTTTAGACTGATAAAACGCGTGACGTTCTTGATGATATTTTCAAACATAAATTAAGTTTACGGCTGCAAATTAGGAAAAAGTGTGTAAACTTCGTTCTTCAAAAGCCCGCTTCCGCCGCCGTAATGGTCGATTACTTTCACCTCTTTATCCAAATCCCGGCAAAAAGTTTTCACTTTATTTTCAAATTTCTCATCTAAACCGGAACTCAAAAGCACAATATCTACTTGATTATCTTTGATATAATGATAGCAGACGTTTTCATCGCTCTCGATTTCTGCTTTCCACCCTTCATTATTTTCGATAATTCTTTTTAAGGTATCAAGAATTTCCTGATTTTTCCCAATGACTAAAAATTGTAAGCTTTCCATTTGATATTTGTTTGTATTGAAGTTAATTTTCAGGAGCTTAATCCCGCTATCCACTATATCTTTTTTCCCACCGCCAATGCCAACCTCAAAAAAAGGATGCCGTTCCTATCGGGGCTAGAGATTTGGTATGTATTATAAATGTTTGGTACCCGTAATTTTCAGTTCGTTAAGATCCAGTTGTGATTCCGCTTTTCTCACTTCATCCTCACTGAACAGGTTTTCACGTTTTATTTTGAACAATTCTTTTCTCTGTAATGCGAAAATATCCAGCATAATTTCGTGGTATTCATTTAAATCATTTCTTCTGTTGGTGCACATTTCCAAAGACTCCAGATGATCTTGCTGTTGCAAAATATAGTTTTCGATGGTATGTTTAAAGTTTTCCACCAGACTGTTCGTTTCCAGATTAGACTGGTATTTTTCATTCAGTCGGTTCACCGCAAGATTATCCAGTCTGATTTGAATACTCGCCTGCTGCTCGTGAGAAGGCAAAATGTTGTCAATCTCACCGATCTTGGTCAATTTAATGATCAAAGGAAGCGTCAAACCCTGAAAAACCAGCGTCACAAAAATCACTACGAATGTTATAAAGATGATCAAATTCCTGTGTGGAAATTCTGACTGCTCATTCATCATTACCGGAATTGATAAAGCCGTTGCCAGAGAAACCACGCCACGCATTCCTGCCCAACCGATTATCAAAGGATTTTTCCAACCCGGACTTGGGTCTTTACGCACTTTTTTGCTCAGCCATCTCGGAATGTGTGCCACAGGATAGATCCACAACATACGAACGACAATCACAATCAGGCTGATAATTAGACCATATTTAATTCCATCCATTACAGATGTTTCGCCCAATCCATCGACAGTATCGGGAAGTTCCAATCCAATTAAGACAAAAACCAAGGCATTCATCACAAAGATCAGGGTATTCCACACGCCCGTCATATTGATTCTAGTAGTTCCCGTTTTGAAGATCTCGTGCGAACGGAACGACATAAACAATCCGCCACTCACCACCGCCATTACTCCCGAAAAATGAAAATGCTCTGCCGAAAGAAATAAAACATATGGGGTCATCACCGTCAAAGCTGCATCAATTGCTGGTGTCGTCGGCAAAAATCTGTGTATTGCATAGAAAATATGAGCAACCGCGATCCCAACCACAACACCCATTCCTGTAACCAGGAAAAACTGTCCCGTTGCTTCCTGCATAGAAAATACGCTGGTCATCACGGCTGCCAAAGCAAATCTGAAAACAATAAGTGACGAGGCATCATTGATGAGACTTTCGCCTTCCAGCATTGCAATCGTTCGCTTTGGAACTTTCAAGCCTTTCAAAACGGTAGTCGCTGCGATCGCATCTGGTGGCGAAACAATTCCACCCAGCAAAAATCCCATTGCCAAGGTGAATCCCGGAATCAAAGCCTGCGAAGCAAATGCTACAACAATAGATGTCAGGAAGACCAATCCAAAAGCCAATAATCCAATGGTGCGTTTCCATTTCCAGAAATCGTTCCACGAGGTGTACCAAGCGGCTTCATATAACAATGGAGGTAAAAAAATGAGGAAAATAATTTCCGGGTCCAGTTTCAAAACAGGAACTCCGGGAATTAAACTGATTCCCAATCCTGCCAACACCAAAAATATAGGATACGCAATTTTGATGCGCTGCGCCAGCATAACCAGTAGCATTACGACCAATAGAAGTCCGAGTATGAGTAGTAAATCTTCGTGCATAGCTTTTTGTTTAGAAGTTAAATATGAAATATTAGATGATAGACCTATAACTTTTTTCATCCAATTGTTCTTTTATATTTTATAGATGAATAAAATAACATTCTGATATCTATTTTCGGTCTTTCATTTTAATATGACAAATGTATGGCGACAAGAGATACTGAGCATTTAACTAGATTAATAAATTACATCGCATCACATTTTTTTTCATTACAAATGTTTAAAAATTTAAAAATATGATTCAACGACTCATTTTGCCTATTCATCGAAAACTTTCGTCATTACGTAGGATTTACTATGAACTTTACATCAGAAAAAAGCAATAACGCTCAAACTTAAAATCTCAATCTTATGAAAACAAACATCGGGCTTACAGAGCAAAACACAGAAGCTGTAGCAGAACAATTGGCAAAATTATTAGCAGATGAAACTGTACTTTACATCAAAACCAGAAATGCCCACTGGAACGTGACCGGCGACAATTTTCACGCAAACCATATTTTCTTTGAAGAACAGTATAAACAGATTGACGAGTTGATTGACAGCGTTGCAGAACGTTTACGAAAAATCGGTCATTACGCACCTGCTACAATGAAAGCTTATTTAGAATTAACACATCTTACGGAATACAGCGAGAGAACCAATGATGGATTGGGCTTTATGAAGGATCTACTAAAAGACCATGAAAGCATTATCGATTTTCTAAGAGGAAACGTTACACCTTTTGCTGAAAAGTATAAAGATTACGGTTCAAGCGACTTCATCACAAGCCTTATAGAAACGCACGAAGAAATGGCCTGGATGATTCGTTCTTACTTCAGGTAATACGTGACCACGAATGCATTAATTTCTTTATAATAAAATATATTTATTCGTGCATTCGTGGCATTCAAAACTTTCACATTAGAATCAAAAAAATTTAAGCAAAAAATTCTTACTAATTTTGAGAAAAGGAATAATTATATTTGTGTCAACCATAATAAACTATCCCTATGAAAGCCCTGATTGTTGATGACAACGATATCGCAAGAACCACGCTCGCCCATTTGGCAAAACAAGTCCCGAATTTGACGATTGTCAATGAATATTCCAACGCGATCGAAGCTTACAATCATTTGCAGAACAATCAGGTAGATTTGATATTTTTGGATATCGAAATGCCGGAAATGACCGGAATTGAACTCACCAAAAACCTTTCTGGAAAAGACACCATTATCATTTTCACCACGTCGAATAAAGAATATGCACTCGAAGCTTTCGAATTAAATATTGCAGATTACATCCTGAAACCCGTGATGCCTGCAAGATTTTTACAGGCTGTAAGCAAAGCAAGATCTATTTTGGAAAGCAGAAGAGAAGATGTGGAAGTCACCAAAGATGAGTTCCTTTTCGTCAGAGATTCCAATATCACAAGGCGTTTGAGACTCGACGATATTTTTTATGCAGAGGCAATGGGCGACTATGTGAAGTTTTACACAAGAGAAAAAATGTTTGCCATCCACGGTAAGATGAAAACGGCGGAAGAACGTTTGCCAAAAGATGATTTTATCCGTGTTCATAGATCTTACATCGTTTCTGTCGGCAAGATAGACACACTTCAGGACGGCGGAATTATGATAAACGGAAAATTCATTCCCGTTGCTGATGCTTATCGAAAGGCACTCAATACAAGAATGAATGTTTTCTAATTGACTATTAATGATTTGGGCAGCTATTTCCACCTTCCGCTCCCAATCTTTTTTGCGGACGATTTCAGTTTAAATAGAACTTGAGAACAAGCAAAAAAGGATTTCCGCTCAAGTCGGGCTGCGAGAGATTCAACGCAAAAGATACGTTAACATAAAAACACAGTTTCGTCATTTCGTAGGAATCTAACCAAAGCTATCGAGATTCCTACGGAATGACAAACTTAATATTTTAGTCTTTGCTAAGTTTACGCCTTTGCGAGCTTAAAAATATTTTCAATAAGATTAAAAAAATCTTTGCAGACTTTGCGTTAAAAACAAAGAAAAACATTTATGAAAAAAATATCCTCAGTAATGGGAAACAGACGGTTCAGCTATTTTATTATTCTCACATTTATTGCGGGTTCTCTCCTATTGATAGCAGTTCAAATCAACTCAGCTAAAAATACCAAAGAACTCATTCAAAATAACAACAGACTTCTGAACGAGCTGCGTTCGAGTAATCATTTACGTGAGATCGACCGTGATATTTTGGGCGTTGAAAGCAGAATCAGAGCTTCCATAGCAACCAACGACACAACTCATCTCGAAGGAATCGACCAAAAAATCAGTCAGATAGAAAACTTCCTCGATTCCCTTTCCAAAGACAATTCAGACGACGTTGAAGAAAAGTTGATTCACAGACTGAGCGTTCTTGCAATGGAAAAGAAGACAACGAAGGATAAATTATTGCTCCGTTATCACACGCTTGGAAATATGGACGACAACACTTCCATTGCCAATCCAAGAGCCCGAAAAATTTCGAACGAAATCACTTCCATCACTGCAAAAATCTACGAAAGCCGAAAACTTCATATGGTTGACCTCAGCAAAGAAACCGAAGCGATGGGACGAAAAGCGAGATTGTATGATATTTCCTTATTGATTCTTTTGATCTTAAGCGGTTCAATTGTTGGTTATCACATTCTTCGCCAATTCAAACGTCAGAGAATGTTAATTCAGGAATTGGATGTTGCAGAGAAAAAAGCTTCGGTCGCAGCACAAACCAAAGAAAATTTCCTCGCCAATATGAGCCACGAAATCAGAACGCCTTTGAGCGGAATTTTGGGCTTTACCAACCTTTTACAGAAAAGATCTTTGGATGAAACTTCGAAAGAATTTGTTTCGTCAATTCAGCGTTCTGGAGAAAATCTGATGGCAATTATTAATGACATTCTGGATCTATCAAAAATCGAGGCAGGAATGATGCGCATTACCAAAGGAATATTCAGCATCAACGGATTGGTAAATTCTGTCGAAACTTTCTTTATTGAAAGAGCCAAAGAAAAAGGATTGACGATTTCCAGCAAAATAGACCCGTCCATTCCAGATACTTTGAATGGCGATGCAACGAGATTAACTCAGATTTTGGTTAACCTCATCGGAAATGCCATCAAATTTACACATCAAGGAACTATCAATATCGAAATTTATAATAAACAACAAACCGAAAACAAAGCTGTTATCGGTTTCAAAGTTTCTGATACAGGCATCGGAATTGATAAAGAAAAACTGAGCGAAGTGTTTGAAAGATTTAATCAGGGAGAAGATTCCACAACACGAAATTACGGAGGAACGGGACTTGGTTTATCAATTGTAAAAAGCCTGATCCAGTTACAAAACGGCGACATCGAAGTCATCAGCGAACAGGGAAAAGGCACGACTTTCCATTTTTTCATTCCTTATACGATTGCGAAAGAACAGCTTAATATAATTCCGAAAGTTGACACTAATTATTTTAAAGACAAATCGAATGCACCTTTAAAAATTTTAATTGTTGATGATAACGCCCTCAATCAAAGCCTGATGAAACATCTTCTATCACAATGGAACGTCGATTTTGAAACTGCAAATAACGGCTTGGAAGCGGTAGAATTTCTCAGAAATAACGATTGTGATTTAGTTTTAATGGATATCCAAATGCCACAAATGGATGGTTATGTCGCCACACAAACAATCCGTGAAGAACTGAAACTGAACACGCCAATCATCGCAATGACCGCACACGCTTTGGCAGGCGAACGCGAAAAATGTATGAGCCGTGGAATGAACGAATACATTTCAAAACCTATCGTAGAGGAAGAATTATTCAAACTAATTTCCAATTTCGGATTGAAAGAAAACGAAGAAAACGAAAAAACCGAAACAAAAGCTGAAGGAACATCTTCTAATTACGAGTTCATAGACCTTACTTATTTGAAGTCTATAAGTAATGATGATAAAGATTTTGAAAGAACAGTGACGCAACAGTTTTTAGATAAAGTCCCGACTCATTTGCAGGAAATGAAACTGGCTTATGAAAACAAAGATTTCAAATTACTCAAATTGAGAGCCCACGATTTGAAATCGAGTGTGGCGATAATGGGTTTGCTTCCATTATTAGAGGAAAAATTAGATATTTTAGAATTAACAATTGAAGAAAATTCGGTGTCAGCAAAGGCTTTGGAAGAACTAGAAGATATTTTACTGAAATCTTTTTCCGAAACTAAATTATTTATACAAGCTATCAATCATTAATTCATTAAAAAACCAATTTCATTATGGAAACCCAAGGTGCATCAGTGATTATTACCCATCACGTTCTCGACGGCAAACAAACCGAATATGAAAATTGGTTGGATGAAATTCTCCCTGTTTCCAAAAATGCTAAGGGTTTTATCTATTGGCAAATCGTTCGCCCGATTCCGAATCTGACTTTTGTTTACACCGTGATTATCCGATTTGATACCATTGAAAATCTCCGAAATTGGATGGAATCTGATACCAGAAAAAAATTGATTGACAAGGCTCATCCATTATTCACCAAAGCAGATAATTACGAAATCAAATCTGGGTTAGATTTTCTGTTTTATGGTGAAAAAACAGACAACAAAGTTCCGGTTCGCTGGAAACAATATTTGGCGACCTGGTCTGCCATTTATCCTTTATCATTAATAATGCAATTATTGTTATTGCCCTCTTTAAGATTAATAAATATTCCTGCCAATCGTTATTTTGATACATTGGTGAGTACGGGCTGTCTGGTCTTTCTGGTGATTTATGTGGTAATGCCGAATTATACGAAGCTGATTAGGAAATGGCTCTATAAATAATATCAACATCAATTTATTACCGAAGAATCACTGTAAAAACGCAGTGATTTTTTTAAACTAATGGGGTTTCCGATTTTGTCATTCCTTAGGAATCTAAATTATTATTTTAAATGCTTTGAGATTCCTACGGAATGACAAACTTGATGTTTATAATACATTCTATTTATTAAATAAATGATAATACTTATTTAACGACAGTTTCCGCCTATTCATCGAAGACCAATTGATTTTGCGCTAGGTTGCTTGTAGCTTTACATCATCAAATTAATACAAACAATTAAAACCAAAAAATTATGGAAATCCTACAAACACCAGAAAACGCATTGTCTCACTCTACAGTTACAGCGATTATCAATGCCCCAATCGAAAAAGTTAATATTGCAGATTGGTTACTTAATCTTCCCGATGCTGAATATCAAAGATGCTCAACGCAGCACATCGGAGCAGCTATTTCTACCACGTACGATGGTGAACCAGTTTCTTTAAACGTCGAAACAATCGGAGATGCTTTGATGGTTCAGCATTATGTTGCCGTTGAACACCGCGCAGATTACTGCAGAATGTTATCCATCTCAGATTCCATCACTAAAGGTGGACGTACCAAAGTTCAGGTTTTATGGGAACTGAAAGCCACAAAAATCGATGATAACACAACATTGTACACCAACGAAATCCACGCAACAGCCACTCCTGAAATGTTCGAATACCTAAAAGAACACAATGTGAATCTTGCTGATGCCGCAGCTTCCAGACAAGCTGCTTCCGACGATCACAACCACGAAGAAACCCCAAACTTTGCAAAAAGCATTGAAAACAAAGCGCTGACCGGAAAATACAATCAACCTTTCTAATTGAAAAAACTTAATGAACGTATTTCGGTACGCTCATTTCATTTTAAAGTTATGGAAACACTTTTTGAAAAACTTATAGGAAGCTGGACTTTGGTAGAACTTATCGAAGTCCCTGTCAACGGTGGAGAAATCACGCACCCGATGGGCGAAAATCCAAAAGGACTGATTATTTACAATCCTGACGGTTTTATGTCGGCACAAATTATGGATATGCATCGGAAAAACTCTCATCAGGAATATTGGACCAATGCCACGTCGGAAGAATATACACAGGAAGGTTCAACCTATCTTGCGTATTCAGGGCCGTTCAAAACGGACGATGAAAAACAGTTGGTGAGCCACATGATGTACATCTCGCTTTTCCCCAACTGGACGGGACAAACGCAGAATAGAATCGTTATCTTTAAAGATGGTTTTCTGCATCTTGAAAGTGAGAAACCGTTCACCAGCAATTCGAGGTTGGTGACTCACAAACTGACCTGGAAGAGAGTTTGAGATTAATCTGATATTAAAATTAAAAAAATGAAAGCAATCGTTATTACAAAATCTGGAGGTCCTGAAGTATTGAAATTACAGGATTACCTTACTCCCGAAATATCCGGAGACGAAGTTTTAATCGAAGTGAAAGCTGCCGGACTCAACCGTTCCGATGTCTTTCAGCGTGAAGGAAATTATCCTGCACCGGAAGGAGCTTCTGACGAAATTCTGGGATTGGAAGTTGCCGGAACCATTGTAAAATGCGGATCCGATGTCGTAAATTACACCATTGGCGACAGAGTTTGTGCACTTCTCGCAGGTGGCGGTTACGCAGAATATGTTGCTGTGAGAGAAGGCCAATGTTTACCAATTCCAGCAGATTTAAGTTTTGCTGAGGCGGCGAGTTTACCGGAAACTGTTTTTACAGTTTGGTCTAATGTTTTCCAAAGAGGAAATCTTCACCTGGGAGAAACCCTTTTACTTCACGGTGGAAACAGCGGAATTGGAATCACAGGAATTCAGATTGCTCACGCTTTGGGTTCAAAAGTCATTGTCACGGTCGGTTCCGATGAAAAAGGCCAAAAATGTCTTGAACTCGGTGCAGATTCCTACATTAATTATAAAACCCAAAATTTTGAAACTGAACTTCAAAATGAAGGCGTCGACGTCATTCTCGATATGATTGGCGGTGATTATTTGGCCAAAAACATCAATATTTTAAAGCCTGAAGGCAGATTGGTTCACATCAATGCGGTAAGTGGCAGTCGTGTCGATTTGGACATTTGGAAAGTAATGACCAAACGCCTGACTGTCACAGGAAGTACTTTGAGAAGCCGAGAATATGAATTTAAAAAACAATTGGCCAAAGAAATTCAGAAAAATGTCTGGCCTTTGATTGAATCTAAACAGTTCAAACCTGTCATTTACAAAACATTTCCTTTCTCGGAAGCTGCAGAAGCACACCGATTGCTTGAAGATGGTTCGCATACAGGAAAGATTATTCTTGTGAGATAAAGCAAGACATAGATTTAATAATAATCTGACCCAAATTTTAATCCTTCTCAATTCAAATTGTGAAGGATTTTCTATTACTAAAATCAACTTGACTAAGATTCTTGTAACTTAAAAAATTTGAATTAAAAATCTTTTATCACTTAATTATTTTCTTTACTCTAAAGATAAATGACAACAGCCACGAATGCAAGAATTAATTTGATGAAATTATTTAAAATTTGTTTTTAATTTAAAAAAATTCGTGCATTCGTGGCATCCATTAAACTCATCAACTACTCCTTTCAAATTCCCACCGACCCATTTTGCCCGTTCACCGAAAACCACTTCAAAACCTCATCATTCCGAAGTAGCTTTACAGTAGAAATAAAGACAAATTATCATTAATTATAAAAATCACTATTATGAATACTGCATCATTAAGTTTCAAATACGAATTAGAAAAAAAAGAACCTAGAACCAACGACGGCGGAACGACAAGAGGCGCTTCTGTAAAAGATTTTCCTGCTTCTATCGGCATTGCAGGCGTTTCTATGAGATTGCAACCTGGAAGTATGAGAGAATTACACTGGCACGCCAACGCTGCAGAATGGGCTTACATGATTTCGGGAACGGTTCGTACAACGATTATTCATCCTGACGGACACAGTTACACAGACAATTTTGAACCGGGTGATGTTTGGTATTTTCCAAAAGGTTATGGCCACTCGATTCAGGCGACTGGGACGGAAGAATGTCATTTTATTTTGATTTTTGATAACGGTAATTTTTCCGAAGACCATACGTTCAGCGTGACGGATTTTGTTTCGTCTGTACCACCTGAGATTGTCGCTCAGAATTTAGGATTGACTTTAGAAGAAGTAGCCACTTTACCTCAGAAAGAAGCGTATTTCGCAACAGGAATTGTTCCGGATGAAATGTCTTTCGTTGCTGAAGCTCGTCCAAATGAATCTGATATCGAATTAACTAGTTTTCACCGTTATCCTTTGCATTCTCAACAGCCTAGAATCGTTCCGGGCGGAGGTTTGCAGAGATTGGTAACGAGTAAAGAATTTCCTATCAGCAGCACGATGTCTGGTTCTATTTTGGAATTGCAACCTGGCGCTTTGAGAGAAATGCACTGGCATCCGAATGCTGACGAATGGCAATATTTTATTTCAGGACAAGCAGAAATGTCAGTTTTCTTAGCAGAATCTACTTGTGTTACAGAACAGTTCAGAGCAGGAGATGTTGGTTACGTTCCTATGGGAGCCGGACATTACATCAAAAATACAGGCGACACGGTTTGCAGAATTCTCATTGGTTTCAACAGCGGAAAATATGAGTCGATTGATTTGAGCGAATGGCTTTCCGGAAATCCAAAGGATGTTGTTATTACTAATTTTGGTTTAAAAGAAGGCGAAATTGAAAAATTGCCGACTGAGAAAGTCTTCATTCAGCCTAAGAAATAAGATTTGAATTAAATCTCTCTAAATAATGGATAATTCTGTCATCAAAACAAGCACTTCCGTTTCATCTGATTCTATTAAGATGCAAGAGAGATTGGCGATATTTTTAGCTTTGATTGCAGGATACATAGATGCAACAGGACTGATTCAATGGAAAACCTACATCTCTTTTATGAGTGGAAATACAACTTCACTGGGAGCGGCACTTTCAACGGATAAATTTGGAATCGTTATTACATCGGTTACAGTCATAAGTTGTTTTTTATTAGGAATTTACACCGGAAGCTGCCTTTCATTATGGAAGAGGATTAAGAACCAAATATTAACATTTTATATAGTTTCCGGAATTCTCATTTTCTACTCAATTATTGCTTATTTTTATGATATCGATAATTTATCATCCATTGCAATTGTCGGATTTTCAATGGGAATGATGAACACGATTGTGACATCTGTAGGAAAGCAAAAAGTAAATACAGATTTCGTGACAGGAACTTTGAACAGTCTGGCAAGAAATACTGCAATGCTGACGATGACAGATGATAAAATGGAAAAAAAAGAATCTACATCCAATGCCATTCATCTTTTACTCTTGTGGATCGGCTTTTTATCAGGTGCATTTATCGCTCCTTTCCTACTCGGTTATTTTGGAAAATGGACTTTGATGATTCCTGCATTATTACTAATGATTTGCGGAATATTGATTTCAAAAATTAATGCTAAAAACTAATATTATGTTACAGAAAAACGATTTTGCGCCAGATTTCACTTTGTATGCAACGCCAGACCAGAAAATTACGCTCTCAGAATTCAAAGGAAAGAATGTCATCCTCGCTTTTTATCCCGCAGACTGGAGTCCGGTTTGCAGCGACCAAATGGCTTTGTACAATGAAACTTTGAAGTTTTTCAAGAAATACGATGCAGAGATTTTCGGAATTTCTGTCGACAGCAAATGGTGTCATTTGGCATTTTCGCAATCCAGAAATTTACATTTTCCTTTGCTGGCAGACTTTGAAGCTAAAGGAGAAATTGCAAAACAATATGGTGTTTACGACGATGAAGAAGGTGAATGCAAACGCGCACTTTTCGTCATCAATAAAGATGGCATCATCAAATGGAGTTATCTGTCACCCACGGCCATCAATCCTGGAGCAGACGGAATTTTAGACGCTTTAGAAAACCTTAACACAAAATAAATTATGTCACTAAAACCAAACGTCAGCCAAGCTGACCACGCACAAGGCAACTTAGAAGCCGACCTTGTGATTGTAGAATATGGAGATTATCAATGTCCATACTGTGGCGCTGCTTATCCGGTTCTGAAGGAATTGATGAAAGAATTTGGAAGTCAAATTAAATTTGTTTTCAGAAACTTTCCTTTGTCTGAGATGCATCAATATGCAAGACCAGCAGCAATTGCAGCAGAAGCAGCTAATCTTCAGGGGAAATTCTGGGAAATGCACGATGCGATTTATGAAAATCAAAGAGAACTGAATGAGAACTTGCTGATGAAGTTAGCGGAACAATTAAAACTGAACATTCCTCAATTTGAAAAGGATTTGGAAAGTACTGAGTTGGCAGAAAAAGTAGATTCAGATTTTGAAAGCGGAATTATGAGCGGCGTGAACGGAACACCTTCTTTCTTTGTGAACGGGAAGAAATTCGATGGTGGCGCAGAGGATTTATTTGAGCTTTTGAGGGAGAATACTGGTGATTAAACCACATAAGGCACAAAAGATTTTTGACACGTAAGTAAATGTAAGTTCCTTTCATAACTTAAATAAGAACACTTAAGCTAATTTCTGAAATCGAAACGTGTTTTACACCGAATCTACAGCCCGACTTGAGTGGAAATCCTTTTTTGCTTGCAATCAATTTCTATTTAACTGAAATCGTCGAGCAAAAAAGATTGGGAACGGAAGGCGGATAAAGCTGCCCAAATAAAAAATATTCAACAAAATGTACGAAATTAAACTAGATTAATTTCTAAGGAATTTAACCGCCATACATTTGCTAAAGAATTAAGACAACAAAATATTAATATAAATTAATCAGAACACTTAAAAAATTAAATTATGAGCACACTAAAATTAAAAGACGGAACAGAGATTTTTTACAAAGATCAAGGCGAAGGACCTGTTTTGATGTTTCACCACGGATGGCCATTATCATCAGACGATTGGGATGCACAGGTGATTTTCTTCCTACAAAAAGGTTACAGAGTGGTGACACACGACAGAAGAGGTCACGGCCGTTCTAGTCAGGATATTTACAATCACACGATTGAGCAATATGCTTCTGACGCAGCGGAATTGGTTGAATTTTTAGATTTGAAAGATGTAGTTCACATCGGTCACTCAACTGGTGGTGGCGAAGTAATCCGTTATGTGAATAAATATGCGAACGGAAGAGCGAAAAAGGCAGTTTTAATCAGCGCAGTTCCTCCGATTATGGTAGCGAGCGACAGCAATCCTGATGGAGTTCCAATGTCTGTTTTTGATGGCATCAGAGACCAGACTTTGAATAACAGACAACAGTTTTACATTGATTTGACTTTCCCTTTCTACGGCTACAACAGAGAAGGTGCAGACGTGAAAGAGGGCGTACAGAGAAACTGGTGGAGACAAGGAATGATGGGCGGAATCGTAGCTCATTACGACGGAATTAAAGCGTTTTCTGAAACTGATTTCAGAGACGATTTGAAAAATGTTGATATTCCGGTTTTGGTGCTTCACGGTGAAGATGACCAGATTGTACCTTACCAAAATGCAGCTTTGAAATCAATTAAACTATTGAAAAACGGAACGATAAAAACGTATCCAGGTTTCCCTCACGGAATGCCAACTACAGAAGCTGCAACGATTAATAAAGACCTTTTGGAGTTTATTGAAGGTTAATCAGAATATATATAAATGAAAAGGGAGTCAAATTGATTCCCTTTTTTTATTTAATCGTCACGTAAGTGGCTTAAGACCTAATCGAATGATAAACAGCCTATAAGAAAGAATGCAAGGATTATGTCCCATTAACGAATAATGCAGTAAGTAGTCTACCCAAACCAATATGGGAACAATTATCCTCCATCCTAAAAATATATCTTATTCATATATTTTAATTATCTGATGCTTGAAAAACTGTGACTGGTAAAATCATATAACATCATAGTCGTTCAAAGTTGTTACAAAATGATGTTCAATAACACTTTGTGAAGTCTCACATAATTTCAACAATTCTTCATTACTGTAGCATTCAAAATTAAAATCATCAGCAACATCAATTGTATATTCTGTTATGATTTCTGTATTAATAAAGTCAATTGTCATCAGTCATTAAGCGAACTGAGAAGGCTTTTCTCTCTTACAAGAGGCATTTTCTGTGAAATGGAATCTTTAAATTTATATAGGTTAATTGTTTTCATAATCTCAATTAATGGTAAGGATGATCATTGTCGAATAAAAAAGAAAGACAGAAACTTAAAAGCTTCTGTCCCTTTTTCTATCAAAACTCTTAAAACATATGTACTATTTCTCGAGTTTTGATAAGATCATTATGAAAACTGAGTATTATTAAGAATTTAATAACTTTCTCACGGTTTTTACCATCGTTTATTTCTATTCAAAGATGCAGCTTTAATCAGTTAAAAATGCTACACGTTTGTACAATAGATTTACATAAATCACACTTTTTTTATAAATCTTCTAAATTTTTCAACCGTTTTTTCTTAAGCTGTTTATAGAATGAAGGAGAAAGTCCAGTTATCTTTTTAAACTGATTGGAAAGGTGTGCAACACTGCTATAGTTGAGTATATAGGAGATTTCGGTAAGATTAAGCTCATCATATAAAAGTAGTTCTTTTACTTTTTCTACTTTATTAATAATTATAAATTGCTGCAAAGTCATTCCTTTTACTTCAGAAAAGGTATTGGCAAGGTAAGTGTAGTCATAACCGAGCTTTTCACTGATATAATCTGAGAAATTTACTTCCGGAAGAGATTCTGAATAATGAATCATTTCTGTGACTGCATTTTTTATTTTTTCAATCAGAATGCTTTTTTTGTCATTCAGTAATTCAAGTCCTGTTTTGAGGAGATTTTCCTTTAGCAATTGTCGCTGTTCATTAGTGATATCATCCAATATTTCTACCAATCCGAGATCTACTACAGCGTTTCTGATATTCAGTTTTTCAAGTTCCTGATGAACCACCATTTTGCAGCGCAGGCTAACCATATATTTTATATACAACTTCATAATCCTTTACTGTATTTAAGCCCGCCAATCGATATGTTGACGGCCACTCTTTCAAAGTTAGTCCTTTAAATTCTAATATCTATGATTTATGTAACAAATTGAAAGACTATTACAAAGCTTTCCTTTTTTTATAAGTGACCTTTACTTACAATAAAAAAAATATTTGAAATGTCAAAAGAAAAGAATACGAAGAAAAAAACAGATAAAACGCCAGCGGCAAAATCATTAAAAGAAAAGCGGGAAGACAAACAAAACAAGAGGAAGGACAAAGAAAATGAAAGTCGCAATGCAACAACCTAAATGTTAGAAATAACAAAACACGGAATTATACTCAGAAAAACCGACTTAAGTTTTGAGAGCGAAGGAGTTTTGAATCCTGCAATCATTAAAGTAGATGGCAAAATACATTTATTTTACCGAGCTGTAGCCAAAGGTAATTTTTCTACTTTAGGGCATTGTGTATTAGAAAAACGGTCAGATTCACCAATCATTGTTACTGAATCCGAGTTTTTATTTTTAGCAAATTTACAAAGAACAAGAATTCTCCTAAATATAAAAACTAATTAAAAGAATTCAAATGATGGAAACCATTTTATATATAAACTCAAGCCTTATTTTCTAAAGCTTTATCAATCCAACATAGTAATTATTATGATCACTTATTAATCAGCTTTAATATAAACTGTATTTTATGATGATTGACATCCCATTTCGATGTTTCTTTTCCGATTGCTTCAGGATGTTTTTTTCTGATATCACGTAAGGAATTTCCAATTGACTTACTTAGATACTCACTATCTGTCAATTTATTTCTACTGATGAGCTCTATGGCAATTTCCGGATGTTGTTTAAAGAAATCCCGGCTGGTCCATATGCGCAAACCTTCTGTTACCGCACGTTTAATATTTGTATTTTCATTGTTGATCCAGGATTCAATTTCGGGTAATGCATATTCGTAGCCTATGTGTTTACAATATGAATCGAAGGCTTTAGCAAGCATCTCCTGTACTCGCCAATTTTTATCTTTTGGAATACTATTTTTCAGAATATGCAATGCGACTGGATTTGTATGGGAAATTTCGCCCAACATATAAACGCCTAACATTCTGATTTGATAAACCTGATTGGTTTCTATGAATCTTTTTGCCATAGGCAAATGATCGGTACCATCATTTTTAAGTAGAAGGCTTCCAGCTTCGATGATATGTTTGAAGCCGTGCTCTATTTTTACAATATTTTCAAGAAGTTCGTTCATAAGAATAGATCAGTTTTTAGTGTAACTGAATGATAGCGCTCTGTTCAAATTTAATGAATTTAACCTTGCATCACAATAAATCATCTTCTTTATTACGTCAATAATAATTGTCCGGATACATTCTTTGACCTGATTTACAGATGACCAATAAAATGATTTATATGTATAGTGTCTTTAACTTATCTTATTTTTTTTGAGTTCCTTCTTAGTGATAATTAATTGTTAAAACATTAAATACCTGAATTACGAAATATTATACTCCTCAAAAACACTTCTCATCATTAACTTTTCCGGCATTTCATATACCATAATTTGATCACAATAAACGGACTTTCCATATCTTTGCCATATTTATGATAACTCAGGAAAACTTAACCGATAACAGTTTCAATCTTGATCTAATTCTTCAAGCATTGGCTTCCTCTCCAGCACCGACCTCCATCTACTCAGGGGAAAATATGGTCATCCGTTTTGCAAATGCGGGCATGCTGGAGCTGTGGGGTAAAGATTCCTCTGTAATAGGTAAACCCTTAATGGAAGCACTTCCTGAACTGAAAGGTCAGCCTTTTTTAGAGCTGTTACAGGAGGTTTGGCGTTCAGGTAAAACCTATTCAGTATCTGAAGCTCCAGCTAAACTTATCATAAATGGAGAAGAGGTGCTTGATTATTTTGATTATGAATATAAAGCACTTACCGATCAACATCATAAAACATGGTGCATACTCAATACAGCACTTAATGTAACATCACGTCGTGAATTTTTACAGCAAATACGAGAGAAAGAAGAAAGGGAACATGCGCTCAATGAGGAAATGACTGCAACATTGGAAGAGCTTACCTCAACCAACGAAGAGCTCAGTAGTTCTATAAAGCAGCTCGCTCATAACAGGGAATATATCCGAACTATTATTGAGCAGGCTCCGGTTGGAATTGCGATGCTGAAAGGTCATGAGCATATTATTGAAATCGCAAATCCAGCCATTCTCAATATTTGGGGTCGCAAAGAATCTGAAGTCATTGGTTTTCCGCATGAAAAAGCCCGTCCTGAATTGCAGGGACAACCCGTTAATATCTGGCTTAAAGAAGTCTATAATAGCGGTAAACCCAAAATTAATACGGAATTTACAGTTAAGTTGCTCGATGGTGATGGACTGAGAGAGGCTATTGTCAATTCTATATACCAACCCATACTCTCAGAAGATGGAACTGTTTCGGGTGTTCTTGTTATTCTTGAGGAGATTACTCAGCAGGTTTTAGAGCGTCGGAAGAATGAGAACGATCAACAAATGCTCGCTTTGGCTATCGATGCAGGAGAACTTGCTACTTTTTATTACCAGCCTGCAACCAACCTTTTTTCAGGAAATACCCTTCTTAAAAATTGGTTTGGACTGTCGTCAGAAGAAAATTTAGATCTTTCCGTTGCATTGGCAGTTATCCTTCCTGAAGATCGAGATGGGGTAATTGATGCTATTACACATTCTTTAAGCAAGAACTCTGATGGTCATTATTTTATAGAGTATCGAATTCAAAACAATACCGATAAAAAGGTAAGACTGCTGCAAGCGAACGGAAGAGTTTTTTATGATAAAGAAGGCAATGCGTTAAGTCTAAACGGTACTCTTAGAGATATCACTGAACAAAAAAAAGAGGAACAGCGAAAAGACGATTTTATGGTAATGGTAAGCCACGAACTTAAAACACCGCTTACTTCACTAAAGGCATATCTTCAACTGCTACAACGGACAGAGGTAAATATAGAAAACTCTAAACAAAAGAATATGTTAGAGAAATCTGTAAAGCAGGTGGATTATATGAACAGTATGATTAATGGTTTTCTAAATGTTTCACGACTTGATTCCGGGCAGATGCATATAGAAAAAACCGAATTTGATCTCCAAATATTATTCACTGAAATTGAGCATGAGGTTCTTTCAACCAATCATACGCGTAATTTTATTTTTAAAACATCTGGCTCCTTAACCTTATTTGCAGATCGCGATAAAATATCGCAGGTACTCCATAACCTTATTGGAAATGCGATTAAGTACTCTCCTATTAACACCTCAATTACCGTAGAATATCTTACAACAGATAACAACAGCTTAAAAATAAATGTCCAAGATCAGGGAATCGGTATATCCAGAGAAGATCAGGAACGGATATTCGAACGTTATTATCGGGTGAAAGATATTAACAGCAGAAGTACATCGGGATTTGGTATCGGACTTTATCTTTGTAAAGAAATTATCGAACTGCATAACGGTACAATAGAAGTTCAGAGCTCTAAGAATGAAAATACTGTATTCTCTTTTGTACTGCCTATCAACGGAGAAAAGCTTACCGATTAACAGTAAAAATTATAACAATAGTCTGTTAAAAGCTGGAAGTAAATAATACTTTTTTACTCAATATTTCAGCCTCCAATTAGTTGTTTCAAATCGCTGTTTAAAAAATCATCAACTCATTTGTAGAGTTGATAAAAATACGTGCAACTATTTACAAATAAAAGATTATTTATGTTTTATTTGTATAAGATAATCTGAATTTACCAATTTGGTTCATTAATTGTATATCAAAAATTAATCTGAATTTTTATCACTTAATATTACCTATCTTATGAAATGTAAATTTTTCATGACTGGCATTTACTCTATTTTCCATGCAGGTTTATTACATGGTCAAGATAACAACGTATTCGGATTTGTTGAATCATTCTCTTTAGCGCAAAAATATGCTTTACATCAGTTTCAAATCAATGGATTCCTTGCACTTACTGCAGGAATATTTATTGTTAATAAGAGAAGAAATTTTATTCTTAGAAAAAGATACCGAAAACTTGTAAATAATCTATCAAACGATTACAAGAAAAAGGTGCAGAAAGAAAGTAGAGATTCTTCCGTTTCAAAGCCAGTTGATAACCTTCTCATTCAAAATGATTTTCAGAAAATGTATGCAACAAGTATGGAGAAAAGAATTCTCGAAGGATTAAACCACTTTAAACAATCCGAGAAATTTCTTGACAAAGAAACTTCATTAGAAACTCTGTTAAACGACCTGAATATTGAATTCAAATATCTACAGGAAGTGATTATGAAACATGAATCAGTCAGCGCCGAATTATATTTACACCGATTAAGAATTGATTTTATCATAAAAAAATTATTCAACCACCCGAAATACAGAGACTACAAGTCTGCTGATCTTGGATCGATGTGCGGATACCATTCCGCAGGTGAATTCGAATCCTATTTTCAAAAATCATGTAAAATTTCGCTGATCTACTTTCTGGAGCAATTGAAAAAAGACCATCACAAAAAATACACGAACAAATCTAAAGCTGCTTAAATAAAGGTATTTAATATTTATTCCCTCAGTAATTTTTGGATAATTAATCTTAAGTTATTTCATGATCGACTCTTTACCGAATTTTTTAAGTGTTAAAAAATGTGAGCGAAGGGCAGAAAGAAAACTTTTATTTTCAATATAAGGCAAATTGAACTCCATTGCAGTCTCTTTTACAATAACGGATATCTCACCGTAATGGATGTGACAGACTTTAGGAAACAAGTGATGTTCTATCTGCCTGTTGAGTCCACCAAGAAAAAATGCGGCAAGTTTATTATGGGTTGCAAAGTTTGCAGTTGTACGCATCTGATGTTCCGCCCAAGCCTCTTCCATTTGTCCGGTTCCATTAGGCACTGGAAAATCGGTACCTTCCACAACGTGAGCCAACTGAAAAACCAGACCCATTGTTAATCCTTCGGCGATATGCAACAAGAGAAAACCAATTAAAAACTGCCACCAACTCACATCCAGCACTAATAACGGAAGTATAATAAACAGGAAATAATAAAGCGCTTTATAAAAAAATAAATTGAAATACTCCAATTTAGGATGCTTGCTCTGATGCGCACCAATTTTTTTCTGGAAAAACTTCAGATAATCCTTACGGAATACCCATGACAATGATGCCAAGCTATAGAGCGGAAATGCGTACCAATGTTGATATCGCTGGATAGAATTCACTTCGTCTTCGGCAGCAATACGTATCAATCCTGGCGCTACTTCAATATCTTCATCGTGTCCGGGAATATTGGTATAGGTGTGGTGAACAACATTATGGGTGATACTCCAAACATAAGGATTAGCACCAATAAGATTAAAAATAAAGCCAAACAGTTTATTTACTTTTTTATTTCCTGAAAGTGCACCATGTATAGCATCATGGCAAACATTGAAACCTACAAAGGCGCTGAACATGCCCAATAAAATAGCTAGTGGAATGAGCGTCCAAATAGGTAAAATTCCAGAGATGATTAAAAGATATATCCCTGTGAAGCCTGAAAGGAAAAATATTGTCTTACCCCACATGAGCTTATTTGCATGTTGGCTTACCTGACGTTGATTGAAAAAATCATCAACCCTACTCCTGACTGTTGCATAAAAACGAGAACCTGAAGCGGATGAGAATTTTATTTTTTGTGACATAGATATCATATTTGATCTACTTAAAGCGAACAAACTGATATGCTAAATCTGGTGTTGAGATAAGAAGAAAGTTGAAATTTCCGGTGCATTACCGGATTGTATATTACTATAACGTATTAATTGCAAATTTATTATATTTTCTTTTAACCCAGACCAGAAAAGTTCTTTTCATTAACAGAATAATTTATAATTAAGGTTTTTATTAATTAAATTATAATTCTTTATAGAGGTTGAGGAACAATATAAATAGGTAATAAAATTGAAAAATGATGAATTTCTTTACTTTTAGTTTTTATATATGGCTTAAATTTTGGTTAAGTTTGGAATAAACTTTAAATAAAATGAAATCAGACATGCAGCTGTGCTTTTCAATTATTTAATTAAAATAGGAAGATTTGGAAACAATATACGACCACCTAAACTCTATCAATGACAATCTCGATAATAACATTTATCTTCAGGCATTAAACTCCGCAAAATCAGGAATAATAATTACTGATAACAAACAGCCTGACAACCCTATTATCTATTGCAATAAAGCTTTTGAGGACATTACAGGATATGCTCATAACGAAATTATCGGACACAATTGTCGTTTTCTACAGGCAAAAGATCGCACACAGCCTGAAAGAGAACAAATAAAGGACGCTGTAAAGAACGGTAAAGAATGTCATTTGGAAATCAGAAACTACAGGAAAGATGGTAAATTATTTTGGAATGAACTTATTATATCTCCCGTAAAGAATAATGAAGGAAATGTTACTCATTTCATTGGGGTTCAAAATGATATCAGTGACCGGAAAAAAGCAGAAAACGAATTAAGAGATGAAAAGGCATCGGCTGAAAAAAAAATCCTCGAACGAACCAAGGAACTTCATGATAATGAAGCATTTCTTTCAAGTATTATTCAAACCGTGAGAGAATCTCTTTTAGTTCTTGATGCCGATTACCGGGTTTTAAGTGCCAATACTCACTTCCTGAATTCATTTAAAGTAACACAAGAAGATACTGTAGGGAAAATATTGTTTGAATTGGGAAATCACCAATGGAATATTGAGGCCTTAAAAGAACTGTTAATGAAAATTCTTCCTACCAATAATCCCGTTATCGATTTTGAAGTAGAACACGATTTCCCATATATCGGAAGAAAAATTATGCTTGTTAACGCCTACCGAATAGAGTTTGAAGGGCAGTATAAAGACAGAATATTAATCGCTATTGAAGATATTACAGAAAAAAAAGAAATTGACCGTAGAAAAGATGATTTTCTCTCTATTGCAAGTCATGAATTAAAAACACCTTTAACTACAATTAAAGGATTTGTACAGCTTCTTACTCGAATGGCTCCGGAAGAAGCCTCTGAAAAATTCTTGACAACTCTAGAAAAAGTCTCCCTTAATGTTAACAGACTTAATAACCTGATTTCTGAACTGTTGGATACTTCCAAAATACAGTCCGGGAATATAGAAATCCATAATGAACAGTTTCAGATTGATACGCTTATTTATGATACAGTAGAGAATATTTCTCTTGCAACAGACTACACGATCAATATCAGCAGCAATACGAAGGCTACCATTTTTGGTGACGAACTTCAGATCTCCCAAGTCATCAATAATTTGATTTCGAATGCCATCAAATATTCACCGGGCTCCGATAAAATTGATATCTACTGTAACAGGGTCGGAAATTTTGTAAAAGTTTCAGTAACAGATTATGGAATGGGAATCAGTCAACAGGATCATTCTAAAATATTTGAAAGATTTTTCAGGGCAAGAGATATTCAGAAAAAATTCCCCGGAATGGGAATAGGCCTTTATATATGTCGCGAGATTATCGCCAAACACAATGGGACACTTTGGGTTGAAAGTGAAATTGGTGCAGGATCAACTTTTAACTTTACGTTACCAATTATTAAGAAGAAAAAAGAATAGAAATGCAAGGTAAAAAAATAATGATCTGTGATGATGATGACAGCATCTTGGAGGTTCTTCAAATGATGCTTGAGATTGACGGCCATACTGTTTTTTTAGAAAACAACAGTACCAATCTTATTAAACAAATAAGCAACATTAACCCTGATATTTTACTCATGGATCTTTGGATGCCGGTTCTTTCAGGTGATCAATTGCTTAGAACGATAAGAACAACTGATGAGTTGAAAGACCTGCCTGTTATTATTCTATCTGCAAGCGTTGATGGTAAGGAAATAGCAAACAGTGCCGGTGCAGATATGTTCATCGCAAAACCTTTTGATATGGATGATGTTTCTTCAGGAGTAGAAAAACTACTTTCAGTCTAGTGTTGAGACAATAGCAATATATTTTCTATTAAATATATGTAAATTATTCATTACTATTAAAGTTCTAAGTTTCTGCTTAAAACTGTTCTCAATCGTTTTTTCTACTTTTGTCTGATCTAAATTATTATGAAAAAGATTGTACATTTTACCGCATTGATTAATTATTATACAACAGAAAAAGGAGGATTGGTTACTCCTGTCTCATCGGGTTTCCGTGCCTCTTTCAAGTTTCCTTTTGAATTAGTAGCGTATATAGGAGTTCAGGAATTTACCCATACGGAACTCATTTTTCCAGGCGATTCTGAAAAGATTGATGTTACATTGATTAACGCGGATTTATTCTTGAGAAAATTATATACAGGAATGGATTTTGTAATTTCAGATAATTCGGGAATAATAGGCGACGGAACCATTACTACCCTTTTCTAAAAAGATGAATTCCGATCAGATATAGTTATGTTTGAGCATTTATTTAGGAATTCAGTCCTTATTAAAATAACTTCTGATTAAATTAAAAACCCTGCAATACAGGGCTTTTAATTTATATTAAGACAAAAATTTTCTTCATAAATAATTCTTATCCTTAAAAAGATTAAAGTGGAATATCTTAAAAGAGATTATTAGGATTTAAATTACCTGATGCTCCTTTCGCAAGAAACACCACCTTCCTATTTAAAGACTTGGCTTTTTCTAATGCCTTCAGAGCTTTCTGACGCTCTATTTCTTTATTAATACCTGGAATACTTTCGGGGTTATTAGAGTTTTTCATGATAAATATTATTAGTGTAATTGTTTTCTATTAATTTCTTGATAGAGATACAATAGCATAAAACAGACCATTCAATAAAAGTTTGATTATTAATTCTATTTCATTTGAAAATTATCGGTAAGGATATCAACTGATAATTTCAACTATTGCCTTTATTAATTATTCAACTAATAAATTTAATTTTTCACAAAGCAAATGTCTTGTATAAAGAATTATTCTCATTTCGTGTTGTCTGGATACGAAACAAGATATAGATTCGTATTACCTTTCTTCTAAAAGTTTAAAATAACGGCTGTAGTCTTTATCCGGAAAAGCTTTTTGCAATGCTTCCAATGACTCTTTTAAATTCTTATAGATGCCATCCGCCTTTAAATCTTCTAATGAAACTTCCGTAAAAAGATATTGCCAATCTGCTATACCCAGCATATCTGCAACGGCTTCAAAATATCCATTAAAAGTAAGGTTGGTTTTATAAGCTAATGCTTTGTTAATATAATAAATAGCGGGTTCATTAGGCGGAGCGATTCCATTTTGAATACTGTAAACGGCTAATTTGCCATCACCAATCTCCGGTCGGGTATCTAAAATACGAAAGGTCTTCCACAGCGCTATTTCTTCAGGCGTTTGACCTTTAAACCAAAGTTTTGCATCATAATCTAATAGTGACAATCCTGGATAAAGATTTTCTATATAAAATTCTACCTGAGAAGCAAAATCATCTATTTCAAACCAAGAGTGAAAATGAAATTTGTCTATATTTAAAATATCCAAATATCTATTGGCTACTTGCTCATAATCTAATTTAGTAAACTTATTAATCACAAAGTTAGCTTCTTCTTCATTAGTTTCTAAAATATTAGAATTAATATCTACCTCTTCAAAATAATCTGATTGGGTTGCTATTTCTAAATTTTTAAATAATTCTGTGATTTTAAATTCCATGGGTTTATTTTATTATGTTGTTTTGTAATAGTTTTCAAATGTTCTTTAAATATATTTCTAAGCTCCGTTAAACCTTATCTTTATAATGATTATAAAATTCTAACTGATCGGTTAAAACCTCATGAATCTCTTTCCAGTCATGCTTCTCAGATAAATCTATAGCTGCTTTCCAGGCGTCCATATTAGGAATTCCAAAATTTACACCGCTCCAATATCCTGCACTTACTAAAGCATCCCATGCCATAAGAGGATCGTTTAATTCTTCATCTATTGTTTTTGCGGCTTCTATATGGGCGTCTCCATTGTATGACTTTGAGGATTTTATTATTCTCTCTAATGGCAGAAATAATGGATGACTTTGTATTTTCTCAGGCAATAGATAAATATTATCAGAATGGCTTAACATAAGATCAAATTCTAAATTAGTTCTAGCATTTGTATTGGGCAATATCTCAAACGAATAGCCTGAAGCATCAAAGCCATGAGATTGAATAAAGCTTTGCCAATAAAATTGAATCTTGTTTTGTTCGCTCAAATCTATTAAATCATATGAATAAGCTTTTTGCCCAATAGCATTGTAAACTCTTGCATTCCAAACACCATAATCTTTTATTTCAAAACCAGGAAGATAAGACTTATCTTTTACCATTGAATTCATTAATTCGACATATTCTTTCTGTTGAGGAGTATTATAATAATGATTCCAAAAATCTATATATACTTTGGTGTAAAATTCCGAAGGGTTTTCCAGATACTTCAATTTATCCTCGTTATGTAAATATTCCTTTAAAAATTCTAAAGAATCTAAACTATCTGTATATTCTCTGAACGGTAATGAAAGTTCTTCAAGCAATTGCCAATCATCCAAAATATATTGGACAAAATCTGAAGTATCCAACATTCTTAACTGTCTCATCGGCAAAAAATTTGCTAAATTATTAGAAAAAATAGAGTGATCCCATCTGCTTCTTGAATAAACAGGAGAGTCTAACAATCTTTTATTTGGCGTTAATTTAACAGCATAGCTATCATAGGTTTCAAAAGAAAATGGAGCTACATACCATTGTCCAACCTGTAATATTCTGGTATAAAGTTTAGCTTCTTCCTGATGACTAAATTCAACACCTAAAATTGTATTTAATCTTTCTTTGCCTTTATACAATTCTTTTAAATCCTGATGTATTTTATTTAGTCTCATAAATCTGTTTTTAAATAATGTGATTTTTCCATATTTGTTTTGCTAATGATTTTAATTTAATCCTAGTATCTTTAAAATTATTTACAATAAAAAACCAGATAACTTTCGCCTCTAGATTTAATGCAATTTAGTTTTTGCACAACTTTTATTTTCTTTAACCCCATTATCCGTAATAGAATATTTGTTAAAAACAACATATTATTATTCGTATTGAGATAAGATTGTCGTAAACCTGCTGTCGTTTTTGTATTTTACTTTCATAGCATCATCTATAAGGTTTGCTTCCATTCCAAATTTAAGGGCAAGCTCCAGGCTTTGAAAAAAGAGATCTTCATTACCCATGTCGAAAAGTATTTCCGCTTTTGTGCCATTATACAAACCGTTTTCGGGCTCAAGGACTAAAGCTTTATCGATATATTCAAGGCTTTTATCCAGAATGCCTGCTGTACGTAATTCATATGCCCGATTATTATAAGCTAATGCTTTTTGAGTATGAGATTCTAAAATTGCATCATATAATAAAAAAGCTTCCTCTAGCTCACCTTTCTCCTGATAGGAAAGAGCCAATTTTTCAATATCAAAACAATAGTAGTTAATAACCTCATCCATACCTTCAGCGGCTTTTTCCAGCATAAAAGGTAATAATCCTTTTGTACCAACTATTTGACTGGCTTCGTCGGTTTGTAAATAGTTTTTTATATAAATTGCATCAGCTCTATATTCACCATTTTCATCAAAAATAATGGAAATGTCAAGGTTTTCAGGATTTACATATTCGTTTGTTTCATCATCAAAGTAAAAATCAAAAACTTCACTGTAAATATTTGAAATCCATTCGGGGGTAATATATCCTTCATGATCAAAGATTCGTATTTTGTTTCCGGGCTCATTAACATCAAATGCAAAATCATTCCCGGATCCATCTGTTGCAAAATATACATAATTGTTTTTTACCTGTAGACCATAGTATTCATTGGCAATATTCTTCAGAACATCCGATACAGAAGACAATGTTATACCTAATCCTATACTGTATTGCCCGTATTTTTCGCACCACTCAATATACTCTTCAAGGGTAATTGTGCTTTCTGAGATTATCTATTTCTGCAGAGGTAACGGTAGTTTCATTGTCAATCCAGAAAGGATTTCTATAATCTGCATCTGCTATAAAAGCACGCAGGAAATTAAAAAAACCTTCAAAATCCGTAATTTCAGATAGCGTGTGTTTTCGTTTTTGTATTACCTTCACCAGATTTTCAAGGTTGGTGTTGAATTCTTCTTTTGTTTTTGCTGTAAGTCCGTAATATATTCCCATTAAACAATTATATAAATTATCCTTGATTGTAATCTGCTATCCAAGTTGGATGTTCCGGTTCGACAATTCTTAGTGTTTCTATTAATGTACCGTCTTTTTTTATTGTGATGCCTTCTGTATAAACATTGGATCTTTTATTATAAATCCATTCGATAACTTCTTCTTTTCTTCTCTTTTCAGAATTTAGATCTCTTTCGGTTATTATTTTTAATTCCCCATTAACAATCCCAACACTCAAATTACTCTGATATATTTCCGACCTAATATTATTTGATTCTGCACCTAATAAAGCAGAAAAAACTAAACCAGAATCCGCATTATATATACCTTTTCCAAATTTAGGATTTTCATATTTTCTAATTAAAAACAATCTTCTTTTTTTAAGATTCTTCTTATTATTATTATATAATTCTTTGGTCATTAAAGATTCATCTCTATATGCAGTTATAATTGCGTAATAGCCAAATTCTTCACTGTAACAATTTTCCAATTTTGCAACTAAGACATACCATTCTTCGTCTGTTATTGAGTTATCAAATTGACCTAATCTAAACTGATATTCCAATTCCGTAAACTCTAAAATAAAATTCTTAACGTCTTCTAAGGTATAATTCATGATTTTAATTTTAATTAATATCTAAGGAGTTAAGAACTATTTTAAACTGTCAAAATAATTAATAATTTCACCTGTTACGGGCATAAGGTCTTTTGCACCATCATAATTACTGTAATTTTCATGACTATCTGCTTTGAAAGGATCTGCTCCCGCTTCAACCAGTAATTTTACAATCTCAAAGTTATAGTTAAATACTGCTTTCCATAAAGCATCATTACCATATTTATCTTTTAGATTAACATCAGCTCCATTCTCTAATAATAATTTAACCATTTCTATGTTTTTTCCATTTACTGCAGACATTAAGGGAGAATAATTTTTGTCATATAAATCATTAACATTCGCCCCTCTTTCTACTATATATTTTACAATTTCATACCTGCCACGATTTATTGCATGGTTTAATGGCGTGCCACCAACCAAATTTATTTCTGTTGGGTATTCATCAAGCGTTTTAATGACATTACTAATATCTTTAACGGCACGAATCATCGCTCCTAATTTTCTTTGTAATTCAATTTCCATAATCATTGATAGATTTTTTTTAATTAGAACTTCTTATTTATCTTTCAAATACTCATTCAATGAAAAATCATCTCGGTTATCCGGCTCAGAATAGCGCTCTGTAGAAACAAATTTGCCTCGCTTCTTAATATCTAAACCTGAATGATTATAAATATTTCCTTTCCAGCCTGTCACATTCATTGTTAAATTATTCAATTTCACACCCATTATTCCGATAATTTTAAATTCATTATCAATTTCACTCATAATGAAGCCATTAGAAAAACACTTTTATTTGGCTCACCAATAGGATTTTTAGTAGAAACATACCTACCCAGATCTCAACATACATTTTATTTTTGTAAGCACTGAGCTTGTATAAATGACGGGATTTATTGATTAAAGGATTTTCCGCGATTTCTTTTTCAGTTCTCTTAAAAATTCCAAAATCAATCCTTTCGGAAATTCCCATTCCTTTTTCAACTCCCTCTATTACCATACTTCGAAATTCTCTTACCGCCTGATTGAAAGCATCAAGCTCATTTGAATTTAATCTTGTCCAACATTCAGCTTCTTTATCTAAAAATTCTAAAATAAATTCTTTTGCTTTTTCCATTATTTTAGTTTAAAAAAGATGATATAGATTAGCAATAATATAGATAATAACATGGGTACTACAATCAAATATTTTCCCTTCTTTGCGACTTCGTCTTTTTGTATCATGGACATTTCTTCGTATTCCTGCAGTGTTTGTTCAAAAAAACTTTTTCTGCCCATCATTACAAAAATAAAAAGGTAAAATAATCCGATCGATAAAAGTCCTAGTAGTTTACCTAAGAAGCTTGCTCCAAAAAAATTCATTGTTTCGAACGCGTCATCAGAAAGGCTTTTGCTTATGAACTTTAAATTCCATAAAATATAATCTATAATAAATATTAGAACCGTTGCTGCAAGTACCATAGAAGTTCCTTTTTTGGCAAGCTGTACATCCTTTCCTCTTATTTCAAGGTCAAACATATTGTACCATATTATTTTTTTCAGGATTGTCATTTTATTTTTTTTAGTTTCTTGATTAGTAGTTATTTCAATGCATTACACTTTTCTTTAAATTGAACTTGTTTAATTTTTTTAACCACAAAAGTGACAAAAGATTAACAGATTAGAATTTTAAGTTTATTAACAATCTGCTAATAAGAACACCTAAGTTTTTTTAAAATCTTTGATTTTTATTCTTTTGCTAAACCTTGTTCTCTAAATCGCATGAATTTCTGAATCAATAATTGCTTTTGAATCTTTTGCGGTTAAATTTTAATTAGTTTAAAAAAATATTATTAAAAACTTACAATTCTAATTTAAATGATTCTCCTTCTACAAATATCCCTTTTGATTGCACAATTTTAATTTTCTGATCAGCAGTAAAACCTAAGGTCTCGCCATTTTTAAAGGTTACATTACTTTTGACGACATAACCGCAAATCTGACTTAAAAAAGTGTGCAACTCTCTCAAATCAAGCGGAGCGTTTACAAACTCCATTTCAAGTTTATCAAAAGCCTTTAATCCGTACGAATAAGCACTATTGCTCCCTTCTCCTCTTCGTATACCAATGTAAACCCACAAATCCAGCGGAACCAAATCTGATTTTAATGCTTCTGCACTGTCGAGGTATTGGTCTTTTGGAATTAGCAAAGATTGAGTGCCTTGGTATATCCCAATACAATTGCTTGTCGCAAGAATGGCTGTTAAAACTTTCGTTAAAATTGCAAAACGTTCTTTGGTACTGGTGTTACTAGACATTATTGTTACAATAGCGTGTGAATTATGATTTTCCAAATCTGCTATTGCGGTTGACCAATTGTATGCGTATTTTGCCGTTCCCTCAATATCACCCCATGGAATATGTGCAGACACAGTTGCCAGTATAACCATTTCTCCTTCAACAGTGAAACTAACTGTTCCTGAAGAGCCATCGATATCTGTAGCTTCAATTCCCCAATCAGCTAAAAGATATTCTATAACTTTATCTGTGTCAAATGTTTCTCCGTTATTAAACATCGGCATTGCCAACAGCAAATTGCTTTTAGGTGCTTCTTCCTTTTTTGCTTTCTTTTTAAATAATCCCATTGCTTTAAATAGTTTTTATGATTGTTATTTGTTTAGTTTTTTAGTGTGAATAATATCGAATATTCGACTGATTCTTGTTGATTTCTACAATTTCGAAAATCTGGAGCTCCAAACCTAAATCCACTTCATCAGACCAATAAGTAGGAGTAACGTTTTGCGTCAGATTTTGTGCTTCTTTCCAGCAGTTGATGAACCAATCGTCATAAATACTTGATTGTTCCTCACGGTATTCTTCCATCATATCTTCCCATTCTTCTGTATCGCCTTCAAAATCTTCTTCCATCTCATCCACCTCATCCATAACATTTTGCAATTTTGCAGTGTATTCGTTTATTTCGTGGAACAAAAGGCTAATGTCTTCCGTAATTGTTACACCACGAGAGTTAGAGCCGAAAAATACAATTGACAACCATTCATTACGATATTCAAAATTGAAAGTCGCAATATCATTTTTATCATAACCAGATAGCATTTTAATTGCTGTTCCGTTGAGAATCTGCACAAGTTCTCCGGTAATTTTGGTACTTAATGACTCTAATGTTGTCTTCAAGAATACATTCAACTCTTGAAGCTCTTTTATTTGTTCCATATTTTAAAATCTGTATTTTTCAACGGGAATAAATTCAAATCCTTTTAATCCCTGTTCTGTTATTTTGTTTTTAATAGTTTCGCTAACTGTTATACTGTGATGAAGGTTTTTCAATTTAAAAACAGACTCGTTAATATCTTTTACAAATACCAACTTATCTATTCCACGAATATGTTTGTCACTTAATTGAAATAAGTCTGATTGTTCATAATCTACTGCATCAATTTCTTTATTTATTTTCATCAGATAAATTTCCATCGATTCTTCCCATTTGATGTGGTGCACCGTTACAGCTACAAATTCTAAATGCGGAATATGTAAAGACAGGAAAAAATCTTTGGCTTTGCCTGAAAATCCGTAATAACCTGAAATAAAATCTGTCTCAAATTCACCATGATAAAAAATTTTTCTAAAAGGTTTTCCTTCTAATGCTAATTCTAAATTACCATCAGCTTCAAAGCTTACATATTTATCTCCGGGATTGATAGAGTGTTTTATAAAATAGTATTGCATTATTTTATTATTTAACATTTATTCCCATTCATCTTCGTCCAAGACTTTTTCAACCCATTTTATTGTTTCCTGTGCTTTAAGATCATCTTTTCCTATAATGATGAGGGCACGCAAAACATCATCGGCAACAAATGCATCAAAACGTCCATCCGATTCGTATTCGTCTTCAATAATTTCAATAAGATTTTTGATAATAGCAGCTTTATTTTCTGCATTCCAATCAGATTTTAAATCTTCCCATGCTTGGCTGAAAAAGTACAAGGCAGATGTAAAATCTTCGTACTCCACAATATCATCATTCAGATAATTAGTGATCTCTTCCTGAATGGAAGCAATTTCTTTTGCATGTAAAGGAGCTAATTCTCTAATCAAAATATAGATTGCTCGATAAGGCTTAAATATTTTATAATCTCGGTTTAGACCATACTTTATAGCTTCAATAATTTGATTGATGGTTTTTGTAGACAATTTTGTCTCGTATTTTACATCACCAAGAAAGTCTAAGCTATCATAAAATTTCCGTTCTTCTTGTTCTTCTAACGAGATTAAAACCTCATCAATTTTTCTTTCTAGCTCTTGGTTAATTTGATTTTCTATGTTCACGATTTTTTGTTTTGAATTTGAATTTGAATTCATAATGAAGTCCATTCCAAAAAATCAGAATAGGCTTGAATGATTAATTGTTTTTAAAAAGGAAATATAGGAACAAGCTTCATTCCTCCTGATCCTGGTGAAGTTTCAATATATTCTTTTTGATAAGTCAATGGAACCAAATTCATTTCTCCACTTTCTTTCCATTCCTGTATGATTTCTTCTCTTGCTACTTTTGCAATTGCTTCGTTTTTACTTCTAACTTTTGTTGTTTTTAACCACTTATTTTCAATAGGTTTAATTGAAATCAACAAAATTTCTTCTAAGTTCAGTTTCAGCTTTTGAGGAACAGTCTTTGATTCCGAACCCAACAAAACTCCGAAACTATCATTTTTCATAAAATCTTTTGCGTTCAAAAAGCTTGATACATTGTGATTGGCTTTATTTTCTCTGTTGATCCAAAGTTCTATATTTTCTTCAGTAAATTCTACAGTGGTTTCTCCGTGGTTTTCCATTAATACCTTAAAATCACCATGTCCGATTGCAATCTGAGAAACACTATTGACAAGTGCAACAGCAAAATGTTTATGAATAATGTCATACGGAATATTGCCATGAAATTCCATATAAAATTCTGCCCCGATTCCATTATATTCAGAATTTTTACCATAATAAAAATCTTTGTAAGTATCTGAAAGCCCATCTGTAATGAGAATAGTAGATTCAGGAGCATGAATAACTCTCATTTTACATGAATTATGTCCTGATCTACCTTGCGGCCATGAATGGTTTCTAAATCCGCCCACTCTTAGATAAATAATACCTTCATCCAATTTCCCTAAAGAGCTGAAAAAATCATGTCTCAGCTTTTTGCATTCTGCCGAAGTTTCTTTTTGTCTTTTATATTGCGGATCTAATTCAATTTTAGATACCGTTAAAGGCTCAAATCCATATTCCTCGAATGCAGGATGCGACTGTACTTTTATCGTACTATTTTCATAGATAAGGTATAAACTTTCTATTTTTTCGTTTAGCTGATGATATATTGAAAGCATCTCATCACGACCTGCAAAATGCCCAAAAGATCTCATTTTGTCGTTGTAATGATATGTTGAATCTATAAACATTCCGATTTCATCTGCCTCTTTTTTAAAATAAATCAAAGCTTCCGATTTCACAAAAACATTATCATTCTCTCTATACTTCGGGTATGTGTCTTCAATTTCCTTTTTAATGTCTTCAAGCAACATAGGAACGCTGTATCTTTCAGCATTAATAGGTTCACCTTTTTTAAACGTAAATTTTATTTTAGAATGTACCGGAAAAAAGTCTAACAGATCCGAAAATTCGTAGTCCTGAAATTTATCAAGATGTTCGCTAATTTCTTCCTTATCGTATTTGCCTACATGAAAGTCATTATGATATACTCCATTTTCGTAAAAATAAATGCCGCTGGTGGAAGAGCTTCCATATTCATTTTTGAAAGACTCGTAATGATAGTTACGTCCTTCAACCGGTAATTCGGCCATTTGTTCAGAAAGTTCAGCAATCATTTCCTGAGCTTCTTTTGAGCTTAAATAGTTGTTTTTCATAGTTTTATTAAAATCTTGGAATAGATGATATTTCCGGATATGGGAAACGTTCTTTCGTATAAATAAGTTGAATAATTGTTCGCAAATACATACTGTCACTACGCATTTTGCAATGTATGAAAGCAGTTGCCCAACCTGCTCTCAGATTATCGACCACGATTTTTTTATCCCAAAAATTAAACGCATCAATTTCTCCATGATGATTACTGCATATTTGTGTAAACTCGGAGTGCGACAGTATGTAAATTTCATCTTCCTCTTCAATGAAGAAATTTTGTTCTCCGTATAATTTGTATCCTTTATAATCATTCATGGAAAGATTAATCAGTTCTCCCTTTATATCTTCGCTGCTTTCCGTTGTTAATGCGATGACCGAACCATTATTGATGAGAGGAAGAATCCCGTCCGGATAGTTGTAATTAAATGTATTCTTTGAAAAGTACTTTTTTAGACCTTTTTTAGAACAAATAAGCAAAACGCCATTTGTATCTTTTTCGAATTTTTTCTGCATTTTTTAATTTATTTTATAGCCAGTCCCCATGAAATTGCTTCATCTGCTGAGTCATACCTTGAAACTGTTCTTCTGTAAATGTATCTTGTAAACGCATGAGACTTCCACGCTGTGCTGCAAAAAATGCGGTCTTCCTATCTGTTACTATTTTGAATAGTGATTCATAATGATCTTCTCTCAGATAAATATATCCAAATTCTACTTTAGTGTAGGCCAAATCAACAAAATCTTCTCCATCTTCCAGTTCCGATACTGCTGTATTGGCGAGGATTTCTTTTACTTCCTTAAGCTGATCGCCTGATAGTTTTTCTGCTTTTTCCATGTTTATTTTTTTGCTAAGTTTTAGTTATTATTAATCATATTCACTAAAGATATAAGAAAATGGCTCTTTTGGATATTGTTCAAGCCATTTTGCATCTGTTATCTTAACCGATATTTCATAAGCTGGCCACTTTTCAAAAGAATACAGATCCATAATTTCTTCATTCTTCAATTGGTAAAATTCCGGATAAGGTACATCCCTGATTTTGTCTATTCTTGAGCTCACAATGAACTGTTCGGCAATCTCTTTGTGTCTGAGATAAAGCGTATGAGTATCTTTAATGTTTTTTTCTTTCATAATAGTGTTCATTTTTTCACACAAAGGGCTCACTATATTGTATTCATTACCAGAAAAGGATTCGAATCGCTTTAGCATAAACTTCAACACACTCATTTTTGTTTCCAGAAATATGCGGTCATTATCTTCGCTCATGATCATTAATTTAAAAGAAATAGTATCACCATTGATTAGTATTTCATAAACAACAGGCCGGCCCCAGATCAGAATAGATTTGGGAGAGCTTGTATAACCATTCTTTTTCTTTGGATTCAAAACCATTTGAGTCATTTCGCCGTCTATATATGAAGATGCCATACTTCCTCGGCTACAACTTATGATTCCCCAATCCGTTTCACGTTTGAATAAAATACCACACGATTTTGCTGTTCTCACAAGAGTTCCCTCCCACTTTTGCAGATTTTCATCAGACAGATCGGAAATCACCCTATCAGACTCTTTGTAATATTTTTCTCCCAATGTGGGAAACCACAAAATATCTTTCTGGGTTTTAAGCAGGGAATCTGGTATCATATATTTCCAGATGGGCATAAAACCTTTTTTTGAAGTCAGATCTAAATTGTCAATGGAAATAACTTCTTCTTCAATGGGAAGTATGGGCTCGCAAATAATATAGTCATCTGTCGGATCAAATGCTGCCGAATCCCAATGATCAATATCTTTCAGATGTTCTAACCAAGCTGGATGCGTTACCGTAATATCTAGAACTCCTTTTTTCCATCCTTTTTTATTTGGATTATTCATTTTCAAATCCACTGACTTAATAAAAGCGTATGCATTTTTTTTCATCCATACTTCATCAAGCGTATCATCAAAATCAACTTCCTTTTTTATAGGAGAATCGTTATTAACATTATGGTAAAGCAACATTAATGCGAATCCCGGCGAATCAGTAATGTAATTGCTATCGGGATGAATAACCTGAACACTGATTTTAATTTTTGATTCTTGGCGTTTTATAACACCGACTTCGTAGAGTGATGACATGAAATTGTAATTGTTTTTAAATATTAAATAAATTTCTTTTCTATCTTGGTTTTATTGGATTATACCTTTACTGAATTATTTTATAGCAGCATTTTGATTATTTCTAATTTCTCAGAAGTCGCTATTTGCTAACTTTTCTAAATCAATTTCTCAGTGACGTATAATTTCTTTTGAAAATTTTTTTTTGAATTTAAAATTCAAATATTGTAATAAACGCTATTTATTTCTTCTAGTATGTATTGAAATAGCTTAAGACATTATCATTGGTGGCTAATTTTTGTGCAGAAGTGTAATGAAACTTACATTAGCATCAACAGGTACAGTTTAATTTTCATGGTTGTGTTAGATTAATCCTCAACTTTAGAGATATTACAAAGAATATTTCCTTTAATAAAGAATTGACAGTGTTTTTTTATTAATATGTTTTATTTCTTCTTCATTATAAAAAATCGTATTTATCATGAAAACGGGAATTATATATATAAATTAAAATTAAACATAAATTTTGATTTAACCACACATTTTATCATATAAATGAGAAATACATGGTTAAATAAGACGAATATTGAGAGGAACATAAAAATTCAGATTTAAACTACAGGAGCGTACGAAGACGAACATTCGGAAGCTCTTATAACGACATCTTTTATGATTAAAAAATAAACTTCAGTCTATAAAATGATAAAATAAAATTTACAAAAAGAAATAGCAGGAATAGATTGTCTGTAAAAATTCAGATTTCGCGTAATGGCAAATGGGTTACGGGAACTTCTTTTAATCAGAAGCTGAGGCTTTATAAAAACCGTACTTTTCCCCACTTCTTTCGCTCTGAAGTTTACTAATGATAGCAAGCTTTGTCCTTCGTACAAAGCTCATCAGTTTTTGATCTTTCGACTTCGGGAAAAGATAAGCTTCCACTTATGAAAAAGCTGGTAAAACTTTTAAAATTCAAGCAGAATCCTAAAAACTGTGATACTTCTTTGAATTTAAAGAAATCTTGACCCAATAAATGGTTGGGAAATAACACGAAATTTATATAGCAAACTAGGATAGGATGGGAATAATGTGTGGTCATGGCGAGATGTTAAAATAATTAACCATCTAATATACAGTTAATTAAATTAAATGTGGCACTCATTTTTTGTAAAAAATACTTTGCCATGTTTATCACTACTTAAATACATGCATTTATGTAAATTTTGCGATGATCACAAAAAAACAAAAAAGCTGTAATTAATTAAATTACAGCTTCTTAATAGATTTTTGAGCGTTTTTGAAAAATTTGGTTTTCCTACTCTGCGGAGAGAGAGGGATTCGAACCCCCGGACCTGTTACAGTCAATAGTTTTCAAGACTATCGCAATCGACCACTCTGCCATCTCTCCTTAAACTCCGATTGTATCGTTGTTTTCAGTGGTGCAAATATAGAACGTTTTTCAATTATGTCAAAATATTTTTACTACAAATTTTAACAAAAATTAATAATCAACTAAAAATCAGAGCAATTATTTTCTCAAACATTGATTAACACAAAGAAAAACACAGATTGAAAACAAAAAAACGCACCTCATAGAAGTACGTTTTTTTGTTTTATAAATTAATTTTAATAATTAATGTAATTCAGCAAGATACTTTTCTGCATCCATTGCCGCCATACAACCGCTTCCTGCAGCTGTGATCGCTTGTCTGTAGATGTGATCCTGAACATCTCCTGCGGCAAAAACTCCCGGAAGATTTGTTCTTGTAGAGCCTTTTTCAGTAGCAATATATCCATTCTCATCCAAATCGATTTGACCAGCAAAAATATCTGTATTTGGCTTGTGTCCGATTGCAATGAAAATTCCGTGAACATCTACAGTAGATTTTTCCTGAGTCTGATTGTTGATGACAACTGCTCTTTCTACAAGATTATTTTCGCCTTCAATACCAATTAATTCATGGTAAAATTTCACTTCAATATTCGGTGTGTTTTCTACTCTGTGGATCATTGCTTTTGAAGCTCTGAACTCACCTTTTCTTACCAACATCGTAACTTTATTCACCAATTTTGCAAGATAAGTAGCTTCTTCAGCTGCGGTATCACCTGCTCCAACAACCACAACATCTTTTCCTCTGTAGAAGAATCCATCGCACGTTGCACATGCAGAAACTCCTCCTCCATTGTATTTTTTCTCATCATCAAGACCCAAATATTTTGCAGTAGCTCCGGTAGAAATAATTACAGATTTAGCTAAAATTTCTTTATTTCCTGCATACAATTTGTGAATACCGCCAACTTCTTTTGAAAATTCAGCTTTGGTAATCATTTCGTAATGTACTTTGGTATCGAATCTTTCAGCTTGTTTCTGCAAATCCATCATCATTTCTGGACCGGTAATTCCTGCAGGATATCCCGGGAAATTATCAACTTCTGTTGTTGTAGTTAATTGTCCACCTGGTTCCAAACCTGTATATAATTCAGGTTTTAAGTCTGCTCTTGCTGCATAAATTGCTGCTGTAAAACCAGAAGGCCCAGACCCAACGATCACACAATCTAAAATATTTTCTTCCATAATTTATTTATCAATTTCAAGGATGCTAATTTCGGAATTTTTAATGTTTTATTAAAGTAAATTTAATGATACTTGTCAATGTTTAATATGTGAATATTCAATTGTTAATCGTTGCTATTCTTTGGTTGACAGATTTTACACCAGCAACTAAGAACTTTCAACCAACAACAAAAACTACACTTTCATCTTAATTTTATCTACATTGATAATTTTGTAAACCAATTCTTTGATCAATTCTGCATCATCCATATTTACGGCTCCCAAACCTTTTCCTTTCATATCAAATTCTCTTAAAATAGAAATAACACGGGTAGAATGTTTTAGCGGATACAATCTCGCCGCTTCTGCATAATCTTTAATAAAATAAGGATTGATACCCATTTGCGTAGCAATTACTTGTTGCGGTTGCCCAATCATTGTATTGTAAATAATTACATTAGAAAAATAATTATACAAACTGGAAAGAAGCATTACAAAAGGATTGTTTTTAGGATTTTTTCCCATAAAATAGGCAATTCTGAACGCAGCATTGGCGTTTTTCGATCCTAAAGCTTTCTGAAGCTCAAAAACATTGAATTCTTTGCTTATTCCGATGTGGTTTTCAACGATGGTACCGTCTAAAAGTTGACCTTCTTTTAAAATAATTTTAAGTTTTCCTAACTCATTTGAGATTCTGGAAAGGTCATTTCCAAGATATTCTGCCAAAAGGTTAGAAATATTCGGGGCTGTTTTTATCTTTAATCTGAGACATTCATCAGCAATCCATTTGGGAAGCGTATGGTCTTTTAAAGATTCGCTCAGAAAAAGCGCATTTAGCTTTGTTAAAGTTTTGGTAACCTTTTTTCGGCTGTCCAGCTTCTTATGCTTATGGGCAAAAACCAAAACTGTTGACGCAACCGGATTTTCTGCATACGCATCTAAAGCTTTGCTTTCTTCATCATTAAATTTCAAATCCTGCGCCTCTTTTACAATAATCACCTGCTTATCACCCATCATCGGAAACTGTCGCGCCAAAGAAAGAATTTCCTGATACGTTGTATCTTTTCCGTAAGTGACTGTTTGGTTAAAAGCTTTTTCGTCTTCCTCCAGAAAGTCGTGTTCAAGGGCTTTTACAGCAACATCAATAAAGTAAGGTTCTTCTCCGTGGAAAAAATAAATCGGTAAAACTTCTTTATTTTTAATATTTTTGAGGATTAAATCTAATTCTTTCATCATATAAATGGAACTTCCAAAACTGAACTTTCAGGAAACTTTTGATTTTAAATTCAAGAAAGACAAAGATAAGTTTTTTATTTATGACTTGGTTCGTAAAACTTACCTTTTGCTCACTCCCGAAGAGTGGGTTCGTCAGCATTGGGTTCACTATTATCTCACCGTGAAATCCTACTCTACTTCTGCGTTAATTACCGAAAAAAAAATTGTTCTGAATGGTTTAACGAAGCGTATTGACCTTTTAATCACAGAAAAAGCGCAACCAAAAATTTTAATTGAATGTAAAGCGCCACAAATCAAATTGACCGAAAAAACATTTGAGCAGACTGCAAGATACAATTCTGTTATCGGCGCTTCTGAAATTATTTTAACGAACGGTTTGCAACACATTAATGCCTATTACGAAAACGAACAATACCAGTTTTATAAGCCTGAATAATTTCAATTTAATAATCAATTATTTTTGAATGTTAAACTTTTATAAACTTATCTGTTTTAGGGTGTTTAAGTAAAAAAGTTTTGTGATTTTTGTATGATAAATTTAAATATCAGTATGGAAATTAAAAATATAGTATTCGATTTTGGAGGTGTTTTGATGGATTGGAATCCAAGATATTTTTTCAAAACTTATTTTAATGATGATGAAAAAATGGAATATTTCCTTGAAAATATTGCTCAGGATGAATGGAATATCGAGCAAGACAGAGGAAGAACTTTAGCAGAAGGAACCGAAGTTCAGATCAAAAAATTTCCGGAATGGGAAAAAGAACTCAGAGCCTATTATGATAACTGGACGGTTATGCTGAAAAGCGACATTCCTCAAAATGTAGAAATTCTGAGAAAACTGGGAAATACTTCCTATCAATTATTTGGATTAACCAATTGGTCTGAAGAAACCTTTCCTTATGCCTTGGAAAACTATGATTTCTTTCAAATATTTGATGGGAAAATTGTGGTTTCAGGAACAGAAAAATTGATTAAACCTGACCCTAAAATCTGGAATGTTTTATTGGAAAGATACCAGTTGGAAGCCAATGAATCGGTTTTCATTGATGATAATTTCAAAAATATTGAGATGGCGAAAACTTTGGGCTTTAAAACGATTCATATTCAACCTGAAACAGATTTGAAAACTGAGCTGAATAATTTAGGCGTAAAATTTGATTAAATTTTCAAACACTAATATCACAAATATTTTCACTAATTACACAGACATTATTCGTGATATTTATGAAAAAACATTAGGATAATTTGGGTTTCAATTAAATTACAAAATATGATACGTTCAATATTATTATCAACATTTCTTATGACTTCAGGAACTATTTTCAGTCAGAATTTAAAACCTGTGTCTTATCAGGATGGTTCGCAAAAACTGAATGGTTTGGTAACCTCCAATGCCGGAAAAAAACTTCCCGGAGTTTTGATTCTTCCAGCCTGGAAAGGAATTGATGACGAAGCAAAAACTGCAGCAGCAGATTTAGAAAAACAAGGCTACATCGCATTTATAGCAGATATTTATGGAGAAGGAAATATTCCGACTGACAATGCTTCTGCTGCAAAAACTGCCGGATTTTACAAGAAAGATTATGTAGCTTATCAGAAAAGAATTTCTTTAGCTTTAGAACAATTGAAGAAAAACGGAGCGATTTCAGATAAAATTGCGGTAATCGGTTATTGTTTTGGCGGAACCGGTGCTTTGGAATCTGCGAGAGAAAAATTGCCTGTTGTAGGCGTTGTTTCCATTCATGGAAGTATTGGAAAAGACCAATCGAGGCCGAATGAAGCTATTTCAACTAAAATCTTAGTAGAAAATCCTGCAGAAGATAAAAGTGTGACGCCGGAAGATTACAATAATCTAGTTAAAGAAATGAATGACGGCAAAGCAGATTGGCAAATCATTACGTATGCTAATTCAAAACATACTTTTACTGACCCAAAATCAGCCGATTATAATCCTGTGATGGCAAAAAGAGCCTGGAATCATACGCTTTTATTTTTGAAAGAAATTTTGAAATAATTGAACTCCAATAAATTAAAAAACAACCTCATTTACTGAGGTTGTTTCTGTTTATAAATCACTGATCGTATTACAATTAGAACACCACCAGTATTCTGATTCTTTATCTTTCAATTTCTTTTTTGTTTTCTCTTCACAATTTTCACAGACACATTCATCACTTTCGTCTTCTTTTGCTTCGTAATCGCAATTAAAACAACTCCAACTTATTAAATTAGTCTTTCCGTTGATAAACCATGTAAAAGAGTTTTCTTTACACTTTGGGCAAATTTGTAACGCCATATTTAAATTATTTCTTCTTCTCTATTCACCAAATCCATCGAAAATGCCGGAAGACAAATTGCAATATATTCGCAAGGTTCTGAAAACGGATTGCTGTAACGGATCCTTGCTCCTTTTTCAATCAAAATACTTTGTCCTTTTTCTAAAATCACCTCTTCTCCGTCAATTTCAAATTGTTTTTTACCTGAAATAATGATAGTAAATTCATCAAATTCCGGAGTTTGATGAGGTTCACTCCAATCTGGCGGAGCAACCATGTGTGCAATAGAAATGTTTGAATTCTGGGTTGAATTTCCCCAATGTTCTTCAATTAATTTTCCATCGGTTGTAGGAACTACAAATGGTGATTTCTGAATTTTATATTTTTTCACGATTATATTTTTATTTAATTATTCTCTCGCAGATTTAGCTGATTGAGCAGATTTTAATTCCTAAAATTAATCAGCGTAATCGACTAAATCTACGAGAAAATTTATTTAAGTTTAATCAACTTTAAAATGATTTTCTTTTGCTATTTCGTACACAAAATTGGTTCTGGTCGGTTCTCCAAAATAAGCGACTTCTTCTTCGGCAATTTTCTGTCCACCCAATCTTTCTAATGCAATCTGAGAACGGAAATTTTCTTTTCCAATATGGAAATAAACCTTATCTACAAATTGAAAAACGTAATCCAGCATCACTTTTTTAATCTGTGGATTGATCCCTTTTCCCCAGGAATTTGTTCCGTAAAAAGTATAGCCAATGAAAATGCTGTTTTTGGATTCATCAAAATCATAAAACCGGGTACTTCCTAAAATATCTCCGGTAGATTTTTCTACGATTTTAAAAGCGCCCTGACTTTCCATGGCTCCTTTAAAAAAGTTTTCAAAAACTTCTCTTTTGTAGCGGTCTTTATTAGGATGCTGCTCCCAAACTTTAGGATCTGAAGCCACTTCGTACAACAACTCAAAATCCCCTTGTTGTAAGGGGATTAATTGATATTCTTCGTTTTCTAAAACAGGTTGAATAGAAAAATTCATCTTTTATAAATTTGAATCTTAGCCTTTTGCTTTTGCAGCGTCAGATTCTATTTTTTTGATTTCTCTTAATTTCTCAGCAATTTTAGTTACTGCTTCAGGTTTTGCAGGTTTTAAAGCTACTTCAGCTTGAGCCATATCCCATTTGATCACAAGATTTCCTGAATTTTCATCAGTCGGGTTTAAGGTAATCTCAAACCATTCTTGTTTATCTGCTAATTTATTAACCGGAACCGTTACGTCTACAACATCCTGTTTTGGATCATATGTGTAAGCTCCCCATTGTTGAAAATCTTTATTTAAAATAACTTTCCATTCTTTTTCTGTTGGTACGATGAACAAACCGTAAGTTCCTGCTGGAACAGTTTTTCCACCAAAATTAACAGACTGTCCGAATGTAATTTTTGTAGAAGAGTTTGCACCCGCTCTCCAAACCTGTCCGTAAGGAACCAGTTCTCCGAAGATTTTTCTTCCTTTTACTCCCGGTCTTCCGTAATCTACAGAGATTTTTGACATTGAAAACTGCTGTTCTACTTTCTGACGCGGACTTGCTGCAGGTACCGAATAATCTTGTGCGAAGTTTAAAGCTGAAGCTGATATGCAAACTGCAAATAATAATTTTTTCACTTTTAAAATTTTGTCTAAAATTACAAAATCGAGTTCATAAATCACTTTTTGAGATTGATAAATTTTGTTAAATTAAATTGATGAAAAAAAATGATTCTGTTTTTATTTTAGCGCAAAGAGCGCAAGGATTTTTTTAACTACTAATTGTTTTTAAGTTCGCAAAGGCGTTTGACTACGTCGAATCTTCGATTTCACTCAGCAAAGGTCACAGATTAGTTAAAGATTTCTTTTTGCTTGTTTGATATGTCTTAGATTATGATAGATTACAAAACGGAAAGTATCACCCAGTTTTAATTTAATTAAATTTGAAATACTGATGCTGGTTTTTACTTTATTTAAATCTATATTTTTAGCTTCCTTTAAAAGATGAAGCATTTGTTTTTGCTGAACAATAAATTCATTTAAAACATTTTTATCAAGTTTGCTGTGAATAGGATTCATCGATTTGAAAGTCTTCATTGTATTCAGTTTTTCCTTTGGAAGCATGCTGTTTGCGAAATAATTTCCTAAAATTCCCGAACTGAAAATCTCTGTTGATTTTGTATCTGAATTTTCAATTCTTTTCCTGATTTCAGGAATATAAAAATTTCCGTATCGATTCAAATGTTCGAGACATTCCAGAATGCTCCAACTATTTTCTGAAAGTCTGAAATTGAGTTTTTCATCTGGTTGATTAAAAAGATTTTCAGCAAACTGTATATTTTCTTCAGTAATTTTTTGCAATTCATCAATCAGTTGAAGCGTTGGAATTTTCATGTCAATTTTTATTGCAAATTTCCAGTTTTCTCAAATGATAAATCTTGATTACAGTCAAGATTTTTTGAGTCTTGATAAAGTTTCGGGGCTCATTCTTAAATAATTGGCAATATGTTTATTGGGAATTTCCTGAAAAAGTTTCGGACTTCTTTTTAAAACCCTTTCATAACGCTCTCTTGGAGAATTTATTAGCAAATCCTTTTCTCTTTCAATTTGTTGTAAAACTAAATCTTCCAAAATCACAGTCCATAATTTCAGATTATCGTCAGAAGACTTTATAAATTCATTAAAATCTTTTTTGGAAGCCACTTTAATTTCGGTTTTCTTAATTGCCTGAATATAAAAATCGGTCGGCTTTTCAGATAAAAAAGAGTCGAGACAGACAATTATATTTTCTTTATATCCAAAACGAATAGTCCTTTCCTGATCTTCGTCTCTGATAAAAATGCGTAAACTTCCTTTTTCAACATAATAAATATTGCTGTCGATATCGCCTTCCAAAGTCAGAAAAGAATGCCTGTCGATTACTTTCTTTTTTTGAAACAAATCTGCATCGAGTAACGTCTGAATAATATTCACATTCTTAAGTTTTAATGAAACAAAAACCCCATAAAAATATGAGGCTTTAAAATATTAGAAAAAATTATTCCGGCATTGCCTTCCATTTTTGCAAAATAGCAGTATAAAAATACATAAATACAAAACCTATTACCAAGATGATATAACTTAGCATAAAGCCTAAATCTTCAAAAATATTTGGGCAGCCATAATAAGGGTAACCGCCTTCAATACTCATTACGACACCCTCACAAGCTGCTTTTTGATGAATATTGATAATTGCAAAAATTAAAAGTACAAAGAGTACAAATCCATTAATTGAAAAATTTACCAAAATAGATGATACCATTTTGTTAACCATATTCATTTTCAGTAACGGAATCAACAGAATAATAAGACCGATAAACAAAACAAAATAGGCAACAAAAAACTGTTCCTGACCTCTGAAAGTAAGTCCGTAAAATACCGTAATCAAAGTAACGGTTAAAGTTAAAACTCCTGCGCTAATCACACTGAAAAGCAACGACCGAAGCCCGGTAATTCTGAAACTGAAAATAAAAGTAGAAAGGAAAAATGCAACCCAGATGTAAATATGAATGTTTTCTGAAAAGAAATCATCTTTCTTCACAGAATCTACACTTGTCAATAAATCGGTCATGTTTTCAGACAGATAATAATATTCCGTCATGTTGTTTTTCACATATTTATCCGGAGCAAGCTGTTGATTGATTTCAGGATTAAATTCTCTTATTTTTATACTGTCTCTGATATCATTTTCATTAGGATAATCAGTAGTTGCAACAACAGAATCTACGGCAACTGTTTCTTCGTAATACGCATCTTCATCAGTTCTCATTTTCCCTTCGTAATCTTTGATAAAATAACGGATTTCAAAATTGGGGTTGTCTTTTGAGTAAATCATAGAAACCCATTTTTTAGCATTTAGATTATTTTTAATTCTATAGGTTTTAGAAATCGAAAGAAAATCTTCAAAAAGTTTCTCAAGCTCTGCCGGGTTTTTAGAATTTAAAAGCGTTGTGGTTTTCTGATTAATGATTGCTTTTTTATTTTTAAGAATATTATTAGGCGAGTTTTTATTATAGTAATTAGTTTCTGCAACTTTTACTCTGTCATTAAAACCTTTTAAATCATAATCATAAAAAACTTGGGAAAAATTATAAAAACTTGGTTGAGTCGTTTGAATCTGTGATGAAAGATCTACAACATCTTTTTTGTAATAAAATGTTTCAAATTTTTCTTCCTCGTCTGAATAAGCGGGCTGTATCTTGTTCGAATATTCAGGATTTGGAGGAATGAAATTTCCTCGCTTATCTTTTTGATAAGATTTTTTAGAATAAAGAGTATAATACTGATAAACTCTGTTGTAATACACAAAAAACTTTTTGTTTCGGTCTATTTTTTCAATATCATTTTCACAATACAGATCATAAAAAGGTTTTGGAAACAATCTGTTTTCTAAAGTATAAGATTCTATATTTTGAGAAAGAAAAGGCACAGTTCGGTTGATGATATCAACATTTTTAGCCATTTCCTGATCAGGATATTTATTATTGATAAACATTCTAAAACCCGTCATGTACGAGAAATAAAACGTGGTACACGAAAAAATAATAATAAAATATTGTACAAACTGACCAAACAGTTTTCCTTTAGAAGTAGGGTAAAAATTCTTGAATGCATTGTTTTTAAGCATCATCAAAAGCCATCCTACAATCAGTAAAATAGAAATAATAAGATGAACGAAAATAACACCATTTCTGAAATAATCATCTTTTACAGAATATTTCTGAAGCGAAACAGGATCGATATGCGAAACATAACCGATGATAAAAAAGACGATATGAAAAACAAGAGCTGCCAAAAGCATCCATACAATTTTAGTATTCCAGACTGTAGGATATCTTTCGAGCAAATATTGGTTGAATTTATTGAGTTTTTGCATTTTGATTTGAATTAAAAAAGATTAATTAACGAAAAACCTTCTCGTAGAAGACGAGATATTTCTGATGTAAATAATTTCTGCTTTTGCATTTCCTAAAGCAGAAATCACTTCATAAAACTGGGTTTCTGATGAGAAATAAGCAACATAAACTCCACCATTGAAGTTCAGCTTTTCCATATTGAAATCCTTAAAAACTTCGAGAAGTTTATCGCGACTTTCATTAGTATCAATTTCTATAATCAATTGGTTTTCGTCATCATCATTTACCTCAGAATTATCTTTGTATTTTCCGTTTTTCAGAAAGATTACCTTGTCTGAAATCTTTTCTACTTCGTACAATTGCTGCGAGCTTAAAATCAAAGCAATCGGATGATTTACCGAATTGGCAATCGATTTTAAATCTTCCAAAATGACCTGTTGCGCCAAAACATCAAGGTTTGCTAAAGGCTCATCCAATAAAAGAATTTCAGGTTTTCTTAAAAGAATTCTCGCCAGTTCAAAACGCATTTTGTAACCGGATGAAAGTTCGCTCCATTTCAGGTGTTTATAATTCCATAATCCGAGACGGGCAATCATCATCAAGGTTCTGGTTTCATTTTCTTCAGGAGAAACGCCATGATTTGAAAGCACAAATTTCAGATTATCTTTCAGACTTCCATACCATTTTTCGGTTCGTTGCGGAATATAAACCAACTTCGTTCTCAAATCATATTCATTTTTTGATTTTTCGTTGAAAGAATAGTTTAAACTTCCATCATTAAATGAAATTTCATTCGCCAAAATTCTCAGCAAAGTTGTTTTCCCGTTTCCGTTCTCTCCAACCAAGCCATAAACCTGTCCTTTATTGATTTCCACAGAAACCGGACCGAGCGAAAAACGGTTGCTTCCGTAAGATTTTACAATATCTTTTGCTTTCAAAACAGACTGTTCAGAAATATGTTCTTTTACCTGAACTTTTTCAATTTTGCCGAGAAGAGTTTTTGATTTTTCGATTAATTCGTCAATGGCGTGATTGTGAGTTTCTTTCCAGTCGGTTAATTCAATCGCTTCTTTATAAATCGACATATCCTGAGTGTCAATAGCGCAATCTAACAGCTTTCTGAACCCTAAAACGGTGTCTTTATTATCAAAAAAATGGTAGACTTCGGCGACTCTTTGCTGATGTTTCGTCATTTGGTTTATTTAATTTAACCGAAGATAATTATTTTTAAGACAAGTTATATCTAAATGGTGAGAAAAAATTATTCTATATTTGGGGATATTTTAAGAATCGAAAAATGTTTAAGAAGTTTAGCTGTTTAGCCATTGTATTATTGAGTTTAACCTCTTTCAAAGCTCAGGAAAAGATTCCATTCAGATTAACGAAACACAATAATATCATTGTAAAAACTTTGGTTAATGATAAAGATTCGCTTCATCTGATGTTTCAGATTGCGATGGAAGATGCATCAATTTCGCCAGATAGAATCAGAAAAGCAGACCATATCACGTTTAAAGATGAAATAAGTGACGGAAATACGGTAAAAATCGGCAATAAAAAATATGGGAACATCAGATTTTTCGATAATGAATTGACCGGTCACGAAGCCGATGGAAAAATAGGAACCGGGATTTTTAAAGACCAATATTTTAAAATCGATTACGACAACAGTCAGTTTGTTTCTTATGATAAAGAGCCGGATTTAAAGGATTATCAACCGATGAATCTTTATGTAAAAAATGGGCAATTTTTTATCGTTGCAGACAACGTGATTGAAGATAAACAACAGGAAGCTTATTTCCTTCTTCAGTCTGGTTATTCGGGAGGTTTGCTTTACAGTAACGAGTTTGCAGAAGCTAATAATCTGAATGAAAAGCTGAAAATTACAGGCGAAAAATCAATGAAAAATTCTGCCGGACAAATCATTACAACAAAACAGGGAGTTTTACCTTTTCTAAAGCTTGGAAATATTGTTTTAAAAAATCTTACAGCCGGATTTTTCACTGGAGATCTCAAAACTCAACACGCCAATTATTTTGCAGCCGATGTGATGCGCAGATTCAACTGGATTTTTGACAAAGACAGAAAGATGGTTTATGTAAAACCGAGTAAATATTTTAATGAACCTTATTATAAAATAAATTAACCCATTCCTGCCATCATCGACATATAATAATTGGCGCAGTGTAAAGATATAAGCAGAAGAATATTTTTTTCCGCAAATGTTTCTAAAATTTCCGAAGTATTTATTTGGTATTCATAATTCAAACTTCGCCACTGAACATGGGGTTTCATCATCAGAAGTTCTGTTCCTTTTACATCACTTAAAACAAAATATTCTTTGAAAAAGCCTTTGTGACTAAGCGTATATTTTTTCTCGATATCATTGAAATAGGTGTTCATTACGATATTTCCGTCCCAATTCATGGCAAATTTGAGAAGAACTATTTTCCCATCAAGAACTTCAACAGTTGTTCCCCAAAAACCTTTCGGCTCAACCTGATATTTTGAGTTTAAAATTTCAATTTCAGCATTGAATTTAAACCAGCTTTTATAATTCAATTGCCCGACTGGGTTTCCGTCTTTTGATACTTTAAAATTGGTATATTTTTCTGCGATAGCTTGATATTCCATTGTGTGTGTTTTTTAAAATTGTAACAAGTTCTAAATTTAATCTTTTTTAAAATACGTCATTTTATTTATTCCAATTTATGATTGTCCGCTTTTACTAATAATGCTGTTTTTAACGCAAAGTCCACAAAGGTTTTTTAAATATTAACTGCTTTTAAGGTTCGCAAAGGCGTTTGATTTCATCGAATCTTCGATTTCACTCAACAAAGGTTTATGGATAATTTTGATTATTATACATTACGGACAATCATTTTCTAATTTTATTAACCTTAAACTTTATCAGATAAATAATTTTTATCTCAAATCTAAATTTCATTAACTTTGATAAAAATAAATAAAATGAATTCTAACACTTTACATATCATTAATCAAAAATTAAAAGATGAACCGGAGGAAATCCTGAAGCAGGTTTTGGGATATTTAGACGGAATTCTTGAAAAAAAATCTCAAAAAGATTGGTATGAACATAATCTAAATTACCAGTTAACAGATGCGCAAAAACGTGAATTGGATGCAATGGAAAATTTGAGGGATGAAGATTTTATGCCTATTGAAGATTTTTTTGCTGAAATGAAAGCTAAGTATGGCGTATAAAATCATAACCAATCCTGAAGCTAATAGAGACATTGTCAATTCTTTCGAATATTACAAAAATGTTGCTGGAAAAAAAGTAGCAAACAGTTTCTTTAAAGACTTTAAATTTACTGTGAACAAACTTAAGAAATTTGTTTACTTTCAAAAAATCCATAATGATTTTCATCGTTTACCCCTGAAAATTTTTCCTTTCATCATTATTTATAAAATTGAAAAAGAAACTATCAAAATTTTCAGAGTTTTTCACACTTCTCAAAATCCTGAAAAATATCCATAAAAACTTACGAAGACTTACATTACTTTGTTCAATACAACAGTGTTTTTAATCAGGTAATTGCATAAAACTTGCTCCGATAATTTTCAATTCGTCATCAAATAGTTTCCAAACTCTAAAATATCTAAACCTTCCTTCTAATGGAGTTCCCATCACTTTTCCTTTCGCTGTCATTGTAACAATAGAAAGCGCAGTGTCATCCATTATTTTAATGTTATCAATTTCTATTGAAGCGTTTTCAATAATCATTGTTTTCGCTTTATGCGAGTTCAAATCCATTTCTTTCGTTATAATTTCTCCCGTCGGTGCTACTGCAAGCAAATCATCGTGCAATAATTGGTCAAGTATTTCCACATTGCTTACAAGTTGAGCCGAAAAAAGTTTGTTTTCTGCTTCAACAACGTTTTCTCTGGTGATTTTTGTTTTGTCCATATTCTGTTATGTTAGGTGGTTGTTGGTTTGTAATATTTTTTTTCTGAATTTGTGATATGACCAATATATTTACTATGTTAGGCAGGAAAACGAAATACAAAAGTTCAATTTAAAATACTGTTAAATTTTATACTTCAGCACTCCTGATACAAAAAAATTGTTTTTTAAGGTCTTAATTTGTTCAACTCTACTTTGTTGATTCTTTTTCTGAACCATAAAAATTGCATTGTCGTCAGGAATAAATAAATTATTGAAAAAATTGCAAGTGTTGTAAGAACGGTTAAATCTGTGGTGCAAATATCTATTAATAGTGTGATTACGACAAAAATAACACAAAATGCTGGTAATCCCAAAAATGTGAAGAGTGACAGATAGAAATTGATCCTAATTTTTTTTATCAAATTTAGAAGAACTGCAAAAGAAGAGATAAGCATAGCAACAAGGTACACCAATGAAAATCCTAAATTTAATATAAGTTCTAAAATCTGCATCCATTTTTCAAATGAACTTCCATCAATCAACTTTGTTTGAGAAATCACAATTCTATAAATAACAAATAATATGATGCTAATCAACAAATTGCTTCCCCAAAATCTAAATACAATTTTATTTATTTCCATTTTGATTGTAGTTTTTGTTTTTTGTCCATTGCAAAAAAATTAAAAGTAGGAATATTTTTTATTTCCGATGCATTCATTTTTCACAAAATCTTCCCACATTACCCTTCAAATCTCGAACTTCTTTCTCCATAGTAGTATTTTATGGTGTCGATAACCCCAAATAATGAATCGTTTTTGTTAAAATATATACTGTCGTTTCTTACATATACAGCGCGTTCTTTCCCAATAACAATCACGTCTGATATTGGATAATCTCCACAATGTTTCCAAAAAGTATTTTCTAAATTGTATTTGTTTTTACAGGATTGCAAATTCAAAATAGAAATGATTATTATAAGTTTTTTCATCTTTTTTTGTCAGCAATTTATGCAGAATGTTGATTTGGCATATTGTATAGCGTTCCGAGACATTGCAATGGTGGATTTTTAGCACAGAAATTCAATCGAATGCAAACTTTGGGTTTTAAAGTTTCGTCTCGCTATTTTTAAGCCTTTGTTTTACAATTGTACTTTTTAGTATTTTTCCATTTCTAATAACTTACCTTCTTTATCATAATACTTCCATTCACCCACGTGTTCCCCATTCACATAGTTTCCTATGCTTATCAACTGTTCATTTTCATAATAAGCCTTCCATTCACCTATTTTTACACCGTTTTCATAGTTTCCAATTTTTGCCAATATTCCATTTTCGTGATATTCTTTCAATTCCCCTGTCTGTTTACCTTCTTTAAAGTTTACTTTTCCTCTTAATTGTCCATTAGGCCAATAATAAGTCCAATAATCTTTTTGCTTTCCATCCTCAAATATTCCAATAATTGATAATTTTCCGTTTTTAAAATATTGTTTCCATTCTCCAATTTGTTTTCCGTTTTGATATTGACCAATCCGTTCCAATTTTCCGTTTGGGTGATAAGCTTTTGCCTCTCCTATTAGTTTTCCATTCTTGTCATATTGAGCGACTTCCTTAATTTGACCAGTTGTATAAAATGTTTTTTTTTCCGTCTGTGCGTACGAAGAAGATAGAAGACTCATTAAAAACAATAGAAAAAGCATGTGTTTTATGGATAATTTATTCATTTTTTGTGTTTCATTTTTATCTTTATTGTTTAGCGTATCGCACAACATTTCAAAGCTTTGCGATGTGGCGGAAATCTAAGTATAAATGTTCTGTTTTACACAATGTTTCAATTGAAGAATTGTCGTTAAGTTTAGCAGAAAACCATCATATTACCAAGCCGATGTTGGCAGAAGTTTTTTCAATTGCCTTTGGTAGGAACAGCATCTGAAGCATCAGATTTGGAACTATTTGCTAAATAATTTAATACTTGACGTTTAAAATTCTCTGTTATAAATATCTGTTGAATTGTATACTTAAAATGTTTATCAATCCCTTTAGAAAAAGTTGAGATAAATTTTTGTTTATTTTTCTTGTCAAAAGAATCAAAAATAAATGTCAATTTTGTTGAATTTTCGTCTGCTTTTTCAATTTTAATCTTCCATTTAAGTATTCCGTTTTTAGAAAAAGATTCGTTGATACTTGGTTTTATTGGATATTTAAGTGTTTCTGCATTGTATTCTCCTTTGAATAGCATTAATATATTAGTTTCAAAAGATTTCTGTTTGATTATTTTCTGATATTTATTCAAATCCGTTAGGATTATAGCGGATTCGTAATTTTTGTTTTCCGTAAGATAAAGTGTGGTAATATTATTATTTTGAGTTATAGAATCTATTTTCGTTTCATTCAACTTATATTCACTCAGATAATGATAGTTAAAATCATTAAAATATTGTAGAATTTTTTTTACAGGCAATTTTATTGTTTCTGTCTGATTGTTATTAATAATTTGCTGCCCGTACAAAAATGAACTTGAGAAAACCAATAAAAAAGCAATTGATAATTTAAAAATAAAATTTGAATTGTTTTTCATTTTTTCACTGTTTAGATAAAATTTCCGCCAAAAACCCAAATCAAAGCAATACTTTAAGCTCGTTTATGATTTTTCTAAAGTAACCAATTTTCAATCAATCAACAAATTATTTAATTGTTCATAAACAAAAAACCTAACAGGTTTTAAAAACCTGTTAGGTTTGACGAAAAGTTTCGTTCAAATTTTATTTAAAAATTACATCGTTTCCATTTTGAAACTCATGCTTTCGATAACTTTCAATATTGCTTCAACTGTATCCATCGATGTTAAACAAGGAACACCGTTTTCCACACTCATTCTTCTGATTTGGAAACCGTCTCTTTCAGACTGTTTTCCTTTCGTCATGGTGTTTACAACGTATTGTACTTTTCCTTTTTGAATCAAATCGATTAAGTTGACGCTTTCCTCTCCTATTTTGTAGCCAATTTTACAAGGAATACCTTGTTCTCCGAAGAATTTTGCAGTTCCTTCCGTTGCCCAGATTCTGAAACCAACTTCATGGAATCTTACAGCTAAATCTGCCGCTTCTTGCTTATGTTTATCAGCTACCGTGAATAAGATTGAACCATGCATCGGAACTTTTCTTCCAGCTGCAACCAATCCTTTATAAAGCGCTTTTTCTAAAGTCGTATCTTTCCCCATAACTTCTCCTGTAGACTTCATTTCTGGGCCTAAAGAGATATCAACTTTCGTTAATTTTGAGAAAGAGAATACAGGAACTTTTACGAAAACACCTTCTTTATTCGGAACTAGTCCGTTTTTGTAACCTAAATCAGTCAGTTTTTGACCTAAAATTGCTTTTGTAGCAAGATTTGCCATCGGAACTTCCGTAATTTTAGATAAGAAAGGAACCGTTCTAGATGAACGTGGATTCACTTCAATTACATATACATTTCCTTCAAAAAGAACGTATTGAATATTCATTAAACCAATTACTTTCAAACCTTTAGCTAACCTTTGAGTATAATCTACCAAAGTATCAACTTCGCTTTGTGAAATATTTTGTGGAGGATACACCGCGATCGAGTCTCCAGAATGAACTCCTGCTCTTTCGATGTGCTCCATAATTCCCGGAATAATTACCGTTTCACCGTCGCAGATTGCATCAACTTCAATTTCTTTTCCGACCATATATCTGTCAACTAAGACAGGGTGTTCAGGACTTGCATCTACCGCAAATTCCATATAATGAGCTAATTCTGATTCGGTATAAACAATTTCCATTGCTCTACCTCCCAAAACGTAACTTGGACGAACCAAAACCGGATAACCGATTTCGTTGGCAATTTTTATTGCTTCTTCTTTTGAAGTGGATGTTTTTCCTAAAGGTTGAGGAATTCCCATTTCCTGAAGAGCTTTTTCGAATTTATCTCTGTTTTCAGCTCTATCTAAATCTTCCAAAGAAGTTCCTAAAATCTGAACTCCGTGAGCTGCTAATTTATCAGCTAAGTTGATGGCTGTTTGTCCACCAAACTGTACCACAACACCTTTTGGTTTTTCTAATTCGATGATATTCATTACATCTTCTTCCGTTAAAGGCTCGAAGTATAATTTATCTGAAATTGAGAAGTCTGTAGAAACTGTTTCAGGATTGTTGTTGATGATAATCGCTTCATACCCCATTTCTTTGATCGCCCAAACCGAGTGAACTGTTGCGTAATCAAACTCAACACCTTGTCCGATTCTGATTGGTCCAGAACCTAAAACAATGATTTTTTCTTTGTCTGAAGCTACACTTTCGTTTTCCTCTTCGTAAGTTCCGTAGAAATATGGTGTTTCAGATTCAAATTCAGCGGCGCAAGTATCTACCATTTTGTAAACCGGCATTACTCCGTTTTCTTTTCTGAAATTGAAGATTTCACGTTCTTTTACATCCCAAAGAACTGCAATATTTATATCTGCGAAACCTAATTTTTTAGCTTCTAATAAAATGTCTTTATTGAATTTATTTTCAGCGATCACCTTTTCGAAATCAATTAATTTCTTGATTTTCCAGATGAAGAATTTATCAATTTTGCTCCATTCTACGATTTGTTCCCAGTCGTATCCTCTTCTTAAAGCATCCCCGATAATGAATAATCTTTCGTCATCACAAACTCTGATTCTTCTTTCGATTTCTTCTGCCGTTAAAGCTGCAGCTTGCTTAGTTTTTAAACCGATATGTTTGATTCCAGTTTCCAAAGAACGGATTGCTTTTTGTAAAGACTCCTCGAAATTTCTTCCGATTGCCATTACTTCACCTGTTGCTTTCATCTGCGTTGATAATCTTCTGTCCGCTGTTTCGAATTTATCGAATGGGAATCTTGGGAATTTAGTTACTACATAATCCAAAGCCGGTTCAAAACAAGCGTAAGACGTTCCGGTAACCGGATTCATAATTTCATCTAAAGTTAATCCTACAGCGATTTTTGCAGCAATTTTCGCAATCGGATAACCTGTTGCTTTTGATGCTAAAGCTGATGAACGCGAAACTCTCGGGTTAACCTCGATGATATAATAATCGAATGAATGTGGGTCTAAAGCCAACTGTACGTTACATCCACCTTCAATTCCTAAAGCTCTGATGATTTTTAATGAAGCATTTCTCAACAACTGATACTCTCTGTCAGAAAGCGTCTGAGAAGGTGCCACAACGATTGAATCTCCTGTGTGAACTCCAACCGGATCTATATTTTCCATGTTACAAACCACAATCGCGTTGTCGTTTGCATCACGCATTACTTCATATTCAATTTCTTTGAAACCTGCAATTGATCTCTCGATAAGACACTGTGTAACAGGACTATATTTTAATCCTAATTCTGCAATTTCTTTCAATTCAGCTTCAGTAGCAGCGATTCCACCACCTGTTCCTCCCATTGTGAAAGCAGGACGAACAATTACCGGATAACCAATTTCGTTAGCAAAATTAATTGCTCCTTCCACCGTATTTACGATATCAGATTCAGGAACCGGTTCGTTTAATTCTCTCATCAATTCACGGAACAAATCTCTGTCTTCCGCTCTGTTGATGGCTGAAAGCGTAGTTCCCAGAACTTCAACTTTACATTCTTCAAGAATTCCTGATTTTTCCAATTCTACCGCCATGTTCAAACCTGTTTGCCCACCAAGAGTTGGTAAAAGTGCATCCGGACGCTCTTTTCTGATGATGTGACTTACAAACTGAAGTGAAATCGGCTCGATATATACTTTATCCGCGATTTCAACATCCGTCATAATCGTTGCAGGATTTGAGTTAATCAAAATTACCTTGTAGCCTTCTTCTCTTAAAGACAGACAAGCCTGCGTTCCTGCGTAATCAAATTCTGCAGCCTGACCAATGATGATAGGTCCTGAACCGATTACTAAAATTGTTTTTATATCTGTACGTTTTGCCATTTTTTTGTTGTTAGATACTAGATGTCAGATTTCAGATTCTAGACTTCCAGTGTTGTGTTTTACTTTTTTAGATTAGATTTAAATGAGTAAATCATTCTTTGAATTTCGTTCAGATTTGATATTAAACTGTTAACTTTTTCTGCATTTAATAAATTTAATTCTCTTGTTAGAATTAATTGTGTCTGTAGCTCAAAAGAAGAAGCATTTGCAATTCCAAGAAAATGATAAAATTCTCTGTCATTATTTCTTCCTGCTCCTTCCGCAATATTTGACGGAATTGAAATTACCGACCTTTTAATCTGAGAAATCAAACCAAATTTTTCATCTTTCGGTAAATCTGCACAAATAATATAAACTTCTTTCGCAAGTTCTATTGATTTCTGCCAGAAAAGTAATTTCTCAAAATTATGCATGTAAAGTCTTTTATCTGATGTCTAATATCTGAAATCTAAATTACTTTTTGAAGTTTTCCATTAATTCAATGAAATCATCAAACAAGTAGTTTGCATCTTCAGGACCTGGACTTGCTTCCGGGTGATACTGAACTGAGAAACAAGGGTGAATTTTGTGTTTCAGACCTTCGTTTGTTCTGTCGTTCAATGCGATGTGCGTTTCAATTAAATCTGTTTCTTTAAGACTTTCCTGGTCTACTGCATAGCCGTGATTTTGAGAAGTAATTGCTACTTTGTTTTTCTCTAAATCCAAAACCGGGTGATTTCCTCCTCTGTGTCCGAATTTTAGCTTGAAAGTTTTTGCTCCGCAAGCCAAACCGATTAATTGGTGCCCTAAACAGATTCCGAAGATTGGGACTTTTCCTAATAATCCACGAATCATTTCTAAAGCTCCCTGATTATCTTCAGGATCTCCAGGACCGTTTGATAACATAATTCCGTCAGGATTCATCAACAAAATTTCTTCTGCTGTTGTATCATGTGAAACTACTGTGATGTCACAATTTCTTTGAGACAATTCTCTGATAATTCCTAATTTAGAACCAAAATCCACAAGTACTACTTTAAGTCCTCTTCCTGGGTTCGCATAAGGTGTTTTTGTAGAGACCTGCTCCACCTGATTGGTTGGGAAAGTCGTTTCTTTTAGCTCTGCAACTACTGTACTTTCGTCAGCATCAGCGTTTACAATTTTTCCTTTCACAACTCCGGAGTTACGAAGAATTCTTGTCAGTCTTCTTGTATCGATTCCTGAAATTCCTGAAAGTTTTTTCTTTTTAAATAATTCATCTAAAGTAATTTGAGTACGGAAATTTGACGGCAAATCACAAAGTTCTTTTACGATAAGCCCTTTGATAGCTGGCTCTATACTCTCATAATCATCTCTATTAATCCCATAGTTTCCGATAAGCGGATAGGTCATACAAACAATCTGACCGCAGTAAGACGGGTCAGAGATCAGTTCTTGGTACCCTGTCATTCCGGTATTGAAAACCACCTCTCCCGCAGTTTCCAATTCTGCTCCGAAACCTTCTCCATGAAACACTTCACCGGACTCCAGTATTAACTTTTTCTTCATTTTTAAATTAGATATTAGATTTTAGAAATTAGAAGTTAGACTTCCGCATTCTGTTATTTTACTTCTTATTTTTTCTTTAATTCTATTGGCTTATTTAAAAGTGTATCCTTGTCCTTCCAAAGCTTCTTTTAAAATTGCCATTCTCGCAAAAACACCGTTTTGCATTTGTTTGAAAATTCTTGAGCGTTCGCATTCTACCAAGTCTGTATCAATTTCTACTCCTCTATTGATTGGAGCTGGATGCATGATAATCGCTTCTTTTTTCATCGCTTTTTCTCTTTCTTTCGTCAAACCATATTTTCTGTGGTAATCAGACGCTGAGAAGCTCATTTTTGCATCATGTCTTTCGTGTTGAATCCTCAATAACATCAAAACATCAACTTCTTTAATTAATTCATCAACAGATAAATAAGTCCCATTAATTAAAGCTCCTTCATCAAACCATTGTTCTGGTCCTGAGAAATAAACTTTAGCGCCTAACCTTCTTAATGCTTCTGCATTTGAATTAGCAACTCGGCTGTGTTTTACATCTCCTACAATTCCTATTTTTAAGCCTTCAAATTTTCCAAATTCCTGATAGATTGTCATCAAGTCTAACATACATTGAGATGGATGATTTCCAGTTCCATCACCTCCGTTAATCACGGGAATTGTAATATTTTTTAATTCATCAAAATATCTGTCTTTCTTGTCTCTGATTACAACCAGATTTACACCAAGACTTTCAATCGTTTTTACCGTATCATAAAGACTTTCCCCTTTGTTTACCGAACTGTTTGCCGCATCAAAAGGAACCACCTGCAAACCTAATTTTCTTTCGGCAATATCAAAACTTGTTTTCGTTCTTGTACTGTCTTCAAAGAAAAGATTTGAGCAAAAAACTTCCCCTTCAATTTTGGCAGTTTTTCCATTAGCAAAAGCCAGTGCTTCTGTTACTATACTGTTGATTCTCTCGGTACTTAGTTCTGTAATCGTAAACATAATATCTTAATTTTTTACAAAAAAAAAGCGAAGAAAATATCTTCGCTTAAAATAAATAAATATCGTAAAGGGCGTCTACGCCCGGTAATTCTAATGATATAAATACTGTGTTATTCATTAGGTGCAAAGATATAACATTTTGGCGAACTGACAAAATCAAAATTCCTATAAAATTAAAAAATCTTAATCTCTCTTTATTTTCATTTTTAAATACTACTTTTGTTAAAACTCAACATCATTTTTATGGATTTAAAAGACAAAATGATTCTCAGCATCATTCAGGAAGACTCTACCTATTCTGTGAAAGAAATTTCAGAAAAGATTGGTCTTACCTTTACTCCGACTTATGAACGTATCAAACAGCTGGAAAAACAGGGAATCATCGAAAAATACGTAGGTCTTTTGAACCGTGAAAAACTGGGCTTAAATATTGTTGTTTATTGCAATGTTCGTTTGAAAGAACAATCTAAAAAAGTGCTTGAAACTTTTGAGAAAAACATTATGCAACACGATGAAGTTCAGGAAATCATCAGCCTTTCAGGCGAATATGATTATATGCTGAAAATTATCGCTAAAGACATCAATTCTTACAATAATTTTACGGTAAATGTAATTTCAAATATTCCTAATATCGGACAATATCATAGTTCTATCGTACTTCACGAAGTTAAAAAATCTACTAAGTTTAAGATTGATCTCGGTTAAAAAATATTTAATTATTTGAAAATGCTTCCGACTTCGCTCAACATGACATTTCTAATACTAAAAGTCATTTTCTAGCGGTTTTATGCTGAGCGGAGTCGAAGCATCTAAGAATAACTTTAGTTTAAAACTATCAACCCAACAATTTGTTTTTCAGTTTATTAAACTGATATTCTATCTTATCTAAACAAAGATTCCCAATACTTCCCTGATGGGTATGATTTAGATTTCCTATTTCAAAATCGAACTCATTGTTTTCGATCTCCTGCCCTACTTTTACATAGGCATCACGGAATGAACTTCCATTTTTTACTTCTTCATTAATTTTCTCTACACTGAAAAGATATTTATACTTTTCGTCTTCAAGAATTCCGTCTTTCACCTGAATATTCGGTAAGGTATAACCCAAAATCTCCAGACATTCTTTCAAAGAATCGATTGCCGGGAAAAGAATTTCCTTCGTCAGCTGCATATCTCGATGATAGCCTGATGGAAGATTAGTTGTTAACAAAATAAACTCATTCGGTAACGACTGAATTCTGTTGCAACGAGCACGAACCAGCTCAAAAATATCCGGATTTTTCTTGTGAGGCATAATGCTGCTTCCCGTTGTAAATTCTTTAGGAAAACTGATAAAATCAAAATTCTGACTTAAATACAGACAAACATCATAAGAAAATTTACCTAACGTTCCTGCCAAATTTGCCATTGCCATAGACAACATTTTCTCTGACTTTCCACGCGTCATTTGAGCATAAACCGAATTATAATTCATCGACTGGAAACCTAAATTATAAGTCGTACTCTCACGGTCAATCGGGAAAGACGAACCATATCCTGCAGCAGAACCCAGTGGATTTTTATTAATGATATTTTTAACCGAAAATAGCATTTCGATATCATCTAACAACGCTTCTGCATACGCTCCAAACCATAATCCAAACGATGAAGGCATCGCAATCTGTAAATGCGTATAACCTGGAAGCAAAATATTTTTATGCTGATCCGCCAGTTTGATTAATATTTGAAAGAATTCGTCTGTCAACGCTGTAATTTCACGAATTTCATCAACCAAATACAATTTAATATCTAATAAAACCTGATCATTTCTAGAACGCGCCGTATGAATTTTCTTTCCTGTATCTTCTAATTTTTCAATTAAGATAGATTCAACCTGCGAGTGAATGTCTTCCGCAGTTTTATCGATTTCAAAAGTTCCATTTTCGATATCTTCTAAAATCTCTCCCAAAACAGATAACATCTGCTTTGATTCTTCACTGGAAATAATTCCCACTTCTGCCAACATTTTACAATGCGCCATCGAACCTTGAACATCGTATTTCGCCAGACGTTCATCAAAGTCAAGATCTTTCCCGACTGTAAATTTGTTGACTAATATATTGGTGGCATTGTCATCTTTTTGCCATATTTTTTTCATAAAATTTCTTTTTTGTTGGAAGATGGAAGCTGGGTGCTGGAAGTTCACTACCAACCGCTTTATCTTCTTTTTTATTTTATTCGCTTTGTCATTCCGACGAAGGAGGAATCTATTTTAAAAATGCAGATTTTTCACTTCGCTTTCTGAATGACAAAACCTACTATTTTTCTTTTGTCTTGAAACAAAAGAAACAAAAATTCAAGACTGGAAACTTCCGCTAAAAAATATTTTTATTCTCTAAAAATCCCAAAACTCGTGCGAATTGAATATTGGTTCTTCAATTCTATATTTGTCTCGCACTCAAACAGTTGGATTTTCTTAACGTTCATAAAACTATTTTTCTTAACGCTCCATTTTCCTAAGTCGTTTTATAAAACTTTTTCAAGGATTTGAATATAAATATCAATCCCTTCTTTTATTTCATTTATATATATGTATTCATCCGCTGTGTGAGAACGCCTACTGTCACCAGGACCGATTTTTACCGATGTACAAGGAATGATTGCCTGATCGGATGAAGTTGGAGAGCCATATGTTGTCCTACCGATTTCCAAACCAGCCTGTACGAATGGATGTTCCATTTCGATTTTTGATGAATTTAACCTGAAAGACCTTACCGTTAAAGTCGATTTCATCTGCGATTGAATGATCTCAAACGCTTCTTTATTCGAATATTCATCCGTAACTCTCACATCCAAAGTAAAAGCGCACGATTCTGGAACGACATTATGCTGAACTCCGGCATGAATTCCTGAAAGTGTAACTTTAACTTCACCTAAATAATCTGAAACTTTTGGAAATTTGAAGTTTAAAATTTGCTGCAAATCTTCCATGCATTTTACAATCGAATTATCATCATTTGGATGAGCAGCGTGAGAAGGAGTGCCTTTCATTTCCCCGTCAATGACTAAAAGTCCTTTTTCCGCAATCGCCAGATTCATCTGCGTTGGCTCTCCTACAATGGCGAGTTCGACATTGGGTAACTGAGGAAATAAGGCTTCAATTCCGTCAAAACCTGAAATCTCCTCCTCTGCCGTCAAAGCAATAACTAAATTATATTTTAAATCTTCTTTATCAAAAAAATGTAAAAAAACCTGCGCCATCGAAACTAGAGAAGCTCCCGCATCGTTGCTTCCCAATCCGAATAACTTTCCATCTTTTTCAATCGGTAAAAAAGGGTCTAAAGTGTAAGCTTTATTCGGTTTTACGGTATCGTGATGCGTATTCAACAAAATTGATGGTTTGAAAACATCAAAATTTTTATTCACTGCCCAGATGTTATTTTTAAAACGTTTTGTCGGAATATTGTTCTTTTTAAAAAAGTTTTCAATTTCCACAGACGTATTAAATTCATCTTTGCTGAATGACGGAATTCCAATCAGTTTTTTCAACAAATCCACTGCATTATTCAGTAATTCTTCTTTATTATAAACAGATTTCAGTTCCTGCATGATGATTTTCTATATGGTTTTTTAGTGCGGTTTCCTTAATCAAGAATACCTTATTAACTTTATTTTTCACTGCTCCAAGAGCATTTTCTAACTTTGGAAGAATCCCTTTGTGTAATTTCCCTTCTTCTTTTAAAGTTGAAAATTCGTCTTCAGAAATATTTTTTATAACAGATTGAGAATTGTTCACATCTTCCAAAACACCTTCTTTATCAAAACAATACAATAATTCAACATCATATTTTATCGATAAAGCCTGCGCAATTACTGAAGCGATAGTATCTGCATTCGTATTGAACAGATTTCCTTTTTTATCGTGAGTAATTGCAGAAAATACCGGAACTAATTCCAGTTTAAGCAATTTTGAAATCAATTTTTTATTAATACTTTTCTCCGTAATATCACCCACAAATCCGAAATCTATTTCCGCATGTTCTCTTTTTTTAGCTTTAATTAAATTGGCATCAGCTCCCGAAAAACCCATTGCTTTGCATTTTTTATGCTGAAGTTTTGCTACAATATTTTTATTGATTCCTCCCGCATAAACCATCGCTACAATATCCAACGTTTCTTTATCCGTGATTCTTCGTCCGTTAATCATTTTTTGTTCAACGCCTAATTTATCAGCTAAAGTTGTTGCTAATTTTCCGCCACCATGAACCAGAATTTTCTTTTCTTGAATTTCAGAAAACTGCTCCAGAAATTCGTTCAATAATTCCTCATCATCAATTAAAGCACCGCCGATTTTTATAATGTATAATTTTTCTTTCATTACAAACCTTTTTTGAGAACCTATGAGGTTTAGTTGTTAAGAATTCAATTCATCCAAAATTTCACTGAAAACAGCTTGTGCGGAGAAAATTCGATTTTTTGCCTGTTGATAAATGATGGAATTTTCACCATCCATCACCTCATCACTCAATTCTACATTACGACGAACGGGAAGACAGTGCATTACTTTTGCCTGATTGGTATTGGCTAATTTTTCGTTCGTCAGCATCCAGTTTTCTTTCACTTCTGGCATTGCTGCATAATCATCAAAAGATGACCAGTTTTTCACATAAATAAAATCTGCATCTTTCAACGCTTCATCCTGATTATGAATTACTTTTACATCTTTTGTGAAATTTTTATCCAAATCATACCCTTCCGGATTCGCAATTACCAACTCAACATCCATTTCCTGCATCCATTCTGCAAAAGAATTTCCCACTGCATGAGCGATTGGTTTGATATGAGGAGCCCAAGTGAGCACTACTTTTGGTTTATGTTCTTTTTTCCAGTTTTCAGTAATCGTGATGCAATCTGCCAAACTTTGTAAAGGGTGACGAGTTGCGGATTCCAATGAAATAACCGGAACTTTTGCATGTTGCAAGAACTGGCTTAAAATACTTTCATTAACATCATCTTCCTTGCTTTTCATTCCTGCAAAACAACGAACCGCGATGATATCACAATATTGATTTAATACTTCAATGGCATCTTTGATATGCTCTACAGTATCGCCGTTCATTACGGCTCCATCCGCAAATTCTAAATTCCATGCTTCCTGAGCCGCGTTTAACGTTAATACATTTAACCCTAAATTTTGCGCTGCAATCTGACTGCTTAAACGTGTTCTCAAACTTGAATTTAAAAAGACAAGTCCGATGGTTTTTCCTTTTCCTTTCTGGGTTTCCGAAAGAGGATTTTCTTTAATTTGTAAAGCTTTTTGTATGATTTCCTGTAAGTTTTCAACATCACTTACAGAGGTGAATTTTTTCATTTTGAATTAATTTTAAAGATTTTTTATCTTACATATTATCTGAGTTTTTAACGCTAGGGTCGCGAAGCTTTTTTAATTAAACTTGAAAATATTTTTCGTTCGCAAGGGCGTTTCACTCAGCAATTGAAAGTTACATTTGTCATTCTGACGAAGGAAGAATCTATTAATATTATGAAAAGAGATTCTTCACTCCACTTTGCTTCGTTCTGAATGACAGACCGTGTAACTTTCACAGATTAAATACTCTCCAATACTTCTTGCAAAGCACTGATGAATAAATCAGTTTCTTCTTTTTTAATGTTAAGCGCCGGAAGAATCCTCAACACAGCCTTATCATTGGAGTTTCCTGTGAAAATATGATGATCGTACAACAGGCTATTCCTTACTTCTGAGCAATCCCTGTCTAGTTCAATCCCAATCATCAAACCTTTCCTTCGGATCGTTTTAATATGTGGAAGATCTTTAATTTCATCCTCAATATACTCACCCATTTTTTGCGCATTCGCAATAAGATTTTCATCTTTCATTACGTCCAGAACTGCAATCGCAGCCACACAAGCCAAATGATTTCCACCAAAAGTTGTTCCCAGCAAGCCGTTACTTGCCTGAAATTTCGGATGAATTAAAACGCCGCCAATCGGGAAACCGTTCCCCATTCCTTTTGCTGTTGTAATAATATCTGCTTCAATTCCAAATTCCTGATGCGCAAAGAAATATCCGCTTCTTCCATATCCTGATTGAACTTCATCTAAAATCAAAATCGCATCATATTTTCCGCACAGCTCTTTGATTTTAGTTAAAAATTCAACCGTTGGAACCATAATTCCTCCGACTCCCTGAATTCCTTCAATAATTACAGATGAAATTTCGCTTCCCTGATTTTCAAAAACGGTTTCAAGCTGTTCGATATTATTCCATTCAGATTTAATAAATCTTTCGTCGTAATTTACCGGAGCTACAATTTTTGGATTATCTGTTACAGAAACAGCTGCTGAAGTTCTTCCATGAAACGAACCTGAAAAATACAGCACTTTGCTTTTTCCATTGTGGAAAGAAGCCAATTTTAAAGCATTTTCGTTTGCTTCAGCTCCTGAATTACATAAAAACAGATTATAATCTTCTAAGCCTGAAAGTTTTCCTAATTTTTCAGCTAATTCAGTCTGCAATTCATTCTGAACCGAATTTGAATAGAAAGAAATTTTATCTAGCTGCTCTTTTAATTGAGTTTGATAATGCGGATGGTTGTGTCCGATAGAAATCACAGCATGACCTCCGTAAAAATCAAGATATTTTTCTCCTTTATCATCCCAAAGAAATGAACCTTGAGCTTTTACTGGATTTATGTTGAATAATGGATATACGTTGAATAAATTCATTTTGTAGTTGATTGTTGTTGGTTGATAGTTGTTGATTCTACAACTTCATCTTTTTTATATTTTTCTTTTGTCTTGAAACAAAAGAAACAAAAGTTCAAGACTGGAAACTTTCGCTAAAAAATATTTTTGTTCTCTAAAAATTCTAAAACTTGTGCGAAATCGATATTTATTCTTCGATTTGATATTTTTCTTGCGCTTCGAACAGTAGAATTTTCTTAACGTTCACAAAATTATTTTTCTTAACGCTTCATTTTCCTAAGTCGTTTTTGAATGGAGTTGTAAAATTCACATTGACTTTTAAAATGCAATCGGCTTTAAGTTTAATCCTGAATTTTCCTCCCAACCCATTGCAAGATTCATGTTTTGAACTGCCTGTCCGGAAGCTCCTTTTAACAAATTGTCAATCGCTGAGTGAATAACGGCAACATTTCCACTCTTTTCTATATGAATCACACAGCGATTGGTATTGACAACTTGTTTTAAATCAATTGCTTTCTCACTTACCTTTACAAAAGGCTCATTCGCATAAAAATCCCTAAACAATTGATTGATATCTGAAAGTTCTAAATCTGTTTTCACCGTGGAACTCGTAAAAATCCCTCTTGCAAAATCTCCTCTCCATGGAACAAAATTTAGACTGATCTCATTTTTATTAAAAGAAACTAATTGCTGTAAGATCTCATCCACATGCTGATGTGTCAAAGTTTTATAGGCTGAAATATTATCATTCCTCCAGGTAAAATGTGTCGTTACCTGTAAAGACTGACCTGCTCCTGTAGAACCTGTAATTCCCGTTGTGTACACTTCATTCAACAAACCTTTTTGAGCTAATGGAAGCAAAGCCAGTTGAATCGCCGTTGCAAAACATCCAGGATTTGCAATACTTTTTGCTCCTGAAAGTTGTTTTTTGTTGATCTCAGGCAGACCGTAGATAAAATCTCTGTTTGCGAAATTTCCATCTAAACGAAAATCATTTCCTAGATCGATTACTAACGTTGAATCTTTTACAGGATTTTGAGTCAGCCAATTCTGACTTTCTTTATGAGGAAGACATAAAAATAAAATATCTACTTCTTCAGGCTTATCCGTTAAAACCATTTCACAAACCGTCGCTAAATCCGGGTACAGATCTGAAATCTTTGTCCCCGAATTTGAACGACTATATAAAAAACTCAAAGTCACATTGGGATGAAAAGCCAACAGACGAACCAGTTCGCTTCCGGTGTAACCGTTGGCTCCGATGATTCCTGCTGTTTTTATTTCTTTTTGATTAATCATTTTTGATAATTTTATTGATAGGATTTTCATCCTATCCTTTGTTAAATCGTCCCTTTGGGACTCTTTTGTTGCAGCGAATTGCACGCAGCCCGACTTGAGCGGAAATCCTTTTATAAGGAGGAACGACGAATAAAAGATTGGGAGTGGAAGGCGGATAAAGCTGCCCAAATCTTATTTATTGATCTGATGATATATATTTAAGGAATTGCTTACAATTTTCGTGTACCCTTTCACATCTTCACCTGTCCAAGCTCTGTTTGCTTCGCCATAGCTTCCGAATTTATCAGACATTAAATCATGTTTAGATTCAATTCCATTTAAGATAAATCTATAGGGATAAAGGCTTACAAATACTTTTCCGCTAACTGTTTTTTGAGAATCATCTAAGAAAGACTCGATATTCCTCATCACAGGATCTAAGAAAAGTGCTTCGTGAAGCCAGTTTCCGTACCAATCAGACAATTGAGATTTCATCATCTGCTGATATTTTGAAAGCGTATGTTTTTCCAATAAATGATGCGCTTTGATAATCACAGACGCCGCCGCTGCTTCAAAACCCACTCTTCCTTTGATTCCGACAATCGTATCTCCAACGTGAATATCACGACCAATTCCGTAAGCCGAAGCTAATTCTTCAATCTTTTGAATAGCATAAACCGAATGTTCAAAATTTTCACCGTTTACCGCTACAACTTCACCATTTTTAAACTCGATTTCCAGTTCTGAAGGCTGAGTTTCTTTAATTTGAGAAGGAAAGGCTTCTTCAGGAAGGTAATTTCTTGAAGTCAAGGTTTCTTTTCCACCAACCGAGGTCCCCCAAAGTCCTTTATTTACAGAATATTGCGCCTTTTGGAATTCCATTTCATAACCGTGGCTTTTCAAAAACTCAATTTCTTCTTCACGGGATAAAGCCATATCACGAATCGGCGTAATGATTTCCACATTCGGGCACATTACCTGAAAAATTAAATCGAAACGAACCTGGTCATTTCCCGCACCTGTACTTCCGTGAGCAATCGCATCTGCACCGATTTCAATCGCATATTTTGCAATTTCCTGCGCCTGAATTGTACGTTCTGCACTTACAGATAATGGATATGTATTGTTTTTCAAGACATTCCCAAAAATCAAATACTTTACGCAAGAATTATAATAATCTTCCTGAGCATCTACGCACCTGTATTCTTTCACCCCAAGATTGAAGGCTTTTTTCTGCAGTTCTTTTTCTTCTTCTTTAGAAAAACCTCCGGTATTTACAGTCACTGCATACACTTCATACCCAAGTGTTTCACTCAGATATTTGGCACAGTAAGAGGTATCTAAACCTCCGCTAAACGCTAAGATTACTTTCTTGCTCATTTTGATATTGATTTTCGGGTTGATTATTTACAACCTCATTTACTTTATTATTATCGGGAACGAAAAGCATTGCTGTACAAAGACAGTTTTTACGTTCCTTTTTCATTAAAATTTCATAATTCACACAGTTCTTGCAACCATTCCAAAATTCCTCATCTTGTGTCAATTCAGAATAAATTACTGGTTTGTACCCTAAATCACTGTTGATTTTCATCACAGCAAGGCCGGTTGTCAAGCCAAATATTTTCGCATTGGGAAATTTCTCTCTTGACAAAGCAAACACTCTATCTTTGATCAAGGTTGCAATACCTCCATGCCTGAATTTTGGAGAAACAATTAATCCTGAGTTAGCCACAAACTGACCATGCGACCAAGTTTCAATATAACAGAAACCCACCCACTCTCCGTTTTCAGTGGCTACAACAGCATTGCCTTCTGAAATCTTTTTACTTAAATACTCTATAGAACGTTTTGCAATTCCCGTCCCTCTTCGCTGTGCAGAATCATACATTTCCTGCTGTATTTCACTCACATACATTAGATGCATGGACGAGGAAATTTCTATTTCCATTTATTTATCTGAATTTTTTGGTAAATTTAAAACATAATAACTTTAAAAACCAAATTAAAAAGATAATTTTATTGAATTAAATTAATATACAGGTAATTTTATCTTTACAGTAAATTAACATTTTGCTAAATTATTATATATTTGCTAAAAAAATATAGTTATGGAAAATAACTGTCCGAAATGTAAGAGTACAAATATTGTAAAAAGCGGAATTATCAATGAAAAACAAAGGTTTCATTGTAAGGATTGCAACTATTATTTTACGGTAAAAAAACTTGGTAAACAGATTAATGATTATTACGTAACAAAAGCTTTGCAACTATATCTTGAAGGATTAAGTTTCCGTGAAATAGAGCGAATTATAGGTGTTTCTCATGTAACAATAAGTTCATGGATCAAGAAATATAATATCACAAGACCCCCTCATTCTGGCTTTCATCCGGTTTATAAAATTTTAAAACAAAATGAGCTGATTGAATATATTGCCAAAGAAGAAAACATTAAAGATTCCGGTTTAATTATTACCCAATTTGCAGATAAATATATGTTGATCAAATGGGAGCGTTTTAAGAAATAATTTTCTGAATGATGAGTTATGAATTATAAGTTATGAGTTTTTTTTAAAAAATCAATTCAATGATTATCAATAGTTTAATTTAAAATAAAAAAGAACTTTCGAACTCATAATTCATCATTTATAATTCATAACTATATACACAGCATAAATATATATTAAATTTTTATAACTAAATTATTAATTACAATTTGGCTTTCACAAAATAACAGCCAAAAAATTAATAATTTATGAAGAAAATATTAAGTTTTATTGGATTAGCTTTAATTAGCAGTTCTGTATACGGTCAAGGTTCTCCTGATTATGGAAATGGTTTAAAAATAAATTTAAATCCTGAAGGAGATAAATATGTTAGATTTATTTTATGGGATCAGTTCTGGATCAGGAACACGGAAATGAATCCCGGAAGTATGGTTGGAGGTGAACCTACTGACAATACCTGGAATTTAGGAAACCGAAGAGCCCGTATTTTGGCTTACGCACAAGTAACCAAACGTTATATGATTTTATTGCATTTCGGAATGAATAATCAGACATTCATTAATGGTGGTGCAACCGGAACAACCGGAACGGGAGGTTACGGAAACGGCAAAAAAACACAACTTTTCTTTCATGATGCCTGGAATGAATATGCCGTAATTATGCCGGGTGAAGCAGGAAAATTCAGCTTAACTTTAGGAGGTGGACTTCATTATTACATGGGACTTTCCCGCATGACAATGGCTTCAACATTAAACTTTCTTACAGTAGATTCTCCTATTTTCAGTTGGCCTTTAATTGATAATTCCGACCAGTTTGCAAGACAAATGGGAGTTTTCGCAAAAGGTAAATATGGAAAGTTTGAATACCGAATGAGTTTAAACAAGCCATTCGCAACAGATTTAACTCCTCCAAATACTTTAATTCCAGGAAATGAAGTTGCAGTTGACAACAACGGAAACCCAAATTGGTCTAAAGCGGGTTATTTTGAATACCAATTTTTAGATACAGAATCTAATCTTCTTCCTTTCAAAGTAGGTTCTTATTTAGGTACAAAAAAAGTTTTCAACGTCGGTGCAGGTTTTTATCATCAAGCCGAAGGAACGAGAACTTCTGTCAATTCAAATATTGAAAAGCACGACATCACTCTACTTTCCGTAGATGCTTTTGCCGACATTCCTTTAGGTGAAGCAAAAAATAAAATGGCAGTTTCGGCTTATGCAGGATATTTCAACTATAATTTCGGACCCAATTACGTTAGGAATTTAGGCACCATGAATATTGCAGCGACCGACCCGAATTTTGTCGGACAAAGAGCTTTGGCTGGTCCTGGAAATCTTCAACCAATGATTGGAACAGGAAATGTAGTTTATGCTCAAGCAGGTTTATTATTACCTAATCAGGCAGAGAAGCCGAAAGTCAGAATTCAGCCTTTTGCAGCTTACACTTACAAAGATTTTGAAGCATTCGACAAACCATCTTCACAGTTTGATGTGGGAGCCAACTGGTTTTTAGACGGTCATCATGCGAAAATCACTACTCAATATTCTACAAGACCAGTGTACACAAGCCCGACCGAGAGCCCGAAATCTAAAGGAGAATTTATTGTACAACTTCAGATCTATTTATAAAAATTAATTTCCATTATAATAATTTAAACAAAAAAATCTAGTGATATGAGCGAACAACACCACGATGCTTACGAGAATATGACAGATAAGCAGAAAAACCGCACCATCTGGAGCGTCATCACTGCATCATCTCTCGGAACTTTGATAGAATGGTATGATTTCTATATTTTCGGAAGTTTAGCCGTCGTTTTAGCAACAAAATTTTTCCCTGCAGATAATCCTACCGCAGCATTTTTATCTACATTGGCAACTTTTGCAGCAGGATTTGTAGTAAGACCTTTCGGAGCGTTATTTTTCGGAAGATTAGGAGATATTATCGGAAGGAAATATACTTTTCTCGTTACTTTATTAATCATGGGATTCTCCACATTTCTGATCGGATGTATTCCGGGATATGAGACCATAGGATATTTGGCGCCTGTTTTAGTTTTAATCTTAAGACTTTTACAAGGTTTAGCTTTAGGAGGAGAATATGGCGGCGCAGCAACCTATGTTGCAGAATATTCACAGCCACACAGAAGAGGTTACTGGACTTCATGGATTCAAACCACCGCAACTGCAGGACTTTTCATTTCTTTAATTGTTATTTTAATTACAAAAAATACACTTTCTGCTGAAGATTTTGATTCTTGGGGATGGAGAGTTCCATTTTGGATCTCGATTTTAATGGTGGGAGTTTCTTATTTCATCAGAAAAAACATGAAGGAGTCTCCGCTTTTTGCAAAGGCTAAAAGCGAGGGGAAAACTTCTAAAAATCCTTTAAAAGAAAGTTTCGGTAATAAATTCAACTTCAAATTTGTTTTATTGGCATTATTCGGAGCTGCGATGGGACAAGGTGTAATTTGGTATACAGGACAATTTTACGCCATGAGTTTCCTCCAAAAAGTAATGAATATCAACTCAATGCAGGTAGACTATTTAATGGCAACAGCTTTATTGATGGGAACTCCTTTCTTCGTATTTTTTGGTTGGCTTTCAGATAAAATCGGTAGAAAAGCAATTATGATGACCGGAATGTTGGTTGCTATTTTAGCCTACAGACCCATTTACGATGCTATGTACAAAAGTGTAAACATTGAAGCGAAAACGATGGCGAGTGACGGCATTAAAGAAACCAGAGTTGCAGCAATTCATAAAGATATCGCAACAGACAGCTTAATTACTTTCCATAAAGAAACTACTTTCACAGACGGAACTTTAATCAAAAAAGACAGTATCGTTCATTGGTCTGCAACAGGTCCGGTAATGAAAGATGGAAAAGCTGAAGAGCCGAAAGTTTCCACAGCTATTACTTTGAACGACGACACAAGATGGTATTTGGTATTCTTGGTGTTTATTCAGGTGATTTTTGTAACGATGGTTTACGGCCCGATTGCAGCATTCTTAGTTGAAATGTTCCCTGTGAGGATCCGTTACACCTCGATGTCTTTACCGTATCACATTGGTAATGGGGTTTTTGGAGGATTACTTCCCGCGGTTGCCACTTATCTCGTAACTTCAGGAAAAGATGCAGGACATCCAACCTGGTATCTGGAAGGACTTTGGTATCCAATCGGGGTTGCCGCAGTCTGTTTAGTCATCGGATTGATTTATCTTAAAAATAAGAATAACAATATCCACGATTAATAGGGATAATCACTTAAAAATTTATTAATTTTAAATCTACTAAAATGAACGGATTAAAAAAAATATTAGGCATTGTCTGGATCTTAGCCGCCTTAATTGTTGCCTACTTCGGAATTACAGTAATGGGTGTTCCTAAAATCACTTCAGGAAAACAGGAAGACCTTGTATTCGGCATCATCATACTTTTTGTATTGGTACCGATTGTAACAGGCGGAATGGCAATCTTCGGATATTATTCTTTAACAGGAGAATATTCGGACGATAAAGTTTAAACTATAAACGATAGATGATAATTGATGAATGATTTTGTTCATCAATTATCTTTTATCATTAATTATTCAATATTCATGAAAAAGCGACACGAACAAAAACTGATTATTCTGAGCGTAGGTTTACTTATCGCTTTCAGCATTCCTGTTTCATTGCTTTTTAACAGTGAAAGAGAAATTTTCGGTTACCCGATGATTCTTGTTTACTTATTCGCAGTCTGGATGATCTCCATCATTATTTCTTTTGTAATCGTAAAAAAATATGATGAGTAGTTTCGCATTATTTATCGTTGTTTTGATTTATCTCGCACTTTTGTTCTTAGTTGCTCATTTAGCAGAAAAGAAGAAGAGCAAGCTTTGGATTAACAACCCATACATTTATGCATTGTCTCTTGCGGTGTATTGCACTGCATGGACGTATTATGGAAGTATCGGCGTAGCAGCGACAAGCGGTCTCAATTATTTACCAATTTACATCGGACCAATAATGGTCATTCCAGCTTGGATCTACATTAATACAAGAATTGTTCGTATTTCAAGAGTTAATAAAATAAGCAGTCTTGCGGATTTCATTTCTTTGCGATACGGAAACAGCAGAAGTTTCAGTGCAATTATTACTTTAGTTTGTCTTTTTGCAATCATTCCTTATATCGGATTGCAGATAAAAGCTATTTCAGAAACATTTCACTTAGTGACAGAAACCAGTGTTTCTAAAAATATTTTTACCGACAGTGGAACCTTTGTAGTTGTTTTGATCGCTGTATTTTCATCTTATTACGGAACGAAATATGTAGACGCTTCCGAAAAACGCTTAGGAATAATTTCGGCAATCGCATTAGAAAGCTTTCTTAAATTATTTTTCATTATTATTTTAGGATTATTTGTCATTTACTATGCTTTTGATGGGTTTTCAGATTTATATCAAAAGGCAAGTAAGTTTTCAGATTTTAAAGCAAAAAACACTTTTAACGGAATTGAAGGTGCTATGAACTGGATGGTTCTCTGCCTGATTTCGGGAACTGCAATCTGTATTTTACCAAGACAATTCCACACTGCAATTGTCGAAAACAGACAGGAAAAACACATCAAAACAGCGATTTGGTTTTTTCCGCTGTATCTTTTAATATTTACCATTTTTATCTTCCCGATCGCTTGGGGTGGAAGATTAATATTTCAAGGTCAAAACGTAAATCCGGAGTTCTACTCTATTCTCATTCCCCAACATTTTGATAATACTTTGATTACAGTTTTGGTATTTTTAGGAGGCTTGAGTTCGTGTATTTCAATGATCATTATTTCAGCAATTACATTATCGATCATGCTTTCTAACAATCTTATCATTCCTTACGGTTTATTAGGAAAATTTAAAGCTGAAAATGAAACTCAAAATACCAGAAACATTACCAACGTACGTAAATTTTCAATTTTTGGATTGATTATCGTAGCGTTTGCTTTTTATAAATATTTCATTTTAAAAACTTCATTAGATTCAGTTGGTTTAATTTCGTTTGTCATTATTGCGCAATTGGCTCCTGCATTTTTCGGAGCTATATTTTGGAGAAGAGGAAGCTACAAAGGCGCAATCATCGGGCTTTTTGCAGGATTAATTATTTGTTATTTCGGATTGATTGTTCCGCAATATTATTTTTCATACAATTCAGAAATTAAAGGAGCTTTACGTGACATGTATGATGTTTTCGACTTCTTCAGCATTCCGTATTTAGGAAGAATTCCTGAAATTTTCTTTTGGTCGATCTTAGTGAATACAGGATTATTCACCATTCTTTCTGTAAGCATGAAAGGAAATTACCGTGAGCGAAATTTTGCCGAATTATATGTTGATATTGATAAGTATATTCAAAATCATGAGAATGCATTTATCTGGAGAGGAACCGCTTATGTTTCTGATATCAAAAATATTCTGGAGCGTTTTTTAGGCAAAAAGAAAACCGAACAGGCAATGCGGATCTTCAATATTAAATACAATATCGATTCGCAAACCGAAACTGCAGATTCAAGATTTATAAAATTTTCCGAAAACCTTTTGGCTGGAAGAATCGGGACAGCTTCTGCGAAAATTTTAATTGAAGGCGTTACCAAAGAAGATAAAATTTCATTAAAAGAAGTTTTAAATATTCTGGAAGAATCTAAAGAAAACATCACTTTAAATAAAAAGCTTACAGAAAAATCTGAAGAACTGAAGCAACTTTCAAATGATCTGAGCGCAGCGAATGAAAATTTAATTGTAAAAGACCGCCAGAAAGATGATTTTCTCGATTCAGTTGCACACGAACTCAGAACTCCAATTACAGCGATTCGTTCTGCAGGAGAAATTTTAACAGACGATGACGATATTCCTTTAGATATTAAAAGAGAATTTTTAAACAATATCATCACAGAATCTGACCGTTTAAGTGAGATCATCAACGATATTCTTTATTTGGATAAACTTCAGCATGGAGAAATTGCTTTAAATATTCAGGAAAACAACATTATTGAAACTTACAAAAAAGCTTTAAACCCTATTCTACATTTGATTCAGCAGAAATTCATTCATGTAAGCGAAGTCGATCTACTTCATAATTATCTGTTTGAATATGATGAAGCGAGAATGATTCAATTATTCCAAAATATCTTAGGAAATGCATTGAAATTTACTGAAGAACAAGGTACAATTCAGACTAAATTTTCAGAAAAAGATAATTTTTTAATCATCAAAATATTCAATACCGGAAAAAACATTCCTGAAGAAGATCTGGAAGTGATTTTCGATAAATTTTACCAGTCTAAAAATCAAAACATTATAAAACCAACAGGAAGCGGTCTCGGTCTTGCCATTTCAAGAAGAATCGTAGAAGCCCACAATGGAACTATAAAAGCAGAAAACAGTGGATTAGGGGTGACTTTTACCGTTACCTTCACCCGAAAAAATATAAAAAGTAATGAAGTTGAACCTTAACGATGTGCAAAAATGAAAAAAATATTGATCGCAGATGACGAACATAAAATATTAATGTCTCTGGAATACAGTTTCCGGAAAATAGGATACGAAGTATACATTGCAAGAGACGGAGCTGAGGTTTTAGAATTCCTGAAAACCCTTGTTCCTGATGTTATTCTATTGGATATTATGATGCCGAATCTTGACGGATACAGCACTTTGGAGGAAATTAAAAAAAATGAAGCTTTAAACAATACAAAAGTGCTTTTCTTAAGCGCTAAAAATAATCCAAAAGATATAGAAAAAGGCTTGGGAATGGGAGCTGATGCGTATGTTACAAAACCTTATTCTATTAAAAAACTGATTCAGCAGATTGAGGAACTTTTAGGATAATTCAAACACAAATATTACAAATGGATTACACAAATAACACAAATCCTTTAGTGTAATTAGTGTTTAAAAAACAAACACAGAAAATATGAACACAGATAATTTATTTAAACAAAGCATAGAAAATAAAGAGCAATTCTGGAAAGAACAGGCTCAGGAAATTTCGTGGTTTGAATTTCCCAAAACGATTATTTCAAAAGATAAAAATGACTACACTCAATGGTTTGAAGATGGAAGACTCAATATGTCTTATTTGTGCATCGACAAACATATTGAAGACGGCTTTGGCGAAGAAATTGCGATTATTTATGATTCTCCGGTAACAGGGCAAAAGAAAAAATATACTTTTAATCAGGCAAAAGAAGAAGTTTCAAAATTAGCCGGTGGATTGGCTTCTTTAGGTTTAAAAAAAAGCGACACCGCTGTAATTTATATGCCGATGATTCCGCAGACGCTTTTTGCAATGTTGGCTTGTGCGAGAATCGGCGTGATTCACAATGTTGTTTTTGGCGGTTTTGCGCCACACGAATTGGTTGTGAGAATTGATGATTGCAAACCAAAAGCTTTAATTACTGCAACCGCAGGAATTGAAATTGCTAAAAGAATTCCTTATCTGCCTTTAGTAGAAAAAGCCATTGAATTGGCGAAGGATAAAGTAGATAACATCATTGTTTTCAATAGAAAGCTGACTGATAATAAGGACGAAATGTTCGAAGGTATTATTGATTACGAAGAACTGGTTTCAGCATCAGATCCTGCAGATTGTGTTTCTGTAGAATCCAATCATCCTTTGTATTTATTATATACTTCAGGAACCACTGGAAAACCAAAAGGGATCACCAGAGATACCGGAGGTTACGCTACCGCGTTGAAGTTTTCTATGAAATATATTTATGGAATTGAGCAAGGCGAAACTTTTTGGGCTGCATCCGATTTCGGTTGGGCAGTTGGTCACAGTTACACAGTTTACGCTCCTTTAATCAACAGAAATACAACGATTATTTTTGAAGGAAAACCAATTATGACTCCCGATGCAGGAACTTTTTGGAGAATTATTTCGGAACATAAAGTTTCGGCAATGTTTACGGCTCCAACTGCAATTAGAGCGATTAAAAAAGAAGACCCGAATGGCGAATTGGTTAAAAAATATGATTTAAGCCATTTCAAAAAACAGTTTTTGGCGGGTGAAAGGTGTGACGTTGCAACTTTAGATTGGTTTGCAGAACACATCCGAGTTCCCGCAATTGATCATTGGTGGCAAACAGAATCTGGTTCACCAATGTTGGGTTTAATGACTTTTAATGATAATTATAAAATTAAAAGAGCAGCTGCAGGAAAGCCGATTCCAGGATATGATATTAAAATTTTTGATGAAAATGGTTACGAATTAGACGAACACAAAGAAGGATATCTAGTCATCAAACTTCCACTTCCTCCGGGCGCTCTTTTAGGGGTTTGGAATGATTATGAACGTTTTGAAAAAAGTTATTTATCACAATATAAAGGTTATTATTTCTCAGGAGACGGCGCGATAAAAGATGAAGACGGCTATGTTTTCATTACTGGAAGAGTGGATGATGTGATCAATGTTGCAGGACACCGACTTTCAACTTCCGAAATGGAAGAAATTGTTTCGTCTCATCCAGATGTTGCTGAATGTGCAGTTGTAGGAATTGATGATGATCTGCGTGGGCAAGTTCCTTTTGCAACCGTCGTTTTGAAAAATGGTTCGGAAATTTCTGAAGAAAATGTAGAAAAAGAAATTATTCTGAAAGTTAGAGAAAAAATAGGCGCTGTTGCTTTTTTAAAAAGCGTGATGGTCGTAAAAAGACTTCCAAAAACAAGATCCGGAAAGACTTTAAGAAAACTCATCAGAACAATTATTGATGGAAAAGAATTTCAAATTCCGTCGACGATCGATGATGAAAACATCATTGATGAAATTCAAGAAAAATTCAAGACTTACAAAGACAAAAAATAATTTAAAATAAATAATTTCTAAAAAAAAGAAAGTATGAGAAATTACGTGATAGAAGATTTACCGCACTACTTTGAAGAGTACAAAAAATCAATCAAAAACCCGAAAAAATTCTGGGATAAAGTTGCCGATCAGAATTTTGTATGGTACCAAAGATGGAGCAAGGTGGTAAAATATGATATGAATGAAGCGAAAATCACTTGGTTTAAAGATGCTAAATTAAATATCACCAAAAACTGCCTCGACAGACATTTATCGGTAAGAGGAGAAAAAACTGCTATCATTTGGGAACCGAATGATCCGAAAGAAGAAGCACAACACATTTCTTACAACGATTTATATACAAGAGTTAACAAAACAGCCAATATCCTGCGTGAAATGGGTATTGAAAAAGGCGACAGAGTTTGCATTTATCTTCCTATGATTCCTGAATTGGCAGTTACTATGTTAGCTTGTGCTAAATTAGGAGCAGTTCATTCTGTAATTTTTGCGGGATTTTCAGCTTCGGCCGTGGTCTCAAGAGTAAATGACTGTGGCGCAAAAATGTTGATTACTTCAGACGGAAGTTACAGAGGAAGCAAAGTTTTAGATTTAAAATCGATTATTGATGAAGCTTTAGAAAAATGCCCGACTGTGGAAAAAACTTTGGTTGTAAAAAGAACCCACAACGAAGTAAAAATGAAGGAAGGCAGAGATTTCTGGATGGATGATCTGTACGAAAAAGCTTCCGCAGATTTCGTTACCGTAATTATGGATGCAGAAGATCCTTTGTTTATTTTATACACTTCAGGATCTACAGGAAAACCAAAAGGAATGCTTCACACTTCTGCAGGTTATATGGTATATTCAGCATATACTTTCAAAAATGTTTTCAATTATCAGGAAAATGATATTTATTGGTGTACTGCAGATATTGGCTGGATTACAGGGCACTCCTACATTCTTTACGGACCATTATTAAATGGTGCAACAACCGTAATTTTCGAAGGAGTTCCAACCTATCCTGAACCAGACAGATTTTGGGATGTCATTGAAAAACATAAAGTAACCCAATTTTACACTGCTCCAACCGCCATTCGTTCTTTAGCAAAAGAAAGCACAGAATGGGTAGACAAGCATGATTTAAGTTCATTACGAGTAATCGGATCTGTTGGTGAACCTATTAATGACGAAGCTTGGCATTGGTTTAATGATCATGTAGGAAGAAAAAAATGTCCGATTGTAGATACTTGGTGGCAAACAGAAACTGGTGGAATCATGATCTCTCCTATTCCATTTGTAACACCTACAAAACCGACTTACGCAACACTTCCATTACCGGGAATCCAGCCCGTTTTAATGGATGATAAACGCAACGAAATTACAGGAAACCAAGTTACAGGAAACCTTTGTATCCGTTTTCCATGGCCGGGAATTGCAAGAACAATTTGGGGTGATCACCAAAGATATAAGGAAACTTATTTTTCGGCATTTCCAGGAAAATATTTTACGGGAGATGGTGCTTTGAGAGATGAGGTTGGATATTACAGAATCACAGGTCGTGTAGATGATGTGGTGATTGTTTCTGGTCATAATTTAGGAACTGCACCTATTGAAGACAGCATCAATGAACATCCGGCTGTAGCAGAATCTGCAATCGTAGGTTTCCCTCACGATATCAAAGGAAGCGCTTTATACGGTTTTGTAATTTTAAAAGATTCCGGTTCCGACAGAAAGCAGGAAAATTTGGTTAAAGAAATTAATCAATTAATTTCCGATCAGATTGGTCCGATTGCAAAACTGGATAAGATTCAGTTTGTTTCAGGGCTTCCAAAAACACGTTCCGGAAAAATTATGCGTAGAATTTTAAGAAAAATTGCAGAAGGAGATTTCAGTAATTTTGGAGATACTTCTACTCTATTGAATCCTGAAATTGTGGAGGAGATTAAGAATGAAAGAATTTAAATTGAAAAATTTTCTATACTAAACGAAACTCTGTATTTATTACAGAGTTTTTTTGTGCTTAAAGTTTTATAAAAACAGTTTGTTCTAAAATAGACAAAATCTTAATTTTTATTAAATTTTTATAGATGAAATAAAATATTATAAATTTTATTAAATTTTTAATAAACATATTGAAAATATTTCTATCTTTAGATAACAAATACAAAACAATATTACTATGTCAAGCATCTTAGCAGGATTATTTGGACCGCACAGTGATTACAAAAAACTCGAGAAGGAAATTGAAGGTTTAGGATTCTTAGATTCCGAGTACATTGTGTACCTTAGTGACGATCATCATAACTCCCAATACTTGGCGAGTGTAGAAATAAAAAACAGAGATTTAACCGAAAAAGTGAGGCATATCTTTGATGAAAACCATGTACATAAAACCTATTTATTTGAAAATATGAGCATCGACCAGGCTTCTTACGTGAAGTTAAAAAGTTTGATTGAGGCACGGAGCAAAGCTGAAATTCACAGCAGTCCGGATGTAAGAATAAAAGTACAACACGACGGAATAAATTCTGAAGTGAAAGCTTAGCATTAAAAACTAAAAACTTATAACCGAATCCGCGGAATTTATTTCTGCGGATTTTTAGTTTTATAAATCGACCAATCATAATATTTTTCGTATTTTCGTTTAAACAAAGCCTTTTACACAGATGAGTTACGATTTGGAACAAGAAAATAAAGAAATCTCTGCGAGGTATAAAGACCTGATTTCTAATACATATAGAACTTTGGATGAAGAAAATAATAAACTCATCCGAAAGGCTTTTGATATTGCTCTTGATGCTCACAAAGATCAAAGAAGAAAATCTGGTGAACCCTACATTTATCATCCTATTGCTGTTGCTAAAATTGTTGCGACAGAAATCGGTTTAGGAGCTTCATCAATTGCCTGTGCGCTTTTACACGATGTTATAGAAGATTCTGAATACACTTACGAAGATCTGAAAAAGATTTTTGGAGAAAGAATCGCCGGTGTTGTCAACGGATTGACGAAGATTTCTATCATGAATCATCAGAATATTTCTGTACAGTCTGAAAACTACAGAAAATTGCTATTGACGCTTTCTGAAGATTTCCGTGTGATTCTTATTAAAATTGCAGACCGACTTCACAATATGCGAACGTTGCAAAGCATGGCGCCCGATAAACAGAAAAAAATTGCTTCTGAAACGGTTTACATTTATGCACCGATGGCTCACAGATTGGGATTGTACAACATCAAATCTGAGCTTGAAGATTTATCTTTAAAATATAATAATCCTGAAGTTTATAATGAAATCACCGAGAAACTGGAATTGGAAAAAGAAAGCCGAATTCGCTACATCGATGAGTTTACCAAAGAAGTTTCTGAAAGATTAAAAGATGAAGGTTTAAATGTAAGTATAAAAGGCCGTGCAAAAGCCATCTCTTCTATTTACAGAAAAATGCTTAAACAGGGCGTTTCTTTTGAAGAGGTTTTTGATAATTATGCAATCCGGATTATTTATAAATCTGATGCAAAGAATGAAAAGTTCCTTGCTTGGAAAATTTATTCTATCGTTACAGACGTTTATCACAGTAATCCATCGAGAATGCGTGACTGGATTACGCAACCCCGTTCTACAGGATATGAAAGTTTACATTTAACTGTTCTGGGTCCTGATCGAAAGTGGATTGAAGTACAGATCCGTTCTGAAAGAATGGATGATATTGCCGAAAAAGGAGTTGCCGCTCATTACAAATACAAAGAAGGTTACAAACAAAGTAACGATGACAGAAATTTTGAAAAATGGGTTACCGAAATACGTGATGTACTCGAGCAACAGCAGAATCTTACAACTTCTGAACTTTTAGATAATATTAAACTCAATTTATATTCTAAAGAAGTTTTTGTATTTACTCCAAAAGGTGAGATTAAAATTCTTCCGACCAATGCAACGGCTTTAGATTTTGCTTTTTCTGTGCACTCGGATTTAGGAATGAAATGTTTAGGAGCGAAAATCAACGGAAAATTGGTTCCTATTTCGTACGTTCTTCAAAACGGTGATCAGGTAGACATTCTTTCATCTCAAAATCAAAAACCAAAGTTTGACTGGCTTGATTTTGTAGTGACTTCAAAGGCAAAATCAAAAATTAAAAGTTATCTTAATTCTGAGAAAAACTCATTCGTAGAAGAAGGAAAAGAGATTTTACAAAGAAAACTTCGTCATGCAAAAATTAATTTTAATGATGAGGAAATCAATAAACTTCAGAAGTTTTTCAACCTTAAATCTTCTCAGGAACTGTTCTTAAAATTCCAAACTAACGAATTGGATGCAAGCAGTTTAAGGAAATATATTGAAAGTAAAAATGTTTTCAATAATCTACTTTCGAGATTTAAGAGAAATACCAATAAAAACCAGCATTACGAAGAGCCGAAAGAAATCAATCTCGATATGATTGTTTTTGGGAAAGATGAAGAAAAGCTCAATTACAGTTATGCAAAATGCTGTACGGTAATTCCTGGAGACAAAATCTTCGGTTTCATTACGATTTCAGACGGAATTAAAGTTCACAGCGACAATTGTCCGAATGCGATTAATCTTCGTGCACAATATGATTATCGTGTAATTCCTGCAAAATGGGTGAATGAAGAAAGCTTTAAAAACCGTATTAAAATTGAGATTGAGGGTCTAGACAGAATGGGAATGATCAACGACATCACCACCGTAATTAGTGGTGCAATGGGAATGGACATGAAAAGTATGTCGATTGAATCTAACAACGGAATTTTCACAGGAAATATCAACTTAGAAGTAAAACATAAAGGTCAGCTTGAAGAAACATTCAAAAAATTAAAGGCAATCGACGGAATTTCAAGAATCAGACGTATTTAAAAATAAAAAAAATGATGCTGACCCAGTATTTTAAAAAATTTTTTCAAAGCAATCAATCATCCGGAGTTTTACTCATCTTATGTGTGGTTTTTGCATTAATTATTGCAAACTCATCCTTAGGAACTGGTTTTCAGCAATTTTTAGATTTTCAATTAGGTTCTGAAGATTTACATTTAAAATATCCTATAAGTATTTGGATAAATGATGGTTTGATGGCAGTTTTCTTTCTTTTAGTGGGATTGGAAATTAAAAGAGAATTGGTAGAAGGCGAACTTTCATCTTTTAAAAATGCTTCGCTACCAATTTTCGCAGCAATCGGTGGAATGTTGGTTCCTGCGGTTATTTATACTGCATTTAATTTCGGAACGGATTACGGCAACGGATGGGGAATTCCGATGGCGACCGATATTGCCTTTTCGTTGGCCATTATTTCAATGTTGGGAAAAAAAGTTCCGGCTTCGCTAAAGATTTTTCTGGCAGCTTTGGCAATTGTAGATGATTTGGGTGCTATTTTGGTGATTGCGATTTTTTATACCGAACAAATTCACTGGATCTATCTTTTGCTTTCTTTCGGTATTGTTGCGGTTTTATTTCTTTTAAATTACCTGAAAGTTACAAAACTGATTTTCTATATCGTTCCGGGAATATTTTTATGGTATTTCCTGCATCATTCAGGAATTCACGCAACGATTGCAGGAGTTTTATTGGCTTTTACGATTCCAACTAATGTTTCTAAAACAAAAATATCACCTTTAGAAAAACTTGAACATTCGCTGCATTTCCCGGTAAGCTTTATTATCATGCCGATTTTCGCATTGACCAATACTAATATTGCCTTTAACAGCAGTATGGTCGATGGATTATTCAACAGTTTAGGATTGGGAATAATTGGCGGACTTGTTTTGGGTAAACTGATAGGAATTAATCTGTTCTCATTAATTGCCATAAAACTAAAAATCAGTTCACTTCCACAACGCTCTTCATGGAATCAGATGATCGGCGTCGGTCTTTTAGCGGGAATAGGCTTCACAATGTCAATATTCATCGCCCTGCTTTCTTTTAAACATGAAATATCTTTTCAGGATGAAGCTAAATTTGCCATTCTGATTGCTTCATTTATCGCTGCAGTTTCCGGATATTTGATTTTAAATTTCAGTGCAAAGAAAAAGAGAGTAAAAAAACACAGGAAGATCAGTTCTTCTTAACGGTCCAATTTCCTTTAAGGCTGCCCATTTCCCAAGTCCCCATCTTCGAATTAAGATTACCAATCAACATAAAACCTGATGGCGCTCTGTTGGTGGTATTGAAAGATGCATTGATAAAACCTGTAAGATAGCTTTCGCTAGAATTCAGGGTGTTTCTTGTTATTTCTATTGTGCCTTTTTCACTAACATTAATGATCAGGTTTCCATTCACATCTCCGGTATAAGTTCCTGTGTAAGTTCCTCGGTATGGTGAAACAGCATTCTGTTCTTGTTTATTTTCATAAATCTGATCGACAACATCTTCACACGATTGTAAAGTCAAAAGAGACATTATCATCAATACTGTTGAAATACATTTCATTCTAGCTTTCTTTTTTCTCATAAGGTCTTTTGTGTTCATCATCACTTTCCAGATTAGGTTCAGAATTTTGAGAATGATAATTTTTCGCCTCTCTTTTTATTTCGTCTGAAAGCAATTTTTCTATTCTTAATTTTCTCAATGCCATGTTCAGTTCGTTCCCGAAAAGCAAAAGATAAACATTTACATTCACCCAAACCATCAATAAAATCATACTTCCGATGGAACCGTAAAGTACGTTATAACGGGCAATATTCTTCACATATAAAGCAAAGAAATACGTGGTAACAACAAACAAAACAGTCGTAAGAATTGCTCCAGGAATCGCCTGTCTGAATCTGATAATCTTTACCGTTCCCAACCAATAAAACATCGCCAAAAGGATAAAATAAAAGAGCGGAAACGATACAAAACCAATGATTTTAGAAAGGTTTCTTACGAGCCAGGAAACGTCATAAGACGGTGTAAACAGTTTGAGTACAACTTCCACATAATAAACCCCGAAAAGCGCTAAAAATATGATACTTACGAAACCAATCGTAATAAAAAAAGAAAGAATAAATTCTTTTACATCAGTCAGTTTTTCTTCTGAGTTTTCATTGAATCCATTAATTAAAGAGAAAGTACCGTTTGTGGCAAAAACAAGAGCTACAAGAATCGTTAAATTACTGATTCCCTTCATGTTTGGGATAATATTATCTTCAATATAATTTCTTACATCTCCTTCGATATTAGACGGGAAAATATTATGCATTAAAACTTCAAAAATATAGAACTGAAGCTTATCATAATGTGGCATATACGGAATTACCGAAAGTAAGAAGAGTAAAAAAGGAAATAAACTTAAGGTAAAACTCCATGAAATACTGGCTGCTTTTCGTCCTATATTACCTTTAAAAATTCCTGAAATATAGATTTGAAACATCTGCCAAAGCGATATTCCGAGTACCGGAAGATGGATGTCGTCTAGAAATTCTTGAAATTTCACGATAAATTTAGGAATTTTTAAAGCCATAAAGTATATTTGCGCTTAGCAAATATAAGAAATGCGAATCAGTTTAGTTTGTATTGGGAAAACAGATGACAAAGAAATTACATCTTTAATCGGTTATTACCTTACCCGCCTTCCAAAACACTGGAATTTTGAGATTACAGAAATTCCGGATGTAAAAAATGCCAAAAATCTTTCTTCGGATCTTCTCAAAAAAGAAGAAGCCAAATTATTTTTAAATCAAATCGATAAAAATGATCTGGTCATTCTTCTTGATGAAAAAGGAAAACAATTTACCAGCCGCGAATTTTCAAACAAAATAGATTTCTGGATGAATTCTTCAGTGAAAAAAGTTCACATTCTGATCGGTGGAGCGTATGGTTTTTCGGATGAGATCTACAGCAGGGCCAACGAAAAAATGTCATTATCTAAAATGACATTTACGCATCAGATGATCCGGCTTTTTATTGTTGAGCAGCTTTACAGAGCCGATCAGATCTTACAAGGAAAACCATATCATAACGATTAACTATTTTGTAGTAACCGAAATAATTTCTTTGATCCCTTTTTCTCTGAACTTTTTCTTTACAGAATCATCTAAAAGTACTTTTACCCCTTTTACATCCTCCCCTTTAAGTTCTTTAAGAGCTTCAAGTGAGCTTTCATTTTTATTAATAAGAATAAGAGTAGTAGTTTTTAATTCAGGAGATGCTTCGTGTCTTTTAACCGTATTTCCTAATAGTGAATTGGTATTGATAGCAAGTTCATTTTTAGTTTCCTGAGCAAAAGCAGTATTCGAAATTGCTAAGGTCATTACAAAAGCTGTTGATAAAATAAGTCTAGAAAGTGTTTTCATAATTTAAATAATTCTTTACTAAGTGATATTTTACAAATATACACAAGGCTTTTAATAAAATTTAAATTTTATTATTATTTAACTATAATTTACAATTTCTAGGTATATCCGTTTTTATTAATGATCCATAACTGAACGCAAAGGCAAACAGAGAAATTGCAGATAAGCATTAAATTTTAGATCCAAAATAAAATTACAACATTTGTAAAACTATTTTTTTAAGGTGATCTGTCTTTTCGCCTCTCCTACTACAAATGCAACCGAATTGGCGATATTAAAGCTTCTTATCAATTTAGACATTGGAATGGTCAAATGATTTTCGAAACGGTCTAAAACATCTTTACTCAAACCTTTACTCTCTTTTCCGAAAACCAACCAATCTCCGTCCTGAAAATCAATTTCCAAATAAGATTTTTCAGCATGTGAACTCATCAGAAACACACGAGACAAGTCGGGAATATTTTTCATCCATTCATCAACATTTTCATATTCTGTAACATCGAGATGAACCCAATAATCTAAACCTGACCGTTTCAGGTTTTTATCATCAATCAAAAATCCAAAAGGATGTATTAAATGTAATCTGCTTTCGGTTCCTACACACAATCTTCCGATATTTCCGGTATTATTAGGGATTTCTGGTTCTACAAGAACAATATTTAACATGAATTTTTTAATTTAATTAGAGCTTAATTTTTTAACGCAAAGCTCGCAAAGATTTTATTTAATTATAAACGTTTTTAAGTTCGCAAAGGCGTTTGACTGCGTCGAATCTTCGATTTCACTCAGCTAAGAAACGAAAAGATATATTTCTTTAAAAAATAAGTCTATTTTTTCGTACATTTTCCTGCAAACTCTGTCAATAAAGCTTTTTCGTGACCCAATGCAGCCGCTTTATCTAGATTGGAGCAAGCTTCTTTATCTTTTGCAGATTCAAACAAAATGGTTGCTTTTGTGACATAAGACTGCGAAAATTTAGGATCAATAGAAATGGCTTTATTGATGTCTGCTAAAGCTTCTTTTGATTTTTTCATTTTCAGATAAACATCTGCTCTTCCATTGTAAAGCAAAGACTCAGGTTTCTCAGTGAGCATTAGGTTGTAATCTTTAAGAGCACCTTCAAGATCTCCGTTATTTTTTTTAAGATTGGCTAATGCTGTTCTTGCCAAAATATTGTCGGGAGCAAAAGTGAGAATTTGTTTTAGATCTGCCATCGCCAAATCTTTTTTACCTAAATTATTGTAAATCTTAGATCGAATTAAATAAATTTCAGCATTTTCAGGTTCAAGCATTACTCCTGTATTGGCGTATTCTAAAGCTTTGGTACGATTTCCTTTTTGATTATGTAAAGATGCCAAATTTTCATAAACAGCAATAGATTTAGGATTTGATTTTAAAGCAGATTCATAAGATTTAAAAGCCAAAGTTGTTTTGCCTAATCTTCTTTGTGAAGTTCCTAAATTAACGTAATAGTCTGACTGATATTTCTGAATATGTTCCGAAAGCACCAATTTTGAATATTGCTCTTCAGCACATTGGTAATCGGCTTTTTTAAAACATTCTTCAGCTATTTTTTTATCCTGAGCAGACAGAAAGTTAAGAGATGTAAGTACTACGCTAAGAACGAGTAAATGTTTTTTCATGGGTTTATAGTTTGTTTATTGATTACTTTTTTTGCGAGCATAGCAAAAAGCCCTCCCAATAAAGTTCCAACAAACGCCCCTACCAAAATATCTACCGGGAAATGTACTCCTAAATATATACGGCTGTACGCTACTACTGCAGCCCAGACAAATATAGCATAAGGAAACCATTTAAGTTTATCTTTCAATAAAAAACTTAAATAGCTTGCTAAAAAGAAAGTATTTGAAGCATGTGCAGAGTAAAAACCATATTGCCCGCCACATTTTACAATACGCATAACGTTTTGAAGTGAAGGGTCATGACAAGGTCTCAATCTTGCAACACCATATTTAAAAATCCCTGAAACCTGATCAGAAACAGTCACTCCAATTGCAATGAAAAGGAGAATATACAGCAGAGATTTTAATTTGAAATTTTTGTACAGAAGATAACAGAGAATCACATACAACGGAACCCAGATCCAGGTTGCAGAAATCATCATCCAAAACTGGTCAAAAGGAGTATCCCCTAAATTGTTAAGATAAAGGAATAGATTTTTATCTTCCTGAATAATTTCTTCCATATTTTAACGGCTTACCGGTCCTTCGTAAGTTTCATCATCTGCAGGTTTTACTTTTGGTAATTCGGTTGCAGAAGGCTGTTCCTTTAAAATATTTTCTTCGATGTTCTTCATCGGGTTAAAATCTTTTGCAGCATCTTTCACTTTTTCGATTTCACGCTTTATTTCAGAAACAGGATTATCTGTCTCTTTCATGATCTCAGTTTTGATGTCTTCTACTGCGCCACGCATTTTTCTCACTCCCGCTCCAAGGTCGCGAGCAATTTGGGGTAGTTTATCCGGACCAAATAAAACTACAATTGCAATGGCAATAAGTGCCATTTCTCCAATGCTTAATTCCATGGTGCTAAATTACAAAAGATTATATATATAAAATATGATATGTTTAATTTTAAATAAATTTTAAGATTTATTTTTCTGAAAAGCATAATAAGTAATCACAACGCTTACAGACATCAATATAAATGCTAAAAAGAAAGGTGCTCCGGAAAACTTAAATGGCGCTTCATCATGGGTGAAAAAGTAAAATAAATTGGTCATTACAGGTGGACCTATAATGGATGTTGCACTCATTAAACTGGTTAAAGCTCCCTGCAATTCTCCCTGTTCGTTTGAAGGAACCGATTTTGTAATCACAGACTGCAAAGCAGGGCCGCAAATTCCACCCAGACAATAAGGAATTAAAAAGACAAACATCATCCAACCTTCAGATGCGAATGAGAACAGCAGCAATCCTATTGCGTATAATATCAATCCGTAATAAATACTTTTTTGCTCGCCCAACTTTGGAGTTGTCCATCGGATTAAAACTCCTTGAACCAAACCTACCAAAAGACCGACGACACCTAAAGAAATACCGACCATTCTTTCTGTCCAGTCAAATTCATACATTGTAAAGAAACTCCAGTTACTTTGTACTGCATGACCAGCAATATAAATTAAAATTAAAGCAAAGATTAAACCTGAAATTTCAGGATGTTTCCCTAAAAACTTGAATGAACCTACAGGATTTGCACGTTTCCAGCTAAACTCGCGCCTTTTATCTTTATCTAAACTTTCAGGAAGGATGAAATAACCATAAAGGAAATTTAAAAGACATAAGCCTGCTGCAGCATAAAACGGAACTCTTGCTCCATAATGACCTAAAACACCTCCTAAAACTGGACCAATAATAAAACCTAAGCCAAATGCGGCACCAATTAAACCGAAGTTTTTAGCTCTGTCTTTATCTGTAGAAATATCGGCAATGTATGCACTTGCTGTAGTAACACTCGCTCCGGTAATTCCTGCAATGATTCTTCCTATAAACAGCCATAAAATAGTTGGAGCCAAAGCAAGCAAAATATAATCAATGGCAAAACCAAAAAGTGAAATCAAAATAATCGGTCTTCGCCCAAATTTGTCACTCAAATTTCCTACAACCGGAGAAAAAACAAACTGAACGAAAGCATAAGCAAAACCGAGCCAGCCTCCATATTTTGCAGCTTCACTGATGTCTGCATGAATCAGTTCTTTGATCAGTTGCGGAACTACAGGAATGATGATTCCCCATCCCGTTATATCTATCAGCAATGTGATAAATATAAAACTCATTGCTGCTTTCTTTTTTGAATTTTCCATTGTTGTTGCAAAAATAAGGAAATCGGGAAAAATATTCGTGTTAAATTAATGAATTGTTGTTGGTTGATAGTTGATGGTTTTTGGTTGATGGAATAACTGTTTTAGTTTTAATTAAAATCAAATTATGCATATCCGTTTTACATCATAATAAAAATTTTAACGCAAAGAGCGCAAAGATTTCTTTAAACAATTCGCTGTTTTTAAGCTCGCAAATGCGTTTGACTTCGTCTAATCTTCGATTTCACTTAGATAAGCACACAAAGATTTTTTTAATATGACAAAAAGCGGATAATCATTAATCAAATTTAAAAGTCATAAAAAAAGAGCCTTTCGTTTGAAAGGCTCTTTAATATATTTAATGTAGTTGATATTACTTTGTAGCAAGCAATTCTTTATCTGAAGAAGATTTACCGTGTACGTCTTCTTCTTTTCCTGTTTTAAGGAAATCGTAAGCAATTGCCGATGCAATGAAGATGGATGAATAAGCTCCAAATCCAATACCGATTAACAATGCAAACATAAATCCTCTCAAGTTGTCTCCACCAAAGATGAAGATCGCAAGAATTACAAGTAAAGTGGTAAATGTAGTGTTGAACGTTCTACCTAAAGTACTAGAAATTGCATCATCAAACAATCCTGATAAAGTAAGCGCTTTCTTCTCTCTCAGGTATTCTCTAATTCTATCGAAGATAATTACGGTATCGTTGATTGAGTAACCCAATACTGTAAGAATTGCCGCGATAAAATCTTGGTTAACCTCCATGTTGAAAGGCATTACCGAATGGAATAACGAGAACGCACCCAAGATAATGATCGCATCATGTAATAGTGCCGCAACAGCACCCAATGAAAACTGCCATTTTCTAAATCTCACCAAAATATAGATGAAAATACCCGCCAAAGCAGCAACAACTGCAAGAGTACCGTGTGTCTGAATATCATCAGCAACAGAAGGTCCTACTTTTTCAGAAGAGATAATACCTGCGTGATCTGTATCTGCAGATTTAAATTCTTCTAAAGTCATGTTTGCAGGAAGGTTTGGTTTTAAACCTTCAAATAGTTTTTGCTCAATAGTCTGGTCAGCTTTCAATGATTCGTCATTGATAAGGTAATCTGTAGAGATTTTAAGCTGATTGTTGTTTCCGAAAGTTTTAGCTTCTACAGAAGAGTTTTTACCATCCTGAGTCGTGAAAACTTTAACCAAACCATTTTCAATATCTTCTGCATTTACTTCTTTATCAAATCTTACAACGTAGTTTCTACCACCCGTAAAATCGATACCAAATTTAAATCCGTTAACGAAAATTGATCCTAAAGAGATTACCGTTAAAATTGCAGAAAGAATATATGAATATTTTCTTTTTCCAATAAAATCGATCCAAGTATTTCTGAATAAGTTTTTCGTTGGAGGAGTCCAAACTGAAAGACTTTTACCTTTATTTAATCTATGGAAGATCATTACTCTTGAAAGTAAGATTGAGGTAAACAATGTCATTACAGCACCAATCAATAACGTCAATGCGAATCCTTTGATAGGACCTGTTCCGAAGAAGAACAATACTACCGCCGTCAAAATCATCGTTAAGTGACCATCAATAATTGCATTCAATGCATGTTTGAAACCATCTTTGTACGCTTCAAGAATATTTTTACCTGCAAATAATTCTTCTTTCGTTCTTTCGTAAATAATTACGTTGGTATCTACCGCCATCGCCATTGAAAGTACAATACCCGCAATACCAGGAAGCGTTAATGTAAAGTCTCCGGAATCCATAATTCCGAAAATGTAGAATAAGTTGATGATCATTGCAATTACTGCATAAACTCCCGCTAAACCGTAGTAGAAAATGATATATGCAATAATGATTAAGAATGCGATAGAGAATGACATCACTCCTGCATCAATAGACTCCTGTCCTAAAGATGGACCTACTTGTGTAGCCTGTACTACTTTTGCACCTGCAGGTAATTTACCCGCTCCTAAAACGTCTACCAATTCTTTAGCTTCTTCCTGAGAGAAGTTACCAGAGATTTGAGTTCTACCGTTAGGAATTGCACCCTGTACATTTGGCGCAGTATATACCCTGTTATCTAAAGTTACAGCAACCGGTTTTCCTACGTTTTTCTCAGTAAGAGTTTTCCAATCTTTAGCACCTTTAGAATCCATTTGCATATCTACCACTACTCTACTCAATTCATCGTAACCGATGTTTGCAGTTTCTACAGCACCGTCTACCGGAGCTTTTTGGTTGATATTACCTCTTACAGCATATAGAACCAAGCTTTTTTCATCTGTAGATTCTGGCTTGTAACCCCACATAAACTGGGTATATTTAATATTTGCAGGACGTAAAGACTGCGCAATTTTACTGTTTAAGATCTTGTTTACTTTTGCAGTATCTGTCAGTTTCACACTTCCTACAGAGCTCATGCTTCCAGATTTCCCTCCTTGCATTAAGTTTAGGAAATTAGTATTTTTAGCAACTCCCATAGAGTCACCTTTTGCAGCAACTGTAGCACTTAAAGTCTGGAAATAAGGTGCAACCTCAGCAAACTGCTGTACTTCCCAAAACTGAAGTTTTGCAGAAGTCTGAAGCATTTTCTTTACCTTATCGATATCTTTCATACCCGGCATTTCTACAGAGATTCTTGCCGTTCCCGGAACTCTCTGTACGTTTGGCTGGATAGCTCCCAATTTATCAATTCTGGTTCTGATTACTTCAAAAGCTGTACCTACAGAAAGATCAATTCTTTTCTTAACGATGCTTTTTACCTGCTCATCAGTGGTGTTGAATTTAATCTCAGAAAGATTAGTGTTTCCGAAGATTTCAGGATCTGCAAGTTTAAGGTTTGCGCCTTTTGCTTTGTTTACGGCATCAAACTCAACAAAGAAATTGTCGATATAAGATTTTGTAGAGTTTTTCTGAGCTTCATCTGTTCTGTTAAGAGCCTCAATAAGAATAGGATTGGTAGAATAATTAGTTAAATCATTCACCAAATCTCTCTGATTGATTTCCAAAAGAACGTTGATCCCCCCTTTCAGGTCAAGACCTAGCTTCATTTCTTTGTCTTTTGCCTTAGCATAAGAAAGTTCTGTAAACCCAAGATTTAAAGTTTCATCCTTTAATCTCTGGATTTCTTTCTCGTTTCCGTTCGCAGCTTCGATTTGCGATTCAATTTTGCCGGCGTACCAGGTTGGTAATAGCTCATTTAAGCAAATTAACCCTAGTACAATAGCAACAATTGTAATAAGTCCTTTTCCTTGCATTTTGTTATAACTACGTTAAATTAAGTCGGCAAATATAATGATTTTATTGATATTTTATGAACTTTTGGCAACAGAAATGGTTTATTTTCAGATATATCGGCAATCTTATTTTAATGATATTTTATGGCTAATTTTATTAAATATTAAAAATAAGTATTGGTACGAAATTTTCATTTGAACTTTACAACACCTTAAATTTCAAAATATTATGAGAAGACTATTACTTTCAATAGCATTATTCTCTTCCTTAACAGTACAATCTCAAAGTTTTGTTCTGGAAGAATTTGCAACCGGGCTTACAAGTCCCGTAGAGATTACCAACGCAAACGACAGCCGTCTTTTCGTAGTACAACAGAATGGAATCATTAAGATCATACAACCCAACGGAACCGTGAATGTTACAGACTTTCTTAATATTAGCAATAAAATAAATTTCGGTGGAGAAAGAGGTCTTTTAGGCTTAGCTTTCCATCCACAATATCTTACTAACGGCTATTTTTTCGTGTATTATAACAACACAGCCGGAAATATTATCGTAGCAAGGTATTCTGTGAATACAACCAATCCGAATACTGCTGATCCTAATTCAGAAAAAATTATTTTAAATATTCCAAAACCTTTTGCCAATCATAATGGTGGAAGCATCCATTTTGCTCCTGACGGAAATTTGTGGGTTGTAACGGGCGACGGCGGAAGTAGTGGTGATCCCAATAATAATGCTCAAAACAAAAATTCATTATTAGGAAAGCTTTTAAGAATTGATATTAATTCTGCAGGAGCTTACAATATTCCTACCGGAAATCCTTTTATTGGTGTAGATGGCTCAGATGAAATTTGGTCTTACGGTTTAAGAAATGCGTGGAAATATTCTTTTGACTTAACCAGCGGAAACGTAATGATTGCTGATGTAGGACAAGGATTATTTGAAGAAATCAACAGAATGCCGATAACGCAGGCTGGAATTAATTATGGATGGAGATGTTATGAAGGAAATAATGATTACAATACAAGCGGTTGTGCAGCTTCTTCAACGATGACGTTTCCAGTAGCTGTTTATGATCATTCCGGAAACAAATGTTCCATTACCGGAGGCTATGTTTATCGTGGAACACAAAATCCTTCTTTACAGGGAAAATACTTTTTTGCAGATTACTGTTCTTCGCAAATCGGTACAATGGATCCTAACAATTCAATTTCTTGGACGACACCTTTTACCGGAAATAATTTTTCAACTTTCGGACAAGACAATCTTAAAGAACTTTATGTAGCTGCTGTAAATAATGGTAAAATTTACAAGATTAAAACAACAACTTTAGGAGTTCAGGATGCTACATTCAGTCAAGTCAGAGTTTATCCAAATCCTGCATCAGAAAGAATTTTTGTGGATGGATTAAAGGGTAATAACAATATTGCTGAAATTTTCAGTACCGAAGGAAGAAAAGTTTTAGACGAAACAAAATTCGATTCTGAAAATAGTATTAACATCTCGGGAATTCCTGCAGGAGTTTACTACATCAATATTAAATCGGGAGATTTTAAATCTTACAGTCAGAAAATAATTATTAAATAGATAAGTTGATTGTTAAAAAATCATCCTTCATTCATTTTTAGTTCCCATTTATTTTTTAAATTAGTTTCAATGAAAAAAGCATCGGTTAAAATTGTTTGAAAATAGGTTTTCCAACAATTTTAACCGATACTGTATCATTTTTTGTAATATTATTGAAAAATTTGAAAAGATGAAATTAAGAGAAAATGAAAAAATTATAGAAGAGATAGAGCATTCTAATAGAATTCCATTTAGATTGGAAGATATGTTAACCATTCCATTTTTTATTGGTTTTTCGTTTGTTGTTACATTTATATTATCCCAATCAATTGAATCAAGAAAAGATGTAATATATTATTTAATCTATCCAATGATGATTTTATTTGCAATTTTCATGACTCTTGGAAGAATATTTATAAGATGGTATAAAACAAAGACAAGTCGATTTTATATTTCAAATCAAAGAATAATTTTTACGGACAAAACAGGTAAGCTCATTGATAAATCATTCAAATTGGAAAACTTAGAGATTAGTTATAGAGAAGACTTATACGGGAGTGGATATATAATAATTGGAAAACCAGAACCCTTGATTCAAGGAAGAGGTATTAATTTTTTTGAAGACCAAGATGTAATGTATAACGTTTATAGAGTAAAAGAAATTTTCAATAAAATAAATTTTGCGAAAATATAAATTCTTTTTGTAAAATGGCAAATTGAAAATCTATTCTTGTCTGTTATTAACCTTATCAAACATAAATGCATAAAAAAGCGATTCAGAAATGAATCGCTTTTTGTTATATAGTCATTGAAAAAATTCTGGTTTCGGGTTTGTTTCTCAACATTCTGAGATCAAAAACCATCGCTACATTTCTTGTGAAAGCTCTTCCTTTTTCCGTTATTTTTATTTGATTGTGGTTAATTTCAACCAATTCATCACGTTCCATTTCCTGAAGCATATCAAAAGCATTCTCAAGCTCTGGAATGGCATCTTTATTTTCAAAAGTAGTTTCCAATTGGCACATTAAATTTAGAATATGTCTTCTGATCGAGAGATCTTCTTCATTCAGAACATGCCCTTTCACTACAGGAATTTCACCCTCTTCAACTATTTTTTGATATTCTTCAACTGTTTTTACATTTTGAGCAAAAGCATACCAAGAATCTGAGATAGAACTCATCCCCAAACCAATCATCAGTTGAGTTTTGCTTGAAGAATATCCCATAAAATTACGATGAATATCTCCTGAAATCATAGATTTATACAGTTCATCTTCTTCAAGAGAAAAATGATCCATCCCGACTTCTCTATATCCTAATTCTTCCAATAATTTTTTGCCATCTTCATATAATCTGCGTTTCTCTTCACCGCTTGGCAAATCGTTTTCATCAAAACCTCTTTGCCCCACTCCTTTTATCCATGGAACATGAGCGTAAGAATAATAAGCAAGACGATCCGGTTTTAGCTCTAAAGTTTTATGAATGGTAAGAGCCATACTTTCCCAATTAGAATGTGGTAAACCATACACTAAATCGTGAGAAATACTTGTATACCCAATTTCTCTAGCCCATTCTGTAACATTTTTTACATTTTCGAAAGGCTGAATTCTGTTAATGGCTTTTTGAACTTTCAAATCATAATCCTGCACCCCAAAACTGGCTCTTCTGAATCCTAAATCAAATAAAGTCTGAAGATGCTCTCTTGTTGTATTATTGGGGTGACCTTCAAAAGAAAATTCAGGATGTTTTGCAATTTCAACCGTATCAAAAATTCCCTGCAATAAGGTTTTTAGATTTTGTGGAGAAAAAAACGTGGGTGTTCCGCCTCCTAAATGCAATTCTTTTAACTTTGGCTTTTCATTAAATAATTGAAGATAAAGCATCCATTCTTTTAAAACACTTTCAAGATAAGGAACTTCTACACTGTGTTGCTTTGTAATACGTTTATGACAAGCGCAAAAAGTACACAATGCTTCACAGAAAGGAAGATGAATGTATATTGAAATTCCCTCTGCCGAATTGCTTTCATTGAAAGATTTTATCACACTTGATTTCCATTTTTCCGGAGAAAAAGTAGATTCGTCCCAATACGGAACAGTGGGATAAGATGTATAGCGCGGACCAGGAATATTATATTTATCGATTAACGAATTCATTTGATACTTTATATTTTTTCTAAACTGATGAAATTGTTGAATTTCATTCTGCAAAATTAACCAATACTTCTGAATTAGAGACCATGAATTATATTAGTCTTTCTTTTCGAAATTTATAATGAGTCTAAATACCTCTTCCGCAAAATTCTTTCCCAAATCGATATAACCCGCACTGTCATAATGCCATGGGTCGTTTCCATAATTGTATTTTTGGGTAGAACGAACAATTGCAGCGTTTTTATCATCGCGAACAAATTTCTCCTGAGCATACTGTACCAACTCTCCCATCGGCCAGACTTTTCCTTTTTCATTTTTCCCGGAATCTGAAATTTTTCCAATCACAACCGGTAGATCATCAGTGCGTAAAGCAGCCCGCATCTGATTCATCAAAGTTTTCAGATGAGCGTAATAATTATTGGCAATTTCTTCGTTGTAGCTTGCATCTCCTTCACCTTGCATCCAAAGAATTCCGGACATTTGTAATTCGTCTGTTTTTCCGTTTCCGTCAATATCTTTTTCGTTTAAAGCATTTTTTACGGTTTTCAGAAAATAGTCATATTGATTCAGTCCGTTTTTCCCGTGATAATCTGAATCCCAACAGCCGAAACTTCCTGTCGCAAGACTGTCTATGGAAGTACCTTCTCTCGCATATTTGATCAACGCAATTTTATCATTCGGAAAAAGTTCTTTCATTCTTTTTACGAAAGTCATTTCCAAACCAAATCGGTCTGAAAGTGTATTGGTTTTTCCATCAGTTTTAAAACCTGTTCCGTTTCCGGCTTTCAAAACATCCCATTTTCCTGTTCCGCCATTCTTTTCTCCGTCAGGAACAGAATTCCCCTGGAAAATATAAACATCTTTAATGGTTTTCAGATCATTTGAAAGGTCTTTATTATATCCGAAACCATTCATATTAGACTGACCCGCCAAAATAAAAACCCTTATTTTTTGAGTATAAAAAAATGCAGGAATTAATAAAAAAAGAAATATTTTAAAGTTTTTCATGTGAAAAATTTAATCAAAATTAAATGTTAGAAAAGTTTTAACTATGATTATATAAGAGAAATGTTCTATGATGAAATTTAAAAATTCAAATTATCTATTATCCAACCAATGAGGTTTGGGAACAGATTCTACAAAAAATTTCCATTCTTCTAAAATCAATAAAAAGTCAGCAATGGAAACAACAACCTCTCTTCCTCCTGTATTAAATATAACAACAGCTGGATTAGGCGGGAAATTTCTTACTTCGATAGATTCTGCATCATGATAACCCCAAATATTGTAATCTTTAAATTCAAAAGAATAATCTAATGAAATTATCTCATCTTTTATGTGATTAATAAGTTTTAATCCGTTTGGTTCTAAAAAGCTTGCAATTTCATGGTTTAAAGGATTTCCGTTAATATTTGAAACTCCAATAGATGGTCTTCTTGTAAAACCCCGCATTTCGGAAACCGAAAAAGTTAAATTATATTTTTTTGCAATATTCATTGTCTAAAATTTCAGTTTCATTAAGGAAATTTTATCTTTCCCGGCAAAAACTACAGTATTTCCATCTACCCATTTGCAAACGTAAAACCCTTTTTCATCGGAAATTTTTTTCCATGTTTTTCCAAAGTCTGAAGAATAACTGATGTGTTGATCGCCTACAGAGATTATTTCTTTACCTTTTGAATTAGGTTTTATTTGTACACAGGTTGTATATCCTGCGTTTTTTCCTGATGCCTGAATTTGCCAGGTTTTTCCGCCGTCATTTGTGGTTGCAATATTATTGACATTGGCTTCCTGTTTTGTGTAATCGCCACCAACAGCAATTCCAAAATTCTGATTGGCAAAATCAATAGAATACATTCCCTGAGCCGATTCTCCCTGAACGAAAGGTGTTTTATAGACGTTTGATTTTAAGGTAGTATAATCTATCTTAATAATTCTTGAGCTTTTCCCTCCAGTTGCGATCCAGATATTAGTTCCCTGCTGAGCAATATTGGTGTTACTTGCAGCAAAAGCTGCTTCACCTTCATTTAATTTTATGATATTAAAGCCTTCTCTTTTGGTGAGTGTATTGAAATCTAAAACAGAATTTAATTTTGGCATTATAAAAGATAATTTCAGATTCAAATCTTTTGCGGGATCGCTGAACGTAACTCCATGCTCATCATTTACAAAAATGAATGCATCATAAAATGCCGTTTTCAAGGTATCTGTATAAATATTTACAACCGAAAGATCTTTTTTATCTATTCTAAAAAAATGAGCCGGGCTTTCAATATTGATCGCATAAAAAGCGTCTTTGTTTTGTGCTAATGTTCTAAACTGTAATTTCTTTTCAGACAGCTTGATCTGTTTTTGAGTTTTATTATTTTTTAAATCAACAAAACCGAATTTAGAATCCGTTCCGCTGTACCAGACTTTATTATCGTACAATTCGATGGATCTGATGCTTATTTTATCATTTAAAATAGTTTCAAAACTTTCGATTTTTTGAGAAAACATCAATAAACCAATCGTAGAAAATAATAAAGTGAAAATCTTTTTCATAATAACAAAAATAAAAAATCCGCAGAAGATTAAACTGCGGATTGTAAAATATATATTTAAAATTTATTTTTCGATAAATTCATCATAACCACCCTTGTTCAGTACACTATTTCGTTTACCATACAGGAAGTAAATTAGAAGTCCTAAAGCCAACCAGCCAATTGCCATGTAAATTGCAGTTGCTTCAAGATTAATGATCAAGTAAATATTGATCAAAATTCCTAAAGATGCTACTACAGGAAGCATTGGTGTTTTGAAACCTCTTTTTAATTCCGGTTTTCTAACTCTTAATAACCACACTGCAAAACAAACCATTGTAAAAGCGAATAAAGTCCCAAAACTACACATATGTACCAAAGTACTGATTGGTGTAAGTGCCGCAACAGTAGCTACAATTAAGCCTAAAAGGATCGTATTTTTATAAGGAGTTTTTCTCACTGGGTGAATTTCTTTGAACATTCCCGGAAGAAGACCATCTTTTGCCATTCCTAAGAAAATCCTAGACTGTCCTAACATCATTACCAACAATACAGAAATCAATCCGATAGTAGCTGCAACAGTGATCAAAATTACAGCCCAATCCATTCCTGTCGCTTTTTCAAAAGCAATCGCAACCGGAGCAGTTAGAGCATCAGGAATAGATCCGAAATCTTTATAATTCATCATTCCAGTTAATACAAGTGACATCAAAATATATAATGCTGTACAAACCAATAATGAAGTAATAATTGCGAAAGGAATATCTTTTCTAGGGTTTTTAGCTTCCGCAGCTTGAGTAGAAACTGCATCAAAACCGATATAAGCAAAAAATACTGCGGCTGCACCGGCAATAATACCGTTGAAACCATAAGCTGGTCCCATTTTTCCATCAGACTGAAGAATCATTTTTTCGTCCGGAATAAATGGTGTAAGATTATCCATATTGATAAACAAAGCTCCAACAACGATTACAAAAACTACAACAGAAGTTTTTAAAATTACAATCATATTGTTTGCACCTGCAGCTTCTTTAGTACCTTTTACCAAAATCGCAGTAACAATCAAAACAATGATAAATGCAGGTAAATTGAATGCGAAATTTGGTTCTGCTAATTTATGAGCTATTGCATATTGCTTTGCCGTAGCGAAATCATTGGTGAGATAATAAGGCAATTCTACATTAATGATTTTCAAAAATTTATTAAAATATCCAGACCAGGAAACCGCCACCGTCATAGAACCCATTGCGTACTCCAATACCAATCCCCAACCGATAAGCCAGGCAAAAACTTCACCTACTGTTCCGTATGCATAAGCATAAGCAGAACCTTCAACAGGCAATAACGCTGCAAACTCTGCATAACAGAGTGCCGCAAATATACAGGCAATCCCTGCAACAACGAATGATAAAGCTAAAGCAGGACCCGCATGATAGTAAGCTCCGGTACCTGTAAGTACAAAAATTCCACCTCCGATAATCGCACCGATACCAATGGCTGTAAGGCTCCATTTCCCAAGAACCCTCTTAAGCTCACTCTTTTTCATATCGGCCTCATAGGCTCCTAATGGTTTTGTTTTCCAAATATTTGACATATTGTTTTCTTTGTTTTAAAGATTTACGAAAATATAAAAAATTTGGAGACCTTAACATTTATTGACAAACTTTCGTCAATTTATTTTAATTCCAGACTATACAAAACTGATTTTCACCTATTTTAATGTATTTTAAAATGCAATGTTTTTTGCTTATTTTTGAAGCCATGAATATCTATGATCTCTTCATAAAACCCTACGAAACATACACTAATCTGCAAATTTTTCTTGAAGGGTTTGCCACTGTTCTAGGAATTATGAGTGTATTTTTTTCGATTAAAAAGAACATTTGGGTTTATCCTACAGGAATTGTTTCTACCATCATCTATGTTTACCTTCTTTTTATCGCAGGTTTACTTGGAGATTGTATGATTAATGTTTATTATTCGGTAATGAGTGTCTATGGATGGATTTTGTGGAATAAAAATTCTGAAGACCAAATTCACGTAGAAGTTTCGTGGGCAAAAAAGAAAGAATGGATGATGGCAGCAATACTTTTCATCCTGAGTATTTTTTTAGTGATGATTATTTATTACTACAAACCTTACATAGATAATCATTTTTCTCTGGAAAATATAGAGTTTGGTTTATATCATCTCGATTGGGCAAATTGGCTGGATGTTTTTACAACTTCTGTATTTTTGGTCGGAATGTGGTTGATGGCGAAAAGACGCATTGAGAGTTGGTTTTTCTGGATTTTGGGTGATCTTATTTCTATCCCGATGTATATTTATAAAGGATACGGAATAACTTCGGTTCAATATTTGGTATTTACGATAATGGCAATCTTAGGATATGTCAGCTGGAAAAAAAGTTTTAAAGAAAAAAATACAGTACAATTATGAAAAATATATTAAAAATAACAGCGGGTCTTCTACTCGGTTTCAGTTTAACTTCATGTGCCGTTTACAGTGACAATTACGGTGCTTACGGAGATCCATATTATGATAACGGATATTATTACGCTCCTTCAGGATATTATGGTTCCGGTGGTTATTATGGTAACGACGGATATTATTATAGAAACGATATGAGATATTATTATGACAACGGAGTACCTTATTATTACGGAAATAACAGAAATAAAGTCTACATACAACGTAATTCAGGAGCTGTAGGAAACGTCACAGGAACTCAGAGACCTAATAATGGAGTTGGTAACGGAAATAATTCTTACCGATACAACAACAATCAGAGAACTTATAATAATAACAACAATAATAATCCGCCAAGAAATAATTCCAATAATGGAGTGAGAAATCAAGGTAACTCAGGTTTCCGTAATCAAAGCCAGGGAAACAGCGGCGTAAGAAATCAGCCGCAACCTTCACAAAACAGTAGCGGAAATTACAGAAACAATACGCAGACAACCCCTCAGAACAATAATAATTCTGATAACAATCCTCAAAGAAGCGGATCAAGAAGATAATCATTCTAAATAATGAAACGGACAGCAATCGCTGTTCGTTTTTTGTTTTAATTATATTAATTTTGCAGGTTGATTTTAGACAAAAAAACTATGAAATTTTATAAATATCAGGGAACAGGAAACGACTTTGTAATGATAGATAATCGTTCAGGAGAATGGGATAACCTTTCAATTACAAACATTCAAAAACTTTGCGACCGTCGCTTTGGAATTGGTGCAGACGGATTGATCAAGATAAACACGGCAGAAGGTGTAGATTTTGAGGTTGATTACTACAATTCTGATGGTTCCAAAAGCTTCTGTGGAAACGGAGCTCGTTGTTCGGTAGCTTTTGCTCACTTTCTTTCTATTTTTAAAAATAACAAAACAGTTTTCACTGCCATCGACGGACTTCACGAAGCCGAGATCGACGGAAATATTGTAAAACTAAAAATGAGTGATGTTACAGAAATTATCAACGACGGAGAAGATTCTGTTTTAGATACAGGTTCACCCCATTATATTAAATATGTAGAAGACATTGCCAATTTCAACGTTTTTGCAGAGGGAAACAGCATCAGAAATTCTGAAAATTATAAAGAAAAAGGCATCAATGTCAATTTTGTTGAAAATATTTCTGATGATGAAATTTTTGTAAGAACCTATGAACGAGGCGTTGAGGATGAAACTTACAGTTGCGGGACAGGAGTTACAGCTTCTGCTTTAACTTTTTTAAAAAAAGGTAATCTAACCTCCATAAAAGTTAAAACGTTGGGCGGTGACCTTAAAGTTTATGCTGAAAAAGATGGAGAAGCATTCCGTCAGATTTGGCTTGAAGGTCCTGCAAAACAAGTTTTCGAAGGAAAAGTAGATCTTCTTTAGAAAAAACATAAAAACTTTTAATCTATTTAATCATAATGAAAAAAGCTATTCTCATTATCGTACTCCTTATTCTTGCAGTAGCAGGATTTTTTGGTTTAAAATTCTACAGTAAATATTACGGAAACAACGTTTCCAAAGACGGATATGTTTTGATACCACATGGTGCGAAATTTAATCAGATCTTAGATTCTATCAGTCCGTATGTTGATAATAAAGAATCATTTGTTGAGGTTGCAAAAGATAAAAACATGGACGAATATTTCAAGCCAGGTCGTTATCATTTTGCAAAAGGAACCAGCAATACAAAATTGGTAAACATGATAAAAGCCGGAAACCAGACTGAAAATTCATTCAGAATTGGTGATTTCGGAGATATTTATCAGATGGTAGGAAAAGTGAGCAAAAAAACAGAGCTAGATTCATTAAAATTTGTCAGCGATCTTGATAAAATAGCTTCTGAAAAAGGATATAAAAATGCTGAAGATTTAAAAAAATATTTCTTCATCGATACGTATAATTTTTTCTGGACGGTTACTCCAAAAGAGTTTTTCAACAAATTTGAAAATCAGTACAACGAATTTTGGACTTCTGAAAGAAAAGCTAAAGAACAAGAATCTGGCTTAACAAGAGATCAAATTTATGCTTTGGCATCTATTGTTTATAAAGAATCAGGCGGAAAACCTGACGAAATGAAAACCATTGCCGGTTTATATTTAAATAGATATAAAAAAGGAATGAAACTACAATCTGATCCAACGGTAATTTATGCAATAAATAAACAGACCAACTTTAAAGAATCTATTAAAAGAGTTTTTTATAAACATCTTTCTACTCCATCGCCTTACAATACTTATGCTAATGCAGGAATTCCTCCGGGACCAATCTGTGTGGTAGATAAAAATTCTGTGGATGCGGTTTTAAGCCCTGAAAAACACGATTATATTTTCATGTGTGCAGATCCTGAAAGATTCGGATTTCACAAATTTACGGCAAGTGCAGAGCAACATGTCATCAATGCAAAAGCGTATCAGGATTGGCTGAACTCGAAAAATATTAAATAATAAACATATTTAACTTTATTTTAACAAATTAATAATTAACATTTAGCTCTCAAAGGCGACATATCTATTAAAAATAATAAACGAATCGTGAAATTGTATTTTTAAAGGCTTTAATAAATTAATAAAATTAAAACCTTTTTATTACAATTTTATCTAAAGAATACCTTATGAATCAGACGGAAATAATCAGTATTTTCACAAAAAAAACCTTAGGACTTACTTTTGTGTTATCTGCAGCAGCTTTTGCTTTTGCTCAGGATAAAGTAGGAGTTTCAGGAACTGTGGTTGATAAAAGTAACCAACCTGTTGCTTACGCTTCTGTAACTTTCAGCAATAAAGCAAGTAAACTGTTGAGTGACGCTACTCTTACAGACGAAAAAGGAAACTATAAACTAGACCTTACTCCGGGTAATTACGATATCACAGTAGAAGCAATCGATTACAAAAAAAGTGTAATCAACAAGCAAATTACAACAGCCGGAAGTATTGGTGCGCTTTCTATAGAACCTGAAGCAACAAGTACCAATCTAAAAACACAGGATATTCAGGGAGTTGTGATTACAGCAACGGCAAAGCCTTATAAAGTTGAGCTGGATAAAAGAACTTATGATCCTTCTCAGGATATTGTAAGTAAAGGTGGAAATCTTCAGGATGTTTTATCAAATGTACCATCGGTTTCTGTTGATACAGACGGAACGGTTTCTATGAGAGGTAGCTCAAACGTTCGTTTCTTAATTAACGGGAAACCTTCTGCCCTTCTTGGGATTGATGACGGAGCCAATGCATTGCAAAGTATTCCTGCCGATCAGATTGAGAGAATTGAAGTAATTACCAACCCTTCTTCAAAATTCGAAGCAAGCGGAACTGCGGGTATTTTAAATATTATTTTAAAGAAATCAAAAAAGACAGGTTTCAACGGTAGTGTTACCGGAACTTTGGGATATTTACCTCAAACCAATTTGAATACGAATTTAAGCTGGAGAAAAGGTAATCTTACCTGGTTTTTAAACGGTGGCGGTGGTTACCGTGAATCTAAAAACACGAATAGAACAGACAATTACTTTACTAATGTAACCAAAATAGGAAGTACTCTTCAAAGTAACCAGGAGAATATTAGTGAGAGTCAAAATAAAAACTACAATGCTTCTGCAGGAATTGTTTATGATTTTTCTGATAAAACTTCTTTTAACTTATCGGGAACTGTAAGAACATTTGATAGCGAAAATTCTGGTAACGTTACTTACAATAACCAACTTTTTAGCGCTCCCGATACTTTCAGAAATAGATTAACTAATAGTGTTAATAATAACCTTGCATTTCAAGGAGATATAGGATTGGATCATAAATTTGATGATAAGGGACAAAACATTGCTTTATCATTGAGTTTACAAAGCAACAGATCATATAACGATACCGATATTGATGAAACAAATAATGGCAACTTTGAGCTTCAAAACATTATTAATCAAACGACGAAGAACAAAACATTAATCGGTAAAGCAGATTATGAGCTACCAATTGGTGAAAATTCTAAAATCGAAGCAGGATACAGAATTGATATTAATCAAAATGATTATGATAATGATGTAAGAGAAAGTACTGTAAATGCCCCTATATTGAATTTCTTAGGAACATATACTTATGAAGCCAGGTATAAAGAAATGTTTAATGCGGGATATTTACAATTTAAAAGTAAAATCGGGAAATTGGGTTATCAGGTAGGAGTAAGAAATGAATACTCAAATATAGACATTGATTATGCAAACCTAAACCCTGCATATGAAGATATCAGAAGCAGAAAAAGTTACAACAATCTTTTCCCAAGTGTTTATTTGAGTTATGAATTAGCGAAAGACAGTCAGTTCTTATTAAATTACACAAGAAGAATAGATAGACCAAGATCTTTCTTTTTGATACCAAATCCTAACTATAATGACAACCAAAATATTTTTGATGGCAATATTGATTTGAATCCTTCTTATGTTGATTCATACGAATTTGGTTACAGCATCTCTAAAAAGAAATTTACAATCAATCCAACTATTTACTACAGACATCAGACAGATGATACAAAAATGTTGGTTTATAATGAGAAAGAAACATTTACAAATAGCCTTGGTCAGCCAGAAGACAGAATTGTTTTCCATACAAAACCTATCAACTTAGGATCTGATGACCGTTTTGGTTTAGATCTAAACTTTAACTGGGATGCGACAAGTTGGTTGAAATTTTTAGGTAATGTTGATTTATTCGGATATAAAACAAAAGGTAGTATACTTTATAATACTTTAGATAATGACGGAAACCCAATTGTGGCAACAGCAGATTTTAACGGTAGCGGTTTCTCTACAAGAGCTAGATTGACTTCTACATTTAAAATTGACAAAACATTCAGTTTCCAGTTACAAGGTTTCTACAGAGGTGGACAGAAAACTGCTTATCAGGATAGAAAAGACATGTATGCTTTGAATCTAGGAGCTTCTAAAACGATTTGGAACGGTAATGGAACATTGTCATTCAATGTACAAGATATTTTCAACACCAGAGCTATGAGATCTACAACTTATGGTGAAAACTTTACCAGAGAATCTTACATGCAATGGCAACCAAGACAGTTTGCGGTATCTTTAACTTACAGATTTAAGCAAGGTGAAAAGATTGAGCAGCCGAAGAGAAAGAAAGATGTAAATTCTAATGCTACAGGTGACGACCAACAAGGCGGACCAATGTAATATTATTTACAATTAGTTATAAAAAATCCCGAAAATTAATTTTTCGGGATTTTTATTTATTTAGATTTTGCCATTTCGGCTTCGTAGATTCTTTTCCTTAAATCGCTTGAAGAAAAGCGGTGATCTCTTTTATTATAAAAAATCTCAATGCCTTTTTCTTCACAATATTGTTTTCCGGTGAAATCACGATCCAGATAATCGTCTCCGATAATCCTTACATCAATTACAAAAGATTTTAAAATATCTTCTAAATCCTGCTCAGTATAGTAGGGAATAATTTCATCAACTGCATTCACAGCTTTCAGCTGAATATATCGCTCAACAATTGTTTGTGTAGGTTTGTTTTTTGTAGGCCGTTCGTGCGACGGATCAATCTGTAAACCAACAATCAGGTAATCACAAACTGTTTTAGCTTCTTCCAACATTTTGATATGACCTGCATGCAGAAGATCAAATGAGGAAAATGTAATGCCTATTCTTTCCGTTTTCATATTTTTTCGTGTCTTATTTTAGTTAAAATTAATTTTTTCTTGATTCTAAATATTTCTGCCATTCCCAAACAGTTTTCAAAGCTTCTTTCAAAGAAGTTTCAGATTTCCAGTTGAGTTCTTTTTCAGCTTTTTCAGCATTGGCATAAGCAATGGTGATATCACCTTCTCTCCTATCGCAAATTTGATAAGGTACAGCTACTTCATTTGCAGATTCGAAAGTTTCTACAACTTCTAAGACCGATGATCCTTTTCCTGTTCCCAGATTATAAATATCAATTACAGTTTCTTCAGAATTGTTATTCATTAAGCTTTTCAGTGCAGCAACGTGCGCTTTCGCCAAGTCTACCACATAAATGTAGTCACGAATTGCAGTTCCATCTTCCGTAGGATAATCATTTCCCCAAACACTTAGTTTCTCACGAATTCCCGCCGCTGTCTGCATCACATAAGGAACTAAATTATTGGGAACTCCAATTGGTAATTCACCTAATAAAGCTGAAGGATGTGCCCCAATAGGATTAAAATATCTCAGTAAACATATTTTACTATTGTAAGATTGAGCAAAATCTTTTAAGATCTCCTCTCCCATTTGCTTTGTCTTTCCGTAAACACTTTCCGGCATCTTCAGCGGGGTATTCTCGTCTATTGGCATTTCATCAGCTTGTCCGTAGACTGTGCAAGATGAACTGAAAATGAAATTTGATATTTGTCTAGCCTTAAATTCCTGAAGAATATTAATCAGCGAAAACAAATTATTTTCGTAATAGTCAATCGGTTTTTCCTGGCTTTCACCAACCGCTTTAAAAGCTGCAAAATTAATGCATCCTTCAATATCATGTGCCTCAAAAACCTGATGAAGAAGTTCTTTTCTTTTCAGATCAAAAGGATAAAATATAGGTCGTTTCCCTGTAATTTCCTCAATATTATGTAAAATAAATTTTTCCGAATTGGATAAATCATCAACGATGATTACTTCAAAGTTGTTATTAATGAGTTCTACAACAGTATGAGAACCAATATATCCAAGTCCGCCTGTGACTAGTATTGCCATTTTTTATTTATGTTTTTAATCGTTTTTTATACCAATTTCATCTATTTCAAGTTCGTTAATATTTTTTCTAAACTTAAAGTAATTAGTAATAAATAAAATACCTAAAATAATCCCATACACCAAAGGTACTGTATAAAAATCTGTAGAATTTTCACCGAAATCTTTAACAATGAATATTGAATAAAAGAGAAAAAAAGATATAATCAGAAGTATTAAAAACAACACTGCTGAAAAAGTTATAATTGAATTTTTATTTTTTATTATAAACATTATAAGAGAAGAGAATGACAAAATACATATCATAATAATAGCAACAAATGAAAATACATCTATCGAATTATCAAAATTATCCGTTTCAATTCTATTAATTAAACCTATCGAAAAAGAAATGAATAAAATAATGTTTAATGAAAGGATTATCCAATAAACAAATTTATATTTAAAAACTCTCTTTTTCATTTATCCCATAAACTCCAAAACAGCATCCGTAATATACTTCAACTGCTCTTCATCCAATTCTGTGTGCATCGGAAGAGAAATTACCTGATCCAAAAGCTTATCTGTGTTTACAAAATCAGCATCATTGCTTTCCTGATAATACGCTTTTTGTTTTCTTAAAGCAACAGGATAATAAATCATCGCCGGAATTTCTTTTTCAGTAAGAAACTTTTGTAATTCATTACGTTTTCCGTTTAAAATTCTCAAAGTATATTGATGAAAAACGTGAGTTGAATTTTCAGACCTTTTCGGAGTAAGAATATTTTCATTTCCTGCAAAAGCGTCATCGTAATAATCAGCAGCTTTTCTTCTTGCATCGTTGTAAGAATCAAGATTCGGAAGTTTTTTTCTTAAAATTGCAGCCTGAATACTGTCTAGTCTTGAGTTAACTCCTACTTCATCATGGTAATATCTTTCGTACATTCCATGGTTTACAATTCCTCTTAAACGGTGAGCAAGCTCATCATTATTCGTAAAAATTGCTCCACCATCGCCGTAACAACCTAAATTTTTAGATGGAAAAAAAGAAGTTGTTCCAACGGTAGACATTGTTCCTGCATGTCTCACTTCTCCACTAGAAAAAGTATATTGAGAACCGATTGCCTGTGCGTTGTCTTCAATCACAAATAAATTATGTTCTTCAGCAATTTTTAAAATCTCCTCCATATTGGCACATTGTCCGAAAATATGAACCGGAATAATTGCCTTTGTTTTAGGAGTAATTGCTTTTTTAATCGCTTCTGTAGAGATGGTAAAAGTATCGTAATCTACATCTACCAATACAGATTTTAGTTTTAATAAATGAATAACTTCAACGGTAGCTGCAAAAGTAAAATCAGCAGTAATCACTTCGTCTCCTTCCTGTAAATCTAAGCCCATCAAAGCAATCTGCAAAGCATCAGTTCCGTTGGCACAAGGAATTACATGTTTTACATCCAGATAAGTTTCCATTTCGTTTTGGAAAGATTTTACTTCCGGTCCGTTAATAAAAGCAGCAGAATCCATTACATTTAAAACCGCATTGTCTACATCATTTTTTATTTTGTAATACTGACTCTGCAAGTCAACCATCTGTATCTTTTTCATATAAATTTTATTTTTTAAGTTTTGTAAAATTGCTTTTAGGTTTTAGATTTTAGATTTTATTTTTCCTAATAAAGTAATTTCTTAAACGAATATTTTCGTAAAAATAAGGATTTTAAAGTGCTATCAAAAATTTTATTGATTTTGTTTTATCTTTATAAAAAATTATTAGATGAAAAAACTTTTACTGTTTTGTTTTTTAGCGGGTTACTCTACATCTTTTGCGCAAACTGAACTTGTTTTTGTTTATTTTACCGGTAAACCCAACAAAGCTGCATTTTATGCCAATCCACTTTCTGAGCTGAGTCAAAAATCGCTCAACAGGCGTACTGCATTGGGAATTGCATTAAATGATCAGGACGCTCCCATCGAGCAATCTTATATTCAAAATCTACAAAATTTAGGATTTACGATCACCGATTATTCAAAATGGCTGAATGGTGTTGCCGTAAATGCCAATCAGGCGCAGGTCAATTTAATTAAAACACAACCTTTTGTACAATCAGTAGAAAGTTTTGCTAAAAATTCTTCTTTAGTTTTAAAAACTCAAAATACCAATAAATGGTCAGATTTTGAATCAACTCAGAAAAACCAGACCATATTCGATTATGGTTCAGGATCTGAACAGATTGATCAAATCAATTTAAGACCACTCCATCTTGCCGGATTTACCGGAACCGGAGTAACCATTGCCGTTATTGATACCGGATTTCCGACCGTAAATACAGGTTCTGCATTTTCCAGATTATGGACCAATAACAAAATAAAAGGCGGTTACGATTTTGTATCAAAAGGCACAGACATCTATAATCCTTCGCTCAATAACCACGGAACAGTAGTTTTAGGAGCAATTGGAGGTTACATTGCCGATGCTTTTGTGGGTTCTGCTCCTGATGCTGATTTTTATCTTTACCGCAGTGAAAATTCAGCAGTTGAAGTTCCCGAAGAAGAATTATATTGGATTGAAGCCGCGGAAGAAGCCGACAGGAAAGGGGTAGATATTATCACAACTTCTTTAGGATACAATAATTTTGATGACCCAAAATACAGCTATACTTACAATGACATGAACGGTACAAAATCTTTCATTGGAAGAGCCAGTGAAATTGCTGTAAATAAAGGAATTTTTGTTTTAATTGCAGCCGGAAATTCTGGTGAAGTTTCTTGGCATTATATTACAACTCCGGCAGACAATGTTAAAGTTTTCAGTATTGGTTCTGTCGATTCTGCAGGAAATGCTTCTGGATTTTCATCTTACGGTCCCAATTCTTTAGGAATGATAAAACCAGATGCAAGTACAAGAGGAACTTCATCTGCGACAGTAGACAATAATACGATCATCTCAGTTTCGGGAACATCCATTGCAACGCCCATTGCAGCAGGCGGAGTTGCTTGCTTAATTCAGGCTTTTCCGGGAATGAACAGAGATTTGATGAGAACAAACTTAAGACAGAATGCTTCATTATTTCCTGCACACAACGATCAAATGGGATATGGAATTCTGAATTTTGGAAGTTTTTATAATTCTACATTAAATACTTCAGAACTCGTAAAAAAGAATACGATAGCAATCTTCCCAAACCCCGTAAAAAACATCCTGAATATTGCGACCGAAGCACAAATTATTTCAACCGAAGTTTACGATAATCTGGGAAGAATGATTTTAAAATCTGCTCAAAAATCTATCAAAGTAGAAGATTTCGCAAAAGGAACTTATTATTTAAAAATCCAAACCAAGGATAAAGTCTATTATGAAAAGTTTTTGAAACAATAACCTGATTATTGTTTCAAAAATTCTAAAATATCCTGATTAAGCTGATCTGCATTTTCAAAAGGAATCATGTGAGTAGCATCTTTATAGATTTTCAGTTCAGAGTTAGGTATTTGTTTAGCCAAAAACTCGGTATGACTTTGTTTGATGACATCTTTTTCACCGGCAATCACCAACACTTTATTCTGAATTTTATTTAATTGTTTTTCACTGATATTCGGTTCTTTCAGCATCAGTTTCAACAGTCTTCTTTCATTCAGTTTTTCAGGGTTATTTTGCAGCTGTAACACTTTATATTTAATATTAAAATTATTGAGTAATTCCTGATCAACACCATCCGGAAAAGCATTTGCGCCAATTGTAATCAATAGATTTAAATTCTTTGGATATTTTAAAGCAAATTCCAATCCTGTATTTCCGCCGTCACTCCACCCTGCAATATTGATTTTTTGCAATCCCAAATGATCAGCCAAAGCTTTTACATCATCTGCAAAAATCTTATAATCAAGATCATTTTTAGTTTTATCAATGCTTTTTCCCTGCGCTCTTGTATCCATTACAATCACTTTATATTGTTTTGAAAGTACAGGAATCTGCTGATAAAAATCTTTTATGCTTCCTGAATTTCCGTGAAGTAAAAAAAGAGGTTCACCTTCACCATACACTTCATAATAAAGATTTGCGTTTTTAAGATTCAGCATCTTTCCAACTTCCTGATTTTTTCCGTACACACTTTCTTCAGAAGCGATCTGATAAGTACTTACATCCGGAAAAAAAGAAGCAATACTTTCCTCACTCAACTCTTCGTGCTTATTTTGATCTTTTGCATTTTTATCCACTTTTACATCAATATTTATAGCCGGAGCGGCAATGGTCATTTTCTTCCATTCGTCATAAAATTTTCTTATATATCCTGTTCTGAAAAGTGCAGCACTGATATTTACCCTACCTTCAAACTCTCTCAAAAACTGAATTCCTACAAAAAATTTTCCCTGAACCCAAATATTTTTGTCATTCACATCCAAAGTAAAAGTTCCGTCAACAATTTTATCTTTTGTTAATTCAACCGTGATTTCTTCATCCAGAATACTTTCATTTGGCAAACCATTCTTTTCATTATAAATCGTATACCGCATAATTACAGGTCGATCTGCTGTAATACTTGCAATATTAAGATTAATGTTTTTGATTTTAGATTTTTTACTAGCTTTAAATTCCAATGCAGTTTCTCCTAAAAAATCTTCTTTTTTGAATGCCGGATTTACCGAATACATCACACTTTTAGTTTTCGTATTCACTCCCCAATTTTTATCGACTAATTTTTTAGTTTTTAAAACAACTTCCTGAATATTTTTCACTTTCTCTTTCAGATAGATCTTCTGTTGATCTTGCTTCACAAAATTGGCAACAGTTTCAGTAAATGGTTCATATCCCGCAACTTCGACTTTAATTTTATTGGACGTGTTTGCTTTAGAAAGGTCGATTGTAAAATTCCCGTTTTCATCAGTAATGACACCAATATTTTCTTTATCTATACCAATTTTGGCATAAGAAACCGGTTGATTTTCATTTTTAGAAATTACAGTTCCAGAAATGGTTTGTGAATAATAAAAACCCGCGGTAAAAAGAAGTAACGTAAAGTTGAGCTTTTTCATGATAATAATTTTGAAGCAAAAATCTCAAATCCACCTGTCAATCACTCATAAAATCCTATTAAATTTGAGCTTTGTTTAGTTAAAAATAATATAAATAATCACGTTAAAGTGAACAGAATTCTTAATTTATTTAAAAGGCTTTCTCTGAATCCACTCTACTTTTGGATTTAATGATGTGAAAATCTTTTCCATAAAAGAGTTGATTGCTTTGTTGTTATGTTTAATTAAACCAAAAATCTCTACGGGTTCGGCACCAATTGTAGATTTTATTTCGAGCGCAGTCCTGCCGAAAACAATACGTTTAAACTGATTTGAAATTCCAAATTCGGTCATATCAAAAAGCATATTCAGATAAATCTGTTTTTCTTTCTGAATCTCTTTATCATAGCCTAAAAAATAGGTATCAATATCGTTGTTATTAAGAATTAAAGTATAAAAGCCAATCAGTTTTTCATTAAAAAAATATCCGAAGACTTTGAAATTCTCCTTCAAATTTTGTTTCATGCTTTCAAAATGATTTTCTGTGAGAAAAAAGGTATTAAAAGGAGCGTTTTCTGCAACATTTTGATACAGAATATTCATTTCATTCTGATACTTTTTGATCAACTGAATATCCAATTCCAATTTTTGAATTCCATCTATCTTTTTCTTTGCAGATTTCAGTCTTGCACGGTATTTTTTAGATAAATCATTGCTGTAATCTTCAAAACAATTCCATTCCGGTTTTATATTTAAAATCATATTGGGTTGAACTGAAAACCTATAAAATGATTTAAATTTTTTCTCTTCAAAGTTTTTCAAAAACGATTTCTGATAGTCTTTATAAATCATCAAAGATGTTTTTCCTAATATTGCTTGAATATTTTGTGAAGCTTCATTCAACAAAAGAATCGCTTTTTCAGTTGGAATTTTTGAAGTGTCGAAATAAAAACCGTTTTGCCCGGTCAACATATTATTCCCTAAAATCATCACATCTTTACTCAACTGTCTGGTCAGAAAATTTCTTATACTACACAAAACTTCGCCTTTCTGAAAACTTTTATGTTCAATAAAATTTAAATATTGAAATAATGCGCCACCAATTAAATTTTCATCCGAAAAAAAACCGACAAAACAATATTTCATATTCATCGGTTTTGATTCTTCCAAAACACGAAAATATTCTTCAGACAACATAATATTTTGCTGTCCGATGACGATATTCCAATTAATTGGAAGCTCAGTAGTTGAATTAAAGATTTTAAAAGTATAAGACATAAAAAAAGCCACAAATGCAGCCTTAAAATTTATATTTAAAATTATTTTTGAGTCACCCAGTTAAATCCGTCCATTGCGTACCATCCACAAATAATTCCGCCCATTAAAGTAATAGTGATCGTCCAGAATCCGGTGTTGATGAAAACATATTTCCAAGATTTTCTTTCAAACATTGCATTGATGGCAAGTAAAGGAAAAACAAAGAAAATTCCCGTCATAAAAGAATGCAAAGCGCCGTGACCAAATGAGCGATATGCTTTACCGTAATCATTCATAAAAGCAGCGTAAGAAGGTTTTGCCAAAGTTTCGTCACCACCAATCATTCCCAAAGCTCCAAACTGATGAATCGTTACAAACTGAAGAAACATTCCGATTAAAAAAGATAAAATAATCGACAAAATAAAGACGACGCCCATATTTGCGCCTTTCATTTTCTCTTCAGTTAATCCACATTCTCTCATCCATACTTTCCCGAAAAGTTTAGGATTATACCAAATAAATTCCATCACCAAAGGAATCAATGAGGCAAGAAGTATTGCCAGAAAGTTAATTTGTATCATAGTTTTTAGATATAGTTTAGTTTCTCAAATCTACATTAAAAATGATTACAAAAAACATAGCATAGAAAAATGTATGGATTATTGAAAAAGAATTTGAATAAGTTTAAAGCTTTCAGAAATTCTTTCAGGATTGGTCATATAATAATAAAGAGCGTAAGGAATACCCGGTAAAATCTCTAGAATTATTGCAAATAAAGGCAACAGCAGATAAAGAAATATCGGAAATTTTCTTTTCATCGAAAACTTTTTTATCATTGCATTCCAAATGATTTTTATTCTGTCTTTATCATTCCATAAAATTAGAAAACATAAAACAAAGTAATATGTAAAACGCCTTGTAAAAGCCTGTCCCATTCCTTCATCCATAAAACTGATATCCATTAAAACAATATTGGCAGCAATGGGAATGAAGAAGATAACTCCTAAAATCGCGGTAGATTCAAACAGCAGTAAAATTCCTGCGATGATCTGAAGTATTCCTACAGTTGTTTTTAAAGGTTCGTGATCAAATAAAAACCACATTACTTTAAACATAGGCAAATCTTTCAACGGAACCAGCAAATCACTGGAAGAAACTCCAAACTGACCATCTACAAGTTTACTATAACCATAATTGATAAAAGTAAAAGCAAGTAAAAATCTTGCTGCTAAAATGAAATAATCCCAATATCTTTTTTTAGGAATCGAACGTAATTTTGCAATCATATTTTTAAGGTTTAATTTTCGTATTTTTGCGCCTCAATCGAAATTTCAAATAAAACTTTCACTCTATAATGAATTACGTTTCAGTCGAAAATCTTACCAAATCATATGGCATCAAAACTTTGTTTAAAAATGTCTCATTTCACGTTAATGAAGGTGACAAAATTGCCATAGTTGCCAAAAACGGCAGCGGAAAATCTACCCTTTTGAAAATTTTGATGGGAAAAGAGATTGCAGACAGCGGTTCTGTAGTTATTAATAAAGATATTCAGGTTGTTTTGTTTGATCAGGAAATCGATTTTGAGTCTGATCTTACCATTGACGAGTTTATGATGACTTTAGATTCTGCGCCTATTTTAGCTTTAAAAAAATACCATCATGCTTTAGTTTCAGGTAATCCGGATGAGATGGAAACTGCACTTGCAGAAATGGAAATTCACAAAGCATGGGATTTGGAAAATGAAATGAGCCAGATTCTTTCTCAGTTGAAAATTACAGATTTAACAGCGAAAATGGGAATGCTTTCAGGTGGACAGATTAAACGTGTTGCTTTGGCAAAACTTTTAACAGAAACCAGAGCAGAACACCGTCACACTCTTTTGATTATGGATGAGCCAACCAACCACCTTGATGTGGAAATGGTAGAATGGCTTGAAAATTATTTAAATAAAGCAAAAATCACTTTAATTCTTGTTACTCACGACCGTTATTTCCTTGATGCGGTTTGTGGGATTATCTGGGAAATGGAAGATCAGAATATGTACTTCCATAATGGTTCTTACGCAACTTATCTTGAAAACAAAATGATTCGTGAGGATAATATGAATTCTACGATTGATAAAGCGCAAAACCTTTACAGAAAGGAATTGGAATGGATGCGAAGACAACCTAAAGCAAGAACTACCAAATCAAAATCTAGACAAGATGATTTTTACGAAACTGAAAAAGTAGCAAAAACAGATACCCGTAAAGAAAAATTGGAGCTTGATTTTGAAATGAAAAGATTGGGTAACAAAATCCTTGAACTTAAAGATATTTCTAAAAGTTATGGTGATAAATTGTTGCTGAAAGATTTCAGTTATTCTTTCCAAAGAGGAGAAAAAGTAGGGATTGTAGGAAAAAACGGTGCCGGAAAATCTACTTTACTTAACATTATTCAAGGTTTTGAATCAAAAGATTCGGGAGAAATTGAAACAGGAGAAACCATTAAGTTCGGATATTTTTCTCAAAAAGGACTTCAGTATAAAGAAGAGGAAAGAGTGATCGATTTCATTAAAGAAATTTCTGAAAATTTCCCTTTGGCTAACGGAAGAACGATTACAGCATCTCAGTTTTTAAGATTATTCTTATTTGATGATCAAACGCAATATTCACCAATCTCTAAACTTTCGGGAGGTGAAAAAAGAAGACTGCATTTGATGTATATTTTATATCAAAACCCAAACTTTTTGATTTTTGATGAGCCAACGAACGATCTTGACCTTCCTACTTTGACGGTTTTGGAAAATTTCCTTTTAAATTTCCAGGGAAGTTTGATTATCGTTTCTCACGACAGATATTTTATGGATAGAATTGTTGATCATATTTTAGCATTTGAAGGTGAAGGAAAAATCAAAGATTTCATCGGAAACTTTTCAGAATATAGAGAAAATAAAAAACTGGAAGACGAAAGCCAGAAAAATGAAGATAAAAAAGCAAAAACGGTAGCTGAAAAGGTGGTTGAAAAACCAGTTGTTGCAGATGTTCCGAAAGCTCAAACTCCAAAAAAAAAGCTTTCTTTCAAAGAACAACGTGAGCTGGAAACCATTGAAAAAGAGATTCCGGAATTTGAAGGTAAAAGAGCCGCAATTCTGGAACAACTGAATAATGAAACTGATTACGAGAAAATATCTAAACTTTCTGCAGAACTGGAAAGCCTTGCCGAAAAGCTGGAAAACCATGAGATGAGATGGCTTGAGCTTCAGGACTAAATAAAACAAAAAAAATAGCTGTTCAGTAATTGAACAGCTATTTTTTTATGATATCTAAAATTACTTTTTTCTGATCAGTGTAAAAATACTGTAAAAAAGAAATGCGGTTCCTACAATAAGAAACCCATATTTTAGATATATATTATCCTGAACTAAAGTCATTGCAATCCCTACAAACAGCAAACCGATGACAGTAAAACTTGAACTTCTTTTTTGCATAATTTACTTTATAAATAGGTGTGTTATTGGCTATATTTGTTACAAAAATCTATTATAATTCAACAACTTTTCCTTTTTTAGAACTTTCAAGAGCGGCTTCAATAATTTTCATATTTTGTACGACTTCGTTTCCTAGAGACGGTAAAGCATATCCAAAAACAATGTGTTCGTAGATTTGCTGATAATAATTCATATAATTTCCGAATTCACTTGAAGTTAAAACTCTTTCAGTTTCTGAATTTCCATTAAAATAAGTAAGAATTCCATCGGCTTCTTTCAAAGGTTGCATCCATTCTTTTCCATAAGTTGGAACCGCTCCTGCAACTAATTCATTTTCCTGATTATCGGTACGCTCTTGCAAAAAACTTCCTTTATCACCATGAATTTTATAGGCATAATGTTCTTCCTTGGTAAAAACAGAAGATTTTAATCTCACCCGCAAATCATTTTTATAATACAAAAGAATTTCAAAATAATCGTTGGCAAAACTCTCCCCTTTCATTGAAAAAACATCAGCAAAAAGTTTTTCAGGAAAGCCAAAAAGCTGGACCGCCTGATCAACTAAATGCGAACCTAAATCGTGCATTGATCCTGAACCGTTTTGTTCAGGGTTTTCTTTATGTTCTTTTCCGCTTGGCTCGGTTCTGAATCTGTCGAAACGAATTTCAGTTTCTCTTACATTTCCTAATTTTCCTTCTGCCAAAACTTTTTGTACCTGAAGATAATCTCGGTCGAATCTTCTGTTTTGATAAACACTTAAAAAAAGATTTTTATTTTCAGCCAAATTAACCAGTTCTTCTGCTTCTGAAACAGTAACTGTAAAAGGTTTTTCTACAATTACATTTTTTCCAGCTTCCAGAGCCATTTTTACATATTCAAAATGAGTCTGAACCGGAGTATTCACAACAACTACTTCAATATCTGCATTTTTCAGCATCTCTTCTACCGAACGGTAAATTTCTGCATCGGGATATTTTTCTTTAGAATCTTCCTTTGATCTTTCAACTACGGCAGACATAAAAAAACCGGGATGTTCTTTTAAAAATGGAGCGTGAAAAACTTTACCGCTCATTCCGAATGCACAAAGACCTACTTTTACCAATTGCATAGATATATTTTTTAACAAAGATATTTAAATTTAGAAACATCAGAATTGGAAAAATAACTCACGAAAATAGCATGATAAAAATCAGAAAATAATTTTTAATTATTCTAAACAACAATGTTACATTTGCGCATTATTTAAAACCTCTCTAAATAATCTAAATGAAAAAACAAATTATCTCTTTAGGCTTACTGATTATTTCTGTTACAGTTAGTGCTCAACTAAAAAATGCAGAAGCTGATACGATTAGAATCGGAACCATCGAAGATGTGAATATCCGTAAGACAGGAAACCCTAACAAGGCAACCCCGATGTCTACAAAATCGAATCTTACCGTAATGGAAACTCCACAACCCATTGCAATTGTTACTCATGATATTATTGAGCAACAACAGGCAAAACAACTTAGTGATGTGTTGCAAAATGTAAACGGAATGTACATTACCTCTTCAAGAGGAAATTCTCAGGATAGTTTCGGAGGACGTGGTTTCGCATTAGGTAATGACAATATTTTTAAAAACGGATCAAGAGTTAATAGTGGTGTTTTCCCGGAAGTAAGCGGATTGGAGAGAGTTGAGGTTTTAAAAGGAGCCAATGCAATGCTTTATGGAAATACAGCTGCAGGAGGTGTTATCAATATGATCACTAAAAAACCTAGGTTTGATTTTGGAGGAAGCGTTGGTTTGAACGCAGGTAGCTGGAATTCTTATAAACCAACAGTTGATATTTATGGTCCTTTAACAAAAAATATTGCATTCAGAGTAAACGGAGCTTATGAATATGCTGAAAGTTTCAGGGATGTGGTACAATCGGAGAAATACTACTTCAACCCTTCATTCTTATTTAATCTGAGCCCTAAATCTCAATTAATCGTTGAAGCAGATTATCTTAAAAATGATTTCACTCCGGATTTTGGAATTGGAGGTATTACAGCTAATGACGGTAGTTACTCTTTAAATACAAACACAGATAGAAGTACATTTTTTGGTACCAAATGGCAATATCAAAATGTAGAACAGGTTTCCACAAACGTTACTTTCAATCATCAAATAAATGATAAATGGTCGTTAAATGCTACTACATCTTACCAAAACTATACAAGAGATTACTTCTCAACAGAAAGAGTAGCTTGGACGTATGCAAAAACAAGTCCTACTAGACTTTCTTGGACGGTTCCTTACAACAAAACAAATGGTGAACAAAATTACGGTTCTGCACAAGTAAACTTAAATGGTGAATTTAATACAGGAAGTATTGGTCACAAAGTATTAATTGGTGCTGATGCAGATTATGGACAAACAGATGCTTATACTTATACTTTAACCAATTCTCCGTCTAAAGTTGTTTATCTAGATGACCCTTCAACTTGGGACAACACAAATCTTGCAATGCCAGATTCTAAACTTAATATTAATAATAGAACAAGAACAAGAAGAGTTGGAGCTTATGCACAAGATTTTATTAGTTTAACAAAAGAATTTAAAGTAATTGCTGGTTTACGTTGGTCTTATATCGAAAATATGGCGACAATCAATACCAATTTCAATACCGGCATCAAAACCTTAACCCCTAATTCATCATCATCAGATCAAGCTTTATCACCAAAACTTGGTTTAGTGTATATGCCAAATGATAATTTATCTGTTTTTGCAACATATACCAATTCATTCTCTACAAATACTGGAAAAGATATTAACCAAAACGCTCTAAACCCAACTACAATAGACCAATATGAAGTTGGGATGAAGAAAAACCTTTTTGGAAATGCATTATCTTTCAATGTTTCATTATACCAAATATTATATAATAAATATTATGGAACTGCGCAGTTCGATATTAATGGAGCTGCCAATAGTGATACTACTATTAAAGAATATATTGGTAAAATGAGCAGTAGAGGTTTTGAAGTAGATATTACAGGAAATCCTACAAAATATTTATCAATTATCGGAGGTTTCTCTTACAATCATGCAGTTTATAAAGATACTCCAGATTTGCCTTCTTCGTACGTGGAAGATCAGAGATTGGTAAGAACTCCTGCTACTACAGCAAATTTATCTGTTTTTTATAAATTTGGAGAAAAACTTCAAGGTCTAAAAGTAGGCGCAGGTGTTTACTATGTAGGTAGTAGATTTGCTGGCTGGAACGATACAAAAGCTACATTAGTATCAAGAAATAATGTAACAAGAATGTTTGAAGTAGATCCTTTTACAACCGCATCATTCAGCGTGGGGTATGATTGGAAAAAATTCTCAATACAAGGAAAACTTAATAATATTTTTGATACTAAAAGTTTCAACGTTCACGAAAATTATTCTGTAAATCCTATTACACCAAGAAACTTTTATTTTACGCTTACTTATAAGCTTTAAATAATTGATCAATCATTATATAAAGTGGAAGTTGCAATATTGTAACTTCCATTTTTTATTTTAAAATCTAAAAGAAAGTCTTACTAATATTTTTTTATTACTTCATTAGTAAAAGCGTTATGAATCACTTTTGTTTTCTTATTTATGTTAAAATATTTCGCAAATTCAATTACAATATTCTTAATTTATAACAACAAAAAAAAGTTAATTTTTAGTTAACAAAACTCTTGAAAATATTTAAATCCTTTTCACAATAAGCATTTTGGCACATTAATTGAATTTTAACTTTTAACAAAATAATAAACATTAATATTAAAATTATAAATATGAAAAAGTTAATTTTTACAGGAATATTAGCTATCGCAGGTTTAGCTACTACCGCAAATGCACAAATTCAAAAAGGTAACTGGATGGTAGGAAGTAGTTTACTTTCAAGTAACTTCGGACTAAACACTGGTGGAGGTTATAGCATTGCATTACAACCTAAAGGAGCATACTTTGTAGAAGACAATGTTGCTGTCGGTGGTTACGTAAATTTAGGGATTTCTAAAGTAACAAACGGAAGCCCTACAAGATTTGATTATGGAGTTGGAGCTTTAGGGCGTTATTTCCTTTCACCAGGAGAAAAAGGAGTTGACAATTTATTGAATCACGGTAGATGGTTTTTTGAAGGTAACGTAGGTATTGGTGGATCTTCTGTTGAAAGTGGTAACTCTACAACTGGTCTAGATTTCGGAGTTGGTCCTGGTTACTCATATTTCATTACTCCAAATATTGGACTTGAAGGATTAGTAAAATATCAAGGACAAGCAGGATTTGGTAATGAAGGATTAAACTCAAACATTACATTTAATGTTGGTTTCAGTATTTATTTACCAACTTCAAAAGCTAAAAGCATTGCTAACGACGTAAGATAATAAAACACAGTTTTATCATAATAAACGAAAGCGGCTTGGGAGAAATTCCAAGCCGCTTTCTTCAAATTAAAACTAAACTATATATAATAAATAAAAAATCTAAGCCTATTTATTGGGTTGCGGCGTGTATCGTAAATAAGGTTTTATTTCGGTAACACCTTTAGGAAAAATATTTCGAGCATCTTCTGTAGAAATAGACGGTGGAATAATTACATCGTCACCATCATTCCAGTTGACAGGCGTTGCAATTTTATGAGAATCTACGAGCTGAAGAGAATCTAAAACTCTGTTGATTTCATTAAAATTTCTTCCTGTAGAAGCAGGATACGTAATAATCAATCTCACTTTCTTGTCAGGATCAATAATTAATAATGAACGAACTGTTGCAGTTGCAGAAGCATTCGGATGAATAAAATCATATTGTTCCGAAACTTTTCTGTCTTTATCTGCAATAATCGGAAACCTCACTTCTGTATTTTGAGTTTCATTAATATCATCAATCCATTTTTTGTGATCTTCTACTCCATCTACACTTAATGCAATCACCTTTGTATTTTTTTTCTCAAAATCTGACTGCAGTTTCGAAGTAAAACCTAATTCTGTCGTACAAACCGGAGTAAAATCAGCAGGGTGAGAAAATAAAATCCCCCAAGAATTTCCTAAGTATTCGTAAAAATCAATATTTCCTAATGATGAATCTGCCTGAAAGTTGGGTGCGGTATCTCCTAGTTTGATTGACATAATATTTTGTTTTATTAGTCTACAAATTTAATAGACTTTTTATAACTGGCAAAATTTTTGCTTAAAAAATATTTTAAAATTTAAAAGATTATTATGGATTATGGCTTAAGCTACGTAGATACAGTATATAAAGTTTTAGAGAATTGGTATATCGCATTTGCCAAGCTCACGCCGAAGCTTGTAGTGGGTATTTTAGTTTTTTTGTTTTTTCTTTTCACCAGTAAATATCTTAGTAAGCTTGCCGTAAAAATCATGCACAAGGTTTTTCCAAATAGTAAAAAGGAAGGATCTGTAGTGACAATTATCGGAATTTTCAGATTTATTATCATGATGATGGGGTCATTTATTGCTCTTGAAATCATGGGATTCAGTGGCTTTTTATGGAAGTTTATCGGTAGTTTAGGTGTTGCCGGTGTAATTGCCGGTGTTGCTCTGAAAGATTTGGTTTCAAGTATTTTCTCAGGAATGCTGATCGGGATTGATAAAGCTTTCAAAGTGGGAGATTATATCACGATAGGAAATCATTCGGGAACTGTACAGGAAATAGGTTTTTTAACGACAAAAATGATTACCGATGACGGAAAAAAAGCATACATTCCGAATCAGGTCATTTTTAATGCGCCGTTTTATAACATTACAGCATCACCGCAGAGAAGAATTATTTTAGATTTTGAAATTCCTGCCGATGAAGATGTCAGCAAAGCACAGCAAGGGATTTTGGATGTTATCAAAAATTTAGAAAACATCGATAAGCTTGAAACCGCTGAAGTGAATTTTACAAGCTTAAAGCAGGGAATTTTCAATCTTCAGGCTAAATTCTGGATTGCAGTTGGTTCTAATATGCTTCACATCAAAAGTGAGGCTTTAGAAAAAATAAAAAAACGTCTCGATGCAGACAATATCCCTTTGGTTACGCCGACAAGCATCAATTTGATTAATCAGGCCAGTGAACAGGCAAATCCTAATGACAAATTAGGCTTATAAAAAAAGAGACTGTCTTTATGGCAGTCTCTTTTAATTTATTTCTAAAAATTCTTTACGCTGAATTTCTACTTGCATTAATATTTCCAAATAAAGAACGTGTTACCAATTTTTCGTAAGCTTCTTTATTACCTTCACCTTTCTGAATTTTCATTAAAGCATATTGCTGAATGCTCAACAAAGGAAGTACAATTCTTTCTCTTATTTTCACCGACTTTCTTGATAACGGATCTTCTTGCTGAAGTTGTTTAAACCCTGTCAATTCAAGCATAATATCTTTTGAAAGGTTGTATTCAGAAAATAAAACATTCCAGAATTCACCAAATTTCGGATTGTTTTTAATGTAATACGTTAACGGGAAATAAGATTTGTTCATACTCATCATCGAGTTTAAAACTAAAGTTTTAAAGAAATCTGAACCTTTATACAAATCGATTACTTCCTCAAACCTACCCTGCTCTTTCATTTGCTGCATCGCAAAACCAAACCCGAAAAATCCGGGAACATTCTGCTTCAGTTGAGACCAAGATCCCACAAAAGGAATTGCTCTTAAATCTTCAAATTTAAGTTCGCTATCGCCACCACGTTTTGAAGGACGGCTTCCAATATTGGTTTTCCCGTAATATTCCAACGTACTCATTTCCTGCAAATACGGAACGAACATAGGATGTGCCTTTAAATCTGAATATTTTTGATAACTGATATCCGCCAATTCGATAATTAAAGCTCTTTCTTTTTCGGTTAAATCTTTTTTTGAATTTTTGAAAACGTCATTCTCAACTCCGGCTGTTAAAAGCTGTTCAAAGTTATATTTTGCCTGTTCTTTATTCCCGAAAATACTTGTAATCGTTTGTCCTTGAATGGTTAATTCAATTTTATTATTGGCAATTGTTTTTCCTTGTGATGCATAAAAATCGTGGGTTTTTCCGCCACCTCTTGCAGGAGGTCCGCCTCTTCCGTCGAAGAAAATTACTTTAATTCCGTTTTCTTCTGAAAGTTTGGTGAGAACTTCTTTTGCTTTATAAATTTCCCAGTTTGCCTTAAGATAACCACCATCTTTTGTACCATCTGAAAAGCCAAGCATAATCGTTTGTTGATTTCCTCTTCTTTTCAAATGTTTCTGATAAACCGGATTTTGGTACAATTCATTCATCACATTTTCAGCATTGGCAAGACCTTCCATTGTTTCGAAAAGCGGAACAATATCCATATCAATTTCTTCATCTTTATAACCTGAGATTTTGAAAAATGCATACACATTCATCACATCTTTCACAGCATCGGAATTTGAAATAATATATCGGTTCATTCCACGAAGCCCGTTTAACTCTTGAATTTCTTTGATTTGAGCAACATTTACGAGTGTATCTGAAACAATTTCATCAAAAGATTCCGTCTCAATTTTTTCTGAAACTTCAATCAGTTTATTGAATTTTTCAACATAATCAGCGTCTGAATTTTCAAAGAGTTTTGTATAAACATCATCAATTACTTTCTGGTGAATTCTGCTATCCTGACGAATGTCTAAAGTTGCAAAGTGAGTTCCGAAAATTTTCACACGATCTCTGAAATTCTGAAGCAAATCTAAAAACAGAGAATTGTGCTCGTTGATTAAGATTTTTTCTACATCGTTCAGTCTTTTTAAAATATCTTCTGTAGTAATTTTTTCATTTCTAAAAATCGCAGTGTATAGTTCATTACTTAGCTGCGTTAAAATTTCAGATACCCCTCTAAAGCTCAACCTTCTTCTTACATCCTTCAGATTCCCGTAATAAGATTTCAGAATTGCGGTACGAAGCTCTTCCGAAACTCTTTTCGTAACAGGTGCCGTCACAAAAGGATTTCCATCGCGGTCACCTCCCGGCCAAAAACCAAGCTGAATGATATCTTCATGCAGGTTAAAATGTCCGTTATCAAAAGTTTTTCTGATTTTCGTAAATAATTCTCCAATCGTATCATAATACACATATCGCAAATAATGAATGATACTCAACGCTTCATCAATCGGAGTTGGCTTTTCTTTATTCACAAAAGGTGTTTTTCCTAGTTGCTGCAAAAGTGTATCAATATTGGTAATAGAATCATCCGTAATTGCCTTTCTTAAATCATGAATGATACGTTGAACCGAACTCGGATAAAACTGAGTCGGGTGCGCTGTAAAAACAACTTTAACCGTGAAATCTTTCAGTTTTTCACGTACTTTTTCTAATTTATGATCGTGAAAAGATCTTTCATAAAGATTGGTAACCGTTCCGTTGTCGCTTTCAGAATGCAATCCGGGAAATGCGGCATCCTCAATACTATCAAACAAAACCACCTGTCTTTCAATATATTGTATAATTTTAAAAAGCAGTTCCAGTTTTTGCTCTTCAGTTTCTAAATCGGTATGATTTTTAAAGAATTCTTCAACGATTTCTACAGGAGTTTTCCCTTCATCATAACCATTTTTACTTTCTTCACAAAGAAACGGAAGCAACATCCCGATATTGGTCATTTTATCATAAGGCAGGCTCATAAATAATGAATTGTAGATTTGGAACTTATTTTCCACAATCTGCCTGAATTTTTCTGCGCGCTGGTCGTGTATCATATAACAAATGTAGGAGATTTTAAATTTATTTGCGAGTAAATCGGTTTAAAATAATATGAAATTTCATGAATATTTTTATTTGACTCTTTCAAAATTATGTTTAAAATGTATCTTCGCTAAAAACTTAAAAAAACATGATTAAACAAAAATATGGAACGTTGTTATTCTCCTTTCTAACAGTAATTTCTGCAGTACTCTCTGTTTATTTTTTTGAAAAAGAATTTTTATTTAGTCTTTCTTTTGCTATAGGTTCTATAATATGTGCTTTGTGCGCTTACACAGAATATTTGTATCAAAAGGAAAAAGATTTTCAAATTGAAAAATCTGATTTTTCTACAGAAATGGTTATTAATTATTCAAACCTATCGTTAGCTATTACTTTTTTAGGCTATCTGATTTTTATTATTGTTGGAATATATTTTATAAGTCTTGCAGGAACTGATTATCAAAATTATAAAGGATTTGAATATGTAATGATTGCGATTGCGTCTTATTTTATTGTCGTTTATCTTTTTAAAATATTTAAATTATTGAAAAAAGTTTCACAGAAAGATATTTTAATAATTAATAATCAAGGTATTATCTTAAATTCTGAAAAAATGCTTTGGAGTAATATTAAAAACGAAAGATTAATCAAAAAACAAGAGCATAGAGAACATTCAAAATATGAAGTAGATGTACAATATCTTACTTTAAATTATAAAAATAAGAAAGTTGAATTTCAGATTGATGATCTTGACCAGCAAGATTATAAAATTGAAAAATGTTTAAAATTTTTCAGATCTAAATTTCAGAAATCAGATTTTAGAAACCCGGAAAATCAAGAAATAAAAACCGACATTTCCATTTTTGAAAACATTTTAAAATTCAACGATTTATTTTCTTTATCTGAAAAAGAACTTCAGAAAAACCTTGAAGACATAAGGTTTCAAGCCAAAAAACATCCCAGTGAGTTAAAAGCATATTGCGAAAGCTTCACAAAATTTGAAGAAACAAACCTTGATTCTATTTATTACGCTCTTTCTGAAGATACCGATATGTGGAAAGAATTTCTTGCCAATGAATTTATCAGACTTTTTGAAATTGCTAAAAAAAGTAATGATTCGAAAACAATTTTTAAGATTCTTGATGAAATTCTTTATGATTCTGAACCATCATCTGCTTCGCGAAAAGTAATAGATTATCTCTACCAAGAATTGAGTGATAATGATGATAAAATTAGGCTAAAAGCACTTACCTTCATAGATTCTTGGCTTGATGAAGAAGATTTTTCTAAAGGAAATATTATTATTCAAAAAATGCAAAAAATGACCAAAGACAATAATTGGAAAATCAGATGGTGTGCTAATGATATTCTTTCATCTTACAATATTTTTACTGATGATGAAATTGCAATTCCTTTTCAGGATAAATTGAATGCAAAGTTGAACAATCAATATGAAATAGATTAATAAAATAAACATGAAATTCGGAATTATTTTTTACGCCATACTTGGTATTTTAGCTTTTACAATAGGAGTTTATCTTCTTCAGTATAATTTTATTATTTCTATTATATTTTTTATTGGTGCATTTATCAATGGTGTTTTTATTCATAAAGAATACAATATTCATAAGCATGATAAAATTGGATATGATGAAGATACCATTTCAGATGAAATAGTTATTAAATATTCACGTTCTGGCAGAATTATAGCAATTTCTACGTACAGTATTTTTGTGATGGTCGGAACTCTTTTTCTTTTATCAATTATCATTAAACCAAATTTCGCTTCAATATTTATATTGATTTTATTAATAGGATTTACAGGTTATTTCATCGTAAAAATAATTTTAGAAATTAAGAAAATATCTAAAGTAATGATTTCTATAAACAGAAAAGGAATTCAGATAAAAGACCAACCAATATATGTTTGGGATGAAATTCAGCTTGAAAAAATTACATCAAAACATTTAGTTAGCCGAGAGTCTAAACATGATTACAAGCCTGAAATTAATTATCTATATTTCTTCCATAATAATGAGAAAATTGAAATTAAGATTGATGATTTTGACATTAGCAATTATCAATTTGCACAGGTTTTAAAAATATTCAGATCTCGTCACAATAATTCCATATTATAAATAATTTTGAATACTTCAGTTTAATGATTAATTTTACTTTCGCATCAATTACCAAATCAAATGAAAAATATATTCCTATTCCTTTTAATGGCTTTTGTTTTCACAGCTTGTGGTGAAGAGTGCTATAATGCTCCACAACCTATTGTCTTTGAATTCGTAAATTCTGATGATGAAAATTTGATTACTAACGGAACACTTAGTAATTATTCGATTCAGGATGAAAATCATGTTAGTTTACAACTCACTAAAACTGATGATAATAAAGTCATTTTAGAAAATGTGGGTGCTTATAATGGAACAAAAAATTATACTTTTTATTCTAATGTAAAAGTTTTTGATTTTTCAATACAATCTTCAGAATTTAAGGGAGGTTGCGATGGTTACCAAATCAATAAACTAACATTTACCGGAATCGCCATTGACGTAACTGACGAAAAGGGATACTATAAAATTACTTTGGAGTAATTTTCAACATACATTTATAAAAAAAACACAACTAAAAGATAAAAAAAAGAATTATAAAAATTTATAAACAAGCAATTTACACCACATTTTTTTTCAATTTAAAGTGAATTCAAATTAAATTTTCTCATATTTTTTTGTAATTTCGTGAAGTTCAAATCTAAAATTTCTTCTTGCAATCAAGAAATGTGTTACTATTGAGTTTTTTCACTCTTTATAGTTTCTTTTAAAAAGATCATTACATCTCTTCTAGAATTGATATAGAAAGTACAGATTTGTATTAATCCCCAAATTATGAAAGCAAATAAATTATCTGAACTGAGTATAGAAGAATTAGAATCAAAGAAAAAAACGATTTTAAGTGCTACAATAGGATTGGGAATTGTAATGATTATTGCGTGTTGTACTCTTTTTTATTTTGCGATAACATCCAAAAATTTTGCTTTAATTGCTGTTGCAATCGGCAGCTCATTGACATTAATGCCTTGTTTTATTAGTATTGGTCAGATCAATGCTGAAATAAAATCAAGAAAATCTAAATATTTGTAATTTCTAAATGTAATTGATCCATCAACAATAGATTCAAACCGTCGACTCAAGCAGAAAAAGTAATTTCAACGATATTATTGTTGCCTTTCAATTTTTTTTATTCTCGCTGATTCAGCAAATTTAGCAGATAAAAATTTACTGAATTGATCTGCTCAATTAGCACAATCTGCGAGTATAGTTTTTTTTGCCTAATTGTAAACAGATTCTAATAGTTTACATAAAACATTATCATACAAATTTTAAAACTTTCTTAACTCAGATTTCGTGTTTCTATTCTTACATTTGATGTAAATAATTTACAACAATGCTTAATTTCGAGTTTAAAAATCCCACAAAAATACTTTTCGGAAAAGGTGAAATCGCAAAAATTTCAAATGAAATCCCTAAAGATGCCAAAATCTTAATGATTTACGGTGGCGGAAGCATCAAGAAAAACGGTGTTTACGATCAGGTAAAAGAAGCTTTAAAAGATCATGATTTACATGAATTTGGGGGTGTTCCTGCCAATCCTGAATATGAAGTTCTGGTAAATGCTTTAAATTTCATCAAAGAAAACAAAATCAATTATCTTCTTGCTGTTGGTGGCGGATCGGTGATTGACGGCGTTAAATTCCTTTCTGCAGCTGCCAATTACGAAGGTGAGCCTTGGGAAATTCTTAAAAAACCGGTTCGTACTTTTGAAGGTGAAGGAATGCCTTTCGGAACTATTCTTACGTTGCCTGCTACAGGATCTGAAATGAATTCAGGATATGTAATTTCAAGAAGAGAAACCAATGAAAAATTGTCTTCAGGCGGACCAGGATTGTTTCCGCAATTTTCAGTTTTAGATCCGGAAGTAATCAGATCGATTCCTAAAAATCAGATTGCAAACGGAATTGCAGATGCTTATACACACGTTTTAGAACAATATATGACGGCTCCCTCTTCTGCTGATCTTCAGGAAAGAATTGCCGAAAGTATTTTGATAAGTCTTCAGAATGCCGCTCCAAAAGTGATGTCTGATGAGTTTGATTATGATGCTGCAGGAAATTTTATGTGGTGTTGTACGATGGCTCTAAACGGTTTAATCCAAAAAGGAGTGATTACCGATTGGGCAGTTCATGCAATGGGACACGAATTAACCGCGTATTATGGAATTGATCATGCAAGAACTTTGGCTGTAGTTGCACCTTCGCATTACCGTTATAATTTTGATGCTAAAAAAGGAAAACTGGCACAATACGCAGAGCGAGTTTGGGGAATTACTGAAGGAAGTACCGAAGAAAAAGCTGAACAAGCGATTGTAAAACTGGAAGAGTTTTTCCACAGTCTTCAAATTCAGACTAAATTATCAGATTACACGCAAGATTTTGCCGGAACTGCAGAAAGAGTTGAAAAAGCTTTTACTGAAAGAAATTGGTTAGGTTTGGGTGAAAATAAGAATCTTACTCCTCAAGATGCTTTCAAAATCGTTGAGATGAGTTATTAAAATTAGGGAATAGATATTAGGGTTTAGGATTTAGTAGAAAATAAGCTGATATATTTTTCAGGCAAATGAGAAATTATGATATTTCAAAAATTTTTCTAAAACCTAAATCCTAAAACCTGCTACCTGGATTATATTTTCTACAAACATTTGTTTAAAAAACCTTAATTTCATTATATATATTACAAATTTATTTATATTTTAGCATATTCTTAAATTTGTGAAAATGAAAAAACACTTACTCTTATTTGCCTTTTCTGCATTAGCATTAACATCTTGTGAAGATGATGACGTTCAGGGTTATGAAATGGACATGCTGAAAGGCGAATGGAAAACTGTAAAAACTGAAGTAATATCAGGAAAAGACAATACCACTGTATTAAATACATTCACTCCTACAGGTTGTGACACTAAAAGTATCACAGAGTTCAGAACTGATTATTACGCTTCTTATACTGGTTTTTCAGGAGTTGGTGCAAACTGTACCAGTCAAAAAACAGAAGGAACTTACACTTACGATAACGAATCTAAAGAGTTGGTTACAAAATACATCAATGATAACGAAAGAAAATATAAAGTTGTTATTTTAAGCAATACTGAGCTTAGAATGATGCAGATGTTTGATAATATTGACGTAAATGGCGATATGGTGATAGACGTTACATATATTACTTACAAAAGATAAAAACAATAATACAAGATATCGGCTCCCGTTTTTACGGGAGTTTTTTTTATATTTACTTTCGTTAAAAATTTAGAAACAATGAAGAAGATTTTTTCAGTAGTATTGCTACTGACTTTCGCCCTGATTTTCTCTCAGGAAAAACAACCAATGTTCTGGCAGGACATTCAGAATTTCAAAAAATTAGATCAGGAAAACGCACCTCCAAAAAATTCTATTCTTTTAGTAGGGAGCTCATCATTCACAAAATGGCAGGATGTTTCAGATTATTTTCCAGGTAAAACTATTATCAACAGGGGTTTCGGAGGATCAAGATTGACCGATTTAAACTATTTTTCTGAAGATTTATTGAGCCCTTATCAACCTAAACAGATTATTATTTATTGCGGAGAAAATGATTTTGCAGATAATGCACAATTAAAAGCCGATGTTGTAGTTGACCGATACAAAACGTTTTACAAAAAAATACGTGAGAAATTCCCAAATATTCAGGTTGATTATATTTCAATAAAATATTCGCCGAGTCGCGAAAATCTGTGGCCTCAAATGAAAGTAGCCAACAAAAAAATTGCGAAGTTTATGAAAAAAGAAAAAAATGCTGATTTCATAGACATTACAAAAGTGATGAATGATGCTAACGGAAACATCAGAAAAGATCTTTTTATAGAAGACATGCTTCATATTACGCCAGAAGGTTACAGACTTTGGACCAATGTGATGAATCCTTATATGAAATAAGATTATATATTAAATACATTCGATTATTCGAAAAATAAGAGCGATTTCAGTTGAAGTCGCTTTTTTTTCAATTATTTCATTGTCAGTGTTTTAAAAAAACATAGTTTTGTAATAATAAAAACACAAACATCGATGAAAAACAACATTTTATTGGCATTTGCCACACTGCTTCTATTTTCCTCCTGTGGAAATGATGACAACGAAAATAATCAAAATGTTATAAAACCCATTGTGGGAACTTGGAAAATGAGTAAAACAATGATGATCTCAGGTTCTAATAATGCCATTCTACAGTCAACTCCTGTTAGAGGTTGCGAAGCTCTAAACACTTTCGAATTCGGGCAAAATCAAAGCTTCAGCATAAAATATTACACTAAAAATAATATTGAATGTATTGCTGACGGATTCGATACCGGAACGTATCAATATAGCGAAAATTCAAAAATGCTGACTTTTACCTACTCAGATTCTGTGGTAGAATCTGCAGTTGTTCATTCGCTCAGTACTACTGAAATAATGACGGTTGATCATATTGAAGATTACAATGATGATGGCGTAAATGATACCTCAGTGATTGTATTTAAAAAGCAACAATAAAATTTATTTGGTTTAAAAATCAAATTCTACAGAAAACAATATCAACATTAAATAAAAAATGCGCCTCGCTTGAGACGCATTTTTTTTATTTTTTTCTCTTAGACTTAGAAATTGCTTTCTGTTGTGCTCTGTTTGCTCCAAATTTCTTGGGCGTTTTTCTTTTGGACGGTCCACCCCAGTTTTCTTTTTTATTCTTATCTTTTTTCTCATGGAAGGCTCCTCCACCGTCAAAAAGTTTTGCATGAGCCGGATTTTTCATCACAATCTGATCTTCTTCAGATGCAATTTTCTTAGGATTGATTTTCACCTCTTCAGGGAAGTCGATGTATGCCAATTCTTTATCCATCAACAACTCGATATCTAAAGCCCAATCATCTTCTTTTTTCGTTACGAAAGTAACCGCCTTACCATCTTTATCTGCTCTACCCGTTCTACCAATTCTGTGAATATATTGTTCAGGAACTTCTGGAGTTTCAAAATTCACAACATGGGTAATATCTGAAATATCAAGACCTCTCGCCATAACGTCAGTTGTAATCAAACCTCTGATTTCTTCATTTTCAAAGCGCTTCATCGCTTTTAGTCTGTAGTTCTGAGATTTATTGGAGTGAATTACATCAAAATCTTCCGGGAAAAGCTCATTAATTTGGGTGAAAAGTAAATCTGCATGCTTTTTATTGTTCGCAAAGATCAATACTTTAGACATATCTTCATTGCTTTTCAACAAATGTTCTAATAAATTGATCTTCGTATTGAAGTTTTCAACTTTATAAGCAGTCTGCTCGATTTTTTCAAGCGGAGTTCCAGATTTTGCTAAAGAAATCTCGATCGGACCTGCAAAATATTCATCCAACATATCATCAACGGCTTCAGTCATGGTTGCTGAGAAAAGAATATTCTGTCTTTTCTCACGCATCATTTCAAAGATATGGGTTAACTGTGGTCTGAAACCTAAATTCAACATTTCATCAAATTCATCAATGATCAATTTTTGAACTTCTTTTAATGAAATGGCGTTATCAATCGCTAAATCCATGATTCTACCGGGAGTTCCTACCAAGATATCACAACCATCGTTGAACAATAGCTTCTGTGTATTGATATTTTTCCCACCATAAATCCCGATTACTCTTGCAGTAAGATTCTCTGTCAGTTTTTCTACGATTTCTGTTACCTGAACAACCAATTCTCTTGTAGGAACCAAAACAACCACGGTAGGATTTCCGTTTTTATTATATTTCCATGTTTTTAAAACCGGTAATAAATAAGCTAACGTTTTTCCTGTTCCCGTTTGTGCAATTCCCATCACATCTCTTCCCGAAAGAATCGGACCGATACTTTTTTCCTGAATTGGAGTGGGCTCAAATAAATTTAAATCTGCTAAAACATCAAGAACTTTAACCGGAAGGTCAAAGTCTGCAAAAGTGAGTTTTTCCATTTTGCAAAGATAGGTAATTAATTTGGTTGTAAATCTATGCTGAAAGAAGTGAGATTAATGTTCTGTTTTTAGATTAGTGATTACATTTACAAAATATCTAAATCCGCATAAATCTCAGCAAATAAATTAATTCATTTTAACGCTTTTACTAATAATTTTGATGTCATCATCCTTCCAGACACTTATTGTAATGATTACATATCCTTTCTTTTTCGGATCTTTTTTAATCGGAAACTTCTCATCTTCCCACTGCGAACAATGTGTAGAAATTGGAGACACCAAAGGTTCCCAACCATTTTTCTTATAGGTATAAACATAAAATGGGTGCCAACAACTTGTACACCAATCAGGATAAAAACCGATATCGTCTTTTCCGTCGTTATTTAAATCTTTTAGATTGTATAAAGTTCCATTTCTCGATGGAGCAATTATAAATGGTTTGATTTTTTTATCACTAAAATAAATAATTGTCTCACACTTTCCGTCACAGTCGTCATTACAATCATTTATCTTTGTGTAAGCATATTCTTTTGTTCCATTTCCGTCAAAATCGCCTAAAACTCCTTCTTTTTCTTGAGCAGAAAGCGATAAACTACAAAATGTAAAAACGTATAAGATAAATGTTTTCATTTAGTTTAAATGTATTTGTTTATATCAAGTTTTTATTTCCTAAAAATATCAACTTTATTTTCTCGTAATTCTAAGCAAAAGTATGATAACAAGTAAAACTGAAAAACAAAATCCTAAAACTGCCACCAAAGACATCTCTCCAATTCTCGGTCCCGATTCTGAAACAAAAACAATGGCTGTTGCAATAATATTTGCACCTAAAATCATCGCTAAAATAAGATTGATAATGCTAGATTTTATTAACTGATTCGTTTTGTCAATATTTTTAATCTCACTCGAAATTGTAAAACTGTTATCATCTAATTTTTGTAATACAGATCGCAGTTCTTTAGGAATCTCATCTACATTATCGGTGAAAGTCATCACCTTTTCCATTCCTGTTTTCAGAAGTTTTTTGGGACTGATTTTCTTGGTGAATATTTTTTTTGTGTACGGATGAAGGCTTTTTACAATATCCAGATCAGGATTAATCGTTCTTCCCACACCTTCTATCAAACCGATTCCTTTAAATAAAAGATAAAAATAATCGGGCATGTACAACCTGTTATCTTTCAAAACATCTTTCATTTTATTGATAATAATATGCGGATCAATATCTTTTAAAGAAGTACTATGAACGAAATTCAATACTTCTTCAACATCGTTTTCAAATCTTCTTTCATCAGGAATTTCATAACTCACCGCCATTTTTTTCAGGTGACGAACAATTTTATGAGAATTTTTAGCAACAAAAGCTACAATTAAACTTTCCAAGATCTCTTTATCATTCGGCTGAATTTTCCCGACTGCACCAAAATCGATGAAAACAACTTTTCCATCTTTTTTCACCAGAATATTTCCTGCATGTGGATCAGCATGGAAAAATCCGTAATCTAAGATCTGCGAAACAAAAAGCCTTAAACCAACTTCAGAAACAACAACCGGATCGATATTATGTTTTAGCAATTCATCTTTATCGGTCACCTTTATTCCGTCGATAAATTCCATACACAATACATTGTTGTTGGAAAATTCATCGTAGACTTTAGGAACGTAAGTTTCTTTATTACCTTTAAAATTTAGAGCGAACTGTTGGATATTATTTCTTTCATTCACCAAAGAAACTTCTTCAAGCAAAGATTTTTCAAAAGTGGAAATTGCCTGTTTTAAATTGAGTTTAGAACCGATTTCAGAGTAGGTAGAAATTAGTTTTACCAGATCTTTTATCAATAATAAATCATCTTCAATAACCGATAAAACGTCCGGTTTTTTGATTTTCAAGATGACGTCTTCACCAGAAATTAAAGTCGCTTTGTAAACCTGAGCAATAGAAGCGGTTGCCAAAGGTTTTGCAATAATTTCCGCGAAATGTTCTTTGGGAATAATATTAAATTCATTTTCAAGAATTTCTTCTACATTCATTTCCACCACTTCTACCCTGTCCTGAAGCTTTTGAAGCTCCTGAATCAATTCCGGCGGAAGCAAATCTTCACGGTTGCTAAAAGTTTGCCCAAGCTTTACAAAAGTGGGACCCAACTCTTCCAAAGCGAGACGAATTCTTTCGTAAACTGTTCCTTTAGAAATGACTTCATCAGATTGCGCAAAATTCTCTTCCGGTTTTTTGCCCATTCTTGCAATCATATCTTTGAACCCGTATTTGCTTAAAACGGAAATCAGTTTTGCCGATCTTTTGAGTTTTCGTTGTTGCTTATCAAACATATTGTAGTGAGAATAAATTGAATTGCAAGTTACGTTCAAAAATTATTCCTTTTGAAAATAACTTTAATATTAAAACTTCAAATTTAAGTTTTGCAAATATTAAATCACCTTAAAAACGGTCAACAACAAAATCAAAGTCTGCCATCCTAAAATTAAATAGAAAAACAGTCGGCTTGGCTCTGAAATATCTTTAAGCTTATCGATAATTTTACCTTTTAAAATCTCGGTAAAGCTTACATTTTCATCTTTAAAATCTATTTCGTCAAGTTCAACTTTTTTGAAACCATAAATGATGATTTTCTTGAACCATTTATTTTCTTTCGAATCTCTTATTTCCTGTAAAATTTTTAACTGAAGTTTGGCTTTATCTGTTCCTTTTTGAAATAATTGAGGCTGATTGGCTTTTACTTTATTTAAAATCCTGTCGATCATCGGGAAAAGTATTTGTTCGCCTTTATCAGCAATCAATCTGTTGATCGTTCGAGCTATCACATATTTATTTCCTAATGTGAAAAGTAAAAATGGAGCTCCAAAAGCAGTTAGAATAGTTAATCCAAAAGAAATTGGTCTTGCTGCAAACAATACTAAAATGGCAGCTTGTCCATTGGTATGAACCGGGCCACCTCCATTATTAAAAGTTTGAGCAATAATTAAAATGATTGTAATGATGCATGAAATAGCAATAGAAATTTGCCCGATAAGATTGATTTTGAGGAAGCTAAATGTCGCACGGCTTATAAGTTTGGTAACATATTTAAATTCATCATTAATACTGTTTTTAGATTTTAATTTATCTATCATCTGTGAAAATTTTGGAAATGTAAATTACAGAAATTTTGGCAATTATTGTTTACCTAAATTTCTGCAATTCAATATTTTCATTTATTCAGATTCAAAAAAAATCTTAATTTAAAGAAAAGAGTTTCAAATTATATGAATTAATCCTCTCTAACAGACGAATTTATTTCACCTAAATATTAAGTTGTAGAATTAATTAACATTCAAATTAAGAATTTAAAAAATGCTATTCTTCAAAAACATATTCATTATAATGTCCTAAAAATTTCACATTAGAACCTAATGAAATAATTTCATCGATTGCATTTTGAGACAGAACATTGTGCCATTCACTTGCTACATTGATGAAGAAAAAATAATTTCCCAAACCTGTTTTCAGTGTTCTGCTTTCGATTTTAGAGAGATTCATTTTTCGCCAAGCAAAAACAGAAAGCACCTGATGAAGACCTCCTGCATGATCTTCGGGAAGCGTAATGATTAAAGACGTTTTTTCTGAAGTTCTGGGTAAAGGAATATCTAAAGCAGATTTTGTTTTTGAGATCACAATAAACTTGGTATGATTTTGTTCAAAATCCTGAATATTTTCATGAATTATTTTTAAGCCATACAATTTTGCAGAATATCGGTTGGCAACTGCTGCCCATTTTTCCTGAGGGTTTTCAGAAACCAGCTTTGCTGAAGCCGCTGTAGAACTGAAATCCTGCGACGGAATATCTTTAAAATTTTCGTATCTGAAATGAAAAGTCTGCGCCAAAGCTTGAGGATGAGAAATCACTTTTTCAAAAGTTTCGTTATTGGGATGGATCATCAAATGATGTGCAATTGGCATTACCAATTCGGTTTCAATAAAAACCTCAAAATCATAGAGATAATCGAGGGTCATCGAAACTGTTCCTTCAATAGAGTTTTCTAATGGAACAACAGCTTTATCTACTTCATTATTTTTCACCGCATTAAAGCAATCTAAAATACTCGACTGAGGAACTAATTCTTCATTCGGGAAAATCTGAGACGCTGCTAATTGCGTGAAACTGGCTTGTGGACCGAGGTATGCTATTTTCATAGGACAAATGTAGAAAATATTGGGCAAGTCATTTTAATTCTCATCAATTTTCTTCCTATATTTGCTCATCATTCGATAATTTCATGAACAGAAAAAGCTGTCTTCCGCCTCCTGCACCTTAATAAATATTTATTTTGAAGCACATTTGTTACCAAATATTTCTTTGTGCCTTCATCACATTCAATTTATTTATTAACAGGCAAAGACCTTTTTCATGAAAAAATCATATCTAATACTGCATACTGCAGTTCTTTTAGCTGGATTCACAGGTGTATTCGGCAAACTCATCTCTCTTAGCGAAATTCCATTGGTTTGGTACCGGGTTTTATTTTCAGCTATATTTTTATTTTTAAGTTTAAAAATTTTCAAAATTAAAAAACTAAAGTCTTCGAAAGAAGCTTTTAACATTGGAAAAATCGGGCTTATCATTACCATACACTGGATATTCTTTTATGCGAGTATAAAATATTCCAACATTTCAATCGGCGTTGTATGTTATTGTCTGACCAGTTTTTTCACTGCGATATTCGAACCATTACTTAACAAAACGAAGTATAAATTTATTCAGCTTTTTCTTAGTGCGCTTACTTTATTTGGAATCAGTCTGATCTTTCATTTTGATGCATCGTATCAAATCGGAATTATTCTAGGTATAATTTCCTCAGCTTTTGCCGCATTGTACACTATTTATAATGAAAGATTGGTTCAGAAATATGACAGCCAAGTCATCAATTATTATCAGATGTTGGCCGGAGCTTTAGGATTGACCGTTTTATTGCCTTTTTACTATTACTTCTTTCCAAATGAGCAATTTATTCCTAATTTAAAAGACACTTTTTATCTGATATTACTGGCCTTACTTTGCACGGTAGGTTTGTATGTCCTTTTTGCTGAATCGCTTAAAAAGCTTTCCGCTTTTACAGTAAATTTAAGTTTCAATTTAGAACCTATTTATGCAATTATTATTGCTTTTCTATTTTTTGATGAAGGAAGAGAAGTGAATACTTCATTTTATTTCGGATTGACTTTTGTGATAATATCTGTGATATTACAATCTATTATTTCAAGGAAGAAAAAGAAATAATTTAATAATATTTAAATTAAGAAATCCTGTCTTCTGAGACAGGATTTCTTTGTATACAATTAAATTCCGTAGAATTAACAGTCTTTATTCAACTTTCAACTCTATCGGATTATTTGTTCTTTTCACAGCATTTTCAAGTTCTTTTTCTACATTTTTTGTACTTTTATCAAGTTGAATTACATTTCCATCTTTCATTACAATTCCAACTGAATTTTGCTGAACAAACATTTCGCCAATATTTGAATTTATATTTTTAGCTCGATCGTCAAATAATTGATTAAGTTGTTTTTGAGTGATTTCTTTCTCATTTTTATAATCATTACTTAATTTTAAATTTTTTATATTTTTAATTTCAGTAAGTTCAAATGAATGATTTTTATCTGTGTCTTCAATTTTCACAATTAAACCAGGAAGATTATTAAATTTATACGGACCATCTTGAATGGCGATTTCAGGACTAAACCATGCAATCCATTTTCTACCGTACAAATCTGTTGTTGCTTTCTGACACTTTAAATTATTGATGGTTTTCGTTTCTTTTAAAATCTTCCAATTAATTGGTTTTATTTCAGTTAATTTAAATTTCACTCCACTATCTTTGATGTGATAGGCAACAGAATTTTTAGAATAGTTTTTTGTGATGGTGTAAATTAAATTAGGATTGTAGTAGGGTAAATTTGCTTTTATAGATTTATTACTTGCCATTTCTTGTCTTAAAGAATCAGAAACATTTTTAAACGAACTGTAAAAAACCGAATTTTTCATATCGGAATCCAAATTCATATAATCTGTAAGCACAGAATCTTTTTTTGAAACATCCGGAACGAATTTGTATTCGTAAACAAATCTTTTCTGGGAATAATTTTTAATAAAAACAAGAAAAACTAATAGAACAATAATTTTATTTTTCATAGAATCGTGATAAAATATATCTTAGAAATATACGAAAAAATCCCGCCAAAAGGCAGGATTTATATTTAAAATTCAAGTCAAAACTATTCCCACTCGATGGTTGCAGGTGGTTTGCTTGAAATATCGTAAGCTACTCTGTTGATTCCTCTTACTTCGTTGATGATTCTGCTTGAAACAGTATCTAAAAACTCGTAAGGAAGTCTGCTCCACGTTGCCGTCATAAAGTCGATCGTGTTGGCTGAACGAACCACCGCAGTGTATTCGTAAGTTCTTTCGTCACCCATTACTCCTACAGATTTTACAGGAAGAAGTACCACGAAAGCCTGAGAAACTTTCTCATACAAATCGTTTTTGTATAATTCTTCGATGAAAATATCATCTGCTTCCTGAAGGATTTTCACTTTTTCAGCGTCAACTGCGCCCAAAATTCTGATTCCTAAACCAGGACCAGGGAAAGGATGTCTGTGTACCAAATGATGAGGAATACCTAATTCCTCACCTACTTTTCTTACTTCGTCTTTGAATAATTCTCTTAAAGGCTCCAATAATTCAAATTCCATATCTTCTGGAAGTCCACCAACGTTGTGGTGAGATTTGATTACTGCAGAAGGACCGTTTACAGACTGACTTTCAATTACGTCAGGATAAATTGTTCCCTGAGCTAAGAATTTAGCCCCTTCAATTTTATGAGATTCTTCATCAAAAACGTGAATAAATTCGTTCCCGATGATTTTTCTTTTAGCTTCAGGATCATCAACTCCAGCTAATTTAGATAAGAATCTTTCTTTAGCATCAACAAGCTTAATGTTCATATGAAAATGCTCACCGTAATTCTGCATTACTTTTACATCTTCATCTTTTCTCAACAACCCTGTATCTACAAAGATACAAGTCAATTGATCACCAATCGCTTTATGAATTAAAACTGCTGCAACAGAAGAATCTACTCCACCTGAAAGACCAAGAATTACTTTCTGATCTCCTACTCTTTCTTTAATTTCTGCAACTGTTTTGTCGATATAATTGGTCAGTTTCCAGTTTTTCTCTGCATTACAGATTGAGAAAACGAAATTTTCTAACATTTTTCCACCTTCTTCTGTGTGAGAAACTTCCGGGTGAAACTGTACACAATAGATTTTTTTATCTTCATTAGAAATTGAAGCAATTACACCAGATTTTGCATTTAATTCAAAACCTGCAGGTAATTCTCCCACTTCGTCAAAGTGGCTCATCCAAACAATAGAATCGTTGGTAACCCCTTTCAATAAAGAAGATTCTTTTACAATTTCCAAATGTGCTTTTCCGTACTCACCTTTTACACCTTTATGTACTTTACCGCCTAAAAGATGTGCTGTTAACTGCATTCCGTAGCAAATTCCCAAAACAGGAATTCCTTGTTCGTACAGTTCTTTTTCAACTAAATGTGCATTTTCTGCATTTACAGAACTTGGACCTCCCGAAAGGATAATTCCTCTCGGTTGCTTTTCTAAAATTGTTTCTAATGGTGTATTGAAAGGTAAAATTTCGGAATAAACACCCATCTCACGGATTCTTCTTCCGATAAGCTGGTTGTACTGAGATCCGAAATCTAATATGATAATACCGTTGTTCATTTTTATAATTGATAAATGATGATTGATAAATGATGAAAAGTTTAGGCTAAACTGTAAAATAAAACTAATTTCTAAGCTCTAATTTCTAACTTCTCAATATAAATTGTTTTACAAAAAAAGACTTGGAATAGCTCCAAATCTTTTTTCATGATTTTATTAAAACTTTCCGATGTCTTCTCTGTAGAAGCCGTAATCGAAATGTACATGACTTGCGTCTTCGTAAACTTTTTTGCGGGCATCTTCGTAAGTAGCGCCTGTTGCAACGATATTTAAAACTCTACCGCCGTTAGAAACTACTTTATCTCCTTTTTTGATTGCTCCTGCGTATAAAAGCTGACTGTGTCTTACTTTTTCTTCACCAGTGATTTCAAAACCGGTTTCGATATTTCTAGGATAACCTCCTGAACACATTACAAGACAAACTGCTTTTTCGTCTTTAAATTTAAGTTCAATTTCTTTTCCTTCCATACAGTCGTTGATAACATCCAACAGATTATTTTCCATTAATGCCATCAAAACCTGAGTTTCAGGATCACCAAATCTCATGTTGTATTCTAATAAGTAAGTTCCGTTTTTAGTAATCATCAATCCAAAGAAAATCATTCCTTTGAAAGTGAAACCTTCAGCTTTAAGACCTTTTACGGTTGGGTTCAAAATATTATTTTCGAAATCAACGTAATGTACTTCAGTGAATTCAGGGCTTGGAGCCACAGAACCCATTCCTCCTGTATTTGGACCAGTATCACCATTTCCTACTTTTTTGTAATCTTTAGCAGCAATACATGGATATATTTTTTCACCATTTGAGAATGCAATAATTGACGCTTCAAAACCTACTAAATATTCTTCGATAACCAAACGAATTCCTGCATCGCCATAGATTCTTCTGATCATAAAATCGTGAATTGTAGCTTCTGCTTCTTCTAAAGTTTCGCAGATTACAACTCCTTTTCCACCAGCAAGACCACTTGCTTTTACCACTAAAGGATATTCCTGATTCTGAACATATTCTTTAGCTTCAGGATAAGAATCAAACACTACCGCTTTTGCAGTTTTGATATCATAGGTCTGCATAAATTTCTTAGAGAAAGCCTTACTTCCTTCAAGACTTGCTACTTTCTGATTCGGACCGAAAACTTTAAGACCATGCTTCTTAAATTCATCCTTCAAACCAGCTACTAAAGGAGCTTCTGGTCCTACAATCGTAAGATCTACTTTCTCTTTAATTGCAAAATCTCTAAGTTCTTTAATCTCTGATAAATGAACATTTTTTCCTATCGCACCAGTAGTTGCATTTCCGTTGGCGAAAAACATATGACTCACTCTAGAATCCTTCTGAAGTTTTGCTGCCAAAGCAGATTCTCTTCCACCTTCACCTATGATTAATATTCTCATACTTTATTTATTATCTAGTCTATTGTACAAATATATAATTTTGAATGCTATAAATACAATCTCAAATTATTTTTTAATTCTATTTTAATTAATGGAAAAAATGTCTAATTCCAGTAAACATCATCGGAATCTTGTGCTCATTTGCCGCTTCGATGCTGTCTTGGTCTTTAACACTTCCACCCGGCTGAATAATTGCAGTAATACCTTCCTGAGCGCAGAAATCTACCACATCACGGAAAGGGAAAAACGCATCAGAAGCTAAAACTAAATCTCCTGAGAATTTTTCTTTTGCTCTTTCAATTGCTTGTTGAGTTGCCCAGATTCTGTTCACTTGTCCGCCTCCGATTCCGAAAGCCTGAATTCCGTTAGAAACTACAATCGCGTTAGATTTCACATATTTTACCACTCTCTGAGAGAATAATAATGCTTTTTTCTGTTCTTCTGTAGGCTGGGTTTCAGTAACTACTTTAATATCATCAGAGAAAATACTGTCGTTGTCCTGAACTAAAATTCCACCATCAACCTTCACCCAAGTTTGTTTGTCAGAAACAGGGTTTACGATTTTTATAATTCTTAAATTTTTCTTTTTTCTTAAAACTTCCAAAGCTTCTTCATCAAAATCCGGAGCCATTACAATCTCAAGGAATGTTTTGTTTAATTCTTCAGCTGTTGCTGCGTCGATTTTGTAGTTCATTGCAACAATTCCGCCAAAGATAGAAACAGGATCACATTCGAAAGTTTTTGCATAAGTTTCTAAAGCCGAAGTTCCGATCGCAACTCCACAAGGTGTAGAATGCTTTACAGCACAACAAGCCATTTCTTCTTTGAACTCTGTAACTACTTTCCAGCAAAGATCCATATCACGAAGATTGTTGAAAGACAATTCTTTACCTCCCAATTGTTCGAAATCTTTCATTGCTCCATTTTCGAAAGTAGAAGCATAATAAGCAGCAGTTTGATGAGGGTTTTCACCATATCTAAGGTCAGCAACTTTTTTATAAGAAGCGCTTAAATAAGTTGGATATTCTTCATCTAAAAGCATTCTTGAAATTGCTGCATCATAAGCTGAAGTCAAATTGAATACTTTTCCTGCTAATTTTTTACGAGTTTCAATATACGTATCACCGTTTTGTTCCATCTCGATTCTTACTTTTGCGTAATCTTCAACGTCAGTAAGTACTGTTACAGAATCAAAATTTTTAGCTGCAGAACGAAGCATTGAAGGACCTCCGATGTCGATAAATTCTACTTTTTCGTGAAGAGCAATGTCTTTATTTACATTCTCAAAGAAAGGGTAAAGATTCACGATTACCATGTCGATCAAGCCAATTCCGTGCTCTTGAACGGTTTTCATGTGTTCTTCGTTTGAACGAACCGCCAATAAACCACCGTGAACTTTTGGGTGTAAAGTTTTCACTCTTCCATCCAACATTTCAGGAAAATCGGTTACTTCATCAATCTGAATTGGATTTAAACCAGCCTCTTTCAAATGTTTGAATGTCCCGCCAGTAGAAATCAATTCATAATTTTGGGATTCCAAAAACTGTGCGAATTCTGTTAATCCGCTTTTGTCAGAAACACTGATCAAAACTCTCTTGCTCATAGATTTTTCATTTTTGCAAGCGAAAACCGCAAGACTGCGATTTTCACTCATTTTTACTTTCATTTTTAGCACAGGATTTTGTCCTATACTTGGTTAAATCATCCTTTTCGGGACTTTTCAATTTTTACTTTTTACAGTTATTTCAAACTGTAGACCGGTTCTTTCACCTCCGATCTTACTTTTACTTAGATTTTTTACTTTTTCGAAATATTTTTTTATCAATCTAAGTGTGTCTTTTATATTTAATATAACAATGTATCAGTTTAGCAATGTAACAATTCCTTTTAATTGGTAAATTGGTAGATTATTAGATTGGTACATTATTTAGTACTTTGTTTATTGCTTTGGGGAAAATTTCATATTCAATAATATGTACTTTCTCAGCAACGGTTTCCGGAGTATCATTTTCTGTGACTTCGAATGATTTTTGAAGAATAGCTTCTCCTTCATCGATTCCTGAGGTAACAAAATGAACGGTTGCTCCGCTTTCTTTTTCTTTAGCTTCAATCACCGCATTATGAACATGATGTCCCCACATTCCTTTTCCTCCAAATTTTGGAAGCAAAGCAGGATGAATATTGATTATCTTACCGCTCCAATTTTCACAAAACTCTGGTTTTAAAATTGATAAAAACCCAGCCAATACAATAAGATCTGTATTTTCCGGAATGATTTTACTCAATTCGCTGCTGAAGTTTTTTCCTCTCGGAATCAGAACGTTTTCTATGTTATGATTTTTTGCCCTTTCCAATCCAAAACATTCTCTGTCGGCAACTACTAAAGATACTTTTGCATTTTGGATTTCTCCGCTATCAATAGTGTCGATAATTCGCTGAAGATTGGTTCCTGAACCTGAAACGAGTATAACTAAGTTTTTCATAAATTAATGTAACAATGTATCAGTTAACAATGTAACAATGTCTTCAAATTGGTAAATTGTTACGTTGTTATATTGGTACATTAAAATGATAGATTTATCTTTTCGCTTCCTGCAGTAATTTCTCCGATTTCGTAAGCGTCATCAAGAAGGTGTAAAACTTTCTCAGCATGGTCTGCATCAACAACGATAATCATCCCAACTCCCATGTTGAAAGTTCCGAACATTTCTTCGCGAGCTACACCACCTCTTTTTTCTAATTCCAACATAACGCTTGGAATCTGAATTTTTGAAGCATCGATAGAAGCACACAAACCATCACCAATAATTCTTGGGATATTTTCGTACAAACCACCACCTGTAATATGAGCGATACCTGCAACTTTTACTTCTTCGATTACCTTGTGAATGTCTTTATAATACAGTCTTGTAGGAACCAAAAGTGTTTCGTACAAAGGTTTTCCTTCGAATTCTTCATTGAAATCCGGGAAAACTTTTCTTACCAAAGAAAATCCGTTTGAATGGAAACCTGAACTTGGCAAAGCAATGATTTTGTCACCAGTTTTGATTTTTGAACCGTCAATAATCTGGTCTTTTTCAACAATTCCTACGCAAAATCCTGCAACATCGTAGTCTCCCGGCTTGTACATTCCCGGCATTTCAGCAGTTTCACCACCGATAAGCGCACAGTTGTTGTCTTTACACGCTTCTACCATTCCTAAAACGATCTCTGCAGCGATTTCGGAATCTAATTTTCCGCAAGCTAAATAATCAAGGAAAAACAATGGTTTTGCACCGTGACAAAGAATATCATTGGCACACATTGCGAAACAGTCAACCCCGATAGAATCGTATTTTTTTGAGTCTAAAGCCACTTTAAGCTTCGTTCCTACTCCATCTGTTCCAGAAACCAACACAGGATTTTTGTAACCTCCGATTTCGTAGAAAGCTCCAAAACTTCCCAAATGATTCAAAACATTGGAATTGTGAGTTTCACCCACCGCTTTTTTGATCTTGTCAACGGTTTTGTAACCTTCTTCTTTGTCTACTCCTGCAGATTTGTACGTGTTGCTCATGTTTAATAATTTAGCAATGTATCAATGTAATAATGTAACAATGGTTTAAAATTGGTAAACTGTTACATTGATAAATTGGTACATTTTATTTTTACTTTTTATTCAAATTTAGAAAACAAAAAAGCCGACAATCTTGGTAGATTATCGGCCGTTATTTTATCTCAGAATTTCAGAGTCCACAATTTTCCCTTTTTCGGAGAAACATTCTTTAAAAGTGGTCTGAATTTTCATTACTTTTTCTTTTTGCAAAGATATTAATTTTATATTAATTTTCAAATGCTATTTTTCTAAGATTATTTCAACAGCAGAAATCTTATTTAATTTCTCTTGTAACTCACTGTTTTTATCGATGTTAGAAACTTTTTTATTTTCTTTATCGAAGTTATCATTAAAGAATGGAAGTGTAAAAGTATCAATAATATTCCCTCCATGTAACGGAAAACGCTTTTCTGCAGCTTCCAAAACTCCCAAACCACCTCTTCCTCCAGGAGCTGTAGCCATTAACAACATTGGTTTTTCGTTCCAAACCGCTCTGTCTTTAATTCTTGAAGTCCAATCGAAAACATTTTTAAATGCAGTGGAATATGTTCCGTTGTGCTCCGACAAAGAAACTAAAAGAATATCTGCAGCATCAATTTTTTCTGCAAAGTTTTTTGCTTCCTGAGGAACTCCACTTTCTACTTCACGTTGATGTTTGTAGATCGGCATTTCAAAATCATTCATATCTACGATTTCCACTTCTGCATTTTCGATTAATGAAGCTGCGTAAGAAACTAATAATTTATTGATTGATGTTTCGGAATTACTTCCTGCTACTGCTAAGATTTTCATTGTATATTTAAATTTGTCTAAGTTTTAATGTATTATTGTTGAAGTAGTACTTAAACCACCCCGTCAAAAATTCTTTCGAATTTTCGCCACCCCTCCAAGGGAGGGGAGTTTTTATTTGGCAAAAATATTTTAATTATTTTAAATAAGAAGGTAATTCCATAGGAACTTCCATTAAAAGGATTTCAGTGTCTTCTGTTGCTTCGATGTTGAAACTTTGGGTATCCCAAATTCCCAATCCGTCTCTTTCACCTAAAACTCTATCGCCCACTTTCGCACTTCCTTTTAAAACAAAAGCGTAAACACCATTTCCTTTTTTATTGAGCATATAGTTTTTACCGTTTCCTTTGGAAAACTTAGCCAAATTGAACCATGCATCCTGGTGAATCCAAACTCCGGCATCGTTTTTATTCGGTGATAAAATCTGTTGGAATCCGTTATTTTTTTCTCCGTCTGCAATACTTATCTGATCGTATCTTGGCTCAACACCAACTTCTCTGGGGAAAATCCAAATCTGTAAAAATTTTACGGCCTCGTCTTTATTTTTGTTGTATTCGCTGTGTTGAACTCCCGTTCCTGCGCTCATTACCTGAATTTCTCCTTTTTTGATCACTGCAGTTGTTCCCATAGAATCTTTATGTTCCAAATCTCCTTCCAAAGGAATAGAAATAATTTCCATGTCTTTGTGTGGATGTGTTCCGAAACCCATTCCCTGAGAAACGGTGTCGTCATTCAACACTCTTAAAACTCCGAAATGGGTTCTTTCAGGATTTTGATAACCTGCGAAACTGAATGTGTGATAAGAATTTAACCATCCATGATTGGCGTGACCTCTTGAATCTGCTTTGTGATAAACTGTTTTCATATTTTTATTATTTATTTGTTACTCTATAATAAAGCTGCTTTTCAGCAATCTTTTTCATTGTTTAATGATGATACAAATGTACAGCGTGTGAATTGGGAAAATATTGATGTAAGGTAAGAAAGGATTTTTTTGTTGTGAATGATGAATTGTAAATTTTCTTCAAAGTGAATTTTACTGCTACACATTTATCATAAGTTTTGGCTAAAGCCATTTTTAAAAAACATAAAAAGCGGACTAAAGTCCGCTCCTATTGATGTAATTATTGATTTTATATCTTCAAATAATTTATTTTTTATTGTTTTTTAGTTCCGTTAAAATATCGTCTTCCATTGCAGATTTTTCAGCAACCACTTTATCAACAACATCGTTAGGAACTGTCATTGAAAGCACGTATTGTTTTACTTTCCAGGCTCCGTTTATTTTTTCTAAAACTCCGGAACCGCGGCAGATTTTCATTTGAGTATCTAATAATTCGTCAAACCAAGCCAACTTTCCGTCTTTACTGAAATAGATATTTCTTTTAACGGAAGTGAAATTCCATGTTTTTTTCTTTTCGAAATGGGGTTTTGCCCAAGTTTTAAATTCTTGCTTATTCCAGATTTCTGTTGCGTCGGTTCCGATAAATGTAGATTCATCAGCAAAAAAACTGAAGTATTTTTCAAATTCTGCATTAGCTGCAGCAACGTTGAAATCATCAAGCATTCTTGAAATTTCAGTTTTTTCTTTTTCAAATTTCGCATCTTTAGATTGCGCTGAAAAGCCTGAAAAAGCAAATAGGAAGATTGCTAAAGCAAAGAAAAGTTTTGTTTTTTTCATTATAATAGATTTAATATTTTATTCATTATATCCGATACAAAAAAGAGTTTCGCCTTTATTGACGGGCGGAGTTCCTACTTTGTACAAAATAATTCCGGTGGTTTGCGAAACGATATCGTGTCTTTTATTTCCAAATTTGTCTGTAATATAGCCTAAAATCTGATTCTTTTTTACCTTATCTCCACTTTTCAGTTCGCTATAAAAAATTCCATCTTCCGGAACTCTTATATAATCTTGCTGGTTTAAAATAACGGTTGATTTTTGATTGACAATTTTTGATTTTCTCATTACATAATTTCCAGAATTTTCAAGCATGTTGTAAACTGCAGTTTTAATCAAATCAACATTATCTTTCTGTACAGTTCCCAGCTTTCCGGCTTCAATACTCAAAGCTGTAATTCCCTGCTGTGTAGCTTCTTTGAAAGCATATTTCGCAGGTTCAGTCGCAGTTAAAGTGTAAGGATAAGAAACAATATATTGAATTTCTGATCTCACCGATAATTCATGAGCTTTTTTGGTGTTTTCTGGCGTATCTTTTCTGTCGTAATAGCAAACAAAAGGCAATAGATCTTCATTAGCATCACCACCATGAATATCTAAAAAAATTGTTGAATTCGGAATAATTTCTTTCGTAATTAAATAAGCGATCTGGTCGGTCGGAGTACCGTTTAACAAGCCCGGAAAAGCGGTGTTCAAATTTTTACCATCAAATGGATTTACAAAAGGAGTTCTTTTTTGAAAAGATTCAACATTGGCAATCGGGATAATAATTAAACTTCCTTTTATATTTTCGGGTTTTATTTCGTTTAATAATTCCTGAACGGCAATAATTGGTGGATATTCGTAACCATGAATTCCTGCAACAATAGTGAAAACCGGACCTTTTTCTTTTCCTTTAATAATCGTAACCGGTAAATAAGTTTCTTTTGAATCACTTTTAACAGAAAATATTGTGTCTTTTCTGAAAGAACCATTTTGCTTTAAAATTTCCTTTACTGATTGAGATTTCAACATTGTAAAAGAAACAAAAGCTGATAACACAATCGTTTTGAAGATCAATTTTATCATTTTTAAATATCATTAAATTTAAGATGCTGTAATTTCCATTCGTTTTGCAATTCTATTGGCCAACCAACTTACGTAGAACAACTGAAAACTGTGATAAACCATTACAGGAAGTAAAAATAAAACTTTTTGCTCATCCGGAATTCCCAAAACAAGCAGGAACAAACTTCCGTGAACCAAAGATTTTTTTGATCCGCAAAAAGTTGTGGTGATAATTTCTTTAGGTTTAAAATTCATTTTTTTAGCTAAAAATTTAAGAATCTCATATACTGAAAAGAATAGAAAAACCACGCTCAAAGCCAAAATCACAAACACCAGTGAAGGAACTGAAGCAAAAATATTTTCAATAAATGCACTCGAAAAACTTTCATACACGATCAATAAAATAATCAGTCGGTCAAATTCTGCAATGATACTTGAATATTTTGTCATCCACTTTTTGAAAACAGGATTCAGTAAAATCCCTAAAATAATCGGTAACAAGACTTTCAGTAATAACTGTTCGATAATTTCAATTTGATTTCCACCTTCTCCATTCGAAGTCAGGAAAAAACTCATCAAAAGCGGAGTCATCACAATCCCGATAATTCCTGAGATAGAAGCATTAAAAATCGCTGAAGTAACGTTCCCTTTTGCAATAGAAACCATCACAACCGATGAAGAAACCGTTGAAGGTAAACTTGCAAGAAAAAATACGGAAAGCCAAATGTTATAATATTCAGAATCTTTTACGAGTGGATAAAAAATTAAGACCAATAAAGGAAAAATAATAAAAGTTCCTGACTGAATCAGCAAATGTAATTTCCAATTGGAAACGTCTTTTTACGACTTCTTTCAGATTTAATTTTAAACCATACAAAAGAAAAATTCCGGCAATTCCCCAATCGATAAATCCTGAAAGATTAAAAAACTGGTTGTAAGATTCTTTAAAGGGAATCAGTTTCGCCATTAAAACCATCGCAACCAATAAAAAAAGAAAAGTATTTTGCTTGGTAAAAATTTTAGTAATCAGCTTCATTCAATATCATTTAAAATAAAAATCCTTAAAGCCAAAAACTTTAAGGACTCTAAAATTACAAATTATTTATTTTACAGGCTTTATGGAAACAGCAAAACCACCGCTTCGAGCCATTTTAAAATTTATTTTAGATTTACTCGTAATCTGCTTTTTGTAGATGTTATAACTTTGAGGATTATCAATATAATCAGCGTCTTTTCCATCTTCATAAATGGTTGCTTCGTATTTTTTTCCTTTATCTAAAAATGAAAAATCTACGGTATATTCTCTTTTATTTTCGTCAGTAATTCCACCAACAAACCAGTTTTCTGTGCCTTTTGCTTTTCTCGCGGTGATTACATAATCTCCGGGTTCTGCTGAAAGAATTTTTGTATCATCCCAATCTGCTGCAACATCTTTGATAAACTGGAAAGCATCCATGTGTTTTGCGTAATTTTCCGGCAAATCTGCAGCCATTTGCAAAGGCATATACATCGTTACATACAGCCCCAATTGTTTTGCTAAAGTAGTTTTCACAAAACGTTTATCTCCGGGAAAATAATAGTCTAATTTGGTTTGGAAAATTCCCGGTGTGTAATCCATCGAACCACCCATCCATCGTGTAAACGGAAGAATTGTCTGATGGTCGGGATTGTTTCCTGCAAAAGCTTCATATTCTGTTCCACGAGCGGCTTCTGCTGAAATATAATTCGGATAGGTACGGCTTTCTCCACCCGGACGAACTGATTCGTGAGAATTCACCATGATTTTATAGTCATTCGCTTTTTCTACAATTCTGTAATAATGATTGATCGTCCATTGTGAATAATGATGTTCTCCTCTCGGGATTATATCGCCTACATAGCCCGTTTTCACAGACGTATAACCATATTTATTCATTAATTGAAAAGCCTGATCTGCCCATCTTTCGTAATTCGTTGCCGAACCAGAAGTTTCGTGATGCATAATCAGTTTAATACCTTTTGAATGTGCGTATTCATTCAGTATTTTAATATCAAAATCCGGATAAGGAGTCAAAAAATCAAAAACATATTCTTTGGAATGACCGAACCAGTCTTCCCAACCGATATTCCAACCTTCGATCAACAAACCGTCGAAACCGTTTGCAGCGGCAAAATCAATATATTCTTTAACTCTTGTAGTATTTGCTGCGTGTTTTCCGTTAGGTGTTAATTTAGAAAAATCGGTTACTCCAAGATGAACGTTATCTGCTGTAGAATACGCCCATTGTGCTTTTCCGATAATCATTTCCCACCAAACTCCCATGTATTTTGTGGGTTTTATGTAAGAAGTATCGGTATATTTTGTCGGTTCGTTTAGATTAAATAACATTTTTGAGTCCATTAAATCTTCCGCTTTTGGCGAAACAATAATCGTTCTCCAAGGCGTTACAGAAGGAGTCTGAATGTAACCTTTTGCACCTTGTCGGTCAGCTGTAAGATGCGTTTTAAATTTAAAATTTTGAGCATCAACCTCAAGATGTGAAGCTGCATAATTCAAAACTGCTGCTTCTGCAATATTGATATATAATGGTTCTTTTCCGTTCTTTTTTAGCATCAACGGCGACTGAACTGCATTTTTAATTAATTTCTGCGAAGCATTAGAATCAAAAGCTTTGTCCCATCTTGCCGGAATTTCAGAGATATTGGTTTCCTGATATCTGTATTCCTGAGAATCGTAATCGGCAACCATCCACCAAGCTTTCATATCGGTTGGAAAATCAAACTCTGTATCTTCTTCTTTGATGATAAAATAATTCAAATTTTTCTGTTGTGGAAATTCATATCTAAAACCTAAACCATCATTGAACAGCCTAAACTTTACGACAATACTTCTGTCTGTAGAATTTTGGTTCAGCGTAACCGCTAATTCATTATAATGATTGATGTAATTTTTCTTTTCCCCTAAAACAGGTTGCCAGGTTTCGTTTTTTGAATCCCTTTTCTCAGAAACTTTAACGAAATCATTATTCAAATCAAATTTTGCATCTTCAGTTTTTGTAATTTCTGAGGCAAATGTTACCGAAGTATCTTTAAAAAGCCTTAAACCTAATTTTGAATCTTCAACAACAGTAGATCCGTTGTATTTTAAATTGTAAAAAGGAACTCCGTTTTTCAGTTGGAAATTCATTTCAAATTTTCCGTCCGGAGATCTCAGAGATTGTGCATTTGCACCTGCAAACATCATCGATAATAAAACCGCAGCAACTGTAATTTTCATTTTATTGAATATTTATAAACTTTAAAAATAAAAAATTAGAACCAACAATTGATATTAATTCAGATAAAGATTCTTTTCAAATCGAGTTTACTCCATAGTTTTTTTAGTAAATGATATGTTTCAACCGCAAAAGGATCAAAAGATTTTACGAGTAAATAAGTTATTCAAAAGCTAGCAAAATAAACTATTAAATGAAAAATTTACATTTTGAAAACTTTTGAATTTCTCTTTTTTCAATCATTTCTTTTGATCCTTTTGCGGTTAAGAAGATATTTTAAGTTTTTTGTTATCTACTAAAATTTTATTTTAAATTGCTCTTGATGACTATCGCAAGGTGAAACAAAGAGTTGACTATGCTTTAAATTTTTTAGATAAACAAAGCCACTTCGTTTAATAAAGAAATACAAAGGCTTTAGTTGTAAATAAAATATATTAAAAAACATATTAAAGACATTATACTAAGGTTATTCGGGAATTTTGGCAGATTATCTTTATCTTTGCAGACTTAAAACTATACTATAAATGTCAAACAGAAAGATGATTACGGCGGCTTTGCCATATGCAAACGGACCGGTTCATATTGGGCATTTGGCTGGAGTTTACATTCCTGCAGATGTTTATGCTAGATTTCAGAGAAGATCAGGAAAAGATGTTGCTTTTATCTGCGGAAGCGATGAGCACGGAATTCCTATCACCATAAGAGCTAAGAAAGAAGGTGTTACGCCACAAGATATTGTTGATAAATATCACGAGATCATCAAAAAATCGTTCTCAGACTTGGGAATTTCTTTTGATGAATATTCTAGAACAACATCAGCTAATCATCGTGAAACAAGCCAAGATTTCTTTAAAGTTCTTTATGAAAAAGGGAAATTTTCGGAAGAAATGTCTGAGCAATATTTCGACGAACAAGCTAATGAATTTTTAGCTGACCGATATATCGTTGGAACTTGCCCGAACTGTGGTAACGAAAACGCTTACGGAGATCAGTGTGAGAAGTGTGGTTCTACCCTTTCGCCATCAGAATTGATTAATCCAAAATCGATGTTGAGCGGAAACGTTCCTATTTTAAAAGAGACAAAAAACTGGTATTTACCATTAAATGAATACGAAGACTTCCTGAACGAATGGATTATCGAAGGTCATAAAGACGACTGGAAACCAAACGTTTACGGACAGGTGAAATCTTGGTTGAATGATGGTTTAAAACCTCGTGCGATGACCAGAGATCTGAACTGGGGTGTCCCGGTTCCACTTCCCGGAGCAGACGGAAAAGTATTGTATGTTTGGTTTGATGCACCGATCGGATATATTTCTTTCACCAAAGAATGGGCTGCAAAAAACGGAAAAGACTGGAAAGATTACTGGCAAAGTGAAGAAAGCGATTTAGTTCACTTTATCGGAAAAGATAATATTGTATTCCACTGTATTATTTTCCCTGCAATGATGAAGGCTCATGGAGATTACAAAATGCCGAAAAACGTTCCTGCGTTTGAGTTTTTAAATCTTGAAAACGATAAAATTTCAACTTCAAGAAACTGGGCAGTTTGGGCACACGAATATGTTGAAGACTTCCCTGGACAGCAAGATGTTTTGCGTTATGCATTGCTTTCTTCAGCTCCGGAAACGAAAGATAATAACTTTACGTGGAAAGATTTCCAGACAAAAAATAATTCTGAATTAGTTGGAATTTTTGGAAATTTCATTAACAGAGTTGCGGTTTTAATTCATAAATATTATGATGGAATCGTTCCTCAAGGTGATGTAAATGCTCCTGAACTAGCGGAAATCAATAAATCAGCGAAAGAAATTTCAGGATTCTTGGAAAATTACGAATTCAGAAATTCTTTAACAGCTTTAATGAATTTGGCTCGTTTCGGAAACCAATATCTTCAAGCTGAAGAGCCTTGGAAAACCATTAAAGATAATCCTGAAAAGGCGGCACACTCATTATTTGTCGGAGCTCAGATTGCAGTTGCTTTAGCGCAATTGTGTGAACCGTTTATGCCTTTCAGTTCTGAGAAATTATTGAATATGTTTAACGTTCAAAAATCAGATTGGAATACTGTTGAAACAAAAACTGTTTTAATTGAAACGGGTCATCAAATCAACGAAACATCTCTTCTTTTCTCGAAAATTGAAGACGATGTTATCGAAGCTCAGATCCAGAAATTAGAAAATACAAAACAAAGTAATAAAAAAACAAATCCTAACGCCAACCCAATGAAAGAGGAAATACAGTTTGATGATTTTACAAAGATCGACTTGAGAACAGCAACGATCATTGAAGCTGAAAAAGTAGAAAAAGCAGATAAATTATTAAAACTAACTGTTGATACAGGAGTTGATGTAAGAACTGTAGTTTCAGGGATTGCAGAAAGCTTTACCGCAGAAGAAGTGATTGGAAAACAGGTTATGATTCTATTAAATCTTGCTCCAAGAAAGATCAGAGGAATTGAATCTCAGGGAATGTTGCTATTAACGACAAAACCAGACGGAAAATTATCTTTTGTAACACCGGACGACAGCAATGTTGAGAACGGTATTGAGATTGGATAATTCGTTTTCTAAATAATTTAAAATAGCTCCCTGAATTTACAAGGAGCTATTTTTTTTGTTTAAAGTTACAATCTCAAAGTATAACTGTAATTAATAAATATTTATATAACTGAAGATTGTTCCACCAGATGTAATTGTAAACCACTCGGTTTCTGATACCGTCCCGATACCATTTGTGGGATAAGTAGCTGCACATGGTGCAACACCTATATCATAATGATCATAAACCGTATTGATACTTGCAGGATCTCTTACATCGAATGCAAAGAAAGACCAATCTGTGGTAGGAGAAATTGCATACATATTGGGATCATTATAAGCAAGCACAGTTGCAGGTGATGTATAAGATAGTCTAACCAGAAAATCATTTACAGGTATTGGTGCTGTATTGGCAGTATAATATTTGGGATAATCTGTAGTTGTAGTTGGCGGAATTGTAAAATTACCGCTCGCCAAAGTATTTCCCATATAAATCTCAGGAACGCAATTCGTTAAATCTGTAGCGCGAAGTCTCCCTGTAAGCGTATAAGCCGAATAATTGTTGATGACCAATGTACTTACCTGAGAAAATGCAACCGCACTTAAAGATAAGCTTAAGAGCAAAAGTATTTTTTTCATGTTATCAGTTTAAAAAATTTGGATATAAGTATATTGTGTTCCGCCTGATGAAATCGTAAACCATTCAGCATCTCCATATATAGTAGAAATATTACTTGGTCCAGAAAAACAACTATTCGTTCCATCTCCAAGATTTGCATTAAAATAAGTTTCAGGTACGCTTGTTCCGCCTGATGACACCGGTGTATTCGTTCCTGCAAAATACATCTGGAATTTTGTATGTCTCCAATTAGTATTTAGAGAAATAACTCCAGTTGGTGATAATGTAGGATGACTTGGAATTCTTGGCATAGCAGTATTAGTTCCTGAAGTCTGCACCAAAAAAGTACTAATACCATTCGCTAACCCATCAGAATAAGATGGAAGTTCATAATCGGATAATGCCGGTACAATAAGCTGATTAGGAACTGCAGGATACCCAATACTCACCATCGGATAACACGATCCTAAAGGTGTTGCCATCAATTGACCATGATAATCGTATGATGAATAATTATTGATAATAAGAGTACTTTGTTGTGCAGAGATCATTCCTCCTAAAGCGCAACATAATATTAAAAGTTGTTTTTTCATAATAATATCTCTTATAGTTTTGCATTACTTCTTATTTGTGCCACTTTTTCCTGATTGATCTGAATTGCCCAAACCAAAATTGCAGACATATCGCCATTCGTCTTTTGCTGAATCTGAGTATCTGTAACTCCCGTTGATTTAATAAGATCCATCGCAGAAGGAAGAAGTACTCTTTTTCTTCTGTCGCTTAGTTCTGTACTCCCGCTTTTTCTTTCTTCTTCGGTTGGTCTATTGCCGGGATCACCTAAACTTTTCATTGCTCTATCAAACTTTTCCATTTCTGGGCTTTTCATAGATTCTACATTGTTGACTGCCATGTTTTCGTTAGAACATGAACTTAGCACCAAAATTGAAAAGCTAAGTGTAAAAAGAATTTTTTTCATAGTAAATAATTTTTTGTTGTTAAAAACCTGTTGTTATATTATAATTGATAGGTTTAGATTGGGTAAATAATAATTTTATTTCAAAAATGAATGATTTAAAAATGTCAGCAATTTAAAAATAAAAATAAACACATTGAATTATTACAAATAAATATTTAAAATAAGCAGGAATTATTTATAAATTTATACATATTTAAATATTTAACTTATTCATAATCAATTATTTTTAAAAATACTAAAACTACAAATTCAAAACAGCATTAATAATTATCATAACAAGGTGAAATCAGGCAAATCACAACTGTATATAATTCACACTATAGTTAAAATATTTTTTTTTGAAAAAACTTTGAAAAATGCTTTAAACACAATAATTCCTGACTTTTGTTTAGAGTATTAATTGATAAATTGCTACATCTACTGTTTGCACATCAGATTTTCTATGATTAGTTTGGTCAAAAATTTAATAACTCAAACAAACATGAAAAAACCAATCTTATGTCTATTATTGGCATCGTTAGCAATCTTTAACTCATGTACTTCTGAAAATGCAGTAGTAACAAATCCGGAAACATTTAAATCCCCGGAAATGGAAAATTTCGCAAAAGCTTTTAAAAACTTAAACAATCCGGAAAACAAACCTAATGAAGAGGAACGAAAAAATGGAAGTACAGAACTAAGTGACAGAAGAAAGAAAACACTTATTCCGGCATCATTAGAATTAATAAAATCTACAGGTGTAACAGATCAGGAAATAGCACAGAAAACAAGAGGCGATATGAGTGCAATTATTGTATGGGCTATTCAGATCAACAACAATAAAACCAGTGAGATTAAAAACAAAGTACAGTCAGAAAATTAAAACTTTTAGCCTAACAAAAAACTAATATTAAATAGATTATGAAAAAAAGTATCTTAACTATATTCACAGTACTATTATTTGGAATTTATGCCAATGCTCAACAGTCAACATTAATGGTTTATAATTATTCGCCTTATTTCTTGGAGGCAAGAATAGAAGCTAATGGTCTTAACGGAAGCTGCTATCCAAGAATTTCGAGTAATGATTACAGCAATTACAACATAACATTTCCCCCTGCAAGTGGTGGAAGTCCTTTCATTGCTAAATATCCAAAATACAATCAGGGACCCGCTTCTAATCCGGCAATTAATCAGTGGCTTGTACAAACCTCGGCAACTAATCCTGCAATATGGAGGCTTGCTGGTCATGCTCAACTCTCCAATACAAGTGTTGTTACAACCAGTACAGATTGGACAGACTGTTTAATGGTAACAAGAGATGCAAACTTCGTTTATGGAGCTGAACTTGAATTAGGAGATCCTTCTTATGATGCTTGTAACAGCGTTTCTGAGACCTATCAAGATAGAAATTATGTAATAGGAGAATGGTTTACCATCACTTCAGGTTCTGAAAAATTTACAATCGTACAGGTATTTTAAACAAAAAAAGAGGGGTTAAATATTTTATTAGCCTCTCTTTTTTTTATTTTAAATGTAAGAAAATCATCTTACTTTCTTCGCCATATAATCGCTTTCATTTCCTAAACGGTCAATTGCTTTTATTGCAATGGCATTCAAATTTTTGCCGTCTTTAAACTTAGGAATTTCTTTTGAAAGATTCTCTAATGTAAGAATTTCGGTTTCCCAAACTCCGTTGTATTGTGTAAAAAGAACCCATTGAAAAACATTTCCTATATTTTTAGAACTCCAGCTTGTTTGTATAGAGTTTCCATTATCATTGATGAATAAAGTTGGTTTTTCTAAAGGAATGGCTTTTAACCAAGGACTTTTCGGAGTTAAAGCTTTTTCTTTATAGGGACCGTTTTTTAAAGTAGGAAGCATGTTTGAACTTTTCGTTAAACCGGCAATACTCCAATGTACTTCTCCTGCATCATCTTTCAAAATCTGTCTTGACAATTCCACCTGATTTTTAATTTCGCCCGGTCTGTCGGAAACTTTTATTTCAACCGTATTTAAGCCTGGCCAAAGATGACGGTTCATGGTATTTTCAGATTTCCACCAATTTAACAGAGAAGCAAAAGCTTGTCCTTTTGAATCGATCGGCCAATACAATTGTGGCGAAAAATAATCTACCCAACCTTTATTCAACCATAATTTAGCATCTGCAAACAGTTCATCATATTGCGAAGAACCAACAATTCCTTCCGGATAACCTGGTTTCCAGATTCCAAACGGACTGATTCCAAATTTTACGTAATTTTTCTCAGCGTGAATTTCTTTGTAAATCCTTTCTACAAATTGATTCACCTGATCTCTTCTCCAATCTGGTCTGGAAAGTGTTCCTCCAGAACTTTGATAGGCTCTCCAGCTTTCATGATCCGGAAAATCAATCCCTCTGTTGTAGGTTGCATACGGATAAAAATAATCGTCGAAATGTATCGCATCGAGATCATATCTTTTCACCAAATCTTTCACAACATTAGAAACATGTCCCTGAGTTTTCGGATTTGCGGGGTCAAACCAATACATTCCGTTTTTCAGTTTAATGGTAATATCTGAAAGTTTATTCACCATCGACTGGTTGGAAACCGCTCCCCCATTCGAATGATGTGCTCTGTAAGGATTCAGCCAAACATGAAGTTCCATTCCTCTTTTATGAGCTTCTTCAATCCAAAACTGTAAAGGATCATAATTTGGATATGGTGGCTCTCCAGTTTTTCCAGTCAAAAAATAAGACCATGGCTCTAATTCGCTTGTGTATAAAGCATCTGCAGACGGACGTGCCTGAAAAATCACTGCATTAAAATTATTTTCCTGAAGCATATTCAACATATTGATGGCTTCAGCTTTTTGTTGATCTACAGAAAGATTATTTCTTGAAGGCCAGTTAATATTAGCTACACTTGCAATCCATACGCCACGGAATTCTCTTTTTATTGCAGGAAGATTCACTCTAAATTCTTCATTAACAGGAATCGCTACGATTGGCGGAACTAATTTAGGATTTGGAGTTTTAGTAGTATTACTGGAGACTTTATTTTTTACTTTCGGAGTATTTTCTCTTACAGCACATGAAGTACTGAAAGAAGCAAACATACCTAATATGCAGACTAATTTTATTTTAGAGATTTTCATATATGATTCCAAGAAAGGATTTCTGAATTGTTAAAAACACAAAACTAATGATATAAAGATAATTTGAGAAATCTCAGACTGTAAAATTTAGTTAAAACAGAAAAGAATAAAAAACTCTTTACTATGATTTCATTAATGAAATAAAAGAAGCCCCGAAAAATCGAGGCTTTAAATATATTTGAGAATTTAGGGTTATGCTTTCGCTCCTCTTTCAATTCTTTTTCTTTCTTCTTCAGAAAGGATTTTCTTTCTCATACGGATGAAGTTAGGAGTTACCTCGATTGCTTCATCAGCTTGGATATATTCCATACATTCTTCAAGAGAGAATAAGATTTTTGGTGCAACACCAGTATCTTTATCTTTTCCAGAAGCACGCATGTTGTTCAATTGTTTTGCTTCAACGATGTTTACAACTAAGTCACCCGGCTTGTTTTGCTCACCGATAACCATACCTGCATAAATCTCCTCACCCGGATCAACATAGAACTTACCTCTATCCTGAAGTTTAGCAATAGAATATTCAGTTGCAGGACCTTGAGTTTTAGAAATCAATACACCATTACTTCTTCCAGGAATAGCTCCTTTGAAAGGCTTGTATTCTGTGAAACGGTGTGCCATAATAGCTTCACCTGCAGTAGCTGTCAACATTTGAGAACGTAATCCGATCAAACCTCTTGAAGGAATTTCGAATTCCATGTGCTGCATTTCACCTTTAGTTTCCATAATGTGAAGGTCACCTTTTCTCTGAGTCGCTAAGTCGATTACTCTTGAAGCAAATTCTTCAGGAACGTCTACTACCAAAGATTCATAAGGCTCCAATTTCTCACCATTTTCACCTTCTCTCAAGATTACCTGTGGCTGACCAATCGTCATTTCGTAACCTTCTCTTCTCATTGTTTCAATTAAAACTGATAAGTGAAGAATACCTCTACCGAATACCAAGAATGTGTTTGCATCATCAGTCTGCTGAACTCTTAACGCAAGGTTTTTCTCTAATTCTTTAGTTAATCTTTCTTTTAAGTGATTAGAAGTTACATATTTACCATCTTTACCGAAGAAAGGTGAATTGTTGATTGAGAACGTCATGTTCAATGTAGGCTCATCAATTGCAGTTCTTGGCAATGGTTCAGGGTTTTCAAGATCTACGAAAGAATCTCCAATCTGGAAAGCGTCGAAACCTACTACAGCACAGATATCTCCAGCTTTTACTTCAGTTACTTTTTTCTTTCCAAGACCTTCGAAAACGTAAAGTTCTTTTACTTTTCCTTTTACAACTTTTCCGTCAGCTTGCGCTAAACCAATCCATTGAGATTCTTTAATTTCTCCTCTGATTACTTTTCCGATTGCAATTCTTCCTAAGAAAGAAGAGAAATCTAGAGAAACAATCTGCATTTGCAAGGTACCTTCCTCTACTTTAGGCTCAGGAACATATTGCAAAATACCATCTAGTAATGGGAAAATATTGTCAGTTTGCTCTAATGAAGTGTTGAACCATCCTTGTTTAGATGAACCGTAGAATGTTGGGAAATCCAACTGCTCTTCAGTAGCTTCAAGATTGAAGAATAGATCAAATACCTGATCGTGAACCTCATCCGGACGACAGTTTGGTTTGTCAACTTTGTTGATAACAACTAAAGGTCTAAGACCTAATTCTAGAGCTTTCTGCAATACGAATCTTGTTTGAGGCATTGGTCCTTCGAACGCATCTACCAACAAGATAACACCGTCTGCCATTTTCAATACTCTTTCTACCTCACCACCAAAATCGGCGTGACCAGGAGTATCGATAACGTTAATTTTTGTATCTTTATAAGTAACAGAAATATTTTTTGATAAAATGGTAATTCCTCTTTCTCTTTCAAGATCGTTGTTATCCATTATTAATTCTCCACTTTCCTGATTTTCTCTGAAAATGTTTGTAGCATGAATAATCTTATCAACCAAAGTAGTCTTACCGTGGTCAACGTGTGCGATAATCGCAATATTTCTAATGTTTTGCATGAATGATTTTTACGGGTGCGAAATTAGTGATTTTTAATGAATTAACCACTATCAATATTTATTTATTAACAAATTCATAATGAGCGAATTCCATTTTACAGACAATTTTAATCAACAATTCATCAGTTAACAACAAACTACTTTACAGCAAATTAAGAGATTAAACAGTTTTAAAATAGCTGAAAAAGAGGGATTAAATCAAAATAAATGACCTAAAACATTCCGTATGAATAATTTTATCAATTATAAAATTGCTTGAAAACATCTCTAATAAATTATTAAATCATAAAGTATATTAAATATTTTATCAGACAAACAGTTTTCACTTTATTTGTATACTCTTAATGTAGTATAGAATATGAAAAGAATAATTACATTCTGTTTTCTTTTGGCATCTTTCAGCCACATTCACTCACAACAATCTGCCGACAAGGCTCTTCAATATATTAACGAAAATCTTTCACAGGAAAATCTTTATATCCTTACAGATAAAGATTTGTATCTTTCGGGAGAAACGCTGTGGTTTAATGCAATGGTTTTCAGAAACTTCACCATATCAGATCTTTCAACCAACTTTTTTATTGAGCTCTATGATAAAAATAAAAAACAGATTCTGAGAAAAAGATTTCCTATTTTTAACGGGGTAGTTCAGGGAAGTTTTCAGATTCCTGAAAGCTTGAGTGAAGATATTTATTTCGTCAGAGCCTATACTCCGATGATGAGCAATCTGAGTGAGGATTTCCAATACATTAAGCAAATCCCTATCTACAACCCTTCTTCACCTAAAAAACTAGTTACAGATAAGTCTTCTTCATGGTCTGCGACAGTACATCCGGAAGGAAATTCTTTTATTGTTGGAAATCAGTCTAAAATAGCTATACGTCTTCATAATATCGGAATACCTCCCTCGCAATGGGAAGGATATATCATTGAAAAAGACCATCCTGAAAAGAAAATCACAACTTTTAAAGGTTTAGACGAAAATGTTGGAGTTTTCTCATTAACTCCTGAGAAAGATAAAATTTACGAAGCGGTGATTACAGACAATAATGGTTTACAAAAATCTGTAGCCCTTCCGAATGCTTCTGAAAAAGGAGTAAGTCTGCAAGTGATCAGTGAAAAAGACAATATTAAATATAAAATAAAAAATACCGGAGAAAACATCCCTTATTACACTGTTATAGCCAATATTGGTGATCAGTTGGTTTACAAAGCGAAAGTTAATCAGTTAAAAGATTCATTCCAGGCAATACCAACCAATCAACTTATCAACGGTATTTTACAGCTTACTGTATTTGATGATAAAGAAAATGTATTGGTGAGCAGAATGTGTTTTGTGATGCCACAAAACTTAAATATTTCTGTTCCGGAAGTAAAATCTGAAACTTTAAGTACGGAAAAAAGAGGGTTTAATTCTTTTAATGTGAAAGCTATTAAAGATATTCCGAGTTATTCTATTGCAGTATTTGATCCTGAAGATAAAAAATCTTTGCTGAACGAAAATCTTTTAAGCTCATTATGGCTTTCAAGTGTTATTAAGTCTAAAATAGATCGTCCTGCCCAATATTTTAGTGAAAAAAGAAATACCGATGCATTGGATGCTCTTCTCATTTCGGAACAATGGAAAATGTTTGACTGGAAAGAAATTATTTCTGGAAAACATCCGGAAATAATTAATAATGCCTCAAAATATATTTCCTATAAAGGAAAATTAACGGTAAACGCTAAACCTGCTCCTCAGCAAAACCTCATCATGTTTGTTGAGGGAGACAAATCCGGAAATCAGGTTTTTCAGGTTGAAACGGATAGTAACGGAGAATTCCTTTTTGATAATATGATTTTTGAAAAACCTATTAAAATTACTTATCAGGTTAATGGAGCTAATGCCGCTTTAAAAAGCAGAACCAATGTGTATGTGCATCCCGCCAATACTTTTATCCCATTAAAAAAAGAACTACCGACAATTGAAGGATATAAACTTGTTGATAGAAATTCTACTGTAGAAAGCAGTCAGCCGGCAGAATTAACAAAAACTATTGATGCAAGAAGATATAAAAAGGAATACAACGAAAAAGTTGCTTTAATTGAAGAGGTAAAAATAAAAGCGAAAAAGAAAAACCTCAAAGATGAACTTAACAACAAACTGAGTAGCTCTCTTTACAGAAGCATGAGTGAGATTGTTTTTGATTTTGTCAATGAGAACCAATCTGCTGCGGGTTCACAAAATATATTACAATGGCTACAAGGTCGCGCTGCCGGATTAACAATTAATTACGAAAATGGAATTCCAACCCCATACATCCGGCAAGCAAAAGCGAATGTTTATCTGGATGAAATGCTAACTGATGCAAGTACTCTTACCGGCTTATCGGCAGATAATATCGCTATGGTAAAAATTATCAAAGACGGTGCAATTGGTATGAGTGGCGGTGGTAGTGGTGGTGTACTGATTTATACCAAAAGAGGAGATATGAAACCTGTAGCCAAAGCAAATACACTTTCAGAAATGGTTAACCTCAACTTTTTTGTGATGGAAGGTTATAATGAATCTGAAGGATATCCCGATTCTGATTATGAAAATTCTGAATTATCTAAAATAACTAGCGATTACAGACCCGTACTCTACTGGAATCCTAATATGGAGATAGATCCGGATACTCCCGCAAAAGTTGATTTTTACAATAATGATACTGCAAAAAAATTCCGTTTTATGATTATGGGATTTGATGCTGAAAAATACACTCCTGTTTACTATGAAAAGTTGTTGCCTTAATAATTTTTAAGTATATAAAATTTAAACTTGCAGTTCCTGAAATTATTTTGGGAACTTTTTTATTTTTAAAATTGCTTTCATTTTTGAGTATCTTTGAGATATAACACAACGATGCTATTAAGGACAACTTGAAAGGTCGTGTTGTGAATTGCTTTCATTTTTGAGTATCTTTGAGATATAACACAACAGAAATGATATTGCCGACCATGTGAGATCTGTTGTGAATTGCTTTCATTTTTGAGTATCTTTGAGATATAACACAACACCACTTGAAATCTTCAACATTGAAAACGGGTTGTGAATTGCTTTCATTTTTGAGTATCTTTGAGATATAACACAACCCTACATCTTCTTATTACATTTGCCACAGTGTTGTGAATTGCTTTCATTTTTGAGTATCTTTGAGATATAACACAACACATCTTAATCTCAGTCATTTGCTTAGTCTGTTGTGAATTGCTTTCATTTTTGAGTATCTTTGAGATATAACACACCTCACAAAACCAAATGCGAATATTGTATTATGTTGTGAATTGCTTTCATTTTTGAGTATCTTTGAGATATAACACAACTTCTAAGTTTTTTAATTGATTTAAACCGTTGTTGTGAATTGCTTTCATTTTTGAGTATCTTTGAGATATAACACAACTTTGAAAAAGAGTTTCAAGAACATTTGTTAGTTGTGAATTGCTTTCATTTTTGAGTATCTTTGAGATATAACACAACGTTAAATGTTGTTTGCTCGTTTGGCGTTGGGTTGTGAATTGCTTTCATTTTTGAGTATCTTTGAGATATAACACAACTTGTTCAAAGCAATAGCAACTGCATCTCGTGTTGTGAATTGCTTTCATTTTTGAGTATCTTTGAGATATAACACAACAATCTGAAGTTCTGGAAGGTTCAATCGTATGTTGTGAATTGCTTTCATTTTTGAGTATCTTTGAGATATAACACAACCACTGGTCATTGATAACGGAATACTTCTTTGTTGTGAATTGCTTTCATTTTTGAGTATCTTTGAGATATAACACAACGGACTTAATTACTTAACTGCAGAAATGATAGTTGTGAATTGCTTTCATTTTTGAGTATCTTTGAGATATAACACAACTTCTCTGAATCTCGATCCACCTCTCATTGAGTTGTGAATTGCTTTCATTTTTGAGTATCTTTGAGATATAACACAACTCACCTGTCATTGTCAGTTTTCGCCCTTGCGTTGTGAATTGCTTTCATTTTTGAGTATCTTTGAGATATAACACAACAACAATCTCTAACAGCCGCCCCACAAGGGTGTTGTGAATTGCTTTCATTTTTGAGTATCTTTGAGATATAACACAACAACAAGTTCAAGTCCCGTTTTTGTACTGTGTTGTGAATTGCTTTCATTTTTGAGTATCTTTGAGATATAACACAACAACAAGTTCAAGTCCCGTTTTTGTACTGTGTTGTGAATTGCTTTCATTTTTGAGTATCTTTGAGATATAACACAACAACAAGTTCAAGTCCCGTTTTTGTACTGTGTTGTGAATTGCTTTCATTTTTGAGTATCTTTGAGATATAACACAACCCTGAGCCATTGTAGCTAATTGAGTAGCTGGTTGTGAATTGCTTTCATTTTTGAGTATCTTTGAGATATAACACAACTGGAAGGTGATTTCTTGGTAAATTCAGAACGTTGTGAATTGCTTTCATTTTTGAGTATCTTTGAGATATAACACAACCGAGCTACCATATTTACTGACAGATGGCATGTTGTGAATTGCTTTCATTTTTGAGTATCTTTGAGATATAACACAACCGAGCTACCATATTTACTGACAGATGGCATGTTGTGAATTGCTTTCATTTTTGAGTATCTTTGAGATATAACACAACTTATGGGAGGTGTATTGAGTTTATTAGCCGGTTGTGAATTGCTTTCATTTTTGAGTATCTTTGAGATATAACACAACGTTAATCAATTTATCCCTGATTGGCAATACGTTGTGAATTGCTTTCATTTTTGAGTATCTTTGAGATATAACACAACCCAACCAATTGAATGTGTCATAAGTTTAATGTTGTGAATTGCTTTCATTTTTGAGTATCTTTGAGATATAACACAACATTGCTTCCGCTAACTGAGTGTATTCTTCAGTTGTGAATTGCTTTCATTTTTGAGTATCTTTGAGATATAACACAACAAATAAATATGTTATTCTATGGGATTCAGGGTTGTGAATTGCTTTCATTTTTGAGTATCTTTGAGATATAACACAACATCATAAAAGGCTAAACGATTTTTATCATCGTTGTGAATTGCTTTCATTTTTGAGTATCTTTGAGATATAACACAACCCAAAGGACATGTGGCTCATCTGTGACTGCGTTGTGAATTGCTTTCATTTTTGAGTATCTTTGAGATATAACACAACCGAAAGATTATCCGGTAGACATCATGACGGGTTGTGAATTGCTTTCATTTTTGAGTATCTTTGAGATATAACACAACCAGTTACTGTAATTCCCAAAACTTCCGATAGTTGTGAATTGCTTTCATTTTTGAGTATCTTTGAGATATAACACAACGCTTCGAAGGTTCGACTCCTTTATCATCCAGTTGTGAATTGCTTTCATTTTTGAGTATCTTTGAGATATAACACAACTCTACCCATCACAACTACTTGTCCTGATGTGTTGTGAATTGCTTTCATTTTTGAGTATCTTTGAGATATAACACAACATAATTCTGGTTGTTTAGGTTGAAGATTATGTTGTGAATTGCTTTCATTTTTGAGTATCTTTGAGATATAACACAACAAAATCGATCTTCCTAAAGAAAAGGTCAAAGTTGTGAATTGCTTTCATTTTTGAGTATCTTTGAGATATAACACAACAAAGGGCGAGTAGGTGTTTCCGACGTATGGGTTGTGAATTGCTTTCATTTTTGAGTATCTTTGAGATATAACACAACTATTCAAATTTATAAGAGAGCTTCCACTATGTTGTGAATTGCTTTCATTTTTGAGTATCTTTGAGATATAACACAACTTCTGCTTTCAACTTTCCAATAAGATCAAGGTTGTGAATTGCTTTCATTTTTGAGTATCTTTGAGATATAACACAACAATGTATAAATAAATATCACTCGACCCCCTGTTGTGAATTGCTTTCATTTTTGAGTATCTTTGAGATATAACACAACAATATAAATACAATGGCTTGTAAATTAACAGTTGTGAATTGCTTTCATTTTTGAGTATCTTTGAGATATAACACAACTAAGGAAGAAGTACAAAAGTTCGCCGCTGCGTTGTGAATTGCTTTCATTTTTGAGTATCTTTGAGATATAACACAACACTTACGCTGGTGCTACTACCTGCCGACCGGTTGTGAATTGCTTTCATTTTTGAGTATCTTTGAGATATAACACAACTCCAGGCGCAAGCCCTTGCAGGGCCTTAGCGTTGTGAATTGCTTTCATTTTTGAGTATCTTTGAGATATAACACAACATACGATGGGTACCCAGCACCACCATTAGTGTTGTGAATTGCTTTCATTTTTGAGTATCTTTGAGATATAACACAACCTCAAAAGCTAAACCTACTGTTTATCAGTAGGTTTTATTTGTTTTTAGAATTTCAAATTTTGCGTTTTTAGATGGAGTTTAAAATTAATTTCTGTCATTTTTTGATTCGTAAGAATACCAATATTAAAACTAAAGTAATTCTAGCGGCAACCACAAAACTTACATTATTACCAAGCTTAATATTTCAACTATAAAAGTCATAAGATAAACTAAAGCCAAAAGAAAAATTGGACATAATTAAAAATAACAACTAGTGCACTTAAAAAATATCAAGCCCTAAAACAATTCTAATTGTTGAAAGGTTGGTGGAGGTTCTTCTTTATTCCGAGCAAAGAAAATTTCTATATCTCCAAATTGTTTGTCGGTGATGCACATAATGGCTACTTTTCCTGCTTTTGGGAGCATAAACTTTACTCTTTTAATATGAACCTCTGCGTTTTCTCGGCTTGGGCAATGACGGACATACATTGAAAACTGAAATAGTGTGAAACCATCATCCAACAAGCTTTTCCGAAAGCGGTTGGCGTCTTTCATATTGGCTTTGGTCTCGGTTGGCAAATCGTATAAAACTAAAACCCACATAATTCGGTAAGCGTTAAAACGGTCTTGTTTCATGGGTGAAAATGTTGTTTCGGAAGCGGTGTTCTGCGTGAGGGCGCAGCTGGAAATCCTTTTCTAGCGAAGGAAATGCGGTGGCGGGAAAAGATTGAAAGCGGAGACCGACCCTTTGTTTTTGAGCAAGGAAAAATCTCAACGGTTTTTGAAACCGATGAGGTTGAGCGGTTGGAAAAACAATGGGGCACGCCCAAATAATTTGCATTTTCATACGAATTCGGGATAAGAAATCTGACGTTTTTCGCCTGTATAACATTTGTGGAGTGAGGAAGTCGTCATTTTTACAGCGATTAATAAGGGTCTTGTGACTTGATCTATCCTTACGTCTTTGGTGGCAATCTGGAGGATGTGTGCTTTGAATTCTTTTGTCAGCTCATCTGAGTCGGGATTTTTGGTAAGCCAAATCATGACCAGTTGGTCTACGAACGGGCGATAAGGCTCCATTAAATCATCAGCGAGACAGTAAGGGTTGTATTTGTTTTTATGGAAAATTCCGAGGACAGGAAGCAAACCTGTTTCTACAATCGCACGCGCCACAATGCTTCTAAGCACAGAATATCCGAAGTTGAAAAACTGATTTGGCGAGTCGCCAAAGCGTTGCCTGAGGAAATCCAGACTGATGAGGTGTTTCCAATAATGTTGAGCTGCAATGCCTTCCATATTGGTAATATCACCACTTTTCACATTTTTTTGATACTCGAGCATCGGTTCGTAATAATTTCCCAAACGCCATAGAACTTCTTTCTGATTTTCAATTTTACATTCGATAGTTTGTTTCCAAAGTTGCTTTTTGAGCGGTTCGCTGGCTTCCAACTGGTCTTTGATTCGGTCCGAATGTTCGGTATGTCCATAAAGTGGTAACATAATTCCGTGGGGTAAATGTTGCGCATCACAGCTCACAACCACCACATTATTGCCCATCATTTTCTGAATGAGCTGATGTGAAATGGTAATTTGAAAATGATCCAACATCAACAAGCCCAAATCTTCTACCGGAACACTCCCTTTTTCTGCTTTTGTTTCCGGACATAGTATTTTCATCTGATTGTCTTTTAGTTTCAGATAGGTGGGATTACCGATGTAGATGGAGCGGGTGATCATGGGTTAATATTCTCCTATTTTTACAATATCTCCGAGATTATTGAGACGTACTTTCACAATATTCCCTAAAGGATTTGTACTTCTTATACTTATATAAGCAACATCTTTTAATTGTTGCATTTCTTCAACAGCAGTTTCCAAATGATGCCTAAACATATAATTCTTAGTTGCTAATTTTTGTACTCTAAACAAATTAGGACTTATCACATTTTTATTTTTAGGGTCTAATAAATCCAATTCGTTAGGATTGAACCCTGTTTTTTCATTAGGGAAAATAAAGTATTCATTTTGCTTCATTGTGAACAAAAATTGCCAACCTAAACCATGGTTATAGTTTTTATCGATAACAGACTCTCCTGCATTGACCAACTGAACCGCGTCAAACAACGACACTACTCTTTCCTGAAGATTTCCTTTTTCGTCTCGGTAAATAGCAACATGATGATTATTCCCTGTACTCACAAAATCTACCGGAATTTTCTTACCATTATCATCTAAAATTTCGTTCCCTAAATGATCTTTTTTGTAATGTAAAAATTCTGCATTTTTCACTCCGGAAATAGTCACTCTTTTGACAGAAATTCCTTTTGCTTCATTGAGCCAAATTGGATTTTTATCTAAATCTGAAAATGCCTTTTTAGGGTCATTTCCAAATTCCTTCAGGCGATTGAATAAAATTCGTTTTATGCCTTCATCTAAAATTTTTTCAATGATTTTTATATCTTTAAAATTCTCTGGCGTGATCTCTTTTCTAATTGAATAATCTTCTTCCAGCCAAGTTAATTTTACAGTTTCCGGGAAAAGTTCAGTTTTTTCTTCATTCAAATAAATTGGATTTTTACTCATAACATTTTTCCCGGAAAATGCTTTTTTAGGATCGTTTTCATTTTCGGAAAGCCTTTGAAGTAAGAGTTTCTTATAAGTCGGATTTGCCACTTTATTAATGGTTACTTCATCAAATTTTGCACTTATTTTTTCTTCTTTATTGACGTAATATTGATATTTCCCGTAAACAGTTTCTTTGTGCAATTGTCCTCTTGGTGTAAATTCAACTTTAGTTCTTTCGCCGTTTTTAGATTTGATTTTGTTTTTATTTCTGGTTACAACTTTATTCTTAGCTTTATGTGAAACTAAAACGTTTTCTAAATGTTCTTTAGCTTGTTTTCTGAAATTTGGAATCGGCAAATTGAAAACTCTTTTTTTATTTCCTTCATCATCATATTTCCAAGTCGTTTCTTTATCTTCAATACCGATAATTGCATTATGCTCTTTATGATTTTCGCTTTTTCTTGCATTTAAAAAATTTAGATAATGAATATGATTATGTTTGGTAAAAGCTACCGTCAAAGCATCCATTGCATGATGACGATGGTCGTTTCTTTTGCTCCAATCTACAATACGTTCTTTGAAGCTTCCATCTTTTTTCTCAACTTTTTCAATTAACCCCAAAGCTTTAAATTTTTCAAAATTAAGCTCCTGCATAATGTTGACTAAATCCCAATCTTCACGCAATCTTGCAGTAACACTTCCAGTAGTTGGCGTTACCACTCTACAGATTTCATATAAAAGATTCCTTGCTTTTTTAGCAATATATTGACTGTCGCGCAAATCTCTGTCAATAAAACCATCACCAATTTCAGCTTCTTGTTTTAATAATTTTTGATATTTGGCTTTAGAAATTCCTTCCTCTTTATTTTTCTTTCCTTGCTCGAAAAGCATTTCAATTCTTGATTTGAAATCTTCAATTCCGTTTTCTCCAAATTTTTCTGAAATATAATCAAAGGCTGTCCTGTTTCCTTTGTCTAAATTATCTTTTCTAAAAACTACAGTTTTGTTTGAAAAACTATCATCAAACATTTTAGATTGAGGAATAAGATGGTCGATATCAATCTGTTTACTGAACAAAATTTCCCTTGAAATATAAGTATTGGAATATAAATCTTTGTAACCATTATTTTTCAACTCTTCATACAAACGGTAACGGATAATATCATTTCTAGTTGGATTCTTAATATGAAATTCATTTTGAAGCAATTTAAAAATCTTTTCGTGGGCAATTTTTGAAGCGTTGATATTGGTCGTTAATTCTGCTCTTTCTTTTGCGTTTTTCTTTAAATCACGAGACAGTTCTACACGTATTTCATCAAATTTGAAATATTCAGTAATATTTCCTTCTTCGTCTTTTTTGCTGTTGGTTTCAATGATAGTGTTGATAACATTTACCAATTGATTCAATATTTTTTCAACAACAGGATTTCGTAAACTATTTTTTTTGAGTAATTCTAATTGATTTTTCAAAGGACGATTTGCAATTTCTTCTTTGGTTAAAGATAAAGCAGAATGTTTATAACCCGCCTGTAAGCAAGCTTTATCATAAGTCAATTCTTTAATATGCGGATAAATTTTCCGCATTGCCTTCGTACTTAGGTTACCATAATCATCCGAAAAAGCAACGTTTGCCAAAATCTGAGAATGTTCTTTTTTGAACCCAAATTTTTCTTCTAAAAGCCTAAACAAAGTATCATTTCCGGTTTTAGAATTATCTTCCTGATAAGAATACAGCAAATGCCAAAGTTGATAAGAAGCTTGTTTTTCGAAATCTTTTCCATCCAGCTCAGCATCAAACTCTAAAATTTCTGTATTGATATTCAATATTTCAAAAACACGTTTTACCATATCTTTTATTTCCCAAACTGATGCTTTCAGCTCAGAAATATCAATGTCGTCTTTCCCTTGAAGTTTCAATAGATCTTCGTCATACCCTTCCAATTCTAAAATTCTCAGATATGCATCAAATAAAATTTTATTCGTTCTGTTACCTTCCAATTCGGAATAATTCATTTCCCAATCGGTCGATTTATAACCTAAAAGTTCAAGGATTTTTGCAGATTTTAAATTTCCTTTACTATTTAATTCATCAAATAATTTCTGCTTGGTTTCCAAATCGAAAATAAAAATTTCCTTTTCTTCATCAAATAAAGTTGGAGCATCTGCTTTTGCAACTCTTTTTCTACTTCCTTTTTTTCTGACTAAAACATTATTTAAAACCTGCCAGATTTTAAATTCCTGAAACAAAGGCGAAGATTTCGGAGCTACTTTTAAGCCTATCGTTTTCTTATGTCCGTTGATGATTTTTTTCTGACTTTCAAATTCACAAAAACTTACCAAACCTTTTTGCGACTTTAGTTTTCGTTGATAGAAAATGATAATATCCCGAATTTCCGTTTTCCATTTTTCCGTTAATTCTGGATGAAATTTTGCCTGAATTTCCCAAATTCTCTCAAATTCATCTAAATAATCCTGACGGTAAAATACCTGATTTTTCAATCTCGTATGAGGATTTGTTTTTAACTTTTCATACAAATATTGACCAACCGTTTGATTGTTAAAATATAACTCTTTGCTTCTATCACTGATTTCACCTAAATATCCGCTGGAATTATTAAGATTATTATTGATTTCAGTAACCACAAAAGCAACTTCTTCTTTTCCCAATTGCTTATTAAGCGCTTCGCTTCTCCACAAATAAGCTTGCAGTTTTTTCTCTTCTCTCGTTTTCGCTTTATTGTCTGCTGTATTAAACCCATACTTTGTCCAAAACATGGCAGAGGTCGCACGTTGCCCTTTTCCTTTTAGTTCTTTATAAAATTCATCAGTCAAAATTTCAGGGTAAAATTGTTTCTGAAAATTCCAGATTCTATCAAATTCCGACTGCAAATCTGAACGGTAAAAATCAGGCAGATACTTTTTCTCTTCTTTTAATAACCGATAAGCCAATTGGCCTGGAGTAAGGTTTTCTTCGTATAGTTTTTTCGCGATTTCCATTCCGTCGATGATTTGACCTTCATCCTCGTTTTTTGCTTTTCTACTGCTTTTATATCCTCTTTTTTTATTAATAGCTAAAAAAACTCTAGCCAATTCTTCTTTCTCTATTTTTTCAACCGCAGATTTTGCTCTAATAAGATAAGTGGAATGAGTTGTGTCTTTTCCGTTCTCGGCTAAAATAGTTTCATTTGTAATAATATTAGCTTTCAATAAAGCATCAATAAGATTTTTTCTCCGATCTTGATAACGGTCGAGATTTCGTCTTGCGCCACGTTTCAAAGTTCTGTCTGCATTTACAGAAACAGGTTTTCCTTTTTCAAAATTGGTTTGTTCATCGGTCGTTAAAGGATTTACACGAACTCCTATTTTTTTAATAGAAGATTGTTCGGGATTTTTACCTTCGAGAATATGTGCAAATCCAATAGAAGTAACACCTAAATCTAATCCTAAAATATTTTTCACCATAACAAAAAGTTTTTTTCAAGAAAGTATAAAAATAAAATATTTTGATATATGATTTATACGGATTCCCGTATTTCATAGAAAACACAACAACAACCAATTAAAAAGAGAGATTACTTTCGCAATCTCTCTAAATGTGAAAGCAATTCACAACTGATTTATTTAAATATATAATCGTTATAAGAAAATAAATCATTAATTTTGTCGTGGAGGTAACGGGAATCGAACCCGTATGTACGAATTTTCAGGCCGCCGCATTAGCCGTTATGCTATACCCCCTAAATAAAGTTATCTTAGATGACTTTATTTTTGACAATACAAATATAGATTATATATTTTATAAATCACAATACATTTTAAATATTTATTTTTTTTATTTAACTTTATAAAGCTAAAAATGTGGAAAACCGTAAACTGATTAAAAATATTATTTTTAGATTTGTATCCGAAAGCAATTCACAATAAGGATTATTCCGTTGTGAAAACATTTAGCGCCTCGCCTATCTGCGGGGCATTTTTTATGTCTGAATATTCCGTTAATGTCTATGTAAATTAAGATTTAAGGTATAAAAACACATCTTTTAATATTAATTTCATAAAAAAACTTTCAATTATTTCTCTGATAAAAGAAAAAATGTATTTTTGAAATACAATAAAAACACGAATCCGCATATGAATATATCTTTCTCGCAAAAACCACTTATTGCATTATCATTAATTGTTGCTCCATTTTATTTTTCCCAGAACAAAGCAGAAGAAGCGCTTAAAAAGTTTGAAGAAAATTATCCTCAGGAAAAAATACACCTCCTTTTAAGTAAAAAAAATTATGTTGCAGGCGAAAATCTGTGGTTTACTTCTTTTGTATTTGACGGATACAGTCCTTCTACAATTTCCACCAATGTTTTTCTAGAGCTGTATGACCAAAATAAAAAACAGATCAGCAAAAAAATATATCCTCTAATTAATGGTAAAGGCAGCGGAAGTATTAGTTTGCCTGCTAATTTGAAAGAAGATGTTTATTACATCAGAGCTTATACCACATGGATGGGGAATTTCAGTGATGATTTTAATGAAATCATACCGATCACAGTATACAATCCTTCATCGCCTGAAAAGCTAGTAAAAAATACATCTGCTCCATGGACTGCCGCTATTTTTCCGGAGAGCGGAACTTTTATTGATGGTATCAATACAAAATTTGCAGTTAGGTTACAATCAAAAGGAGAAACACCAATAAATTGGAATGGCTTTATTACAGAAGCTCAGAATCTACAAACTAAATTAGTTACTTTTAAGGGTTTTGATCAGAATATTGGCTCTTTTAATTTCACGCCTATCAGCGGGAAAAAATATCAGCTTATTGTAGAAGACGATAAAGGAATCAAACTGACTATTAATTTACCCGAAGTCGTTTCTTCAGGAGTGAATTTACAGGTTCAAAGCCAATCTGATGCCATAAAGTTTGTTTTAAAGGGTAAAAATATTGATCAAAACTCAAAATATAAAATTATAGCAACCATTAACAGTCAGTTGGTTTATAAAGCTAATGTTTCTAATATTTCAGATCGGGTTTATTCAATTCCAACCAGTCAATTGGTGAACGGGATTCTTAATCTCACTATTTTTGACGAATCTGAGAATATTGTTGCTCAGCGACTTTGTTTTGTACAACCTCAATCCCTTAAACTTAAACAACCTTCTTTAAAAGGTACTTCATTTAGTTTAAAGCCTAGAGACAGCAATTCTTTTAACATCGGTAATGACTCATCTATGTCGACTTATCTTGTAAGCGTAACAGATAATGAAAGTGAAAATCCTGAGAATGAAAACAGTTTATTGAGTACACTTTGGCTTACTGGAGATATTACTTCAAAACTTTATAATCCTGCCCAATATTTCAGTAAAAACAGAAATATTGATGCATTGGATGCATTACTGATTTCAGAAAAATGGTCAAGATTTAATTGGCAGACCATCATGTCCGGAAATTTTCCTGCTATAAAATATAAACCCGAAAACTTTCTTTCTTACAAAGGAAAAGCTACAAAACTGGGAAAACCGGCATCGGAAGCAGAGATTAATTTAATTTTCAAAATGCCGGACCAGGGAATTAAATACAATTTAATTAAAACAGATAAAGAGGGAATGTTCACTTTGAATGGTTTGGTTTTCGAAGATTCAATGGCATTTTCTTATCAACTTAATGGTGAGAAAACAAACAAAAATTCGGTACGGGTTTATTTCCAACCCTCATTTTCATTCTTACCTTTTAGAAACAATCTACCATCTAACAATTATACACTTGTACAGCGCAATTCAACAGATACAATACCTATCGAAATAGAACGTGCTGTAGCGAATAAGAGTTCACAGACAAATTTACGAGAAAAAGAAACGCTTATTGAAGAGGTTAAAATTAAAGCACAAAAGAAAGATTTAACCAAAAAACTTAATAATGAACTCAGCAGTCCCCTTTTTAGAAGTGGAAACGAAACTGTTTTTGATTTGGTGAATGAAAACCAAAATGCACAAGGCTCTCAAAATATTTTACAATATCTGCAGGGTAGAGTTGCAGGTCTTCAGATTCAGATGCAGGGTGGTAGTTATACTGCAACAAATCGTGGTGGACCTATGGAGTTTTTCTTGGATGAAATGAGAGTTGACGCAAACCAGATTTCTAATATTCCTGTCTCAAACATTGCAATGGTAAAAGTAATTAAAGGAAATTTTGCAGGAAGCTTTGGAGGAGGAAATGGAGCAGTTGCAATCTATACCCGCCGTGGCGGAACTACCGGTTCTGGGGTAGACACTACTCTATCCTCTAATCTTACAGAGGTCAAACTCAATGGATATGATAAAGAAGTGCCTTTTAATAATGGAATTTACGATGAAGAAAGCGCAAAATCTGTGCCCGAAGATAAAAGAAGCATTTTGTATTGGAATCCTTATTTAGAAAGTAAATCGGGAGAACCGACTATTGTACAATGGTATAATAACGATGATGCAAAAAATTTCCGTGTGATGATTATTGGTTTTGACGAAAATAATGATTTACTATATTACAATGAGGTTTTAATATAAAATTTTATCAATATATCTTTAATAAAACAAAATAAGCTCTCAAAATTGAGAGCTTATTTTTATAGACGGAAATTAAATCAGTTATTCTTCTTTAATGAATTTTTTCTGCACATTTCCTTTCTTATCTTCAATATCAATAACGTATACTCCGCTAAGAAGTGCGCTTACATCAATTTTATTGTTCACGATTAATCCGCTAGAAACTAGCCTTCCAGCAGCACTATAAATCTTATAATTTGCTTTCTCACTAATATTTTTAACGTTCAAGACTGATTTAACAGGATTTGGATAAATCAAAATATCTGTCTGATTAACTGAATTGACAATTGGTAATTTTGATATTCTTACTGTATAATCTTCTACTTCCCCATCGTCAAAACTGGTACAGTTAACAGGAATTGCTCCTTTAGCCATCGCTACTCTCATCACAACATATTTAGAACTGGTCATACTGATAAAAGCATCAGATGGTACAGTAAATATTGCATTTGCAGTAGAATTTGAATTAGGTCCGTCTGCAAGAATTCTCTCATTAAGATCAAAAGTTCCGTTTCTGTCGAAGTCAATCCAAACCGCAACTCCGGAATCTGCTCCCTGAGTTTTATCAATAGTAATTTGATTTCCTGTTGATCCCTGAATCAATTCAATAAATTTAGTTGAATCTCCTGTAAAATCAGAATAAGCAGCTCCTGTTGAAACATTAATCATTTCAGGCTTACCATTCGGTGTAGCAGTAACTTTTGAAATATATTCAGAAGCAAAGTTAGTTGAATGCATATTTGGCAATAAATCACTGTAGGTGTTGTAAAATAGTAAGGAGGTGTATAATTCCCTGCTCCTCCACTACAAACATTTGCAATCTGCATTTCGTATTTAGTTAGTTCTAATAATCCTGTTATTGTATAGGTATTATTACTCACATTAATAGTCGTCCAGCTTGGTATTCCTACTTTTCTGTATTTTAATGTGTAATTATTGGTAGCTCCGGTACCCGTATAAGCATCCCAAACCACTTCTGCAGTTGTAGGAGTTAATTGAGTAATCGTAAATCCTGGAGGAGGTACTTCACACACTCTTACAGTGGTAAATATCTGTGTAATCGACCATGGATTAGGATTTGTTTCCCCATTACAAATACTTGCTACTTGCACTTCATAAGTTTTATAAGATTCAAGATTCGGTATTACATAAGTATTTATTGGTGGAGGAGGCAATGTTGGCATATTCCATACTGTAGTCCCAACCTCTCTCCATCTTAAAACATAAGTAGCATTTGGTACAATCGGATTCCATGTTACCATTGCTGAATTTGATGTAATATTAGATATCACAGCGTTCGGTGGTGTAGGATCGCATCTTGTTGTAAATGTTTCTGCGGGAGTAAAAGCACCTGCTCCTCCACTACCACATACTGCGGCAACCCTAACTTCATACATTGTTGCCGGTGTTAATCCTGTAATACTCACTGGTGGATTCCCTCCTAAAACCGAAAGGTTCATCGTTGTCCATGCAGAAGCTGGATTGGTTACCGGTCTGTATTCTAAAACAAATGCATTATTATTTGCTGCAGGAGTCCAGTTGACAATAACCGAATTATGAGTAATTGTAGTAAAAGTTGGTGCTCCTGGAGTAGCATTGTTACAGGGTTTTAATCTTACTGCGTAGTCTTCCACTTCTCCGTTAACTGCATCCTGACACATCAATGGTGCACTTCCTCGCTTCAATACAACTCTCATTGTCGTTGTATTATTTCCTGTATAAACTCCTGTTGCCGGAACATTAAATGTAATTGTAAGAGGAGTTGTAGTATTGGAAGGAGTAGTCATTATTTTTTCACTATCCGTAAATATTCCATCTCTATCCCAGTCAATCCAAGCATGTACCGAGTCTCCATAGGTAGTTCCTACCCAAGCTTTTGATACTGAAATTTGATTACCCACCGAACCTACTTCCAGGTTAATTAATGTTGCAGGCGTTGTATAACTAATATAATTGGTTTGAAGTGAAATATTCTCCATAACCGGGAAATTTATAGGCGTTACTTTTACATTTGAAATGTAATCATTCGTCCCGCTTCCATTCATATTACAATAAGTAACCGGTGGAGTCGTAAAGTCTATCAATGACGAGAAAGTTCCCTGATTTCCACCGCATACTGTAGCTATTTGTACCTGATAAGCAGTTTGCTCAATAAGACCAGTAATAGTATGAAAGCTTTGACCTGCAGGAAGAGTCAATCCAGCTGCACTTGGCAACCATGCTCCCGTAGTACCTTGCCTCCACCTGATAACATAAGTCGCATTTGCTGTTGGCATCCAAGATACATATGCTGAATTATGAGTAAGATTTCCTACAGAAATACTTGTTGGAGGTGCTGTAGTACATGGTTGAAGATCAATAAATTTAATCTGATAATCTTCAACTTCTCCGTTACCCGTAAGGTTCATACAAGGATCTGTTGGAGTGCCTGAATAGACGATAACACGCATTTTGATTTTACTGTTGCCAACATAAGCATTGGCTGGTACATCAAAATTTGCAGTTACAGGTGTTGTATTAGAATACCCGAGATTCATAATTCGTTCCCCTCCTGCAGTTCCTACGGGATTATTATTGAAAAGTCCATCACCATTAAAATCAATCCATGCATAAGTAGTATAAGTACTCGAAGCAATAGTTCTTCCTACTGACAGTGTATTGTTAACAGAATTCCTTAATAAAGTAATTGTCTTGGATGGATCAGTAGAATAATCTGTATAAGTACTTGATCCGGAATTATTAGTTACCGTTGGAACATTGGTTCCTATCATTGTAATGTTATTAATAAAACCATTGGTCACTGTAGCAGTTCCTGAACCACAGTAAATAAGAGCTGGAGTGGTAAAAGGAATTGATGCAGAGAAAGTTCCCTGAGTTCCACAGATTGTAGCAACCTCTACTTCATACTGAGTTTGCTCAATAAGACCCGAAAGCAGAACATTATTTGTAAATGGTGTAGTAATATTAATCGTTTGCCATGCTCCGGATGGTAAAACTCTGTATCTTACGACATAGGTTGCATTCTGAGTTGCAGTCCATGATACCGAAGCAGAAGTGGCCATGATATTATTGACTATAATATTAGATGGTGGCACATTCGTACACGAAGGTAAAACTGTACCGATAAGTTGAAGCCTTGGCAAAACTGCATATCTGCTTGTTGCTGTTGGAGGATTCAATGGATCCGGATTAGTGGTCGTATTATAATAAAGCATTCCTCTGTTGGGTCCTGCAGAGTAGCTTCCCCAGTTAGCTGTACAAGATGTGCTTGTAGCATTTTCGTCTACTGCAATCACAACATTACTCGTTCCATCCCAAAGGAATGGTGTCGCAAGAGGAATTTCAATCCATGTTCCTGCAGTCATTGATGGTAATGTTCCGGTATAAACCTGAGTCATTGTTCCAGCAGGAATCCAGCTTGTCGTTGTAGCAAAATCATTTTGAGCTGTATTCCCCATATAAACCACCCATTGATTGTAATTTGCCTGATTTGCTGCAGTAGTAGATACAAAAAACTTTATAGCTGTAATCATATTATTTGTTCCAACCGCTGTTGCAATTTCTGTTGCCGTATAGATTTGTTGAGAATAATTATATCCTGAGCAAGAATACACCGGTAAAAATGCATGTGTTGCTGTTCCGCCACCAATCTGTCCAGGAGTAAAAGGTTCTCCTGCTACCCATAATGATTTATCTGAAGCAGAACATACCGAACGAACCCACCAATAATAGGTTGTTCCCCCAACCAAAGGAGTGATATTAGCAGAAATTCCGGGAACAATGCTTCCTACTGTTGCAGCAGTTGGAGGAGTATTTGAAGTACTGTAATAATATTCATATCCACCTGCAGGTGTCGGAGACGGAGCTAATGGTGCTGCCCAATTCAGAGTTGCAGAGTTGGGAGTAATATTTGTTGCGGGTGCAATAACAGGTTCAAAACAAGTCGGTGCCTGTATTACTTGAACCTCATCAAGAAGTATATCGTCATAAAAATTTCCGTTGTTAGCAACATCTTTGTCAACAGTAAACTTAAGCTGAATGGTCGCTCCTACATAGCTTGCGGCAAGAGGAACTCCTACCGTTCTCCATTCTGCGGCATTACTATTATCAGACTAAATTTCAACCCATCCGCTTCCGTTATTTACCTCAAGCTTCATGCTATTATTTTCGTAAGGAGGAACCGTTCCTGTTGCTGAGGTAAGATGGTTTTTTAACCATTCAAATTTTACATAAGGATTGGTCAATCCGGTCAGATTAATCTGTGGACTGATAAGTTCGACCGTATGCACGTTATCATATGGTGAAGTTGCATCAACCCAGGCAAAAGTTCCTGCAGGTTTTCCTCCGTTTCCGGTTACCCCATAACCAGCAGATGTGTTAAATCTCCATTTAACATATAAACTTGTTGATGTACTTGTAGGGTTCTGACTTGTCCAGCAGGGAGGTAATACTCCCGCGCTGAAAGATTGTAAGAAAGGGACGGGCATAGCCGTACATTGTGCGGAGACTTTGAGCTGAAAGCACAGCAAAATCCCCAGAATTGTTAAAAATCTGTTCATAATATAGAATATGGATTAGTAATTAAGATGTTTTTTTGGATTAGAGAAACATCTGAGTTTGTAAATACAAAAGGAATAGAAGAAGTAGAAAATTTCCTCATAGGCATATTATTTTGTGATGTTGCACAAATATAGTATTTTTATTCATACCACAACATAATTATCTAAAACAATCGTATAATCTACTAAAAATGTAGATTATTTATCTTTTTTAATAAATTAATATATTTTGTTCATTACACGGTTTTTTAAATATGTTTGCCTATTAATTCTGCAAAGTATAAATTGCCATTCACAGATATTTTATTCCTCTAAAAAAGTCAGTATTTTAGCCATTCTAAAAAAGCCTCATGATTGTAACAGAATTTATACATAAAACACTTAACATATCCGATAAAAGCATTAATGCTACTTTAAAACTATTATCTGAAGACTGTACAATTCCTTTCATTTCTCGTTATCGAAAAGATGCTACAGGAAATTTAGATGAAACACAAATTGAGCAAATCTCAAAACTCAACAAACAGTTTGAAGACCTAGTAAAACGTAAGGAAAGTATTTTAAAATCTATAGAAGAACAAGATGCTTTAAATCCTGAATTAAAACAAAGAATTGAAGAAAGTTTTGATATTCAGGAGTTGGAAGATTTGTATTTACCTTTCAAAAAACGCAGAAAAACCAAAGCCGATACTGCCAAAGAAAAAGGGCTTGAGCCTTTAGCTAAAATTATTATGAGCCAAAAAGCTCAGGATATTCAGTTTTTGGCTTCAAAATATCTGAATGATCAGGTTTCTTCTGAGGAAGAAGCTCTGCAAGGTGCAAGAGATATCATGGCAGAATGGATCAATGAAAATATGTACGTCCGAAAAAATCTTCGCCGTCTTTTTCAAAGAAAAACCATTGTTACTTCGAAAGTTGTTAAAGCTAAAAAAGATGATGAAGCAGCACAAAAATTTTCACAATATTTTGAATGGGGAGAAAGCCTCAACCGAACTCCTTCTCACAGACTTTTGGCAATGCTTAGAGCTGAAGCCGAAGGCTTCGTAAAAATCAATATCGAAATCGACAAAGAAGAAGCTGTTGATTTTATTGAAAATGCGATTATTAAATCTAAAAATGAAAGTTCAGAGCAAATCGCTTTAGCCATCAAAGATTCTTATAAAAGACTTTTAGAACCAGCAATTTCCAACGAAACTCTTCAGGAAGCAAAAGAAAAAGCCGATAAAAAAGCCATCGAAATATTTTCTGAAAATTTAAGTCAGCTTTTATTAGCTCCGCCTTTAGGTGAAAAGAGAATTTTAGCGATCGATCCTGGTTTCAAAAGTGGTTGTAAAGTGGTTTGTTTGGATGAAAAAGGAGATCTACTGCACAACGAAACCATTTATCCGCATGCTCCACAAAACGAAAGCGGAATGGCGATGAAAAAAATACGTTCGATGGTAAATGCTTATAATATTCAGGCAATTTCTATCGGAAACGGAACTGCAAGCCGTGAAACTGAATTTTTCATTAAAAAAATCGGTTTTGATAAACCATTGCAGGTCTTTGTTGTTTCGGAAGCAGGAGCTTCGGTGTATTCTGCAAGTAAAATCGCAAGAGATGAGTTTCCTAGTTTTGATGTAACCGTTCGTGGCGCGGTTTCAATCGGACGAAGACTTTCTGATCCGTTGGCTGAATTGGTGAAAATTGATGCTAAATCAATTGGTGTCGGTCAATATCAGCACGATGTAGACCAGACTCAATTGAAAAACGAATTGGATTCTACGGTAATGAAATGTGTAAATTCTATCGGAATTAATTTGAATACCGCAAGCAAATCACTCTTAAGCTACGTTTCCGGAATCGGAGAAAAGATGGCGGAAAATATTGTGAATTACCGTGCTGAAAACGGAGCTTTTGAAAACAGAAAACAATTGAAAAAAGTTCCGAGACTGGGCGAAAAAGCATTTCAACAAGCTGCAGCTTTCATCAGGATTACCAATGGAGAAAATCCTTTAGACAATTCGGCAGTTCATCCTGAGGCGTATGGGATTATCGAAAAAATGGCGAAAGATTTAGGCATTAAAACCAATGAATTAGTTGCCAATAAAGAGAAAATCAATTTAATTCAACCTGAAAAATATATAACGGAAGACATCGGGATTTTAGGAATAAAAGATATTTTGAAAGAACTGGAAAAGCCGGGATTAGATCCTAGAAAAGCAGCAAAAGTTTTTGAATTTGATCCAAATGTAAAAAAGATTACCGACTTAAAAACCGGAATGATTCTTCCAGGAATTGTCAACAATATTACCGCTTTCGGGTGTTTTGTAGATTTAGGAATTAAAGAAAGCGGACTGGTACATATTTCTCAATTGAAAGACGGTTTCGTTTCTGATGTAAATGAAGTGGTAAAACTACATCAACACGTTCAGGTAAGAGTTACTGAAGTGGATGAAGCGAGGAAGAGAATTCAGCTCAGCATGGTTTTGTAAATTATCCTTTGCAAAAACTCTTCAATTATATAAATCAACCTAAATAACAATCATTTTGAACAAAAAAAATTTAATTTTCGATTTAGATGGAACGCTTTGGGATCCCAGAGCTACAATCATCAAAATCTGGAATGAGGTTTTAACCCAACGTCAACTGTTGCAAAGAGAATTGAAACCTGAAGATATGGATCAATATATGGGACTTCTATTTGATGATATTTTAAAAGATATCATTCCCGGGATTTCAGATCAACAGGTGCAGGAGATTCTTGTGGAAATTGTACAGAAGGAAAATAAGGTTTTACGTACTTATGGCGGTATTCTTTATGAAGGAGTTGCAGAAACTCTGGCGAATTTGAAAAACACACACGATCTTTTCATTGTAAGCAATTGTCAGGATGGATATATTGAGGCATTTTTAGAATACTATCAATTTAATGATCTGTTTACAGACATTGAATCTCATGGACGTACTAAAAAACCGAAAGCCGAAAACATAAAACTGCTCATGGAAAGAAATCATTTAAGCTGTGAAAATTCAGTCTACATAGGCGATACACAGACAGATCATGATTCTGCGAAAGCAAACCATTTATCATTTATTTTCTGTGAATATGGTTTTGGAGCATTGAATATTCCGGAATATAAACCTTCCGTTTCAAAATTTTCAGATCTGGAGTTTTGTATTTAAATCCTATTAACTTTGGTGATCTGAGATAAAAAGTAAAGCAAGAGCATTTATGTTCTTGCTTTTTTAGTTTGAAAATAATAGCTCCGTTGAATGATTTTAATTCAAACTCTATTGATAATTTATGAAAAATATTTAATTTTGATTATAGATGAAAAGAATATCAGAGCTTAAAGAAAGAAAAACAACTCGCAGAGCAACCCGAAATTTTGATTCGGAAGGCAGACGTATTTATGATGAATTTGAATATGATTTACCTTACAAAGCTGATTTTCCACGTAGTGAGAAGCAAAGAGAATGTGCAAAAATATTAGATATAATTCCTTTATTTTTGATTTTCCTTTTCGTTTTTAAACAAAATCTTTTTCTCTCATTTTTGTTTTCAATACCATCTGTAATAATTATTGGAAGTATTACAGAAACTCTTTGGGGGACAACTTTAGGAAAAAAGTTTTTTAAGATGATAGCTATAGATGACTTCGGAAACTTTCCTGATTTTTCTACATCTTTAAAAAGGAATTTTTTGTGTCTAGCAAACTTCTACCCTTCCTTTTCAGAGTACACAACCAAAAATGTAGCATTTGGAACTCAGACATTTTTTAGAACAGATTTAAGTATGCACATGAATAATAAATTATGTAAAACTTATATTGTAAAAGAAAATCAAATTCCGGAAATTAGAAAACTGCTCAATTTTAAAACACTAAATTAATGAAATATCTATATTTCCTATTTTTTGCACTTATTATAAGCTGTAAACCAAAATCTAAAACAAATAACGGTAAAGATTTCATCGGTTCTTGGAAAACCAATGATTCATTGAACATACAATTAGAGATAAAACAGAAAACAGATGAAAATAAAATAATTGAAGACAGATATACTGTTAAAATTTCTGAACCTCAAAAAGCTCAGCGTGAACGTGAAATTAATAATAAACAGTTCAATTATAAATTTGTAAAATCTGAAGAATACAATATATTTCCCTTTAAAGAATTTCTATATGAAAATACCACTTTAAATAAGAATTTTATAGGTTTTAAAAACCAAGATACACTCATTAGAACGTATCCGGATTTTGATAATCAGGTTTTTGTTCGTGTAAAATAAAGATTTTTTCATTTTTAAATAAAAAAAACGGGTTAAGATATGGTCTCAACCCGATTTTTCATCCAGAAATAAGTTGTTACTTAAATGATAGTTTTTATTTATTTGTAATCTTTAGAATCTCTTCTTGGCTCTTTTAATTCCGGCCATTTTGCTACTTCTCCTTTATCATTTTCAGGCATTGTTCTGCGCTCTCTGCTTGTAAATTCAGGATCTTCCGATGCCATATACGCTAACGTTGCAGTAAGAATCACATTATTTTTTACTTCATCAAAAACAATTTTATCATAAGTGTCTTTCGTAGTGTGCCATGTGTAACCAAAATAGCCCCAGTTTAGCGAGCTTAAAGAAAATCCTGGAACTCCTGCTGCAACAAATGAAGCGTGATCAGATCCTCCTCCACCCGGCATTCCCGGAAAATCTGTTTTGATGTGATCTCTCACATTTTTTGGAACTGCATTCAGCCATTTCCCGATATAATCATATGATTTTACAAAACCTTGTCCTGCAATATTTACAACTCTTCCGGTTCCGTTATCTTGGTTAAAAACTGCCTGAGTTCCTTTAATAATTTCAGGATTATCGGCAACAAAACCTCTTGATCCGTTCAAACCTTGCTCCTCACTTCCCCAAAGTCCGACAACGATGGTTCTTTTAGGATTGGGATAATATTTTTTAAGAATTCTCATCGTTTCAAGCATGGTCAAAACACCCGTTCCGTTATCTGTAGCTCCTTGAGCGCCGTCCCAAGAATCTAAATGCGCAGAAAGAATTACATATTCATTAGGTTTTTCTGAACCTTTGATCATTCCAACGGTGTTGAATGTTTTCGCATCAGGAAGGATTTTTGATTGAGCGTCAATTTTAATTCTTGGTTTGCTTCCTTTTTCAGCCATCCTGTACAACATTCCGTAATCTTCTACGTCGATATCAAACATTGGAATTTTTGAAGTTTTGGCTCCGAAAATACGGTTAGCTCCCATAATTCCTGTCCAGTTTGAAATTGCAATTCCGGCTGCACCTGCTTTTTCTAAAGCTTCGGGAAGTGTATTGTTATCATATCCGATATTTTTTACATAATCGCGGAAGTCTTTTGAAGCCTGCTCTTTTTCAGCTTTCAGTTTTTCGTACAATTCAGGAGTTGCAAATTCTTTGATCTGCTCATCTGAACGACCGATTTTCTGATATTGAGCCATCAAAACTATTTTTCCTTTTGCAGAAGGAAGCCATTGATCAAATTCTGCTTTAGAAGAAACTTTAGGAAGAACTATCACTTCCGCCTCAACTGCTTTTTTCGTTGAAGGGCTCCAAGCTAATTGTGTTGCAGAAAGAGATCTTACACGTGGATAAACCATATCAACATGTGTAGTTCCTCTTTGCCAACCTTTCCAGATTCCAAATTGTTGTAAATTGGCTTCAATTCCCCAAGATTTTAATTTATTGGCAGTCCATTCATTAGATTTCAGCATTTCCGGAGTTCCCACCAAACGCGGACCGATACCGTCTAATAGCTCGAACGCCATATCTTCTAACTGAGAATGATTATTGGTTTCGTTGACAAAACTTTCAACAATCGGATTTAATTTCTGAGTGGTTGATTGTGCATTGACAAACTGACTCGCCAAAACTACTGCAGGAACTGCAAAAAAGGTGTTTATCTTCATACTTTTATTGATTGGCATAAAGATAAAGTTATTTAGCGAAAATTAAAATTCTTAAAACCTTCTATTAAAAATAAAAAATCTATGCAAACACGTATGATCAGCGGAAAATGAATTTTTATTTTCTCCCACAGATTACACAGATTTGCACAGATCTAAAATTATAAATTACTTTTATTAGAATTTAAGGCAAACTTTTTAATTTTTAATTTTTAATTTTTAATTTTTACTTTTATAATGAATATTTTATCGCTTTATCCAACTCTATCGGATTATTATATTTCCTGATTTTTTCCTTTAATCTTTCATTGACTTCACGGGAATTGTTTTGCCCGACTTTAGTTCCATCATTTAGAAAAAATTCTTCATTTGAACGGGTTTGTTGGGTTGCATTTCTTAAATAATTGACAGGGGAATCGTAATATTTTAGCTTAGAATCTTTATATTTTGTCTCATCTACAGCAATACTGTTTCCCAACATATAATCGATGAACATATTTCCTTTAGGATTAGCAATTTTCTGGGTTTTTACCAATTCAAATTTGTAATTGTTTTTATCATCGTACAATTCTGTAATTAAACCGGGAAGTCCGTGAAATTTGTAAGGGCCTTCCTGAAAAGGAATATCAGTTGTAAACCATGCTGTCCAATTTCTACCGCCCCAATTTGTAGTCGCTTTTTGCATATTCAAATCCTTCACTTTCTTTTTTTCATTAGTAAGCTTCCAGTTTTGGGTATTTTTAGAAGAAAGTTTTAAAACAACATTTTCCAAAACATCATAATAATCATAGTCTGCCGTACCAGATTTATGAGTAATAATATGAGACGTATTAAATTTTGAACCGTCAGTAATTGGTAAATTTCTAGTTACCAAAGAATCTCCAACAAAAAAATCGCGCGGGTAATATTTAATTATTTTAGATTCAATATCGAGATGATAATTTTCTTTAGTGGTGACATTTTGTGTAGAATCTTTTTTGTATTCTACATCATAAATAAAACGGTGAGTCTGCGCTTTTCCAGTAAAACCTGCTAGTAAAACTGTTGTTAAAAGTATATTTTTCATGGTAAATTATTTCTGATTGATAAATTCTTGTTCTTCTTTTGAAAGTAAAATAGTCGCTTCTTTATCTTCTTTCACCGGAACATTTTCCCAGATACTTTTATTGAAATCTACTTTTGTGTCTAATCCCTTTTTATCAGATCTTGTAAAAGTATTGTAGACTATTTCTGTAGTAAAGCTTCTCTCATCTTTTTTACCATCATAGCTTACAAAGAATTTTTCGCCGGTAATTTTTTTAGAAGGAGGGATGTAGCTTCCGTTCTTTTTATAAAAATCAAAAATCACCCTTGCATTTCCAAGCTGATAATCAAATTCTACTCCGTCTTTATTTGTTCTTTTATAAACAGGGAAATTTTCCTGCTGATAATTTAAATCATATAACGTTATTACTTTATCTATTTTATTATAAGTAATTTCACCCGATACATCTATTCCTCTTTCAGATTGTACTTTTACATAAATAACCTGGGTGTCATTATCTTCTGAAATTAGTCGACCGGTTATTTTTGAATTCTTACTATTCATATTGGCTAACAATCGATATATTTCAAAACTAAAAAAATAATCACCCATACTTGCGTGTTCAAACTCATTTGTTTTCACATTAAAAACACCTTTCGAACTATTTTTTTTATACTTTACATTATTGAGCTGTATCTGTAATATTTCGTCATAATTCTTCTTAAATCCATCTCTAAAATTGTAAGAATTGCTTTTAGTCCACAATTTAGCTTCTGCAATTACCATAAAAAACAGGCTATCATTATTAAAACCTTTAGATTTAAAAGTAATATCATAGAGTGATGGCTTGTCAAAATATCGTTTATTATAATTCTTATGCAAATCTTCAATAATCTTCTTGATATCTACATTAATAATTTTCACTTCTTCAATATTTTTAAAAACAGGTTCAAGTTTAATGACAGAGCTGAAGTTTTTAAAATTTTCTTTCTTAAAGCCCGACGCAGAAACTTCAAAGTCTTTAGAATTCTCATCTACAGGCGCAAAACCATCTTCATTAGTATAGAGCAATTGGTTTGATAAAATAATTCTGGCGTTAGCAATAGGTTTTCCGTTTTCAGCATCTACAACCTGTAATTTTTGTGCCGAGAAAAATGCCGATAATAAAACAAATAAAAAGGAAATATGTTTCATAAAAAGTTCCGCTATGGTTTATTAGCGGAACAAATATATATTCAAATGAGAATACATTTCAATAAGGTTTGATATATTTAATATTATTTGTGATTATTTAAATTTCTTTAACGATATTTTAAAACTAATCTACTTCAAAAATCGCCTGAATTTCTACAGAAGAATTTACTGGAACAGAAGAAGCACCAAATGTAGCTCTTGCGTGTTTTCCTTTATCACCAAAAACTTCTACCGCAAGATCTGAAGCAACATTCATCAAATCAGCGTGCTTTGTATAATTATCTTTCGTATTGAAAATTCCGGTAAGTTGCACCACTTTTTTCACCTTGTCTAAATCTCCGTTCACTGCATCTTTTAAAACTGCTAAAACATTCAGCATCGTCTGTTTAGTCGCTTCTTTTACCTGATTCTCATCTATAGAAACACCCAATTTTCCGGGATATAAAATTTTTCCGTCTTTCAGAGCAACCTGATTGATGAAAATCAGATTTCCAGATCTTACGAAAGGCTGATAATTTCCGGCAGGTTTCGGAACATTAGGAAGAACGATGTTTTTCTCAGCCAAAACTTTTTCAATGCTTTTGTTTTGTGAAATTTTAATTTCAGAATTTTTGTTAAAAGTTCCTTTCAAAGCAAATACAACTTTTGCAAAGTTTTTCCCTTGTTCAAAAGCGATCTCCTTTTCACCAGAGCTTGGTCTCTCTACATTTTTAATAGAAGCAAGACTTGTTACCCCCAAAACCGTATTTCCCTGCGGAATATTTTTATCTATTTTTTCAGCCCCACGAATTCCGTTTGAGACTAAAACCATCCCGTGAACGGAAAGACTGTTCCAAAAGGCCTGAACTGCCAATTCATTTCCCGCTCCGCTTCCAGCCGACATAAAAACGGTTGCAGGCATTCCTTCCAATGCGTGATTGGTCCACAAATTCACTGTTTTAGAAAGAAATTCACTCATTCCTGTACTGATATTTCCAAAATAAACGGGTGAACCAAAAGCAATTCCATCGTATGAAGATAATTCTTCCACAGAAGCCACCGGAATATCTTTTAAACTTGTATGATTGGATGATTTTACCTGTTTAATAATACTTTGAACATTTCCATTAGCTTCAATTCCTTTAGAGATTTGCTTTGCCAATTCGTAAGTTCCGCCATTGTCAGAATGAATCAGTACTAATACTTTTGCTTTGTTATTTTGAGCCATCATTGCATTTGAAATTATTGTTAAAATAAAAACTGCTAAAAATCTATTGAGTGTTTTCATGTAAATTATTTATGATAATGCAAATTTAGTGCTGTCATTTTTATTAATTTTGCCAAAAATTTTATGCAAAACGCCAAGTCAAAATGTAGTCTCATTGAAAATGAAAACGGATTTCTGGATGATTCTATTGAGAATGAAGCTTACATTTGGTACGAAGAAAATTGGCAACATGACGATGACGAGCATCTTCATCAGCGAGCACAACTTACTTTTGTGAAAGAAGGTTACCAATATTTTCACATTGACAATAAAGTTTATCTTGTTCCGCAAAATCATGTCATCTGGATTCCGTCATTGCAAAAACATAAAATAACTTCTGAAGCAGAAACTGTAAAATTGATGGTAAGTTTATTTAAAAATATCCCGGAACACCAATTTTATAAAACAACACATGTTTTTCCTGCACCTCCGATTTTAAAAGAAATGATTTTTTATGCTAAAAAATGGAATAAAGAAATAGCTGAAAACCATGAACAGGAAGCTTTTATGAATGCATTATTGATTAGCCTTCCCAATTTTTGCAAAGAAAATACGGCGTTACAAATTCCATTACCTTCGGATTTGAGATTGCTTGAAGTCTGCCAATTTATTAATTTAAATTTCAAAAATGATTACAGTATTGAAGAATTAGCAGAAACCGCAAATCTTTCTGTAAGAAGTCTTCAGCGTATTTTCAAACAGGAAACTGGAATAAGTATAAAGAAATATGCACAATTGATTAAAATTTTGAAAAGTATAGAATTGATTAACTCCAATCAGTTTACATTAAGCGAGGTTGCTTATAAAGTGGGGTACAAAAGTCTTTCAGCATTTACATCATCTTATCAGGCGATAATGAATACGAAGCCAAAAGTAAGTAAGAATATATAATTTTAACCTAAAAAAATAAGCCGACTGAATCAGCCGGCTTATTTTTTATTTTTTTGATTCTTCAACAGAAACTTTTCTGAAGTCTTTGAACAATTTGCTTAGTTCAAGAGCTGATTTACGAGCTCTAGTTCCAGCTGCTTTGTTTCCTTTTTCAACTTGTTGGTTAGCTTCAGTTGTGAACGCTTCAAATTCTGCGTTGATTTTTTCGATAAGTTCTTTCATGTCTATAAAAATTTAGGGTGCAAATATATGGTTTAAGACCATTCCAGCCTAATTGTAGAGGCATTTTTTGATATATAGAATCTAAAATAAAATATCAAAACGCTAAAAATATAAGAGGATATTTTAAAAATACATTGATTATGAATTTAATAGCTCATTCTACGGTTTAAGATAGTATTTCAGCTGAAAAATCAATTTTAACTAAAAAATCTATCATCTCACTATTCTTATTTTCTAATTCTTCATCATTTCACCCTTAATTACATCAGATTTTTAACAAAAAAGACGAGAACAAACAAAGAAATTAATGGATTCAAAATAGTTGTATGTATGATTAAATTTAGATAAATCAAGTTTTCGACAAAACTAAAATGACATAATCAAACTTGTTTTTGATATTTCTTGAAAAATTACAACAAAATATCAAAATAAAGTAACAATTATCGCCAATTAATGCCTATTTTTGAAGAATATAACCATTTTTAAAACACAAACTTCAACAATGCATCAAGTATCCGATGAATTAAAAGAAAACGGCTTCAGCATTACTCTCGTTTCTGACATAATAGAACGCAATAATTTCTCAAGAAAATTTAATACACTAGAATATTTTGCGATCTATTTGGTTGCCGAAGATCTCAATATTACTGTTGAGCATAAGCCTTATCATATCCCCGGTGGAAATTCTGTTTTTATTGGGCCACAAAAGAAAGTAGAATTTGGCAATGCATTGGGTAAAGAAATTTATGCGATTGTTTTCACTAAAGAATTTTTCGACAAAACATCAAAAGACAGTATATATCTCAATTCAAGTATTTTTTTCAACAGTAAATCTCACATTTTTGTAGCTCCGTATTTTGGTAATAATGATTACAACAAAATCATATTAATAGAAAGGCTTAAAAGATTTTCTGCCATTGATGAAAAAAACATCTATTTTTCTGCAGCACATAACGCCATAGAAAGTTTAATTCTTGATGCTCATTTGCATATTGATCATAAAAATGATCCCAAAGAACATTTAGAATCTGTAAGCTTAGTCAACCGTTTTACTGTAATTCTTCAGAGAGATTATAAGATTGAAAAAAAAGTTTCTCACTACGCAGACGAATTAAGAGTCTCCAGCCGGAAGTTAACCGATATGACTGAATTTGTTTATGGCAAATCTGCCAAGCAAATGATTATAGAAAAAGTAAGATTCGAATGTGAGAAAGCAATTAAATTCTCAACTAAGACATTATCAGAAATTGCATTTGATTTAGGATTTAAAGATGAAGGCAACTTTACTAATTTCGTGAAAAAACACAGCGGAAAAAAACCATCTGATATGAGAGAAATGATTGGCTAAAACACCTGTAATTTCCAATAAATTTATTTTTACACTTCATATTTGCTCTATTTTATAGAGCATTTTTTATTTATGTACAATTCTTAATAATAAAAATATAAAAACATTAAAATCAAATATTTACAATTTATTTTTACGTAATAATTTATAAATTTTTACGTAAAAATTATTAAATCAAACCCACAGTAAATTGCATTACGTATATATACTGACTAGATTTGCAGTAATAATTAAAGACAATAAAAAATTATCTATATCAGAAAATAAGAAAGAACACCAAATCACAAAGTTTTTATTAGTATTATAATCTATTCTTTTCAACCAATACATTCATCATATTAATAAACTTTTCATCATCAGTTTTCAATGGTAACTGGATTTATTGAATAAAATCAATGAACCCAGTTACCTTATTTTTTTTTCCTAAGCAAAATTTGTAAAAATCCCTTTCTAAAGCTATTTAAACAGTTATTTGAATTGAATATTCTCATTAAAAATGCTTTTTATTGCAGATTATCTTGCAATCTTAGTCATCTGTGTAAAAATTTGCAAAAAATAAGCATGTTTTTGCAAATCCCAATCTCTAAATGCGCTATATCTTTGCACCCGAAAAGAATAGATAATAACTTATCTAAAATTAAAACTGATTGATAATATGAAACAATTTTTATTGGCGGCAGCAGGATTATTTGCTTTCGCAACAGCTAGCGCTCAAAACGTAACATTAAACGTGAAATTAAAACCAATTCAAACGCTAGTAGTAAACAAATCTCAAGAAGAAGTAAACTTAGAGTACAAAACAACAGATGACTATGCAAATGGTGTATCATCACCAAATGCAGATCACTTAAACATCTACAGTACAGGAGGTTTTGAAGTAAAAGTAAAAAGTGAAAACGCTGCAATGCAGAATGGAGGAAAAAGCATCCAAGCAAATACTATTAGATTAACAGCTACAGCTGGTTCAGATGCTGTTAATGGAGCTCAATACTCTCAAAACGTGGCGTTAGCTGGAACCGAAAGCACTTTGGTAACTTCTACGACTGGTGGAGCTAACAAAAAGATTAGCATTGAATATAGAGGAGCTGGACAAAATACTTACATTAACAATTATATTGCAAATCAAGATCCTACTCTTTATACAACAAAATTAATTTATACGATTGTTAGTAAATAACAAACTATAACTATAGCATATTATAGTGTCACAATTTATTTGTGACACTTTTCATGTAATTTAAAACACCATCATGAACAAAATCACTTTATTTTTCGTCTTTCTGATCATACAAATCAGTGCACAGACAGGTATTTCGGTTTCTCCACCGAGAGTATATTTTGAGTCTGCAGCAGGATCTAGTAGCACGCAAAAAATAACGGTTACTAATGTGAGTGCAGAAAATACATTAGACCTTGCAGTAAGTTTGGGAGATTGGGATTATGATGAAAAAGGTGAAAATAATATGTATGCAGCCGGTACATTGAAAAACTCTTGTGCAAGCTGGATCAATATCAAAAAAAACGATAATTACTTCAGCCTGGCTCCCGGAGAAAGAAAAGAACTGGAAGTAACCCTTACTTCACCTACAGTAAATCAGGATAAACTTTCTGCGCATACTGCTGTATTATTTGTTAGCCAAATGAATCCTGTAGATGATGTAGACAAAAAAGGAGCAAAAATTAAAGTAAGTATTCGTTCCGGAATTAAAATATTCCATAGAACACCAGAAGTTGTAAAAAGAAAGATTGAAATTAAAGATTTGAAATTTGACAGTTCAAAAAAACTGTTGAATATCACCTTTGAAAATCAATCAGATATTTGGACAGATGGAAAAATCATCACAGATATCATTAATACCAGTACTGGTAAAAAAATTACGATAGACCCTATTGTTTTTTATACGTTACCCAGAAACATTAGAAAAATAAGCATTCCTGTAGAGGATTTAAAAGACAAGGGCTCATATAACGTGTCGGTTATGATTGACTATGGAGATAACGAGACATTAGAAATGGGAGAACTAAATTTTAATTATGAGTAAGGTATTAGTCGCTCTATTCATCACAATATCCATGATAGTTAATGCACAGGTTTCATTTACTTCATGGACAAACAGCTACATGCAGGTAAATTCTTATAATGGAAATAATAATCCTGATGCATATACCGTAACATTTGCAGCCAATGGTAATTTAAACATGCCTTATTGGAAACTTTCTGCAAAACTTAAGCAAGTAATCACTTCTACAGACGGACAATATACTATCCCTGGAAATAAGATATCCTTTCAACCTATTTCTTCAACAGGGCAAGCTTATCCTAATCCTACTCCATCACTTGCGCAAATCGGAGTTCCACATAATGTATTTTTACAAGAAAATGCAGAAGTTTTTTTGGTTCCACAATCAAATGCGCCAATGTACAATATGCCCGCAACGCCAAACGGCTATTATAATCTTCAGCTTAAATACGGAATTACCATCATGGGAGGCGCGTATTTGGGAACTTATCCGGCATGGACAAGGTTTGCAGCTCCCGTAGAATTTACAGCTTACGATCAATACAACAATGTGATTGGAAAAATAAGCCATACTTTTGAATTTCATATTGCTAATTTGACGGGAACGCCACCTGTAACGCAGGAAATGTCTTTAAAAGTAAACATGAATGCTGCAAACGGTTTGCTTGAATTTAATAGCATGCAGGATTACAACAACGGAACCAGTGTTGTTTATCCTAGTGGTTTGCAAATCAGCACAAATACCAACTTTCAGATAAAAGTGCGATCACTACAAAGTCATTTGTTATCCAATATTGGTAATTATTCTATTCCTGTGGGTACAATACATCTTAGTTTGCAACCTTTAGGTCAGAGTAATCAAACTGTTTTTCCGATCACATTAAGTACAGCAAGCCAGACTCTTGCCAAAGGAAATGTATCTCAAACTACAATCTACAATTACGACATCAAATATTTTACATTGCCACAAGATGAGCAATTAATTAACGCTAAGCCTACTGAGTATTCTACTACGCTACAGTACGAAATTACTCCTCAATAAAATTTAGAAGATGCCTTTTTTAAGCAGAAGATTTTTGTTCACCCTTTTTATCGTTTTATTCAGTAGCATTTTTATAAATGCGCAAAAAACTGAATCGAATATAACGATGGAAATAGAACAAGAAAGTTCGCCATCACGTTCCAGACTTTTAAATCTTGTTGTAGTTATTCAAAATTTAAATTCTAATAATTTCAGCGGAAAACTGCAGTTTGTATGTCCGAAAGGATTTAAAATTATCTCTGGTGAAGAACCAGTGATAGAACTTAAGCCCAACGAAAAAAAATATTTACCTGTAAGAGTTATTATAGAGTCTGATGCTAAAGCAGGATCTTCACCTATACAAGTCCGCTTACTCGATCAGCTTGGAATTTTGATTGCAGAAAGAATCAAAGAACATGTTATTGAGATTAATAATGACCTCAGTTTAACAGTCTTAAACGCTCCTATTTACAGATCTTCCAGCCAAGAAACTATATCCGTTAAAGTGAGAGTAAGCAACTCGGGAAATATTTCTCAGGATATTACCCTGGTTTGCAAAATCCCTGATCCTGAAAATGGAAATCAGTTTTTGGAGCAACAAGCTGTCATTAATGTAAAAAAAGATTCTACTTTTACATTTACTTATCAGCCTTCAAAAGGTTTATCCAGATTATCAAATTTTTCAATAAGTGTATCTGGTTTTAGAAATCCTGACAAAGAAATATTTAATTCCGCTACTGTTTTTGTGCAGAATATTTCCAGTGTTCAGAAATATCAGGATCCGCAGTTCAATAATTTTGCCGAAGAAACAAAAAATCAGATTACAGCTTCTTACAGAAAGGTAGGAGATAATATCGATATGTATCAGCTAATTGGTTCGGGTGGTTTCAATTTGCCTACCGGGTTTCTATTTATGAGAGGAAATATCGCACTTCTCGACAGTCAGCCACAACCTTTGGTAACCAATACGAATATTGTTCTTCAGCAAGGTAAGGATCAATATACCATTGGAAGCGTTAATAAGCTTTTAGAAATGACTTTGGTAGGAAGAGGTGTAGAATACAGCCATACTTTCGGAAAAGACAAAAAATTGGAGGTCGGGTTTATTGATCAGAATTTTAATCTTATTGAAAAAAACAGCTTTTTAAAAAACGGTTACGGTTTCTTCACAAAAGGAACACTTAACGCCAACAACAGTTCAAGAAATATTTCGGCAGCATATATTTACCGTTACGATCCTTTTGAAAAAAGTAAGCACAGTATTTTGGGAACAGAAGCCAATTATGCTTTTGATAAAGTATGGAGCATGAATGCAAAGGTAAATGCAGGTTTAAGTTCTTACGAAACTCAGGATCTTATAAAACCTTCCTTCTCTGCTGAATCTAATTATATTGGAGCTATTAAAGATTATAATCTTAGCGGAAACTACTTTTTCAGCTCAGGATATTATCCGGGAAATAGACGTGGAAGTATACAGTTGCAGCAGAATATTTCAAAGAATTACAAAAATTACAACTTTTTCGGTAACGCTATATTCTCTAATTTTTCGCCAAAATATTACTTTTTGGACCGACCACAGGTTTCTGAAAACACAAGAATTGAGTTGGGAACTAAATTTCCGAGAGTAAAAAACATTAGTTTTGGGCTTTTTTATCAGTTTCAGAATGAAAACTCAAACAGCTACAACAATTTCTTTGGAACTTGGGAAGATAGTGAATTGCGCGATCTTACGGCACATAGAATTGTAGAACAAATTTCATGGTCAGATTACAAAACAAGACAATCTGCAGTATTTGCATTTGAAACAGGAATTGTAAAATATCCGCTTTCTGACGATCAAAAATTCCAAATGAAACTGAATGGAAATTACAGTTTTAAAAACTTCAATATCAATGCGATTTACCAATCCGGAAGTTATTACTTGTCTGAATATGCATTCTCTCATTTAGCATCAGAAGACAATGATTATAAAAGACTTACAGTTTCACTTTTCTATAACAACAGCTTCATCAAAGACAAATTCAACCTGAGTACAGGATTATCTTACGTAGATGATATTATCTATGGAAAATCGCCTTCTGCCTTTGTAAATGCAAAGTATAACAGTAAAAATTTCGGTATATTTCTGAACTCTTCATGGTACAATTATTCGGTAGGAGTTTTGGCTAATAATATTCTGACATTTGAACTTGGTTTAACTTTAAACTTAAGAAATGCTGTATTAAGTCCCGACAAGAAGGGAAAAATTCAGGTGCTTGCTTTTTATGATGAAAACAACAACAACATTTTTGATTTAGGAGAGAAAACCGCAAACGATTATATTGTAAATATCAATAATGTAGCTCTTAAAACTACAGCAGACGGAAGGGCAACTTACAAAAATGTACCTTTCGGAAAATACAGACTGAAACAGTTTACTCAGCAAGGTTGGTATTATGATGAGTATGATTTTAATGTAGATTCTTATTCATTCCCTTTAAATATTCCGCTTCATCAGAACGGAACACTTCAGGGCAAAATATTTTTTGATTATAACTCAAGAGTAGCAGTTGATTTCGAGCACAGAGCATCTTCAGTGGCATTTCAAATCATTAAGCAAAACAATGTTATCCAAAGAATCGGAAGTGACGACGAAGGAAAATTCAACTCATTTTTACCAACAGGTAACTATACAATTATCATTGATGAATCTACGCTTCCCGCCAATACATATTGCGAAACAAAAAGCTTTGATATTAATATAAAAGCTGGAGAAATTGTGGTTGTTCCTGACTTCGTTATTAAAGTAAGAGAGAAAAAAATAAATAAAAAAACTTTCAGTAATTAACATTTTACTCTTCCAAATCCTTTATTTAAATTTTTCATTTTTAATAAAAGAGAAAAAACTTTTTTTAAGATTTTGCAGAAAATAAGCTGCACGAGTATTAAAAAAATAAAATTTACTTAAAATTAAATATTTTAAAATAAAAAAAAATAACATCAATTTTAAAGATTGAAAACCTTTTTGAAATGCTTAGTTTATTTTCATCCAGTTATTTATGAGGTTTATAAGGTTAAACTATTGTTATAGATTACTTTATTCGGTTCCGTATTTTTGTATGTATCGAATGTTAAATCATTGTAATAAATTATTTTTTATAGTATCTTTCGCCACAAAAAAACTACCTTTAGTATAAAAATATTAATTATTCATAATATTTTATTGAATCTCAACAATGAGATTCCCGCAATATGAAAAGTAAAATAATAGGTGTAGGAAACTACATACCATCAGAAACCATTACCAATCTGTTTTTCGATAAGCATATTTTCCTTAATGAACAGGGCGAAAATTTAAAGGAAGAAAATTCCGTAATTACCAGTAAATTAAAAAAAATCACAGGAATTGAGGAAAGAAGATATGCAAGCAATGATCAGGTAACTTCTGATTTAGGATTTATTGCGGCTAAGAATGCAATAGAAAACTCAAAGATCGATCCTGAAACTTTAGATTATATTATTTTCGCTCATAATTTTGGCGATATAAAATCTGGCACCATACAGTCAGATGCTGTACCTAGTCTTGCGTCTAGAGTAAAACATTTATTGCAAATCAAAAATAATTTCTGTGTTGGTTACGATTTATTGTTTGGATGTCCGGGGTGGATTGAAGGAGTCATTCAGGCCAATGCATTTATCAAATCTGGTATAGCTAAAAGATGCTTGGTTATTGGAGCAGAAACGCTTTCTCGTGTTACAGATCCTCATGACAGAGACAGCATGATTTATGCAGACGGAGCAGGAGCGGTAATTTTGGAAGCCAATGAAGATGATGACGATTCGGGGATAAAATCTCATGTATCAGCTTCTTTCACACTAAAAGAGAAAGATTTTCTGAACTTCGGTAAATCTTACAACAACGATAATTGTCAGGATACTCGATACATCAAAATGGATGGCAGAAAAATCTACGAATTTGCCCTTGTGAATGTTCCAGAAGCAATGAAAAAATGTCTCGATCAAAGTGGGTATTCAATAGATCAGCTAGATAAAATAATTATTCATCAGGCAAACGAAAAGATGGATGAGGCAATTGTCAACCGATTCTATCAGTTATACGACACTCCTCCTCCAGCAGATATTATGCCGATGGTAATCAGTAAGCTCGGAAACAGCAGTGTTGCAACAATACCTTCACTATTAACTATGATTTTAAATAACGAGTTGCCTTCACATACCATCAAAAAAGATGACATCGTTTTATTTGCATCGGTGGGTGCAGGAATGAATATTAACGCATTTGTTTATAAGTTTTAAAAGGTAAATCAACTTTAAACTTTACAATATTTTTAAAATATAAAGAGAAATAATATGCTTATTTCTCTTTTTTTGTTTCTAATTTTCAGAAAATTTCCCTTTTTTCATTTTCAATTTTTTGCTTTTCGAAAAGAAATTAAATGTCTCTGTTTATTTTATTCTAAGGCGTTATTAAATAAATATTTGTCTTATTTATGTTTAAATAATTTGTAATATTGACAATATGCAATCGTTTACATACTAAAATGATTGAAAAAAATTAAAGAAACGGACAGTGCAGGATAATTTTTAGATTCAATTATTTTAGATTGCGATTAGAAAAGAAAACCAGCCTTCTTAAAAACTTACAATTCTTTAGAATTATGAAAAAATATGTTTTACTCCTTTTTGTACTCCTATTATCGGTTCAAACTTCAGCTCAGTATAAACCTTGGACTTCTGCAAAACAACCTTTAAAAGAAATTAAAGCTTTAAAAAAGCAGATCAAAAAACCAGAGTTCAGAAAAGTTGATTACCTGATTACCGATTACGGAGCAGTTGGCGATGGAAAAACAAAAAATACAGAAGCTTTCAAAAAAGCGATTGAGAAATGCAGTGCAGAAGGTGGCGGAAGAGTTGTTGTTCCAAACGGAATTTTCTTAACAGGAGCCATTTATTTAGAATCTAATGTCAATTTACATTTAAGTGACGGTTCTACGATTTTATTCAGTCAGGACAGCAACGACTACCCTATCGTTTTCACACGTTGGGAAGGTATGGAATGTATGAATTATTCATCTTTAATTTATGCTTATGAAGAAGAAAATATCGCCGTTACTGGAAAAGGTACTTTAGACGGAAATTCGGATAATGACAATTGGTGGTTTTGGTGTGGCGCAACAAAATATGGCTACAACACCTCTCGTCCAGGCAGACAAAATCCAGCTCGAGCAAAACTTCATGAATATATGGCACAAAGAAAACCTGCAAGAGAAAGAATTTTTGGTGATGGTTATTATTTGAGACCTAATTTCGTTCAGCCTTACAAGTCTAAAAACTTTTATATGGCGGATGTTTTGGTAAAAAATTCTCCAATGTGGAATTTGAATCCTGTTTTGTGTGAAAATGTTTTGATTGAAAGAGTAAAAGTAATCAGTCACGGACCAAATAATGACGGTTTTGATCCGGAAGCGTGTAAAAATGTATGGATTAAAGATTCTTATTTCGATACAGGAGACGATTGTATTGCCATTAAATCAGGAAGAGATGAAGATGGAAGAGATATTGGAAGACCAGCTGAAAATCACATCATCGAAAACTGCGAAATGAAAGATGGTCACGGCGGTGTAGTCATCGGAAGTGAAATTGCAGGTGGCGCAAAAAATATTTATGCTATCGGAAATGTAATGGACAGCAAAAATCTTGATCGTGCTTTAAGAATTAAAACCAGTTCAAGCCGTGGCGGAACCATCGAAAATGTATTTTTCTACAATACTAAGGTCGGTGCTTATAAAGAAGCGGCTGTGCGTTTTAATATGCATTATGAAAAACCGGGAAATCATATTCCGACCATCAGAAATATCTGGGTTGAAAATTTAACCGTTGATAAAGGCGGCAAATATGCCGTATTTTCTGATGCTTACGAATCTTCTCCTGTAACAGATTTCACAATGATTAATGCTAAAATGGTTGGCGTTCAGATTCCTTACAAAGTAGATTATCTGAAAAACGTGACATTGAAAAATGTAACCGTTAACGGACAGCCTTTAACCGAGTTAAAGCCGTAGTAATTCAGATTCTCTATCAATGAACACAAAGTGCACAATGTTTTTAAATTATATTGCTCAAAAGTCCACAAAGCCGCTTCGCTTATACTAAGATTACTTGTAAAAACTTATAATGCTTTTTTAAGCGAAGCGGCTTTGTGAGACTAAAATTATTAGAATAATTAGGATAAAAACTCCGTGAACTTAGTGTTCTCAACTACAAAAAATAAAATGCGAAAAACAACCCTACTTGCCGGACTGCTTGTATTGTCTACACTCTCCCATTCTTTTGCCCAGTCGAAACATTGGCAGAACAAAGAACGTGAATTGCATTACAAAGAAGACAAAGGCGATTTTTTATTAGTCAATGGAAAATATCGTTTCAACCGTGCGTTGTACGGAGATAATCGTGCATCGAGAGTTGAAGCGGGAGATTTGCCGGAATTTGCATTATATCTTCCGGGAATGGGCGGAAATCTTCAGTTCGTTATTCAGAAAGGGAATTCAACTAAAAAATTAATTGAGGCTGATAAAATTGAAACTCGTTATCGCCCCGGTTCAATGTTGTATGAAATCAAAGACCCGATTCTTGGAACAGGTAGTTTAAAACTAACCGTTTTGGCTCAGGCTAAAGAAGAAGGTTTGGTTTTAAAAATGGAAACTGCAAATGTAGATTCTTCCACAAAGATCTATGCAATTTATGGCGGAGCAAGCGGAACGACTTTCAGCAGAAATGGCGACATCGGTGCAGACCCGGAATCCGGATTTTATCTGTTACCTGAATATTGTCTGAACAATCAGTTTCAGGCATTAAAGAATCAGTTTCAGTTGAATTATTTAAATAAGAAAAAAGAAATTCAAATCGTCAATGGGAACTTTTCAAATGTTCCTTTTTTACAGATGACTGATGCAAAAACATTAGAAAACCTGTCTTCTTTTACTCAAAACAAAATAGATAAATCACCGATTATTTACGCTACTTATTCTTCGCAAAAACAACCGAGTTATATACAGGTTTCGAAAGGAAAATCAGCTAAAAACTTTTCGGATGAAGAGTTGAAAAACATATTTGATAAAGCTGAAAAAGCTCGTTTAACATTAACGAATCGAATTCAGCTCAAAACTCCGGATGCAGATTTAAATAACTTCGGAGCCAATTTAGCCGTTGCCGCAGACGGAATTTGGGAAAGTCCGACCTTCCTTCACGGTGCGGTTGCTTGGAGAATGCGACTGAATGCTTGGAGAGGAGCTTACACAGCCAATGCTTTGAGTTGGCACGACCGAGCGAAAGAGCATTTTGAAAGTTACACCAATTCACAGGTTTTAAAACCCAATTCTGCACCTGTAGAAATGGATACTTTACTACATTTGGCAAGAAGTGCGGAAAAAATGGGAACTTCTGTTTTTTCAAGCGGGTATATTTCCAGAAACCCGAACGACAATTCAAAACCGCATCATTACGATATGAATCTGGTATTTTTTGACCAGATGTTTTCGCATTTCAATTACACAGGAGACAAAGAATTTCTGAAAAAAATGTGGCCAACGATGGTTCGTCACATGGATTGGGAAAAGCGGAATTTCAAACGTGGCGATTTATACGATGCGTATGCTGCGATTTGGGCGAGTGATGCGCTGCAATATTCGGGTGGAAAAGTGACGCATACTTCGGCATATAATTACAGAGCTAATCGTGAAATGTCTAAACTGGCGAAGATAATTGGTGAAAATCCCCAACCTTACGAACAGGAAGCCGATGCGATTTTAAAGGCAATGAAAAATGAACTTTGGATTAAAAACAAAGGGTATTTTTCTGAATACAAAGATGCTTTAGGTAATCAAATCGTTCACGATAAGCCGGGAATCTGGTCGATTTACCACGTTTCGGATGCTTTTATTTTAAATGAATTTGAGGATTATCAGAACTTACAATACATTAATAATCATACACCTAAAATTCCGATTACGATAAAAGGTGCAGACAATAAAGACTATTTTACGTTAGCAACTACAAATTGGCAACCTTACGATTGGTCGATTAACAATGTAGCTTTGGCAGAAAATTTACAGACCGCTTTGGCGTATTGGCAAGCCGGAAGAAACGAAGATGCGTACCAACTTTGGAAAGGAAATTTGGTTGAATCGATGTATTATGGCATCAGTCCGGGGAATTTTGAACAGCTTTCTCATTATGATGCTTTTCGTGGAGAATTGTACAGAGATTTTGCAGACCCGATTGGTGTCGCTTCGAGAACTTTAACAGAGGGGCTTTTTGGAGTTTATCCGAATTTGTTGGAGAATAAAATCAGCATCAAGCCGGGATTCCCAAAAGATTGGAATTCTGCCGAATTGAAACTTCTGGATTGGGATTATCAGTTTAAAAGAAATTCAAAGAAAACGGAATATTTTTTCAACTCAAAATATCAAAATCAGGTGGCTTTGGAAATGCAGATTCCTGTGAATTATTCCAATATCAAATCGGTAAAAGTAAATGGTAAAAATGTGGATTGGAAAATTAAACCCAATTCTATTTTACAGCCAATAATTCAGTTTACAACTCCAACTGGAAAAGATTTTAAAATTGAAATCAATTATTCCGGAGAGGAATTGAAGAACGAACAGACAGATTATATCAATTATATTTCTGAAAACCTTCAATTAAATTTCGATTCAAAAAAGAAAATAAAACAAGTTTACGACCCACAAGGACTGATTAAAAATTCCCCTCCTCTGGAGGGGTGGATTCGACCAAAGGGAGAAGACGGGGTGGTTAAGAATCAATTTAATTTAGTCCAAGAAGAAAGCAAAGGAACTTTTTTCGTACAAGTTGAGCAAAACGGGACAACTTGGTGGCAACCTGTAAATGTCGACATCCGTTTTCCATTGGAAACAAAATGGGTGAATAAAAAATTGCAGATTCAATCAAAATCATCTAATCCAATTAATGGAAAACTGACGGTTAATGGTTTAAACAAACCTTTTAGTATTCAAAAAAATCAAAACTCATTGATTGAAATTCCATTAAACTATTTAAGTAAAGGAACCAATTCTATTGACCTTGAATATAATGGAATTAAACAAAATATTGAAATCATAGATTGGGAAATTGAAAATCAAGGGCAGTTCAACAATATTTCATTATCCTCAAAATACAATGAAAAAGTAACTGAAATTTTCAACCAGAAATATCTTTCGCCAAGATTAGAAGTCCCTACTCTACAGCTTCCTTGGCAGGGAATCGGAAACTGGTGTTATCCGTTAATTACCGCTCAAATTGATGACAGTGGATTGATGAACAAGAGAAAAAATGGCAAAGTTGACTTCCTCGGAATTCCTTTTTTGATTGATAAAACAGATAAAAATATAGCTTTTGCGAGTCAGTGGGACAATTATCCAGAATCGATTGAAATTCCTTTAAATGGAAAAGGAAAGAAAATATACTTTCTGATGGCAGGTTCTACGAATCCGATGCAGTCGCAGATTGTGAATGGAACAATTATAGTTCAATATATTGATGGTTCAACTTCGGAATTAGAGCTAAAAAACCCGACAAATTGGTGGCCAATTGAGCAAGATTTGTTTGATGATAATTTTGCTTTTGAGATTCCGGATGATAAAATTCCTTATCGGGTAAAACTAAAGACGGGAGAATTGTACAAAGGCGGAACGTTGAGCAAATATTCAAGCATCAAAGGATTTACAGATCGTCAGGTTGATGGCGGTGCTGCAACAATTTTGGATTTGCCGATTGATGCGAATAAAGAATTAAAATCAATAAAATTAACGGCCGTGAGCAATGATGTAGTGATTGGAATGATGAGTGCGACTGTTTTGAGATAATGATAATTAAGTATAAAATATAATTGGCGGTTTGTCATTCCGAGGAACGAGGAATCTATTAGAAAATTAAGATTCTTCACTGCACTTTGTTTCGTTCAGAATGACAAGCGTGAAAGAATAAAACAAAAATTTAAAAATGAAGAAAATTGCAATATATCTGAGTCTTTTCTGCATTGGGTTTTCATCCTTAAATGCACAGAAAATCGACCGTAAAAAAGTTGTTCAGCGACATAATATTGTCAATGTAAAAGCAGATACTTTATCAACTTTAACGGTTGGAAACGGAAAATTTGCGTACACGGTTGACATTACCGGAATGCAGTCTTTCCCAGAATATTATAAGAATGGTGTTTCTTTGGGAACTCAATCAGAATGGGGCTGGAACAGTTTTCCAAATACTGAAAATTTCAAATTTGAGGAGACTTTAAAGCCATACGATTTCAATAATGATGGCCGGAAAGCGTTGTACAGCGTTCAAATCAAAGAACCAGAACGTAACAAAAAAGCGGTTGATTATTTTCGTGTAAATCAACATCGTTTGCAACTGGGAAATATTGGGATTGAACTGATTAAAAAGAATGGTCAGAAAGCACAAGTTTCAGATATTCAAAATATCAATCAGAAAATTGATTTGTGGACAGGAATTATCACGAGTGAATTTTCATTAGAAGGAACTCCTGTAAAGGTTTGGACAGCTTCTTTCCAGAATTCAGATAAAATCGGGGTTAAAATTGAGTCTGATTTAATAAGCCAAAAGAGATTAAAGGTTTTCGCAAAATATCCTTATCCGAGCGGACAGTTTTTGGATGAAGCAGCTTTTTATGGAAACGCAGATAAACATTCAACAAAAATCATTTCATCCAACTCAACTCAGGGATTGATCGAACATAAATTGCAGACTGCCGATTATTTCACGCAACTATATTTTACGGATGGGAAATTAAGCGAAGCTGGCAAACATTATTTTGTTTACGAACCTTCTTCAAAAAACAAAACGATTGAATTGACTGTTGAGTTTTCAGCTAAAAATCAAAAGACTTCAAAAAGTTTATTTAGTGATGCTGAAAAAGAAAGCATTTCGGGTTGGAAAAACTTTTGGGAAAGCGGTGCTGCCGTTGATTTTGAAGGAAGTACAGACACCAGAGCAAACGAACTGGAACGCAGAGTTGTGTTATCTGAATATTTAACCAAAGTACAATGTGGAGGAAGCAATCCACCACAGGAAACGGGTTTAACCTTTAATAGTTGGTACGGAAAACCACATACAGAAATGCATTGGTGGCACGGTGTTCATTATGCTTTGTGGGGAAGACCGGAGATTTTAGAAAAACAATTGGATTATTATTTCAGATCGTTTGAAAAAGCAAAAAAACTAGCTGAAAGACAAGGCTACAAAGGCGTTCGTTGGATTAAAATGTCGGATAATGAGGGTAACGAAAGTCCGTCTTCTGTTGCTGCATTTTTGATTTGGGAACAACCGCATTTGATTTATATGACCGAACTTTTATATCGTAACAATCACGACAAAAAAGTGTTGGAAAAGTATAAAAAACTAGTATTCGAAACAGCAGAATTTATGGCCGATTATGCGACTTTTGACAAAGAAAAAAACCGTTACAATTTGGGTAAAGGTGTAATTCCGGCACAGGAAGTTTTTCCTGCTAAAGATACTTACAATCCAACTTATGAAGTTGCGTATTGGGATTGGGCTTTAAAAGTTGCTCAGCAATGGAAAGAAAGACTGGGCGAATCGAGAGATAAAAAATGGGATGATGTAATCTCGAAACTGGCACCACTTCCTGTTCAGGATGGCGTTTATTTATCTACTGAATCTGCAAAAGATTCTTTCACTTATCCAAAATGGATGACCGATCACCCTGCAGTTTTGGGTGCTTTAGGAATGGTTCCCGAATCTCCAAAGTTGGATAAAAAAATTATGAAAAGCACATTGGATATCGTTTGGGAAAGATGGAACTGGAGTCACACTTGGGGTTGGGATTTCCCGATGACCGCAATGAACGCAGCGAGATTGGGTCTTCCAAACAAAGCATTGGATGCTTTATTTATGGATATTCAAACCAATACGTATTTGAAAAATGGTCATAATTTTCAGGATGGAAGGTTGAGAATCTATCTTCCCGGAAATGGTGGCGTTTTAACAACTGTTGCAATGATGTTGGAAGGTTGGGATAATTCTACCGGTGAATTTCCTGGTTTCCCGAAAGACGGAACATGGAAAATAAAAGCGGAAGGATTTAAAAAGATGCCTTAAAAATTTCACATTCATATTAATTGGAGTCTGTTCTGAAAAGGGCAGGCTTTTTTTGTGTCTGAGGGTTTGAGCATTTTAGAGTTTGAGCGATTTGATTCGATTTTTTTGAGGTTTTTTTTGATAGCAGTCCTACGGACTCCCCTATTTATTCTGAAAATCTTTTCTACACAGATACTGCTCCTCCGGAGCATACTTTTTTACAGAAATATGTCTCATCATTTTTTTAAAACTTAGACGTCTTATTTATCTTATTCAGACGTGTTATTTTTAGAGTATTTATTTTAATCTCTTTAAATCCAAAAAATGAATTTAAAATATTCAAACTGAACATTTATGAAAAGTTATTTTTAATTTAAATATTTAATAAAATTTTATAGCTGACCAACTAAAATGGTAATTTCACGTCAATTGAAAACTGCATAAATTAAAGAAACAAATATTTATAATTCAATGAATTAAAGCTGTAATCTATATTAAATTCATTAATAAAACGGTTAATGTAAATTTTTGTAAATTGTCTTCCATATTTGATCAACACTTTGACTGAATATTTTTTAACTGAAGTACCATCTCCTACCTGAAAATCATGTCTGAAACACTAGAAATTAACATTAATGAAAACTCAAGAGTTCCGAAATACAAGCAGATTGTAGACTCTATTCTGAACGGAATTGATGGCGGACAAATCAAGATTGGAGAAAAAATACCTTCTATCAATGAGCTTAGCGAATCTTGTTTTCTGTCGAGAGATACTGTAGAAAAAGCCTACAAGGAGCTTCGTAAAAGGCAAATTATTGAGTCGGTAAAAGGTAAAGGATATTATATTTCGCGTATCAATAAAAATGATATTATTAATATTTTCTTTCTGATCAACAAACCGAGTACTTATAAAATGATGATCTATAATTATTTCGTCAATGCAATCGGTACCAAAGGGAATGTTGAGATGTATATTTATCATTGTGACGAAACACTTTTCATCAATGCTTTACAAAAAAATCTCGGTGGATTTGATTATTATGTTATTATGCCCCATTTTCGTGATGAGCAGTCTAAACACACCAGTTCTACGCAAGGCGCAATCGAAATGATTGAAAAAATCCCGAAGAATAAATTGTTGATGCTTGATAATACGAAACCTAATATTTCAGGAGAATACGGTTCTATTTTTCAGGATTTCGAGCATGATATTTACAACGCTTTAAAGGAAGGTTTAGAGAAAATAAAAAAATACGAGAAAATCATTCTCGTTTATCCGAATAAATCGATTCATCCCTATCCTTTCCGTATTGTACGTGGCTTTGAGAAGTTTTGTGAGGATTTTAAACTGGATTATGAAATTTTGGATGAAATTTATCCCGACATGGAACTTCAGGATAAAGATATATTTATCACCATCAGAGAGCGTGATCTGGTGAATTTGGTGAAGCAAATCAGACAAAAAAATCTTGAGTTGGGAAAAGACATCGGAATTATTTCCTACAACGAAACTCCTTTGAAAGAACTATTGGGAATTACCGTAATCACGACAGACTTTAAAGCAATGGCAGAATCTGCAGCCTATATGGTTCTAAAAAACAAAAAAGAACAGGTGAATAATGTATTTAAATATATTGAAAGGGATTCTTTGTAAATGGTTGATAGTTGATAGTTGATAGTTGATAGGAATTACACTTTAATTAACTAAAATACAAATAGTTACTAAATAAAATAATTTTAAATTTTTCAAACAATATTTTATAATAATGATCAATAAATTAATTTTTGCCATGAGTTTTCTGATGGCAATTGCTGTTTTCGGGCAGAAAAAAGATGATACTCAAGCCATAACAGATGCGGCAGAAAAACTCAGATTAGCCATGATTAGTGGTGAAAAATCAGCGTTGGAATCATTAATTGTACCGGAATTGACTTACGGACACTCAGGAGGGCATATTGATGATGCGAAAGAATTTGTAGAAAAATTAGTCAACAAAAAATCTGATTTTTTAACCATTGATATTACTAATCAAAACGTCAGTATCGTTGGAAATACGGCAATTGTTCGTCATCATTTTTATGCTACGACTGCTGATCTTGGAAAAGCTCCGGGAGATGTGACTTTGGATATTTTACTGGTTTGGACGAAAGCTAAAAAAGACTGGAAATTGCTGGCGAGACAGGCTGTGAAATCGGAGAAAAAAAAGTAAATAAATCTACTTTGGTATGAAAATACGGATTAATAATTTGTTACTCATGCTGAAGAACTCCGAATTAGCTTATCTTAGATTTTTAAAATTTATTGCAAACTTTTAAAATTTGTTGATAATTATTCGTAACACTATGCTTAGAAATTTATTATGAAAAATTTACTTTTAATATTTATTCTTTTTCTCACAAATAATTTACACTCTCAGGATTTAAAATTTAAAAACCCTCATTTTGAACAAGTTATACTAAAAAAGTATCCAGAAATTGACATTAATAAGAATGGAAAAATTGAGATTAATGAGGCTACAAAAGTTGATAGTCTTGATTTAATGGAAGAAAACTTAGTTAATGTTGAAGATCTAATATTTTTTAAAAATCTAAAAAGTGTTTCATTAACAATAAATGAAATCAAAACACTCAAATTAAAAGACTTTCTACATCTTGAAAAATTATATTGTGCAAGAAATAAACTAACAAAACTAGAAATTTCAAATATGCCTAAACTAAAAGAATTAGCATTTGGTCTCAACCTTTTAGAAGAAGTAACAATTAAAGACTGTCCAAATATTGAGATGTTAAATTTTATGGATAACAAAATAAATAAAATTGAACTGAATCAATTTTCAAAATTAAAATATTTATCTGCTGATGATAATAAACTTACTAAAATAGAATTCTATAAAAACCCACAATTAATACAATTTTCAATAGACGGAAATCAAATTAAGGAAATTGATATTACTAATAATCCAGATTTAGATTTGAAAATTCTATATATGGATAAGAATGTCAAAGTTAAAGGAACCAATCAGCAAATAAAAAATTATTCTCCTATTTCTCCGCCTCCGCCTGTACTGCAAAATAATTTACAAAAATAAATAAAACCACTCTATCGATAAATTTTGAAACTTTTATTACTCAAGCATTTCTAAATTATCTAGTATTTAATCCAAATATTTTTTTCCCGCATCTACCGTCACAAAACCAAAATCCTTCGCCTCACAGTTTACCAGCAAAATCTACTTTACTCTAAATTTCTGCAAATCTTCCGGTTTATCACAGCAGACCTGCTCCATTACCTGCCTGAATTGCATTTTAAGCATTTCAATAATATGATCGCCGCCTTTTTCGCCTAAAGCACCGACTGCATACATAAAAGTACGTCCCATAAAGGTAAACTCTGCGCCACAGCTTAAAGCTCGAGCAACATCAGGACCGGTTCTCACGCCACTATCCATCATGATCTTGATCTGACCTTTATATTTTTCGCTGATTTCTTTAACTACAGAAATCGTAGATTCTCCTGCATCCAATTGTCTTCCGCCGTGGTTTGAAATAATCATTCCGTCGAAACCTAACCGAACTGCTTCTGCAGCATCTTCATCAGAAGCAACGCCTTTAATGACAAGTTTCCCTTTCCATTTATCACGAATTGCTTTGATTCTGTCTGAATTTAATCTTCCGGAAAATGTAGAATTCATGAACTGTCCCAGCTGTTTTACGCCCATATTTTTGTCCATATATTTTTCCATCGTTTTAAAACTGGGAACCCCATGTTTCAAAATTTCCAGACACCATTCTGGCCTTGCTAAAGCCTGGGAAACATTTCTGAAATTCAATTGCGGCGGCATTGCCAAACCGTTTCTGATTTCCTTTGCTCTGTATCCAAAAGTAGGAACATCTGATAAAACACAGAGTACATCATAACCAGAAGCTTCACAACGGTCTAGAATATCATCACGCAACCATTCTTCTCTGGGATGATACAATTGATACCAAGCTTTTCCTTCGGTTAATTCTGCAATTCTTTCGATACTGCTTGTTGTTACGGTACTTAAAATAAAAGGAATATTATGTTTAAAAGCTGCTTTCGCTAAAATTTCGGGAGCATTGGGCCACATTAATCCTTGTAAACCAACAGGAGAAATTCCGAAAGGTGCAGAATAAGTCTTTCCGAACAATTCAGTTTCCATATTGGCTTCTGAATAATTATTGTTCAGGTATTGCGGACGAAGCAAAACTTCTCTTAGCTCGCTTGTATTTCTGTCTCGATTGATGTTTTCATTACATCCACCATCCAAATATTCGAAAGCGAAACGGGGCATTCTTTTTTTTGCTTTTTCAATAAGTAATTCGAGAGAAGCGTAATTGGTATCAAATGGAAACGACATAATTGGTTGTTTGTTGTTGGTTGATAGTTGTTGGTTTTGAGGTTTTTGCCATCAACTGACAACTATCAACCAACAACAAAATTTAATAATTTAAAATTAATGGCTGAAGCACTTTCATCTGATAATGCTGCTGTAAAAAAGTTTCGTCGATTTTTTTATTGGAAATTACCATTGAAGCTCCCAATGCAGAACCCAGCGGAGAATGAGTAGACATCACATTGTAATGCTGAAAATGATGCGACATCAGTTTCATAAACACATCATTGTCTGTAAATCCGCCATCAATGTAAATATTTTTTATATCTGAATTTCCAATCGCATTTTTAATCGTATGAATCTGTAAATCCATCAATTCAATCATTAACTGATGATAAGCTTCTTCAAAAGTTTCGAATGAATTAAGATCTGTTGCAGTAATCATTTTTCTTTTTAAAATAATGCCTTCAAAACGGAAATAAACCGCTTTATGTTTCATTAAACGAAGATACAGATCCTGGTCAAATTGTACTTCTCTATGGAAACCATATTCTTTTCCGTAATAATCGCAGAGTTTTTCGACCTGAATTTTATATTCATTACCCATGAAAAAACGTGATGCTTTCACACGTTTCCCATCGATTCGCATATAGTTCAGGCAGTTATTTTCGATGTCTTCGTCTGTTAAACTTTCATCATTAAAAGGATTCAGAGAAATACTCCATGTTCCTGTTGAAAGTAATAAAAAAGGTTCTTTCTTGCTTAAAATATAAGGCAATAGCGCTGATGAACTGTCGTGAATACCGACACCGATCTTAATTTTTTTATTTCTGTAAGACGTATTGATACTCGCAGAAGTTGGAACGATCGGAGGTAATAAAGCATCAATTTCTTCTTCGTAAACCCAATCGTGATAATCTGCTTTGTCGTAATCCCAAAGATTCGTGTGACAACCGATTGACGTAAATTCTGAAACACAAATCCCAGTAAATAAATACGATAAATATTGTGGTAAATGTAAACTGTAACGAATTTTTTTGAAAACTTCCGGATGTTTATATTTTAACCAAAACAACTGCAAACCCGAATTCAACATTCCTGCTTGTGGAGATGCTGTTTCACGGGCAATTTTTAATTTCCCGCCGTGTTTTTCGTAGAATAAATCAAGAATATCCTGATCCATCGGTTTTGTATAGTTGTACAAAGGCGTAAGAACATTTCCTTTCTGATCAAGATGCACAAAACTCGCTCCGTAGGTAGAAAAATTAATGGCTTTTACTTCAAAATTTTCATCATCCAAAATAGCATTAAAGTTTTCTTTGATCCAATTTTGCAATGCAGGAAGATCTTCAGTTGGGTAACCGTCTTCGTCTGTCGTAAGCGGTAATTCTGTATATTCCCGAACGACTTCTTTATAATTTTTATCAAATAAAAAGAATTTTTTATTGGTCTTTCCAATATCAAATACTATGGTTACCTTCTTCTTGGACATTCTTATGATGAATTATTTATTTAAACACAAATAGCGCAAATATTTTCATTAATAGCACTAAGTTGTTTATTTTAATTATAAAAAACAAATCATTAAGGAGTGTTTAGACAATAAGAAAAACTTAATAATCTAAACACTTTTCCCTTAACGAAACTATATAAGGATACATATAATTAAACTCTCAATTGCACTTGAAAGTTGAAATTATCAAATTTAAAACAGATTTTATAATCCTGTTGCTTTTACATTTAAACCTCTTTCGGAAATCAATTGCTCTCTTACTTTAAGGTTTCTGTATGTTGCGATCGGGTCTAAAGCCGCCCCTGTCTGTAATCTCGCCGCTCTTAATAACGGACGAACATCAGTTCTGTATGCGTTCTGCAAAATATCCTGAGCCAAAACAACATCATTATTTTGCTGTGCTTCTTTTAACGCTTTCTGATCTACCAAAAGTGCGGTTGCATACGCTATTAATATCGCTTCCAAAGATTGTAATAGATCTTCCAAAGGATCTTTGATGTTATGACTTGCATCGATCATCCAAGCCGGATAAGGATTGTTTGGATTATTTTCCATTCCATACACCAATTCATTGAAGATCAAGAACAAAGCATAAGGCTTAATAGAACCTACCGTTAAATCGTCGTCTCCATATTTGCTGTCGTTGAAATGGAAACCTCCTAATTTTCCTTTGTACATCAAGGTTGCAACGATTTGCTCAATGTTTGAGTTTGGTAAATGATGGCCTAAATCTACCAAAGTATACGCTCTGTCTCCGCAAGCATTTGCCAACATGAAGGAAGTTCCCCAATCCTGGATGGTTGTTGAATAGAAATTCGGTTCGTATGGTTTGTATTCGATGAACAATTTCCAGTCTTCCGGTAAATCTGAATAGATTTCTTTTAAACTTTGTTCAGTTTTAGCCAAAGCAGTCTGGAAATTCAACTGTCCTGGAAAACTTGATCCATCTGCCAACCAAACAGTTAAACTTTTTGAATCTAATTCTTTTCCAATTCTGATGACTTCTTTGTTGTGTTCAACTGCGTAAGCTCTTGCGTCTTCATTCGTGGCATTTAAAGAACCAAATTTATACGATTGTTTTGCATTCGGTTGATCCTGAAATGTGTTTGAATTCATTGCATCAAAGATCAATCCGTGAGATGTTGCTTTTTCTTTGATCGCTTTCACATCAGTCGGAATATCCCAAGGAATATGAAGAGAAATAGCGCCTGCAGAATGCGTTAAAGCGTGAATTAACCCTACATCATCTAACTTTTGTTCTAAAGAAGATGGTTCGCCACCGTAAGAAAATCTTCCGAAACGGGTTCCTCCAGCGCCTAAAGCCCAACTTGGAATTGCCACTTGGAAATCGGCAATTTTGTTGACGATTTCAGCAACGTTTGAACCTGATTTTGTTAATTTATTTTGAAGAAAATCAAAGTCTGAATTAAAGTTTTCGACTTCGTTTTTATTGTATTGTTCAATGATATCTTTTCCTATAATCATAGTTTGATTTTTATTTGTTTAAACCACAAAAGTCACAAAAGAATTTTTGTTTGATTTTTATTAGCCTTGTCAAGGTTTCGAACCTTGACAAGGTTGAATTGATTGATTAAAATTAGTATTAAATATTTATTCCTTCATAGGGCTTCACCCTATGCTATTTTATGTCGCCACTTTGTGGCTCTTTTTGAATCTATCTCTTCCTAATTATTTTTTTTATTTTGAACAGATGAATCCCGTTCCTAGATTTCTCGCAGCCCGACCTGAGTGGAGCTCTTTTTGCGAGGAGAGATCCTTCGACAAGCTCAGATAGGCTAGCAAAAAAGCGGGAACGGAGGGCGGATTAAGCTGCCCAAATAAAATATATTAACCAATAATTATCTTGGGAAAGCATTTGCCATTCCGCCATCTACATTGATGATATTTCCTGTGGTTTTATCTAAAATCGCTACACAAGCGAAAACTCCGTTGGCAATGTCTTCAGGAAGAATAATTTCGTTTAACAGATTTCTCTTTGCGTAAAACGCAGGCAATTCTTCTACAGAAATTCCGTTTGCTTTTGCACGACCTTCTGCCCAAGAACCTTCCCAAATTTTGCTTCCAACGATAACTCCGTCCGGATTTACAACATTTACTCTGATTTTATCAGTTGCTAATTCTGCTGCCAATAATCTCGTCATGTGCTGTTGTGCTGCTTTTGCAGTTCCATACGCTACGTTATTTGGTCCGGCAACTAAACCGTTTTTGCTTGCAATATTGACGATGTCGCCACCTAAATTTTGCTTTTTCAAAATTTCAGCACCGCTTTTAGCCATCATAAACTGACCTTTTACCAAAACATTTTCCAATAAATCCCAGTCTTTTGTAGTCGTGTCTTCCAAAGATTTAGAAATCGCCAAACCTGCAGAATGTACAATAATATCTACTCCGCCGAATGCTAAAACGGCTTCTTTGAAAGCATTTGCAATTGCTTCTTCGCTTGTCACATCACAAGGGACGGCAACCGCTTGGTCTTTGCTGTATTTTGATGTTACAGAATCCACCGCTTCCTGATTAAGGTCTGTGAAAACAACAACCGCGCCTTCAGCAACCATTTTGTCAGCGATTGCCTGTCCGATTCCACCGCCTGCTCCGGTTACGATTGCCACTTTTCTTGAAAGAGGTTTTTCTTTTGGCATTCTCTGCAATTTAGCTTCTTCAAGTAACCAATATTCTATGTCGAAAGCTTCCTGTCTTGGTAAAGAAGTATATTCTGAAATTGCTTCTGCACCACGCATTACGTTGATTGCATTCACATAAAACTCATTCGCAACACGTGTTGTCTGCTTATCTTTTGAGAAACTGAACATTCCCACTCCCGGATAAATGATGATCACCGGGTTCGGGTCACGCATTGCAGGACTGTTTGGATGCTTACACGTTTCGTAATATTCTTTGTATTCTTGTCTGTACTGTTCGAAAAGTGGATTTAATTTATCTAAAATAGCTTTAGAATCGCTTAAATCTTCATTTTTATCTAAAGTCAACACCAAAGGTTGAATCTTTGTTCTTAAAAAGTGATCCGGGCAAGAAGTTCCAAGCGGAGCCAATCTTTCTAAATCATTGCTGTTGATGTATTCTAAAACAACATCGCTGTCGGTGAAATGACCAACCATTCTGTTTTCAGAAGAAGCCAAACCTCTCAACAAAGGAATCAACTTAGCAGCTTTGTTTTTACGTTCGTCAGCTGGAAGCGACTCTACTTTTTGTCCGCCGAAAACCTGTCCGTTTTCTTCAATTTTTTTAGCAATATATTCAGAGGCGGTTTCAATTACTTCCAAACTATTCATATAACATTCGTAAGAAGTATCGCCCCAAGTGAACAATCCGTGGCTTCCTAAAACGATTCCTCTGATTCCAGGATTATCAGCTAAACATTTTTCAAGCTGTAAACCTAGATCGAAACCAGGTCTTTGCCAAGGAACCCACCCCATTGTGTCACCCCAAATTTCTTTGGTAATTTTTTCGCTGTCTTTTGCTGCTGCAACTGCAATTAATGCATCCGGGTGAAGGTGATCGATATGTTTAAATGGAAGTAAACCGTGTAGTGGTGTATCAATAGAAGGCGCTTTGCTATCCAGATCAAAAATACAGTGATCGAATAAACCAACCATTCTGTCTTCGTCTGCTAAACCTCCGTAAACATTTTTAAGATTTCTTAGTCTTTCCGTATATAATCCGGCAATTCCTTTTCTGGTCAACGTTCCGATGTCTCCACCTGAACCTTTTACCCACATTACCTCAACTTCTTCATTGGTTAGCGGATCTTTTTCGATGGTTTTGCAACTTGTGTTACCACCACCATAATTGGTAATTCTAAGGTCTGCTCCTAATATGTTTGAACGGTATAAAAATAAAGCAACCTGATCATCTCCCAAAGAAGCTGCTTTGCTTTCATCCCATAAATAATCTACGTATTTGAATGTTTTTACGTTTTCCATTTGTTTTCTTTTTGTTTTCTGAATTTTAACCCAAATTTAGACTGTAGTATTTTTTACAGCATCCCGTACTATACTGCTGAATCGATTATTTAAAGATAAATTAACAATGATATTTATCACGTTTCGATTCAGCTGTACAGTCATTTCATTAAGGTTAAGAATAAATTAATATTTTGATTGGTGAATAGTTTTTTAATTAATACCCAGGAAGCTGAGTAAGGTTTGGATTATCAATCAACGGATGACCTGCAGAAGCTGCTGCAAACGGAAGCAATTCTGTTTTATTAGGTACAAATCCGTAGAAAAGACCGTCTCCACCACCTTCGATCCAGTTTGGATAGGTTCCTCCATTTTCTGCTGAACCGGTTGGTTTTGTGTAGATAATATTTCCTATCTGAAGTGCATTAAATCCGGCTGTAAATCCTACAGCTTTTCTAGCGTTACCATTAAATGTACTTGTATAAGCCTGGAACATATTTGCAGGATACCATTTGTCATCAATTGTTGAAGTTTGTCCGTTTGCTAATGCTATAGCTTTCAAAGTCGTTTGATACGCCGCATAACCTGATGAATTGGTAGGAACTGCCTGAACTTGCGCAATCTGTGCAGGATCAGTTAAATCAATATAAGTCACTGCCAAGAAAGGATCTCCGTAAACCTGAGCATTTTTATGAAATTTGTAAAGGCGGTAAACTGGCGTAGAGGCAAACTGACCTGTACGATTTGACAAGTTTTTCATTGCTGTTCTTGTCGCATCAATTTCGCTTGCAATACGATTCATTCTGATCAAATCTGTACGAAGCATAAATTCGTCTGAAAATTCCCATTTACGCTCCTGAACTAATGCTGATTCAAATGCTTGCTGACCACTTGGAATTGGTAACGAACCAATTCCTGCACGGTTTCTTACCTGTTGTAGCGCCGCGATTCCTGCAGCTGTAGGTCCTGAATTTAAATAATTTTGTGTTTCTGCATACATCAATAAAACATCTGCATATCTGATAATAGGAATATTCAAATTACGAGCATCTGCAGCTTGTGGCTCGACACACCAAGAAATTCTGAATTTTCCCGGCATAATACAAGAATAGGTTGTTCCTACATCTACCCAAGTATCACTTGCGTTACCTGAATTTAAGAAATAAATACTGTAAGATGTAGTCGCAACATCTCTACGTTTATCTGCCGCATTAAAAGAAAGATAATAACTTGGTAGTATGAACTGTAACGCTTTACGAGAACCATAAGTACCTCCTCTAGAACCAGGATGTGCATACACCCCAAATGCTGAATTGGTATTTGGTCCGTAGGAAGCAATGTGCCAAAGCATTTCCTGATTTACTGCTGAAAAATTTCTTCTGTCAAAATTAAACCACAAAGCTTCGAAACCGCTTTTTCCACCTTGAGCCTGTACCAGACTATTTGTACCTGCATTGATTACAGAAAGTGCTGCTGCATCTGCAATCTGATACAATTGCTGAACTCTCGCATTATCAGGACGACGAGACATGATCCCCGGAGAACTTGTATTCAGCTCCCAACGAAGAGAATATCCTGCTGCATATAAAGCAATTTTTGCTAAAAGCGCATTGGTTGATTGTTTATTTAATCTTTCCGGTGTTCCATTAGAAGCAGGCATATTATTTATAGATTCTTGTATATCTGCAATAACTTTATCATAAATCACATCACGAGAAGCACGTTTAGGATAAAGCGTACTCGGATCATTAGGATCTGCTTCCTCCAAAGGAATCCAAATTGCAGGAACATCACCATAAACTCTAATTAAGTTGTAGTAGCAAAATGCACGAATAGCCTTTGCTTCTGCCAATAAAGCATCACGCTTTTGGCTTGCAGGCATATCTGGTAATCTGTCGATGGCGATATTGGTTCTTTCGATCACCGCATACATTGCAGAGTAAATTCCTGTAACGGTATTCGGTGTTTTTGAATCGTACTGAAAATTACAGATATTGTATTTAGAATTATTGGTTGATCCGTCTTCCGCAGAATGGGTAACAGTATCACCTGCTCCTAATTGATAAAACATTTCTGTAGGAACAATACCTCTATATAAGCCTTGAACAAAAGCGTCCGCAGTTTCTATATTGGTAAATACAGATTCTGTATCTGATGAATTATACGCAGGTTGATTTAAAAAATCATCGCTGCACGAATTGATGCTTAAACCAGCAATCAAAATAGTTGGAACTATTATTAGATTTTTTAAAAGACTGCGATTAGTAAATATATTTTTCATGACTGAAACATTTAAATATTAAAAAGTAAGATTGATCCCTAAAACATAACTTCTAGATCTTGGGAATGAAGAGTTGTCATAACCAGGTGTAACGGTAACACCGCTTGCCGCAGAGACTTCCGGGTCAAATCCTGAATATCCCGTAATGGTTGCTAAGTTATTCACTGTTGCATAGATACGTGCATTGGTTAACTTAATATGACTTAAAAATTCTTTAGAAAAAGAATACCCCAATGTTACCATAGAAACTCTCAAATAAGAACCATCTTCTACGTAATATGATGAAGGATAAGTGATGTAGCTTGAATTCGTAGTTCCTAAGCTCCAAAGGCTAGAATCTTCATTAGGATTAAGCTCTTTTAATCTCACTAAACTTGTTGCAGCCTGTCCTGTATTAGGATCGATCACATGATAATAGTTATCTCCGAATTCTGAAGGTACATTCTGGAACATTGCATACGGACTCATGCTGTGCTTGGTTGCATTATAAACATCACCACCTACACTGAATTTCAAAAATACCGCAAGATCAAAACCTTTGTAAGAAAAGTTATTGCTAATACCTCCAATAAAATCAGGAGTACCATTTCCAATTTTTACCAATTTTCTTGTAAACTGATCTCCCGCTTCATTATCTGCAGCAAACTTAATATCCCCCGGTTTTGGAGTTCCTGAAGCCGGTTTTACAACTCCCGGTTTTAGAGTTAATGTTCCGTTTCCAGCCTGAGTAAAGTCATCAGTTGTATAAATACCCTGATAAACATATCCGTACATATCTCCTAATTCTTCTCCAACCGTAGCATAATAGGTTACCATACCTGCTCTGTTGCTTCCTACACTGAAATTTCTGAAATTTCTTCCTTCATCAAGAGATAATACTTTTGATTTATTGAAACCTACATTAGCGTCGGTAGACCATCTGAAATTTTCAGATTTTATATTGATTGAATTTAATGTAAATTCCATACCGGTATTTTTCATAGAACCGACATTCACAAATTGACTTTTATATCCTGTAGATGCTGGAAGTACAGTTTCCAATAACATTCCGCTTACGTTGTTATTGTACCATTCAGAAGTTAATTTAATTCTGTTGTTAAATAATGCAAGATCAACACCTACGTTAGTAGATCGCATTTCTTCCCATTGTACAATACGGTTACCCAAAACACTGCTTGTCATTAAGGCTAAGTTACCAATAGTATTATTTAATGGATAATCAGTCCCCACTACATTGGTTCTGAAAACGTTGTTTGGTATGCTATTATTTCCTACAATTCCATATTCGAATCTGAATTTCAGATCATTAATATAATTTTCAATTTTAGAATTTTTCCACAAACTTTCTTCTGAAACTCTCCAAGCTGCAGCTACAGAAGGGAATGTCCCCCATTTTTTATCAGGACCAAATTTTGATGAGCCGTCTCTACGGATCGTTGCAGTTAATAAGTAGCGATTATCATAGTTATAATTTACACGTCCAAAATAAGAAATCAGAGCATTGGGATCTCTATCTGAATCTTGGCTAGCAATTGTACCTAATTTTATGTCATCTAAGCCAAAATTCAGAATAGTTGGAAATTTTATCAGTCTTATGCTATTGCTTTCGTTTTCCTGATAAATAATTTCATTACCAATTAAACCAGTCAGTTTATGTTTTTCTCCTAAAGTTTTATTGTAAGTTAATGTATTGGTGATTTGATATCTATATGCTTCAGAATTTGCAATACTTCCGTTGATTCCTGTGTTAACAGGATCTGTAAGAAATGCACGAGAGTTTTTATCTGAGAATGCAGTAGATTTACTATTTGTCCAGTTATAAGACCCTGCAGTTCTGAATGTAAAGTCTTTCAACAAATCAAACTCAAGACCTACATTCGCCAAAAATGTTCTGGCTCTTCTGTTTTGAGTAGATGCCGCCGTTTCTATATACGGGTTTTCTGTATCAAAAGAAGAATCTAAACTTGAATAATCCGCAAAGGTCTGTGTATTAAATAACTGATCCTGTGTGAATAATGTTCCTCCCGTAATAGGCTGCAGAAGTATTTTTTTCATTCCTGAATATGCTCCACCACCGTTTGTAGAATTGGAAGTAAACATTGAACTGAAATCTAAACGTATCCCTTTGTACAATTCTGAATTGATATTCGCACGCAATGAGTTTCGTGTTTCGCTAAAATTTTGTAATAAACCATCCTGTTTATTGTAATTGTAACTGATAAATGCCTGAGTTTTATCTGTACCTGCAGAAACACTTACGTTATGATTCTGAGTCAACCCAGTTCCGCCAAGCATTTTTTCTTGCCAGTCTAAACCATTTTCAGATCCGTATCGATTGCTGATTCTGTTAAAAGCACCTGTATAAAATCCTGGCGAATCTATCCCTAAGCTATTATCAAAAACATTACTCCATTGGGTTGTTTTTCCCTGCAGTTGTGCCATTTCGTACTGATACTTCACATATTGTTCAGGATTTGAAACCATATCCAATTTCTTCGAAAGCATATCAAATGCCATAAAAGAGTTATACTGAATGGTAGTTCTTCCTTTTTTTCCACTCTTCGTTTTAATAACAATAATACCGTTGGATCCACGAGCTCCATAGATTGCGATTGCAGAAGCACCTTTTAAGACATCAATACTTTCAATATCATTCGGATTGATAATATTTAATGCATTATCCAACTGAAAACCATCTACAATATACAACGGCTCTGTCCCCTGAGTAATAGAAGCACCACCACGAACAGTTACATTAGCAGTAGCTCCAGGAGCACCACCTGCCGTTACAATATTTAATCCTGCAGCTCTTCCCTGTAATGCCTGCAAAGCATTCATTGCCGGTGTAGCTGCTAAATCTTTCGCAGATACTGAAGATACAGATCCGGTAAGGTCAGACTTTTTTACTTTTCCGTATCCGATCACTACCACTTCTTCGATATCTTTAGTATCTGTTTTGGCAGAATCACTTACTGCCTTTTGTCCGAACATAAAGCCAGACGCAAGCAAAAATAGCGGTGCGATAAGTGGCTTAAAATTCTTCTGTTTAATTATTAAAGACATATATATTAACTTTTATTTACATTAATTATCATGTTACCAAAGTACACAGTTGCTGAAGTTCTGGCATCCTGCAATATCCTGCATTATAAAACTCATAATTTTTCTTAAATATTTACAAAAATCAAATTTAAAATTTGAAATAATTAGTAATTCGATTATATAAACTTTGATGAATTTTAGAATTATAAAACAATAGTATCATGATTGTCATCAAAAAAATATTCATTGATTAGTATAAAAAAGACACTGAAAGATCAGTGCCTTAGTGAGCTTCTAACTCTTAACTATATGAATATGATAAAAATAAAATTTGTAGATGCCGTACATTTTTATCGCAAAGAATTTCCGTATCCTACAATTAAAATGGAAATAAACATGACGATCATTCCAAAAACAATCGTAGAAATCGTTTTTTTGGAAACTCCTTTCCATTCTTTGATGATGACACCCCACAAATTGGCTATTAAAATAATAAATGCCATGTGCAAGATCCATGAACTTGGGCCATTTCCCATTTTACTTTCTCCCATTCCGTAGAAAAAAAACTGTAAAAACCACATCGTTCCTGCCAATGCGCAGAAAATGATATTTTTTACAACAGGAACATTCTTTTTTGTGTAATCTGAATATGATTTATTTTTAAATGACAAATAAAGGCAACCAATAAGATTAGAAGCCATTCCGCCCCAAAGAACCACAACATAGGTTACATTATTCTGAAAAAGAAATTCTCCCTGCGAAGGATTTGCTATTTTCCAGGCTTCATTAGCTACGTTTGCCATTGGTTTTCCCGCTTCCAAACCAAAATTGAAGCATGCGCTTAAAACACCGGAAATAATGGCAACGATTAATCCTAACCCAAATTTATATTCTGTTTTTACTTCCATCCCATGCGGATCGATAGAATCAGATTGAAGTTCTTTATCTTTCATCACACCAGCTTTTCCACTGATGACAATTCCAACTACACAAATCAAAAGTCCTAAAAGAACCATTCTTCCCCAATCGCTTGAAAGCATTAAACCAATATTGTCTTTTCCGTCTTGTGGATTAAATTCATAATAAATAGAAGGTAAAAGAGATCCAATAACCATGGTAAGTCCCAACATGATACTGCTACCCAAAGCAACACCTAAATAACGAACTCCCAAACCATACATAAAACCGCCAATTCCCCACAAAGCACCGAATAAAAACGTCAGTCCTAAAATTGATGAACTTTCATTCTGAATAATTTCCCAGAAATTAGGAATCGTAAGAAATGCAGCCAAAGGTGGAACAATAATCCAGGAAAATACACCACCAATCAACCAAAAAGTTTCCCATTGCCATCCCTTCACTTTCTTGTAAGGCAGATAAAAACTACCTGAAGAAAAACCTCCTAAAAAATGGAAAATAACTCCTAATAATGCATTCATAATTTATCGTATTGGTTGAGTTTGAAAATTAACAAGATGTAATCGATTGCGCATCTTGTAGTGTCATGCTTAAACTTTTGAAAAAATAAGATTTTTTATCATTTGAAACATAAATTCTTCAACTCACTGTTTTACTGATAATTACAATCACTTTAATCAAATTGTATTTAAAAACTGTTAAACAAAAATATGCATCAATTCTTTATTATTCTTGCTTTTTAATAATTTAAATACAGCTTTTATTTTTAAATCAACAAAAAAGGCTTAACGATTTTTATCATTAAGCCTTTCAATTTTACTTAAAAGTTAAATTTATTTCAACTTATAAACCTCGCTTCCGGCAAGCAATAAACACCCTAAACCGTAGTCTTCAAAATCCGGTTCTTTACTTACAGAAAGCGGTTGTCCGTCTTTTGGTTCTTTTCCAGTTCCCTGTACCCAACCTAAAAACCCATTAGGCTGAACTGAATCTTTCACAATTGCATTCCAAGCTTTTACTAAAACAGGTAGATAAGTATCTCTGTCGATTAATCCATTATTAATTCCATACGCCATTCCGTAAACGAATAAAGCGGTTCCGGTCATTTCTTTTCCTCCAAAATTCGTCGGATCGTGCAAACTCACATTCCAAAAACCATCTTCACGCTGAATCGGAAGCAAAGCAGCCAGCAAATCTTTATAATCCTGCAAATATTCCTGATAATGAGGATCAGATTTTGGAGTGTCTTCAAGGGTTTTAGCCAAAGCAGCCACTACCCAACCGTTTCCTCTGCTCCAATAACAATCTTCCCCATTCGGTTCTTTGTAAGGCGGAACAAAACTCTTGTCTCTCCACCAAATTTTATCAGCCTGATTGTACAAACCATTTCCACCGTGTTTATATTTTGTGTAAGCATACATTTCGTAGTTTTTATCAAAATATTTTTGCTCTCCTGTGATTCTCCCCAGTTTCGTGAAAATCGGCATGCTCATTTGGAGCGCATCAATCCACCACCAATCATCAACTTTTGGTGTAGCAATCATACTGTCCATCGAAGCTTTTACATTTTTAATTCTTTCAGGATGCTTTTTACCGTCGATTTCATACAAATCTATGTAGGTTTGTCCGCAAGCCTGATGATCGGCATTTCTGGTGTAAGTTCCACGCATCAAATCCCATTTGTGATTATTTGCCCACGACATCGCGTAATCATAATATTCTTTTTTAGGATCAACTTTATACAAAGCAATGAGTCCTTCATAATAAACAGCTCTTGTCCAAAGATTACTTGGCCACACTTTTTTACCAACGATATCTTTTCCTGTATCGGGCCATTTGCTCATAAAATATTGATTGGCTCTTCTTGAAACTTCCAAAACTTCTTTTTTATTCGGAAGCTCCACTTTGCTTGCGGTAGTCTGTTTCTGAACCGAACAGGAAGTCACGCCTCCCAAAATCAGTGCAAAAAAGCTTGCTGTTAATAGTTTTTTCATAATATTTTTATTTTATATATTTTTTAAGTTGGCAACCTTTTAAATCTGTAATTCCTTTTGTCACCAATTCTGCATTGAGAGTTGCTCCTGCTTCATTGGTATGAGTATGATCTTTTGGAAAGAACGTTTTCACTTTTTCAGAGCCTATTTCTTCATATTTTGCAATGACCATTGTATTTAAATCTAAAAAATAAGCACCTGTTTGTTTTGCAACTTCTTGAGCCCAAATTCCGTATTGATCTTTTTCTATCTTTCCGTTTTTATCAAATTTATTTCTCGGAACAGGAGAAACGATAATAGGAATCGCTCCTTTAGCTTTCGTTTCATTCGCATATTTCCTCATATAATAACCGTAAGTGTAAACTGTTTCATTTACTTTACGAATCGGATTGTAAATATCTTTAGACTCTTCCCCAATCCCTTTGATAGTTCCTCTTGCTCGTAATGTATCGGCTAATTCACCGCCATCGTTATGACCAAATTGCATTAAAACATAATCTCCTTTTTTTATCGTTTTCATAATAGAATCCCAACGACCGTCTGTCAAAAAAGTTCTGCTGCTTCTTCCATCTTTTGCGTGATTTTGAATTTCAATTTTATTGGTATCTAAAAAAAGATTCATAAAACTTCCCCATCCCCAAAGCGAATCAGAGCCTTTTCCAGAACCATTTTGTACCGTTGAATCTCCAATAATATAAAGAACAGGTTTGTTCTGAAGTTTCTGAAATGAAACTCCAACAAATAAAACCAATAAGATAAGCGGAATAATGATTTTAATTTTCATAATTGATTATTTTTTAGGAATTACCGTATAAATATTGGGTTTCGGAATTTCTTTCACCGATTCATCCAGATAATAATCGGTATGCGGTGGCTGATTGTAGCCTACATTTTGCCAAACAATACTCAAACGATATTGTGAATTGTGCATCAAAGTATACAATCTGTGCTTGGTAGGAATTGTTGTAGAAAAAATTCTCAATTCCTTGTTATCAGCTGTTCTGTACATTACTTCTTCACGCCAATCGCCAAATAGATCTGCAACCAGAGATGGATTTTTCTTTGTTCCGTTATTAGATTCGCACTGAAAATTTTTAGCATCAAAAATTAGATTCGATTTTTCTTTTTTCCAGTCCCATTTTGAAACAACTGTTCCGTCTAAAATTTCGCTTAAAAAATCTCCGTCCCAATAAATCCCCATATTGGCAGGAGGATTTTTTTCGCTGATTTTTTTTCCTTTTGTATTGTAAACACCTTTCAAACCTGCTCCGGCTGCCCAAGATTCTGAACCTTCATGACGAGGATCAATATTTAAAGACAAACCTCTTCCCGGTCCCTGAAATTTACCTGCTTTACTATAAACTGTAGAAGGTAATTTCCATAAAACTTTTCCTGTTTTTCCGTCTCTGAAATGTGCTCCCGCATCATCAAATCTTTCCTGAATATCAAAAATTTCCAGTCCGGGATTTGATGGATCGAGATCTCCAACGTGTAAAGCGTCACCGTGACCATAACCTGTGCTGTTTAAAACTTTTCCATTGTCATCCACCGTCATTGCACCAAAAATAATTTCGTCTTTTCCGTCATTATCTACATCTGCAATGCTCAAATTGTGATTTCCCTGTCCACGATATTTTTTATTTTCTTCCGAACTTTCGGTATCAAAAAGCCAGCGAAGGCTCAATTTTTTATCTTTAAAATTCCAGGCTGCAATTGCAGTTCGTGTGTAATATCCTCTCGACATAATTACACTCGGCGTTTTTCCGTCCAAATAAGCAACAGCTCCCAAAAATCGATCGATACGGTTCCCTTTTGCATCGCCCCAAGTTTCAGTCATTTCTTCATTGGTTGGATTTAAACTTCCTGCAAATCTTGGAACTTCATAATTGACAGTATGAATTTCCTCACCAGTTTCTCCATTAAAAATCGTCAAATATTCCGGTCCGGAAAGAATCATTCCGTTTTCATTGACGTAATTTTTGGTTGGGTCACCAATAAATTTTCCTTTTCCGTCTTTGCTTCCATCAGCGGTTTTCATTACTACTTCCGCTTTTCCGTCCTGGTCTAAATCATAAACTAAAAACTGCGTGTAATGCGCTCCTTCTCTGATATTTTTGCCTAAATTAATTTCCCACAAAAAAGTTCCATTCATTTTATAAGCCTGAATAATTGGCTCATCAGTCATCCCTTTCTGGCTGTTATCTTTTGATCTTCCGGTTTGATGAAGAATAATCTCATATTCTCCGTCGCCATCCAAATCAGCAACCGATGCATCATTCGGAGTGTACCCTTCCGGAGTTTTTAATGGAATTGAAAAATAAGGTTTTTGATTTGCTTTGTATTTTGCAAAATCCTGGTCAACTTCCTGGTTTTTGGTATTAGATTTAACAAAATAAGTATAATTCTTTCCTTTGTCTGCAGTTTTATCTAAAAAATTGGTTTCGTTAAGCAACGGTTTTGAATTCAATTTTATGGTTGAATTATTTTCCGTTCGGTACAAATCAAATTGTGTATTCTGAGCTTCTGTTCCCAACAAACGCCAACTTACAAAAACGTCAGATTCTGAAGGTATTGCAACAATTCCTCTTTTCAGATATTCCATTTGTCTTTGAGCAAAAATTGTTTGCGAAAGAAAAAGGGCGGATGTAATGAAGATATATTTGATTTTCATAATTCTATATCAATATCTAATTATTTTTATGTTTTGGCTAAAGCCGAATTTGAAACTTCATTTTTTTAAACGGCTTCCTTCGACAAGCTCAGAATGATATGCCCGTTCCTATTGATTTTAATCATTTTTGATCCCAATCCTTGTCAAGGTTTTGAACCTTGACAAGGATTTTTGCATTGAATCTATCTCTAATGCTTTATTTTCACTTTGAATCGATGAATCTCGTTCCTCGATTTCTTGCAGCCCGACCTGAGTGGAGCTCTTTTTGCGAGGAGGTACGACGAGCAAAAAAGCGGGAACGGAGGGCGGAAAAAGCTGCCCAAATCAATTTAATGACCTTAGTTCAACCGATTGCGCAAATTCAATTATTTCGTAGAAGTCTGCTTCAGCAACCACTTTACCCATTCTTCAGTCCCCTGATAATTCGTGAAATCTGCAGGTAGTTTTTTCCCGTCGATATATTCGTTGTAGCACCACGGGTCGCCCAATGCGAAAACGGTTCCTTTGCCAATCTTTGCGATGGCTGCGATATTTTTGCCTTCCGCAGAGAGCAATTCTTTCGCTGGACTTTTCACGGAAACTGTCGCTACTTCCTTCATATATAATTTCTGTTCGGAGAAAATTTCGTTTCCTTTGGGAACCATTACTTTTCCTTGCTCAAATTCTCTTTTCTGAACTCGGTTGTAACTGTCTTCATTGAAATGAATTCCTAATTTATTTGCCAGCTTATTGAAATTTTCAAACTCGGAATTTCCTTTGTCATTGCTCAATAAAACCAGAACACCTCCTTTTTCAACCCATTTCACGAGGTTTTTAATGGATTTGGCATCGACTAAATTCGCTTTTCCGCCGTATGCTTCTTTGTCGATATCCGCATCAACGATGATGTAGACATTGGCATTTTTTAAGTCATTTTTTGATGGAGCGGTCGTTAAAGTGCTGATCTCTGCGCCTTGCTTTTGGAAGATTTCTCCTAACAGAGAAAACCCTCCGTTGGTGGTATCATTCCACGTGTAATGCCAAGATTCTAAGGTTTTTGTTTCTTTGTTTTCTCTTTTCTCATTGTTGAAAAAGTTATCTAAAATAACTTTCGGTTTCTGTTGAGCATTGGCAAAACCGACGGTCAGCAAAGTCCCTACAACGAATGATCTTATAATATTTTTAGCCATAATTAATTTTTATTTTGAATAATGGATTGGGATTAATTGAATATTTCCATCAAGACCGGAAGGTTGAACTTTCCAATTCGATGCATCAAAAGCTTTATAATCAATATTCACAAAATTAATTTCGTGATAATTTCTCCATTGAATTTTATTTTGATCCATAAAGCGAATTCGGTTCGCCATCAGATTAGATACTTCAATTTGAATCGTGTTTTTCCCTTTTTTCAGATATTTTCCAATGTTGATTTCAAAAGGATTGCTCCACACAATTCCCGCATCTTGTCCATTGATGATGACTTTTGCACTTTCAAACAATTTGTCGAATTTCATCACAAAATCGTCTGCTTTTTTATTTAATTTAAATGAAGTTGTATAAACTCCTGTTCCTGAAAAACTCTGTGTTGAAGCATCTTCTGTGAAATTTGTCCAAGGTTGAAGCTTTTCAATTGATCTTGACTTCGGAAGTTCAGGTCCACCTTCTTTGAAACTCAGTTGCCAAGCTTGATCTAAAACAATTGGTGCATCAGTTTTCTCAATATATTTCCATTTTGAAATTGAATTATCCGGAATTTCTGAAGCTTTTATAATTAAAGATCCTCCTGATTTTAGCTGAACTTTCACCGAATTATTCTGAATTTCGGCAACTCCGAAATCGCCATTTTCAGGATTCATCAATGCAAATTGTTTTCCTAAATAATTCAAAGGAACAAACTGATTGATTTCTTTTGAAGTGTGATTAACAATATAATAATATTTCCCGCCATCAAACTTTCTTCTAACGAATTTCAATCCGGTATCGGTCAATTTTTCTCTTTCGATTTTTAAAAATTCCAACGCGTTTTCAACATCAGAACTCAGGAGAATTTTCCCCTTTCCGAATGTTGCTGATTTTAGATTTCCATTTTGTTGAAAAGGAATTTTAGCCAATAAAAAATGTAATTCACCTCTTCTTTTCTCGACTTCAAAAAATCCGGGAACATCTTTCGGCTCATTTTGAAAAATTACAGAAGCTCCATTTTGAGCTAAATTCAGGATGTTTTTTAAAGTAGATTCAGAGAAATAGTTCAGTTGAGGAATAATTAAAACCTTGTAAGAACCACCATTTTTCGAAACCTGAATATTCTGATTTTCAAACTTCGCTTCAGAAATCATTTTATCAGAAATCATATCCAGAGAATACCCTGATTTTCCTAATTTCTCAAGATTTTCATAAAATACAGTCGGATGCAACCATTTTTCAATATTGTGAATTTTGAATGCTACATCTTTCCCTTTCGGACTCGCCCATTGGTCGTAAACCGGCCAGTACATCAGGATTTCATTATCTGATTTTCCACTTTGTAAAACAGATTGAGTTCTTTCGATGTAAGAATTCAATCCTTTAATATTCGGCCACAAACTATTTTCAGGAACAAAATTGGTTGAGGCATAAAACAACCACCCCGGAAATTTAACATCTGCAGGTGTATAAGTCGTTCCGTGATAAAATAGATGATTAATTCCTGACAAAAAAATTTGCTCTGCTTCCGGTTTTACCTGTGACCAAGACGTTTTAAAATGCTCTGTTAGCCAAGTAAACGATTCATTGGAAATCAAAGGTTTTCCGGTAATATTGGCTGCCGAAGACGCAAATTTCAGCATATTGATATCAGGAACTTCTTTCGTGTTAATATCTTCCAGATTTCTTCTCAAGCCCTGAATATCGAATTTTGTACTTCCAAAAGTTTCAGATTCTGGAATATCTACAGCAGCATATAAATCCAATAAATTTCCTGGCGAACCGTGCGCCTGATTGGTGTTTTTTGAGTTTTTAGAATGTGCCCAATTGGTAAAATCTTTTGTAAAATTGTTTAAAATCAATTCGCTCAGCGTTTCCCTGTAATCTGATTTTATTCTGCCGGAAATCTCACTTTCCTCATCACTCACCAAATATTTGATGTATGGACTAAAATCGTATCCTCTTCTTTTCTTAAATTCATCTTTAAAATCAGCCGTCCAGTCTGCATTGTAGACTTCGTAACTATCATTGAAAAAAGAACGGATTCCGTAGTTAGAATTTCCAAAAGCTTTATCGAAAGTTTTCAGATAATCTTTTGTGGCATTTGGTGAAAAATGGTCTAAAGTATAGCCTTCTCCACCCGGAGCTGCACGTTTTACTTTTTGTAAAGTTTTACCAATAAAAACTGCGTAGATTGTCCATTTTCCAGAACCTGATTTCCAATCTAAAACGCCATCGTCATTTACTTTATCAGTTAAAACAACTGCTTCGTTTTTTTCATTGTAAGCGGTTATAATGTCCAGCTTTATTGTTTTTAAATTCTTCTGTTTTCCGTCCTTTAAAACAATCTTTTCTGAAAATTTTTCATTTGATTGAATCTCGTACTTTTGAACAATCATCTTGGTCGCCGCGTCATTTTCGGTGACTTGCAGTCCACCAATTGGCCAACCCGTTCCGACCGCCATATCAACACCCATTTGTAAGCTTTTTGCTTTGTTCGTCGTGAACTGTAACATTTTCATCCATTCTGGCGAAAGATAATTGATGTATTTATTTTCAAAACCTTTTGCACCGTAAATCGGGACAATTTCCACTCCACCAAAACCTGCTTTAGAAAGTGTTGTCAATTGTTTGTCTAAACCTTTTTCGTCAACGGCACTTCCCATCCACCACCAACGCGTCCACGGTTTTGCGGTCTCGGTAGTTTTTGGCCAGGGATTTTGTGCGGAAAGATTTCCAAAGGCGAAACAGATGACGCTGAGTTTTATGATATTTTTAAATTTCATTTTTTCAACTTTTAAATTTAACCACAAAGGTTTTAAGCACTTAAGTTTTAAAAAATTAAAGTTTTTTGTTTTATTTCAACATTAAGAAATAAAGATTTTAGCCTTATCTTAATGATTCTTATTCCAAGCCAATTTATTAGTTTTTAAGATTGAACTCCTACGGAGTTCTCTTCTTTCTATCATACTATTTGTTCTACACAGATTTCGCTCCTACGGAGCGAGTTATAGTTAAACATTAATTTCCATCGGGTTTTAAAGATTCCATAAAAATAGATTCGGGTCAATGGAATTTCTCAACATCATCGGGTTTATTGGGGTTAAAATTTTTCTCAATTTTTGAAATATATTTCTTTAAAGGCAAGTTTTGGTCAATGATAGATTTTACTACACATTTCGCCAATTCATAAGCTCCGTAAGGATTAAAATGTGTATCGTCTGCCAAAGCATTCGGTTGATTGGGATAAGCGTTTGCGGGATAATGAACAAATGCTTTCTTCGCTTTTTCAGGTCCCAATGCTTCGAACAATGTTTTGCTTAATTTGTTTAAATCGATTAAATCAACTTTTTCTTCCTTTGCAGTTTCCCGCATTGCATCAGGAAAATCGTCTAAAGTATTGACTATTCTATTATTGTCATCAAAAACTCTGCGATTCATCGAAGTTACCAAAACAGGAATTGCACCTAATTCTTTGGCTTTTAAAATCCACTCTTTTAATCTTTTTCTGTAACCGGATTTTGTGCTGTTTCCTGCTTTTTGGTCATTGTGTCCAAATTGAATGAACAAATAATCTCCCGGTTTTATTTTATTCCAGATTTTATCGATTCGATGGCGGTCTTCAAAGGCTTTTAAGGTTTCTCCACTTTCGGCATAATTGGCAATTACCACTTCATTCGGAACGAAAAAATACGGTAATATTTGTCCCCACGAAGCCCACGGTTCATATTGCGCATCCACAACCGTTGAATCTCCCGTTAAATAAATAGTTTTCGCCGTTTTGTTGGGTTGAATGATGACTGAGCAAACCTTTGGAGCTTTATCATTGAATTCAATTGTTAACAAATTATCCCAATGTAAATATTTTCTTTCTCTTGGTTTTAATTTTACAATTCCGATTTTTTCGCCGTTTTGATTTTTAATAATGCTGTCTTTAACGTGAACAGTGATTTGTTTTTCGACAATTTCGCCTTGTTTAGTTTTGATATCATTCAACATCAATCGGCGGTTTTCTACACGAACTGTTGTTTCAGAAGTACCATTTATATCACCTAAATTAAGTTTAATATCATAATTTCCTTCAGGAAGAACCACAGAAAAATAGAACGGCTTGTCACTTGTAATAAAATCTCCCGTCAACGCATTTCCACCGTTATCAACAGATTTTAAGCCAGAAATATCCATAAATCCGTAACCTATTTTTTTGTCAAATTTTGAAGTTGATGTAATCGGAATGAAACCTTTTTCGACTCTGTTTCCGCCAAAATCAAACTTGAAAGTGGTTTGCTGCCCAAAATATAATGAACAGACTAAAACTATTAAAAAAGAGAACCCGTTTTTCATTATTAATCCGTTAAAATATTTTCTTTTGGCATTGTAAACTGTTTATTTTCATCGCCCAAATCCGGCAATCCAAAATAGAAATATAAAGTTCTTTTAAACTTTCCATTTAAGTGATTCAATTCGCTTTCAGGTCCTAAAGTTTCCGTTTTATCATTAATATTAAACGCCAAAACAGTTCCTAAAGGAGGGATTGCATCTAAAAATGAGATATTTCCTGTCGGCAATTTCGGATAACCTTCTGTTCCGTAGATTCCGTAAAAATCAAAAAGTCTGACGAACATTTTTTCCTCTTTTGTTCCAACTGTTATTTTCCCTTCTGCTGTATCTAATTGTAACCAAGAAACCTCATCAAAATATCCTTTGAATTCAGGATAAATCCACGGAGATTGTCCGGTTCTTGCTGAGTTTTTTAAGTTTTGCCAAACATTAAAAGTTTGTCCTTGAGTTCTGTTTTTCCAAACATAATAAGGTCCTTTTCCGAGCCACTTTGCATTGATGACATAGTTTTCAGGATAATCGAAACTTACCCCTGCAAATTGATAATCTCCAGACAAAGAATATTCATAATTTAATTCTAAAATTCCGTTTGGATTTAGTTTCCAAATTATTTTGTTTCTGTTTTTATAATTGACTTCAATCAGTTGATTTTGTCCTTCTGCAAAAGATTTTATGGATGATAATTCCATTTTTCCATTGACGAAAACAGGGCCATTTTTAAAGGTCATTTTTTTGCCTTTTTTATCTAAAATAACAGCTTTTAATAACCCGTCTTTTTTTCCAAAAGTAAATTCTTTTTCGTCAGATTTTAAAATAAATAATGAATCATTTTCTACAACCAAAACTGGAAATTCTTGGATTAAAGATTTTGAAAATTGTTTTGAAATTTCATCATTTGACTTCAATTTCCAAGTCCAAGTATAAATTTCTTTTCCAAATTTATCTATTGCAGTTAATAATAAAGCTTCACTTTCTCTCCAGTTTTGAGGAAGATTCAAATTTATATTTCCTTTCTCTGTTGGTTTAATATTTGGAGATTCTACTTTTCTAATTTTAACTAAATCAAATCCTGATTCTGATGAAAATGGTGTTTTAAACTTAACTAATTTCCATTCAAACTGGCATTCATTTAAGTTCGCAAAATGATAACGGTTTTCAATAGGAATGATTCCATTAAAATCATTTGATAAAGTTTTCAAATCAATTTTTACCGGACTGTAAATCTCCCGAATCGCATAAAAACTTCCTTCCTTTTCACGATGTGGACCCAAAACTCCGTCGGGAGCGTTGATAGCGTTCACATCAATCTGATTGTTAAAATCTGTTCTCACCAAACCTTCATCCGCAAACGCCCAGAGAAAACCACCAGCTCCTTTTTTAGAATTCCAGTGAAGTTCCCAATAATCGGCTAAAGAAGTTCCGCCACCGCCGTCGTCTTGAGCGTGCAAAAACTCGGTCGGCATATAAATATTTTCACCTTCAAGAATTTTTTTTGTACTGTAATAATCTTCGTAATGATTGCAGTCGATTCCGTTGAAAGCATTTCCTGGCTTGTGATGTGCGTGAATTACTGGACGGTTTGATAAATCATATTTTGCAAATTCTGCATCCAAATCAAAATTATGTCCGCCTTCGTTTCCATTGCTCCAAAAAATAATCGAAGGATGATTTGCATCTCTTGTAACCATTTCTTTCACCAACTTTTTGCCAACTTCTGTGCTGTATTTTTTTTGCCAACCTGCCAATTCATCCAAAACATATAAACCGAGAGAATCGCAAATTTTCAAAAACGATTTATTGGGTGGATAATGAGAACAACGAACGGCATTCATATTCATTTCTTTGATGAGTTGAACATCCATTAAATCGATGTTTTCATTGACTGCTCTACCCGTTTCCGGCCACCAAACGTGACGATTGATGCCTTTCATTTTCACCTTTGTTCCGTTGATATAAATGCCGTCACCCTTCTTGATTTCTATCGTTCGAAAACCGAATTTTTCGTCGGACTGAAAGATTGTTTTTCTGCTTTTATTTAAAGTGAATTTTGCTTTGTACAAATTCGGTGTTTCCGCCGTCCAAAGTTTTGGATTTTTAACGGAAAACTGAATCTGTTTTAAAGTATCACTTTTTTGGATTGAAATCTGAGATTCGCCAACCAAATTATTTTTAGCATCAAAAATTTCGACCTTTACATTATTGGCAGATTGGATTCCTTTTAAATGAATATTTGAACGAAAAGTTCCGTCTGCTTTTGCATCAATCGCTGTCCAGGAAATATGTTCTTTTGAAGTTGCTTCTAAATAAACAGGTCGGAAAATTCCTCCTAAAACCCAATAATCAGCAAGGCGTTCTGCATTATTAACCGATTTATCAGCAGACATTTTGGAAACTTTGACTTCAAGAATATTTTCTTTTCCAAAAATTAATTTGTCTGAAATATCATATTTAAATTCATAAAACGCACCTTGATGAATAGCTCCGACTGATCTTCCGTTGATCTTCACTTCGGTATCGGTCATTGAGCCTTCAAAAACGATGTTGATGGTTTTTCCTTTCCAGGAATTTGGAACTGAAAATTGGTGTTTGTACAAACCTACTTCATCATTGAATTTAAAATTTTTGCCGTAGGTGACATAATCGCGTCCATAATTGTATGAGCCAAAACCCTGCTGTTCCCATTGAGAGGGAACCTTAATTTTATCCCAGATTCCTGATTTTCGTCCACCGTTTATCCAAAAATCCCATTCTTTGGTATGCTCAGAATCTTTCCCGCTCAGGAATTGAATTTCCTTAGATTGAGAATGCAATAATTGAAAGCATAAACATAAAAGAACGAATATTTTGGAAAAACAACTCATTTTGCAGCAATATCGGAATCGTCTTTTTTATCGTAAGATTGCGTAAGAGAAGCAACTTGCTCCACCTTAATATTTTTTTGTTTTAAGTTTTGAATATAATTAAGGTTTTGCATTTCAGGTTTTAAGGCTTTGATTTTGAAATTTTCTAAAGTGAAATCTTTCAAATCAAACAAATCTGATTTTTCAATAGAAAACGCTGTTTCACAACTTAAATCGATGTTTTTGATGGTAATATTATTAGCCAAACCTTTTCTCGGTCTTTCTTCGCCTTTTAAATCAAAAAACTGATTCCAGCCTTTTACATAAAGGAAAGTTTTTACGTTTCCTGTAATATTTTCCACCGTAAGATATTCGTAATGTTGTGGCGTGTCTGGGCGCATTTTTAAGTGTAATAACCTTGAAGCATCTTTCACTGTAGAATTGCGTAAAACAACGTTGTAATTGTGAATCGATTCACTTCCGCAAGTCAAAACACTGTGGCAAAATCCAAAAGAGTTATCTTCGATTAAAATATTTCTGTTTTCTCCATTATTAGGGTCTTTATCAGCTTTCGGACCTTTTCCTCCTTTTAACGCAATCGCATCATCGTTAACCGACATATAGCAATTTTTAATCAGGAAATTCGTGCACGCATCAATATCAACCGCATCTGTGCTTGGTGCTTTTACAGGTTCTTTCGGAGCAAGAATCGTTAGATTTAGTAATTTAACGAAATGTGATTTATAATAATGAGTGCTCCAAAACGGTGAGTTTTTAATCGTAATTCCTTCAACCTGAACATTTTTCGAATTGGAAACGTAGATAATTCTTGGTCTCATTTCATCCATATTGGTGCATTTAGGATTCCATTCGCGTCTTTTCCAGAATGATTTCCAAAAACGAAGTCCGTTACCATCCAATGTTCCTTTTCCTGAAATTGTGAAACCATCCAATCCGTCTGCGTTGATTAAAGCTGGAAAGTATTTTACGGTTTGTCCTTCCATTCTTGTTGTCACCACCGGAAAATCGTTGATATCATCGCTTCCTTTTAATTTTGCTCCATTTTCCAAATGTAAATGGGTTCCTTGTTTAAAAAAGATTGAACTGATAAGAAAAGTCCCTTTGGGTACGACAATTACACCACCATTTTTTGAAGCTTCATCGATGATATTCTGAAGTTGTTTTGTCTGAAGAATGGTACTGTCATTCTTTACGCCAAAATCTGTGATAATATATTTCTTACCTAATTTACTGATGTCTGTAGGTTTGTTTTCTTTAAACCATTTCGGAATTACAGTTCCGTCGGGGAATTTGTCCTGACTTTTTAGTCCGGTTGAGCATAAAGCGAGAATCAAGAGAGACCCAATGAATTTGGATGTATTTGGAAATTTCATAATGTATTTATATTGCTGTATGATCTGATCCTTGTGAATAGCTGTTAAAAAAACACAAAAATCAGTAAAATAATTTTCATTCATTAAAGAAAATTATTCTTTCATTTCATTTTCATAAAAATATACATTTCGAGACTTTACAGCATCCTGCTCTTTCATGTTGGAAGTTTTTAAGATGCTTTTGACTTTAACAAGCTTTCAAATTAGATGAGTTTTCAGTAAGTTTACTTCTTTTATTAAATGAAGTTGAAAATAAATAATCATGAAAATAATTTCAGTAAGACAAAATCCCGAATATAAAGAAAAAGCAATTGAATATTTCCAGAAAAGCTGGTCTGAAATTTCGCCAATTATTTATCAAAACTGTATATCGAATAGTATTGATGCAGAGCAATCTCTACCTCAGTGGTATTTATTAGAAAAAGATGAAGAAATTATTGGTTGCGGCGGATTAATTACCAATGATTTTATCAGCAGAATGGATCTGTATCCGTGGGTTTGTGCTCTATTTATTAACGAAGATCACAGAGGAAATCATTACAGTGAACTTTTGATGAATAAAGCTAAAGAAGATACCAAAGATTTTGGATTTAAATATCTGAATTTATGTACTGATCATATTGGATTTTACGAAAAATATGGTTTCAAATATATCGGACAAGGGTATCATCCGTGGGAAGAAGAATCTAGAATTTATCAGATTGAAGTTTAATTATTTTTTATGCTTATTGAATACCGAAACCTTTTGCCAGACGAAAGTAAAGCGTACCGAAAAATCCGTTTGGAAAGTTTAAAAGAATTTCCGGAAGCTTTTTCTGCAACCTATCAGGAAACTTTGAATGTAGAAAAACTTACATTAGAATACGATATTGAAAATCAAGCAGCCAATAAGTTTGTACATGGTGCTTTTGCACATCATGAACTGATTGGAATATGCACTTTTGTAAAGAGCAATGAAAACACCGGAAACATTTATCAAATGTATGTTCAAAAAGGATCTCAAGGAAAAAACATCGGGTTGAATTTAGTTCGTTCAACTATAAAAAAAGCCCAGAAACGATATGGTAGTCTGGAAATCTTTCTTGAAGTATCTGTAGACAATTTACAAGCTAAAAATTTTTATTTAAAAGCCGGTTTTGAGCAAATTCAGCAAGTTGAAAACTCAAGTGATCTTTTAATGAAATACAAAGGTTTGTAAATTAATAATTCTTAAAATTATTCTGCCAGGTTCTTCAAACTTCTGTTCAGGCTTCTTACCGAAATCCCCAAATACGCTGCCAAATCTTCCTTGGAAAGCTGAATGTCCTGTTTTGACTGAAGTTCAAAAAGCTTCCGCAAACTGTGCTCAACCGTATATAATTGCTGGAAAGAGGCTCGCTTTGAAGTATTCACAATTCGCTCTGCAAAAGCATCGACAAGCAAAGCATTGAGTTCTAAATTATTTTTTAAAAGTTCGCGAAAATAAGGAACCGACAACGCATACACCGAAACATCGGTCATCGCCTCGATATTGCATAAACAGGGAATATTTCTAATGCATTCTATCTCACCAAGAATTTCGCCTTTCCCTAAAAACTCAAGAATAAATTCTTTATCGTTTTCTTCACTGAAATAACATTTTACGATCCCCTCTTTCATCAGCATGACTTTGGTCGATTTGTCGTTCTGCATCAAAAGTCTTTCTCCTTTTGTAAACTGTTTCAAGATCACATCTTCTTTTCGCTCCTGTTTCTCGTAAAGTTTTGTGATAAAATCTAAAAATGTCTGGTTTGTGCGTAACATATTTTTATTCGGGACAAATGTCCTTTCGGGATTTTTTATATAGGTTGAAATTTGCGGCAGAAAAATACACAATACTGCTGAGAAATAAAATTAGTGATTCTCATCAATTTTTAATATAAAATTTAATAAAATATGAAACAGCTTATAAAGCAAGAGGACTGGAAAAGAAAGGAACATTTTCTATTTTTTTCAAAATTTGAAGAACCTTTTTTTGGAGTAACCATTACGATCGACTGTACTTTAGCCTATCAACAAGCGAAAGCAAAAGGAAACTCTTTTTTCCTTTATTATTTATACAGGTCTTTAAAAGCTGCCAATGCAATAGAAAACTTCCGTTATAGAATTATTGATAAAGAAGTGTATCTGTTTGATCAGATCAATGCTTCTGCAACCATCAACAGACCCGATGAAACCTTTGGTTTTTCTTATATGGATTATGATAAAAACGAAGAATTATTTAACCAAAATGCAAAAGAAGAAATTGCAAGGGTACAGCAATCTAAAGGTTTAATTCCTGCAGGTTCGGGAGAAAATGTCATTCATTTTTCTGCTGTTCCGTGGTTTGATTTCACGTCACTTTCTCATGCAAGAAGTTTTACATTTCCGGACAGTTGTCCCAAAATTTCATTTGGTAAAGTAACTGAAAATAATGGTAAAAAATTGATGTCTGTCTCTATTCATGCGCATCACGGATTGATGGACGGTTTTCATATCGGATCGTTTGCTGAAAAATTTCAGGAATTGATGAATGAAATATAATTTCAATAATTATAACAAAAAACATCGTCTGTGAAATTTGCAGACGATGTTTTTAATATTGAAGTTAGTATAAAATACATTAATTATTTATGATAAACCTCATCGCTCACCGGAAGTAACCAAACTACCGAGCCTTTATCATTATTGCTAATTGCCAAATGAGAAAAATGGCTGTCAACACTTGCTCCATGCCAATGCTCTACATTGGGCAGACATTTTATAACATCACCTTTTCGCACAATTTTCTTTGGCTGCCCTTTTTCCTGATAATAGCCGGTTCCATCAGTAACCAGAAGGATCTGACCTGCAGGATGTAAATGCCAATTGGTTCTTGCTCCTGCTTCGAAAGTGACATTTCCTACAGTTACAGGGTTTTCCTTGTCATTTGTGATCAACATTTTAAGATAAGCCGTTCCTGTGAAATTTTCGCTGTTTAGCTTTTCACCTTTCTCAAAAAGAGTTTTAAATTCAGGTTCATTTGTTTTTTGAGTTTGAGATTTAAAATTATGAGTTGAAAGCATCAATAAACAACTGCTTAAGATCGTAATACACTGTAAGTATTTCATTTATAAATTTTTAGAATAAAATTCCAGTAATTTTGCAACTGCCTCATTTACATATTCCGGTTTCCAGTAAGTTTGAATATGAGTAGCACCATCGATAATAAATAGTTCTTTGCTTTTTGCATTGATAGCTTTTGGGAAAGCTTCATCGGTCATATATTTCGTATCGGCTTTGCTTCCTACGATCATCAAAAGGGGTTGATCGATCAAATCCATATTTGCAGTTGCATCCCAAGTCATTAAGTCTAATAAATTGCTTGTAGGATAAAGAAAAGTTGAATTGGGATGTGCATTGGTCCGATAGTAATAAATATAGCCTTCACGATAAAGATCTGTTGAAGTTTTTTCAATCTCTTCATCTGTAATTTTTGCTACTCCTGAATAGATGATCTTACCGCCTGCAGCTTCTTGCGCTCTTGCATCAGAAGCTTGTTTTAAACGTTCCTGTATTGTATTTGATCCCGAATTCTGAAAACCATTACGTCTTACTTCGCCAGAATTAAACATACTTAAAGTAACAACGGCTTTTACTCTCTTATCAGATTGTGAAGCTTTTAAAGTATAACCACCACCGCCACAAATTCCAAGCGCACCGATCCGGTTTTCATCAACACCTTTATATTGGCTGATAAGATCTACCATCCCATGAATATCTTCAGTTCGGTATGCAGGATTATCGGTATGTCTGGGTTCTCCACCACTTGCTCCTTGATAAGCTGCATCAGCTGTAATTGTTATGTAACCTATCTCTGCTAAACGCTGTGCATACAAACCTGCAGTCTGCTCTTTCACACCGCCATTGGGATGTGCGATAACTATTGCCGGATATTTTTTTGACTCATCATAATTTGCGGGAGTATAAACATTGGCAGCAATGTCAATTCCTTTTAATTTATAATTTACGTGATGGATGTTTACTTTTCCTGATACGTTTTCTGTAATTGCCCCGTCATAAACCAAACCGAATGGATTATTGCGAGTGACTATTTCGATTTTTTTTATTTTCACTTTTTTTGTCTGGTCAATATTTTTCGTTTGTGCATTAATACTGAAGTTTATTATAGCTGTCGTCAATATCGTTATTGAAATTATTATTTTTTTCATTTTTTAATTTTTACAATTTATTTGGATATTCGATCTTTTAAAATCTCTTTTAAAACCATCGAAGCTGCTGTTGATTTTTCTTTAGTGATCGTGGGAGTGATCATTGTGATGAATTCATTCAACTGTTCAGGTGACCAACCCACATTTAATGAAATTCCTAAATGTGATCGAAGCATCGGATCTGCATCGCCAATGGCAGTGATTACTGAAATGGTGACCAATTCTCTTTGGGCGTAAGTCAGCACATCTCTTTCAAATATGTCTGCAAACAAATGTTCTTTTAAAAATGTATCGATGGCAGGTGCAAAAGCAGAATATCCGGAAAGTTTATAGGCTTGTGGTGTTCCGGAAAGTTTCCCCAATATGTCTTTGCCTCTCTCATATTTACTTTTCTTATTTACAATTGGCGAAGCTTCAGCTCCTTCATTATCTTTGATCCCTTTTGCTTTTCGTTCTTCAACGACTTCCATAAAGGTCTGCAAACCTCGGATACTTCTGGGAAAACCACAATATGCATAGGAATGAACGAGCATTTCTTTAATTCATTCATAGTCAATCCGGCATCAAGACCTGAATTTAAGGCATCTTTCAGTTCAGTCAGCTTCCCCTGTGCTGTAAAAGATGAAATGGTAATTATATTTCTGTCTTTTGAATTTAATTGTGAATTAGATGTTGCCATTTGCTGGGCTTTTAGAGTATTGAGAAACATTGAAGTTCCTATCAGTAATACTGTTAGAATTAATTTTAAACTTTTCATGTTTATTATTTTCCAACGTTTTTCTGTAAATGTTGAGGATAGCGCTCTCCTACAATTTTTATTTTTTCGGCAGCCTTTTCAATATTATTCAAATCACCTGCGGTTAATTCTACTGATGCTCCGCCAAGATTTTCTGTTAAGCGGTGTAGTTTTGTCGTTCCAGGAATTGGAGCGATCCAGGGTTTTTGCGCCAATAACCAAGATAAAGCGATCTGTGCAGGAGTAGCTTCTTTTTCTACGGCAATTGATTTCAATAGATCTACCAATGCTTGATTAGCTTTACGGTTTTCTTCTGAAAATCGTGGTACAATATTTCTGAAATCATCTTTTTCAAACTGAGTGGTTTCATTGATCGCTCCCGTTAAAAAACCTTTACCGAGTGGACTGAAAGGCACAAAACCAATTCCCAGTTCTTCCAGAGTTGGTATAATTTCATTTTCAGCTTCACGATAAAATAATGAATATTCACTTTGTAAAGCAGTTACAGGTTGAACGACATTTGCCTTACGAATTGTTTGTACTCCTGCTTCAGACAACCCAAAATGTTTTACTTTTCCTTCTTCTATTAGTTCTTTCACTGTTCCTGCAACATCTTCAATCGGAACATTTGGGTCAACTCTGTGCTGATAAAATAAATCGATGACGTCGGTTTTCAGTCTTTTCAATGATGCTTCAGCAACCGCTCTTATAGTTTCCGGTCGGCTATCCATTCCTAGATCTGTTTTAGCATTTTTAAAACCAAATTTAGTAGCAATCACCACATCTTTTCTAAATGGTTCGAGTGCTTCACCTAGCAAATCTTCATTGGTATAAGGTCCATAAACTTCTGCAGTGTCAAAAAAAGTGACTCCCTGTTTATAAGCAGCTCTAATTAATTGTACGGCATCCTGTTTTTCGGTAGGCTTTCCATATCCAAAACTCAATCCCATACATCCTAAACCTAATGCAGATACTTCTAATTTATTTTTTCCTAATATTCTTTTTTCCATTTTTCTTACTTTTTTAATTATTCTTTTTTAAAGGCACTTCCACATTTGAAAACTGTAAAACGTTTGCCGGTAATCTTTCGCCTAATATTTTAACGGCATCAACTTCTGTATTGAATTGTTTTAATTCATTGGCTGTAAATTTCACCTGCTCAGCTTTTAGATTTTCCAGCATATGTGCCATTTGTGTTGTTCCCGGAATGGGTACGATCCAAGGTTTTTGAGCCAATAGCCAAGCCAGGGAAATTTGTCCGGGAGTTGCATCTTTCTTTGTTGCCCATTTTTTAAGTACTTCTATCAAAGCCAAATTATTAGGAAGGTTTTCTTTTGAAAAACGACTTTCACCACTGCGTATATCTCCGGGAGCAAAACCCGTATTTGCATCAATCGCCCCTGTTAAAAATCCTACACCCAAAGGACTCCACGGAACAAAACCAATTCCCAGTTCTTCACAAAGCGGGAGAATAGTTTCTTCAGACCCTCTCCATAATAACGAATATTCATTTTGAATCGCTGTAACAGGATGAATTGAATGTGCTCGCCTTAACGTTTCAACGCCTGGTTCTGAAAGTCCATAATGCAATACTTTCCCTTCTTTCATTAAATCTTTTATAGTTCCTACAACATCTTCAATGGGCACTTCAGGATCAACCCGATGCTGATAAAGCAAATCGATACGGTCTGTACGCAAACGTTTCAGCATTCCTTCCACCACCATTTTTATATGCTCTGGTTTGCTGTTCAGACCCAGTAAACGCTGACCGGTCTTTTGATCAATATTCCATCCGAATTTTGTTTCAATTACTATTTTATCACGAAAAGAAGATACCGCTTCACCTAAAATTTTCTCCACTTCAAAAGGACCGTAAGCTTCTGCGGTATCAAACAATGTAACGCCATTATCAAATGCTTTTCGGATGATATTATGCATTTCTGATCGGTTTGGGATTGTAGTTTGATATGTTCGGCTCATATTCTGAACTCCTAATCCAATAGCAGAAACTTCCAGTGATTTCCCTAATTTTCTGCGACTGCTAAGAACATCCTTGAAGCTTTCGTTTTGAAAATTGTTTAGTTGCTGACTTCCTGCTTTAGCTAAGGAGTCAAAAGGTAATAATGCAGTACCTGCAGCAGCTAATCCAACAGCTTTTAAAATATCTCTGCGATTCATTCTTAATATTTTTTGGTGAAATAATGTTTTAAACGTCCAATTTTCTTTCGCTTAACCATTTGACCATATTCGGATCTCGATGATCAAAAAATAAACTTGCATTTGTATCTAATGCTTGAATAGTCTGAACATCTTCTTTCGTTAATTCAAAATCAAAAATGTTAAAATTTTCAGCCATTCTTTCTTTACGAACCGATTTCGGAATAGCAATAACATTTCTCTGAACCAACCACCGTAGAATTACCTGAGCTACAGTTTTGTTGTATTTATGAGCAATCTCACTTAATAATTCATTCTGGAAAATATTGTTTTTGCCTTCAGCAAAAGGTCCCCAAGATTGAATTTGTACTTTATTTTCTTCTAAAAACTTTTGAGTTTCTATTTGCTGGTGAAAAGGATGCGTTTCTATTTGATTGATTGCCGGAACAAATCCGCTATTGGCAATTAAATCAGCAATTCTGTCAGGATGAAAGTTGGCAACCCCAATTGCTCTTATTTTTCCTTGAAAATAGAGCTCCTGCATAGCTCTCCAAGAACCGAATACATCTCCGTAAGGTTGATGAATAAGATATAGATCTAAATAATCCAGCTGAAGATTTTTCAAAGACTTATCAAACGCTTTCAATGTATTTTCGTAACCTGCATCCTGAACCCAAAGTTTCGTCGTGATAAAAAGATCTTCTCTGGGAATATTACTATTTTTTATCGCTTTACCTACGGCTTCTTCGTTAAGATAAGAAGCGGCCGTATCAATTAATCTATACCCTGTTTCGATGGCATCCAAAACTGCCTGTTCACATTCTTTAGGATCGGGAATTTGAAAGACCCCAAAGCCCAAAACAGGCATCTGTAATCCGTTGTTTAATGTTATATTGTACATCTTTTAATTGTATTTGAACGTTTGTTATGCAAAGTTCCCAATTGATAATAAACTTGTTGGTATACATATTACTGCATTTATAACCAATATTACCGATAATGCTGTAATGGCTTTAATTTGAATATTTTAATATGTAATTTCGCTTTATCAAAAGATAAAATCATGAGTAAAGTAGTTAATTTTGAAACGGTCGACGATTATAATCAGTTTAATAATCATGAGACTTTGCATCCTTTGGTAAGCATTATTGATTTTTCTAAAGCTCACCCAAGAACCGGCTCTAAAATGAACTTTAACTTATACTGTATTTTTTTGAAGGATGTAAAATGTGGTGATTTAAAATATGGCCGCGCAACTTACGATTATCAGCAAGGTACTTTGGTTTTCGTTTCTCCGGGACAGATTCTGGATGTAGAGAATAAAACAGATCTATACCAACCGACAGGACACGGAATTGCTTTTCATCCGGATCTAATTAAAGGAACTTCTTTGGCAAAAGCAATTTCGGAATATCATTTTTTCAGCTATAATACCAATGAAGCGCTTCATCTTTCAGCCAAAGAACGTCAGTTAATTCTTGATCTTTTTGGTATTATTGATAATGAATTGAAACAATCTGTAGATAAACACAGTAAAAAACTTATCACATCTAACATTGAATTGTTCTTTAATTATTGTGAACGCTTTTACGACCGCCAGTTTATCACCCGCGAAAATGTAAACAAAGGACTTTTAGAAAAATTTGAACATTTATTGAATACCTATTTTTCATCTGATAAACCTTATTCTGTCGGATTGCCTTCTGTTGCTTATTGCGCAGATCAATTGCATTTATCTGCCAATTATTTCGGGGATCTAATAAAAAAAGAAACCGGTAAAACTGCTCAGGAATATATTCAGAATAAAATAATCGATGTAGCGAAAGAAAGGGTTTTTAATATTGACCAATCGATAAGTCAAATTGCTTACGAATTGGGATTCAAATATCCGCAACATTTTATTAGACTTTTTAAACAGAGAACTGGTGTAACGCCTAATGAATTTAGAAATTTAAATTAAAGCTCAAAAATATTTTAAAATAAATTGAACCAACTTTGAGCATCATTTATAGAAAAAGCAACACCCATAAATTTGGATGTTGCTTTTTTTAGTCACAGAATTATAGTTTTACAATCAATGCGCATGGTCGCCTGAATTTGATAATTTGGCATTCACAAAAAAGGCACCTTTTGTAACCACAGATGCATCTGCAGGAATTTCGTTAACGGTAATAATTGCCGTATATCCCATATCGGAAGAACCTTTTACAACTTCAATCTTTTCGAAATTGACTGTCTTAGATTCTTTTTGGTTTGCTTTTTCTTCGTGTGCGTGTTCACCTTTTTCTTCAGCGTGTTCTTCAGGTTTTTTATTGGTTTTAATAAAAATATAATATTTGCTGTCTGCTTCTACAATAGCTTCATTCGGAACAGCCGGTGTCGTACTTTTATCAAGACTTACAATTCCGGTGATATTCATTCCGTCGATTAATCCGGCTTTATTTCCGGTGACAGAACAGTGTACAGAAATGGTTTTGCTTTCGTTTTCAAAAGATGAACCGATGCTGAATATTTTTGCATCGTACTCTGTTTCCGGGTTGTTAGTCAGTTTAAAATGAACAATTTGCCCGACTTTCATTTTTGGTAAATCTTTTTCAAAAACCTGTAAATCAAGATGCAGAGAACCGTTATCAATCACATCAGCAACCGGTGATGAAATATCCACGTAACTTCCTATCTGCGCAGAAATATTACTCACCGTTCCGCTAATTGGCGATGTGATGACCAAACCTGAACGTAAATTACCATTATTCACATTGGCAGGGTTGATTCCCATAATCTGAAGCTGTCTTTGTAAAGATGATTTTTGCGTTCTTAAAGTTTTCAGTTCGGCATCAGAACTCTGCAGATTTTTCTTTGCACCTGCATCATTATCGAACAATTCTTTTTGTCTTCTGTATTCATGCTCGGCAAACGCAATTCTGCTTTTCACTGTAAGAAATTGCTCTTGTAATTGGATATATTCAGGATTACTTATCGATGCGATGACCTGTCCTTTTTTTACAAAATCCCCAATCTGAACATTCAAAGTCTTTATAATTCCGCCATACATCGAAGTGATGGTCGCTTTATTATTATTTGGAACCCTTAATGTACCATTCGCTTTAATCGTGGAAGTCAGTTCTTTTAATTCAATTTTTCCTAAAGTAACCCCCACGCTTTTTATTTGCTCTTCGGTAAGACTTGCAATCGTTTGAGGAGCTTCTTCGCCGTGTTCTTCGGTTTGTTCTGTCTTAATTTCTCCTTCAGGTTCTGAAGTTGTTTCTTTTTTCCCACAGCTTACGAGGAAAATAAAAGTAAGGATGATATAGATGATATTTCGTTTCATTTTATTTGTTGATTAAAGAATTAATGATGATTACAGACTGATTGACCTGTTGTATAGACTCTAGGTATTTCAGCTGAATATTGGTTGCAGTCTGCAAAGCAAATAAATATTCAACATAAGAGATTTCTCCGGTTTTATAACCAAGTTGCCCTGCTTTAACGATTTTTTCGGCATTGGGTAAAGCCTGGTCAACGTAATATTGATATTGCTGAATGTATTGCTGATATTGGTTTAATGCATTTTCTAACTGAGCGGTCAATTGTTTTTGTTGCTGTTTTGCATTCGATTCTGCCATTTGTTTTTGATATTCTAAAGACTGAATTCGTGCTTTGGTCGCTCCAAAAGTCAACGGAATCGCAACTCCGATACTTGCAACACTGAAGCGGTTTCCTGCATCATAATATTTTTCCTGACCATTCAACGTATGAAAACCTATAATCGACTGATTGGTATAGCCTAAAGTAAATTCAGGCAAACCTTGTGATTTTTCAACATTTTTATTCTTATCGGCAATTTCCATTTCCTGATAAAAAGCCTTTACAGTAGGATGATTGGCAATAGCTGTGCTGTCCAGAACATATTCTGCTTTCAAAGGTTCATAGTTTTTATTAAAAGTAATCTGAATATCATCATCGGTATTCAGAAGGGTTTTTAAATTTTTGTAGGCATTATTAAGATAAATTTTATTCTGATTTAATAATAAATTGATTTCCCCTTTCTGGGTTTCTGCGGTACTTATTTCTATTTTTTTGATGTCACCCGCATTAAATCTTACGGTTGCAATCCTGATAAAATCCTGATAAAGACCTTCCAGTTTCAACAGTTTGTTTTGATTATAATGCAGATATTCAATTTGATAAAAATACGTTCTTACTTGTTTCGCCAATTCATTAACCGTAATTTCTTTATTGATTTGCTTTCCTTTTATTTCCTGCGCAATCAATTCTTTTCTCGCTTTAAATAAAGTGGGAAACGGAATACTTTGCGAAATGGAAAACGACTGGTCAAATTTCGGACTGTTGTATTGCCCCAATTGTGCATTGAAACTCAATTTAGGAAGTTCATTTGCCGTTGGTTTCAGGCTTTCAGAAACTTTAACATCTAAGTCTTTAGATTTTATTGAATAGTTATTATTCAGCGCTATTTCTGTCGCCTCTTCTACCGACAGAGTCTTTGTCGTTTGAGCCCTCAATGTTTGTCCAAACAATAAAAAACCTAAAATAATCACCGTCGTTAAAGGCTTCATTTTTATATTCTTTATTTTGAGTTTTGTGCTGAAAATAATGTAAAGCATTGGTAAAACAAATAAAGTAAGGAAAGTTGCCGTTATCAATCCGCCAATCACAACAGTTGCCAAAGGTTTCTGAACTTCTGCACCAGCTCCGGTGGAAATCGCCATCGGAAGAAATCCTAAAGACGCAACTGATGCTGTCATCAAAACCGGACGAAGCCTAGTTTTAGTTCCTTCAAAAACACGTTTCAGAATATCAGTTTCTCCATCTTTTTCCAGTTGATTGAAAGTTCCAATCAAAACAATTCCGTTTAAAACCGCTACTCCAAACAAAGCGATAAAACCAATCCCCGCACTAATGCTGAATGGCATATCCCGAATAATCAATGCGAAAACACCACCAATCGCACTCATTGGAATCGCTGTAAAAATTAATGCGGCTTGCTTTAAAGATTTAAATGTAAAATAAAGCAGCATAAAAATTAATAAAAGAGAAACCGGAACAGCAATCATTAATCGTTTACTTGCAGCCTGCAAATTTTCGAATTGTCCGCCATAAGTAAAGTAATACCCCGAAGGAAGCTTTACTTTATCATCCAGTTTTGCCTGAATATCTTTCACCACACTTTCCACATCTCGGTTTTTCACATTAAAACCGATTACGATTCTACGTTTTCCTTCTTCACGACTTATCTGCGCAGGACCGAGTTTGTAACTGATATTAGCAACCTGCGAAAGCGGAATCTGATTTCCTGAATTGGTGGAAATCATCAGATTATTCACATCGTCAATATTGGTTCTGTGAAGGCTGTCTAAACGAACAACCAAATCAAAACGTCTCTCATTTTCAAAAACCAATCCCGCACTTTTTCCTGCAAAAGCTGTACTTAGCGTATTATTCACGTCTTCAATATTCAATCCGTAGTTTGCCATTCTTGTTCTGTCATATTCTACGTTAATTTGCGGAAGTCCACTAACGCGTTCAATCTGAGGTTGAGTTACACCATCCACCGATTGAATTACATTATTGACTTTATTTGCATAAATCGCAAGAGAATCTAGGTTTTCACCAAAAATTTTCACCGCAACATCCTGACGAATTCCGGTCATTAATTCATTGAAACGCATTTGTATCGGCTGATTTTTCTCAAAGAAAACACCAGGAATATTTTCCAGTTTTTCAGAGATTTCATCTGCTAATTCATCATAAGATTTCTTTGTTTTCCATTCTTTTTGTGGTTTTAAAACAATAATCATATCCGTTGCTTCCGGTGGCATCGGGTCGGTAGGAACTTCGGCGGAACCTGTTTTTCCTACAACCATTTTCACTTCATCAAACTGTTTTATAATTCTTGATGCCTGCATCGATGTTTCTACACTTTGAGTAAGCGAACTTCCCTGTGGCAAAATGCAGTGAAATGCAAAATCTCCTTCCTGCAATTGTGGGATAAACTCGCCTCCCATTCTGCTGAATATAAAAATACTGACTGCAAATAAAGCGACTGTAGCCGAAACTAAAATATATTTTAAACGCAGCGCTTTCTGTAATAACGGCTGGTAAATATTCTGCAATCTGCGCATCATTTTATCTGAAAAATTTTCTTTTGTGGAAGGTTTTTTAGATAAAAATAAAGCACTCATCATCGGGATGTAAGTCAATGATAAAATCAAAGCTCCTAAAATCGCAAAACCTACTGTTTTTGCCATCGGTGTAAACATTTTACCTTCTACTCCAACCAAAGTTAAGATAGGAATGTAAACGATGAGAATAATAATCTCGCCAAAAGCTGCGCTGTTTCTTATTTTTGAAGCGGAAAGAAAAACTTCTTCATCCATTTCTGCTTGAGTCAGTTTTTGAGTCGATTTTCTGAGTCCTAAATGGTGAAGTGTAGCTTCTACAATGATGACTGCACCGTCTACAATCAGCCCAAAGTCGATTGCTCCAAGACTCATCAGGTTTGCACTTACGTCAAAAACATTCATCATTCCTAGTGCAAAAAGCAATGCTAATGGAATTGCAGAAGCAACGATTAATCCGGCTCTGAAATTCCCAAGAAATAGCACAAGAACAAAAATGACAATCAATGCACCTTCTATCAGGTTTTTTTCGACAGTATTGATGGCTCTTCCTACCAAATCCGTTCTGTCTAAAAATGGTTCGATAACGACATCTTTGGGTAAAGATTTTTGAATCGTCGGAATTTTTTCTTTTACCAAATTCACCACTTCATTACTGTTGGCTCCTTTAAGCATCATTACAATCCCTCCTACTGCGTCAACTTTTCCGTCAAACGTCATTGCTCCATAACGTACTGCGCTTCCCAATCTTACATCGGCAACATCTTTTATAAAAATCGGAACACTGCCTGTGTTGTTCTTTACAGCAATGTTTTTTATATCTTCAAGAGAAGCGACAACGCCAATTCCACGGATGAAATAGGCATTCGGTTTTTTATCGATATAAGCTCCTCCTGTATTCTGATTGTTTTTTTCTAATGAGGTGAAAATATCAGTCACACTTACGCCCATCGCTTTCAGTCGGTTAGGATCAATAGCGACTTCATATTGCTTCAACTCACCGCCAAAACTATTGACTTCCGCTATTCCCGGTGTTCCATTAAGCTGTCTTCTCACAATCCAGTCCTGCATTGTTCGCAGTTCTTGAGAAGAATATTTGTTTTCACTTCCCTTTTTAGGATGCAAAATATACTGATAAACCTCGCCTAAACCGGTACTTACGGGAGCCAATTCAGGAGTTCCGATGCCTTTTGGGATTTCTTCTGCAGCTTCTTTTAATTTTTCACTGATAAGTTGACGCGCAAAATATACATCAACATCTTCTTTGAAAACAACGGTTATAACCGATAATCCAAATCTGGAAATACTTCTTGTTTCCTGGATGTCCGGAATATTGGCAATACTTTGCTCAATGGGAAAAGTAACCAGCTGCTCTACTTCCTGACCTGCAAGTGTAGGACAAACCGTGATTATTTGCACCTGATTATTGGTAATATCGGGTACAGCATCAATCGGTAATCTGGTTGCGCTCCAAACGCCCCAAATTATCAGCAACAAAGTCATTATCCCAACGACAATCTTGTTTTTGATGCTAAATTTTATGATTTTATCTAACATAGAATTTTATTTAATTTTTATTGACCTGCAATCTCTTTCCTGCATCAAATAATTGATGCATTCCTGAAATGCAAAAATGACTAAGAATACCATGCAATGATATTGCAAAGTTTTCCTAAAGGTTGTGATGAAAGGCTTCTTTCATCTGATCGTTAAAAATTAAATTTTGGGAGGTTGCCAAATGTGGTCGTAAACCTGATAAGCAATGTTGTTTCTATGAAAAAGAATTTTCTTTGAAAAATAGGCTTTTACCTGTAAAGGAACGTCTAAAAAAGGTTCCATTTTAAATGCAGTTACCGTAATCTGGCAACAGCTGCAAAAGCAGAAAGGAGAACAGCCATCATCTATATTATGAGAATGAGAATCCTCAGTATTGAGTGAAATTTGGGTGTGATTATCTTTTCCAGATTCAGCTTTGACATCACTGCACGGCATAATCAGCAGTGCAATGAAATAAATTGTCAATATAAATCTTAAAAGTTTCACTTAGCAAAAATAGAAAAATAGTTTGTATAAACTGAACTTTTATTGCAGTTCAGTGGTCTAAAAAGCTGTTAAAAGGAACATTTCAAAATAATTATGTTATAATTTTTAGGATTGATAGCCTAATAGTTTTCTAATCTGATAGAAAAACCTTTCGATCAATCGTAGATCTTGTGTTACGATTTCGGCATTTCCTCTCAGTTCTTTATCAAATTTCAATGTTTTATTGTAGGAAGTTTTTAAACCTTTAGGAAGAACAACATCTACATAATAATTTCCTTTTTCATCAGGAATTAATGAAATATTCTGAACTTTTCCTTCGATGATTCCATATTCCTGAAAACGGTAATTATCTAATTTAATCAATACCTTTTCACCCGGAATAATTTTCCCTGAATTGGCTGTAGGTACAGACATTCTTCCAACTATTTGCTCCGTATGATCCGGTAAAATAGAAAGTATAGGATCACCTGCTTTTACAAACTGATTTTCACCATAAAATTGTTGAAAACTTGCCATTCCATCAGTTGAAGAAATAATGAGATAGCTCTGTTCCCACTGTTTTAAAGATTTTCTAAGTTGCTCAAATAACTGAAGGGTTTGAGATGAATACGTGATTTTATCTTTTTCTGTATTGATCGCTGTTCCGCTTTTTGTTTTATTGAAATTGGAAATGCTTTCCTGCAATTGAGAAAGAGAAATATTTAAGTTTTCTAAGTTTTGTTGCGCCTGAAGATATTTTATTTTTTCATTTTCTAGCTCTACTGCAGCAATCACGCCCTGATTAAATAATTCCTGTGATCTTTGATAGCTTTTACGTGAAAGTTCAGCCTTTGCAAGTTCAAGATTTTTTTGTTGTTTTAAAGTAGCAATTCTGCTTCTGGATTCAGATATACTAAGGTTAGTCGCAATGTTTTCTGGAGCATAGGGTTGTAAACGAGTAAATAAACTCTCATCCTGAAAAGCTTTTGCAAAACTATTGTAATCGCCCTGAAGTTCACCCAATTTGAAATGAGAAGCTTCTTTAACAGGGAAAGAAAGCAACTGATCTGAAGCGATAGAATCTACGAGTTTTTTAAGCTTTAAAACATCCTGATAATTTGCTGTAGACTGCAAAACCATCATTACATCACCTTTTTTTACTTTTTGATGATCTTTAATAAATATTTTTTCGATTTTTGAACTGCTTCTTGCTTCAATTTTCTCCGGTGGATTTTGCGATGTCACTACAATAGGAGCAGGAACAAATTCCGGATATTTGATGATGTAACTCATTGCAAGAATAAGCAGCAGAATAATAAATATAATCGTATTTCCCCATCGGAACATCCAATGTGGTGGTTCTGTGAGTATATCCTGAACGCTTTCTGAGCGAAGTTCTATATTGTCTAAAATGTCTTTATGTGTTTCCAAATTTTATGTTTTTATTTTGAAACTTTGTCAAAGTAAAATCAATTACCTAATTCCAGTTGATTTTTAACAAGTCTGTAATATTCTCCTTTTAAAGCTACCAATTCCGCATGGTTTCCTTCTTCTACAACTTTTCCTTTATCGAGAACAATAATTTTATCAGCATGTTTTACGGTTGATAATCTGTGAGCAATCACAATGGCGGTTTTACCTTTGAAAAACTGTTCCAGATTTTCCATAATTACCTTTTCATTATTGGCATCTAAAGCAGAAGTTGCTTCATCAAAGAAAATATATTCAGGAGATTTGTAAACCGCTCTTGCGATGAAAAGTCTTTGTTTTTGTCCGCCACTCACACCGACTCCTTCATTTCCTATTTTTGTGTTATAACTTAAAGGTAAATCTTCTATAAATTCTTTAATATTGGCGATTTCTACAGCTTTTCTTAGTTTTGATTTATCTACATAATCTTCTCCTACTGCAATATTATTAGCAATCGTATCATTAAAAACGTAGCCTTCCTGCATTACCACGCCACACTGATCTCTCCAGAATCTTGGTGAGATGTTTTTCATTTGGGTATTTCCAATTTTAATTTCCCCTTCGTTAGGTTCATAAAACTTCATTAGTAATTTCAGCAATGTCGTTTTCCCGCTTCCACTGGCTCCAACAATTGCCGTTGTTTTTTGGTGAGGAATATTTAAGTTTAAATTTTCAAAAACCGGAACATCCGAACCGATGTATCTGAAAGACATATTATTGATTTCTATATCTTTATCCGGAATTTCTGTGGCATATTGATCGTCTTTGCTTTCCTCATCTTCTTTATCATGAATTTCTCGTAGTCTTTCTAAAGAAATTTTGGCATCCTGAGTTTGTTTTACAAAATCGATCAATTGTAATAGTGGACTATTCAACTGTCCGATAATGTATTGCACAGAAAGCATCATCCCTAAAGTAAGATTTCCTTCCAGAACCAATTTAGCAGAAAGAAAACTTACCAAAATATCTTTCATTTGGTTGATGAAATTTCCTCCAACCGATTGCCATTGCTCTAATGACAGCGATTTTATTTTTAGTTTAAAAAGTTTTACCTGTAAGAATTCCCAATCCCAGCGTTTTTGCTTTTCAGCGTTATGCATTTTTATTTCCTGCATTCCGTTGATCAGTTCAATTACCTTACTCTGTTCCTGCGAAACCTGTGAAAATCTTTTATAATCAAGCTCTTTTCTTTTGTTTAGGAAAAACGTAATCCATCCAATGTATAAAGCCGCTCCAACAATGTAAACGATAAACAGACGATAATCATAAAACAGCAATACGATACTGAAAATAATCAGATTGACTAATGAGAATAATGTATTTAGAGAAGAATTGGTCAGAAGTTGTTCGATTCTGTGATGGTCGTTAATTCTCTGCATAATATCTCCGGTCATTCTTGTATCAAAGAAACTGATGGGAAGTTTCATCAATTTAATAAAGAAATCGGAGATAATTGAAATGTTGATTCTTGTTGAAAGGTGAAGCAAAATCCAGCTTCGGATAACCTCAATTCCCATTCTACCCAGAAAAAGCATTACCTGAGCGAGAAGAACCAGATAAATAAAGTTCAAATCCTGATTCTGAATTCCCACATCCACAATACTTTGAGTAAGAAAAGGTAAAATAAGCGACAATAAACTTCCTGCTAATAATCCTACTGCCAACTGAACAATAAGCGATTTATATTTTAGTAGATATTTAGATAAAAAAGAAAAACTGGCTTTACTTTCCTGATCGTCAAATTCGGTTTGGAAAAATGCTGGTGTAGTTTCCAGAATCAAAGCAATTCCTTCCTCTGTATTTTCATTCGCATTTTCGCCAATCCATCGCTTGATAAATTCTTCTCTGGAATAGGTAATCAGTCCGTAACTTGGATCTGAGATATACACCAAATTATTTTTATCAATTTTATAGACAACCACAAAGTGATTTTTGTTCCAGTGTACGATGCATGGGAAAGGAACTTCTTCAGCTAATGTATTAAAATCAACCTGAACTCCCAAAGAACGGAAGCCCAAATCTTCGGCAGCATCACTTAAACCAAGTAAGCTGCTTCCTTCTCGGGTTGTTTCTGAAAGGTTACGAATCTGTTGCAGGGAAATACTTTTTCCGTAATGTTTGCTGACAATTCTGAGACAGGTGGGGCCACAATCTTTGGAATCGGGTTGTATGTAATTGGGGAATTTTTTTTTCAAAATTTAATTCAAATTATTTAAAACAAATTGTCGCCTCAGAGACGACAATTTTTCTTCTAATTTATAAGCTTTTAGACTTTAGTAGCAAGACTTATTGCAATAACGAATGCAAAAACCACCTGAATTAGGATCATTTACGCATTCTGTGTTTGTGTTGTAGCACTTTGCAGATGCAGCTTGCCCTTGTGCACATTCAAGAGTAATTCCTCCCTGTACAGTTTTAAGATTTTCTCTTGAAAGTTTTTTTAAGTTTTTCATAAATATAATGTTTGGTTTCCTACTCTATTTAAGCTTTTCGGATGCCGCTTTATTTTTATCCCAATTTAGGGATTTTTTTAAAATACAAATATTATATCTAATAAAAATTATTCGATTTTTTAAATCTCATCGAATAATACAAAATTTCTATGCATATTGCGGACAAACTACTGCCGGGCAAATCAATTTTGGGCATTTAATTTGTCCAGGAGGCGGACAACAGATATTTACGCATTGTTTTACGATTATTCCACCGCTTCCGGTAATATTTTTCATTTGATTTCTTGAAATTTTTTTTAAATTTTTCATATAATTATTTTTAAGATTCTACGGGACATGGTGCAAAACAATAAATATTGGGACATCTTTTAATTCCCGGAGGAGGGCAACATGCTTGAGAACAAGTTGAAGCTCCGCCGTTGATGTCTTTCATCTGACTTCTTGAGACTTTTTTAAAATTTTTCATAATAAAATAGTTTGGTTGATTTGATGATTAATTAAGGTTGGTTTCCGCCGCCGCATCCGTCGTATGGCATGCATTTCCATTTTCCGTTGATCAGACAAAGCTGTCCACCTGTACAGACAATACCTCCCTGAATCGTTTTCATTTCCTGTCGGTTGATTTTTTTTAGATTTTTCATAAAAATTGAATTTGGTAATTTCCTACTCTTTTTAAGCTTTTCGGATCCCGCTTTTAATTCATTTAAAATTAATCAATTTTGATTAATCAAAAATAATTTAAATTGAAAAATCTTCATCTTCAATCAATTCACCGATAAAGTAATGAATATCATCGCGGTCATATTTATCCGGAAACTGATAACCATTAATGATAAAAACAGGCGTGAAATTAAGTCCTGCAGAACTATTTTCCGAAGTCATCTGAATGATATTTGTAAGATCTTCCGGATTTTGTGTTCCAGATTTTCTATTAATTTCGCCTTCATCTTTATTTTTAAACCAAGTATCAACCGCGCTTAAAAAATCTTTTTGTGATTTGTTTTTATAAATGCTCAAAAAGTCTGAAATAAGTTGGGTATATTTTTCTCCTGCGCTTTCACCTGAATAATTAAATCTCATCTGTGCAGAAATCTCATCCGGATATTTTGCTACTAAATCTTCAAGAATTTTATGTGCATCTTTACAAAACCCACAATAAGGATTTGAAACTACCGAGATATGAAGTTTTGCGTCTTTGTTTCCTAAGAAGAAAGTGTTTTTATCTGAAAATTCAATTTTTTCTTTATCTAAAAGTTCTCTTTTGAACAGATCATAATTTCTTTTGAATCTAAGATTTTTCGCATTTGATTTTTTAAGCTCTTCTTTCTGATTCATCAGATTATTTAGAAAAGCAATCGTAAAAAACAAAGAAATAAATGCAATAACGCTGATAAAAACAATCGGTAAAGAAACCACCAAACTGAAATAGAAAGAGCTGACTGCAATCTGCGCCAATAAAATAAAAATGATAAAGAGACACACTCTGCAAAGTGATTTTTCTACAAAAGTCTGAACATAAAGTGAGTATAAAATCACGACAACTGAAATCAGTGAAATAATTTTTAAAACAAACTGAGCGCCCGGAAATAAAAGACCAATAAAGGTAATTCCCAAGAAATAAATTAAGCTAAAATCGGAAAGCTTTAATCCTAAAATATTCGTTTTATCAGCAGAAAAAATGGTTGCACATGAGCTTTTAGAATTACTATTTGCTGCGCCACCACAAATATTGCTTACGACAACAGATTCTTGCCCGAATTTCTGATTAAAAAGCTCTAAAGAAATGTAAACTCCGAGTAATGACAATAAGTTGAAAATGCTTTCATACCAAGTGAACTGCAGGAATGAATAGAGAAGAATTATCCCGAAAATTGCATAAATAAACGGTTTAAAATTAAAAAATGATGTTGACTTTACGTTCTCTGTTTTCTCAAAAAGAAGTACAAAATCATCCGAATTTTTATAAAGTTCTTCTTTACTTAAATTCTTTACTTTATCAGAATAAATGATGAAGTCCTTGTCTTTCTTTTTTACTAATGAAAAAGAATTGTTGACCAAAGCCATAAATTCTTCAGGTAATTCGTCCCAATACTCTTTATCCAATTCATAAGCGTCATTTTTTAAACCCAAAAAATTGAGAGTGTCGCTGAAAGCTAAAGCCGAAGGATAGTTGGGATGAGAATTAAACTGAAAATAAAATTCTTGTTTGTCTAGTTTAAAATGGTCTATTAGTTTGTCGAAGTTCATTGAGTAATTTGGTAATGTTTAACGGGGTCAAGATAATAAAAATTATTTTCTCAACACACATTGGTGAATAAAATAATTATCATTTTCTGTTTTTCTTTCAAAAAAAGACATCGACATGGCTTTTTTATTGATCGATATTTATATTATCCTTTAAAAACGGCAATCATTAATAGTCTGTAAATCATTTAAAAAAAAAGTAAACAGAATTTGAGTTTAAAGAAACAATCATTTAGTAAACAACAACGCCAATGAATTTCATTGGCGTTGTGTTTTTTTCAACATTTGTGATTGAAAACATATGGTCCTGAACCATTTATATTAAATTTTTATATAAACCTGTAATAATATCTTCAGGTTTTTATGCTTTGTTTAAATCTCATATTTAGTTTAAACCAGAAAATATTTCTTCCATTTGGCAACCGTATTTCTGCTGAGTCCATAATGTTTTGCCAATTCAGTATTGTTCAGATTGTGTTTTTTCTGATAATCTAAAATTTTAAAAATTGTTGATTTATCATAAGACCTATGAATTCCATTATTATGTGAATCTTCATTTTTGGTTTCTCCAAATAAAATATTTTCAAATTTGATTACATCCAATTGCGAAAAATTCTTTTTATTTAATAATGGAAGGCAATCTTTTTCTTTTTCAGGAAATTTCAGTTTTAAAAGATCCGTATAAATTCTTTGGTAATCTGGTTTAATCATTTTATTATGTTTTTTTTGTCTTTTATGTAAATATTATATTCTCTTTTCTTGAATTAGAAAAGTGTTGTTAATAGATATTATCTCCTAATATTTTTCGATCCATTTTAATAGTGTGTTTTTAGGAATTTTATATTCTTCTATAATCTGGGCTTTAGTTTTCTTTCCTGTACGAATAAGTTCAAGAACAAAATTGATAATCTCCTTTGTATAAAGATTTTTTCTGTAATTGGGAAGAGAACTTTTACTTTCTTTAGTATCCGTTGCTTTCGACTTTTGTTTTGGGGTAGAAAACAAAATCAGGTGCTGCGAATAAATTCTAAAAAAATCGTATTCAAGAAGTTTACACCATTTTAGCAGGATATTAGTAGGAAGATCAGTTGCTTCGTACATTTCTTCTATTTCTTTTTCAGTACAATTCATAAACTTGCAAATGCGACCACTTTCAATTTTTATTGCTTTGATCTCTTCGCGAATTAAATGCCCAATGTTTATTTTTTTATAATCTAACTTCATTTTAAAAATTATCATTTTCATAAACCATTATCTATAACAATGAAATGATTCAAATTTTATTAAATTGTTTATTTTAAACTTTATTTCAAATAGACCTTTATTTTTTTCAGATCGTATATTAAACGAAATTACATGCAGAAGAAGAAATTTATAAGAAAACAGAGATTAATTAACATTAACTAAAATTTAAAAAATTAAAAAAACGTTAATTACCAAAATATAAATAATTGAAAACAAGTATTTTATATTTTTAAAAGCATTAATTTTACAAAAAGTATTTTTTTATTATTTTTCACCCTATGATTAATAAAAAAATTATACTGATATTGCCACTATAAACACATTTACCATAAATGATTAAATATTTACTCTACTTTTCATTCTTTAGTTTTTTATTTATTTCTTGTAATTCTTCAGGAGGAGATGAATATTTTGATGCATTAAATAAGAAAATAAGCAAGTCTCTTTCAAATCCAAAAGCAGATCGTCGCATAATTATTAAAAGATTTTATAACGAGGAATTACAAAAATATAATGAAGATAATAACAAGCTTCACCAGATAAGCAGTAAATATGTTGATGTTCTTATTTATTCTGAAAAAAGAAATGAGCAAATTCCGCTTGTGTATGAACTAATAAAGCTTAATAACGGAAAGTATAAGTATGTAGATATTGCCTGCAATTATAATCTAGCAACTCATTTTGAACTTAGCTCTCCAGATTGGTCAATGAAGTATATCAATGAGGCTATAGAATTAAATGAAAAAGTAGGAAATCAATACTTCCTACCTCATTTATACCATTTTAAAGGAAGACTATTATACAATAAAGAGGAGTATAAAAATGCATTCGTTTTTTTTAAGAAAGCATTAAATACTTTTGATAGAAAGAAAGACCTGCTTTATATTGCTTCTATGCATAATAATTTCGGGATGTGTTATGATAAAATGGGGAAAATAGATCTGGCCATTAAAGAAACGAACATAGGAATACAGATATTAACGCAGAGAAATAAAATAAGTAATAAACAAAAGGTTTTTGTTTATTATATGAAAGGAAGTCTGGCTCAATATTATTTGGAATTAAAAAAATATGATATTTCTGAAAAATTATTTTTGGAAAAATGGAAATTCTCTTTTAAAAACGGAAATGATAGAATGGCACTTTTAGCAGCCAAAGATATTTTGGCCATTTATGATATTACAGGCAAAAGAACCAATGAAGTTGAAATAATAGAATCACTGAAAATTATTGAACCTAAGTTGCAAAAAGTAGAAGATAAAATTATTTTAACTAAACTGATAAAAGATTATTATTTAAGAAATGATAATTTCAAAGACTTTAAAGGTATTTCAATGAGATTGGCTGCATTGAATGATGAGCAGGACCTGTCATCTCAAAAAGAATTAAGCAAAACGGTAGATGCTATCGACAGTTATATCATTAAAGAAATCAATAAAGAAAAAGAGGATCAAAAGAAAAAATATGTATTCTTAATTTTTTTCTTAGCCCTCATAATAGTGGTTTTTATTGGTGTTATAATTATTTTAAGGATGAGAAAAAAGAAGAAAGAAGAGCTTCTAGAAAAAGAAAAAATCATATTTGAAAATTCAAAAGAAATTCTTGAAAAAGACCTTCAACTGCAAAAAGAAAAGGTAAAAAATCTTCATCTCAATCTTAATCTGAAAACTGAAACACAAAAAGCATTTTTAGAAAATTTAAAAAAATTAAAGAAAACCAATAATATTGAGCCTGAAGAGATTCTAAAAGATTTGCAGTTTAAAATAAACAATTTAATACAACTTGACAAAAAGGATAATGAGCTTATTAACGAAAGTTCTCTGGAAAACAAATTGTTTATGGATAAACTTTCTGAACAATTTCCGATTCTTACTCAACAGGAATTGAAACTATGTGTCTATTTTAAACTGAATTTATCAGGAAAAGAAATCGCTCTTCTGGAAAAATTTACTGTGGGAAGTATAAGAGTTTACAAAGCTAAGGTAAAATCAAAAATAGGATTAACAAAAGAGGAAGATTTAAGTGAGTTTTTGAATACGATTTAAAAAGAAAATAAATGTTTATTATTCTAAAATTTAGGGCACATTAATTTACAGACCAATAAATTTCCTGAGGATTTACCTCGGCTTCTAACGAAACAAAATAGACATAAACAATAAGCTATAAAAAAGGCGGACAAATACTAATCCGCCAAAGATATTTTAATAATTTTTAATTTGAAGTGGAAAATACATTTACTTAAAATTATTGAATATTGTATTTTTAAAATGCCTTTAAGTAAATATTTCTTGGTAGATAATTCTGGAGTAATTAAAACTAATTTAAGTGCAGCAAAAAACTTGAAAACTTCACTTTGATTAAAAATTTATTTGACATTAGAATAAGATTTTATAATTAATACATCTACTCTTTCGAGATACAGAATTGTTATTACTTTCTTGATTTTGGAATTTCCATTGATAACAGAAATATCATCTTTAAACTTTGAAGAATCCAATGACATACTCAATTGATTTTTCGGCTTCTTACGAAATTAGCAGCTCCAAATTATGATTTGATTTTTTTTTAATTAAACATGATAGAAAAAAAACTAATTTCAATCCCTTTTTGATTACTTAAAAACACACAATACTGTGCTGATTTATTTTATATTTTCCTTTATTCTAAAATTTTTGTAACAAATAATATTAGTAATCGTCTAATAAATTATAATAATAAAAGAATAACTATGGAACTGAAAATAAATAACATCAGTAAAACCTACGGAAATGGCTTGAAAGCTTTAGACAATGTAAACCTCACAATTGGAAAAGGAATGTTTGGATTACTCGGTCCCAATGGTGCCGGAAAATCATCATTGATGAGAACTATTGCAGGATTACAGGCTCCAGATTCGGGAGAAATATTTTTGGGAGATCTAAATGCTCTGACTCAAAAAGAAGAGCTCAGAAAAATTCTCGGCTATCTTCCTCAGGATTTTGGATTTTATCCTAAGGTAAATGCGGTGGAACTTCTTAACCATTTTGCTATTCTAAAAGGAATTTCTAATAAATCTGAACGTAAAGAAATTGTAGATGGTCTTCTTCATCAAACCAATCTTTTCGAAGCCAGAAAAAGAAATGTAAGCGAATATTCTGGCGGAATGCGCCAAAGATTCGGAATCGCACAGGCACTTCTTGGAAATCCGAAATTGATTATTGTAGATGAACCGACTGCAGGTCTCGATCCAATGGAGAGAAACCGTTTTCATAATCTCCTAAGCGAAATCGGTGAAAACACCATCGTTATTCTTTCCACGCACATTGTGGATGATGTTAAAAATCTTTGTAACCGTGTTGTTGTTCAAAATCAGGGACAGATTATTCTCGACGGAACACCTAGAGGAGTAATTGAAGATTTTCAGGGGAAAATCTGGAAAAAACTTGTAGAGAAATCAGAAGTTGAGGCTGCAAAAGAAGAATATCAAGTTATTTCAACCCATACTTCTGAAGGGAAAGTTGAGATTCGTGTTTTTGCAGAAACTCAGCCAGATGCAGGTTTCATTCCAGTAGAATCTAATTTGGAAGACGTGTATTTCTCAAGTATCACAAAAAAAATGACGGCTAATGTTTAAAGAATTATTCTCATTTGAACTCAGAAACGGTTTCAAAAAATGGAGTACACAGATTTATTTTTTAGTTTTTCTCACATTGGGTGTTCTTGTAGGATTGGGAACTACCGGTGCTTTTGATACTTCTACTTCAGATTCCATTCTTATCAAAAATTCTTCTCTGGCAATTGCAAAACTGATTGTCGGGATGAGCGGGAACATTATGGTTCTCATCAATGGCGTTATGATGATCAGTATAATGGCAACAGCCATTCAGAAAGATTATGCCTATAATTTTCACGGCTTGTTGTACACGACTCCGATTACAAAGTCAGGTTATTTTTTTGGAAGATTTTTAGCTAATTTTCTGATATCGGTTTATGTTTTTTCAGGAACGCTCATCGGCTACTTCTTTGGAACTTTGTACGGACTCGGAACTCCGCAGTTAGGCCCGATCGATGTCTTCAATTATCTATTGCCTTTTTTGATTTTCACAGTCGTGAACACTTTGATTATCGGCTCTATTTTTTTCGCATTGACAACGCTTACAAGAAGTACTTTGTCTTCATATCTTTTTTGCATTATTTTGCTTTTACTTTCGATTTTGAGCGATAGTATTTTATCGGATATTCAAAATAAAAATTTGGCTTCCCTTATCGATCCGTTCGGAAGTTTTGCATTGAGACAGACCACCGAATATTGGACGCCTTTTGAACAAAATGAAAATGCAGTTCCATTCTCGGGTATTTTGCTTTGGAATCGCTTATTTTGGTTGGGCATTGCGTGTTTATGTGTAGGATTTACTTATTTTAAATTTGATTTTAACCAGTTTCTACAGCCTTTTTCTCTTTTCAAAAAGAAGAAATCAAACGCAGAAGAGGTCGTTTATTCCAATTCTGGAAAGTCATTACAGGAAATTCTTACCGTTCAAAAAGATTTTGGATGGATTGCCAAACTGAAAGAGCTTTTCTACCTTTCTTTTTTCGAAGTAAAAAGGATTGTTTACACGCCATTTTTTGGAATTATCAGCTTCATCTTCGGTGTCATGTTGATTGTGATTTCCAATTTTATGAAATCGATGTACGATGCAGAAGCTATTCCTGTTACATTTCTGTTGGCAGAATTGGCAGAAGAAGGTCTTTCTTTTTTCCTGCTTTTGTTGATTGTTTTCTTCTCAGGAAATATCGTTTGGAGAGAACGTGAAAATAAAATAGATGAGTTGATTGGCGTAAGTACAGTTTCCAATTTCAACCTGATGTTTTCCAAATTTTTGGGAATGGTTTGGATGGTTATCATTATGCAGATTTTTTCAAATTTAATCTGTATTGGAATTCAGTTTTACAAAGGCTTTTATGATGTAGAACCATTAACTTATTTGAAATTTAATTTATACAACCTACCTTATTATTTGGTTTTAATAGGTTTCAGTTTGTTTGTTCAATTCATTGTCAACAACAAATATTTTGGATTTTTCTTAGCCATTTTCCCTGTTGTATTTCTTCCGATTTTGTATAATTATCTGGAAATTGATGGCATTCTGTACAGTTTCAACTCTAATGGTCCGCAACTTCCCTATTCCGCTTTGAATGGTTTTGGACAAGTACTTTACAGCTATTTTATTGTAAAATCTTACTGGATTTTGATGATGTTGTTCTTATTGTTCATTGCACTTATCGCTTTCCCAAGAGGTAAGGAAAAAGGATTATCTAAAAAATATCTTCTTTCAAAAACATCATTCAAATTAAAACATAAAGCTTTACTGTTTATATTCCTGCTTTCAACTGTTGGACTTGGTGGATATATTTATTACAATACCCATATTCTGAACAAAACCTACACAGAAGTTGAAATAGAAAAAATGCGTGTTGATTATGAAAAAAAATATAAATATTTAGAAAAAATCAGCCAGCCAAGAATTGTTTCTTCAGATTTGAAGATCGATATTTATCCTAAAACATCTGGCTGGAGCGTAGATGGAATTTATTACTTAAAAAATAAACAACAGAAACCCATTGACAGTATTATTATCAAATATCCAAACAATCTCGATGGGCACTATTCTTACCAGAAAATACAATTATCAGCTTCCGGAAAAGAGATTTTTAATGATGAAAAAGTTGGTTTAAAGCTTGTAAAGCTCAATAAACCACTTCAGCCGGGAGATTCTGTTGCTTTTAATTTTCAATATAAATTTCAACCGAAAGGTTTTGCCAACTCCGAGACAGAAACCGATGTGGTAGGAAATGGCTCATTCTTCAATTCTCATAATTTGCCAGGATTAGGATATGATTCAGATACAGAACTTTCTGAAAATGATGCCCGCAAAAAATATGGTTTGAAACCAAAACCGAGATTGGCAAAAGTGAATGACCAGAAAGCGAGAATGAATAATTTCATTTCAAACGATGCCGATTGGATCAGATTTAAAACGCAGATCTCTACAGATGAGAATCAGATTGCGATCGCACCGGGCTATCTTCAAAAAGAATGGAAAGCAAATGGCAGAAGATATTTTACGTATAAAATGGATTCTCCGATTCTCAATTTCTATGCATTTCTTTCTGCGGATTATCAGGTAAAAAAATCAAAATGGAACAATGTAAACATTGAAATTTATTATCAGAAAGGTCACGAATATAATGTTGGCAGAATGATTTCATCTATTCAAAACAGTTTAAGCTATTACACTAAAAACTTTGGGCCTTATCAGCATAAGCAAGTCCGGATTATTGAGTTTCCACGTTATGCTTCATTTGCACAATCTTTTCCAAACACGATTCCATACTCTGAAGAAATTGGATTCCTGACGAAAGTTGAGCCTAATAAACCTGAAAAAATAGACCTCCCTTTCTATGTAACGGCTCACGAAGTGGCGCATCAATGGTGGGGACATCAGGTAGCCGGTGGAAATGTTCAGGGAAGTGCAATGATGTCTGAAACATTTTCACAATATTCTGCTTTGATGGTGATGGAGCACGAATACGGCGCTCAAGCCATGAAAAAATTTCTGAGTTATGAGCTTGATAAATATCTAAAAGGAAGAAGCCAGGAAAGCAAGAGCGAAATGCCTTTGATGTTAGTTGAAAATCAAAACTACATTCATTATAATAAAGGAAGTGTAGTGATGTATGCACTCAAAGATTATTTGGGAGAGGCAAAGCTGAATTCTATTTTGAAAAAATATTTAAATCAAACTAAATTTCAGGAACCACCATACACCAATTCTGTAGAATTTGTAAATCTCCTGAAAAAAGAAACACCAGACAGTCTGCAATATTTGGTAAAAGATATGTTTGAAAACATTATATTGTATGAAAACTACGTGAAAAATCTTTCCTACAAAAAAATTGGAGCTAAATATCAAGTTAAACTTACCGTAGGAAGTGCCAAATACCGAGTTGACGGAAAAGGAAAATCTAAAAAAATTCCTGTTGCTGATTACATTGATATTGCTGTTTTAGCTGCAAAATCTAAACAATTTCCGGAAGGAAAAGAACTTATTTTCAAAAAAGTAAAAATGGACAAGCCCGAAAAAACTTTCACGTTCTTTATAAACGAAGAACCTTTGGAAGCAGGAATTGATCCTTACGCCAAGCTCATCGATCGTAATACTAAAAATAACGTCCACGATTTCAAATCTCAACCCGCAAAAGTAAATCTGGATGAAGATGACAAATCTGGAGGAGCAGGAATGAAAGTGACTGTAAATACAGGAGATTAATTGTCTCTATCATATAAGAGCCTCTACATCTAGAGGCTCTTTTTATTTTTATCATGAGTTTAGTTTTTACCAAAATGAAACACAACCTATACGCTTTAAAGCTTAAGGAGATAATTTTTATTTCCTATAATTGGTTTTTAAAACTTTACCATTTTTCGAATCGTTAATCTTGTTTGATTTCATCTAAGTTTTAAAAAATTAATCAATTGATCTAATGAATATTTTTGATAAAAATTGAGTCATCATGTTGATACTTAACGCTCCAAATTCTCGATTCCCACCTCTTTTTAAAATAATAACCGGACATTTGCCTTCTTTTTCAGGCTGAATAAAAAATCCGCAAATTTTTAAATTGTCAATTTTTGACTACAACAAAACACATTAGAATCTACTATTTCATTAAATAAAAATACCAGAAAACTCAACGTTTTCTGGTATTTTTTGATACTCAAAAGGTCATTTGTGACTTCGGAGGGATTCGAACCCCCAACCAACGGAGCCGAAATCCGCCATTCTATCCAGTTGAACTACGAAGCCGGTTTTTATAAGTAATGAGTAATTAATAATAAGTAATGCAAATATTGCTCATTACCAATTACTCATTATTTATATTTAGAACGTAATTTTCACACCTCCTACAACCTGCGCACCAAGAACTTTATAGCCTTTGTACGTTTGGTATTTTGAGCTTAGAAGATTGTTTCCGAGTGCGAAAATACTGAAATTTTTGTGAATTTTGTACTCTGCTGACAAGTTTAAATCTGCATAACCACCAACTTTATCATTGGTATCTTCAGTTGATTGGAAAATCATTGATGGACTTCCCACTCCTTCAAGCATATACGAATTTGTCGTTCTGTCTGTTGCGAAAATTCCTTTAAAGCCTAAAGACAATTTTTTCTCAAACATTGTATATTTTGCACCGATGCTTCCTGTTACTAAAGGTACGTTATAGATATTTTCGTAATTCTTTAAATCGTACTTTAAAAATCTTACATCAGCATCTACAATCAGGTTTTCTAACGGGAAATATTGCAAGCTACCTTTAATATCGCTCACATTTCCGTCATCATAAATTGTAGAGAAAGTATTGGCAAAATCGTAACCGGGTCTGTCTAAAGTAAACTCATTAGTGAAAAGACTATTTGCTCCAAAGAACATAATATTTTTCATTTTCCCAAATCCGGCAGAAACATCATATTTAAAAGTTTCCTCGATATCCCCTCTTAAACCTGCATAAAAATGGTATTGCGTTTCTGTAGGTCTCAACATTTGATCTGAAACCAAGAATGGATTTTCCTGTAATAATTCAGCATACGTATTTAGTTTTAAACCACCGTCAACTCCACCATAGAATTTGAATTCTTTAGAAGCAGCCACCTGAAATTCAGCTTGTGGAAACCAATATGTTTTGTTATTTTTTAATTCTTCTGCTAAAATCAAATTAGAATTTCTTGCATTTAAAAAATTAAATGAAGAACCCAACATTAAATAAGATTCACCTTTAGCAAAGGTTACTTTCGGAGCAATATCTGCATTGAAAAACGTTGAAGAATTTTTGTTTAATAACGCAAAATCTGTTTTTACCGTTTCCAAACCTAATCCTAGATCAGCATTCATTACAATTCCGTTGTCTGAAAGTTTTACAGCATGCTTTGAAAGGTTAGCTAAAATGGAAGCCTGATTTTCTTTTGCATCAAAATGATCGCTCAAAAATGAAGATTTTACTCTTACATCATTCAGAATTTCATTAGAATAAAAATCATAGTAACCATTCACTTTAAACTGATTGACTTTTTGTTGTAAATCTACATCAGCTGAAGGATTGACCGCATAAATTCCATAATAATTATAGTTATTTAAACCATATTCAGCATTTACATTGATTTTCCCTTTTTCACCGTATGAATTTAAGAAAGCTCCCAATGTTGCCGAACTTTGTTTAGAATCCCAAGGATAAACTTTTTTAAGTCCGTTTGTAGATAAAACATGAACATCTGCCCCAACTTCTAGCTTATTCTCTAAAGTTGTAGAAATAGTAGCATCGGCTAAAATCTTCCCGTAATTCCCCATTCCAATTTGGAAATAGTTATTTTGAGCCGTTCCGTCAAACTTCGGAGTAACATCTTCACCCTGAATCGTAGAAGTTTTAAAATCTGAAACTGCAGGAACATCTGTAATCGTATATTTTACAGGATTCGCAGATTTCTCTTCAGGCGGATAATTTTTCTCTATTGCTACAGAAGTTTTCTTCTTCTCAATTTTCTTTACTTCCGGTTCTCTTTTCTTGTTAAGAATCAGCTTTTCTTCTCTGATCTGAGAAAACGCCACAGACGAGATTCCCAGAAATAATATAGATAGTATTTGAATTTTCTTGTTCATATATATTGTATTAATGTATAAAGTAAAAAGTATTAATGATTAAATCACATGAATACATTTTACATAAATACGACAGTACATTTTATTTTTTAATCTGCTTTTTAACTTCCTTCGCTTCTGCAACAATTTCAGGGAAATCTGCATAGTTTGAGATGATCTGGTCGCAAGTATAACTCGCCTGATAATTATCTTTCAGACCTATATAGTTTTTCGCCATTAACACCAATGCTTTCGCTCCCCAATAATCTTCTGATGCGTAATTATTGGCAATTTTAAAGATCGTTTCATTGGAAGATTTATACGCTTTCGCTTTGTTTTGATAAAATGCTTTTGCATAGAAAGCTTCAGCTGCAACTTCGGTGTTTGAAGATTTTTCAAGAACTGTATAAGCCGTTTGTGCGTCTTTATCTTTTCCTGAATTCATCAGACTTCTTGCCTTAATTACTTTTGCAGTTTCAATAACTGCAGCAGAGTTTTTATTGTTGGCAATTACAGCATTGGCTAATTTTTCAGCTTCCGAGAAGTTCTTTTCCTCAGCATACATTTTCATCAACTCAACATTAGCATAATTTTTAACGTTGACATTGGATGAATTTTTAATATTTTCTAAATACTTTTTAGCTTCAGCAGAATTTCCTTGAGCAAGATAAATTTGAGAAACTCGAGTTGCTGCATCATCCTGATAATCGTTCTGCACATTTGCAACTTCCTGAAGAACCAATAATGATTTCGTTGGATTATTGGTCTGGTAATAACTTTCACCCAACTCGTATTTAGCCTGATAAAGACCTTCACCTGTAGGATTTTGAGTTAAATATTTCTCGTAATAAGAAATTGCATTTTTGTAATCTTTTTTGGTAAAATATTGTTTTCCGGTTGATAAGTTGATTTCATCAATTTCAGATGCATCGATATTTACGCCTATATTTCTTGCGAAATCAGCATAACCTGAAACATCCCCATTTTTAGTAAAAATCGGTTTCGCAGCCTGAACAATTTTCTGTGCGTAAGCTGTATTTTTGTATTGTTCACCCAAAGATTTTAATTCAGATAACGCTTTATCATTTTGGTTTTGGTCAATATAATTCTGCGCTCTGTAAATCGACGCATTCGCTATCAAATCTTTATCTGAAGAAGATTTAATTACTTTTCCGAAGAAATCATTTGAATTGGCAAAATCATTCTGAGCGGCATAAGCAACTCCAATTTCGTATTGTGCATCATCGATGTATTCTGAAGCAGGATATTTAGAAATTAAAGATTTTAAGTTGGTGATTTTCGCAACATTGTCGTCTTTAAACCCTAAAGCCAACGCTTTTTGATATAAAGTATAGTCTGTAGCGTCTTCGTTTTTATCATAAATCGCAATCGCACGATCCAAATCGTTGTTGGCGTAATTAATATCTGCTAAACGAAGTTCTGCATCGTTTTTAAACTCAGGTTTCGGATTTTTTAAATATTGCGTAAAATATTGTTCTGCCTGATCGAATTTTTTAGATTTAAAATAAGCATATCCCAAATCGTAAGGAAGCTGCTGTTTTTCAGGAAAAGTTTCGTTGGTTAGTTTTTCGTAACGCACAATCGCAGAAGGATAATTTCCTTTCTGATAATAAACCTGACCCAACCAATACAAAGCTCTGCTGTGGAATTCTTTATTTAAATCAAATTCTAAACTTCTAAGGAAATATTTTTCAGCTTCGTCGAAATTCCCTTTATTGAATTCTTCCGTTCCCAAAAGATAAGAAACTTCCTGATCTACTTTATCAGTTTCAGGAGTTGAGTTTGACAATTTGTCAATCGCATTCAACGTTTCTTTAAAGTTCCCGGAATACAAATAAGATTTCACCAAAAGTGATCTCATTTCTGCAGTTTTCGCATCGGTATTATTGATGGTAATATAATTCTGAATAACCGTTGTAGGACTTTCAAATGGGTTACCAATATCGTAACTCAGTTTTGCATATTGTTCGTGCGCCAGTTTTTTTACACTTGCATCATAATCCATCTGATAAGACGAACGGAATGCTGAAAGTGCTTCCTGCTTTTTCTCAACCGCCAAATAAGCATTTCCTAATTGGTAATAAGCATTCTGAGCCAGAGCCGAATTGCTGTTTAACAACTGATTGTAATAAGAAACCGCTTCGTCATATTTTTTAAGCTGAGCTGCAACAAATCCCATTTCATACAAATCGTTTTCAGAAGGGTTTTGCTGAACATTTAAATAATCTTTCAAATGTGGATACGCAGAATTGTAATCATTTTTCATGAAATAAGATTCACCAATGATTTTGTGAACTTCCGCTTTATAAGAAGCTGAAATATCTTCATTCAACAAAGAATTTCCTTCAGAAATTGCTTTATCATAATCTTTATCATTATAATACATCTGCACATAATACGGACGCACCAGTTTTGAATATTTAGGCTGATCTTTTACCGAATCAAAATACTGAAATGCCTGCTCATTCTGTCTTTTAGAATAATACAAATGTCCCAACATGTAAGCGATATCGCCTTTCTGAGATTCATCGGCTGTTTTGTGAGCTTCTTCCAATGCATCAATCGCACCTTTAGAATCACCCATCATAAATTTAGCATACCCCAATTTCAGAATATACTGTGTATTTTCTTCTTTGGTTAATTGATATTGATTAACTTTCTTTAAAGTTTTTAAAGCTTCCTTAAAATCTTTTTTAGCTAAATAATAATCAGCCAAAGGTAAGTTTGCCTGTGCAAAATAGGCAGAATTTGGATATTCTTTCATGAAAGCCGTCAAACCGTCTTCCGCATGATTTTTCTGAAGAATAACTCCAATGACGTTATCAAAAAACTGCGCAGCTTCTTTTTTCGACTGCTCCAGATTCTGATTATAGAAATACTGGCGTGCATATTCGTATTGAGAAGCGTTGTATATTTTTGTCTGATAAAGATTCTGAGCTAAGTTAAACCTATAGTTTTCCTTTTGGGTAAAGTATTGAGACTGTTGCGCTTCGGAAACTCCGAAATAGAAAACAGCAGCCGCTAAAAGTATTTTTTTTGATTTCATTAATATCAAATTTAAATTGGATAAGCCTTCAAAAACAAGACCAAATATTTTAATTTTCAGATAAGATTTATCCACAATCCATCAACGAAAATATCGAAAAGATATTGTATAAACAAGTCTTTTTGCACATTGTTAGTATCTCAATTCTTTTTTAGCAGTAATTAACTTTTATATAAGAAATATTAAGAAAATCTTAATTATTTCACAGAAATAATTACATTTGTTTTTTTCAACTTTATATAAACATTGAATGAATCAACTTTTCAGAAGGAAAACCTATTCAGAGACAGACACATCCACTAATCTTTTAAGAGTTCTCGGAACTTGGGACATTGTTTTTTTTGGTATTGCAGCTATTATTGGAGCAGGAAGTTTCAGTAGTTTGGGCGAAGCCGTTTTCAGAGGCGGTCCCGGTGTGATTCTTCTTTATTTAATTTGTGGTTTTGCCTGTGGTTTTACTGCTTTATGCTACGCTGAATTTGCAAGTAGAATTCCAACGGCGGGTTCTGCTTATACCTATGCTTACGCCAGTTTTGGAGAATTGATTGCATGGGTAATCGGTTGGGCTTTGATTATGGAATATTCTTTCGGAAATATTTACGTTGCCTTTTCCTGGTCAGATTATTTCACCAGTTTTCTAGAACGTCTTGGAATGCACATTCCTGATTATCTGACTTGCAGTTATACCGAAGCTAAAAAAGCTTTTACAAACGGTTCTGAAAATAAAGAATTGATTAACGCATGGGTAAATGCACCATTATTGGGAAGTTTAAAATTCATCGTCGATATTCCTGCATTGGTTATTAACGGGTTGATTACATGGTTGTGTTACCGTGGAGTGAAAGAAAGTAAAAATTTCAACAATTCTTTAGTTATATTAAAACTTGCTGTAATCGTTTTGGTTATTTTGGTTGGTTTTTCTTACATCAATACTGAAAACTGGACACCTGTAAGTATAGAAGGAACTCCTTCTTTTATGCCAAATGGTTTTGCGGGAGTAATGAGCGCTGTTTCAGGAGTTTTCTTTGCCTACATTGGATTTGACGCATTGAGCGTACTTTCTGAAGAAACAAAAGACCCACAAAAAACCTTACCAAAAGGGATGATTATTTCTTTGGTTCTTTGTACTGTAATTTATATCGCACTGACTTTAGTCTTAACCGGAATGGTAGATTACAGAAAATTTGACGGCATCGGAGATCCGTTATCATTCATCTTTGAAAAAACAAATGCCAATGTTGCATGGATGGAATTAACGGTTTCCTTCGTGGCAATTGTGGCAATCACTACTGTTTTATTGGTTTTCCAAATGGGACAACCTAGAATCTGGTACGCAATGAGCCGTGACGGATTGATGCCGAAAAAGTTTCAGGATGTGCACCCAAAATATAAAACACCTTCGTTTGCAACGATTATTACCGGTATTGTAGTAGGAGTTCCTATTATTTTTACCGACAAAAGTTTCATCTTAGATTTTACAAGTATCGGAACTATTTTCGCATTTGTATTAGTTTGTGCAGGAGTTTTGATGCTTCCGCCAAAAGAAAAACTTAAAGGACGTTTTCACCTTCCTTATATTAACGGAAAAATTATTTTCCCTGTTATTTTTATTGGTTCATTGGTAGGATTCCATTATTTCCAGCCTGATTTTTTTGATCATTTAATGGAATGGTCTGATCCTAAAGAAGGTGAATTCAAAGCTTCGATTTTCTTCTTTATCATAATTAATCTTGGGCTTTGTGTCTTGACATTTATTAAAAATCTATCTCTAATTCCATTGATTGGTTTAAGCTCTTGCTTATATCTTCTTACCGGAATGAGCCATGAAAACTGGTTTTATTTCGGAATATGGTTTGCCATTGGTTTGATTATTTATTTTTGCTACGGATATAAAAACAGTAAGCTGAGAAAAGAAGCATAATCGATCGATGAAATATCTTTTCTGTTTACTATTTTTAGTTATTATTGGCTGCAACAAAACTAAAGTTGAATCTGATAATCATTTAATTAGTGAAAATTTAGAAGAAAATAAAATTCCTTACAAAGAGTTTTTAATTTTAATCAACAAAAAATCTGAAGAAGAAAAGAAGAATTATCTGTTTCAATTTATCAACTATGATGTTCCAAATTACTGGGCTTCTACTCCATGGTCGTTTAACGGAACATCGAGGGAACCACAGAAAGGAACAATCGCCTGCGGATATTTTGTAACCAACACGCTGACTGATTTTGGTTTTGATATTAACAGAACTTATTTAGCGCAACAGGCTTCGTCGGTAATGATAAAAAAGCTTTGCAAAGACATTAAATATTTCAGCAAAAGACAAGATTTAGATAATTATATTTTAAGTAAAAATAAAAATCAGGTGTATATTGTCGGCTTAGATTTTCATACCGGATTTATTACTCGAGAAAACAAAGACACGTATTTTATTCATTCAAATTACATCAAAAACAAAGGAGTCGTAAAAGAATTAACGCAAACATCTCAAGCTTTGAATGCATCAAAAACTTTTATGATTGGAACTTTAAACTATTGACATTTTTAATTTTCTTAACTTAAATAAATTTTGTTTATTCTTTTTTCAACATTGAGAAATTAAGAAACATCATCATAATGAACGGTTTAAGAAATCAATAAATTGATTTTGATGAAAGTTTATTAAGCACAATTCTCTGAAAACCTTAACTTCTTAATGTTAAAAAATGTTTTATAAAAATTTAAACAGCTCTAATAATTGGCGAAATTATTGCTAAGGTTCTTTAAGAACTTTAAACTATAATGCCATGTCTGAAAGAATAAAAACATATGATGAGTTCTATGAGTTTTACCTCGGTGAACACAAAAAATTAGGAACCAGGATTTTTCATTTTCTTGGAATTTTATTTGTATTTCTCGTCATCGGTTTTGTAATATACACCGGTAAAGAAAGGTTCTTATGGTATATTCCGATATTTGGATATGGTTTTGCCTGGCTCAGTCATGCTTTTATTGAAAGAAATAAACCTGCCACTTTCAAATATCCGCTTTGGTCTTTAATGTCTGATTTTAAACTGTTTTTTGAGCTTTTAATAGGAAAACAGAAATTTAATGGAAAACAACCTTGAATTTTCTTTGGCACAAAACTTGTAAACCAACCCCCAAATTATATGAAGTTATGAAAAATGCGAAACTCTTCCTAAAAGGAACATTACTAGTATCGTCTTTATTTGTTTTATCACAATGTAAGCCGATGCCCAACTCAACAGCAGACAATGAAAAAACTTTCATTGTAGGTCCTGAAACAGCAGATTGCACAGGAGTTGCTCCTATGAAATGTCTTCAGGTAAAAGAAAAAGCATCTGATAGCTGGCAAAATTTCTACACCAACATTGAAGGTTTCACTTACGAACCAGGATATGAATATGTTTTAAAAGTAAAAACAGAGAAAATTGAAAATCCGCCAATGGACGCATCTTCAATTAAATACACTTTAATAAAGCAGGTTTCTAAAACCAAGAAATAACAAAAAATCCCTTTCAAATTATTTTTGAAAGGGATTTTTATTTTTTTAAACTATTTTATTCCTGATGTCCTCTATTTTGAGGAGGATTAGGCAATTGAGCTTTAGAATATTCTTCCATTTTTTGGGTTGCCGCCATAGAGACGACCAGATCATTCAGCATAGAGCTCGCTGCTGTCGGAGAATTTGGTAATAAAACCAAATTACTTCTATTATTCGCACCAATCGACTGTAAGGTGTCGTAATGTTGGGTAACTACGATCAATGCAGAAGCTTCCTGTGCGTTGATATTGGCTGCATTCAGCATTTTTACAGATTCTTCCAGACCTTTTGCGATTTCTCTTCTTTGGTCTGCAATACCTTGTCCCTGAAGTTTTTTAGATTCTGCTTCAGCTTTTGCTACGGCAACAATTCTGATTCTTTGTGCTTCAGATTCATATTCAGCAGCAGTTTTTTCACGTTCAGCAGCGTTGATTCTGTTCATCGCGTGTTTTACCTGTTCATCCGGATCGATATCGGTTACCAAAGCTTTGATAATATCATAACCATAACTTTGCATCGCTTCCTGTAATTCACTTTTTACAGCAATTGCAATATCATCTTTTCTTACAAAAACATCGTCTAATTTCGTTTTTGGAACTTCTGCACGGACCACATCGAAAACATAAGATGTAATCTGATTTTCAGGATTTTCTAAACGATAATATGCATCTTTTACATTTTCTCTGATGACCTGATATTGTACAGAAACTTTCATTTTGATAAAAACATTATCTAATGTTTTAGTATCAATAATAACATCCAACTGTTGAATTCTAAGATTCAGACGTTTTGAAATCTGATCCAGAAATGGAATTTTCAAATGCAAACCGGCGTGGCTCACTTTTAAAAATTTCCCTAATCTTTCTACAACAGCCGCAGATTCCTGCTTTACTGTAAAGAAAGAAGCGAATAATGTGACAAGTCCAAAAAAGACCAAAATACCTACATACACCATATTTGTTTTATTTTAATTGATATGTCGAGAAGATACGAAAAAGTTACATACCAATCAAACAAGCTACTACATCGTCATCCCGATATCAATTCCTTTTATTTTTCGATAAAGGTCAGTTGCGTAATTATCAGTCATTCCCGAAACAAAATCAATCACACCAAGAACTTTCTGATAATCGCTACCTTCTTCGTAAATAAACTGTTTTGGAATTAATTTTAAAGCTTTGGTGTCGTAAGATTTAATTTTATCTTCAGACTTCAAAATTGACGGAATAAAATGATCAAGCAATTCGTACATTACATTGTACCCTGCATTTTCAATTTCCACAACTGCTTTATGATTGTATATTTTTTCGACTGAAAAGCTTTCGATATCCTGTAAAGCTTTATTTTCACTTTTATAAATATCAAGCAAGGCTTTATCAAGGTTCCCTTCAAGAATTTTATCAAAGTTTTGCTTGTACATCGAAATCGATTTATTAATCAAAGCATTAATAACCTTTGCTCTTAAATAAGAAATCTTTTCGTTGTCATTTCCTATAGAATCCAGCTTTCTTTTTACTCTGTCAACATCATCAGTTTCTGATTTTACCAGCTCAAAAAACAAGTTTGTACAATCGGCTGTTGAAACGATACCCAATCTGTGTGCATCTTCCATATCGATGATATTGTAGCAAATATCATCGGCAGCTTCTACCAACCAAACGAAAGGATGCCTTTTAAAAATATACGGTTCTTCGCTTTCTGAAATTAAATTTGTTCCTTTTGCAATTTCAAGGAAAATATCTTTTTCATTCTGAAAAAATCCGAATTTTTTTCTGTGGATAATGCCTTTTTTCTTGGCAATGGCTTCACAGGGATATTTTGCAATACTTGCTAAAGTTGCAAACGTTAATTGAGTTCCTCCTGCATCTTTTCCGTTTTGCTGTTGTGCTAAAACTCGAATCGCATTGGCATTTCCTTCAAAATTAACCAGATCAGCCCATTCTTTTTCATTAAATTTAGGCTTCAGATCATTTTCATTTCGGTCGAAATAACTGGCAATTGCATCTTCACCGGAATGTCCGAAAGCGGGGTTCCCCACATCATGACAAAGACAGGCTGCAGCAATTACATTTCCTAAATTATGGTTGTAAAAATTCTTTGAATCTTCTGTAAGGTCACTTTTAAAATTTTCAGCAATAAATTCGCCGATCACGCTTCCTAAACTCCTTCCGACAGAAGAAACCTCTAAAGAATGTGTAAGTCTATTATGTACAAAAACACTTCCCGGAAGTGGAAAAACCTGCGTTTTATTTTGTAGTCTTCTGAAAGCCGAAGAAAAGATAATTCGATCAAAATCTCTCTGAAAATCTGTTCTTGAAGCTGTAGTATTTGGATTGTTACCGGTACGCTGACTGGTAAAAATTTGGTTCAAATTCATCATTTTTCAAAATTAATTCAATTTTTACTTTTAAAGGAATAATATTTGAGTTTTTCTTTAAAAACCAACCAATGCCTGAAGGTCCCACAATTGTTTTAATGAAAGAAGATCTACAAAAATTTGTAGGTGAAAAGGTAATTGAAGCTGATGGAAGCGAAATTCCTGAAACTCCCGAAGTAAAAGGAGAAATTCTGCGTGAAATAAAAACTTTTGGAAAGCAAACTTATTTGATTTTCGATACAATTATTTTTAAAATTCATCTATTGATGTTTGGCTCTTACAGTTTGTATAAAAGAAAAGATATCGACACGCTCCGATTGGGACTGACTTTTAAAGATGGCGGAATGTATTTTTATACGTGTTCGGTAAAAATTGTGGATGAAAGTTTTCTTAAGAAAATCGATTGGGAAGCAGATGTTATGAGCAACAAATGGAACCCGGAAAAAACTGAAAAAGTTTTAAAAGAAAATCCTAAAATGATGATTTGTGATGCTTTGATGAATCAGGATATTTTTTCAGGAGTGGGAAACATCATTAAAAATGAAGCTTTATTCAGAGTTGGAATTCATCCGGAAAGTCTGATTGGAAATTTGCCTCCGAAAAAATTAAAGGAAATCATTTCAGAAGCGAGAAATTACAGTTTCGATTTCAAAAAATGGAAAAAAGCGAATATCTTGAGTAAACACTTTCAGATTTATCATCAGAAAAACTGCCCAAAATGTGGTGAAGAGGTTATTAAAAAAGATATGGGAAAAGGAAAACGCACAAGTTTCTTCTGCGAAAACGACCAGAAACTGTATTAAAAATCATGTTTTTAAGAACAAAAAATATTCTAAATTTATAAAACCTTAATTACATGAAATGACCGACAACAAATGGCTTGACCGTTGGAATGAAAGATACAGCAATGATGAATTTGCTTATGGAACACAACCCAACAATTATTTAAAAGAGCAACTGCAAAAACTGGAAACAGGCTCTATTCTTTTTCCTGCAGAAGGTGAAGGACGAAATGGCGTTTTTGCCGCTCAACTCGGATGGAATGTTTCTGCTTTTGACATCAGTGCTGAAGGAAAAAATAAAGCGTTGCAACTTGCAGAAAACAACAATGTAGAAATTGATTATCAGGTTGGCGAATTGCAAAATTTGAACTTCCAGAAAGAACAGTTTGATGTCATTGCTTTAATTTATGCTCATTTTCCTGCAGATATTAAATCCTCGATCCATAAAATGTTAGATACCTATTTGCGTAAAGGAGGTTATATTATTTTTGAAGCTTTCAGCAAAAAACATTTAGATCTTGTGTTAAAAAACGAAAAAGTTGGCGGTCCGAAAGATATTGAGTCTCTATTCTCAATTGATGAAATGAAATCTGATTTTCCGGAATATGAAATTATTGAATTGGTGGAAACAGAAATAGAACTTAATGAAGGTGTTTTTCATAATGGTACAGGTTCGGTGATTCGATTTTTAGGAAAGAAAAAATAGAACATTTTAGAAACATTCTATTTTTGAAAATTTAGACCTCCAAATTCAGTGAACCTCCGGAATAAGCAGTAAAAAAATCAGATCTGTAAACTTCACCCAAAGGAATTTCAGATTCGTCGATGTAAATATTATGATTATCAAAAGAATCGATTACATTTAAATTAACCACAAAAGATTTGCTTACTCTAGAGAAAATTTCTGCCGGAAGTTTTTGATGAATGGTCTTAAGATTCATAGCTGTGATCAGTTTTTGAGTTTTGGTGTGAATCACTACATAATCTTTCAAACCCTCGATAAATTTGATCTCATCAAAATTGAGCTTATAAAACCTTCTGTCAGCTTTAATGAACAGAAACTCTTTGGTATTCGATTCAACCGTATTTTTCACCGTTCCTTGTGAAAGTAATTGATGATAAAGTATTGCTTTTCCAATCGCTTTTTCCAGACGTGGTTTTTCTATAGGTTTTAACAAATAATCGATCGCATCGAGCTCATAACTTTTCAAAGCATACTGAGAATATGCTGTTGTGAAAATAACCAGACATTCTTTGGGAAGCATTTTCGCAAATTCTAAACCAGTAACGAGAGGCATTTCTATGTCGAGAAAAATAAGATCGACAACATTCGTTTTCAAAAATTCTAACGCTGCAGGAGCATTCGAAAATGTTCCCAAAATATTGATCTTTGAAACTTCAAGGATTAACGACTGCATTTCTGCTTTTGCCAAAGACTCATCATCTACAATAATACAGTTCATACAGGAATTATTAGGTGAACAATATATTCGTTTGTGGTGGAACAAATTTCCAGCGTAAAAGTGTTTTGGTAAAGCAGCTCCAATCTTCTTTTGATATTTACCAATCCAAGTCCGCTGTAAATAGTTTCGGGAATTGGAAACTCTGAATTTTGAGAATTTCGGCATTCAAAGTGAAGAGTTTTATCTTTAATTTCGATATTCACTTTCACATAAGATCCTTTTCCACTGATGTCTACACTGTGTTTGACGGCATTTTCTACAAACGTGGTAAATAAATTAGGCGGAATGAAGGTGCTGTTTAAAGTTCTTTTATCGGTTTTGCTGTCGATATAAATTTGGAAATCTTCTCTTCTTATTTTTTCAAGGTTCAGAAAATTAGACAAAAAATCAATTTCGGAAGTGAGTAACGTTTTTTCTTCGTTGTTTTCATAAAGCTGATAACGCAGGAATTCTGATAACTTCATAATGACAACGGTTGCTTTTTCAGGATCTGTTCTTATTAAAGCTTTCACATTATTCATCATATTAAATAAGAAATGTGGGTTGATCTGATTTCGCAATTCATTAAGTTCCATTTTCAACGTCAAATTGCTCAGTTCTACAATTCTCATGTTATCTTTTGTCCATTTCTGAATAAGTTTCACCGTTGTACTCACCAAAATAATCGGAATACAGATCATAATTCCTTCATAAAGCCCACCTCGTCGAGCGTCATTCTCCAGACCTTCAATTTTATATTCTGCAAAGAAGATCTCAAAACAGTTCCCGATCAGATTGAGACCAACAATTCCCAAAGTGAAAAGCAATAAAAAGTAAATTACATAACGGGTTTTAAAGAAGAAAAGCGGCACTAAAACATAGATATTGATATATGCCATCCCAATCAACGATACAAAAACGAAAAGCAGAACAAAATATCGGTAGCCTTCTTTGTACCAATGCCAAAAATCTGCGAAGTACAGAAATATAAAGAAACAAATCGCAGAAACAACGTGCCTCAACAAACGGTAACGATCTTCCACCAGAAAATCAATCACCATGGTATCGTTTAATTCTTTAGACTTGCAATTCATTAAAATATCTGACCTTGTTAATTGTAAACAAAAATAACTAATAACGTCATCAAACAGCATATTATTATACAAACCCTGCACTTTATTATACAAAATTTTAAAACGTGGTATTTGGTAGAATTTGTAAGGCAGTTGGTATAAAAAACCAATTCCCAAAACCTTTTCTCTATTCCTTTGTCCTGTAAAATTTATTCAAGACATGGAATTAAACGTTTTTCAGAAACTCACCGAGCAAATTACACAGGAGTGTTATTTTATGACCGATTCTCAGCAGGAAGAAAAAGTCATTCAGCTTATCGACCTTCACCATTTTATAGCATCTTACAATGAAAGCCTGAAAGTGATCGATTACATCCATCATCCAATCAACATCATCGAAGAAAATGGAGTAAAAAAAGGGGTCTTATTTTACGATATGAAGCATTCTCATGCTTTAGACATTTATGAATCTGAACTTTTTAAAAGCCATCATCAGATCCAGGAATTATGGTTTGTTTTTGTGGAAGAAGAAAATGTTTCAAAAGCTGAAAAGTATATGGATTTTATTCAGCTAAATGCTATAGAAACTTTTTACGACAGAATATTCATGTTCAATTTTTTTCAGTCTACCATTAATGCCATCAAGTAAATTCTTATGATCCTATTTAAAAAAAATCTAATCACTTTTGCACTTATACCTGTTGCAACAATTGTTTCGGCTCAAAAGAGAGACAGTATTCCGCATAAAGTAGTTGCTTTTGTCACCGATAAATTTCCTCAAGCCCGAGATTTAAATATCGAATTTACCCAGGTTACGCCGTATAAATTTTCACCTGAACTTTATGGAAGCGATTTACCAGAAAATAAAATCAAATCTTTTCAGCAGGTAAAAGCGAATGCCAATGTTTATTTTATTAAAAACAGAAAATGGATGTTGAGCGGATCATTAAATTATCGCTTCACTTCTGTTAATTCAGAAAACAACATCAATATTTTCTCCGATGAAAATACCAATAAAGGGAATTTCCATTATCATTCTGAGGCCGTTAATGTTACTTATTTTTCAAAACTTTTCAATAAAATAGCAGTTTATTCTGCCACTGTATCAACTGATGGAAGCGATCAGCGTTTTGAAAGAATCAGAGGAATGGTAACTGGAAGTTTGGTTTTAAAAGCCAATGCAAAAACTAAAATGACTTTGGGAGTCGCTGTTTTAATAGATCCAAGTACACCAATTCCTGCGCTACCGATTTTTACTTATGAACATAAATTTGATAATGGCTGGGTTGCAGATATTATTTTACCTAAGAAAGTTTTAGTGAGAAAAGATATTTTTTCAAACGGAAGAATTTCTTTCGGAACCGAGATGGACACTACTTCTTTCTATCTTTATCCGTCAGGAAAAACATACGAATTCAGGCAATTGGAAATCAATTCCGGAGCAATTTATGAACATCATTTAGGCGGAAATTTTATCGGAACATTAAAAACCGGACTCAGAGCAACGCCAAATTCAAGGATTTTTGAAAAGAAAGAATCTCAGAAAGATTATATTTTTGAATCTAATGCAAAGCCTTCTTTTTATTTCAATGTAGGACTTTCTTACAATCCTTTTGGAAAACCGAGAACAAAATGACATAAAAATTAAATGCTAAAAAGTTAAATTTTGATGTTTCGAACATTTAATATGCTTTACATTCTATTTCCTTGATTTTGTCAACCTGAAAACAACAAATACAGAAACATTAACATATTCTTAATTTTTTATGAATTAAATAATTAAAAACAAAAACATTTTACACCTAAAGCAATCAATCCATTAATACTAAATTCATCTAAAAACACACCTAGACACTCTTAAAACACTGATATACATCATAGCAATTCAATTTGGCACGTCATTTGAAAGTTGTAATATTGCAATTATAAAATTCGCAATAAATAATTAATAATTTAAAAATTCAAAAATTATGATCGCTTATATTGGTATCGCTACATGTGCAGTTATTGTTACTTCTTATTTTGTAACAGCTAGAAAAGAAAGAAACTAGTTTTTAATAAACACGTTCTTTTATTTAACAAATTTCAATTAATATTTTTTTTTATGTTTGCAGTTCTAAACTGCCGCTCTTTTACTCAACCGGAGTAAAAGAGCCGAAAACATAAAGCAATGACTACCCTACTCGAGAAGCTTCAAGAATTACTTTTTTCAAATCTCGGCTTAGTCATTTCCAATACACACCAAGAGCAAGAATCCAAAGAATATTTTGGATGCAATTTTCAGCTCAATTCCTTTCAAATTAAATTCAGAAAAGCCAAAGTAACACCGACAAAAGTTGGTCAGTTCGTCACTTTATGGAAAAGAAATTCTATTTCTAAAGAAACAGAGCCTTTTACTTCTGAGGACACTTCCGATCTTTATTTAATTCTAACTGAAATCTCTGAGAATTTCGGGTTTTTCCTTTTTACGAAAGAAGTTTTAATTAAAAATCAAATTCTCAGTACAAATTTCAAAGACGGAAAACGGGGTTTCAGGGTCTATCCGAACTGGGATATTCCACAAAATAAACAGGCAACGAAAACTCAAAACTGGCAAGCTCAATTTTTTATCAACTTTGCTGATGAAAATTATGTTGAGAAGTTTGAATCTATTTTAAAATCTGAAGCTCAGTAAAAATTACAATTTTCTCTCGCAGATTTTTCTGATTGAGCAGATTTAAAATGCTTTAAAATCGATGAATTTAATTTGCAAGAATTTGAAAAATAAAAAGAAGAAATTGTTTTTCAGACTCATTTAAATAGTCTTCAAAATTTTAAATCAATTATCTTTGTAGATTAATATAAATGTTCAAGAAATATGAATCTGTACAATCTCATTATTCAGGATAAAGAAGCTGTAACGCTGGATGAAGTTTATCTTGAGCCTCAAAATAAGGAACAATTTGTACAGCTCATCAAAGAACATACTTACATCAAAGAACTTCAGGAATATGGTCTTCCCGTCAATAATAAAATACTTCTGGAAGGAAGTTCAGGTTGCGGAAAAACAATGACCGCAAAGGCGATCGCCAATGCTTTAGGAAAAAGTATTATCATCTTAAATTTGAGCAACATTGTTTCATCAAGAATCGGGGAAACTTCCCAAAACATCAAAATGATCTTCGACAAGGCTGCAAGAGAAAGATCAGTTCTTTTTCTCGACGAACTCGACCAAATCGGAAAAGCCCGTGGAAGTGATGATAAAGATGTAGGTGAAATGCGAAGACTCGTTAATACTTTAATTCAGCTAATCGACTATTATCCCGAAAATGCGCTTTTATTGTGCGCTACCAATCACGCTGAAATTATTGACACTGCTATTATCAGACGTTTTCAGTTAAAAATAAATTACAAAATGCCTTCAAAAGATTTTCTTGATGAATATTACGATCATCTTTTATCCCAATTTCCTGAAGAATTGAGGAATATTGAAAGAAAATATGAGATCTCGTTTGCAGAAGCGAAAGATTATACTTTTACGGTGGTGAAAGGGAATTTAATTGAAAAGTTGGAAGCTAAAAACTCAATACTTCTATAAATATTGAGATAAAGATTTTTCTTTGAATGTTGATTTAAAATTGTTTTGAACTAGATAATTATTTACTTTAGCGTAATTAGTTTGGATTGACGCAATGCGTGAATCCAAATGTTGTACGCAATTTTAAACAAACAGCAATCAAATGGCATGTTCAAGAGGAAAAGCAAATCCTGACAATTTTACAAAAGTTAAACTTTTTGCTAATTCAGGAGGTTATTGTCAAAGACCAGAATGTAATGAACCTTTATTTAAAACTTTTAAGGAAAAAGAAATTCATATTGCAGAAATCGCACATATAATAAGTGTAAATAAAGGCGCTAGAAAAGATGATAGTTTAACTGATATCGAAAAAGGAGATTATGATAATTTAATTCTATTGTGTCCAAATTGTCACACTATTATCGATAAGAACGAAGATGATTTTCCAAAACAACTTATAAATACATGGAAGAGAAACCATGAAGAAAGTATTTCTAAAATTTTCGGGATAAAAAAATTTGACGATAGAACTTCAGTTAAATTAATTATTACTCCATTATTCGAAGAAAACAAGACGGTTTTTGAGCTTTATGGTCCTGAAACAGAAGAACGATTTAATCCAGAAAGCGAAATGCCTGAAATTTGGTTAGAAAAAATTAGAACTATTTTAATTCCTAATAATAGAAAGCTATTAAATATTATTGAAATAAATAGTCATTTATTGACAGAATCCGAAAAAGAAATTTTTCAAAATTTCCAACAACATGTTAAGGATTTTGAAGCAAAACATATATTTAATACAATATCAACTGGTATTAGATTTCCTCAAGAAATAAAAACTGTTTATGTATAGCGATAATTGGTAAAAAGATTTTTTAATTGAAAAATTAATAAACTTCAAATCTGCAAAAAAAATTAATTCAATAGAGCAAAATTTAATTTTAGTAGAGCGTAAAAAAGGAATTGATTTTACTGCATTTACTTTATCAATGGAAAAAATAGAGCTTTCAGCTTTGCAAGAAATTTGCAATAGATTTCTCACTATTAATTTTATTGTTAATATAAAAAAACAACATAATATTCCTTGGAATGCAATTGAATTTTTACATAATCGAAATATTTCTTTTGGTACTTTGGGAGATTTTATGAGATTCTGTAACAATGAAGATAATGAGATTTTATTAGATAAAGAATTTTATTTTGTATCTAGAGCATTACGTCAACACACAGCTGTTAAAAGTTTTAAAAGATTAGATAATAGAAGAATTGAAATCGAGCGATTTGGTTTACCATCAATCATTGCTATTATGATTAATGAATATGATGTTACAGGAGAGTCAATAAGGTTTGCAAGAGACTTATATGGAGATTTTAAAGTTGTTATTAAAACTAACCCAAATGGCTCAATTACTACACAAGCACATAATATTAATACGCAACTTGATATAGAATGTTGTACCTGGGGGGAATTTTTAGGAAAATTAAACTCAAAATGGAGGTAACTAACATTAATGTGAAATTAATTGAGATAATAAAGAATTCTAATTCTCAAAATTTACAAATTTATCTTTTTGGGTCATATCTTACTGGAAGCTATTATGAAGACATAGATATTCTGATAATTTATGGAGATTATGATGCAATGAAAAGTATTAAGAAGAAAATAAATCATGAACTTACTGAATTTTTTCCTCATATAACATGTCTAACTTTTGAGGAAGAGATAGAACTAAGTTTTATCAAAAAATCTAATGCCAAAAAAATTGCAATATAAAAAAACTGCGTACAACATTGTATTGGCAAAATGCGGGGTTAAATTCTAAATTGAACTACTCTACTTTTTTATACGCCGCTGCTTTTCATATTGTTTTTTTCTTAAATTAGACAATCTAAAAAAGCACTTTGTTTCAATTGTAAATTGTTGAACTTTTCATTCTTATAATTTTCTCACTTCGCAAGGCCCCAAACCTTTATCAGAAATTTAAACAAACACTCGTCATAAATGAAATCTATTATATTTTTTCTTGGAATTTCTACCTTTTGCTTCCCGCAAAAATTTAGTTTTATTTACGAAACAAAATGCAAAGTGAATTCAGAAAAACAAGATGATTTTTATTCCGAGAATATGATCTTGGATCTAAAAAATAATAGTTCAATTTTTAGAGATTCACTAGACAAAAATTTAGATTCAATAAAGTTGAATAATGGACACGGAAGATTTAAAATGGGTGTTGAAAACCAATTCTATGTCAAAAAGAATTTAGCTCAAAAAAGAATTGAAAAAGTAATAACTTATTTGGGAACAGATTATCTTCTTCCAGTTGAGGAAATATTAAATTGGAATATTACTTCGGAACAAAAGCTCATTGGAAAATATAAATCTCAAAAAGCAGAAACTACGTATGGAGGAAGAAGCTGGATTGCTTGGTTTACTACAGAATTACCTTTTGCAGATGGTCCCTATATTTTCAGTGGTTTACCTGGATTGATTGTTTCTATTCAAGATTTAAACAATGAATATTCATTTAATTTGATAGAAGTCAAGAAAGGCGTGAATATTTTTGACGCACGAACAAAAACAGTAAAAATTGATTGGAAAAAATATGAAACACTTGCAAAATCATATTTTAATGACCCATTTAATATAAATTCAAAAGGTTGGAAGACAGCTACATTTACCGATCCGAAAGGTAGTACAGTGGATATTTCTATAAAGGTTAAAGAGATGCAAAATAATATTTTACAAGAAAATAATCCAATTGAATTAAATCACAAAATAAATTACAAATAACAACTTCGATTAACATTGCATTGGCAAAATGCGGGGTAAATCTACATTGAAATATTCGAAATATTTAACCGCGCTATTTTTCCAACTCCGCAATTTTTTATAATCTAGTTCTATTGGAAAAAACTGAGAAAAAAAATTAATGAAAACTAGAAATTTAAATAAATTACTATTTGTACTAATTTGTTTTGTTCCGTTTTTCGGAAGAAGTCAAATTAGTACAATAGAAAACTGTACAGAAAACCTATACTTCAAAGAAGAATTTTTTAATAACATAAAAGTTGTTGACAGTTTAATTTATAAAATACAAAACGAAGAATTTCTTAACTCACTAAAATTCATTTTAAAATACGCTCACGTTTCGACAGAAAGCATGGCAAATTATGCGAGAACATATCCTAGTGGGTATTATGAAGAAGACCGCAAAAAATGGATAAGTTGGTATGATAAAAATAAATGCAAAAACATCCAATTCAAAAAATTGAAAAACTTAGAGATTTATTTTCAAAATGGAATCGCATATGACAAATCAACAAACAAATTTTATTCGGGAATTGCACAGACGTATAATAAAAATGGGTTGAAATTTGAAGAATTTTATCAAAATGGAAAATTGAACAAAACATTGCTCTACTACAACATAAATTCTGAGCAAATTGTTAGTGATGAAACTTTATATATTCCCGAAAAAAACAAAAAAATTAAACACATCAGATTCAGTTCTGATGGAAATAAATATTGGGAGACAATTTTCGATGAAAATGAGAGAAAGTCAGAATTTAATTTTTTTGAAAAAGAAATTTTAAAAATACACGAAGAATATATAAATGGGAAAAAAAATGGCATTTGGTTTTGCTTGAGTGATGATGGAACAATATGCGAAACAGAGTATAAAATCGGAAGAAAAATAAAAGATTGCAACTAACATAGACTTTGCAAAATGAAACCAATCTATCTATTCTCGCTTTTGACAATACTGTTTTCCTGTACCGAAAAATATACCGGAGAAGTTAGTTTTAGATTTTGTAAAATCAAGTATGATGTTTTAGATGAAAAAGAGGAATTTAAAGTAGACGGACAACATATGGTCGGTAATCAATGGAGGCTTGAATCTGCGAAACAAGAATTGGCTCTTTGTCTTTGTGAAAAATATTTACAAAATCCCAATAAAGAAACTAAAGATAAAATTTTAGAGATCTACAATGATGATTTTAAATTTTATCGCAGGCAGATTAGCATTAAACCCATTTATTTTGAATCAATCCTAAAAAACAGAAAAGAAGTTTTTGATTATAGAATTTTAGTAGATTAAACATATAAAAATTATATTTGATCAATAAAAATTAAAAACTGAATGCCATTATTAATCATCCAAAATAGAAAACTAAACTAGATGAAAAAAACAATTTTAATTTTATCGACTGCTTTCGCAGTAAACCTGAATGCTCAAAATATTTTTCCTGTAAAATTAGACAACTGTAAAACAGATAAGTTTTGCCTGGATTGTGGAGATGTAAAAGCCGGATATGATGAACAAAATTTTTTGCAATTACAAAATGAACTTCAAGAATCTTTGAATTTAAAAGGCTTAAAAGGTGTTATTAAATTTCAGATGCTTGTTGATTCGAAAGGAAAAGCTTGTGTTCTAAGCCATACAGACCAATCAAAAAACCCAATTACTTTAAAGATTATTGAAAAATTAAATAAATTGAAAAACTGGTCACCTGCAATTACAGCTGGAAAAAAGGAGGAAAAGTCTTCAATTAATTTAATTTTCGCCATCAACGAAAACAAAATCAAAGGGAATGTAGAAAGAGTAGATGTCAAAGCTTTTACAAAATCATTTGACAGACCTACAAATCCTGAAATATTCAATAAAACTTATAATTATAAAAACGAAAATTTAAAAAATTATAAGATAACATCTTGGAACTCTAAAAACTCCAATCTTCCAAACAATATGAATGATCATATTGCAATTGATAAAAGTGGATTAATTTGGTTAACTGCAGATGAAAGTTTGGTCACTTTTGATGGCAAAGATTTTAAAAACGTAGAGCAAAATATTACTGATAAAGGAAAATTCTTTCATATTATGCCCTTGCTTCGGATAATGACAATATAAAATGGGTTGCAGCAACCAACAACATTTATAGTTTTGATAATGATAAATGGACAAAATATGATCCTAAAGAAATCGGCATTGACGGAGCCTATGAAATAATTAACAACCCGAAAACCGGCGAAGTATTTTTCTGTTCTGATGAAGGATTAACAATTTTCAAAAACGGAAAATGGTCAAATATCAATAAAAGTAAAATTAAAGAATTTCCTTCCGACAGAGTAACTTTCGCAAAAAGGGATTCTAAAAACAGAATCTGGATTGGAACTTTTAGCGGAACGGTAATGATCGATGAAAATGGAAAAGCTATAAATTTTGAAAATTCTTCGACGATATTAAAAGGCAAATGTATTACCTCAATGGATGAAGATGAAAATGGTAATCTATACTTTACGTTATATGAGTTTAACTCTAAAGAAAAAGGACAGGTAAATAGAAATGAAGGTTTTGCAATTAGAAATAATGACGGAACATTTAAACAATACACAACAGAAAACTCAGGAATGCCTTTTAATCATACAAACTGTATTCTTTACGACAAAACTGATAAAGTAGTTTGGATATCAACCGACAGAGCAGGATTGATAAGATACGACTTAAAAGATGGATGGGAAAATTATCATAATCAAAACTCAGATATTCCAACTTCATACATCTCAACAATGACATTTGATGAGAAAGGAAACCTTTATTTAGCGACCAGACAAGGATTGGTAAAGATTGAAAAAAAATAAAATTATTATAACATATTTTGATTGAAACCTCAATATCTAAAATCAACCAAAATGCTTCCGCAAAAAAAAAGGATCTCAAAAATTTGAGATCCTTTTCACTTATATTTTTTTAATCTTACAATCCGATTACCGGCATTGAAAGCATTAAGATATTTTCGTTTTCTTCAAGTCCGTCAAGCGGCTCAATGATTCCCGGTCTGTTGGGTTGAGACATTTTCATTGTAATATCATCTGCTCCTAAAATACCCAACATTTCTGTTAAGAATTTAGAACTGAAACCGATGTTGATATCTTCACCATTATAATCACAAGGAATCTGCATATCTGCTTTGTTTGCATATTCTGTATCTTCTGCGTGAAGGTGAAGAATATTTGCAGATAATTTGAATCTTACCTGATTGGTTGATTTATTAGACATGATCGACGCTCTCTTAATCGCACCTAACAAAAGGTTTCTGTTGATCGTCAAAACATTCGGGTTCTCTTTAGGGATTACCGCAGTATAGTTAGGATATTTACCGTCGATTAATCTACAGATCCAGATATGTTTACCAAAAGTAAATTTAGCCATATTCTCGTTGAAGTCGATTTTAATGTCTTCGTTTGAGCTTGCTAAAATATTTTTGAAAATATTCAACGGCTTTTTAGGCATGATGAATTCCATTGGTTCGGCATTCATCAAATCTGTTCTTTTGTACACTACCAATCTGTGAGAATCTGTAGAAACAAAATTGGTTTCGTTTTCCCCAAACTGGAACAAAACTCCTGTCATTACCGGACGAAGAGAATCATTGCTTGTTGCAAAAAGTGTGTTGGTTAAAGCTTCAGACAAAACTCCTGCAGGCATTGTGATACTTTGAGAAGCATCAAATTCCGGAATCTCAGGATAATCATCTGCGTTATCTAAAGCCACAGCAAAATTATCTTTTTCATCCAAAATTTCAAGCAAACTTCCTGTATTTTCAGCATTATCTTTCACTACCAAAGTAAGAGGCTGTTCGCCATAGGTTTTAATAAAATCTTGAAAAATCTTAGCTGGAACCGCAAACTTACCAGAATCGTCAGACTTTACCTCCAAAGAAGTAATAAGTGTCGTTTCGCCATCAGATGCAGTAATGGTAACGTTGTTTTCGTTTAGTTCAAAAAGATAGTTTTCTAAAATCGGTCTCGACTGAGAACTTGATATTACGCCACTTACAGTTTGCAAAGCCTTCTGCAGTTCACCACTTGAAATAATAAATTTCATAGATTTAAAAATAAGTTTCTACAAATATAATAAATAGAAAACAGATAGAAAAGAATAATATGGAGAGTTATTAACAAACATCATTATTCTGTTTTAAGTGTTGAGATAATATTCAGGGTTTTGTAGTCATTAATTTTCGGATCAAAAATCTCCATCGTAAAATAACTGATGTTAACTTTCTTATTCATTAAAGTCTGATATTCTTTAGGTAAATCTAAATTGGAGTCCACAGATGAAATCCAGTAAAGCTTATTCAGCATCTTATTTTCTCCTACCACATGGAAAACAATAAAGTTTTCTTTCTCAATTTTAGATACCGTTCCGTTTATCAAAAATTCTGAAGACTCTTTACCTCCCGCTTCCTCATCAGAATATTGAGCTATTTTCAAAAACTCTTCCTGACATTCTTCCGCCATCAGAATTCCCATTTTTATTCCTAGCTGCTCCATTTTCGCGCTGTCCATAATATCGGCGGTAGGATCAATGTTATAATCTCTTTTAATCTCTTTTGAAAAAGGCATTGTAGCTTTCAGCATACACACTCCCAGCTCTGAGGTTATTGCCGAACCATTTTTTCCCTCGGTCTTAATTGACTTCACACAATCGCAAGAAGATTTAGCAATTTTCTTCTTATAATCCTGTGAAAAAAGGCTTGTAGAAATCACTAAACCTAATAAAAGAAATACATTTTTCATCATTAAAATTAAATTTCTCAAAGATAAGAGAAAAATTAAAATTCTCCTCTTTTTTCTATATTTGTAAAAAAGAAAAAAAATGCGCAAACCTCCGATTCATAAAAGTTTTCTGAATGCTTTTCGAGGTATTTTCTTTATGCTTAGATCTGAAAGAAATTTTCAGCTTGAAGTTTTCGCCTTTTTCATCAATATTTTTCTGATTTTTTATCTAAAACTGTCAAGTTTTGATACAATTCTCATCCTTATCGTTTGTTTTGGAGTTTTAGCAGCTGAAATTTTCAATACAGCAATCGAGAAAATTTGCGATATCATTCAACCTGAATTTGATAAAAGAATTGGCTTTATAAAAGATGTTTCTGCGGGAGCCGTTACTTTGATGGCGATACTTTCTGTGATCGTAGGAGTTTTGGTGTATTGGAAATATATTTTCAATTAAATAGTCATTGCGAGGAGCGAAGCGACGAAGCAATCTCAATTCAAACTATTAATTCCCACAGATCTCTCAGATCTTCACGGATATTTTGTGTTATTTGTGTTTAAAAATCAATCTAAAATCAATTCTATTTTTTGATGTGATTCTATGATCTCAATTAAAATTTCAAATAAAGTCTTTCCGTTTCCGGCAATTAATTCGTCTAATTTTTGTTGAATCAATTGCACGTTGAAAGGTTTCCCTTGTTTAATCTTATTTTCATAAAATTTTTTAGTTAAATCAAGACCTAAATCTTCTTTCGACTTTTGAGAGTCTTTCCAAGTAATATCTGTTTCAACTCCGTACAAGATATCATCAAAACCATCTAAAGTTCCGACTTTCCAATCTTCATCTTTCATAAAAAGTTGAGAAATTTCTTCGTAAAAGCCTTCCAAATCTGAAAAATGACCGCCATTGATGACGGTCATTTTCTTATGATGAATTTCGTTTTTCATTGAGTACTACCAATACTATTTTCTTAGATAAATATTTCCGTATTTGGATTCCAGATTATATTGTGGTCCGTTTCCAAATGTTGCCGTAACTAAAGTACGAAAATCATTCGAATCTTTTCCTGTGAATTTGGTATCTAAATTTGAATAAATTTGTCCAAAATGGGTTTCCGCAGAAAGCTTTCCAACATTTTTATCCAAAACCGTAGCATCAATTCCACCGTATATCGCATTCACATTGATTGTTCCGCCAAAATCTTTCACTTCAACCAAGCCATATTGAGATTCTATCTGAGTCATTAAAGATTTCGGAACTTTTATTTCTAATTTGATATCCACATCAACGCCATTGTTCATCGAATTAAACGTTACATTATTTTCTTTACAATACTTTTGATACTCTTCACGGGTTTTAAAAATCAGTTTTTTATTATCTTTTTCAACCTTGATTCGATGAGGAATATTCTTCATTTCAGCTATTTTACCTTCAATAACCAGAGAATTTCCTTCTTTAGATTCTTTTATCTGAAAAGCTTCATTGCTTTCATTCTCATTAATATTAACTGTTCCCAAGATTTGAACTTCCGGCTTATCCCAAGTGCTGATTTTAATCAATTCGGGATAATCAAACTTCAACGATATTTTTTGGTTTTTATCTGTAGAAAAACTTTTATTAATCGTTTTTTGTGCTGCAGTAAGACCGAAAACCAAACTCACTGCAAGAGTTAATACCGTTCTCATTTCGCTCTTAAATAAACTTTACTGTAATCGGAACGAACTTCAATATTAGTACCGCCGCCGTTCACTTTTCCAATCAGCTCATCGCCATGACGTACCAAGCCATCTTTCTTCTCAACATCAATTTTAAAATCCGGAGACATATAGATTTCACCATAAGAAGTTGTTGTTTTCAAATCAGCTTTTACCGATTTAGGAAGCGTAACATCCGCAAGACCATACACGGAAATAATCGACAAAGGTCCTTTTGTATTTTGACTAAAAACCGCTTCTACTTTTCCGTAAATAGATTTTACAGTAGCTGGACCTGTAATATTTTCCAGCTTGATATTGTTATATGTGGTCGCAATTTCAATTTCATTCTGAATATTTTTGAAAACTATATCTCCTCCATATTGTGACTGATGTTTAAATGAAATAATAACGTTTTCAGGAACTAAAATTTTCACATCCGGAAAAGACATTTTTTTCAAAGAATTAACCTCTAATATGCCGTCTTTTTCATTTAAATTAATTCCAAGTCCTGTATTATCTACAAGTCCTAAAGAATTAACAATTTGCAGCCCTTCGGCACGTTTATCTTCATCCTCATCTTCGCCTTTCACCGAAAAAATGATTTCGCTCCCCTTGTAACCTTCCACCGTTACTTTACCTAAATTAAGGAGTAGCTTGCCTTTACTTTTTTTGATTTTATACATTTTAGAACTTTCTTGTGTAGCGTTGGGTTGCTCAGCATCATCTTGCGCATGCACAGAAAGTGTCATCAAAGCAAATAAGATTAAATATATCTTTTTCATATGTAGATTTTTATTGTTTTTTTAATTGTCATATGTTATCGCTGTACCATCACACGTGTTTATAATTTCTAATAATGGCGATTTCATAATGTTTAATTTGTTAAATAATTTACTTGTTTATATATAAAAGCTTTTAATATCTCATTAAAACCGCATATGCTTCGTCTTTTACGAAAACGGCCGTTGTAGGATCCAGAGTAAGTTCCTTCAACTTTGCATTAACTTCTCTGTTAAGTTGGGATGGATTTTTCTCAGTTAAAATCGCAATAAGTTCTTTTTGCACAATAGGGTCATCCTGATTGAGAAAAATCTGTCGAATATTTTTACTAACCTCTGCATTTTCAATATGTACAGATAAAGCTTCAACAGCAGCCAATCTTACATTTGTATTTTCATCCGAAAGTGCTTTTTCAGATAAAATATTGATAATTTTTTCATCAGAAGCTGAAAAACTCTTCAGCAAATCTATTCCTCGTAACCTTGAACTTGCTGAATGCTGATTATTTATCAATTCTAAAGCTTTCAGCTCATCAAAATTACTTTCGCCCTCAAGATCATCATTCTGAGCAAGACTTTTAGTTTCTACTATTTTCTGTGAATCATCTGAATTATTTTTTGTGAAAGCTTTACCTGTATTTTGCTGTATTACAGTATCTATTTTCACAGTTTCCAAATCATTTTTTTGATTTAAAACATCAACTGTACTTCCGTTTTCCTTAAGTTTTTCATGAACTGCAATCCTGGTTCTTTCACTTTCCTTTTGATTCCACAAAGTATAACTTCCAATACTGAAAATCACAGCTATAGAAGCAGCGACAGTCCATTTTTTCCACGAAAACAAAGGAATTGTTTTTTCCACAGAAACGGCTGGTTCATTCAGTCTTGACATTATTTTGTCAAACGTGTCTTCAGGAACTTCGAGCATATCGAACTCTTCCCGGTGATCTTGAATATATTTTTTAAGCTGATCTTTCATTTTGACTTTTTTGAGTTAGTTTTTCAAAAATTTTCTTTTTAGCACGGTGATAATAGCTCCTTACCGTACCTGCCGGAATATTCAAACTTTTTGCTATTTCTTCCTGTGGCATGTCTTCAAACAGAAGAAGATTCACAATCGTTCTGATTTGCACCGGAAGCTCTGCGATAGCATTCTGAAGCTCTTCTATACGGAATTCTAAAGCCAGTTTCTCTTCCAGTTCATCATCTTTATCATCCAACATTTTATCATCTTCAATTTCAGCAAAATAGACTTTCTTTTTTCTGAGGAAATTCAGTGAATGATTGATCGCAATTCGCTTAACCCACCCTCCGAAACTGTCAGTATTTTTTAAAGATTTTATCTCCGAAAATACTTTCACGAAAACCTCCTGAAGAATATCTTCTGCATCTTCCCTATCATTTACAATACGAAATATTGAATTGAAAGCAGCCTTAGAATAGCGCTGATAAAGCAGAGAATATCCGGAATTGTTTCCGGAACCGCATAGCTCCAACAATTCCCTGTCACTGATATTTACTGTTTTTGTTTTCAAAAATTATTAGTCGTTTATCGTTTCTATCTAATAGACGCAATCACACCTTGAATGTTGCAATTTATTTTATTTTTTTTCGATTTTATTTAAAAAACATCGAAAGTTTTCAAATAAAAAATGACTGCCATTAATGACAGTCATTTTCTTGTTATTTATTTAAAAATATTTTAGCCTTTAATAAGCCTCAATGAGCTATTTAAAGTATTCCACTCCGTTTTTAAAGATATTGTGATAATTCGCTGTTGGAATGTTTTTCATTAATCCTTCTGCGAAACGTTCAGGATGCCCCATTCTACCATAGATCTTACCACACGGACTTGTGATCCCTTCAATTCCGAATAATGAGTTATTTGGATTGAACGGCATTCCGTGAGCGATGTTTCCATCTAAATCTAAATATTGAGTAGCAATCTGTCCGTTCTCATACAATTTCTGAATTTCTTCTTCTGAAGCCATAAAACGACCTTCACCGTGAGAAATTGGAATTGTGAAGACTTGGTCTTTCATTCCTTTCAACCAAGGCGATTCATCATTTAATACTTTCACATTGACCATCTGAGAAATGTGTCTTCTGATTGCATTGTGAGCCAAGGTTGGAGAATTCTCATCCAAATCTTTGATTCTTCCATAAGGCAACAATCCTGACTTCACCAACGCCTGGAAACCGTTGCAAATTCCGATGATCATTCCGTCTCTGTCGAGCAATTCGTGAACGGCATTTTTCATCTTTTCGTTTTTCAAAACATTCACGATAAACTTAGCAGAACCGTCCGGTTCGTCACCTGCAGAAAACCCTCCGGAGAATGCTAAAATTTGTGACTGTTTAATTTCTTCCACCCACGCATCGATGCTTTCGTCAAGCAACTGATGATTGATATTGATCAAAGGTAAACTGCTTACAATTGCACCTTCTTTTTGGAATGCATTTAATGTATCGTACTCACAATTTGTTCCTGGAAAAACAGGGGCGAAAACTCTTGGTTGAGCAATTCCGTGTTTTTTTATAACGATATTTCTTGGGTTGATTGAGTTCAGTTTTGAATCTAATTCAACCACGATTTTTTCTTTTTCAACCGTTGAGAAAAGGTTTTCAAAAGTTTTTGTATTTGCTTCAAGTAATTTTTCGATTTCAAAATTCAAATTACTGATTTTCAAAATATTTGAATTTTTAACCTCACCTATTAATTGAAGTTCAATAGAACTTAATTCTTCTGTTGCTTCGATGATTAAACTCCCAATATTTTTGGCTAATAAAACGTTCTCATCAACAATATTTATTTCAGCTCCCAATCTGTTTCCGAAACTCATTTTTGCTAAAGCAACTGCAACTCCGCCTTCTTTGATTGTCTTCACAGAAACCACTTTTCCAGCTTTGACATTTTCGAAAATAAGTTCGTAAACATCTTTCAATTTATCATAGTTTGGAAGTCCGTTTTCCTGTGGAATATGATTAAAGAAATACAGTTTATTTCCTGCTTGTTTAAATTCCGGAGAGATGATATTTTTCTTTTCTCCATTAGCACAAGCGAAAGAAATTAACGTTGGCGGAACATTCAAATCCTGGTATGTTCCACTCATAGAATCTTTCCCTCCAATTGCTGCTAAGCCGAAATTGATTTGAGCATCATAAGCACCCAAAAGAGACGCCAAAGGCTTACCCCATTTTTCTGGATTCTGACCTAATTTTTCAAAATATTCCTGGAAACTGAATCTGATATTTTTATAATCGCCACCCATCGCAACGATCTTAGCAACACTTTCAACGACTGCATAAGAAGCTCCTAATAACGAGTTTTGCTTTGAAATTTCAGCATCAAATCCCCAACTCGCCAAAGAAACCGTTTCGATGTCTTTTGCTCCTAAAATTGGTAACGTCTGAACACTTCCTTCCATCAAAGTCTGCTGATATTTTCCACCTAAAGGCATTGCAACTGTAGTCGCACCAATCGATGAATCGAACATTTCCAACAAACCTTTTTGAGAAGCAACATTTTTATCACTTAATATTTTTAAGAAATTTTCTTCGTTAAAAGTCTGTGCTTCTTCTTTCAATTCATTAAGATGTGTGATCTTAACTTCCTGATTTTTAGAACAACCGTTTGTATCAAGGAATTCTCTTGAAAGGTCAACAATCTTATCACCTTTCCAGAACATTTGCATTCTTCCAGAATCTGTTACTTTCGCCACTTCAACAGCTACAATGTTTTCAGCTTCACAGAACTTGATGAACTGTTCTTTATCTTTTGGTTCAACCACAACTGCCATTCTTTCCTGAGATTCAGAAATAGCAAGCTCGGTTCCGTTCAAACCTTCGTATTTTAAAGGTAAAACATCAAGATTAACTTCCAAAGAATCAGCGATCTCACCGATTGCTACAGAAACTCCACCCGCTCCGAAATCATTCGATTTTTTAATTAGTCTCGTCACTTCAGGATTTCTGAATAATCTCTGGATTTTACGTTCTTCAACCGCATTTCCTTTCTGAACTTCCGAACTCATCGTGTGGATAGAAGTTTCGTCCTGTTCTTTCGAACTTCCGCTTGCTCCACCAACTCCGTCACGACCTGTTGCACCACCTAAAATGATGATAGAATCACCAGCTTCAGGCTTTTCACGTCTTACCCAATCCACAGGAACCGCTCCGGCAACGAAACCAACTTCCATTCTTTTTGCTTTGTAGCCTTCGTCATAGATCTCAGAAACCATTGTAGTTGCCAAACCGATTTGGTTACCGTAAGAAGAATATCCGTTGGCAGCCTGTTTTGTGATTGTTTTTTGAGGTAATTTCCCTGGTAAAGTTTTATCAACCGATTCTAAAACATCAGCAGCGCCCGTTAATCTCATCGCCTGGAAAACGAAAGAACGTCCAGACAAAGGGTCTCTGATCGCGCCACCTAAACACGTTGAAGCTCCACCAAAAGGTTCAATTTCTGTTGGGTGATTGTGTGTTTCGTTTTTGAATAATAAATACCAAGGTTCTTTTTTACCATCGTATTCAGCTTCGATCTGGATTGTACAAGCGTTGATTTCGTCTGAAACTACCAAGTTATCAAGCTTTCCGGTTTTACTAAAATATCTTCCGCAAACAGTCGCCAAATCCATTAAAGAGATTGGTTTCAATTCGCGCCCTAAGAACTTTCTTTTTTCGATATAATCATTGAAAATAGTTTCCAATGTATGTTTAAACTGTCCTTCAAATTCAATATTTGACAATTCCGTTTCAAACGTTGTGTGACGACAATGGTCACTCCAATACGTGTCTAAAACTTTAAGTTCAGTTTCCGTAGGATTTCTCTGTTCAGTTTTAAAATATTCCTGAATGAATTTCAAATCATCCAATCCTAAAGCAAAACCGTGATCGTTAAAAAATTCTTCAAGTTGGGCATCATCAAAATTGATAAAACCTTCATGAACAATCACTTTTGACGGCATTTCTTCCGCAGGAATATTTAAAGTTGATAGATCTTTCTCCTGAGATTCTACTTTATTGATTAAAAGATCTTTGATCTTAACTAAATCAGATTCAGAAACTCCTTCAAACTCGATAAGTTTACCGCTTCTTACTTTAGACTTCTCATTTTCAGTCAGTAAAGCGATACACTGTTGCGCAGAATCAGCACGCTGATCGTATTGTCCCGGTAAAAATTCTAATGCGAAATAAATTCCCTGCGCAGGGTTTTCTTCGATTAAAATATCAGTAACCGGATCTACGAAAGTACTGTTTACTACTTTTTCGAATTCACCATCGTTTAATCCAAAAATATCGTAAACGTTATACACTTTTACGCTTTGGATAGACGGAACAACCGCTTTTACTTCATCAAAAATCTTTGGACTTTCTACATCGAAAATACCTCTTTTTTCTACGAAAATTCTTTTGTTATTAGACATTAGATGTCAGATATTAAATATTATTAGACTTATTTACTTAATTTATTCGGATTATCCGGATTTTCTTTTTGAAATTGTTCAGCTTCTATCTTTTGATTTTCAAGCCATTTTTCAAAAGGAATTTTTTCTTCATCATAATCCAGTGCAAAAACATTTTTACCGTTTTCTGAGATTAAGAATTTGAAATCAAACCAAGATCCTGTTTCTATTCTTCCGTAATCGTATGTATTGACCTGATAAAACGGAAAATTTTCTTTCGGTCTTTCCACGATTTCAAAGAATAGTTTTTTTTCATTTTCAGATAATTTGTTGTAATGATTTACATAATACAACTCTGAAAGCTTTTTATTTTGTTTTTCGAAAAACTGAAGAATAGTCTTCTCTTTTTCATTGTATTTGAATGGATTTGAAAAATATTTTCCGTCAACTTCAATAGCATTTTCAGATTTTGAGATTGGTTTTACGATTTCTCCTTTAAAATTCATCACTCCCCAAGTTCCACCGACTATTGATTTGTGTTCGTCATCGGTTTTTTCCCAATCGCAACCGTCGCAAAAAGCTGCATAGCCGTAATTAAATGGTGATGCAAAATCATGTTCAGGATTAATGATAATCTTTCCGTTTCGGTCTACAAACCCAACTTTCCCGTTTTTGACAAACCTTCTTACTCCTTCAGAGAAATAATCTGCTCCGTTATCATAAAAGAAAGGTTTGTATAGAAAATTTCCTTTTTTGTCGTAGACATAACCCCATTCATTTTTTCCGGGCTTTTCATCATTTTTAAAACCATCAAAATAGATCGTTTCTCCTTTTACTAGTTCTCCGTCTTCCAAATAAGAAAAAACCCTGAACTGCGCAGGAACGATAATTTTGCCGTTTTGATTTTTAACTCCAACCAGCGAATCTTTTGATTTAAAATACTTCAAAACTTCCTTTTCCTGAGAAAAAGAAAGCATTGGCATTAATAAAATGGCTAAAAGTATTTTTTTCATTAATCAATTTGATTTAGTTAAAAATAAAATATGCAGCCCAAAAAGACTGCATATCAATTTATACTTTAAGATCGGCTTCTAATCCTATCAAGTCTTTGTTTGCGTCAATGATCGGTTGAACTTCATTGGCAATGAATTCTTCCGTCTGAATTGGTGCAAAACCAATGAAATTTTTAGGATCAAGAACTTCTTTTAATTTTGATTTATCTAGTTTTAATGAATCGTCATTTAAGATTCTTTCGATAAGGTCGTTTTCTTTACCTTCTTCTTTCACTTTCTTAGACGCTTCCATAGAATGAACTCTGATCACTTCGTGAATTTCCTGACGATCTCCACCAGCTTTTACTTCTTCCATGATGATATATTCTGTCGCCATGAAAGGAAGTTCTTCCATAATATGCTTGTTGATTCTGTTTGGATACACCACGATTCCGTTCATGATGTTGTTCCAAATCAATAGAATCGCATCAACAGCTAAAAACGCCTGAGGAATTGTTAATCTCTTGTTTGCAGAATCATCTAAAGTTCTTTCAAACCATTGTGTTGAAGCCACCATTGCAGAACTAGTCGTTAAAGACATAACGTATTTTGCTAAAGCTCCGATTCTTTCGCTTCTCATTGGATTACGCTTGTAAGCCATTGCAGATGAACCGATTTGGTTTTTCTCGAATGGTTCTTCAATTTCTTTCAAATTCTGAAGAAGACGTAAATCGTTTGTAAATTTATGTGCAGATTGAGCGATATTTCCTAATAAAGCCACTACTTTAGCATCGATTTTTCTATCGTAAGTCTGACCTGAAACTCCGAAAACTTTTTCGAAACCGAATCTTTTTGATAATTCTTTATCTAAATGTTTTACTTTAGAATAATCGCCGTTAAAAAGCTCTAGGAAACTTGCTGCAGTTCCTGTAGTTCCTTTTACTCCTCTGAAACGTAGAGTTTCTAGGAAGAAATCAAGCTCTTCAATGTCTAGGACCAAACTTTGTAACCAAAGTGTTGCTCTTTTTCCAACAGTTGTTAACTGAGCTGGCTGGAAGTGTGTAAATCCTAAAGTCGGTAAATCTTTGTATTGAATAGCAAAATCAGAAAGATTTTTCATTACGTTAACCAACTTTTTCTTTAAAATTAAAAGTCCGTCACGGATTTGAATTAAATCTGTATTGTCTCCTACAAACGCCGAAGTTGCTCCCAAGTGGATAATTCCTTTTGCAGAAGGCGCAACGTCACCATAAGCGTGAACGTGAGCCATCACATCATGACGAAATTTTTTCTCGTAAGCTGCAGCTACTTCATAATCGATATTTTCTGCATTGGCTTTCAACTCAGCGATTTGCTCGTCTGTGATGTCAAGTCCAAGGTCTTTTTCGATTTCAGCAAGGGCGATCCAAAGCTTTCTCCAATTCTGGAATTTGTTGTTATGAGAAAAGTTAAATAACATTTCTTCACTGGAGTAGCGCTCTTCCAATGGATTTTTGTAGGAATTCATTTCTTTACTTTTACTTTTTAGATATGCAAAAATAAGGATTTTCGGTGAGAGAGAAAAATTGTGATGTTGGTTTTAAATTTTGTTTACATCAAAGTTATTTTAACCGATTTAAAACTCATTTTCAGTTCAGGTAAATTCCAAAAAACCAAGTCCAAGCTATTAAAATAATCTGCATGGGAATTCTTTCTTTATACAAATAAGCCATTCCAGGACCTGAATAATTTGCTTTAAAAATATTGACTTTTTTTCTTGATGAATCGATATTTGCAATAAATATTAACACAAAAAAGATAATTAACAACATTGAAGTAATCTCACGAATTGAAGGAATCATTAAACCAATTGCCGCGGCAATTTCAATTACACCTGTAAAATAAACCCAAAACATTTTTGCCGGAATAAACTCAGGAATCATTAAAGCCATTCCTTTCTGGAATTTAAAATGAGCAAAGCCTGTGAATAGCATAAAAACTGCCATTCCGAGATTTCCTGAAAATACAAGATTCCAATTTCCCTGGAAAATTTTTGTTCCAAGTAGAGCTAAAACGAATGTAATAAAAAGGATTGCCAGTAATTTCATGTTGCTTGATTAAAATTAATTCATACTAAATTCCCGCAAATCTCACAGGTTTCCACAGATGATTGAGAATATTTTATTAAAAAGATTTGTTTAAAGGTAAATAAAAAAAGAGGTTTCGTGTAAAAACCTCTTGATATAAATTATTCAAATCTTATTAATTGGATTCTGCAAGATCTTTTACAATCTGTAAACCTTTTGTAAAACCTTCATTCATATGATCTTTCCATTCGCTTTCGGCCTGAACTTCTGCCTGAAGTTTTACCGTTCCATTATCAAGCGAAATCAGAAAATATTTTTCGAAAGAACCGTTCCACTCCATCACTTCTTTGCTTTGAGTATCTTCGTTTCCATCTTTATCAACCATTCCCAAATGTTTAAAAACAATCTGATCGGGTTTTTCGAGACTATCGATCGTGGAAACCATTCCTTCACCATCTGAATTTGTAAAATAAGTTTTTCCGCCAACTTTCCAATCTGATTTCATCAATGAAATTGATTTAGGATTGAAATATTTTGTCCATTCACTGTACGTTTCGGGAGTCCATAAAACGTCCCATATTTTTTGTTTTGGAGCATTAATAATAATGTCGTACGATAAATTTTCCATAATAATGATTTTTAAAGTGATTGATTAGATAGAATAAAGAATAAAGAATAAAGAATAAAGAAAATAGACTATTACTCAGTAATCAAAATTCATAAAATGTTAGAATATATGATTGACTATTTTTGATTATTTATAATTTTAAAAAAAATTAATCCAACTTATTACAATTGGTTTTCGGCCAAGTTTTTTACATTCTGAAGTGCTGCAGGAAATTTTTCTTCAAAAAAATCTTTAAATTCTGGTGAAGATTTGATGGTTGCTTTTAATATTGTCTCCTCTTCAGTTTCTTCCAAAACATAAGATTCTGTGGCATCACCCCAATCTTGTGGAGTTTCTATCCCATCATAAATTTCACCCAAATGCAAAAAGACCATCTCTTTATTGGGATCATTTTTTAAAACACGGCTGTACATTCCGTTATTATTAGGATCAAAAAATTTAATGATGCTGCCTTCATCCCAAGTTCCTACATAAAAAGAACCTTTTGTAAACGCCGAAGTCCATTGTCTGTAATGCATATCGTCCCAAAGAACGGTCCATACTTTTTCGGGACTTGCGTTGATTTTTATTTCAAATTTTAAAACTTCCATAATTTAATTTATAGGTTTAGGTAAAATTATTTATCCACCGACAAAATCTCCGCCATTGATGTGAATGATTTCACCCGTGATAAAACTGGAATCTTCCGAAGCCAGAAAAACATAAGCAGGTGCAACTTCTGAAGGTTGGCCGGCTCTTTTTAAAGGTGTATCTTTTCCGAAAGAAGCAATATCTTCAAAAGTTTCTTTCACTAGTGGAGTCCAGATCGGACCTGGAGCAACACCGTTAACCAAAATTTTCTGCTCGGCAAGATTTGTTGCAAGAGAACGAATAAATGTTGCAATTGCGCCTTTTGTTGACGAATAATCTATGAGATGATCGCTGCCACGATAAGCAGTTACCGAAGTGGTACAAATTATTCGCCCGCCTTTATTCATTAATTTCAAACAATCTCTTGTAAATGAAATCATTGAAATGATATTGACATTGAATGTTTCATTAATCTGATCATCTGAAATTTTTTCGACATCGCTTTTTGGAAACTGAATTCCGGCATTATTAACCAAAATATCAATGGTTTTCCATTCTTTAGCAATCTTTTCTAAAGAATTTTTTCTAAATGTTTTTTTAGAAATATCCCCTTTTAGAAGAATGCATTTCTGTCCTTCTTTTTCAACCAGTTTCTTGGTTTCTTTAGCATCTTTTACACTTTCTTTATAAATAACAGCAACATCGGCTCCTTCTCTTGCAAAATGCACCGCTACAGCTTGTCCTATTCCACTGTCGCCACCTGAGATAATTGCTTTTTTATTAAGTAGTTTTTTGCTTCCTAAATAATTTTGTCTGATAATTTCAGGATACAAACCGTCTTTGGGTACTTTGGAAAGTGATTTTGACTTGTTCTGTGTCTTCATAAGCAAATCTTTTTATGAATATCATCAAACAGCAAGCCGAATAATTAAAGCTGGAAGTTTGATGTTGGAAGCCGGAAGTTTTTAACGACTCAAAATAACTTCTAACATCGAACTTCCATCATCAAGCTAAGAATTATAAGCATCTTCTAAATATTTAATTACAATTTTCTGCATTTTCATCATCGCTTGTACTACTTTTTGCGCTTTCAGCTGATCAGAATCACTCATAAGCTCAATTAATCTTTTAGGCACAATTTGCCAACTCATTCCAAATTTATCTTTCAGCCAACCACACATACTTTCTCTTCCGCCATCTGCAGTTAACGAATTCCAAAGATGATCTGTTTCTTCCTGATTTTCTGTCATAATAACCATTGAAATTCCCTCATTAAAATCAAATTTATGATCATAAGAATTATCCATACAGAATAAAGAATAACCATTAATTTCGAAATGCGCGTGCTGTACATTTTCCGGAACTTCGTGGTTTTCATCTCCTACTCCGTCTCCATATTTCAAAACGCTTTCTATTTTTGAATTAGGAAAAACTTCTGTATACAATTTCATTGCTTCCATTGCTTTCCCATTATTTTGGTGAATAAACATTAAAGTCGGAATAACTCTTTGCTCACTTTTCTTTTCACCTAAATATAATTGCCAAGTAACGCCAAATTTATCCCGAATCCAACCGTATTTTTTACTCCAAGGATAAGAATCTAATGCCATCAAAACAATCCCTCCGTCTTCTAATTGATCCCAATATTTCTGAACCTCTTCCTCAGTTTCGCACATCACCATCAACGAAACGGAAGCATTTTTTTCAAAATGTGGACCGCCATTTAGAAGCATTATTTTTTGTTCGAAAAGTTCGATATTCAAAACCATCGGAGTATCTGCTGTAATTTTTCCGTTGAATATTTTACAGTAAAAGTCAGCTGATTCTTTTGCATCACCATCATACCAAAGACATGGGAAAATATTGTTATTCATTGTTTTAAAATTTAGAGTTGATTGTATCATTTAAGTTTTTCATTCTGAATGAAATGTAAGCAAAATGCAGAATCTCAATTTAATCATGAGATTCTTCCTTCATCAGAATGACAAACCATTTGTTCTAATTATTTTTAAAAGAAAAATTGTTTTCTTTCATGTAATTTTTTAGTTTCGAAATCGTGTTTTTTCCGAAACCATGAAATTTCATTAATTCATTTTCAGAATAATCTGACAGTTTTGTGAGAGAATCTATTTGTTTTTTTTCCAAGGCTCTTCTTGCAGGCATCGCTATAATACCCTGCAAAAATTTGTTTTCCACAACATGATTCTCAGTATAAATAGGCTTTAAACATCTTGCCATTATTACTAAATTGATCATGATTACAGCTTTTAAAGTTTAATGGTTTTCTACATATTTATGAAAATTGTTAAGAATCGCATACCAACCTTCACGCTGCATCTCAACTGAATTTTGTTTTTCAGGATCAAAAATTTCGGTCACTTTAGTTGTATTCTCGTCTATTTTCTCAAAAATCACTTCTACTTCTCTCCCGTCTTCTATATGATATTTTATTCTTTCGTTCAGAATTACTTCGTCATAAACTCCTATAAAATCAAAGCCGAAACTTCCGTCTTTTGCTTCCATTCTATTATTGAATTTTCCACCTACTTTCAGATCGTTTTCAGAACTCGGGCAAAACCAGCTTTCATGAGCGAAATTCCATTTAGTAATATGTTTTGGGGCATTAAAATAATCCCAAACTTTTTCTACCGGCGCCAAGATTGTAATGTCAATTTTAACTTTATCCATTTAATATTTTGTTTTTTAATGTGTAAAAAGAAGGGTAAACTCAACATCTACCCTTTCATTAATTAAATATAAAACTATTTTGTGTATTCTTCGTTATAATTGATCATCCAATGAACGCCAAACTGATCCTGAAAACTACCAAAATAATCACCCCAAAACTGATCTTCAAGTGGCATTTCGATATTTCCACCTTCAGAAAGTCCTTTGAAAATTCTGTCAGCGTCTTCTCTGGAATCAGGGAAAACAGAAACATAATTGTTATTTCCTACCGTTAAGTTTTGTCCAAAAGACGGCACAATGTCTGAAGCCATCAAAAGATCTCCACCAATCGGAAGCGCAATGTGCATTACTCTGTTTTTTTCTTCATCTGATAAATTTTCAGTTCCGGGAGCATTGCCCATTTTATGGATTTCTCCAACGAATTCTCCGCCGAAAACAGATTTGTAAAATGTAAATGCTTTTTCTGCTGTACCATCAAAATTCAGGTACGGATTTAATTTTGCCATGATTTTTATTTTTAAAAGTTAGTTTTTTAAACACGAGTTTCGCTAATGGTTTTCACGAATAAAACAATTAAATTTATCGTGAAATTTGTGTAAATATTTGTGTTTATTTAAACGCAAAGAGCACAAAGATTTTTTTATCTAATTGAGAATGTTTTTCGTTCACAAAGGCGTTTGATTCAGCAAAGAAAATAAGTTATATTTTTATACGTTTTGTCATTCTGAACGAAACGAAGTGCAGTGAAGAATCTGTTTTAAATATATTCAAATCTACATTTGATTTTAATACTTCATATTCTCATCAAAGTCGTATTTCATTCCTTCATAATTGAGAATTCTACGCATCAATCCGATTTGTCCGCAGAGATAATCTTCACGACCGATGCACATTCCGATAAAATTGAGCACATTTTCAGGGAAAAATTCGATATTCATTCCCATTGGAAAAGCTTTTGCTAAATCTTCGTCTGAAACTTCCAATAATTTCTGATAAACAAGAGGTGAAATTTTATGAAAAGAATCTTTCAATTGCTGTAAAGATGGATATTCTAAGTTTGAATCCAACGCTTTTCCCTGAAAGAAAAAATCTTTAAATTCAAATTCTTCATTTAGGCCAAGTACGCTTCCCATTGCATAACGCATATCGAGAAAATTTCCAACCATCCAAACGATGTGGTTTGTTCTGCCTTCAATTCTTTTCAAAGCATCTTCTTCTGAAATTCCATCAAGAACCATTAGAAAACTCTGACTGTGTCCTCTAAATGCAGGAATTATAATTTCTAATTTTGATGATTTTGCGGTGTCCATTATGTTTAGTTTAATGTTGTTTTGTGAATTCTATGAAATTGCTTTTTAAATTTCTCTTCCTGATTTATTTTACCGCTCCGGGTTTTCCTAAAATCCTTCGGAGATATCCGAATTGACCGCTGTGATAAATTTCGTGAAGTGACAATCCTGAAACGTCATTAACTATTGCAGGATCAAGGCTTTCAAGACTGTTAAGTTTCATTTCAAACTTATTCTGAGATTCTTTTAAGTAAGATTTTAATTCGTCGAAACTTACAAATTCATCTTTTCTGTTCAAAGGAATTTCTCCTCTGTTGTAGCATGAAAATTTTTCGTTGTCCCAAACTGATTCTTCACCCAAAACATTCAGAAAAACATTTCTTATGTAAAGTAAATGTCCTAAAATCCAATTCATACAATTTGCTTCGCCATTAGGAAAGATCATTGCTTCTTCGTTTGAAATATCATTGATATTCATCGAAATCACTTTGTAATTACTCAATATCAGAAATTTTAGAATTTCAATATCGTTTGATTGTGTTTCCATTTAATTATTCTTGAGGCATTTGCGACATATCTGCAAAAGTGACATTCCAACCGTGTCCATTGATGTCCCAAAAAGAATTTTGATACATCCATCCGTAATCTTGTGGTTCTTCATGTTGATAAGCTCCATTCGCTACGGCAGCATTAACAACCTGATCAACTTCTTCACGGCTATTTAAACCGATTGCAACCAAAACTTGTGTAGTATCGCCTTTCGGAACCGGTCTTTCTGAAAAAGTCTGAAAATATTCTTCCGTTAAAAACATCACATAGATATTATCATTCATCACCACACAAACTGCCTTATCGTCTGAAAACTGTTCGTTGATGGAGAATCCGACTCTAGTCCAAAAATCTTTTGTTTTCTGAATATCTTTCACCGGAAGATTCACGTAAATTTGATTGACTTTCATTTTTTCATTTTTTTTAGGTTAAAATATGAGGATTTAAAAATCCGCAGGAAGCTGAGACATATCTGAAAAAAGCACTTCCCATTGATGACCGTCTAAATCTGAAAAAGTTTTCTGGTACATCCAACCATAATCTCTTGGCTCACTGTATTTGGAACCTCCATTTTCTGTAGCAGTTTTCACCATTTCATCAACTTCTTCACGACTGTTTACGCCAATCGCGAGAAGCGTTTGAGTGGTATCTCCTTTTGCAACGGATCTGTCTGTGAAAGTTTGGAAAAACTCTTCTTTTAAAAACATGGTGTAAATATGATCTTGTTTCATGATTACACAGATTGCTTTTTCATCAGAAAATTGTTCGTTGATCGAAAAACCTAGTTTCGTCCAGAATTCTCTAGTTTTCTGAACATCTTTTACAGGAAGGTTTACGTAAATTTGATTGATTTCCATTTTGTAATTTTTGATGTTAAACTTTTAACCAAAATTACCAAGTCATTGCGAAAATCAACTTGCCATAAGACAAGATTTAATTTTTCTTCGGATGAGATACTATTTCTTTGCGGATTCTGCTTAATGAAGTGTCTGTAATTCCCAGATAAGAAGCAATTTGTTTTAAAGGTGCAAATTGTATCACCTGAGATTTTTGCTCTAAAAGATGAAGGTAACGTTTGGTTGCAGAAAGTGTAAACATCTCTACAGAACGCTGTTTGTATAAAAAAAGCTGTTGAGACATCCAAGCTCTTCCCCATTCTCTGAGGTTCGGAATTTTATGAAATAATTCCTGAAAAACATCAAAATCTAGCTTCCAACATTCGCAATCTGTAATGCAGATAATATTTTCCTGAGTGGGAATTCTTTGAAACAGAGAAGAAACATCGATGATAATTTCGTTTTCTGTAAAAAAATTTGTTGTCACATCATTCCCGTTAAAATCATTAACAAAAGAACGCGCCAAACCTTTTTCTAAAATATAATATTCGTTGGCCATTTTGCCTTCCTGAAGAATAGTTTCTCCTTTTTGGAAAACTACTTTTTCGTGAGCCTGAATAATTTCATCAAGTTCTTCTTGAAAGAAAAAAGGAAAATCACGATAAACGTCGAAGGCTTTGCTGGTCATCCAATTAATATTTTGAGATTTTAAAATTAAAATTTTTATTGGAATTAAAAGTGACATTTTTTGTATAAATTATCATTAGTTCTTTTGTCTTGAAACAGAACCAAAAATTCAAGACTGGAAACTTCGACTAAAAACTAAAATTTACTCCTAAAATCCCCAAAACTCGCACGAATGAACATTTCTTCGTTAGTTCAAATTTATCAACGTGCTCAAACAATGGGAATTTTTTAACGGATTAAATTCTAATTTTATTAACTTCTCCGTTTCCTAAGTCAAAAATTTAAAACAAAGAAAGCTGAATCGGTTTAGGTTTTGATGGCTTTTCTGCGTCACCGAATACTGTTTTCCCACCAAATCTCCATGAATTTTGGCGTTCTTCCTCAATGACTTCATTAATATCAAAATCCGGAGTGAAATTTTTCTCGGCTTCTGCAATAATCGTGTGTAGTTTATTGATCGATTGCAGCTTATCAGAATTTCCCAATTTAGATTTTTCAATTCCTTTTTGTAAAATGGAAATCGTTTCATCATAAACATTGATGGGAACAGGAAAAGGATGCCCGTCTTTTCCGCCGTGTGCAAAAGAAAATCTCGCAGGATCTCTGAATCTTGAAGCAGCACCATGAATGACTTCACTTACCAATGCCAGACTTTGTAAGGTTCGTGGTCCTACTCCTTTCATTAAAAGTAATTCTTCAAAATTTTCAGGCTGGTTTTCTCTGGTCATGTACAAAAGTGTTCCGAGTTTTTTCAGATCAACATCTGAAGCGCGAACATCGTGATGAGCCGGCAAAATTAAATTGGCAAAATCCTGCATGATCTTTTCAGAATTTGTGTGGGAAATCTCTAAAATTCCTTTGCGGTTTTCCTGAGCTTCATTTGCTGTAAGATTCAAAATATTTCCACGGTTAATTCCCTGAATTCCTTTGTGAGGTTCATCTACAAAAGATTTCATATTTTCAGAATGCCAATGATAACGTCTTGCGGTTCCATCTGCATCGTTCATTCCCTGTTGTACAACTGCCCAATTTCCTTCATCTGACAAAATAAAATTATGAAGATATAATTGATAACCATCCTGAATTGCAGTATTATCAACTTTTGCAGAAAGTTTGCTTGCCCGAACTAATTCGTTTCCATTTAATCCGGTTTTATCGGCAATAACGAGAAGTTCATTTGGTGTTTCTTTAGAAAACCTCCCTTTTCCGCCACAAATATAAATCCCGAGTTCTTTGGAATTTGGATTGATGCTGCGTTTTAAAGCTCCCATTACCGAAGTTGTGATTCCTGAAGAATGCCAATCCATTCCCATAACTGCACCAAAACTTTGAAACCAAAAAGGATCTGCCAATCTTCGAAGGACTTCATTTTTTCCGTAATCTGCGAGCATTACTTCAACAATAGAAAGCCCAAGTATTGCCATTCTTTCATAAAGCCAAGGCGGTACTTTTCCGTAGTGAAGTGGTAAAGTTGCGGTTCCGGAACGTTTCATTTGTTATAGTTGATGGTTGATAGTTGATAGTTGATAGTTGATAGTTGATAGTTGATAGGCAAAATTAAAGCCTTACAATTGAAATACATAAGGCTTTAACATTTTTATGTTTTAACGAAAAGATTTTTAATTTACTAAAATCAATCGAATGATATTAAACTTATTAATGTGAAAGAATATTAACAAGTTTTTCGAACGGATCTATTACAAAGAATCTTCGAACACCCCAATCTTCATCGGTCAATTTGTAAGTAATTTCAAATCCTGAATTTTTCATTTTATTATATATTTCGTCGACATTATCAACTTCAATAGAAAAATCGGGAACTTCGGTGTCATTTCCACCTTGAGTTGCAAAACTGATCTGAACTTTTGCTTCTTCTTCATTGCCAAAAGTTTTGATCCAGCCATGATTCATCAATATTTCGAGACCCAAAATATCATGATAAAATACATCAGCTTGAGATAAATCTTCAGTTTTTATATTGGCTACGATTCTCTTTACCATTTCATTAAAATTTAAGTTTAAAATTAAGTCTATTTAACTTTTATAAAACGCTACTTGTTGGAAAAACGCAAAGGCGCAAGTTTTTTATCTTTTTTAGTTTTTAAGGCGCAAAACACTTCGACTTCGCTCAGTGTGACTAAACAAGTTCATAAAGAATCTAAAAATAAAACAATTAAAATTTTATCGCAGATAAATCCTTGCGCCTTAAAACAGTTTGTATATTAATTGCGCCTTTGCGATCACCAACTATTAAAGTTTAAACAAATTTATTAAATAAAAAAACCTTGAAAATATTCTCAAGGTTTAAAGGTTTAAAATTTTAATGCTTTATAATTTCTTTTACAATTCCGCCTTGAGGTTCTCTTACGGTCTGTGTAAAAATAAATGCTTTCGGATCGATTGAACGAACGATATTCTGCAGTTTTCTAACTTCCAATCTGGTGACAATGGTGAAAATAATATCTGCATCGGCACTTTGCTCAAAAGATTCTTTCATAAAACCTCTTTCGCCTTTGTACACCGTGATCCCTCTATTCATCGTTAGAACCAAAGCTTTTTTGATTTCTTCACTGTTTGCAGAAACGATGGTTACGCCAGTGTACGCTTCAATTCCTTCAATTACATATTTGGTAATCTGACTAGCCACGAGATATGTCATAATTGCATACAAAGCGGTTTCAAATTTAAGAAAAACGGTTGCGATGATAAAGATAATCACATTCATTCCTAAAATAATTTCGGTAATGCTAAAACTGCTTTTTTTGAATGTTAATAAGGCTAAAACTTCCATTCCGTCGAAAGTTCCGCCACCTCTCATGGATAAACCGATTCCAATTCCCATGAAAAATCCGCCAAACACAGCGACCAATAATTTGTCATGGGTCACTTCCGGAAAAGGGACGAAAAAAATGGTAATGATGATCAGTAAAATCGTTAAAAAACTTCTGATCGCAAAGTGTTTTCCGATTTGGAAGTACGCCAGAATGATAAATGGTAAGTTTAAAACCAATAGAACGACTCCGAGATTCCAATGGTAAACTTCGTGAAGTAAAAGTGAAACACCGGTAACACCACCATCTAAAAAGTGATTAGGAACGAGGAAAGATTTTAAAGCAAAACTCGCAGAAATAACTCCTAAAACGAGATAAATAATATCTGAAAGAGTAAAAAGCGGGCCATGTTTAGTTGAAGCAGAGCTCATAAAGTGATCAGTTATTTTTTAGTTTTGTTTTAATAATATTCAGGTTATCCTGTTTTTTTTGATTTCTGCTGTTGATGGCTGTTTCTGTGAAATAATGATGACTTTCGAGGAATTTTTCCTGTAAAAGATTCCAGTCACGCTCGGAATTGACAATTCCAAACATCGAAAGTTCTTCAAATAATTTGTCACCAATTACAAAAAAATCGTCTCTTCCCAAATAATCTAAATCTGCATCTGCCAAGATTTGCTCTAAATGATTATGTGGCGTCTGCGGAATTTTTGTCGCCATAATCATTCCTTTGATTTTCTCGGTCTGCGATTCTGAATAGCCGTAATCAGAAAGATATTCTTCAGCGATTTCGCACGATTTTTCCTCATGATTTTTTGATCCGTATAAAAATCCGGTGTCGTGAAATAATGCCGCCGTTTTTAACAATAATAAGTCTTCATCATTCACGTTTTCAGATTTTGCAATTTTTTCTACAGAATCAATTACATCTTTTACGTGCATCACGCTGTGATAAGAAAGGTGCTCCGGAAGATTTTCCTTGAGTCTTTTTAATATGAGTTTATTTAATTTTTCGTATTCCATATTTAAAATAGAAAATGTTTTTAAAATTTTTAACCACAAAAGTCACAAAAGCTAATACAATAATTTTAAAAGTTAAAAAAAATACTTTGAAAGTTCAAAAAAGGTAAAAATAAGATAGTCTCCTTTCTGCTCTTATCATAATCCGAATAGATCTTCTAATAAAAATTTTATGGCTTTTGTGGTTTAATTAATTATTTATTCAGTTTTGATTTCAATCGCAAAATACATATCCATATCGCCTTTTCCTTTGGTGTGAATTTTACCTCTGTATTCACAAGTTATTTTTTCTTTTACCAATTGATAGGTCGATTCTGAGATATTTATTTTTCCTTTTTCGCTGTTCTGCTCCATTCTTGCGGCTGTATTTACAGTGTCACCCCAAATATCGTAAGCGAATTTTTTCACCCCTACAATTCCGGCAATCAAAGAACCTGAATTAATCCCGATTCTGATATCTAAAACATCAGGATGAGTTTTCTTTCTTTCTTCAATAAAATCTATAATATCCAAAGCTACCAAAACTGTTTGATAAGCGTGACATTCATTTTTCATAGGTAAACCGCAAACCGCCAAATAAGCATCTCCAATGGTTTTTATTTTCTCTAAACCATGTTTTTCCATGATCATATCGAAAGCAGTAAAACATTCGTTCAGCTCAACCAACATTTTTTCTGCGCCCATTTTCTCTGAACTCTGGGTAAAATTAACAAAATCGGTAAATAAAACAGTGACTTCGTCATAATATTTGGCTTCAGAGCTTCCGTTTTCCTTTAGTTCTTCAGCAACTTCATGCGGAAGAATATTGAGAAGTAAATTTTCTGTTTTCTGCTTTTCTTTTTGCAACTCAAACGTACGTTCGTCGACCTGTTTTTCAAGCAAATCATTCTGATCCTGAAGAATCTGCTGTTTTTCCTGTTCCTGTTTTAAATTAACATCAGAAAGTCGCTTTACTTCATCCAGCTGTTTTACCAAACTTAAATTGGTTGATGCAAATTGCCAACCTAAATAAGCAGAGATCGAAATCGGAAAACTTATGAAAATAAATCCTAAAACATATCCCATAAAATCATCTCCGAAAGCTTTATTAATATCAACCGTGTTTGTTTTATTTAAAAACATGAAAACGATAGACATCACAATAAAAAGAAAGAATACCAAAACTCCTCCTCCTACAATGAAAGCAGATTTTTCTCTTCTGATCATTGCTCTTACAATCAAATAAAAAGATTCGAAAGCAACAAAACAAAGATAAAAAAAGGCAAAACTAGCCGCAGAAGCTGCGCTGAAATAATAGAGAATAAAAATACAAGCTGAAATAATCAACATTACTTTCAGTCTTTTTTTAGTTCTTCCAAATAATGTATTGACAAATCCTGTAAGCGAAGTACCGAATGCCATTACCGAAAGAAATGCAAAAAACGTATAAGTGTCGATATCTAAAGGATTTTTTATTTCTGACAAGAGCAAGACCATATAGCTCATCAAAGAAATCGAAAAATTGTACGTAGAAAAATACAGATTATAAATTGCTTTTCTGTAAAAAATAAATAACAAAAGATGAATAAATCCTAATGCACCAAATATTCCGCAAATCAGCATGGTGTAAAAATTGAAATACTGCACTTCTTCAGTTTTGTCTCTGATAAATTCGTTAGCAGAAGCAAGTTCAACACCGATGGCAAAAGGTACCAAAGTAATGGTCTTCTTTTTGCCAGCAGCAATCGGTAAAAATCTTATCGCTAAAACATTTACTTTGGTATTATCTAAAGTAAACAATTCTGGTATTCTGTTTTTAATCCTGAATTCTCTTGATTTTTCGTCTCCGATTTTGCCAATACTTTCAATTTTTTTACCATTTAAATAAATTTCGGAAGCACCGAGTTGCTGAATTTTAAAACATAAAGATTTATTGACCGATGCAGAATCTATCTTAAAATAGTACCGAACCCAATAAATCTGATCTTTTTTAGCATCTTTCTTAGAGGCATAATTCATAGGATTCCATGAATAGACTTTTCTAGAATTAAAATTGACATGTTTCCATGAAGAATCATCAAATTGTGGCGAAGCAAAAGCAGGATTATCACCAGCAAAAAATTTACTATCTTCATCAATAGATGCGCCGTTTTTGATTTCCTTTTCAGTAAAAACTCTAGGTTTTTCAAAAGAATTTTGTGCAAAACATAAATTTTGCAATCCGATTAACAAGAAAAATATAAATGTAAGGAGTAGATTTTTTTTCACTCTGATAAAATTAAATTTGATTAACAAAATACATCTCCATTTTGCCTTTACCTTTGGTTTCGATTTTTCCGCGATGCTCAAAAGTAAAGTCTTCTTTTATTAATTGATAGGTTGCTTCAGAAACATTTACTCTTCCCGATGAACTGTTCTGCTCCATTCTAGCCGCTGTATTCACCGTATCTCCCCAAATATCGTAAGCGAATTTTTTCACACCCACGATTCCCGCAATCACCGGTCCGGAATGAATTCCGATTCTGATATTTAAAGCATTTGGGTTTTCTTTTTTTCTTTGCTGAATATAAGAAAGAATTTCCAAACTTGCATTCACCGCATTTTTTGCATGTTGGTCGTTAGAAACAGGCAATCCACTCACCGCCAAATACGCATCACCAATGGTTTTTATCTTTTCTAAATTGTATTTTTCCATGATTCTGTCGAATTCGGTGAAGCAAATATTAAGTTCATTCAAAACTTCCTGCACACCAATTCTTTCGGAATTTGCTGTAAAGTTGACAAAATCTGTAAACAGAACCGAAACCTCATCAAAATGTTTGGCGTTGGTTTTTCCTTTTTCTTTTAATTCTTCAGCAACTTCATACGGAAGAATATTGAGCAGCAAATCATCTGATTTTTGTTTTTCTTCAGCAATTTTTTTGTTGTCTTTACGCTTCTGATTATACGAAAACCCAGCAAAACCTAATAACAGCAAAGATAAACCAGCTCCAATTGCCCACATATTTTTTTGAGTTTTAGAACTTTCTAAATCTGCTTTTGCAATGGCATCTTTTTTCTCCTGATTGATTTTGGCAATATTTTTTTCCTGAGAATATTTTAAAGCTACTGCTTTTTGCTCTTCATCAAATTTAATCTGAATTTCTTTTCGTTTTAAATCTTCCTCAAGCGCCAATCTTTTTTTCTCTTCTTCAGTTTTTGCAGCCGCCTGTTTTTTTTCATATTCAAAACGAAGTGCCTTTAATTCTATTTCTTTCTGAAGCTGAATTCTTTTGGTTTCTTCTTCAAGTTTTATACGGGTTCTTTCGTTGGCTAGCTCAGTCTCAGATTGTACAGAAGAAAGTGCCTTCATTTTGTCGATTCCGTACGTTTCTTCTTTCTTATCATACATTTTTTTTAAATATGAATAAGACTGATTATAATCACCCAAAAAAGCATAAGCACGATGCAATACCTCATAATTTTGTATGAAAATTTCTGGAGAAACATAAGTTTTCAATTGAGTAAAATACTCAAGATTTTTAACCTGCTCTTTGGTTTTAATTTCCAATTCAGAAAGCTTTGAGGGAGTATTTTTTAATGAAAGACTGTCTTCCATAATTTTCTTTAGCCCGATAAATCCTTCATGATTTTTATAATACTGATACATCGGGTCATTTTCATCACTCAATTTCATCACTTTAGCAGCGTAGTCTTCAGCTTTTACAAAATCTTTTTCTTTAGAATAAATATCCGAGAAATAGTAATAAACCAGAGGTAAACTGTTTTTCAAATTATGAGATTCATAATAAGCTTTAGCCTCATTCAGATATTTTTTCGCTACTTCCAGTTGATTCATTTCAGAATAAACATTAGCCATAAAAATTTTCGCTTCCGCTATCTGCAAATCATTACCGCTCTTTTGGGAAACACCCAACCCTTTTTGGAAATATTCCAGCGCTTTTTTATTATCTCTGCTGGTTAAGAAAAATGTTCCTGCACTTCTGTATGCAGGATATAAATTTTCAGGATAATTTTTTTTTACAAAATCAATGTAGGTGTACAAAGCTGTATAGCTGTCTGCATATTCCTGTTTTATAAAGTTGTTGGCAAAAAGACCTTGGTAAGATTCCATTACAAGATTTTTGTCTATTTTTCTGCCTTCTTTATTATACTTTAAAATTTCATTGTAATATTTTGTAGCAATATCACTTTTTTTATTAACAGCATTTAGTCGTGCCATCCAAAAATTGAGAAGAGCTCTCTTTTCGTAATTTTCAGTTTTATGGAGATATTTTTCGGCTTCTAACAAGTATTTTTCACCCGTAACTAAATCATTTTTTTGCAAAAACAAAGTCCCTATAAACAAATTTGCTCTTCCGATTTGTTCAGTATCATTGTTTTTTGAATAAATGGATAATGATAATTTGGAATATGAAATTGCACTGTCTGCATTCTTACTCTGAAAATAGATATTACCTAAATCTCCAAAAATCTTTGCTCGTTCTTTGTCAGACTTAGTCAATTTCAGCTGACTTTTAAGATTATTAATCTCAACAGATTCCTGTGCTTTAAAAACTGTGTTCCCACAAAAGAGAAAACAGATAATTGCAAAAGAGGTAAATTTATTCTTCAATGGCTGGTTATTGCGTTGATGTACAAAAATAAAAAAATCATTCTATTAAATAACAGAATGATTCAAATTGATGAGAAATATTTTCATTTATTTCAAAGATGCGATAGCAGCTTCGTAATTAGGCTCTTGTCCGATTTCAGGAACTTGCTCTGTATAAATTACTTTAGCTTTTTCATCTAAAACAACCACAGCTCTGCTCAAAAGACCCTTTAAAGGTGAATCTGAAAGCGTTACACCATAATCTTCCCCGAAATTCCCTCTGAAATCTGATAACGTTTCAACATTATTTAAACCTTCAGCTGCACAAAATCTTGATAATGCAAAAGGCAAATCTCTTGAAACATTAATCACAACTGTATTATCAAGGTTTGATGCCTCTTCGTTGAATTTTCTTGCTGAAGCTGCACAAATTCCCGTATCGATGCTTGGGAATATATTTAATACTACTCTTTTTCCTGTGTAATCTGCAAGATTTTTTTCAGATAAATCTGAAGATACCATTGTAAATTCCTGAGCTTCTCTTCCTACCTCTGGAAGATTTCCGATTGTATTGATTGGGTTTCCTTTAAACGTAATTGTAGACATTGTTGATAAATTTATAATTTTCATCAAATTTATTTAAATTCTAGATGATTTTGTCTGAAATAAAGGTTAAATAATTCTTAAAGTGGAAAATCTCATTGACTATTAAAGCGAAAAAAATTAAAATTTAACTAAATTTGTGAAACTAAAAATTTAAATAATAAATAACAGTATAATGTCAGACAAATCAAAAATCTATTACACCCTTACGGATGAAGCTCCAATGTTGGCAACACACTCGTTTTTACCGATTGTAAAAGCTTTTACAAAATCAGCAAACATTGAGATCGCAGTTCCGGATATTTCTTTGGCAGGAAGAATCTTAGCAAACTTCCCAGAATTTTTGAAAGATGATCAGAAAATCGTTGATGCTTTAGCTCAATTAGGAGAATTAGCAACTCAACCGGATGCAAACATTATCAAATTACCAAATATTTCAGCTTCTGCTCCTCAATTAGATGCTGCTATTGCTGAATTACAAGCTAAAGGTTTCGCAGTTCCTAATTACCCTGCAGAGCCTAAAAATGACGAGGAAAAAGCAATCAAAGCTAAGTATGCTAAAGTTTTAGGAAGTGCTGTAAACCCTGTATTAAGAGAAGGAAATTCTGACAGACGTGCTCCAAAAGCTGTTAAAAACTACGCAAAAGCAAACCCTCACAGAATGGGTAACTGGGCTTCAGACAGCAAAACTGACGTTGCTCACATGAACAGTGGAGATTTCTACGGAACTGAAACTTCTACTACTCTAGAGAATGCTACAAAATATAAAATCGTTTTCAAAGGAAATGATGGCGCTGAAACTTTATTGAAAGATTTCGCAGGTCTTCAGGCTGGAGAAGTGATCGATTCTTCTGTAATGAATTTAAATTCTTTGAAATCTTTCGTTCAGGAAGCTATCGAAGAAGCTAAAAACAGAAATGTACTTCTTTCTGCCCACCTGAAAGCGACGATGATGAAAATCTCAGATCCAATCGTTTTCGGAGCTATCGTTGAGACTTTCTTTAAAGATGTTTTCACTAAATATGCTGAAACATTTAAATCTTTAGATGTAAATCCAAACAACGGTCTTGCAGATCTTTTCGATAAAATTAAAGGAAATGCTCAGGAAGCTGATATTAAAGCTGATATTGAAACTGCTTTAGCAAACGGACCAAGAGTGGCAATGGTAAATTCTGATAAAGGAATTACTAATTTCCACGTTCCTTCAGATATTATCGTTGATGCTTCTATGGCTGCTTTGGTAAGAGGCGGAGGAAAAATGTGGAACAAAGACGGAAACGAAGAAGATACAGTTTGTATCATTCCAGACCGTTCTTATGCAGGTTTTTATCAATCAGTTATTGATGATATGAAAGCGCACGGAAAATTAGATCCTACAACAATGGGTTCTGTTCCTAACGTAGGTTTGATGGCTCAAAAAGCTGAAGAATATGGTTCTCACGATAAAACTTTCCAGGCATCTGCTGAAGGAACAGTTGAAGTTCAGGACGAAAACGGAAACGTTCTTCTTTCTCAGAAAGTTGAAGCGGGTGATATCTTCAGAATGTGTCAGACTAAAGATGCTCCGATCCAAGACTGGGTAAAATTAGCTGTAAACAGAGCAAGACTTTCTGATACTCCTGCTATTTTCTGGTTAGATAAAGGAAGAGCTCACGACAGAGAAATGATCAAAAAAGTTGAAAAATATTTAGCTGATCACGATACAAACGGACTTGACATTAAAATTCTTGATGTAAAAGACGCAATGACGGAAACGTTGAAGAGAGCAAGAGAAGGAAAAGATACTATTTCTGTTTCAGGAAACGTATTGAGAGATTATTTAACTGACCTTTTCCCAATTCTTGAACTTGGAACTTCTGCAAAAATGCTTTCTATCGTTCCATTGATGAATGGCGGTGGTTTGTTCGAAACAGGAGCTGGAGGTTCTGCTCCAAAACACGTTGAGCAATTCTTGGAAGAAGGTTATTTAAGATGGGATTCTTTAGGTGAGTTCTTAGCTTTGCAGGCTTCTTTAGAGCATTTAGCACAAACTCAAGGAAATACAAAATCTCAGGTTCTTGCTGATGCATTAGACGAAGCAAATGCTAAATTCTTAGCGACTGACAAATCTCCTGCAAGAAAGGTTGGACAAATCGATAACAGAGGTTCTCACTTCTATTTGGCAATGTATTGGGCTGAAGCTTTGGCAAACCAAACAGCAGATGCAGAATTAGCTGAACAATTTGCTCCGGTTGCAGAAGCAATGCAGGAAAATGAAGAAGTTATCAATGCTGAATTGATCGGTGCTCAAGGTAAACCTCAAAATATTGACGGTTACTTCAAAACTGACACTTACAAAACTTACGAGGCAATGAGACCAAGTACTGTTTTAAATGAAATTATTGACGGAATTTAATTTTCAGATTTAATATAAATTGAAAGCTCCTTTTTTAAGGAGCTTTTTTTGTTTTGTTAAACACGAATTGCGCTAATATTTTTCACAAACTACACAAAAATATGCGTGTAGTTTGGCATTCCGAAGGAGTTTAAGCGTAGTAATAGCGAAATATTTTTAAGTTTTGGCTAAAGCCGATGGTTATATTACAAAAATAAAGCGGGCTAAAGCCCGCTCCTATTGATATTGCTTAGTACAAAATTTGAAATTTATCAAAAAACTAATTCCTAATTCCTAATTCCTAATTCCTAATTAATCAAACATGCGCTTTTCTCCATTTAATCATACTTAAAATAAGCAGCCCTAAAACTCCCATTATAAAATATCCTTCCGCAACTTCCAGCTGAATTTGAGGTCTAATGAGTGTTACAATTCCGTAACTGATCGCAGAAGTGAGAATAAACACGACTCCACCGGTCATTCCACCTGCAAGTCCTGCAGAATTGGGGAATCTTCCGATACAGTAGGAGAAATAATTATTAAAAATAAATCCGGCTGTTACATGAATGACGAATGCAAAAGCAACCAGACTGTAAATATTATTTGAGAAATAAGATGCAATAAACATCAGAACAATTAAAGATAATTGAATGAAGTTAGCATAACGAATTTTAGGTAAAAATGCTTTATTGATCAATGCTTTTCCTAAAAATCCTCCTGCCATCCAGGCAAAACCTAAAATTAAAGAAACATAACCCGCAATGACTTCAGAATAGCCCATTTTATGTTCGATAATGAAAGATCCGCACAAATTGAAAAACATAATCATCGAATAGCTGATCCCGCACATCACCATTCCGTAGAAAAAATCTTTAGCTTTAAACATCGAATCGTATTCTTTCAGCAAGAACTCAACATTGAAAGGATTCCTTTTCTTTAAAGTTTCGCCAGAAAAAATCAATTCAAGAATTAAAAGAACCAAACTATATCCCGCCAAAACATAAAAATTAGATTGCCATCCGAAAATTTTCTGCAAATAACCTCCGATAAACGGCGCAATAATCGGCCCGACCGACCAGACAATTGTCATAATACTGAGATAATGTTTCCGCTCATCGCCCTCATAAACATCCACAAAAAAAGCACGTTTAGAAACGACAGCAAATCCCGACAAAATTCCCTGCAATACACGCATTGCATAGATTACAAAAATATTCTGAGTGGTTGCGGTAATCAGAAAAGAAACTACAAACAGAGCCAAAGAAGCCATTGAAACTTTATACCTTCCAAAAGAATCAACAATACTTCCCGCAAAAAACTGCGTCAAACCATAACTGATTAAAAATATTGATAAAGTAAGCTGAATATTGCTTTCAGGTTGATGAAGTTCGGTCGCCATACTCGGCATTGAAGGCAGGTAAATGTCTGTTGCTAAACCTGACATCGGAATCATCGCAAAAGCAAGAATCGTTGCAATAAATTTATTTTTCTCTTTTAACATCCGCATGAAATTTTCAAGCGACAAAAGTCCGACTTTTTATTTGTTCAAGCGTATTTGTTTAGATCAATAATTCTGAAATAGTATATAATTAAATTCAATCGAAATCAATCTCTTTCTTCATAAAATTTCTGTATCTATAATTATAGTTTCAATCAATTTGCAAGAAAATATTTGATTGAAGATTTAATTTAAATCATTATAAATTAGTTTCATTTTCTTAAAACAATCTCATTTTAAAATATAAATTTGTAATTTTAAAGTAGAATTTCACCAAAAGCATCAGAAATTATGGAAAGTATAAAGTTTGAAATTACACCTTACCAAGATGAATTGCAGTTATTAATTGATGGTAAAAAAGTCGGCTATATGTCGATTTCCGTTGATGGAAGACTACTCAATGTATATTATACCAAAATTGATGAAAATCTGGAAGGTCATGGTTACGCCAAACTTCTTCTGGACAGGTTGGTAAGTTTTGCCGAAGAAAAAGATCTGATGATTGACCCTGAATGCGATTTTGTAAGACAACAGTTAGAAAATCATCCGAAAAGATATAAAGGAATTTGGCACGAATAAACTATTCCCACCAATTCTGAAAATGATACGATGTATTGTTTAAATCTAATTTTTCACCGATTTTTGGAGTGAGAATCTGTAAATTTTTCTCTTTTCCAAGCATCGTCACTTTTTGTAATGGCTCATTCCAAGGATGTAAAGCGAGAGCAAATTTCCCAGAATGCACCGGAATAATATTTTTCGCCTGAATATCTAAACTTGCCTGAATGACATCTTCCGGCAACGCGTGAATGTATTTCCAAGCCGGGTTATATTGTCCGTTTTCCATGATTGCAAAATCAAATGGTCCGTATTTCTCACCAATTGTTTTAAAGTGAGTATCATAACCGCTGTCGCCACCCAAAAATATTTTTTTCGTAGGCGTTTCAAGAACATAAGAAGTCCACAACGTCGTATTTCTTTGGAATTTTCTTCCCGAAAAGTGTCTTGCCGGAGTAAATGTTATTTTAAAACCCTCTTTTAAAGCGACAGTTGTGCCCCAATCTTCTTCAATGATCTGATCTTCAGAATATCCCCATCGTTCAAGATGAGCTCCCAATCCCAAAGGCATAATCGATTTTCCCACTTTCTCACGGATCGCTTTTACCGTTGGAAAATCTAAATGATCATAATGATCGTGTGTAATTACCAGATAATCAATATTCGGAATATCTTGAGGTTTAAACAAATCTGAACCTTCAAAAGCTTTATTGAAAAACTTAAAAGGTGAACCGAAAGTGCTTAAAACAGGATCTATCAGGAAAGAAACTCCGTCAATTTTTATAAAATAAGAAGAATGCCCCATCCAAATGAAAACATCTTCGTTAGCTGAAATTTTATTTAAATCTGTATGAATTGCAGGAATTGCCTGTAAAGGCTTCAGCAACGGATCTTTTTTACCAAATAAAAACTCAAGCATTACTTTTGGCATAGAAAAACCTTCGGCAATCTGTGGTGTAAAACTTTGATTCTGAAACTGCTTATCTTTATAATTCTTAGAATTGAGTATTTTTTCCAGACGTTTCCCTTTTGGTGCTGCGCCAAAAACTTCCTGAGACATTACAAAATAAGTGGCCACAACAAGTACAGCGATCAATATAATTAAATAAATCATTATTAAAATTTGAAATTCAAATGTAAAAAACTTTCTTTAAGTTTACTACTCTTTCATCAATGACGCACGAAAATGAATTTTACTTTTTTTCTATCTAAATTATATTTAAAAGTTTTTAAATTCGTTTGTTAAAAAAACTACTTACTTTGAAATATTTTATATTCACTTTGATGATGTTAAGTTTTGTTTCGTGTACTTCAGTAAAAAAGTATAACGAACAAAGATTAAGCATAATTCCTCCTGAAAAACTGCTTCAGGATGTTGATTTTGCCTACCAAAAACTTCAGGAAATGCATCCGAATTTAAACTGGTATATTTCAAAAAAAGAACTTGATTTTAAATTTGACAGTTTAAAGTCGACCATCAATAAGCCTTTAACTCCTACTCAGTTTTATTTTAAATTGCAACCCGTTATCGCCCAAATCCGTGAAGGTCATTTATCTTTAAAAATTCCGGCAAAAAAGTTTTCAAAAAAAGAAATTAAAGCTTTAAAAAACAAAAAAGGTCTCTTCGGAAGATTTGAATATCATGTAGAAGATGATCATTTGTATTTTATTGAAAATAAAGATTCTATTCAGAACATTAAACCCGGAACTGAACTTTTAAGTATTAATGATGTTCCTGTTTCAAATTATCTAAAAAAATACCGTGAATTAATAAGCAGTGACGGTTACAACACCACTTTTTATTCTTATTATCTTAAGGATGTTTTCTTTAACTTTTTTGTTGCCGAAAAAGGAATAATGGACAGTGCGAAAATTGAAACTCTTTATAACGACAAAAAACAAACTCTGGTCTTAAAACGGGAAAGCAAAAACAAGCAAGAGATTGAAAAAGATAAGCTTGATAAAAAACGAACTCCCGAAAAAAAGATCAACGATTATGTTGTTTCAACAAATTCTTACAATAGAAATTTAAAATTTTTAGATAAAGACAGCACCATTGCTTACATGAAAATTAAAAGTTTCTCAAGGTCGTTTTCAGATAAATTTTACAAAGAATCTTTTGCTAAGATCAAGAATGCAGAATCTTCTTACCTCATCATCGACATTCGTGAAAACTACGGTGGCTCGCTGTACGAAATCAATCAGCTCTATTCTTATCTCACTCCAGAACCGTTTGTTTTGATAAAACCTTCTCAGCTTACATCAAGAGTAACTCCGCTTAAAACCAACTATTTCAGAAAATCAAATCCGTTAGAATACACTCTTAAAAGTCTGGCTTATCCCGGTTATTTCTTTTATCAGGCTTTGAATGTTTACAAAGGAAAAGACGGCGTTGCGTATTATAAAATGAAGGAAAACAAGCCGACAAAACCTAAAGAAAATGCTTTTAAAGGAAAAGTGTATGTTTTGATTAATGGTGGAAGCTTTTCAGCTTCATCTGTTATTTCTTCTAAATTAAAATTTGACAAACGGGTAACCTTGGTTGGTGAAGAAACCGGCGGTGCGAACGACGGAACAGTTGCAGGATTTTACTCTTACCAAAAACTCCCTAATTCTAAAATAGATTTACCAATTGGATTGCTTTTAATACAGCCCAATATCACATTTGAAAATACAAAAAAAGGCGTAACTCCCGATGTAGAAATTGAGCAAAGCATGCAGGATATTATTGATCAAAAAGATTCGCAACTGGATTGGGTGAAATCAGAAATTGAAAAAGAAAAAAGCTTAAAAATTGCTGATTGATGAAGAAGTTAATTAAATATTTAAAATTTATTGTCGTTTTAATCTTTTCTTGGTTTGTAATTCACACCGTTTATATTGTAACAGATGGATTGTCTGATAACGGCAAAAAAGCAGACATTGCCATCATCCTCGGAAATAAAGTAAACGAAGACGGAACTTTATCGACAAGACTTGAGAAACGTTTGGAAACCGGAATTGAGCTCTATAAAAATCATCGTGTTAAAAAAATTCTGGTAAGTGGTGGTTTAGGTAAAGAAGGTTTTTATGAAGGGGATAAAATGAAAGAATTTCTAATCAGTAATGCAATTCCTGACTCTGTAATTTTTGTGGATAATTACGGCAATAATACAAGATTGACCGTTGAAAACAGTTTGAAATTTCAACAAAAATATAAGTTTAAAAGCATCATCGTCGTTTCGCAATATTTTCATGTGACCCGAACGAAGAAATTATTTAATGATCAGGGTTTCGAAAATGTTTCAAGTGTAAGTCCGAGATATTTTGAATGGCGGGATTTGTATTCTATTTTAAGAGAATTTCCTGCTTATTATACTCAATTAGATTCCGGCGAAAACTCATCATCAATTCAGAAATCTTAAAATAAAATTCTGTAGTTTTAGGATATGAAAAGTACATTTTTTTCCGTTCAGAAAAAGAGTTCGGAGTATTTTAAAAATATATTCAGTGATTCGATGTATCATATTTTTCTGTTTAGCGGAAACGGAAAAATCATTGTAGATTTTACAGAATATAATTTTACAGGAAAGACTGTATTTTTCTCTTCACCTTTTCAGAATATTCAGATTTTAAGTGAAGATCAAATTGAAATTGAAGTTTTAAATTTTCACGGTGACTTTTACTGTATAGAATTTCATAAAAAAGAAGTCGCATGTAACGGTTTACTTTTCAATAACATTTATCTTTTCCCGCATTTTTCGTTAACTGAAGAAGTTTATCAGGAGATTTCAGATTATTTTTCAAAAATTCAGGAAGTAGATTATCATGAAGATTTTTCGGGTTCGGTTTTGCAGTCATATCTTCAGTTAATTCTGGCTATTTCAAGCAGGGAAAAGAATAAATTGCTTCCGGATAAGGAAATTATCAAAGATGATTTTAATGAACTGAAATCATTTCAAAATCTTGTGGAAGAACATTTTATTTTAGAAAAAAACCTGTCTTTTTATGCGGATTTACTGCATGTAACCTCAAATACTTTAAGCAAGAAAATCAAATCTAAATTTAATAAAACTCCTTCTCAGATTATTCAGGAACGGGTAATTCTTGAAGCCAAAAAACAGATTCATCTTACCCGAAAATCGATTAAAGAAATTGCTGTGGAACTCAATTTTAATGATGAATTCCATTTCAGCAAATATTTCAAAAAATACGTGGGAATTTCACCTACACAGTTCAGAAAAGAAACAGGAATCTCTATCGTGGCAGATTTATACAAATAACTTCCACAATCGTCCATTTCATTGGCTTTTGGTTCGGCATAACTTTGTGAAAAAATAAATTATGTTGGAACTTTTAGCAAATTCGCAGAAAAACGTCATTCACTTTTTAAGAATAAGTATTTTTATTGTAATGGCCTGGATCGGAGGTCTCAAAGCTTTTCAATATGAAGCTGAAGGCATCATTCCTTTTGTGGCAAATTCTCCTTTTATGAGTTTTTTCCTTCAAAAAAAGGTTTCCGATCCCGATAATTATAAGCTTCATAAAAATAAAGAAGGTGAAGTAATTCCTGAAAATATTCAATGGCACAAAACCAACGGTACTTATATTTTTTCTTATGCCTTAGGAAGTGTGATCTGCATCATCGGAATTTTGGTGCTTTTAGGAATTTTTTATCCTAAAATTGGAGTTTTAAGCGGAATTTTAACAGCCGGAATGTCGGTAATCACACTTTCTTTTCTTATTACAACACCAGAAACCTGGGTTCCGGATTTGGGTGGAAGTCAGCATGGTTTTCCTTATTTATCTGGCGCGGGAAGACTGGTTATAAAAGATATTATTATGTTGGGTGCAGGTTTGGTAATTGCTTCAGATTCTGCGAAAAGTATTTTGAAAAAAGAGTGATTGTATTTTTTAGGTTTCGGCGGCATCGAAGGTGCCGCCGAAACCTAAAAAAGCTCCCAATTCGGGAGCTTTCAATATGATTTTTTTTCAATTAATTGATATGTTCTACACTAAGGATTTCAATTTTTCTGTCTCCTTCCTTAAAAGGCCAATCAATAACTTCACCTTCTTTATTTCCCACAATGGCCAATACAATATCTGATAATACAGAGTATTTTCCCTTCTTCACTTTTGCCTTGTCATCAGAAACAATCGTAAATTTTTGCTCCTGAGGATGTGAAGAATCTTTTATTTTTACCTCGCAGTTGATCGTTACAATATCCTTTGGTAAATCACGACGCAATACCTGTTTTGCATTTCTCAGTTGCGCAAGAAGTACTTTCTCTTCTTCAGCAGTTGTTTTTTTTCTTCTTAAATGGTCTTTTATTAAATCATACACTCCTGTGGTTAAAATAATCTGTTCTGACATAATTTTTATTCTTAAAAAATGAATTTCCGAATGCCGAATAATAGACTCAGACATAGCCATAACGCACAAAAAAATTGTGATAAGGTATGCAGAATGCACATTCAGAAAAAATGAAATTGAGTTAAAAAAACACTTAATAATGCCCTGTCCTGAGTCTCGACAGGGATATTAAATAAACTCTTTAGAATTTTTTAAAAATTTGTCATCATGCAGATACGACAAAGACAACGAAAGGGTAATCGAGGTATACTTTACCGGAAAAAAGTACTTTGTTGTCATTTAATTGATATTGACACGAAGATACAACTTATAATTGATATTAAATAAAAGCTGCATCTTCGTTATGCGTTTTCAGGATGTTCTTTATTACTTCTTTTGCAATTCGCTCAAAAGATTTTCTATCTGGTTAACATATTTTCCATAAAAAATTTGGTACCAATACTTTGCTAATAAGAAAAGACCAAAAAGACCAACAGCAAGCGTAGAAATAATCGTTGTAGCTGCCTGAAAATCGCTCAATGGTTTTCGATGTGGAAGAAACTCAATAACGATAATCAACTCGCAAACCAAAAACGGCACAAATGAAAGCATAAAAGATAGATAATATTGCTTATTAAGGTCAAACTGGTACATTAAATCTTTCAGTGAATCAAAAGTTTTCATCATTGGATTGCCGATATTATTATACAATTTAAAAAACTTACTGAAGAAAAATGATACCACGATTACCATTGAAAACAACAATACCGTGATATAAAATTTAAACTTAAACGGAGCTTCAGGAATAGGAATCCAAACGATGAAAAACCCGAAAATTAATATTCCTACGGTTGACCAAAATTCCATTCGCATATTTTTCCTGATTTTTTCTAACGGAAGATTGATTTTATTTTTATGTTCAATGCTGATTTCAGGTGTTTCATCAGAAACATCATCGTTCCATGCGTTTTTAAGGTCATCTATATTCATAATGTTTGTTTTAATTCTTGGCTGGAAGTTGGGAGATGGATGTTGGAAGTCTTCCAGCTTTAAACTTCCGGCTTCCAGTTTATTTATTATTTAAGATATCTTTCAGTTTGTTTTTTGCGCGATTCATTTTTACTCTTACATTTCCTTCAGAAATCCCCATCTGTTCGGCAATCTCTCTTCCTGAAAAATCTTCGAGATAATAAAAAATAAATGCTTTATCGATAGGGTTTAGCTGATGAATGGCTTTATACATTTCAGCAAGTTTTTCCTCTTTTTCGTGATCATATTCATCCTCTGCAATTTTATAATTCGAAAAATCTTCATTGGCTATAAAACTCCTTTTCTTTTCAGATTTCAGGAAAATAATCGCTGTATTGAGCGCTATTCTGTACAGCCAGGTTGAAAATTCACTTTCACCTTTAAAATTCGGATATGCTTTCCAGACCTGATACGTAATCTCCTGAAAAAGATCATCGCGGTCGTCTTTATCATCCATATACATTTTAGAAATCTTAAAAATGATTCCTTTATGCTTTTCGATTTTGGTAATAAATTCCTGTTGTGAGGTCATGGTTTGTTTACTCTCTGTAGAGTTAGTAGTTGTTTGAAATAAATGTTACAATCATTTTTTATTTTTTATTCAATACTAATAAATGATTTTTACTGATGAACCTTGTCAAGGTTATCTTCATAATAATTATTAACCTTGACAAAGGTTTCTCAAATAAAACAAAGAACCTAAAAGAAATAAGTAAATATTCAAACATCTTTCATCTGTTAAAAATATTAAAATCATCATAAACATATACCACATCTTCATTTCACATTATTCGTGGCGCAAAATTTGTGTTTTATCAATCACACCAAAAAAATATAAATATGCCTTACCTTACAAAACAAGACAGCAAAAATTTTGAACTTTATTACGAAGATTACGGTTCCGGACAACCGATTATTTTAATTCATGGTTGGCCTTTGAGCGGAAAATCTTGGGAACTACAGGTTCCTGTACTTTTAGATTTAGGATACAGAGTAATCACTTACGACCGAAAAGGTTTCGGAAAATCTTCTCCGACTTTAGATGGTTATGATTATGACGGATTGGCTGCAGATTTACACGAGATTATTACTCAATTAGAATTAAAAAACGTCATCCTTTTCGGATTCTCAATGGGTGGTGGCGAAGTTGTACGTTATTTAACCAATTATGGTTCAGAAAATGTAGATAAAATAGCTTTGATTTCATCTATTATTCCTTTGGTAAAACAGAAAGACGATAATCCGCATGGAGTTTCTGAAGAAGAATTGTATGGAATTTTAACCAGTTTAAAAACTGACAGAGTCACTTTCCTGGAAAGTTTCCATAAAAACTTTTACAATTACGGATTGCTTTCTCAAAAAGTGAGTCAGAAACAGCTCGATTTTGACTGGAGTATTGCTTCTCAAGCTTCTCCAATTGCAACTATAAAATGCGCTGAAAGCTGGGCAAATACAGATTTCCGACCAGAATTAGGCAACGTTAATGTGAAAACTTTAATTGTGCATGGTGACGACGACCAGATCGTTCCGATAGAAACTGCAGGAAAACAAGCTGCCGCAGGAATTGCTGATAATGATTTTGTCATTATTGAAGGCGGATCGCATGGCTTAAATATCACTCATTCAGAACATTTAAATGAAATCTTAACCAGATTTCTCACCAACAAATAACTCTTTTTTATATTTTATAGCTGATTTAATTAATCAGAAAACCGCAATAAAATTTATTGCGGTTTTGTTTTGTATAAGTTTAAAATTTAAACCTTTAAAAAATATAATCTGTACTCAAAAAATTAGAATCGTGGTCTCTCACAATGGTATTCAACAATTCTTTATTAGAATCTGTAATTTTTGCAGCCACCAAAGAACGGATTGAGAACGAACGAAGCGCATCAAAAACAGAAAGTGTACCTTCTGCGCTATCTTTTCTTCCTGTGAAAGGGAAAACATCCGGTCCACGTTGAGCTTGGCAATTGATATTCACTCGGCTCACCAGATTTACAAAAGAGTCGATCAGTTTTGAAACTTCCAGAGCATCTTCACTGAAAATACTCACCTGCATTCCGTGGTCTGCATTCACCTGATAATCGATGGGCTCTTCAATATCGTCAAAAGAAACTACCGGAATTACCGGACCAAACTGCTCCTCATGATACAATTTCATCTCATTATTCACAGGATAAACAACTGCTGGAAAAACAAAAGATTCTTCGGTAAACCCTCCATTTTCGTTGAGAACTTTTGCTCCTTTTGCTAAAGCATCATCAATGCATTCTTTTAAATAGGAAGGCTTATTGACTTCCGGAAGCGGAGTAATTTTCACTTCTTTTTCCCAAGGAAGTCCAGGTTTTAAAGCAGAAACAGCTTCCGTTAATTTCTTTGTAAATTCTTCCGCAACCTCTTTTTGAACGAAAATCAATTTCAAAGCGGTACATCTTTGTCCGTTAAAAGAAAGCGCCCCAAGAATAATTTCACTTACAGCAATGTCGATATTCGCATTTTTAGTTACAATTGCGGCGTTTTTTGCATCCAGACTTAAAATAGCTCTTAAACGATTGACTTTCGGATGTAGTTTTTTCAATCCGTTTGCTACTTTACTTGAACCAATGAAAGCCAAAACATTTACTTTTCCGCTTTCCATTATTGGAGTGATAATTTCTGAACCTTTTCCGTATAAAGTATTGACTGTACCTTTTGGAAAGGCTTCTTTAAATGCTTTTAATAAAGGATAATGCGCTAAAACACCATGTTTGGGAAGTTTAAACAAAATTGTATTTCCCATAATTAAAGCAGGAATCAAGGTGGTGAAAATCTCGTTTAAAGGATAATTGAAAGGTCCCATACTTAGAACAACTCCAAGAGGTGCTCTTCTGATTTGAGCAATTGTTCCTTCGGCTTGTTGAAAACGTGAAGATTCTCTGTCTAAATCTTTTAGTGCATCAATAGTTTGGTTGATGTAATCTACTGTTCTGTCGAATTCTTTGGTGGAATCCGGCAAAGTTTTTCCAATTTCCCACATCAGTAATTTGATAATTAAATCACGTTCTTTAATCATCAAATACACAAATTTCTGCATGCATTGTATTCTTCCTTCCACAGACATTGTTGGCCATTCTCCCAATCCGTTATCATAAGCTTTTACCGAAGCTTCTAAGACTTCCATTGCTTCTTTCGGACTAATATTCGGAATGCTTCCTAATAGTTTTCTGTTTAAACCATTTTCTGTTTTAATACAAATCGGTGAATAAATTTCGGTAACATCTCCCTTCCATTCTACCAATTCTCCGTTGAGGAGATATTCTCGTTGATGGATTTCGGGAACTTTATATTCTTCAGGAATTTCATTTTCAGATTTGAACAGATTATGGAATGAAGTTTCATTGACTGAGCTCATAAATTGTATATTTTAATAGTTTGGAAATTTGAAAGAATAAAGTTAGCCGTAAAAATCTGTTTTAAAAAGAAACAGCTCATAGATTTACTCTATTTGATGGGTGTTTGAATGAAAATTAATATTGAAAAAATTCTTTATAAACTCAAATATTTTCAGCATTATTATCAAGAAATTGTATGAAAAATTTCTCGAAATGATTTTTGCAAAATCTACTCGAAATGACGGGGTTTGGTCTATATGTTGAGACGAGCTTTTTTCAAAATAAAAAACTCAGCAAAAAAGCTGAGTTGAATTCTATTTTTCTGTTGATTTTAATGCCCAGAAAACAAGCAAGGGCTGCATAAATAGTCGGGCTAATCTCTTTCCGTCGGTATTTAAGCCGAAACTGTCTCGATCATTTTTATATTGTGCAATATTTCCCGGAAAAACTGCCGTAAAAAAAGTTCCTGCAATTTTACCAACTATCGATTCATATTTTTTAGGAGTCGCAATAATAGCAGTTCCTAAAGCAATTTCTGCAACTCCTGAGTAAACAACGGTATCATCTTTTTCAAGCGGAACCCAATTGGGAACCTGCGCCTGAAATTCTTTTCTTGCAAATGTAAGATGGCCTATTCCTGCGGTAATTAACATCGCTCCGAGACCGTATTTTGCGATGGTTTTGATGGTGTCTGCTTCCATAATGTATATTTTGTGATACAATAATGAAGTCAATAATGATTCCAATCTGATATTTATTTTTCTTAAAATTTTATTTCTTCTTTCTAAATTCTTTTTTAAGTTTAATAATGACGACTCCATTACGTGCTTTGGTTCCGTACAGTGCAGTTGCCTGAATTCCTTTGATAATATTCATTTTCTTAATCTTATTAGGATCAAAATCTTTCAAGGTTTTAGCTTCCACAATTTCGCCATCAATTACCCATAAAGGTTCGTTATTTCCCTGAATGGATGAAGGTGCACCTCTTCCCATTATTGGAAGTGAAGAATATGCATTGTTTTGATTAATTGTTAAACAAGATATTTTCCCTTGAAGACTGGCAAGAGCTGAAGTCTTTACTGAATCTTTTTCCTGAGCATTTACAGAGACAATTCCACCGGCTGTTAAGATAAAACCAATAGCAAATTTTGAAAATAGCGAGTTGATTATTGAGTACTTCATATTTCTATTAAGTTGTGATTGATAAAAGTTTCCGCAGGTATTTTGAGACGAATAATCAGAAAAATAATCTAAAATTTCATCATCAGAATTATTGGTAAAATCTATGACGGTTTTTGAGCAAACCGCACAGAATCGTCCTTTTTCTTGAGGAGTCATTGCTTCCCAGTCTTCATGACAAGGCTTTGGTAAAATAATCTTCATGGTCTCTTTTTAATTAAAGATGCAGTGTTCAATAAAAAGGTTGGAAAGAATTTAATATTTAAATGAAAATAATACTGTTTTGAACCATTTGAAAAAAAATAAATTTTCGCTAATTTTTTAGCAAGCCGATCAAAATATAAAACTCAGTTTTTTGTTATAAATTTAGCTTTGGATTAAGAAATTTTACTTAAACAAATCAACAGAAAGAAAAACAACATGACAGAAGAAGTAATTTACAGGCAAGAAACACAGGATGATTTTCAAGAAGTATTTGAACTTAACCATAAAGCTTTCGGACAGCAGAACGAAGCTAAGTTAGTAGATGCTTTAAGAAATAATCCGAATGTTTTTATTCCCGAACTTTCTATTGTTGCTATAAAAAACGACGCAATTATTGGTCATATTTTGTTTACTAAAATCAATATAAAAAATGATGATAAAACTTTAAATGAAAGTTTAGCACTTGCTCCAATGGCTGTATTACCCGAATTTCAAAAAAATGGAATTGGCGGTCAATTAATAAGATATGGTCTTGAAACTGCAAAAAAATTGGGTTATCAATCAGTAATTGTTTTAGGACATGAAGATTATTATCCAAAATTTGGATTTGAGCCTTCAGAGAAATGGAATATCAAAGCACCTTTTGATGTTCCTTTAAATGTATTTATGTCGATTGAATTGGTAAAAGGCAGTCTTGAAAATATCTCGGGAACAGTTATTTATCCTAAAGAATTTGAAACGGTTTGACGATTTTTTTCAAAACTAAGGCTAACTTCTTTCAATTGAATATCAATGTAAAATTAAATGTTCATCTCTCATTTAGCCTTTCTCATTAATACAAAATCCATTATTTCACCAAAATATAAATTTTAAATTATGAAAAATCAGAATTTACTCAGAATGGACAATGTCGGAATTGTCGTGGAATCCCTCGACGAAACGATTTCTTTTTTTCTGGAACTCGGTTTAAAACTTGAAGGAAGATCAATGATTGAAGGAGAATGGGCAGGTCGTGTAACAGGACTTGGAAACCAATATGTAGAAGTCGCTATGATGGTGACACCCGATGGAAACAGCAAGCTGGAGCTTTCAAGATTCATTAATCCTAAAGTTATTGAGGACCATCGCAATGCTCCCGTAAATGCTTTAGGTTATTTGCGTGTTATGTTTGCCGTTGCAGACTTAGACGATACGCTCGAAAGACTTTATAAGCTTGGCGCACAACTTGTGGAAGAGGTCGTAAATTATCAAAACGTTTATAAGCTTTGTTACATTCGTGGACCTGAAGGAATTCTTATCGGATTAGCAGAAAAAATTGAGAATAAATGAATACTGAAATTTGTTTAGACAAATTTGAAAATGCTAATTAATCGATGAAACACTTCTGAAATTTCAGGAAGTACGGCAAACCGTAAATGAACATAAAGGCATGTTTATATATTTGAGTAAATAATAAAATTTAAACAATATTAAAAACTTGAATATGGATTTTAAAATCAATGGCTTTTTAAATATTTCATTCGGAGAAAATAAGCAAAGTACAATTGAAAAAATTAAAGAAAGAAATGGAATTCTTGATTTAGATAATAGTACAGATGATTCATTAATATTTGATAACTTAAAATTTGCAGGAAGAGAAACAATATTTTCTGCTTTTCATTTTATTGATGATGAATTTTGTCGAGCAATGGTCTTTTTAAAAGCTAATTTAGAAAGTAGAACTATTGAGTTATATCAACAAATTAAAGAAGAAATTACTCAAAAATATTATATAACTAACCAAGATTTTGAAAATTATCAATACCATATGAAAAAAATGATGGACATACAGAGACTGCTATATCAATGGGAAAAGCAATTTTTTCAAGTTTTTGGAGATTTAAAAATGATAAAACTACTGAAGATGACTACATTTCCATTAAGATAGATGAAAACTTTCACATCATAGTAATTTATGAAAATGGAAGATTAATGAATAATTATGAAATCAATAAAAACACAAACAACTTTCAAGATTACTAAATATATTTACTTTAATTTGATTTTAAAATTAACATTTAATTTGAACTTAGTTTTTATGTTTTTTTATCTTTGAAAAATAAAGCATACTAAAAATACAATTTAAATGAAAGAAGAAAATATCAATAAACTAAACTCTTTATTCTCAAACTTAAAATCAGAAGATCAAAAGCTGAAAGAAAGTCTTGAAAAGAAAAAAAGTGAAGACGATTTATTTATTGAAGGTTTTAAAACGCTGTGCAAGAACTTTATTGACCCTAAAATGCAGGAATTCAGAAGAATGCTCAGGCAAAACGGATTTGGCTGTAAGGTTTCATTTAATGAAGAAATTAAAAATGGTTTAGGAATTAATTCTCAAACCAATATCAAACTTCAGATTTCAAGAAATGTAGATTCTAATTTTTATGCGAATGATAAGTTTCCGCATATTATGTTTGTTGCCGATAAAAATCTAAAAAGAATCGTTGTACATCAGGATACCATTTTTCAAAACGGAACAGGAACCGCTGCTTTAAAAGAGCAAAATTACACGCTTGAAAGTCTTCATGAAGATGATATAGAAAGAGAAATTCTGGAATCTGTAGAAAATATTTTAATAAATAAATAATTTTAAAGCCTGTATTTGCAGGCTTTTTTGATAAAATTGCTAAGCTTGTCATTTCGACGAAGGAGAAATCTCTTAAATCTACTACACTTTAATTCGTTCCGAATGACTTTATTAAAATTTATTTATTCTTCTGAAATTCCACATTAGAAACCAACACAGAATCATTAAGTGTTGCTAAAAAAGCCAATAAATCCTCCTTTTCCTGAGAATTAAAAATAATCGGTTTTTCTAATTGCTTTGCTAAAGTTGGGCTTTTAACTATTCCATTTTCATAATGATCCAAAACTTCATATAATGTCTTAAATCTGCCATCATGCATATAAGGATAAGTATAGGCAAGATTTCTCAAACTGGGAATTTTAAACATCATCTTATCTGCAGGTTCAAAAGTTTTGTTCCATTTTCCGTAATCTTTTAATTCGGAATTATAAGAAAGTCCGTTGTTTGCAAATTCATAGGTTGAAAACAATGGTTCAGAATGACAAGAGCTACAATTTTGTTTAAATAATTGGTAGCCTTTATTTTCGGAAGCAGTAAATTTTGCTTTTCCCTGTTTCACTTTATCATATTTCGCATGAGCTGAAACAATCGTTAACTGAAACTGTGAAAGCGCTTTCATAAGTCGTTCAGATGTCACTAAACTATCACCAAAACTTTTGTAAAAAAGGGTTTTGTATTCTTTTGACTGATTGAGTTTCCGAACAGCAACATTTATATCTTCTCCCATTTCTTTTGGATGATTGATCGGCGCCAAAGCCTGAACATCGATATTCACAACAGAGCCATCCCACATAAATGTTTTTTGCCAAGCCAAATTGAAAATCGCAGGAGAATTACGGTCACCAATTCCGTCTTCAATCCCTTTACTTAAATGATTTCCGGCATGCGAAAAAGCCTGATGCGACAAATGACATGAAGAACATGAAATTGTATGATCTCTCGATAAAACAGGATCATAAAATAATTTTCGTCCCAAGTCTACAGTAGACTGTTTTAGCGGATTTTTCTTAAAATCATAAACAGGTTTCGGAAAATAATTCGGATAAATCAATTGCAAATCCTGAAGACCGTAAAATGCCATCAGAATAAATAATGAAAGGAAACCTAAAGATTTAAATTTAGAATACACGAGAAAATTGATTAGGATAATTAATCTTCATTTTGAAATGATTATTCAGTACCTTTTTAAGCGATACTAATTAATTCTACAAATGAAAATACCTCGGATCAGGATATTGAAATTCGAAATTCAACTCTTCAATTATTTTATTTGGAGAGATCGTTCTTCCAATCTCCATTCTTTCGCCTGAATAAGGCAAATCTTTCTGAGCATTGATCACCTCTTCTTTGTTTGGATGAATAGGCGCAACCACATTGTACACTTTAGATTCAGAATGATTGTCCAGCATTTTTTCTACTACCGAACAAATATCTGCATAATGAATATGATTCACCAACATTTCTAAATTTGAAATATTATAATTCTTTAAAAGACGCTGATCCCCCATTAATCCGGCCAATCTCAGAACATTAGCATTTGGAAATTGATGCAAAATGAAATTCTCACTTTCTACCTCTTCTGCAGGTTGATTATCTTCTGTAAAATCTTTGTCAGTCTGAGGATAAACTCCCGTTGAGCTCATTAAAAACAATTGACCTTTATAATCTCCAAGAAATTCCAAAAGATTCTGCTGTTTTTCTTTCATAGAGACTTGTGCTCCTCTAATTCCTGAAAACGGAACGGTAATAATCACAGCATCTAATTGTGGTAAAACATCCCAAGTTGATATTGCTTCAGATGGATGATCAGGAAAATCAACCAATGTTGGATGATAACCTTTTGATTGTAGTTCTTTTATTTTAGATTCGGACGTCGTTGTTGCGAAAATTTCATATTGATTGGATAATCGTTCTGCAATATAATTTCCGAGCCAGCCACAGCCGATGATTCCTAGTTTTTTCATGTTTAGTTTTTGAGTATTATTATTTCAAAGATTCGTAATTGTTATCAGGATCTTGGAAGTTTTGGAGGATTCTATGGATTGTAAGTATTTCTTGATCCAAACTGTAGATTAAAGTATTATGCTTTGTAATTAAAATTTTATGATAATTTGTTCCTTCATATTTTTGAAATACAGCAATTCCATCAATAATTAGATTTAAAGTTTGATCAAGCTTTAGATTAAAATCATCCAACACCTTATCATTCCATCTGTTCAAAAGATAATCTTCAATCTCATCGAGGTCATCAAAAGATGCTTTACTAAATCGAATTTCCATTTCTATAATTCTCTAATCTTTGTCTAGATCTCTCTCTAACTTCCTCATAAGAATATACTCTTCCATTTTTAATATCTTCTTCAGAACGTTTTAAAGACTCCAAAATTTCTTCTTTCGTTTCGTTACGCCATTGTTTGGGTTCAATGGTTTTTGAAATCACTAAAAGTTCTTCCGGTGTGAATCTTTTTTCTTTTAGTTTCTTGAAAAAAGTAGGTTTCTTAATTCCTGATTTCTCAATAATATAAGACATTTTGAAAGGAGAATTTTTCAGAATCTCATCAATATTATTTTGAATTTCGATATATTTTTCTATTTCTGCTGTCATGTTTTTAAAATTTTAGACTCTAAATTTTAGATTTTAAATTGATAAAAAAGATACTTTTTGTCTCATTATATGATACAAATATAATCAATTTATGAGCCTAAATTATAGAAATGAATATCAAAAACATTGAATATCTTTGAGTCTCATCATTTTTTTTCTATTCCGTTTGTCATCCTGAAAGGATCTCAGCATGAATCTAATTTTCCCTAATTATGCACTAATCGTTGTAGGAAGTCTGCAAAGTTGCGGTTAGCGGATGGTTGGAAATTACAGGATATTTTCCTGACTGAATGTTGCTGATAATTCTCTGAGCCAAAGTCGCAAGATCTTTAGTACTCAGTCTGACTAATGAAATTTTCATCTTTTAAATGTGTTTTAATTATTAATTATTCATGAAATAACTGAAACAAATATAAATAATTCTGCATTTAGTTTAAAACATTTTGTGGGAAATAAAATGCAGTTGCAAGAAGTTCCCCTCAACTTGTAGGAGACCTCCTGTAATTGCAGGAAGTTACAAACAAGCTTGTTTTAAACAAAATGCAGTTGCAGGAGGTTTGTATTAAGAGTGTTTGTGAGGTAATGCGGATGCGTGAGGTTATAAATCGGTCTTTTTTGAGTATGGATATTGTAATAAGATAATGTTTTAAAGCAAGTTTCAAGATACTCGCACTAAGGGATGCAAGAGAATGTTTTAAAATCTCTTAGTGGAAAATCTTTTTTTGCTATATAAAAATTGTCCTGAAAAATAAATATTAAAATATGAAATAAAGTATTTTTAATATTTCTAGATTATTAATTTTTGCTACAATTTTATTTATCTTTAGAGAAAATTAAAACATTATGAAATACACAGATGTTTTTGTACCAGGCGGATTTCCTCAACACACTTACAATCCTAGACGAGATAAGGGGCTAGAAGAAAAAATTGAAGAGGCTAATAATAATTTATGTAAACTGGTAACAATAACTGGTCAAACGAAATCTGGAAAGACAGTTCTAACAAAAAAAATATATCCGAAAGATACTTCTATTTGGATTGATGGAGGATCAATAAAAACAGAAGATGATTTTTGGAATTCTTTGATTGATAAATTAGAATATTTCCAAGTGGAAAGTTTTTCAATGATTGAAGAAAAATCGGGGAGTTCTTCAACTGAAAACCATTTAAAAGGTGGAATTAAAATCATAGAGGGTGGAATTAAAAGCCAAGTGACTGAAGGTGACAAAACCAGCACTGTATCTTTACGAACAAAAAATGTTAGCACTAAAATTTCTGCAATCAATGCGTTGGAGTTTTACAAAACACCTTTAATAATTGATGATTTCCATTACATAGAAAGAGAATTACAAGGATCAATAATTCGAGCATTGAAAGCTCCAATTTTTGAAGGCGTTCCTGTTTTAATTATTGCTATTCCTCATAAAAGATATGATGCCATGAAAGTTGAAAAAGAGATGACTGGTAGGATATCACAAGTTTCGATACCAATATGGACATCTGAGGAATTAAGATTTATTGCTGATACAGGTTTTAGTATACTGAAGGAGGATATTTCTAATAAAATTATAGATTATTTAACTAACGAGGCTTTTGGAAGTCCGCATTTAATGCAAGAGTTTTGTAGAAATATTTCAAAAATATTAAGTAATGGTGAGGCACTAAGTAAAGAAAAAGTTGAAGTAATATTTTCAGAAATAGCTGATAACATTGGTCGACCAATTTTTGAGAAACTTATGAGGGGGCCAAGACAAAGAACTGACAGGATTCAAAGAAAACTCAAGTCTGGAGAAACGGTTGATATATATGGTTTAATTCTAAAAACTTTAGCATACCTTAAGCCAGGCTTAGTAAGCATAGAATATGAGGAGTTACGACAAGGAATGAAGGAAATCCTTCTAACTCAGATGCCTCAAATACATGAAGTAGCAAGAGTTTTAAAAACAATGTCCAGAATTGCTGCGACGGATGAAAGCTCAGCTCCTGTTATCGATTTTGATGATGTGGAAAAAAAGTTACATATAACCGATCCATTTTTTTCATTTTATTTGAAATGGGGTAAAATATAACACATAAAAACCTGCCTCACAGCAGGTTTCTCCATACTTTCTAAGTTTTTTTTGAAAATGAATATTTCTGCGTTATACTTCGCTGCCGCGAGCTTCAAGCTCGTGTCTTAAACTAAATTGAGTGAGTACGAGCAAGATGCTCGCACCAACGGGGAGAGACACACTCCATTTAATTATGACCGGAGTTGTCTACGTGATTATATGTTGTGTTGTTAATTCGGATTGAACTGAATATTGAAATTCTTTAAATAATCCTCTATTGGTTCCATTCCCATTTCTTTTCTTCTTTCGTTCACAGTTTCAGGATTTTCTAATTTATATAATTTACCATTTTCTATTTGTGAACCATATATTTGGGGGTTTCCTTCGTCCATTAACATCCTATCTTTCATCAATGCATATTGCTGTTTAGATAAGTCTCCATTTTTTACCGCTTTCTCTATTTGTGGAAAATATTTTTTTCTGATTTCTTTAGTACTATGTTGCAGTCCCAACCAGATTGCATCCATTTGTCTTTGATTCACCTCCTTTAATGTTGGCATACCACACTTTTCAATAATGCTAATCACTAATTCTTGATTCCTATGATCTTCTTTAGCATATTTGATGGGTTCATTTGATTTTCTAATTCTTTGGTCACTTTCTAAAACTTCGCTCAGGATTTGACGTTTTTTGCTACAATCGACTTCAATAATATCTACTGAACCTACATAGACAAATTTATCCCTATTCATATAAAGGAATATTGATATTACTAAAACAAGAGCGGTTAATATGCTAAATACTATTTTTTTTATTTTCATTTCTATTTTTGGGTCATATTCCAAAATAGGTTGACCAATTTTGGTTAAAAATTAATTGCTCCCAAAAGTAGGAATTATTTTTAAGTATCGGAATAAAGTATGGATAATTTTTTCCTGATCTCGCGGATTTGCAATCCGTGAACAAGAATAAAGCACGGATTAAAGATCCGCGCTATCATAAAAAGAAAAACCTGCTGTGAGGCAGGTTTTTCTTTTTCAATACAATAACTTCTCGATACGCTTTTTTTAAAAGCTACTCGAAGTGACGGATTGCTTTATCATTTTCAAATTCTAAAATTAAAAAAGACTCTCATCCACAAAATTCGGCAACGTCACTTTCAGATTCGGCTCAGCTTCCATTGCTCTTTTAATCGCGAAAACAGCACCTTCATTTCTTGCCCAGCTTCGTCTTGAAATTCCGTTGTTGACGTCCCAGAAAAGCATTGACTTTAATCTTCTGTCGGCATCATCGCTTCCATCCAATAGCATCCCGAATCCACCGTTGATCACTTCGCCCCAGCCAACACCGCCTCCATTGTGAATAGAAACCCAGGTTGCCCCACGGAAACTGTCACCGATCACATTGTGAATCGCCATATCTGCCGTAAATCTCGAACCGTCATAAATATTGGAAGTCTCTCTGTACGGCGAATCCGTCCCCGAAACATCGTGATGATCTCTACCCAAAACTACCGCTCCGATTTCTCCGTTTTTAATGGCTTTGTTAAAAGCTTCAGCGATTTTCATTCTTCCTTCTGCATCAGCGTATAAAATTCTCGCCTGTGAACCGACCACCAATTTATTTTCCTGCGCCCCTTTGATCCATTGAATATTATCCTTCATTTGCTGTTGGATTTCTTCGGGAGAATTTTGGATCATTTCTTCTAAAACCTGACAAGCAATTTCATCTGTTTTTTGTAAATCTTCAGGTTTTCCGCTTGTACAAACCCAACGGAACGGTCCGAAACCATAATCAAAACACATCGGTCCCATAATATCCTGAACATAAGAAGGGAATTTAAACTCTCTTCCCAACGTTGGATTTTCAGACATTACATCAGCTCCGGCTCTTGAAGCTTCCAATAAAAATGCGTTTCCGTAATCGAAGAAATACGTTCTTTTTTCTGTATGTTTATTGATTGCCGCAGCGTGTCTTCTCAAAGTTTCCTGAACTTTTTCTTTGAATAATTCAGGGTTTTCTGCCATCATCGTATTGGATTCTTCAAACGAAATCCCAACAGGATAATAACCTCCCGCCCAAGGATTGTGAAGCGAAGTCTGATCTGAACCGATATCGATTCTTAGATTTTCCTGATCAAATTTTTCCCAAACCTCAACGATGTTTCCAAGATAAGCCAGAGAAACTACTTCTTGAGCTTCCTGAGCTTTTTTTACTCTTTCCACCAATTCATCAAGATTTTCATGAATTTCATTCACCCATCCCTGATCATGACGGATTTTGGTGATCTTCGGATTGACTTCTGCAATTACCGTAACACAACCTGCAATATTTCCTGCTTTTGGTTGAGCTCCAGACATTCCACCTAAACCAGAGGTAACGAACAATCCGCCTTTTGGTTCTTTATTTATTTTTCTGAAAGCGTTTAAAACTGTGATCGTAGTTCCATGAACAATTCCTTGTGGCCCGATGTACATATAAGATCCTGCCGTCATTTGTCCGTACTGCGTCACACCCAATGCATTGAACTTTTCCCAATCATCCGGTTTAGAATAATTCGGGATCATCATTCCGTTCGTCACCACCACTCTCGGCGCATCTTTATGAGAAGGAAATAATCCCATCGGATGACCTGAATACATTGTCAATGTTTGTTCGTCTGTCATTTCAGACAAATATTTCATCGTCAAAAGATATTGAGCCCAGTTGGAGAATACCGCACCATTTCCACCATAAGTAATCAATTCGTGAGGATGTTGTGCCACTGCATAATCCAGATTGTTCTGAATCATCAACATAATCGCTTTTGCCTGCTCAGATTTTCCCGGATATTCTGCAATGTCTCTCGCTTTCATCTCATAATCAGGACGGAAACGGTACATATAAATTCTTCCGAATTCATCTAGTTCTTTTTTAAACTCTTGAATTAATTCTGCATGAAACTGAGGTTCGAAATAACGTAAAGCGTTTTTCAGATCGAGTTTTTTCTCTTCATCCGTTAAAATTTCTTTACGTTTCGGTGCGTGATTGATATTCGTTTCGTATGGTTTAGCCTGAGGTAATTGATTTGGAATACCTTGCTGTATCTGTTCTTGGAAAGTCATTTATAGTTGATCGTTATTTGTTGATAGATTTTTGTGGTTTTAAAGATATTAAAAATGAAAATTATAAAACAAATTATCGATATAGGAATAAGTATATAAAATTGAGGATTGATACACAATAAGATAAGATTGATTATGGAGAGTGTAAAATGTATCAATGACAAATATAAATTTGTTGATCTTCTAATTAAGGCAATAATAAAATAACCTAAAGGATAAGCAAAATAAGTAATCACAAAAACTGAAAAATTATATAATGAATTCCCAAGGTATTTATCCCAAATATTCCATCCTATTTTTCTGTTAAAACCTATCGCATCTATTGTATCCTTATTTATAAAAAACAAAAGAATTATAAATATCAATATAGGCAGATTAAAAAGAATGAAAAGTTGCTTTGTAAAGAGGGCTTTCATAAAAGATTGTTGCTAATTTGTAAATTTATTATTTTAAACTTAAGTAGGATGTTTAAAATCTTTTTCTTTTGAATTATTGCAACAATATTGATAAAACAGATATAATTACAATCCAGTTTTTATAGTTTTTAATTTGGTGATTTTAAAGATATTCAAATTAGAAAACCGGTGCAAATCAAATGAGAAAATATACAACATGATGGAGTTCCCCTCCTCTGGAGGGGTGGCGAAAATTCGAAAGAATTTTTGACGGGGTGGTTTAAAAATGTCTCATAATCAATAAAACTCCTATATGTTTAATGCCTTATTTTAACCACCCCGTCTTAATTTTCTTTGAAAATTAATCCACCCCTCCAAAGGAGGGGAATAATTTGGAACCGAAAATTTTCAATAATAAATTCTTCAAGGTCTTTCATTACAACAGACAAGTTATTTTTCACATCAAAATCTGTAATCCTGAAAATTTTTAAACCTAAGGATTCAAGATACTTTTGTCTCACCTCATCGTAAATTTCTTTGGTATCATAACTCCAACCGTCAATTTCAACGATTAATCCTAAATTTTTCACATAAAAATCTACAATATAGTTTCCAATAATTCTTTGACGGTCAAAATCTATATTGTGAAATGTTTTTGCCCGAACTATTTTCCAAAGAACTACTTCGCTTAGAATTCCGGCTTTTCGTTTTCCTGATAAGAGTTTCTTTAAGTTTGGATTATAAGGTAGATTTTCTACGAAGTTCCTGCGGATAAAAACTCCGTTGATTTCTGTTAAGATTTCATTCATCGTTTTTGTGTTTATGAAAAGATAGGGATATTTTTTAATTTTGTGAAATATAGAAAAGAGGTGCTTTTTTTAACCACCCCGTCTCAATTTTCTTTGAAAATTGATCCACCCCTCCAGAAGAGGGGAATTTTAATACGTTTGAAAACAAGATGATTTAGATTTTAAAATAACAAAAACCTCACTGAAAGTCAGCGAGGTTTTATCGTTTTAATTATTTTTAAAGGTTAATTATTATTCTTCACTAAAACCCATCCTGTAAACGTTCTTCCATCCGGAAGTGTGATAACATACCAATAACTTGAAGTTGGTATTGGTCTTCCTGAAATGGTTCCGTCCCAGATAATTTCGGTATTGGTATTCTGCTCGAAAATCAAATATTGATAACGGTCAAATACTTTTACGTTCGTCATTTTTGTTCCGAAAACATGAAGGTTTCTGATGATCCATTTATCATTATGCCCGTCTCCGTTTGGTGTAATTGCATTTTTAATATCTAAAATAACACCGTCTTGTTTTACAATACATTTTCCTTCAACATATTTTACATAAAATGTTGTAATTCCTGTCGGTAAATTATAGAAAACATTCGTTGCCTGCCAATTAATTCCGTCAATTGAATAGAGAATTGGCTGCGAACCGGTAGCAATAATCGTATAGGTATTACCGCTCGCAATCATATTCTGAATGACCGGAACATCGTAATATTTTGCTTCAAAAGTAGTCGTGTAAGAACATCCGTTATCTGATGTTACCGTTACGGTATAGGTTCCTACCATTCCAGCATTAACGAGAGTATCTGTAGTAGAAACTATTTGTCCGGCAGGATTTGTCCATACATAGCTTACAATCGTATGTCCTTCGACTTTTAAAGTATAGCTGAATGTCGCATCAGGACAGAAATACTGGGTTGGGATTTCAAAAATAGGAACTCTTTTAAGAGAAATTTTAATGGTTGCTATTTCAGGACATAATCCGGGAACGCTTACTTTTACATAAATGGTATCTAATCCTAAGTTTTGATTGAAAGAATAACTTGCAGGATTCGGAATTGCATTTGTTCCTGAATTTAAATCAGCTAAAGAAGTGTAATAAGTAAAGGTAGCCGTGCCGCCTGAGAAAATCTGTGATTCATATTGAGTAAGATTTACATTTTCTATTCCGTCATTTAAGGTATCGCAGACATTATTTAGAAGGAACGGTCCTGAATTTTGAAGTACCACTTTAGTTCCAATAATAAAATTAATTGTTGCAATATCATCACATCCAGGAATATTCATCACTTTTACCCAAATCTGTTGTGGAAAAGGATTTGCAGTAAAATTTTGAGGATTTGCAATTGGATTTACTCCGTTTTGTGCATCACTTTGAGTAAGATAAAAAGTGAAAGTATTGATTGTATTCGGAATATCCACATAAAGATTGGTATAATTCATCAGATTGACTTCATAAACACCATCAAGATTATCATCACAAACTGTTATGGTTGAATTAATTGCTTTTGGAGGAAAATATGTATTCAACTCAATCGGCGCGACTGAAAAGCAACCGTTCGTTTTCGATTGAAATCTTGCCCAAACCTGCACCGTAGAAACTGTTGTTACAATACTATTTCCAATCTGAGTGGAAGGAACTCCTGCATTGGCTTCTGCTAAAGTATTGTAATAAGTAATGGTCATATCAGAAAGCGGATATGTATTTTGAGAAGCTAAAAACATCTGCGGAATTGCATCATTCAGCTGAAAGGTTTCATTCAGATTAAAATCTTCGTCACACGTATTTAAAACAGCATTCTTCAGTACAATCACCGGTAAAAAAGTCATCTGAATATTCAATTGTGATGCAGAAAAGCATTCATTGTTATTAAACTGCACTTTTACAAAAACTGTTGCATTTCCCGGAATAGGAAACTCATTCGGGTTTGCGATTAATCCCGAAAAAACATGCGTTGCAGGATCATAAGAAGTGTAATATGTAAATGTAACATTCGAACCACTATAAATCTGAGGTTGAGCCGACAAAAGATTGTACAGCTCTACTCCATCATTATTGTTATCACAAATATTGGTCAGATTGATATTTACAACAGAATTTACAGCCGGAGTTGATATCAAACTGATGGTCACCGGATAAATCTGAGTACAATTGTAAGAATTAATTTTCACGAAAAGCTGTCTTGTACCAACAACATTTACACTGGTTACAGGATTGGTTCCGTTCTGAGCATCAGCTTGTGTTAGATAAAAAGTTGTAGTTGCGTTCTGATTTCCGATAATTGCCCCAGAAAACTGAGCGAGCGGAACAACTTCTGTATTATCATTATTAAAATCACAAACACTAAAATTGGAATCTACAATCACCGGATGAACCAAATGTACATTAATTGCTCTAATTGTATAACACGTTTCGCTTTGCTCAAACCGAACATAAAATGTTTTGCTTACAAAGTTTCCGTTTTCTGTAATCGTTTGGGTTGGTGAAATAGGATTTATTCCGTCTAATGCAGCTGAATAATTATCGTAAAACTCAGTAACAGGAACTGTTGAAGGAGTAACGAGCATGTTTGCAGAAAGCGTTTGTAGATTCACCGTAATATCTTCTGTTCCATTGAAGCAGATATATTCATTTTTATCATTAACCAAAATTTTGGTGAAGGTAATATTTAGATTAACGGTAACAACTGCAAAACATCCTCCCGGAATCTGAACTCTAATGTAAACCGTGTACTGCCCTTCTTTTATCGTTCCTACTACCGTTCCTGAATTATTATATGCTTCTGCAAAAGTCTGATAAACGGTAAAAGTAACTCCCGGTTGTGTTGTAATTAAAGGTCCAATATTTAAAGCAAAATCAAAAGGTTCATTATTATCTGCATTAATGTCGCACATCGTGTACGAAAAATTAATCGGTGAATTGGCATTAACTCCCGGTTGAAAAGTAAAATTTACAGGTCCGAGAATATAAGTACATGCGGCATCCTGTAATCTCACCCAAACTTTTGTGTTCACTATAATATTTGCCGTTGTTACTGCATTCGTATTATTTTGAGCATCCGACTGAGACAGATAATATGAAAATCCAGATGTTCCTGCAGGAAAAAGCTGACTGTTTAAGAAACTTAAATCATAGTTCTGTTCAATTCCGTCATTATTGGTGTCACAAAGCAAAATACTATCTGTCAAAAGATTTTTGGTGATGAAATTCAAAGTAAGAACTGCCACTCTGAAACATCCGGGAACATTGGGGTTTTGAATTCTTACATATAAAACCTTATTGGAATTGAGCGAATAACTTGTAGAAATACTATTCTGATTATTTTGTGCATCAGTTAAAGACTGATGAAAAGTAAAATTAAAACTCGCTGGATTTTGTGAAGTTACATTAGGTTTAAAATCATTCAGATTAAGCTGAATTGGAGCATTTCCACAAAAATCCTGGGTATAATCTCTTGAAATTGGATAAGATGGATCAAAATCAAGTGTAAAATCATCAGTCAGCGTCAGATTGCTATTTCCGCAAATATTAAAAACAACATTGGCGGTATAAACTTCATTCTGTGTTGGGCATAAAGTAGCCTGAATTCCTGATGCCACAGTTTGTCCTGCAGAATTAGTCCACGTTACTGTTGGTTGAATCGTACTTCCAGTGGGAGTAAATTTCCATGCTTCCTGCATAGCTTGCCAATTCCCTGTATTTCTTGAAGCCGGAGAATATCCTAAACTTCCCGTATCATTTATAATTCCAATCAGAGCATTTTCAAACTTTCTGGTTGGGCAGGGTGTGAGTTTTTTATCAACAAAAACTTCTACAATATTTGTTGTTTCATGTAAAACAATTTGTGATGAAGACCGATCTGTACAACCAGCGACTCTTCCGTCATAATAACTGATGACAAATTTGCGGTAAGGCGCAGTTCCTATTGTAGAATAATAAATTTCAGAAGCATCTGCGGCAGAAAAGACCATATCATGATATACTCCGAAAATAGAATTCTTGGGTAAACCCTGATTAGGATTTTGCCAAAGAACATTGGGATAATTGATATTTCCCTGCTGATTCAGGTCGAAAGTAACCATTCCGTTTGAACCGATCACAACAGATTCAAAATATTGATTAAAAAAGCAAAACTTAAATGGTAAATCTATTTTTGGCGTAAATAGATCGTCAAAATTGGCATTCAGCGCCGTCCCTTGGTTCAGTGGAATTGGCGGATCATACGTTCCTTGTGTCAATTGGTACGTTGTAGCTTGTTTCAGCTCCGGATATTCTACATGAAGCGGAATACAGCCGTTAGCATCGAGATCATTTGTGCATGTTACATGAAAATTTTCATTTCCCAAAGCGTCTTTTACTTTTACACTTACGGGAACTTGAGAATAAGCATAGCAACTCACAAACAGCAAGAAAGTCTGTAAATATTTTGTCATGGAAATTTGGTGTAAATAAAATTATTAATTAATCAAAAATAATTTACTAATAAATATATCTTAAAAATAATACTTTTTAATTAAAAAATACACAATCATAATAAATTATTAATGATTGTTAATAATTTATTAAAATTACAACAAAAATAAAGCCACAGGCAATTTTCCTCATTCAAATTCTAATATACAACACTTAACTTATTTTAAATCAAATAGATTTAAAATTTTCATCAATAATTCTAATTACAAAAAAAGTGATAACCAATTCATTGATTATCACTTATAATTATTTTAATTTTAAATAAATTTAATCTCCGTCTGAAAACATCGAATTGGCAAGCGATGTCACTATAGAAAGTGCTATACTGAAAATAAACGCCCACCAAAAACCATCTACCACCATACTATCAATAAAATAATCTGCAATAAGAATAATAATGGCATTAATTACCAAAGCAAAAAAGCCTAAAGTAATAATTGTAAGCGGCAAACCAAAAAGGCTTAAAACAGGTTTTACGATAAGGTTTAAAAGCCCTAAAACAATGGCAAAAATAATAGCGGTTGAAAAGCCTTCAAAATGTACTCCCGGTAAAATCTTGGTTAACAAAAAGGCGACAATAGCTGTAACCAGTAATCGAATAATTAAGTTCATAGTATTTAATTTTATATTATGGGTCTTTACAAACAAAACTTATTCCAAATACATCCAATTGATGATGAATACTAAGTTTTCTATGTTTTGAATCTATTTAATTTTCATCATCGTCACCAAAGATGTTGCTACATGACTTTCCGAAGTACGGTTTTCGTCAACCGTATAAATTTCAGTTCTGATAACACTGATTTTGGAACCACCCTTTACTACATAAGATTTCGAAACTAAGGCATCTCCCATTGCAGGTCTTAAATAATTAACCTTCAACTCCACCGTTACTACATAGCAATCTTCCTCATAATGACTTACTGCAGCATATCCTGAAGAAACATCAACCAAAGAAGCAATCATCGCTCCGTTGAACATTCCGGCTTTTCTGGTCATTAATTCCATTTTTGGAATTTTAATGGACACAAAATCAGTTTCTACTTCTAATAATTCAGCTTTGTAGAATTTTAAAGTTTCAGAACGGTTGAAACTATCGGTCATGAGTTTTGTTTTTTCGGGGGTCATGCAATTTAGGTTTAAGGTTTAAGGTTTAAGGTTTAAGGTTTAAGGTTTAAGCAAATTTCTTTAAATTATTTTAAATCTTGTTTACAAACAGTTTTTATTTTATTAGGATGAATAATCTTTATATTTGAAAATATAATTTAACATTTAAAAAACATTGAGAAAAATTTCTTTAATCATCATTCTTTTATGTTCATTAATAAGCTTAAAAGCTCAAGAAATTAAGTTTAGAGATAATATTGATAAAGATTCACTTTTTAATATCTCTGTTCAAAAACTTCCTGCACAAATACGTGAAGAGTATATAAAAATTTATAAAAACGGAAGAGAAAATGAAAAAGACTTTCTTCTACTTATGATTTCAATGCCAAGAAGTAATAAAGAGGAATTAATCACAAATTTTGAAAACAAAAGAAGTGAAATTCTAACGTTGAAAAATGAATATAAAAAATTAGTCCCACTTAATTATATTGTAGAAATTGAAATTCAACCAGAGAGTAAAATACTAACTACAAATGAAGAATACACAATAAAAATCTATACAAAAAAAACCGGGAAAGAATCAAAAAACAATAATACAATAGAAAGAAATGATGGTTTACAAGTTATATCCCAAAACTGGAACTTGAAACTTCAATCTAAAGAACTTGAAAAAGTTTTAAAATCAATAAATTGGACAAATCAAACCTTAACCAAAATTAAAACATTTTTAAATAACGCAAACTGCATTTCTATTGACAACAATACCATTTCAACCATTGGATATTCAAGAAGTGGATTAGGAAAATATTATTATAAAATATTTGAATCAGCAATAACTCCAGAGCAAAAATCAGAATATAATGATGGATGTCAATATATTTATTATAAGGATAATATAGTTTTAGAATATGGTGGCGGAGCAATTGGACCACAATGTTTTGAAAGTGAATAAAATCAAATTAATTACACAAACACCTCTTTTAAAATCCCATTAGAAGAGGTTTCTTATTTCCACATAAAATCCCCTACCTTTGCAAAATGGAATTAGAATCTATTTATAAAAAACTGCAGATTCAGGATATGAATCAGATGCAGAAAACAACATATAAAACGACAGAAAACAACACCGATGTTGTTTTACTTTCACCAACAGGATCAGGAAAAACACTTGCTTTTTTATTTCCGGTTCTTAGAAGTTTATCAAAAGAATCGACAGGAATTCAGGCTTTAATTTTGGTTCCGGCAAGAGAATTAGCTTTACAGATTGAGCAGGTTTTCAAATCGATGGGAACAGATTTTAAGGTAACTGTTTGCTACGGAGGTCACGATAAAAAGATTGAAATAAACAATCTCAAGGAAGCTCCTGCAATATTGATCGGAACTCCGGGAAGAGTTGCCTATCATATGAGAAATAAAAATCTTGATGTAAAAACAATTAAAAACCTGGTTCTGGATGAGTTTGATAAAGCTTTAGAATTCGGTTTTCACGATGATATGGAATACATTATTGAAAACATGTACAATCTATATCAAAGAATGCTGACTTCTGCAACATCGATGGATGAAATTCCAAAATTTACTGGTTTAAAAGATGAAAAAGTAATTGATTTCTTAAAATTAGGCGAAAACAAACCTGACATTCAATTAAGAAAAGTAATGACAATTTCTGAGGAAAAACTGGATACTTTATTCCACCTGATCTGTAAAATCGGAAACAAAAGAACCCTTATTTTCTGTAACCACAGAGAAACGGTTGACCGTATTGCTGATCTCCTTTTAGATAAAGGAATTGCCAGAGAAACCTTCCACGGCGGAATGGAACAAGACGAAAGAGAACGTGCTTTGCTGAAATTCAGAAATGATACGGCGAGAGTTTTAATCACCACAGATTTAGCGGCAAGAGGTTTAGACGTACCGGAAGTTGAATCGATTGTTCACTATCAATTGCCGACAACGGAAGATGCTTTCATCCACAGAAACGGCCGTACCGCAAGAATGAATGCAAAAGGTTTTGCTTATCTGGTGATGACCGAAGATGAGAAATTTCCGTTTATCAAAAAAGATACGCCTGAAGAATCTGTAAAAGAATTTTCTAAAGTTCCTGCAAACCCGCCATTTCAAACGATTTACATCAGTGCCGGAAAAAAAGATAAGGTCAATAAGGTAGACATCGTAGGATATTTATTGAAAAAAGGAGAATTGCAGAAAGAAGATTTAGGTCTGATTGAAGTAAAAGATACAACTTCTTATGTAGCAGTTTCGAGAACCAAAGTGAGAGATTTACTGAAAAAACTAAGCACTGAAAAACTGAAAGGCAAGAAAGTGAAAATGGAAGTTGCTTATTAATTTGAGGTTGAGGCTAAGGTTGAGACTAAAAAAAATCAACCTTAACCTTAACCTTAACCTTAACCTTAACCTTAACCTTAACCTATTTCAATCCTTTTGTTTTTGTCTGCAAAGTATAAACTGATTTTGAGGCGGTAATAAACAGAATATTGTTTTTCTCTCCTCCAAAAGTTACATTCCCCGTCCAGTCTTCAGGAATTTTAATGTGATGAACTTTTTCACCTTTGGTATTAAAAACCGTAACACCGTCTCCTGTAATATAAAGATTTCCATCCTGATCAAGCGTAATTCCGTCTGATCCCATTTCACAGAAAAGTTTCTTTTCAGACAATTTTCCGTCGCCTAGAATATCATAAACATAGGTTTTTCCGGCATCAATATCTGAAACATACAGCTTTTTCAACTTTATACTTCCAATAATTCCGTTGGGTTGCACAAAAGTTTCCAGTTTTGAAATCTTACCATTTCTGTTTCTGTAATACAGATTTTTTTCTGGAATTTCTACTTTAAAATTTTGCCAGTAATCTCTTCTATACAAGGGATCTGTGAAATAAATTCCTCCATTTCCATCGAGCCAAAGATCATTTGGTCCGTTTAATCTTTTTCCGTTAAAGCCTTTAGATAAAACCTCCATCGATTTATCTTTGCCAATTTTCCAGATTTCACCTTCGTTGTCTGAACAGGTAATTAAATTATCGTTCTCATCGAAATACGTTCCGTTGGCTCTTCCGGTTTTGTCTAAAAACAAAGACACTTTATCAGTTTTCCAGTCCCAGAAATAAATTTTATCGTTGGGCTGGTCCGTAAAATAAACATTTCCGGTTTTATCTGTTGCGGGACCTTCGGTAAATGAAAACTGATTTGATATTAATTTTGGTTCGGTATTTTCAAGCATTGCATTGTAATTTGGTGATTTGCAATTGAGAAATGCCAAAACCAAACCAACAAGACCCGCATTCAAAATATTTTTCATTTCTATAAATTTAAGGCATACAATTTACGATTTGTAAAAAGTTTAGCCAATTTTATATAACCATTTATTTAGTTTAACTACAAATAACAAAATGTCCTTTTTGTACTATTCTGTAAGTGTTTAATATTATTTATTAAACCTTAAAATCAAGAGCTTTGTATCATCTTTAGTGAGGGAATTTAGACTCATTATTACTTCAGAAATGATTTATTAATTATCTAAAAAAGTCCTTTTAATTCAATAAAATTCAAAAGATGAGCATTCAGCAAGGTAATATAAAAATTCCGGGAAGTGATGGTGAGGCTTTCAGAGATTCTGTAGGAACAATGGACGACACAGGAAAACGGAAATGGGTTTTCCCAAGAAAGCCAAAAGGTAAGTTTACCAATTACAGAGATTATACAAGTTATGTTTTATTAGCTTTATTTTTTGGAATTCCGTTTTTAAAAATTAACAACAACCCGTTTCTTTTAATCAATCTTATCGATAGAAAATTCTTCATTCTTGGTCAGTCATTTTACCTGCAGGATTTTTTTATTTTAGCTTTAGGAGCAGTGATCTCTGTCATTTTTGTGATGCTATTTACGGTGGTTTTCGGAAGAATATTTTGTGGATGGCTGTGTCCGCAAACGGTTTTCATGGAAATGGTATTCCGAAAAATAGAATATTGGATTGAAGGTGACCGTAACAAACAGATGAAACTCGACAGACAAAGCTGGGATTCCGAAAAAATAAGAAAAAGAGTTTTAAAATGGTCTGTTTTCTTTATCATGTCAGTGATTATTTCCCACTTTATGTTTATGTACATTGTTGGCTACGAAAATATTTTTAAAATCATTCAGGAAGGACCATTAGAAAACCCTTTGCATTTTACGGCAATGCTGTCTTTTTCATTGGTTTTTTATTTTGTTTTCACTTGGTTGCGTGAGCAAGTCTGTACTTTGATTTGTCCTTATGGAAGATTACAGGGCGTATTAATCGACAAGCAGACCATCAATGTATATTACGATACAAAGAGAGGAGAAGCTCGCGCCAAATGGAGAAACGGAGAAGACAGAAAATCTTCAGGAAAAGGTGACTGTATCGATTGCGGACAATGTGTCGTGGTTTGTCCAACAGGAATTGACATCAGAAACGGTCAGCAATTAGAATGCGTCAACTGCACTGCCTGTATTGACGCTTGTGATGAGGTAATGGTAAAAGTAGGTTTACCAACCGGATTGGTGCGTTATGCCACAGAAGCAGAAATTGAAACCGGAAAAAAACTCGGAATAACTTCAAGAATGATTATTACCACAATTTTTCTGGCGTTATTGATAGGATTTTTAGGATTTTTATTAAACGACAGAGGTTCTATGGAAGCAAAATTTATAAAACCTGCAGGCTCTACATTCTTTGTGAGAGACGGAAAAATCATCAATAATTTCACCTATACTTTTCTGAATAAAACCAATGAGAAAAAAGTAATTACCATAAAAGTGACACACCCTGATCATGCCGAAATTATTTCTTCAGGACCAAGCAAAATCACATTAAAAGGTGATCAAATTCTTAAAGGATCTATTGGAATTGCTTTTCCGGAAAATGAAATTAAATCTTCCAAACAAAATTTAACCATCGCTGTTTTAGATGAAAAAAATGAAGTTTTAGATACTTTCGAAACAACATTTGAAGGACCTTTTAAACTCGCATTGTAAAAGATTAGTTTTTATGATTTTTAATAAATTGCGAGGGTGTAATCCCTGAGTTTTTACGGAACATCCTCGCAAAATAAGAATACTCTTCATACCCCAATCTGAAAGCAATTTCCACAAGACCTTCATCAAGATAAATGAGCATTCTTTTAGCTTCAAGAATTACTCTTTCGGTAATAATCTCAGAAGCAGTTTTTTGCATAACTGTCTGTGTAATTCTGTTAAGATGCTTTGCCGAAATATTGAGTTGTGAAGCATAAAAAGAAATCGATTTTTGAGACGTAAAAGATTCTTCCAGCAAGTTTTCAAAATCCTGATAGTGTTTAAAATAAGATACACTTGTTGCTGAAGTTTTTTCATCATCTTTAGCAAACTCTCTTACCGACTGAATATAAATTTGAGAAATAAGTGAAAGTATAAATCCCTGTTTCATTACATTCTGAGACTCATGCTCGCTTCCAATATCCTCAAAAAGGCGAATCATATCTGTCAATTCATCAGATTGAAGCTGAAGCTTTCTCGGAAAACTCGGAGAGTTAAAAAACGGGAAATTTTTCAGCTTCTGATTAACATAATGCATTTCGTAATAAGGCTGAGAAAAAAAGAAAATATAACCATCGGTATCCGGAGAAAGTTCCCAACTGTGAACCTGTCCCGGAGAAAGAAAAAATAGGCTCCCTTCAGAAACGCTGTATTTTTGAAAATCTATTTCATGAATTCCGCTTCCTTTAGTGAAAATAACGGTTACATAAAAATCATGACGATGTGGTTTCTCGATATGCTTATGACTCGAAATCAAATGATTTTTCAGCGTATTGAAATAAAAATCCGGAGCATTTTTCTCTGACTGAAAAAGATTGATATGCAATACCGAGATAGAATTCATCCTGATTGATTAAGTGTGAAAGAGAACAAAAATACGCTTAAACTGCACATTTTACAACGTGTATTTGTAGTAAAGCTTAAAAAATATTTATCTTTGATTTTTCAGGATTTTATAATGAAGACAAATTTACCCGACAAACTGTATTATTCGATAGGAGAAGTTGCGAAAGCTTTCGATGTAAACGCTTCATTGATAAGATATTGGGAACAAGAATTCCCGATCATCAAACCAAAAAAAAACAAAAAGGGAAACCGATACTTCACTCCCGAAGACATTAAAAATCTGAAAATCATCTATCATTTGGTTAAAGAAAAAGGTTATACGCTTGATGGAGCAAGAATTGCGTTAACAACCAACTCAAAAATTTCTGAAACCGTAACTTTAATTGACCGCTTAGAATTCGTAAAAGCAGAGTTGCTTAAGCTCAAAGATTCTTTGGTAGAAAAAGATTCTGAATAAAAACGTAATATCAAATGATTAAAGTAAAACACAGAAAACATTTAAAAACTCTGGCCGGAGTCTCATTATTTCTTATAATTGTCGGAGCTATTTTTAATGTGAATACTTACTTAATGGCCGCTTTGATTGGAATCTTTGTCGTATCACTTGTCCAAATTTTCATTCACAAAAAAAGTGATTCTTAAGTTTACTTTTTGGGTATAAATACACTCACAATCAATTCAAAAACTTTCGAGATGTTGGCTTTATTATATTAAAGTTAATTGACTCTTTTGTAGAAAAAATCTAAAAAAAACCATTTCTCCAGAACATCAACCATCCTTTACATTTCCCTGTAAAACAATTATTTAATTATTCTTTTTTTCATTTTATAAGCTTGTGAATTAAATTAATTCATAACTTTATTGTATTCTGATTTCGGTAAATCGAAGTCAACCAAAACATAAATATTCAACGATGAAAAAAAATTACTATCAAAAGATGGCATTTCTCGGAATGTTATTGCTTGTTCTACTTGGATTTCAAAAATATACAGACAAATCCGACAAGCCTTTTCCCGAAGTCACATTTATTTCTGAAAGTTTACCTGTAGAATCTTTATCTGAATTTGATCCCAACGATTTAGATGAAAATCAATGGCAAAAGCTCGGATTTTCTGAAAAACAAACCGCAACAATTTTAAAATACAAGAAAATTGTTGGCGGAAAATTCCTTTCAAAAGAGCAACTCAAAAAATGCTTTGCCGTTTCGGAAGAAAAATATTCTCAGTTGAGTTCTTTTATTTTATTACCTGAAACCAATCTGGAAGCAAAATCCGGAAATTCAGGTTTTAAAACTTATGAGAAGAAATCTTTAAATATCACAAGAAAATTTAATCCTGATCAACTTTCACAAACCGATTGGGAAAACATGGGATTCTCTGAAAAACAAGCCGCTGCAATTCTGAAATATAAAAATTACTTAGGCGGAAGCTTTGTGAGTAAAGAGAAATTCAAAGAATGCTTTATCATTAATGAAGAAAACTATGCGAAACTTGAGCCTTATTTAATTCTTCCCGCAAAAACTCCAGCGAATTTCAATACTTATGCTGAAAAGTCTAATTCATCTAAAACTAAAACAGCACAAACCATCTTTGACCCAAATACTTTGGATGTAAAAGGTTGGATGGCTTTAGGATTTTCAGAAAAACAGGCAAATGTAATCGTGAATTACCGTGACAGAAATCTGAAAGGAAGTTTTAAAACTTTAGAAGATATTAAAAATTGCTTTGTTATTTCTGCAGAAAAGTTTGAAGAATTAAAACCTTTCATCAGACTGAATGCTTCTACAATGGCGAAAAACTCTGATGATAAAAAACCTGAACCAAAACAGGAAAAAACTGATTTTTCAAAAACAGATATGAATTCAATTACGTTTAAACAGCTTTTAGAATTTGGTTTGGATGAGAAAAGTGCAGGTTCAATGATCGGTTTCAGAAAAAAACTAGGCGGATTTATGACCAAAGAACAAATCATGGAAACCTACAATATTGATAAGGAATTGGTTCAAAAATTATTAAGCATTACTCCACTCGATAATTCAAAAGTTGAACGATATACTCTCGTTGATGCACCCGAAGAATGGCTGAAAAACCATCCTTATTTCAAATATTCCGCAGACAAAATTATTTATTACAGAATCAGCAATCCCGATGATAAAAAAATCTGGAAGTTATTGAAAACTAAGCCAGAATATGAAGCGAGGATGAGGCTTTATTTAAAGTAGAATGATGGAAGCTTGATGATGGAAGTCCGACGAGAGCCATTTTTCTTAGGCATTCAAAACTTTCACTAGTTGAACAATTCCTGATTTGATAGCTAAATAAACCTCCAGCTTCAGACATCCATCTTCCAGCCTTAATTATAGTAAAACTGTTAGAAATTCAGGTGATATCGAAACAATTCCTTCCGTTAAACTCTCGGGATGTGTTGTGAATCCTTTTAATTTTGAAGTTTTTCCTTTTAAAACTAAATCCATCAATTGTTTATCGGAAAGTTTTTTACCGAAAATATCAAATGAAACTTTAAAGCCGCAGTTTTTAAAATCGGAACATCCGACTGCGGTTTTACCTTTCATCAGATTGTGTGATTTGCATTTTGGGCATTGTGTTTCTTCCCAAGACTGTAATTCTTTTTTTACGGCTGGCTCACGTTTTTTCTTTTCCTTAACTTCTTCTTTTTCTTCATGTAAAGTGAAAACTTTTGCTTTTCCGTCGACTACTTTTTTGGTCAATTCGGTCACCATTTGTATCAATTCATCTTTGAACTGATTAGCTTCGTATTCACCACTTTCAATTTTACGAAGTTTTAATTCCCATTCCCCTGTTAATTCCGGGCTTTTCAGCAATTCGTCTTCGATGGTATCAATCAATTGAATTCCGGTTTGGGTAGCGATAAGATTTTTTCTTTTCTTTTCAATATATTTTCTTTTGAAAAGTGTTTCGATAATGTTTGCACGGGTTGACGGTCTTCCGATTCCGTTATTTTTGAGCATTTCACGAAGTTCTTCGTCATCGACTTGTTTTCCGGCAGTTTCCATCGCTCGAAGCAAAGTTGCTTCGGTGTAGGGCTTTGGTGGCGAAGTTTTCCCCTGATGAATCATCGGTTCGTGTGGTCCGGTTTCCCCAACTTTAAATTCAGGAATCGTCTGTTCTTCTTCCTTATCTTTTTCTTTATCGGTCGGTTCTTCTTTGGCATCTCTTGCATAAACTGCTCTCCAACCCGGTTCAAGAATCTGTCTTCCGCTTGTTTTAAAAGGAATTGTTCCAACCTGCGCTTCAACCAAAGTATTTGAAATTTTACATTCAGGATAAAAAACGGCGATAAAACGCTTCGCAATTAAATCATAAATCATTTTCTCTTCTCTCGTTAAATTGTGAGAAGGCGGAATTTCGGTCGGAATAATTGCGTGGTGATCGGTTACTTTTGCATCATCAAACACCGCTTTCGATTTTGGAATCGGCTGTTCCAGCAAAGGTGAAATCAAATCTTTGTAAATAACCATACTTTGAAGAATCCCTCCAATTTTCGGATATAAGCTTTCCGATAGATACGTCGTATCAACACGCGGATAAGTCACGTGCTTTTTCTCGTAAAGACTCTGAATATATTTTAAAGTGCTGTCTGCAGAATACCCAAACTTTTTATTGGCTTCTACCTGAAGTCCGGTCAAATCAAAAAGTCTTGGATTCTTTTCTTTTCCTTCTTTAATTTCAAATGAAAGAATTTCAAAAGCATTCAGCTTTAGATATTCCAAACCTTTTTCAGCTCGGTCTAATGTTTTTAAACGGTCAATCGCTGCGTTGAAAATAACGTCACGATATTTGGTTTTCAGTTCCCAATATTCTTCGGTTGAGAACGCATCAATTTCTTTCTGACGCTGAACCAACATCGCCAAAGTCGGAGTTTGCACTCTTCCAATCGATAAAACCGCTTTATTTCCACCAAATTTTTTAGTGAAAAGTCGTGTTGCATTGATTCCCAACAACCAGTCTCCTATTGCTCTTGCATTTCCTGCTAGATAAAGATTTTTGTAATCTTCGGCTGGTTTCAATTTTTCAAAACCTTCCTTGATCGCTTCTTCTGTCAAAGACGAGATCCACAAACGCTGTACAGGTTTATCGCATTTTGCTTTCTGCAAAACCCATCTTTGAATAAGTTCTCCCTCTTGACCGGCATCCCCGCAATTGATAACCTCATCACATTCGGCTACTAATTTTTCTATTACTTTAAACTGATTTTCAACGCCTTTATTAGGAATTAATTTGATTCCGAAACTTTGAGGAATAATTGGCAGCAAAAACAAATTCCAGGATTTGTATTGCGGACCGTAATCGTGAGGTTCTTTTAAGGTGCACAAATGTCCGAAAGTCCATGTTACACAATAGCCATTTCCTTCCATATAGCCTTGTTTGGGCATGGTTGCGCCCAATACTTTGGCAATATCTCTGGCAACACTGGGTTTTTCGGCAATACAAAGTTTCATGAATAGTCGGGATTATTGGAAGGGTTGCAAAAGTCGGGATTTTTTTTGGAATTATTGAAAATGAAATGTTGAAAATTAATAACCGACTCTAAATACCAGCTTTTTAATTATTGCAATTTCATATTTGTGATCGTAAATATAAAATAACTTCTTAAAATATTATTAGCAATAATTTACACAAAACTTATTGAAGACACCTTTTTTAACCTGATAATAATCCATTCTTTTTAATTAAAAAAATAAAAAGAATATTTAATAATTATTATTATCAAAATTTAAAACATAAACAACATATTGTTGAAAATACATATTTATAAACAATTATTTTAAAATAAATTCAACACAAAATACTTTTAATTAATAATTTTTAGTTAAAATATATTAATTCATTAAAAATAATTCATATATTAGATGAAACATAAATTTAAAATAATTATGAGAAATTTTTTACTATCATGCCTTTTAGTATTTGGAATTGGCATTTCTGCGCAAACAATACTTTTAGAAGACAATTTTGACACCGTTACTACAGGCTCCACAGGAAGTTGGACAGGAACCAACATTGGAACTTTATCTGTTTATCCTTATAATGCTTTTTACGTTCAAAGTGGATGTACTTCTAATTTAATAAGTGTAAGAACAATGCAGGTCACAGGCGTCACCTCAGCTACTGCTGTTAACTGTTCATATCAAAATGTTTCTGCAACTAATACAGGATTTGCAGCCTTAATTTATCGTATGGTAGACACCACTTCGTACTCTAACCTTAAATTATCTTACAAATGGCGATGTGGAGGAGAAACAGATCAGGACTACGGACAATTAGTATACTCTATAGATAAGATCAATTGGATACCTGTAAGCACCAAATTACAAGGACAGACCACAACCCAGACTATTACAGATTTAGCTTTACCGGCAGGAGCCGAAAATGCTGTGATTTACATCGGATGGCTTTTCTATGCTAACACAACCACTGCTACACAACCAGGCTTGAGTATTGATGATGTTAAGATTACGGGAGTTGCTCCTACCTCTTGCTCAGGAACACCCAATACAGGTACTGTTAGTTTATCTTCATATATAGGAAAATCTGGAACACCAATTACAACTTCTGCTTTAGCAGTTTCTGCAGGTGGAGGTATTACCTATCAATGGCAGAGTTCTATAGATAATGGAACTTCATGGAGTGATGTTTCTTCTGCAACCACACCTTCTTCAAGTATTACTCCAACAGGAAATTTCGGAAGTTCTATACTTTACAGATTAAAAACAATGTGCGCAAGTTCAGGACAGAATGCTGTTTCCAATACGGTTACTTATAAGTTTGACTATTGTAGTGTTTCTGCAGATGCAAGTGCTAATAAATTTCCAGTTACCTCAGTAAAAATTGGAACCTTGGAAAAAGTCTCAGGTACAACCCCAGGTCCTACAACACTGCCACAAGAATATTTCTTACAGGATGCTACAAACTTTACTGTTACTCAAGCCGACAATGTAACTATGGATGTAAAGGTTTTTGCAGGCACCAACAGAATGGGTCTCACATTTTTTATCGATTGGAATAATGACGGAGATTTTGATGATACCAATGAAGCTTTTAATACTACGACTCCTTTAACTGGTACTGGTACAACTGCAAACAACTTCCCACTTATACCAGCAACTTTTACAGTTCCTTCTAATGCTGTCGTAGGTAATTTGAGAATGAGAATAAAAACCAATTATTTCCCAACTACCAACAATACTACTCAATTAGCAACATTAAGTTCAGCTTGTAGTAATGTAATAAATGGACAATCAGAAGATCACATCTTAACAGTAAATGCCCAGCAATCTTTAGCCGTCTCTGATATTGACAAAACGGGAAATCTATCTGTGTACCCGAATCCGTTCTCAGGTATTCTTAATATCTCTGATATTAAAGGAGTCAAATCTATTTCCATAAACGATATTTCAGGAAGAGAAGTTAAATCTCTTGTACCTGCTAGAGAAATAAACCTTTCAGATTTGAAAACCGGTTTATACATCGTTAATCTTAAAATGAATGATGGCAGCATCAAACCATTCAAAGTAATCAAAAAATAATTACAATCTAAAATATTAAACCGTTTCGTTATCGCGAAACGGTTTTTTTAATGTTATATGCTAAAAAATTTATTGAAAAAACATAAAAAAACTCATAGTAAATTAATTAGATTTAAAATTACCTGTTTCAATTATCCTATTCTCAAAATACTCAATTCCACCGAACTCAAATAATTCCATTTCGCCGATGGTAACTGATCTTTTGCTTTTTTCCAGAAAAGAATGACTATACAAAGCATAAGAAGGCTGTTCAGCAAAACCATTTTTCAGCATTTGATGCGCTTCTACAATAGGTTTCCCATAGAGTTTTTTGAAACTTCCGATATTGTACTGTGAAAATTTTCCGTAGTGAACAATGAATTTTAATGATAATTCAATGGTTGTATTCAACATTTCGCTTAATTCCTGAATTTTCATATTGAAAGCCTTTCTCATATTTCTCAGCATTCCGGAAATCTTTTTGTACGAAGGTTGATTGTCGTAACGATAAAATAAAATCGCATCGCCCTCAATTTCCGAAATATTAAAATACTGATTGTTTACATCAATCAAAATAGAAAGTAGTTGTTTTACAATATATTCGCCGGTATAAAGTTTTGTATTGAACACAAATTCAGTAAATCCACTGAAATCGGGAATCAAAATAATTCCGCTGTTGATGTTTGTATTCTCCATAATTTTTTGGTTTGAAAACCCTTATTTGGTTAGACGAAAAAACCACCGTTTTACTTTACAAAAACTGAGTTTTTTTAATATAATCTTCTTTCAAAAAACATTTTATTGAATATTTATTTGGAAACCATAATCGTAGTTTTTAAGCTTATTTAAAAAAGTCGGAATATCTTTTACCAATTGATGACTGTGAAAAACACCTTTTGGAAGATTTTCATTAAGAATTAAAATTGCAATTTCTGCAGCAACGGATGCTGTAATTCTACCTTCATTATTTCCTGTAACGCTTACCACTTTTGAGTTTCCATTTTTGTTTTTACCTATAACTTTTACTCCGAAAACATCTGTTCCCATCGGAAAATTTTTAAAACTTTGAATCGCAAAATCCTGAACTTTTTTATTTCTGAAAAGTTTGGTAATCCGTAATTTTCTGAGAAATGCAGTAAGTTCTGTAAACCATTCCACATCAAAAGCCATTCTCGTCTGCACTTTCGGAACATCCAAAGCATTAAGCAAAACATGCTGATCTGAAAAATTAAAAAGATAAAAATTTCTGTTTCCTAAAAGATTGGTTTTCAAAGGCTCTGTAAAACTTTTTACGTTTTTTTCCTCATCATGTATTTTCAGTGTATAATTTGAATCTACATTGTCAAACGTCCATTGATAGGCATGATCGCCATGTTTTTCACCTAAACCTAAAAGAACAAATATATCAACAGATTCTACATTTTTCATTTGAGAAACAACATATTGCGCTAAGAGATTGGTAATTCCGGGAGCTAGGCCTACACTTAAAACTACTGTTGTATTATTTTGCTCTGCTAAACAATGCAGCTTTTCAATTTTCTGTAAATTCTGGTAATCAGCCGAAATATCGATGTATGAAATTCCTTTGAAAATACAATGTTCCACAAAATCCGTATTCTGCTGATCAAGACACATAATAACCAATTCTACGTCATTTAAAATAGAAAGATCCTTAGAATTATTCACATCTAACTGCTGTGGAATTACTTTATTTTGAAACTGCTCTGCTTTTGCGTGAGCTTTCGAAAAACTTCTCCCCGCAATAATAACCTGATGCGGATACATTTTCATTAAACGCTCTGCAATAGAACTTCCCACTGCACCGTAACCGCCAACAATTAATATTTTCCCTTTCATAATTTTGAATATTTTACAAATATCCTTCATTGATGAAAAATTCTGTTACAGAATTAAGGTGAGATGTTATGAAATTAAGGAAAAGTTTAAATCAAATTTCAATAATCAATTCTTTATCGTAACCGTTATATTTTTCGGTAATGTAACCGTGCGGATTACAGATAATTTCGGTCTCTCCTATTTTATATCTCGTAGGCGTGTGAATATGACCGTGAATCCAATAAAGAGGTTGATGTTCGGAAATGAAATCTTCAAGATTGGAAGCATACGCCGCAGTAACCGGATCTTTTTTAAAGTGCTCAGGAACCGATTGCAAACTTGGAGCGTGATGGGTAACCACAATGTTTTTCATTCCTTTTGAATTTTCCAAACTTTCTTTGAGCCATTGTTTTGAAAACTGATGAATCTTAAAAGTATCAATACTTCGCATTTTTGAATAGAAAGGATCACGAGTGATTTTCTTATAATCATTCATCACAGATTGACAAGTCATTCCGTAATATCTCGGATCACCAAAAATTGAAAAATCTGTCCATAAAGTAGCACCGTGAAATCTTATATTTTCAATATCCACAAAAGAATCTTCCAATACCTTTACATTGGAGTTTTTGAGGCTTCTTTTATTTTGTTTAAAGTTTTCGGATAAGAACCTTTGTAATATTCATGGTTTCCTAAGACATAAACCACCGGTTTATCGGGAATTTTAGTTTTAATCCACTCAATTCCTTGTGTTCCTAAATTAATGTCTCCCGCCAATACGACAACATCTGCGTTATCAAAAGATAAATCAGACAATCCGAATTCCTGATGCAAATCGCTGATGATTTGAATTTTCATGAGGGCTAAAATAAGATTATTCTAAGAATTAAAATATTTTCAATTTAATCAAATCAAGAAATAAAAATAAAATACTGATTTACAATTACTTAAATACATATTTAAAATTAACATTCAAAAAGTCTATTGTTTTAGTGGACTAATAAAAATATATGTTTTATATTTGCAACCGTATTCAAGTTAGGAAATGGAAATGAAATCAAAATTCACCTGCACTTTTATGTCGAAGATAAACATCAATTATATGATGATGTATTGCTGTATGCCTTTGTGTGGGAATTTTAGTGGCTGACCTTACTTTTATTATAACATATTTTTAAAGGCTTTACCACGTTGTAGAGCCTTTTTTTATTAAAAATTAGAGAAAAATGATAGAAATAAAGAATATTTCAAAAACATTTCATCAGAAAAAACAAGCTTTTAAAGCTTTACATAATATCAATCTAACTATTGAAAAGGGTGATATTGTCGGAATTATTGGTTTTTCGGGAGCCGGAAAAAGCACTTTGATCCGAACCGTTAATTTATTGGAAAGACCTGATGAAGGACAAATTATTATTAATGGGAAAGATTTTACAAAATTAAATTCCAAACAATTAGCCCATGAAAGAAAAAAAATTGGAATGATCTTTCAGCATTTTAATCTTCTTTCATCACGAACTGTCTTTGAAAACATTGCACTTCCGCTAGAATTGGACAATTTAAGTAAAGATGAAATCAGAGAAAAAGTGAATGAACTTTTAAAAATCGTAGGTCTTGAAGATAAAGCTCATGATTACCCCAAAAGTCTTTCAGGCGGGCAAAAACAAAGGGTTGCGATTGCAAGAGCTTTAGCCAATGATCCTTATCTACTGCTTTGTGATGAAGCGACAAGCGCGCTCGATCCGACAACAACGCAATCTATTTTAGAATTATTGAGAGACATTAACAATCGCCTAGGAATAACTATTTTATTGATCACCCACGAAATGGATGTTATTAAAACCGTTTGCAATCACGTTGCTGTCATCGATAAAGGACAATTAATATCAAAAGGAACTTTGAGTGAAATTATCTCCAACAAAGAAAATCCTATCATCAAACAATTTTTAAACTCAGGTGTTATGACTATACCGCAAGAACTTAACAAAAAACTACAGAAAGAACCACAAGAAGGTTTGTTTCCGTTAGTTGAAATCGAACTGAACGAAAGTATCAGCGTAGAAAAACTGCTTTCTGTAATCTACGATCAATATAAAATTCCGTACAAACTTCTGAAAGCTGATGTAGAATATTTGGGAAATTCCAATTTCGGAAAACTTCTTTTGCAGCTGCAGGGAGAAACTGATGAAAACCAGAAAGCAATCTATTATTTTAATCAGAATAACATTCAAAATACAGTAAAAGGTTATGCTTAGTGACACGGTAATTTCGCTTCTGTCAAAAGGAATTTGGGAGACAGTTTACATGACATTTGTTTCAGGTTTTTTCGGTTTTGTTTTGGGTCTTCCTGTTGGAGTTCTTCTTTTTGTAACCCGAAAAGCACAGCTTTTAGAAAACACAATTTATAACAGAATTCTGTCAATTTTAGTAAATATTTTCAGGTCGATTCCTTTCATTATTTTGATTGTCTGGATGATCCCTTTCACAAGATCTTTGGTAGGAACTTCTATCGGAATGAACGCTGCGCTCGTTCCTTTAAGCATTGGAGCGGCACCATTTATTGCAAGATTGGTTGAAAACAGTCTTTTGGAAATTCCGAATGGATTGATTGAAACAGCGAGAGCTTTAGGAGCAACTCCGTTTCAAATTATTAAAAAAGTTTTGTTGCCGGAAGCTTTGCCATCACTGATTAATAATGCAACGATTACTTTAATAACTCTTGTAGGATATTCTGCAATGGGTGGAGCTGTCGGAGCTGGTGGATTGGGACAAATTGGTTATCAGTACGGATATATCGGTTACGATGCGTTGATTATGAATCTTGTTCTTGGTTTGTTAGTCGCTTTGGTATTTATCATTCAGTTTTCAGGTGATCGATTGGCGAAAAGATTTGACCATAGGTGAGTTGAGTGGGAGGGTTTGAGAGTTTTAGCGCTTTAGAGTTTGCATCAACGAGAACAGATTTATAAGGTTTCAACAATAGGGAGATATCTAATTTATAACTTCTCACCATTCAATATTACTAAATGAACATCCAGCTTCCATCATCCAGCACCCAACCTTTTAAAAATAAAAAATAATTTACAATGAAAAATATAAAAATTTTAGGATTAGCAGCAGGTTTATTGTTATTCGGAGCGTGTAATTCTCCAAAAAAAGATGACCCAAACTTCATCAAAGTAGGAATCACTTCCGGCCCTGAACAGCAGATTGCCGAAACCGCTAAAAAAGTAGCTAAAGAAAAATATAATCTAGAAGTAGAACTCGTTTCTTTCAACGATTACGTTATTCCTAACGAAGCTTTGAATAATGGAGATATTGATGCGAATGCTTTTCAGCATATTCCTTATCTAAATGAACAGTCAAAACAACGTGGTTATAAATTAGCAGTGATTGGAAAGACTTTTGTTTATCCGATTGTAGCCTATTCAAAAAAAATAAAAAATATTAGTGAACTTCAAAACGGAAGCACAATTGTAATTCCAAATGATCCAACCAACGGTGGTCGTTCTCTCCTACTTTTACAAAAAAACGGATTATTAAAATTAAAAGACGGAATTGGCTTACTACCCAAAGTTACCGATATTGCAGAAAACCCAAAACAACTGAAAATTCTTGAAATTGAAGCCCCACAATTGCCGCGAGTTTTGGATGATAAAGAAGTGGTAATTGCCATCATCAACAATAATTTTGCTGCTCAAGCCGGATTGGATGCTGATAAAAATGGGATTTTCAAAGAAGATAAAGATTCTCCTTACATGAATGTTGTCGTTTCAAGAGAAGACAATAAAAATACAGATAAAGTGAAGAATTTCCTGAAAGCTTATCAGTTAAAAGAAGTTGAAGATAAAGCCAAAGAAATCTTCAAAGGAGGCGCTGTGAAAGGCTGGAATTAATGGAGCAATTAGTTTAGTTGATGGTTAAATTCCCCTTCCTTGAAGGGGTGGATTTTTGCGCCAGCAAAAAGACGGGGTAGTTGAAACAATCATTTTATCAACTCTTTAAAAAAAATTCTATTATTATATGCGATGCCGCTTCGGAAAACCTTTGCCTCAGGAGCGGTATTTTTTCTATCCACTAAATTCCTATGATCTACGAGAAAAGACAAAATTATTCAGAATATTGCTATCAATTTTCTCACGGCTAAACTTAAAAATTAATCATTTCTCAAAAAACACATTTTCTCAATTTGAGATAATAAATATTTTACCTATTTTTGTAAACAATCAATAAAAAGTTTTTTATGTTGAAGAAAACTGTACTTCTAAGTTTGTTTACGTTAATATCTGCCTCTGCAATGGCTCAAAACAATACGACTCCTGTTTATTTAGACGAATCTAAACCTGTTGAACAGCGAATTAAGGACGCACTTTCCAGAATGACTCTGGAAGAAAAAATAGCAATGCTTCACGCACAATCAAAATTCAGTTCTCCCGGTGTTCCAAGATTGGGAATTCCTGAATTTTGGACAACCGACGGTCCACACGGAGTTCGCCCCGAAGTAATGTGGGACGAATGGGATCAGGCTGGATGGACGAATGACTCCATTATCGCCTACCCTGCTTTAACCGCTTTATCAGCAACATGGAACAAGAAAATGTCTTGGAACTATGGTAAAGCATTGGGTGAAGAGGCAAGATACAGAAAAAAAGACATTCTTTTGGGACCTGGAGTAAATATTTACAGAACACCTCTCAACGGAAGAAACTTTGAATATATGGGTGAAGATCCATACTTAACTTCTAAAATGGTAGTTCCTTATATTCAGGGAGTACAATCTAACGGAGTGGCAACTTCTGTAAAACATTTCGCATTAAACAATCAGGAAATGTTCCGTCATACAAGCAACGTTATTGTTGATGACAGAACTTTGTATGAAATTTACCTTCCGCCTTTCAAAGCAGCAGTAACTGAAGGAGATTCCTGGACGATTATGGGCGCTTACGATATGTACAAAAATCAGTATGCAAGCCAAAACCAATATCTTTTAAATGATATTCTTAAAGGAGAATGGAAATATAAAGGGGTTGTGGTTTCAGATTGGGGTGCAGTAAACAATACCGAACAAGCCATTCATAACGGGTTGGATGTAGAATTCGGAAGCTGGACAAACGGTCTTTCTGCAGGAACAAGAAATGCATACGACAATTATTATTTAGCAAAACCATATTTAGACCTTATTAAATCAGGAAAAGTAGGAACTGCAGAGCTAGACGATAAAGTGACAAGACTTTTACGTTTAGCTTATAAAACTACGATGAATACCAAAAAGCCTTTTGGAAACATCGCTTCTGAAGAGCATAAAGCCGTAGCAAAAGAAATCGGTGAAGAAGGAATTGTTCTGTTGAAAAACCAAAACAACGTACTTCCAATCGACATCAATAAGGCAAAGAAAATTGCGGTAATTGGTGAGAATGCGATCAAAGTAATGACTGTAGGTGGAGGTTCTTCTTCATTAAAAGTAAAATATGAAACGTTACCTTTAGACGGAATTAAAGCTAAATTCGGTAAAAATTCAGATGTACAATATGCAAGGGGTTATGTAGGAGATATCGGTGGCGAATACAACGGTGTAAAATCTGGTCAGGATTTGAAAGACACCCGTTCTCCGGAAGAATTACTAAAAGAAGCTGTTGAATTGGCAAAAAAATCTGATTACGTTATTTTCGTAGGTGGATTAAACAAAGCTGATTTCCAGGATAGCGAAGGAAACGACAGAAAAAGTTATGGACTTCCATACAATCAAGATAATGTGATCTCGGCTTTAGCAAAAGCTAACAAGAACTTTACCGTTGTTTTGATTACAGGAAATGCAGTAGCAATGCCTTGGATTAAAGACGTGCCTTCTGTAGTTCAGGGTTGGTATTTGGGTTCTGAAGCAGGAAATTCTATCGCTTCTATTTTGGCAGGTGATGCCAATCCTTCAGGAAAATTACCGTTTACATTCCCTGTAAAACTGGAAGATAATTCGGCTCACACAATGGGTGAATATCCTGGAAACAAAGAAGAGTTGGCTGCAGGAAAAGGTAAAGATCAGAAAAATCCGATCAACATTACATACAACGAAGGAATATTCGTGGGTTATCGTTGGCACGACACCAAAAAAATCAAGCCTTTATTCAGCTTTGGTCATGGTTTAAGCTACACCACTTTCGAGTTTGGAAAAGCAAAAGCCGATAAAACAAGCATGAATCAGGATGATAAAATTACCTTTACAGTAACTGTAAAAAATACAGGTAAAAAAGCTGGTGCAGAAGTCGCTCAGTTATACATTACCGATGTAAAATCATCAGTTGAACGTCCTGCAAAAGAACTGAAAGGTTTTGAAAAAGTATTTTTAAATCCTGGTGAACAGAAAGAAGTAACCTTTACAATTGATAAAACTGCTTTAAGTTATTTTGACGCTCAGAAACACGACTGGGTTGCAGAACCTGGAGATTTTGAAGCGCAAATCGGAAATTCTTCTGATGCAATTAAAACTAAGGTGAAATTTACTTTGAAGTAATCTTACTTACATATTTCTAAAACAAATGCCCGAATTTTTTCGGGCATTTTATTTTTTAAAGTTATCTATTAAAATGTATTATTTACGAGTGTAAATTATTTCTGAATTCAAAACAGTATACGTTAAAGTAGTTTTTGTGACTTTATAGTCGCTGCATTGAAACTCATCACGATCATAATCATTTGTACAAAGCTTTCCATTTTCAATTTTCCACTTCGTATTTGTTGTTCTTTTTGGATATTTTGTAATAATTACACCGTTAGCTGCAAATATTTTTGTTACGTTTTCCTTCATAACATTTCCATCTGCTTTATAGAGTTTCCAAGTGCCTTCAACACTGGCATCCTGTTTTTTTTCAGCTGGTGTAAGTTTGTTTAAAGATTTTTGTCCAAATAAGGTAGCCGTTCCTAGAACTAATCCGGCTCCAACGATTAGTTTGAATGTTAGTTTTTTCATGATTATTTTTTTAAATAAATAGCCATAAATATATATCGAAAAAATAATATTTTCAAAGATATATTTTTAAAGTAAAGAATATTTGAACCAAGATGTCTACAAGATGACAAAGTTGATTTAATTCTAAAACATTGAAGGAACAACGAAAATTTTAGCCCCGATTGCAACGACATCCTTTTGTGCAGCAAAGCGGAACAAAAGATATAGTGGAAAGCGGGAAAAAGCTTCTAATAATAATTTAAATTTTAGCTAATCCTTCAAGTCAAATGGACAAATTAATTAAAGATTCTGATCTTCATGCTTCCCTTCATTGATCTCCTCAACCATTTTAGCATTAAAAGCCGGAAGATCTTCCGGAGTACGGCTTGTAACCAGACCATTGTCTACAACAACTTCACTGTCTTCCCAAACTGCTCCTGCATTTTTCAGGTCGATACTGATCGAATTGACAGACGTTAAATTTCTCCCTTCAACAGCACCTGCGTTGATCAGAATTTGTGGACCGTGACAAATTGCAGCAACTGGTTTATGTTGTTTGAAAAAATCCTGAACGAAAGACAAAGCTTTTTCGTTTGTTCTTAATTGATCCGGATTGATAACTCCGCCCGGAAGTACCAATGCATCATATTCTGAGGCGGAAACTTCATCTAAGGTCTTATCAACATTATATTCCTTTCCCCAGTCTTTTTCTGCCCAAGCTTTGATAGTTCCTGATTTTGGACTGACGATATGAGCCGTCCAACCCTGTTGTTCTAAATGTTCTTTTGGAGATCTTACTTCACTTTCTTCAAATCCGTGGGTTGCTAAGATTGCAATTTTCTTTGACATAATATTTTATTTTTGGTGTTATATGCTAACAACTAAGAAAATATAATGCCGTGAAAGGGTGATGTGGTATTTAAAAAATGTTAAAGTATCAACCCATTTTAATATTCAATACTTTAAATTTAAAAAATAATACCAAAAAGATCTGTATTAAAATAATAATTCCAAATTTCCACAGAAAACTTTTTTTTGACACTTTATGTCTGAAGATCATCATGGATAAAATAGCGCCAACCGTTCCTCCAAAAAACGTGAGAATCAGCAAAGAAAACTCTGAGATCCTTCTTTTGTGTTGGGTTGCCTTCCATTTATCTAATCCGAAAATGGTGAAAGCGATGAGATTCATTATCAAAAATACATACAACATAACGGCAAATCTAAAACAAAAATAAATATCAAACAGTTTACCTTCTGATCTTAACAAGATAAAAAGTTTTTACATTTGTTGTCCTTAAAAGTAAATCAATGACAATAGAGGATTTAGTGGGCAACTATTCTGTTCAGGGAAGCAATCAGGAGGCGAGTGAAAATATCAGTTATCACGGTATATTAACATTATCTCTAGATGAAAATAACCGCATTATTGCACAGTGGTTGATTGGCGACCACGAACAGAACGGAACTGGATTTTTTAAAAATGATATTTTAGTTATCAATTTTAATTACCAAGGTGAAGATTCTCGTCTTTACAAAGGAGTTGCTGTTTACCGCTGTATTAATGAGAATGTGTTGGATGGTTTCTGGTCAGAGAAACACGGTGATCCTTTGTATCTTGGGAGTGAATATTGTGTAAGAATCAATACTTCTGAGTTTTTGAACTAATCGATTTAAAATAAATAACATAAAAAATGATCGGAATTTCTCCCGACCATCATTACTATTCCTGAAATATTTTTTACTTTTTATTAAGAAGAGAAATATATTCTCCGTATCCTTTTGCTTTCATTTCTGCTTTAGGAATAAACTTCAATGATGCAGAATTGATACAATATCTCAAACCACCTTTATCTTTAGGTCCATCATCAAAAACGTGTCCCAAATGCGCATCTCCTGTTTTACTTCTTACCTCTGTTCTCGTCATTCCGATTGAATTATCTGTTTTTTCGTCGATAACATTTTTAGAAATAGGTTTCGAGAAACTTGGCCATCCACAACCTGATTCAAATTTATCGGTTGAGATAAATAACGGTTCTCCCGTTGTAATATCTACATAAATTCCTTCACGAAATTCTTTGTCGTATTCATTGGTGTGAGGTCTTTCTGTAGCATTTTCCTGCGTAACTGCATATTGTTCTGCCGTTAATTTTTTCTTTAGAACATCCTTATCCTTTTTTTGATATTTAGCTTTTGGAAGAGGATTTGCATTTCTTGCCATTTCAAATAATCCCGGTTCGATATGACAATAACCTCCCGGATTTTTATCCAGATAATCCTGATGATACGTTTCTGCACTGTAGAAGTTTTTCAACGGAATTGTTTCTACCAAAACAGGTTTGCTGTAATTTTTCGCTAATTTCTGAACTTCTTCTTTAATAATCGCTTCTGTTTCTTTGTCGGTAGAGTAAATTCCTGTTCTGTATTGGTCACCTCTATCATTTCCTTGCTTGTTTAAACTCGTAGGATCTATCGTTTTAAAATAAAGATCAATCAGAAGTTTAAGGTCAACCTGTTCCGGGTCGTATTTTACTTTCACGGTTTCGGCAAAACCTGTAGTATGACTTATAACTTCCTCATAAGTAGGATTTTTCTTATTTCCGTTGGCATATCCAACTTCAGTTCCTACAACTCCTCTGATTTGTTGAAAAAAATGCTCAGTTCCCCAAAAGCAACCGCCTGCAAAATAAACTTCTTTTACATTTTTAGCATTCATAGTGGTCTCATTCTCTTTTTTAATTGATGAAGATTGTTGTTTTGCGTCTCCGCAACTTGTCGCAAAGACCCCAATTCCCAGAACCATTCCGAGAAATGTGAATATATTTTTCATTTTTGTTTTATTATGTGTGTTCATTTTTTCCATTTAAAAGCATTAAACCAAATCCTAAAAGCATCAAATCTTTAAGAATAAAAAAGTCTGTAACAGGAACGCCGTCAACAATATGCCAAACATTCGGTGTTGTAAAGAGATAACTCAGTGTCACTAAAAAAGTAACCACCATTCCGATACCTGCAAACTTTTTAAGAGATGCAAATTTCACGCTAAAGATTAATAACAAGGCAATGATAATTTCTATCACTCCGATTATATTAGAAACCGCTTGGGCGCTCATAATATCATATACGAAAAACGTGAGAAAATGGTTTTCTACCAAAGGTTTTATTGCTGCTGCTTCTGTCGGAGTAAATTTGAAAGCTCCAATCCAAAGTAAAATAATTGCTGCTCCAAAAAGCGAAATATAATAACCGATTTTGTACGTTGGTAAACCTTTGTGTTGTGATGTCTGTTGCATTGTTCTTAGATTTTTTGAATTAATATTTATTATTTTCAAAACTATAGTCGCAACGATTGTAAAATCCTGACAGTTTTTTTTCTTAAAAATCTAACTTTCTAAATATTTTATCTTTAAATCCCTGAATATCTGTATCATTCAAATTGGTTTTTTCTTCCCCGAACCATTTCTTTTTTAAAATAGAATCTAAAATTTTCAGTTTTTCTTCATACGCTTTGCACCATTTGCAAATCATTACGTGCATCGAAAGCTGCCAGTTTTCTTTTGGTGAAATATTCTTTGCATTGCGTTTTTCCATCAGTAAAGTTGCTGTACTGCATGGTAAAAAGAAAATATGTATTATTTTTCTAAACATTTTTTATTCCTTATGATTTTGAAAACCAGTTAATTTCCAGACATTCTCTCAACTGCATTCTGGTTCGTTGTAAAATCTTCCAAAGGTTAGTCGTAGAGATATCCAATTCCTGACTCACTTCGGGTGCTTTTTTTTCTTCGAGATAATAAAGTTTCATCGGAATCTTCCATCGGGAAGGCAAATCTTCGATGCAATCTTCTAAACTTTTATTAAAATCCTGATTGTCCAGAAGTTCAGCTTCCGGGTTAGAAACATTCCAATCATTTAAAACTGTGTCATTTTTCCAGGAGCCGGTTTCGTCAAAAAAATGGTCGAGTTTAATCTGTGGTTCGGATTTGTATTTTTTACGGTAAAAATCAGCGACTTTATTGTTGAGAATCGTGTTGAGCCAAGTTTTAGGTGTGCTTTTTCCTTCAAAAGAATCGTACGATGAAAAAGCAGCAATGAAAACTTCCTGAACAATGTCTTCTGCCTCAATGGTATCTGAAAGCAGAAAAATTGCTCTTCTCAGCAAAGATTCAGAATACTGTTCTATCCAGTTTTTTAAAGCTTCGTTTTTCGTCATTTTTTTGATTGTACCTTTTCAGATACTAACGAAGGTAATAAGTTAAACGCAGAACTGCAAAGTTTTTGGTTGAATATATAAACGTATTAGTTTTAATTAAATGTTTTTTTTTAAAATTTGGAAGCCTAAATTTGATTGTTATGAATTCTAGCTATTTAAAAATTAGAATATTGTGTATTTTTCAATAGCATCGGGCTTTAGCCCGATGACGAAAAATGCCAGCAAATTGGCTTTAGCCGAAATTGATAATAAGTTTTGGCTAAAGCCAATTTGATTATTCTTTTTAAACGGGCTAAAGCCCGTTCCTATTGATATTTATAAATCCTTTTCAAGTTGTTACTCTTTTAAAAATGCCTGCAAACCTAGCCCCGATTGGAGCATTTGTCTGAGCTCATTTTGTTTGCTTCTTCGGCGGCAAAGCCGCCGAAGAAGCAAACAAAATAGCGAGTGCGGAAAGCGGGAAATAGCTACTAAAAAGAAAGGAAGTCAGAAGCTGGATGATGGAAGTTTACAAGATTGAGAATAATAGATTTCTCCTTTGTCGAAATAACAAACTCAAATAATATTTTACAAATAGATTAAAACACAAAACTATATTTTTCTATTGCTTTAAAAACATTAAATTTGCATCTTATCAAAAATTTGTAAAAAAGCAAAGCAATATATAATTATGACATCACAAGAGATTCGTCAGAAATTTTTAGATTATTTTAAAAGCAAAGACCACCTTATCGTTCCTTCTGCACCGATTGTGCTGAAAGATGACCCTACTTTAATGTTTTCCAACTCCGGAATGACGCAGTTCAAAGATTTTTTCTTAGGCTATAAAACGCCGACTGCACCAAGAATTGCCGACACACAAAAATGTTTGAGAGTTTCCGGGAAGCATAATGATTTGGATGATGTTGGTAGAGATACTTATCACCACACCATGTTTGAAATGTTGGGGAACTGGTCTTTTGGTGATTATTTCAAAAAAGATGCTATTGCTTTTGCCTGGGAATTGCTGACTGAAGTTTACGGAATTCCGAAAGAGAATCTGTACGTAACGATTTTTGAAGGAGATGCGTCTGAGAATCTCGACAGAGACCACGATGCTTATGATTATTGGAAAGCAGTGATTTCTGAAGACCGAATTATCAACGGAAACAAAAAAGATAATTTCTGGGAAATGGGCGCAAGCGGACCTTGCGGACCTTGTTCTGAAATTCATATTGACCTAAGAACTCCTGAAGAAAAAGCTAAAGTTTCCGGTCTTGAATTGGTGAACAACGACCATCCTCAAGTGGTGGAAGTCTGGAATCTCGTTTTTATGGAATTCAACAGAAAAGCAGATGGTTCTTTGGAAAAATTACCTGCTCAACACGTTGATACGGGAATGGGCTTCGAGCGTCTTTGTATGGCGCTACAAGGGAAATCTTCCAATTATGATACCGATGTTTTCACGCCTTTGATCGCTAAAGTTGAAGAACTTTCAGGTAAAAAATATACAGGGATTTTAGAAGACGAAAAAGATATTGCCATTCGTGTTGTGGTAGACCACATCAGAGCGGTTTCGTTTGCGATTGCAGATGGACAATTGCCTTCAAATGGAGGAGCTGGTTATGTTATCAGAAGAATTTTGAGAAGAGGAATTTCTTATTCTTACAGATTTCTGGATATGAAAGAAGCTTTCCTTTACAAATTGGTTGCTGTTCTTCAGGAACAAATGGGAGCATTCTTCCCTGAGCTGGAGAAGCAAGGAAAATTGGTTTCTGAAGTAATTAAAAGTGAGGAAGAATCTTTCTTAAGAACCATTGAAACAGGATTAATCAGAGTTGAAAAATTGATTCAGCAAACGATTTCGGAAGGTAAAAAAGTGTTACCAACTCAAGAAGTTTTCGAATTATATGATACTTATGGTTTCCCGGATGATTTAACGAGAATTATCGCTGAAGAAAAAGGGTTAACGATTGATGAAAAAGGTTTTGAATTGGCGTTAAGCGAACAAAAACAACGTTCAAAAGCAGATTCTGCTCAGAAAGTTTACGACTGGGTAACTTTGGAAGAAAGAGAAGAAAACTTCGTTGGTTACGACCAAATTGAAGCTGAAACCTACATTACAAGATACAGAAAAGTAGAAAATAAAGACGGTGAATTTTATCAGGTTGTCCTAAGCAACTCCCCTTTCTATCCTGAAGGAGGTGGACAAATCGGTGATAAAGGTGTTCTTGAAAATGCAACTGAAAGTTTTGAAGTTCTTGAAACTAAAAAAGAAAACGGATTGATTATTTCTTTAATCAACGGACTTCCAAAAGATGCAGGTGCTGTTTTCTATGCTAAAGTGAATGCCAACGAAAGAAAAAATTCTCAGGCAAACCACTCTGCAACGCACTTGTTGCACGAAGCTTTGAGAGACGTTTTGGGAACTCACGTTGAGCAAAAAGGTTCTTACGTTGGTCCGGATTATTTGCGTTTCGACTTCTCGCATTTCAATAAAATGACAGACGAGGAATTGGCTTTAATTGAAGAAAAAGTCAATACAAAAATCAAAGAAAATATCGCTCTTCAGGAATTCAGAAATATCCCGATTCAGGAAGCAATTGACAAAGGTGCAATGGCTTTATTTGGTGAAAAATATGGAGACAGTGTGAGAATGATCCAGTTTGGAAGTTCAAAAGAACTTTGCGGTGGAACTCACGTGAAAAGCACCAGCGAGATCGGTCATTTCAAAATTAATTCCGAAAGTTCTGCAGCAGCAGGAATCAGAAGAATTGAAGCGATTTCTGGAGATAAGTCTGAGGAATATTTCAAAGGTTTAGAAAAGCAAATTACCGAGCTTTCTCAATTGCTGAAATCTAAAGATGTTGTACGTTCTATCGAGAAATTAATCGAAGAAAATGCATCGTTGAAGTCTGAAGTAGAAGCTTTCAAGAAAGAAAAAGCAAAAGGCGAGATCGGTGACTGGAAAGGTGCTTATGAGCAAAAAGGCGATAAATTACTTTTAGTGAAGAAAACTTCTCTGGACGCAGGTTCTGTAAAAGATATCGTCTTCCAGTTAAAGAAAGAGATACCAACTTCTATAACGATTATTTTGTCCGACGCAGACGGAAAACCAATGATTACCGTTGGTGTTTCTGATGACTTAGCAGGAATTTATCAGGCTGGAGCACTTATTAAAGAGTTAGCTAAAGAAATCCAAGGTGGTGGTGGTGGAAACCCAGGTTTCGCTACAGCCGGAGGAAAAAATCTTGATGGTCTGGAAAATGCTTATCAGAAAGCTTTGAATATTTAAATTATTAATAAATATTACCGTTTTTGCGGTTTCTATACAATAACAATCCCTTTCAGTTTTTGAAAGGGATTTTTTATGTTTTACAACGCCAATCGTACTTCGTCACTTCGAGTAACTCAGCAAAGAAGTTTTTGATTAGAATACAGTATTTGTGCTTCAGTTCACGGGTTCTCGATACATTTTTCTACGCTACGCTGCAGAAAAACACTCGAACTGACGAAACTCGATTTTCGTTTAATGTCTGTAAAACGTCACTTCGAGTAACGTAGCAAAGCGAAGTGTATCGAGAAGTTTTTGATTTATGTGTTGTCTTCGGTTCATAGGTTCTTGATACTTTTTTCTACGCTATGCTACAAAAAACACTCGAACTGATGGAGCGGTTGACGTGGGCAAATTGATAAGATAAATAAATTATCTCCCAAACTTCTTTTTCGCAAGATTAGGCAGGTCTTCATATCTTCCTTCAATCAATGCTAATTTTTTCGCCTGTGACCATTTCTTAATCTTTTTCTCAAATGCAATTGCTTGTTCGATATCCATAAACTGACAAAAATATACTAATTGTAACGGTCGTCTTGAGAACGTGTAAGAACCAAAATATTTACCGTCTTGATGTTCATCAAAACGTTTGTACACATTTTCGGTTACTCCAGTGTAGTAGGTATTGTCAGAACAAAGTAATATGTAGACGAATGATGTTTGCATGATGAATTATATTAATAAGATTTGATTCAACGAGCGTCACTTCGAGTAGATTTTTGCAAAAAATCGTATCGAGAAGTTTTTGATGGGAAGACAAAATTTGTGCTTTGGTTCACGGGTTCTCGATACTTTTTTCTGCGCTGCGCTACGAAAAACACTCGAACTGACGAAACTCAACTTTCGTTTAATGTCTGTAAATCGTCACTTCGAGTAACGTAGCAAAGCGAAGTGTATCGAGAAGTTTTTGAATGGAAAACATATTTTGTGCTTCGGTTCACGGGTTCTCGATACTTTTTTCTGCGCTGCGCTACGAAAAACACTCGAACTGACGAGGGAAGTGACGGAATACATTTTTTATATAGGATCTACAGGTGGGACTTCCGGAAGTCCACTTGGGGTGTCGTGGATGATGTAGTCGTTGTACTTGGCTTCATTGGTTTCGTAGAAAATATCCTGACCGATGCCTGCATATTTTGTGAGCAGTTGGTAGAGTTTATTGAGCGCTTCCACTCTACCTTCGGTGACAACATCACGGTCTGAAATACCTTGAGCTTGTGAGTCGATAGCGATGTCTAAAGCATCACGTTGTGTAGTCAGTGTATTGATCTTGTCTACCGTAAGACCTTCATCTGAAAGTTCGGGAAGGTATTTCTCTGCGGTGAGGCTCATGATCTTGGCATCACTTTGTTGACTGATCAATGCATTTCCGAATTCCTTGTATTTGGCACTGTGCTGTCCGAAAACATTTTCTGCAGCATTGAAAATACTGCGCATAGATTTTTCCAGTGCTTTTCTGGCGGCGTCTTTTTGTTCGGTGAGATATATTTTGATGGCTTCCAGCTGTTCATCGCTTGGAAAACTGTCTATCATGTTTCGGGCAGTGGTCAATTCGGTCTTTTTTGTGGGGTTGTAGCCACGGTCTGTAAATTCGGTGAGGTCTCTGTCGATCAAAGCGATCAATTCATCAGCTTTTTGTTTCAGTACAGAATCTGCAATTCTGAAGCTACGGGTTACCTGTTCTTTTTTCATAATAGATTTGTTTTTGTGTTTTAAATAAGGATTTGAAATCTAATTTATCTTTTGTGTTCATTCATCAACTTTCAGAAAAAGTCTACAAAGCATTCATAAATAACAAATTGTACTTGATTGCCTCTTCGAACTGGTTGATTGACACTTCGAACTACTTGAATGGTTCTTCGAATTACTTGTTTGCTTGTTCGAAACAGTTGAGTGTCTAAACGAAACACTTGAACAACATTTCGAAGGGATTGATTGATTCAACCAAATGATTGAATGCTATTTCTAAACGGTTGAAGAGGTCTTCAAACTTCTTGAGCGATCAAACGTAGTACTTTATCGGTTTTTGAGTTCAGGAAGTTGTTGGTTACAATGTTGGTTTTTGTGGGATCCGATGGTGCCGGAAGACTGCGCATGAAATGCGGGATTATTTTTAAATATCATCATTTGTTTTTTGTTGTTCTTAAAACAAATATAAAAATATTTTTGATTAGTATGGGATTGAGGTTTTTAAATTTTATACGGAATATATAATTTTGGTAGAGCTACAATAAAAACTTTAGTAATAATGCTTTTTTATTAGATCTTTTACATAAATTTTATAATCAATAAACTCTTGGTCTTTTGGATTAATATAAACAATGTAGGAAAGTTTTCCATACAAATGATATAAGTAATTATTAAATTTTATTTTTTCGTGCTCAATGTAATCGAGCAAACCAAATTTTTTCAGATAGAAAATATTTTGTCTTAACTTATTTCTTTCTTTTCCGGAAACTTGAATTTTTTCATTTACAACAATTCCAGTGACAACCTGTCTCATATTTCTTGTCATAACTTTCGTTTTATTTCTGTTAATCGAAAGATTTAATTTCAAAAGCTCATCTTCAATCAGAGTTATAGCTGTCCCTGTATCAAAATCACCAGACAATGTAATATCGTCAGCATATCTAGTATATCTAATATTCTGATCAAGACAGTAATCTGCTATCTTCTTGTCAAAACCTTTTAAAATAATATTTGATATATATGGGCTTGTAGACGCTCCTTGAGGTAGGCATTTGTTTAGAGTACATAATTTACTAAATAGATCAGATAAAAGTTCTGAATATCCTAAATCTAAAAAAACTTTTTCTACCATTTCAATAGATACTGAAGAAAAGAAATCTTGAATATCAAGAGATAATACAATTTTTTGGTCTACATGATACCGTACATTTTCTTTAATAGAAGAATTTTTCTTGTAAGCTTTTGCAAATGCACTTACAGTAACTTTGTTAAGAATTTCTTCCAATATAAAATCTTGAATAACCTTCAAATTAGGTAGAGGTTCAGAAATTGTTCTTGGATTGCCATTTCTCTTAGCAATTTCAAATGACCTATAATATGACTTTGTGTAAATTGAAGCTCTTTTAATATATGCTTTTCTTATACCTACAAGCTTAGACAAATGTGATGTATTATAAACTGTAACAACATTGTTTTTAAATAATACGTTTGCGTATTCTAAACAATCTGCAATATCAGAATCAGACATTTTTTGTCTAGTTGCTTTTTCTGTAAATCTTTTTTGATAAGTAGTAAAATCCATGTTTAAGATCTTTAATTGAGCGAGCAGAGCTCGCTCAAATTGGAATAAAGTTTTCAAAAGGTCGGAGGTCAACGGAGATCTTTTGAAAACTTGATAAGCTTGAAAACTAGTTCTTTTTCAGATTAGTGACTTCACTAATCCTAGTATGTTACCATACTATTTTCTTATTATTTTTTTTAATCGAAAAGTTAATTCCTTACTACTGGGTACAAAGATATCATTTTTTCTTATTTTTTTTATAATATTTTTATCATCAGGTCTAATCCATTCTGATTTATTCGTTTTTTTATATTGAGTATCGAGAATAGTAAAACTCTTGTAACCAGTTTCAGATAAAATCAGCTCAGATTCTGTCTCAATAAGATAATTAAGCTCTATAATTTGCTTAAGTAGATTTGTTATTTCAAATAACTCTAATCCTTCATGAACTAACTCATTTATATTAGTATTATTTTTAATTTTTAGCAATGCTAAATAAAGATGCTTGTCATTCATATCTAATATCTTGGAAATGGTGCTTTCATTACTTCCTCGCCTTCTACATATTCATGCCAAAATACGGGAAATGTATTATTGGGTGTTTTTATCATTGAAATTAGCCCTTCTGACTTTTCAAATCCTAAGCTGTAGCTCGGATTATATTTTAATTTCTTTTCAATTAATGTCATTTTACTGATTCTTGTAATAATTTCATCTCCTACATAGTTATTACTAATGCCTTTTTTCTCAATGTGGGAATAATAAACAGAAAATCCATATTTTTGTATTAATTCTAAACCGTCTTCTTGTATAGCTAAAGTGCAAATAATGATTTTTTCATTTGGAATTGAATATTGCTGTATTTGATTATAACAATCTTCAAAAGTTTTTCCCGACCCTATAAAATCATCAACTAATATTAGGTATTCATCTTCTTTAAGAGTAATTCTTTTTAGTTGTTGAAAATTACTGATAATATTTCCTGTGTTGACATGATCAAATTCTTCGATGTAATTTAAAATTCCTACAATTGGATATATTATAGATAGCCCACTTTTTAATTTTTTTGAATCTCTAGGTTTTACAATTGGAAAAAAATAAAGTTTCTTGCACGATTTAATAATATTTGAGTCTATTTTCCTAAAAACGTCTAATATTTTTTTATCATACTGACTATTGGATATCCATGTAAATTTTTGCAGTAATTCAAGAATTAATGTTACTTCATCATTATCTAATCTGTTCAAGAGTTTAAACAATTTATTGTTAACACTTGTATGTAATGGATTATCAACCCATTCTTTTTTTGTAATTATTTTATCTAGTTCTAATAATTGTTTAGGTGTCATTTAGCTATTTAAATAATATTATGAGTAGTTTATATTAAAGAGTGAAGCTAGCGAAAATTCGAATTGCTAAAACATTGAGCTAAAAATAAATAATTATTCCTAAATAAACAATTTTATTTCAAACCTAAATGAAAAAAAATCCCCATGTTCTCGATACAAAATTATTCTGCAAATAATTTCTACCCGAACTGACGGAAGTTGTCAACAGTAGAAATATTATTTAATAATAAAAGCCTTAAAAACTCTTAAATAAAATACAATTTATCATCTAGTTGGGAATTGATTAATATAAAAACAAAACGTATCAAATTGAAATACAGCTTATTTTATTTTTAACAAAAGATTATATTTTCTCTTATGGTTTTGTAACTTTCTTATCAATAGTTTTGTCTCATTAATAAAAACTCAATGACAAAACTTTTATCTACTCTACTTTTACTTTGTACGGTACTTATTTTTGGGCAAACTCAATTGAAAGTTTTCAATAAAACCAACAAAAACCCGATTGAAAATGCAGCCGTTTACTGTGACGACAATCTTTTGGGAAAAACCAATTACGAAGGCGTTTTATCTTTTAAAACAAAATGTAAAAAAGTAGAAATTCTTGCCAGCAATTTTGAAGATGCTTTGGTCGATGTAAAAAAGTCGATGGATGTTGGTATGCAACCCTTGTCAGAAAAACAAAGTAACATCGATAAAATTATCATCACCGATAAAAGTGATCCGAAAGCGTTGAGAATTTTAGATGAAGTCAATAAAAGGGAAAAAGAAAATTCGCCAAAATCTTTAGATACTTATAACTTTAAATCGTACTCAAAGTTTTCGATTGATGTAGACAAAGATTCAATTGATACTTTTAAAAATTTCCTGGCTTCGAGAAAAGATTCTCTTTCAAAAGTTGATAAAAAAGAATTTAAGCAAAAAGAAAGCGAGAAGAAAGATTCGTTAATTAATGAAGACTTCATCAACGCTTCACAGGAAAGCCAGATGTTTCTTTGGGAAAAGGCAACAGAATACAAATATTCGCAGAAATTTGGTGAGAAAACCAATATCATCGATAACAGAATGTCTGGTTTTAAAAATCCAATTTATGAAGCTTTAGCGATCAATATTTCCAATTTAAACAGAACTCCAAGACAGTTAAGACCTGAGAACAGAAAGCTTTTCAACTTTTATATGTCGGATACTTTACAAATAGACGGAAGAAAAACTTATGTTATCAAATTCAAAGAAATTATTGATAAAAAGAAGCAGAATCCGAGAAAATTTAATGGTAAAATTTATATTGATTCTGAAACGTATGCACTGAAAAAATTTGAAAGTGCCAACAAAAAAAGAAATGAAGGCGACATTATCTCTGTATGGAAACCGATTGATGGAAAATGGTTTTTGGATTATGAAGATATTAAACTGAAAATGGGCGACCAGACCTTCAATATTGCAAAGAGAGACAGTGTAAAGACCGATAGTTTAAAGAAAGGCGCATACATCAGCGACAAGCGAAAATACCATCAGAAAACTTTTGGAAATTATCTGTATGTAAAAAACCGTTTCTTTGATTTCCAACTGAACGAAGCTCAAAAAGCATCAGAATTTAAAGGCTATTCTCTGGAAATGAAAAACTCTGACGGAAGTCTGCTTGAAAAGTACAGAACCGACAGTTTAACCGCAAGAGAAAGTGCAACTTACACTCAAATCGACAGTTTTGTACAGAAGCATGATTTTGAAAAAAAACTGAGTTTTTTAACCCAATTAATGAGAGGTAATCTGCGTTATAAAATGATTGACTTTGATATTACTAAGCTTTTCAGCTACGATAAATATCAAGGTATTCGTTTGGGAGCAGGATTAAAACTGAATGAAAAATTTAACAAAACATTTTCTCCGGATGGATATTTCGGTTATGGTTTTAAAGACCACACCTGGAAATATGGTCTTGGTCTAGACATGAAGTTGTCTGATAAAAGAACTTCTGTTTTTCGTATTGATTATGTAGATGACGTCTTTGCAGCAGGAAGATTTAGCAACAATATGTGGGATATGATGATGAAAGTCAATGACCTGAATCTAGATCTGCACAATGCCAATTTTTATAAAAATCAAAAATGGGGAGCATCATATTTGTATGACATTTCGAACTCATTGAGTATGAAAATCGCAGTGAATAAAGAGAAACAGGAAGCACTTTTTGATTATCAATACAAAAATTTAGGAAACCGTTTCGATAATGTAAGCACGACCTTATCTCTGAAATTCTCACCAAATGATAAAAATATCATGACGCCAAGTGGAAAATATACCTATGAAAAAAGCTTTCCTCAAATTTATATGAATGTTGAAAAAGGTATTAACGGATTGGGCGGAGATTTGGATTATTACAGAGCAGATGCATTGATCATTCATCAGTTCAGGTCAAAATTAGGCTACACCAATCTGAAACTTTTTGGAGGAATTTCATCAGGAACAGCTCCGATCTGGAAAAACTTTGAAATTGCAGGTCAAAACGACAGAAACCCTGATCATTGGTATTCTAATATTAACACTCCAAACAATTTAGCCTTTGCAACAATGCCTTCAGGAACTTTCTTTGCAAATAAATTTATCGCATTTAAAGTTTCACAATATTTACCTTTCAGGTTTAAAACGTTCGGTTCGAGATATTCAAACATCGAACTGGAATACCAGGCTGCAATTGGAGATCTTAAGAACAGAGGTGATCACCAGTTCGATTTTCAGGTATTGGATCACTACTATCAGGAAGTCGGCGTGATCTGGAATAGATTTTTGGGAAGAAATTTTGGCGTAGGTTTCTCTTATAGATTAGGACATTATCAAACCTCGCAATTCAAAGATAACTTTGGAATTAAATTGAGATTTAATGTTTTAAACTAATAAAACAAACTCTTTATAAACGAGATTTAAAATAGCTAACCGTCATTTGCTTTTAAAGTTGATGGCGGTTTTTTTGTTCACAATAAGTTTTTTAAAACAAAAAATATCATCTACATCCTCTGTTATAAAGTTTATAGATGATATTTAAATTTTACAAGACAGTTAAATTAAAAATTTATCTAACTAGCTGTGAAAATAGTTTCTAAATAGTTTGCAGATTATGTATGAAATTCTTTACAAGTTTGTTCATCGATACCAAGTCTAAGACAACATTGATATCTGCTCATGCATATTCCATTTGGCCAACCGGGAGGATAACACATTCCAAATGCCGGATCATCTGGACATGTCGGTCCACCACCTCCGTTAAGTGATTTTAGATTTTCTCTTGAAATCTTGATTAGATTTTTCATATTTTAATTTTGATTGGTTCCTACTCTATTAATGCTTTTCGGATTACGCTTTACTAAAATAGCAATTTATCAACACATAATGAAATATAATTCAAAATTTATTTATAAAATATTGATAGTAAGTACAAAAAACAAATAATCACTATCATTTAAAATTGAAAATAAAACTTTAACACAAATCTTAAAATATAATTAAACAATAATAACCTTATTAAAATATTTTCTTAGAAGCTTATTCCGGCTATCCGCTATTACTCCTCACGCGGTTGCTTTTCTATCTCTAAATTCCTCCAACTCTCCATCTCATGTTGCGGGGTAATCGCTGCTATCCGGGCTAGAAAATTCAGCGTATAAAGATTGATGATTAACAGAATTTTTAGCAATTATTTCATACGAATACTCACTCAATC